>DYJD01000019.1 GCA_020723325.1 Desulfosudis oleivorans | reverse complement strand
CGTAATAAAAATTGCTGCCTGACGATGGGCAGTGTAGTTTAATAAGCGCTTACGGATTAAGGCAATGAACCTTTCTGCGTCAACCTTACCCAAAGAAGCAATTAAAGCTTGAATACCAGTTAATTTTATTTCGGTATCGGTTAACATCAGTACACCTCTTTTACAAAACCAATAGGATCAATTATGGTCAATTTATCAACCATATGGTTTTTGTTTAATCCGCTGTAAAAATCCTGGCCCTTTGGGCCAGGTCAGAGTTCATTAGGTTCTACCTTATGAACAGCTCATTTGTTACAACCAAGACTTGAGTTGCCCCACAACTTAAGCCAAGGAGTAACAAATGAGCCGATTCAGAAAATTATCACAAACGATATGGCATTGCCAGTACCACATAGTGTGGACGCCAAAGTATCGTTACAAGATTTTGACCGGGGAGCTTGCCAAGGATGTTGAGAGCTGTATTCGAGCATTTTCTGAACGCCTTGGATGCGAGGTGATTGAACTGAGTATCCAGGTTGACCATGTTCACTTGTTGGCGATGGTGTCACCAAAAGTATCCCTTTCAGATTATCTCGGAACAATAAAAGGACGAACGGCGATCCGTATCTTGAATAAGTATAAAAAATTCAGGCAAAAACCCTATTGGGGTAATCAATTTTGGTCCAGAGGTTACTGTGTAGATACCGTTGGTCTGGATTCGGAAATGATTAGGAAATACGTCAAATATCAAGAAGTCAAAGAGCGAAAAGCTGAAAAGCAAAGGGAATTATTTTAACAAAATCTTGGGGCAACTCTACTCAAGCCTTGCCTTCTATGGAGGCAAAGGCAAAGTATCCCCTTATAGGGGTTTTCAAGGCCGGCCCCTCTGGGGTCGGATTTTTACTATGATATGGGATCGCTTGGTAAATTCATAAGTCCCATATTTTTGATATCCCAACGTTTTATAACGACATGGCCCATTAGCACATCCACATAAAAAGGATATCAGAACTATCGATATTAGTTTTTTTGTCATGCCCCTATTTTCTAACAAGTGATGCTACAGATTTTCTGGATATCTCCAATATTCAGAAAGATCATTACCGAGTAGCCAGTCTGTTGATGTTGACAATTAGGTCTTGATCATCATTATCGGCCGAATTGCGGCTGGAAGCCGCTCCCACAATGAAGAACGGCCCAAACGATGATTGAGGCCGACAATTACTAAGCCGTGAAGCAATTATAAATGTTTGTACCTATCCGTTTACACAATAAATTTTTTCTTAACAAGTGTTTTTTTTATAATTCCAAATGGTCTTGCCGTAAGGGTAAAACAGATCCACAGTATAGCAAATGGAAGCCACTCCCGCGATGGGTGAAGGCTGAAACGAGGCATTATCCTTCGGTGTTGGAAATTCCTCACTGCAAAGCATCATCATGGTCGTCCACATAATATCCCAGGACCGAACGAGTTCGGGTCTGCCCGACATGTCTCCCTTACGCTTCCGAGATGCACGCTTCGAAGATCCACCCTCAGCCGCGGTGCGCCGACTCGATTACAGCGATGTCGATCTTTTTCATCTGCATCATCGCATCGAACGCGCGCTTGGTCATTTCTCCATCGTGATGAGCCCCCCGAAACCGGAATCAACGGTGTGATCCCAGTCGAAGTTTAATTGATCTTAATGTTTTGTAGATTGGCCCAAGTTGGTTCAGAGTACCAAATATCGACAAACTCGCTTATCGATGCCCTCTCTCGTTTCACTATATCTTCAGCGATTGGTTTTCGCAGTAGGGACTTTATGCTCGTAAAAGCCGGCGGATGCTTCAAAGAAAGATCTAAAGCAATTGCCTTTGCCTGAACCAATAGATTGTCCTCGGTTAATATATCCTGAACCAGCCCGAGACTCATCGCTTCCTCAGCCGAATACATGGCCCCTGAATAGAGAATCTTGGTCGCATTTGCGTTTCCAACCAAGAACCGCAACATTTCAGTGCTCCCGGCAAAAACAGATGATCCAAAAGCAATCTCGTTGAGTGATATTTTGGCTTTTCCAGCAACCATTACCCTATTATCACATGCCAGAGCCAGCATGCAGCCCCCAGCTATCGTGTGGCCGTTTAGTGCTGCTACAACCGGTTTCGGATATAGAAACAGGTAGGTATATAGATCGGTAAAATTGATTAGGTAATCAGTAAACTCCTCTTTTGTGAATGACAGAAACTCAGGGATATCGAATCCAAATGAGAAGAATTTGCCGGTACCTGTAAGGACTACCGATGTTGTTTCGGAATCGCTTTCCAGGGCTTTCAAGGATTCCCTCAACTGATCAATCACTGTGCCGTTTAGGGCGTTTACCTTTCCTCTTCTGAGTTTCAAGGTAGCAATGCCTTTGTCTTTCTCCACCTCTATGAAATCCATTTCCCCCTCCTTTAAAGGGTGACCGCTGCTGTCGTCACTCTCATTCTGTCAGATGCTCCTTCAGAAGCCGGTAAAGAGAAAATCAAGCGCAGCAATAATCTCGTGACGCTGGTCTTTCAGCGAACCGACCTTTTCCCCCATGGATCGGATTGAAATACCGGCCAGTTCTGCCGTTGACATAAACACTGTGTTATTTCTTATTGTGAACTGAGGGGTTAGATGCTTGATGGCTTTGCCCATAGCCGAGACGGCTACGAGCGGTACGACTACACGTATTAAGAGGGCATCGAGTAAATCGGCCTGGACGTCGAGCAGAAAAGGAACTGTTTGATTTGTTTCTTCATTGGGGTTTTCAAACACATCAAACTGTGCCATCAAAATCTCCTCAAACCATCACTGAAGACCCGTCCTGCTTGGACGCGGTGATTGTAGGCTTCAATGGCCTCGCGATTCCCTTCCCGCCATTCCCGGCGTTTTTCCTCCAGCAACATCTCGATAAGGCGTTGTTCCAATGCCTTGGAAAGATTAATGTGATAGTCTCTCGCTTTCCGAAGAAGGTCGCTGTTGATGCTGAGATTTGTGGATTTCTTCGGGGCCTGCGTGTCGTAAAAACTCTCTTGCATGATGCTCTCCTGATGCGCATTTATTATGCGCATATATTATCCACTCAAATGAGCATTTGCAAGAGGTTTTAATGAGCATCCACTGAACTCTGCGCATCGTTAAATTTAGTTTTCCCTGAACTCACCGCCTATGGCGGTGGACCCGGATAGGTTCTACCGATCCGGCGAGAAATGATATGGGTTCTTCCTCGGAAAAGCCCTGAATGATGGCGAAGAGGAAGAACGATGTAATATTTTAGAGTGCGGCGACGTGTCGCCGCTGTTAAAGCGCGGACGCGTCCGCGCATTCCAAATGAAATATATCTGTTTTCGGGATCTGGGTCGCTATCGGTACCGGGGTCAAAAAAATGAAAAAACTCGATGCCGATTCCGATACCGATACCGACCCCGAGCGGTTGGATGAAAGAGACAAAATCAAATCACTCACGAATCGTTGGACAATAGTTTGGACGATTACCCTGGCTCTCCATTCAGGGCAATCGTATGTAAAAAATTAATGGCTGCACATTCCGCGCCAAGTTTGCATGCGATTCCCCTGCGCATCCCCGCCATTTCCAATTGACAGGATCAAGGCACTGATCTATACACTGTGCTTTTTAAAATCGAGAACAAAATCGTTGGGCTATGAGAATAAAACGTTTGGCTTTGTCTGTGAATAAAGGGATTTTACTGGTCATTCTTTGCTGCCGGCTGTTATGGCCGGCGGTTTGCGCCGGGGATGTCAAAACCAGGACCCCGGCCTTGCTCAACAGCCTGCACGAGCTGTGGAGCTTTTACAAATACACTTATATCCAGGGCGGCCGGGTAGTCAGCCTGGATGAAAAGGGCATCACCACTTCCGAGGGTCAGGGCTATGCCCTGCTGCGGGCGGTGTGGGCCAATGACCATGTGGCTTTCAAACAGGTTTATCAATGGACCCGGGAAAACCTGATGATCCGGGGGGATCATCTGGCAGCCTGGAAATGGAAGCAGGACCGCAATGCGGCCACGGACGCGGATACGGATATCGCCTTGGCCTTGCTGATGGGGGCCAAGAAATTCTCCCATAAGTCCTACCATGACGATGCCCTCTTGATCATAAATGACATCTGGGAACAGGAAGTCATCCACGTTCAGGATCGCTATTATCTCACGGCCGGCAACTGGGCCGTCAAGGAGGCTTATCCCACCATCCATGTGGCCTATCTCGCGCCCTATGCCTATGAATTGTTTGCCGAGGTGGACAAGCAGCACCCCTGGAGGGAATTGATAACCTCTTCCTATGAAATCCTGGAATGGATTTTCCTGGAAAACAAATGCCCCTTGCCGCCGGAAATAATCTATGTCAACAAAGCCGACGGGAAATTGTCCTTCACGACGCCTGCCAATAAGCACAAGTCCGATTTCAGTTACGACGCTTTTCCCCTCTACTGGCGCCTGGCCATGGACCGGGAATGGCACGGCCGCAATAAAGCCGAACTGATCAGCAAGATGCTTGAATTCTGGCGCTCTGAATGGAACAAACATCGGAATTTCTATGATCGCTACACCATTGCAGGGGAAGCCAAATCCAAATTCGAGGCCCTGCCGCTATATGCCACTGTGCATTCCCTGGCTTTGGCCGTGGACCTGGATTGGGCCCAGGCCATATTTGATCAAAAACTGAGTCCGCTGTGGGAAAAGGCCTTGGCCGGCAAGGATACGCCGTATTATCTGCACAACTGGCTTTGGTTTGACCGGGCCCTGCACGCCAAGGTCGCCCGCAACTTGACTGATTTTTTCGATTTTTTAAAACCATTTGATTTTCGCAGTTTCTTTGCCTGTTTTCCCCGGGAGTTGATGGCCGCCTGTCTGGTCTTTTTTGTGCTTGCGCGTTTTGAGGTCATGAATTTCGACCTCCTTTTCCGGAGCGCTTTTCTGGTTTGCGGATTCGGCTTGTGCTTTCGCTACCTGCATTGGCGCGTCACATCCTCCCTGAACTTCCTTGAACCCCTGGGGCCTTTTATCAGCATGAGTCTGTGGGGGGCTGAATTTTACTGCTTCTCCACCGTGCTGCTACTGCTGTTGCAAGTGGGGCTAAAGGCCAGACCCAGGCAAAAGCCGCAAACCCTTTCGGATTTTGAGCCTTCAGTGGATGTTTTCATTCCGATCTATTCCGAGGGGCTGGACATCCTGGAAAAAACCCTGGCAGCGGCCTGCGCCATGGACTATGCCAACAAAACCGTTTTTGTCCTGGACGACAGTCATCGGGATTCCGTGCGGGAACTGGCTCTGGCCTATGGCGGCCGGTATATCAAAGGCCCCAAGAAACACGCCAAAGCCGGCAACCTGAATCATGCCTTGACCCAGACCCAGGGGGAGCTGGTGGTGGTGTTTGATACGGATCATATTCCGGTGGCCGGTTTTTTATCGGAGACCGTGCCTTTTTTCAGCAATCCAAAGATGGGCGTGGTCCAGACCCCCCATCATTTTTACAACCCGGATATTTTTCAGCGCGCCTTCCAGTGCGAGGAAAAAATCCCCAATGAGCAGGACATGTTCAATCACGGGATTCAAGGCGGCCGGGACGGGTGGAAAGGGGCTTTTTTTGTGGGCAGCGGCGCGGTTTTCCGGCGGGAGGCCATCCAACGCATCGGCGGCTTCAAATTGATGAGCATCACCGAGGACATCCACAGCAGCCAGCACATCCATGCAGTCGGCTATGAATCAGCCTTTGTGGATAAGGATCTGGCCGTGGGACTGACGGCTGAGAACTATTCATCCTACATCATCCAGCGGCGGCGCTGGATGCAGGGCTGCCTGCAGATCTTTTTCCGCAACAATCCGCTATTTCAAAAAGGGCTTGGGCTGCGCCAGCGCTTGGGGTATTTTGCTTCCCTGTATTATTTTTTCTTTCCGATCATTCGCATCATCTTCTGGATCACGCCCCTGTACTATCTTTTTTTTCATCTGCATCCCATTTTCGCGGATGTTTCCGTGCTGCTGGGGTATATGCTGCCCTATCTGATATGTCTGCCCCTGTTATCGGCGGCTTTGTTGCCGAAATGGCCCAGAATGTTCTGGGGGGTGATTTATGAGAATGCCGTTTGTTTTCCCCTTTTCCTTTCCATGTTGGCCATGTTCTTGCCCAAAAAGCTGGGATTCAAAGTAACCCCCAAGGGGATCGTATCAGATAAACGCAGGTTCGACTTTTCCACTGCGGCCGTAACCTTGCTCATGGCGCTGGTAAATGCCGCCGCCGTCATCAAAGGCCTGGCTGAATTCTATTATTTCGACATTGAGAAGGACGCCTATTTTTTTAACCTGGCCTGGGCGGCTTATAATTTGCTCATCCTTTTGGCGGCCCTTTTGGTGGCCTGGGAAAGGCCCCAACAGCGCTGCGCGGATCGTTTGAAAATCTCCGTGCCTTTTATCCTGAGGGCCGGAAAATGGTGGCTGAAGGGCCGGACAGAGGATATCAGTCTCACCGGATTATCCTTCCGACCCCAGCCCGGGGTTGTTATCCCGGCCTCTGCCACCCTGGAGCTGTTTGCGGAAAAGCCCTTGTTCATTCCGGTGCGCCTGGTCTATCAGGACCGTCGCTTGGGAAAAGGCCGTCGTTGCGGTCTGCGTTTTGATTCGAACGAAGTGTCGGTTCAAAATGAACTTTTGCTGCGCACTTTTGCCTTGCCCGCCACCTGGGAAAAGGCCCATGCGGCCCATACCCGCAGCAACCTGATCATGGGATATTATTTTATAAGAGGAATTTTTTCCTGTTTTTCTTCATCATGGCCCTTGAAACGTTCCGAGATACGTTATAAAAAGCTCTCCTTTCGACATCTGACTGCGGATGGCAAAAAGATTCCGGCGATTCTGGTCAATTCGTCTGAAAAAGGGCGGAAATTCATTGCCTTGACCTTTGCCGTCAACCCGCAAGATGCCTGGGGTATTTTGGATTCATCTGGAAAAAGCGTTGCCGCCCAGGTGATTCATGCCAAAAGAATTTTGCCGTTTGCCTTTCGCATGGGCATGCGTTTAATGAAAACTTGATGGCCTTGCTTATCGTTTCTGCCGTCCCCCGTGGTGGGAGCGGCTTCCAGCCGCGATAGGGTCGAAACGATGATCAAGGCCCAACCTGATGATGTGGGTGAAATGAAAAAATCATATATTCTTGCAATGATCGTTTTGTTGGGGTTGGTTGGTTTTGCCGGGCCTGCAAATGGGGCGGATATGAAAGAAAGCTGGTACATGTCCCGGGGCAAATCCAACATGAAAATCAAGAATTACAAGGCTGCCATCGAGGCCTTTGAAAAGCTGACGGAACTTAACCCGGACAACCAGGAAGCCATGCGTTTGTTGGGTACGGCATACGAATCCGAAGGGCTCACCGACAAGGCCATAGCCCAATATGACCGCTACCTGGAACGGTTTCCCAAGGACGCTGACATCGCCTTTAAACAGGCCGGCTTTTTGGACTGGTCGCGCTATGCCTACCGCAAAAAAGACGCTGTCAAATACTACCGCATGGGTTTGGCGGTCAAGGAACATCGGGAAAATCGCATCAAGCTGGCCAAGTTGCTGGCCGGCGACAAGTCCACAGCGGGCGAAGCCATCGGCGAGTACAAGAAACTTTTGGCAAGCAATCCGGAAGACAAGCAACTTCATTCCGAATACGTAAAATTATTGCTCTGGGATGAGCGCTATCGCCAGGACGCCATCAGCGAATACGAGAAAATGGCCCGGAAGAATCCTGACAACCTGGAATACAATCACCAGTTGGCCAAACTGTATGCCAAGGACAAGGCCCATCAGGAGGATGCCAAAACCCAGTATCAAAAACTGGTGGAGAAAAATCCGGCCAATATAGAATTGCGCGAAGAATATATTAAATCCCTGACGAAAGGTAAAAAGAATTTCAGTGAAACCAAGACGCAGTATGAAATTCTGCTGAAAAAACGCGATCGCCTGGAAACCCGGCTGGCCTACGCCGACCTGTTGGCCGGCGAGGAAAGCACCTATGACCAGGCTGTTACGCAATACGCGCGGTTGACGGAAAAAAATCCGGGAAGGATCGACATCCGCACCAAATATGCCGATTTGCTGCTGGCCCGCAAGGAAAATATCGAGCCGGCCATGGCCCAGTACAACATCATTCTGCAAAAAGACCCGGAGAACGCCGCGGCCCATGAAGGCCTGGCCCACGCCTATTCCTGGAGCGGGAACAACGACATGGCCATATATCATTCCCGCAAGGCCCTGGCGCAACAACCCAAGGACAAGGAAACCGCCGGGCTGGAAAAGGATTTGATGAAGGGCCGGGAGCCCAGAATTTATACTGATCTCCGTTATTTCAACCAGTCCGGCGACAACGAAAATTATAAGCTTTCCGGTTTCAGCGCGGCCATGGGCGGCAGGGGGGACCTCACGCCCTTTCTCACCGGTTTGGCCGAAATCGGTTATGAGAAATTTTGGAAAGATGAAGACGACCTCATCGCTAAGACCCTCATGGTCAGCCTGCAATACCGCTTTGACCCGGAACAGAATGCGGATTTCGCCTTTACCCATCATTTCATGGACCATGGCCAAAGCGGCACTGAATTCCTGCTGCAATATAATTTAAAGAAGCCGAATTACACTGTAACGCCGGGCATCAAGCGCGAGCTGCGCTATGATTCACTGCTGGCCATCGGCGGCGGCATCGATAAAGTTACGGCGAAAAAGATCGGCGCTGCCAGGGCCAACAAGGCTTTTTGCGCCCTTTCCTACCAAGGGGAGGGCTGGAAAACCGCTGGAACCCCCTATGCCGGATTTGTCAGTGCCGATACGGCCGGTAGCAATGCTTTTTACGGTGTGGACGCGGATTTGGACTACAGCCTCATGACCCGCGGGGCCTTTTC
Source organism: Desulfosudis oleivorans (assembly GCA_020723325.1). Taxonomy (GTDB): domain Bacteria; phylum Desulfobacterota; class Desulfobacteria; order Desulfobacterales; family SURF-7; genus DYJD01. Next base: position 131,507 of record DYJD01000019.1, on the reverse strand, counting down.
ACTTTCGGTTCTGGATCTGTTCGGCATTGTGCATTATGACAAGGATCATTCCGGCTTTGTGGATCGGAACAGTCCGCCTTATCCTGGCGGTTATTACAGTCCGCGCATTTTCGTGAACAATGCCTTGGATCTTCAGGTCACGTATGCATTTGACCTAGAGGATCGCTTTACCTTGCGGGCCGGACCTTGCTACCAGTTCTCCGAAAACCATTCAGCCGACACCGCCTCCAAGCTGGGGGTGAACGGCCGAATGGAGTATCTCAAGAGATTTCAAGAACGATGGTATTTTAATGCCGCAGCCCAGTATGACCAGGTGGCGGATCAGTACAACAAGTTTACGGTGATGGGGTTGGTGACGTATATCTTTGTAGGAATGTAGAAAAATCCGATTTGTCGTTTTTTTTTGCTCTTGCTCGTAATCGTAATCGGCTGCTTATGTGCGAATCAAATTTATCGTTCGATTACGATTACGAGCACCGCTTCGCTGAGCACGAGCACGAAATTGAGTAAAATGGAAAATTAAAATTATTTAGCTCCATAGTAGTTAGTTTTCCCTAAACCCACCGCCTATGGCGGTGGACCCGGTTAGGTTCTACCGATCCGGCGAGAAATGATATGGGTTCTTCCTCGGCAAAGCCCTGAATGATGGCGAAGAGGAAGAACGATGTAATATTTTAGAGTGCGGCGACGTGTCGCCGCTGTTAAAGCGCGGACGCGTCCGCGCATTCCAGATGTAATGTATCTGAGAACAAAAGAAGATTGAGAAAAAACAAATGTAATTAAATTGGCCGAAAAATGATGGCTGGATGATCCATTCAGGCACCATCCTCTTTTTTCGGTCGTCCATCGGACTCCTTTTTAAAAGCGGAAATCTTCTTCCTTTCGCCCAAGCTTCAGCCTATTAAAATCCTTCCCTTTCTACCTCATCCATGCAGGAACGGAAGCCCATCGGTGTCGGTATCGAAATCGTAATGCGCTACTCACTCCAGTCTTGATCAGTGTTTCGGCTACCCCCCCATTGTGGGAGCGGCTTCCAGCCGCGATACGGCCGAAATACTAATCAAGGTCTTTACAACCAATTCGATCCCGATTCCGATAGCGACCCCGACCCCGAAAAATTCAATATCATTTCCTTTGGCTTTAACCTTCAGCCTTCAGCCTTTACGTCCTCACACATCCGAAACCCCGCTGGTCAAGTGCACCCGCACATTTTCAGCGCCGCCAAGATTGACGGCGATTTCCTTGATGCGGTGGATGATCTCCCTTTCCCTGGAAACGGAAGCTATCAAATTTATATTAACGACCACATGGATGTCCACCACATTGTTTTTGGCAACCACTTTCAGTCGCGGGAAATCTGTGACCAGCATTGCTTCGATCTGGGATGCCAACACCAGGTCATCCAGGATCATTTGGGATTCCGGCGTGGTTTGAAAAGTTGGGAGTTGCACGGCATCCAAAATAATCTTGACCGCGTCATCCACATTCAATGATTTGATCTTAAGGACGATATCATACAAACTCGGATCCCATGTATCGTTGCCGTATAATGTCAGGCTCCATTTGCGGCGTTCGTCATCATCCTTTTTCAACAAATAGCGCGCTTTTTCAGCCGTGAGATTTTCCCTTTGCATTTCCTCCCGCACCCGGTCCTCCATATCCGCAAGGATTCTGACCTTTAATACGTGGGGGATTCCCTGCAGGAAGAAATGGCCGGCCAGACCATGATAGACCACTTTGTCTTTCTGGACATGGCGCAGCAATATGGAGCGGATATAGGCCACATATCTTTCCTTACCGTGGCTGAAACGGTCCAGGATGGAGGGGGCATCATGGATGGCGCGCACCAGCTTGATTTCCGGGATGTTGAACACTTCCGAGGCCTCAATTAAAATATCTCGAGATATGCATTCATATTTCAATGCTTCGGCGATTTTACAAGCAACCTCACTGCCGCGGCTGTAAGATCCTCTGGAAATGGTGATGATGGACATTGCGCTTCTCCTTGTTTTTAAATTTGAAATGTAAAAATGTGCTACGAACGTTGAAACCGCGGCAAAGTACTTACTTATGAATCCGCATCCGGTTTGGATTTGATTGCCCGATTCAGCTTTCCCTGACTATAGCCTTCCAGGTCCAAAGCCGCATATTGGAACCCGGCGGAGCGAATGGCGGTGATGACCTGAAGACGTATCTTGTCATCCATGACTTTGACAAAGTCATACGGATCCAGCTCTAATCTGGCCACGGTTTGATGATAGCGCACCCGGAACCCTTCAAAGCCGAGTTCGGCAACGGCTTTTTCCGCGTTATCGATCATGGCTAGTATTTCCGTAGTGATTTGCGTGCCGTAGGGAATTCGGGAGGCCAGACAGGGCATGGCCGGTTTGTCGGCAGAGGGCAATTTTTCGAGTCTTGAAAGAAAACGGATATCCTCCTTGGTAAGTCCGGCGGCAAGCAGGGGGGCCTGAATGCCCATTTCTTCGGCAGCCTTGAAACCCGGTCGAAAATCGGAAAGATCATCCAGATTGGCGCCATGGGCAATGTGTTTCAAACCCAGTTCATCAGCCAGAGCCTGCAAGTCCGCAAACAAACCCTTTTTGCAATAATAGCAACGCTCCTGGGAATTGCTCAGAAAAGCCGGCTCCTGCATTTCGTCGGTTTGAATATAGCGGTGACGGATTCCGTAAGCCTGAATAAACGAGTCCACATGGCTGCGCAGGGAAGAGGGATAGACTGCTGATTCCGCGGTCACACCCACGACTTTTTCCCCTAGCACCTCGTGGGCTGTATAAAGCAGCAGGGAACTGTCGACACCGCCGGAAAAAGCAACCAGAAGAGAATCCAGGCTTCCGAGAATGGCTTTCAATTTTTCATATTTGTCAAGGGGGGGATGATCTTGCATGTTTTATCCGGATAAGTGCAATAGTGTTTCGGAGCCTTGGTCATGGTTTCGGTCATCCCTCCACGAAGGGAGCGGCTTCCAGCTACGATGCGGCCGAAATGATAATCAGGGCCTTTTCGGATGTCGGGTACTGAAATAAACATAAGTCAAGGGGTCGGTTGATGTCAATAGGAACGGCACGGATTTTCAGGGCACGCGCATTCGGTTTTCGGGGGCGGGGTCTATTTTTTTCGTGTTTTTGGTGCCCTTTCGTGGCAGCTTAATCCATTTGGGGCCACGAAAGGACACGAAATGGTACGAAAATGATTTTACAACTTCAATAGTGGGCTTGATTCCGCTTGAAGATTAAGGGCATTTTACATGCGATTCCCCTAAAACCGCAAGGATGTGCGCAAATGCAGATTGAAATCCGGCGCCCCGCTGCCGGACAAGTCCTCGCAAAAGGCGAATTCCAGGGCGGATTTATCGGAAAAAGAATAGGAAAAGCCGAAATCCAATTGCAGTCCTCCCAGGTGGAGCTGGCTGATGCCGGGGGCCTGGAAAGGTGAAGTGAAATAATTGATCTGGGCCATGAGGGAGAGTTTTTCGCTGTAAAGATATTCCAGTCCGCAGAAAATGGACCAGGAAGGGTCCACCTCAATGGCGGCGCCCAGGGTATGCGGGTCGGACAAGAACAAAAATCCGGGCTGAATGTAGAGCACTACGGGAAAGTCGCCCAGCCTGGTCCGGCTCAACAGAAAAATACCATGGTCGAATTCGCCGCTGCCGTAGCCGTAATCCGGATCACCTAAAGGGAATTTTACATGGTAGGACAGGCTGAGCTCCACCGGCCGTCCGGATATGGCTTGCAATAATTTCAGCTTGGCGGATAAACTGCTGTCACAAGGGTTGAAGCCGCCGGCCCGGCCGTTGAGCCAAATTTTATCCTGGAAATAGAGTTGATAACCGAATTTATTTTTGGGGCGTTTTTCCCGGCCGTAATTTGGAAAACCAAAGGTTTTGTGATAGTTTTCCAAAAATCCATCCATAAAACCGCCATTCATGCTGATGAAGGGAACCTGCAAACCAAGGGTCAGGTAATCGGCCAGCCCGTATTCAAGTCGCAGGTCCGCCAAAGTGGTTTCCATATCCATCAGCACTTCCCAGTCGCCGGCGGTATCATGGACAAAGGTACTGCTGTAATCCAAGGCCAGGGAAAGCCGGAGTTCTTTTGCTTGCAGTAAACCCGGGGAATCCGGCAGCGGCGACAAAAACATGAAAAAGGGCGGAAATGAATTGCGCACCTGCAATGGACCTTTGGGGGATTCCGCGTGCAATCTAAAAGCAGGATACAACAAGAATGCAACACAACAAAAGATCAGAATCCATGGATTGGGAATACGGCTGATTGTCATTCGATCTCCTCTGCACTACAATTCTTGCTCTTGCTCTTACTCGTAATCGTAATCGTAATCCGCGGCCGAGGCTAAATTCAAAACTGTCTTTCGATTACCAGCACCACTCCGCTGAGCACGAGAACGGATCTGTTTCTCTCTAAACAGTACTTTGAAAATTTTCAATCCCTTTGAGATGTTTTTATCTTTTTTCCCTGCATGCCACCCCATGACAAATCCTTTCCATTTTTGACTTGAAACAATTTTCAGAAAAGAATGTTATGATATTATTCCAGACCAAAGCCGGATGAAAAACCGGCTTATTAGCCGGAAAACCGACAGTTAAAAGGATAAAGCCATGAAATGGACTCCGGAAGCAGAAAAGGCCATCCAAAAGGTTCCCTTTTTTGTGAGAAAAAAAGTCAGGGAACGTGTGGAAAAGGAGGTGCGCGACAATGGCCGGGAAATCGTCGTACCGGCGGATTTGGAAGCAGCCCGCCGTCGCTTTATCCGCAATATGGCCTCAGAGGTCAAGGGCTATCAGGCAGATATCTGTTTCGGACCCGGCGGGTGTCCCAATCGCACTGTTCAAGGGGAGCAATTGCTTGAAAAAGTCGACCGTCTATTGGAAGCGGCTGATTTGCTGTCATTTCTCAAGCAACAGGTAAAAGGGGATTTAAAACTGCATCATGAGTTTCGGGTAAGCCTGGCGGAATGCCCCAATGCCTGTTCCCAACCCCAGATCAAGGATATCGGTTTAATTGGGGCCCGGCGCCCCCAATTGACAGACGATTATTGCAAACAATGTGGCAATTGCACGGCCCTGTGCCCGGATGAAGCGGTTACCATGACTCCGTCCGGGGACAGGCCGATCATTGATTTCAGCAAATGTCTGGCCTGCGGCCAGTGCATCGAGAATTGCCAAACCAGCGCCATTGTTGAACAGGAAAAAGGCTGGAAAGTCTTGCTGGGCGGCAAACTGGGCCGGCATCCACGTCTGGCCTTGGAAATGCCGGGGATTTACAACGAGGAAGCCGTTTTAAAGATCATCACCGCCGTGATTCAATTTTATAAAGAAAACAGCAAAAACGGCCGGCGTTTGGCGGAAATACTAACGCCCGCGGCCTTTGATCATTTGGTAAAGACCGCCGCCCGATTCCAGTTTGATACTCTTGCTTGACAACCACATAAATTCCAAATAAAAAGCCCTGAAGATCAGAAGCGGAGGAGTTTATCCGAATTTAATATTTCAGCAAAGGAGTTAATATCATGGCGGATTATTTTGTAAACCTGTTTTTGGACGACAAGAAAATGCAAGTGATCGAAGGCGCCGGGCTGGCCGGACAGATCAAGGAAATTGATGGCAAAAAGGCAGTGCAGGTAAAAGTTTCGGATAAGGAACAGAAGAAATTATCCAAGGGATTTCCGGATCTTACCATTGACGCAGCCAATGCCTATGTGTTGCCGGCCGAAGCCGAAACCAAACTCATGGACATCATCGCTCAGATGAAAACCCTGGATGTGATGAAAGTGGCCATCATGAAATTATACAATCCCCTGGCCGGTAAAGCGCCCCGATCTGCTCAACGTTAGGACCCATAGTGTGGACGACGTCTCCATTCATCTTGCTTGGAGACGTCACTCGGGGAGCAGTAGTTCCCGTTTTGTCCCTCCATTGTTCAGGGATGCTCCGCCCATTATTTTTGAGAGCGATTCGATAAACGCTTTCAACTCTTCAGCCTGAGAGGACATGGCATTGGAAGCTTGGGCCGAATCGCCGGCATGGGCAGCATTTTGCTGGACGATTTTGTTCATTTCCGCAACAGCCTTGTTCACATGTTCAATTCCCAGTGCTTGTTCAGCCGAGGCAGAGGCGATTTTACCCACCAGATCGCCCATCTTGGCGGTTGCTTGGGAAACTTCGTCAAAAGCATTGTTGGTGGAATGAACCAGCTTGTTCCCTTCGCTTATTTTACCCTCCGTGGCTTCAATCAATTTCGCCGTATCCTGGGCCGCCTGTGAAGCCTGGGTGGCCAGATTTCTGACTTCATCGGCAACGACGGCAAACCCGACACCGGCATGCCCGGCCCTGGCTGCCTCCACTGCCGCGTTTAGGGCCAGTAGATTTGTTTTAAAGGCTATTTCGTCGATGGTGCGAATAATCTTGGAAACCGCCTCGCTGGACTTGGAGATTTCGGTCATGGCCGCCATTAATTTTTCCAAGACGGTATTGGCCCGGGTGACCACCTGACCAGTGTTTTTCATGAGCTGATCCGCTTCTTCGGCATAATCGGCATTGCGGCGGATAATGACCGAGACCTGTTCAAGGGAAGACGACGTTTCTTCCAGGGCCGCGGCTTGCGTGGTGGAGCCGTCGGATAATTGCCGACTGGATAAATTGACCTCCTTGGAGGCGGTGGCCACAAGCACAGCCCCTTTGTTCACACCTTCGATAAATTGCCTGACCGGTTTGACCATGAATTTGCCGATGGAAAACTGCATGGTGAGGAAGGATAGACAGAGAATGGCGCCAAGGGCCGCCATGGCTGTCCAAATGAAGGAATTCCGTATTTCGATAATATTCTGCATATTCTTGCGTTTTACATCTTCAACGCTTTTTTTATTGTTGTCATCCAGTTCGGAAAGCAATTGTTGATTGTTTTGCTGGAGAAGATTGAATTCTTCCGTGGAAATGGACGCAAAGGTGACACCGCCCACCATGCCTTCCTTTCCACGCCATTCCTGGTGGATGTGGCACATGGTGCATTTACGGGTGACGATTTGGGGTTCATAGATATCCACCCGGCCGTTTTCATCCGAGCGGACTACTTTTTTCAGGCTTTTTACAAGGGTGCCCATGATATCCGGATTGATGGGACGACCCAAGCGTTCCTGATCCGCGGAGAATCGCACGACACCACGGTGATCAAAAACGGAAATTTCTTTTATCTGGCCGATTTTTTGTCCTTTCATGCGCACGATCAGACCTCTTTTGTTCCCCATCTTGATATCTTTGGACAAATTGGCGTTGATCAATTGAAAGATGTCTTCCGCTGCGTGAATTTCAAACTGTTTTAAATATTCGCTGTCGCTTTTGGAAAGGGTGCTGATGGATTTTTCATTTTCCCTGGAAATCCGGGAAATCTGTTCAGCACTATCATGGGTCAGTTTGGTGATCTGATTTGAAATGACCAGATATTGCCATCCGAATGCAATGGAGACCACGGCGATCAGGCTGATCAATAGGGCCAGGTTCAGTTTTTTGCTGATGGTCATGGGCAGTCCTTTTTTTCAATGGAGTTGCAATCCCAAATCCGGACGAAAAATCATCGCCGCATAATGATGATTTTTCCCTGAATACTAAATGTTTTAAAAAATGTTAGGGGAAAAACGCATATTAATTACTTCAATATGTATGCCAAATCCAAAAACCTGGATTGTTTTTGTTAATTAACTGAAAACACATTGTTAGATATATCCAGGCCCGACCCGGCCACTGGAACAATTCAAAACAATTGTCCTATAACTTGGTACAATTGTCGCTTTTTATGGGATCATGGGAAGAATAATGGGGGGCGGTGGGAAAATGGAAGCCATTTCAAACATCTTTCCGGCCTTGATCATCGTTTCGGCCATCCTCCATTGTGGGAGCGGCTTCCAGCCGCGATAAGGCCAAAACGATGACCAAGGCCCGTCTTTCCCGTTGAAATGGCTTCCGGGACTATAGCCCAAGTTCTTTCCGAATGGCTTCCAGGCCGGATTTGGCGTGAGGCACAAACGTATGAAAGGCCTGCAGTTTTTCGCAAGCATAGTCATTGCAAGGGGCGCAGTTGGCAAGACCTTTAGCCGTTGCGCATTTCTTGATTTCGCAGGTGCGACAATGCATAAAAATCCGTCCGGAATTCGAAAGGCAGCCGTCACAGTTGATATCCGCAGCCGTTAAATTCATTTGAAACTGCTTTTTCCAGTGGGCGGCGACTTTTTCACGGGCCGCATCATCATTGTTTTGGGTGGCCAGATAAGTCGGGCATTCACTGCAATTCAAACCGCAGCAGGCAATCTGCTTTGCCATGATTTATTTCCTTTCTCTCCGGCAATGATTATAGCTCCGATCGATTTTTCTCTGTGGGAGCGGCTTCCAGCCGCGATATGATCGTAACTTTGCTCTAAGCCAGCTTCTGTTATCGATTGATAATTTTCGCTTCGATCAGGACTTTCCCCCATCCGCCGCATTCAATGCCCACATCCTCACAATGGGCGCGGTAGAAATAGGGCCGGGGGTCCAGACCTTCATAAATACGTTCCTGAATCACCCACATCAGGCGCGTCATGGGCGGTAGAATATACGGACAGATTTTTTTGGGGCATTTGTGGGCGAGCATGTAGCCTTCGGCGCTGAAAAGGAATTGGTCTCCGACCTTGTGTTCAATGTTGCAGCCGTGGGATTCAATCACTTCAAAAATCACGGTTTTGTTCACCAGGTCGCCGGCCTTTTCCATGATTTTGCGGTTGCGGGGTGTATTCCGGAAGGTTTCCAATTCAGCGTCGGAATATCCCAGGCGTTGCTGCATGAAGCGCCAGATGGCGTTTTCGGTTTGTTTGTCTTTGGTCATCTTTTTCCCTCCATTGGTTATGAATGTAATTCCCCGCGCAACAAGCGGTCCAGCATTTCGGTATTGAAGATCCGGCCCATCCATTGTTCAAATTCCGGTGGATCATAAAAGGGATGCTCCTGGAAATGCCGGATGGTTTCCGATGTGCACAGGCTTTCGAACTGGTGCAGATTTTCGTGAACCAATGCCTTGATTTGGGTCATATCAGCCCTGGAAAAGAACAGATGATCCGGTTTAACAAAGCCGTTTTCAATAAACCCTTTCAATTTCCGGCTGCAATTGCAGGGATTGTCGCTTTTTATCAGACCGCATTTCTGCTGCATGAAATTATCGATTTTGAGACGGGCCCGGGAAAGCTGTTTGCGAAAATTGACTTTCGTGATTTCGAGAATTTCACTGCCGACAGCATCAGAGACTTCAAAAATTCCCCCCAGGATGAAAACCAGGCGCTGCTTCCGGTTCAGGCACAGCAGCATGCCGGTCCAGCACTTGATTTTTAATTCTTCCGCCAGTACCTTGCTTTCCGTTAATCCGTTGATGCTTTGGTCCGGCATCTTCTCCACTACCTCGGCGCTGTCTTCAAATGAGGCAAAGATAGCTTCATATTTTTTCTTTTTCATGCTGATCACATGATTGGCCACGATGCGATAAAGCCAGGTGCGAAAGGCGCCTTTTTGCGGATCATAGGTGGACAGTTTGGTCACCAGCTTGATCAGGATTTCCTGGGTGACATCCTCGGCGTCGGCCGGATCCAGCACCATCTTTATGGCGATATTGTAAATCCAGGCCTGGTGCCGGGCAACGAGCTTTTCCAGATCCGGCCGGCTGCCGTTTAATATCTGTTGAATCAAAAACAGATCGTTTTCCTGTTCATGGATGGTCTCTTTAAATGGATTGTGCATGATCATCTCCAACTCTGTATCTATCTTCATTCTATCTACTGATACAATTCTTTGGCAAGCCTGTGACAATGGTTTGGAAAAAAAAGTTAGGACTTTGGGGTACTATTTTGAATTAAAATTTTAGCTTGACAATGGTTTGATGTCAAACTATTATCAAGGCATGAAAGCGGATATGAAATCAGAACTCATCATACGCCAGATCGGTCAGGTGCGGGATAAGGCCAATGCTTTTTTGATCAAAGAGCTGAAGAGGCGCCACATGAAAGGGATTGCCCCCACCCATGGGGACATCCTGTGGGCCTTATATACTTATGGCGAACTGCCAATGAACAAGCTGGCTCAGATCATCGGCCGGGATAAATCCACTGTGACCGCCTTGGTGAACAAGCTGATCAACTTTAAGTATGTGGAGAAACGAACCGATCCGGCCGACAGTCGCATCAGCAACATTTTTCTAACGGAAAAAGGCCGGGCGATGAAACAGGATTTCTGGGAAGTATCTGAAGCGTTGCGGGCAAAGGCCTATCAGGGATTATCCAAAGAACAAATGGCGACGCTCATGGAATTGCTTAATAAAATCCAGGAGAATTTGTAAAAAAATTTATAGAAAAGGTTTGATGTCAAACTATAACGTCTATTAAAAGGAGGAAGACCATGAAGATCGATGAAGGTATATCCAAAGCGATTCAAACCCATCTCGGCTATTCAGATGAAGAAATGGCATTGTTCAAGGCCAATCCCAGAAACGCGGAAGTATTGTCACTGACTCCGGTGTTGAAGGAAAAGACCATTGTCATAGAAGTAGTGGAAGCCCACGGCTGCAACAGCCAGCATAAGAAGGGCGATCGCTTCTATTTTGACGGTACCGGGAATTTGATTACCAAATTGAATCCCAAAAAGATCTGTTGCTTTGCCTTGAGCCCGATTTCAGCCCTGGTTTTCGGGGCCCACGAACTCATCTATGCCGGCGTGGACCCAAACCAGATGCGCTTCAAACGCACCGGCTGCTTTGATACCGGCATCAAGTGCGGCGGCTGGGGTCATATTGTCATGGAACTGAAAGTCGAGGAACGCAAGTAGCAAAGCAAAAATGCAAGCTATGGCAGAGGCAGGCTCACCGAGAAAGTGGAGCCTTTTCCCATCTGGCTTTCAACCCAGATCTTGCCGTTGTGGCGCTCGATGATTTGCCGGGCAATGGCCAGACCCAAACCACTGCCGGCGGGCCTGCCTTTGGCCGTGTTTTTGACCTGCCAGAAACGCTCAAAAATAACCTCCAGGTTTTCCCGGCTGATACCTTCGCCGTTATCGGAAACATGGATGCGGGCCTGGTATTTGTGTTGAACGAGTTCGATGCGAATCAGGCCCGCTTCCTGGTTGCAGAATTTGACGGCATTGGAAATCAAATTGACCATTACTTGAATCAGGCGATCCTTGTCCCCTTGAATTTTGGGGACCTGACCGGCAAGTTCCAAATCGATTTGAATCGGGCTTGCGCCGATCAATTGCCGGGTGGATGCCAAGGCTTCCTGGATCACCTCTTTTAAATCCAGCGGAGCGATCTGCATGGCGATTTTACCTGATTCGATTTTTTGAAAGTCCAGCACCTGATTGATCAAGCGGGTGAGGCGTTCGCCTTCCTGGATAATGATCCCGGAAAAACGAATGCGCTGTTCCGCATCCAGATCCGGATTTTCGTGCAGAATTCCGGCCAGGGCGCGCACAGAGGTAAGCGGTGTGCGCAGTTCATGGGTGACGGTTGAAATGAATTCGTCTTTGAGATTGTCCAGGGCCTTGAGTTGTTCATTGGCAGCCTTGAGTTCGGCCGTGGCTTTTTCCAGATCACGGCTGTAAGCGATGGCCTGGCGGGTTTCATCCAGGATTTTCATCACATCCTGAACAGCCAAAGGCTCTTCCTTGACCACCGAGGACACCATGACATGGGCCGAGGCCGAGCCGATGGTGCCTGCCAGAATTTTTTCCGCATAACTGACCATGCCCGGATCGGCCTTCAGCTTTTGGGTCATGTTGATTTTATGCTTCTTCGCATATGTGGCAATGACTTCATTGGCCCGTTTTTTCCCGAGCACGGCCCCCAGGAGGGAACGCAAATCCGGAACAAAGGCAGTGCCGCGCCAGATGTGCGAGCCTTGGGGCTGAACCACGAATTTAAACACATCCACAAAAAGAGCCGCCTGGGAATGTTCTATGGGGCTCTGGTTGCTGAACAAGGACACACTGATATAAAAGGTCAGATTGAACAGCATGCTCCAGAAGACCGCATGGGAGATTGGATTGAAGCCTTGCAAGCCGAACAGACTGGAGGGTTTAAGCAACCCAAGGCCGAAAGGCCCCTGGGACACGAAGCTTTCCGGCAGGATGCCGGCCTGGCACAAGGAGGGGAGAATCAATGTATAGCCCCAGACCGAGAAGCCGGCCACAAGGCCGCACAGGGCGCCGGAACGGGTGGCGGATTTCCAAAAGATACCGCCCAGAATGGCCGGGGTGAACTGGGCAATGGCGGAAAATGACATCAAGCCGATGGACACCAGGGAATAATACTCACCCACAAAACGGAAATAAGCATAACCAAGCAGCAAAACCAGCACAATGCTGCCCCTGCGGGTGGCCAGAATAAAACCGCTGAAATCTTTTTGTTGGGTCAAGCGCCGGATGGGAAGCCGCAACAGGCCGGGCATGATCAGCTCGTTGCAGATCATGGTGGACAAGGCAATGGTCTCCACAATAACCATGCCCGTGGCGGCGGAGGTGCCGCCGATGAAAACAAACAGCGCCAAGCCTTTTTGGTGTTGAATCAGGGGCAGGATCAGGGCGAAAAAATCCGCATCCACTTCCTGATCGACAAAATGGAGCACGCCGCCGAAAGCAATGGGCAGCACAAAGATGTTGATGGCAAACATATATAGGGGAAAGAGCCAGATAGCTTTTTCCAGATGGTTTTCATTGACATTTTCCACCACCGCCACTTGAAACTGGCGGGGGAGAAAGAGGACGGCCATCATGGACAAAAACAAATAGATGCTCCAATCGGTATACGCCAGGGTTTTACCGGGGTTGTCCAAGGTGAACAACTGCCTGAGCTGTTCGTTCCCATCAGCCCTAGCTGCGAGATCGCCGAGACCGTTATAGATAAAATAGGTGACAAATACACCCACGGAAATAAAGGCCGCCAGTTTGACGATGGATTCAAAGGCAATGGCCGCCACCATGCCTTCATGACGTTCCGTGGCATCCAGATGGCGGGTGCCGAACAGAATAGCAAAGATGGCCAGGATGACGGTAACGTAAAAGGCTGTATCCGTCAGTACGGGAATATGCGCGTGCTGGGCCGGCAGGGAAATGGATGGATAACGGGTGACGATCAAGAGACTGCCGGAAATGGCTTTCAGTTGCAGTGAAATATAGGGGATGACCCCCACCACGGCGATGATGGTGACAATGGCGCCCAAGGTCATGCTTTTACCATAACGGGAAGCGATGAAATCGGCGATGGAAGTAATGTGATGGACCTTGCTGATACGGATGATTTTTCGTAAAACCAGCCAGCCCAGCGAGGCCATTAGGGTGGGACCGATGTAGATGGGGAGAAAACCCAGACCGCTGCGGGCGGCAAAGCCGACACTGCCGTAAAAAGTCCAGGCCGTGCAATAAACCGCCAATGAAAGCGCATAAATATAGGAATTGCTGATGATACTGCGATTTTCATCAGCACGTTTATCACCATAATAGGCAATGGCGAAAAGCAGGCAAAGATAGCCAAAGGAAACGGTCAATACGATCCAGGTTTCGATCATGGCAAGGATTGATCCTGTCTGGCAGAGGATTTTACCCGGCTATCATGACGGGGTGAGCGTGTTATCCAGAATATAAGAAATACCATGCCGGCCCAAATGGTAAACATATATAAATGCAGCAAAGGAAACCCGAGAAATAGGCGTTTGAGGTTGAACAGGGAAATGATGGGATAATTGGAAAGCAGGCAGCCCAGCAGAAACAGACCAATCAGTCTTTTGCTTTTTATACCGTTATTTCTCATGATCGGAATATATGTGAACGGCAACCACCATTTCAAGATTTTTTTACTTGAATGATAGCGGTTGACAAATCATGACTGATACGATATCTATCTGTTTTATCTTCTATTGTCATCTGTTCATTTGAATGGATGTGCCTTTTTTATCCAATTTGATTTCATTACCTTGCATTGAATCCTGGGGAAAAGCTCATGTTTCATCTGCGCCGAGAACCAGAATGGACATACCGCAATCCCACCAGTGACTACAATGCTTCCTTGCATCTTCTGGGCGATCATATCTTGGTGCTAAGAGCCTCGGGATTTGCAGAAGATGATGATGCCCGCAATATTTTTGCATTAACCCGGAAAGTGGTGGAGGAATGTTTCGGAGACGGCCGGCCAGTGGTTTCAATAGATGATTATGCCACCCTGCGGGGCGCTTCCTTCAAAGCACGCAAGATCTATGTAGACAGCCATAAACATTATGATCGCTATTTGTGCAAGATCCTGTGCAATACTTCCGTACTGCTCAACCTGAGCATTCAACTGGCCAAACGCTTTAATGTGTTTCCTTTTGACGTATACCAGACCACTTCTCTTGAAGATGCGATCCAATTGGCAAAGATCATCCTGGCCAAGTCCGAGGGGGGGCTCGCCTTTGATACCATATCGCCCTTGAATATCCTGGAATATGCAAGCCGTCCGGAGATTTTGACCGGCCCGAATTGGTTCATCCAGGATGAGGAGTTTTCGGTTCAATTTGAAGTCATCGACACTTGTATATTGCATATCATTGCCCATGGCATTCTGCAGGGAAAAAATGTGAGTGCGCTGATGGAAATGCAGCAGCAGATCGCGCAAACGGTTTTAGCCGAAAAACATTTTAAATTTATCATTGTTAATGCCTGCGGCTTGAAGCGTATCGAAAGAAAAGCACGCAAGTATTACATGCATGCCATCCTGCAGTGGTATGCGCGGGCACCCTTTGAGATGTATATAATATACGGCGCCAATCCGCTGATACAGGCCGCCGCTCATTTGGCCAGACTGTTTATGCCGTTTAAAACAAAATTAACAAAAGATTTCAGAAGTGCAATAGCACTGACACACTTGAATCCGATCAATATCGTGCAGAATGGAACCGAATGTATGCCCAGGGAAGTAAGCAGCATCGATTCTGATGAACAAATACGCATCTATGTGGAAGAGCTTTTGCAGTACCTTGGAAAAATCAATTGGGAAAAAAACGGATTCGACAGCAGCATTAAAGTGGATGAAACCCATCCTTTTCGTCCTGTTTTTGATGTGCTGCAAATGATCAAGGAAGAAATCGACGAGCTTTTTCAGGAACGCAAGCGGGTGGAAGGACAACTGCGTCAATCCCAAAAGATGGAGGCCATCGGTATCTTGGCCGGTGGTATTTCCCATGATTTCAATAATATTTTAACTTCAATCATCGGCTATACAGAATTGGCGCTGGACGACGCCGGAGAAGGTACCCCTTTGCGAAGCAATCTGAATGAAGTATTGATCGCTGCCGATCGTGCCAAGAATCTCGTTCGTCAGATATTGACCTTCAGTCGCCAGGTGGAACCGGAAATCAAACCCATTAGTCTGAAACCAATCATCAACGAAGTTTGCAGGTTATTGCGTTCGTCTCTGCCGACCACCATCGAGATCCGCACGGAACTAGACAGTGATGCCATCATCAAAGGGGATGCGACTCAAATTCATCAGGTGATTCTGAATCTCGGCACCAATGCCGGGCATGCCATGGAAGCAGAAGGCGGAATTCTGCTCATTCAACTCCAGGATGTGGTCCTGGATTCGGCCTTCGTCGCTCCATATAAAAACACCACTCCCGGAAATTATTTGAAATTGGTCGTATGTGATACAGGGCATGGGATGAGATCTGATATTATAGAAAAAATCTTCGATCCCTTTTTCACCACCAAGGATCAGGGCAAGGGTACCGGCATGGGGCTGGCTCTGGTACACGGCATTGTGACCAGTTTAAACGGCTTGATTCAAGTCAGCTCCCAGGAGAGCAAAGGTAGTCGTTTCGACCTTTATTTTCCTGTGGTCCAAACCGTTTCAGAAGATGATTTGAGTGAATCCGCCCCGATTCCAAGCGGGAATGAGCGGATTCTACTCGTTGATGATGAATATTCCATTGTCAAAATGGAAAAACAGCTTTTTGAAAGTCTAGGGTATCATGTGGAACATCGCACCGCCAGCCTTGAAGCGCTGGAACTTTTCAGGGCGCGACCGGATTCCTTTGACCTGATCATTACTGATTTGACCATGCCGAATATGACCGGAACCTTGCTGGCAAAGGAAGTAAAGCGAATTCGACCGGATATCCCCGTCATTCTTTGCACCGGCTTTGCCGAGAGGGCCTGGGAAGGCCAGATGGAGCGGGATTGTTTGGCGGCTGTGGAAGAAAAGCCATTGTCCAAACGCCGGATAGCCGCCACAGTCCGAAGAATTTTAGATCGAGCTTTGCTGTAAAACCGAATCAGATTGCTATGGGCAGATAAATACGGACGATGGTCCCCACGCCGGGCTGAGACTCCAGACCGATCCAGCCCTTATGGTTCTTAACTATGCCGTATACGGCCGCCATGCCTAGCCCGCGTCCTTGAAAATGAGTCGTAAAAAAAGGTTCGAAAATCCGTTCCAGAATTTCGGGGCCCATGCCGATACCGTTGTCTTGAATCTGTATGCAAACATATTTCCCGGGCAGCATTCCTTGATGTTGCTCGGCCCTTTTCGGCGAGATGACCTCCGGATAAGTTTTGATCATGATTTTAGCGTCATCCCCAACTGCCTCAATGGCGTTTTGCACCACAGCAGCGACGATCATGTGAATCTGGGTGTCGTCAGCTTGGATAGGCGGCAAGTTCGGATCCAAATCAATCTCAATCCGGGGAGATGTATCTTTTTCATGCTGAAGAATCGACAGGGTCTCCCTGATGACCAGGTTCAAGTGGATGAGTTGGGAACGATATCCTCCCTTTCTGGCAAAGGCCAAAAGCATGTTGTTCAAATTGACCATTTGGCCGACGGAATCCATAATGGCTTCAAGGTGGGTTTGGATGGGCAGATTCCTGGGGCAGACCATTTGGGCAAGACCGGTATTGCCGGAAATAATACTCAAAATATTATTGAATTTATGTGCAATTCCTCCTGATAAGGTACCGATGGATTCCATTTTTTGGGATTGAAATATTTGCCGGCGCAATTTTTTTTCCAAACTGATATCCACCACAAATCCCAGAATGGATGGTACTCCTGAATAATTGAAAATGGTGAGCCACAAAGCCACGTCAAAGATTTCCCCCGATTTTTTAATCCCTTGGAGTTCGTAGGTAGTGGGCACTTTTTTTCCGGCCAGGCGCTCCCGGCCCCGGGAACGGATCAACTCGGCATGTTCCGGAGCAAACAGAGATTCCACTGGCCGACCGATGATTTCATCCGGATTCAAATAGCCGAACATTTTTGCCAGCTTTGGATTGACATACACATACTTGCCGTTTTGGACAATCCGAATGCCCACCGGCGCTTCTTCGATAATTCTGCGCAGTTGCGTTTCAGAGGCGCGGATGGCTTCTTCAGCCTGATTCAGTATGTTTATGTTGTTTTTCAAGGTCTCATTGGCCGTCGCCAATTCGCTGGTTCGTCGGCGAACAAGTTCTTCCAATTGATCGCCATGGGCTTTCAAGGCTTTCCGTGATTCAGCGATCTGTTCGCTGAGATAAACCACCACAATGGATATGAGCAAAAACATGAAAACCCGGGCATAATCATTATAAGGGGAATCCATGGATGAAAAGGGAAGCTCGGTAACAAAATGGCTGCCGATCAGCATTAGGCTGAAAAAAACAGCCACAAGAATTCCTCTGCGTTGCCACCATATGGCGGAGAGAATGATCGGAACATAGAAAAAATGGGTAAAGACCGTTCCGATCCCAAGGACAGCATGGAAATAATAAGTCAGAGCCGTCGACAAAAAGCATAGAAAGAATATAATCAGAAGCTTCATTTTTTCCCTTTTTGTTTTGATCTCTGCTTTCAAATTCGCTGAAGGGATTACGGGTGTAATGCGTTCAATATGCAAATGGCATGCCCCGATTGTGTTTTAAATTTTGCTGTTTAATCAAGAAAATAAACGACTTCTTGATCAGCCTTATGTCAGAAATTTTTGCATTTTGTCAAAAAGATCGGTCCATGGGCTTTTTCCGGGCTTGTGAAGACCAGCATGGTTATGATATATTAATTACAGTAATTTTCAAAATTCAGCACGAGACCATTTTAGATTGTATCTTTGATTGCATGCTTCCAGGTGGGAACCGGTATTTATATGGTTTCCACCTGCCTGAGTAATTCTCAATCATATTAATAACACCGGACGTGGAGATGTCCCTGCCGGGAAACAATTTTCCGAAGAAGGAGGTATTTCATGAACAAGCCTCGTCCAATCATGCTTTGGATAAAAAGTAATGCACTTTTGACTGCCTTTCTCTTAATGGTCGTCCCAGCCTGGGGAGAGGAATCCACGCAAAAGGAACGAGAAGTATCCACTCCTGGTGAGCATTTTTTTGTTTACGATAAAGACGGTAAAGAGCTGAAACACGGACCGTATAAGAAAATGCATCCCAACGGTCAAACACTCATGGAAGGGCGCTATCAATCCGATAAAAAAGACGGCAAGTGGACCTACTGGAATGATGGCGGCAAACTAATTAAAGAAGAAGAGTACCAGAATGGTAAAAAGACCGGTAAGTGGACAGAATGGTATTTCAATGGAAAAAAACTCTCGGAAGTAGAATACCGCAATGACCAACCGGTTGGGACCCGTTTTGAATGGCACATGGATGGAAACCGCAAGTCCGAAACCGTCTATACCTTGAAGGAGAAAGATTTGTCATGGGTAAAGACCAGTTGGTATACCACTGGACAGGAGCAGGAAAAGAGCGCATACCTGAACGGCAAACCAAATGGAAAGGAAATCCGCTGGTATTTGAACGGCCAGAAAAAGAGTGAATTTAATTATTCAAAGGGCATGCGCAATGGAGTCTGCGAGGAATGGTATGAAAACGGTACGCCGAAATCCAAAGATACCTATGAAATGGGTAAAAAAAGGGGCTCATCCGTAGACTGGTATGAGAACGGCACTAAAAAAGCCGAAGGTGCCTACCAAAACGGCAAAGACGGGATTTGGACTTTTTGGGAAGAGTCCGGCAAGTTGATTAAACGTGTTCGCTACAAAGAAGGCGAGGTTGTGGAGGAGTTGTCCGCAACGTCGGGGTCATGATTATTCTCATCAGGTGGTAAAACATTGTTTCGTTCTAGAAACAATGGGAATAATTATTGGGAAAACCATTTCATAGCCATGCATTTCCGCTTCATCTCCCTGTCACACATTATGTTGATTATACATCAAATATAAACAATTTGGCAAAGTGGTATACGATTTGCTTTAGTCTGATTTGAAAACAGTCGATGAATAATTATAGGCGTTGAATTGCACGGAAAAAGATTGAAGGAGGATAGGATGGCGCGCAGACCTGGAAGAAAGCTTCAATCGAATGAACATGGAACTACTAGTTTATTATTACTGGCTGCCATCGGCGGGCCGGTGTTGTTCATGGATCTGGCTGTTCGCTACGGACATTGGGTTGTTCAGACCTGGAGCCGGGTGCTTCCAGGTGTTGAAAAGCGCCTTGAGCAAAATCACGAGCGGTCCATTGATTCAGAGCAGACAGATGCAGCGATTGAAAAACTTCTATGCATGCGGCGTCACGGCCCGAAAGTCTGCATTCGGTAATAATACAAGCCAGAATGCTATCCCCAAAAGGCGTTTCTTCTTTCGCGCAATGAGTTTATAAGCACTGCCTGTTGAAGATTTTATTTCCAGTCTTGTAATCCATATTTTTTCATAATTGCCGCCAATTCTCCCGACTTTCGAAGTTCCTCCATGCCTTTGGAAAGAATTTCAGCATATTCTTTTGATTTTGGATTTGCCGGAGAAAAGGCGATGTAGGCCTTGTCCGGTTTTATTGCCACGCCCGCGAGCTTAAATTTGTCTGCAACACCCATTTGATTGATTTTAAAGCTGAAGACATAGTTGTTTTCAATTATTGCATCGATTCTGCCGGCCAGGAGCTTTTTAATGTTTTTTTCAAGGGCATCCTCACCTCCGTTAGCCTGGACTTTTAGTGTATCCTTATTGGCTTGGATATAGTCATTGATTTCCTTGCCGTAATCATAGCCTCGAATGATTCCCAGGTTGACCTTGCTTAATGAGTCGATGCCTGTATAGATCCATGGTTTGTCTTTTCCCACAAAAAAGGAATTGCCGATCATGGCCTGTTCATTTTCCGGAAAAATAAAATCAGGGGCATCGCCCTGGTAGGCGCCGATAATTCCGGTATGTTCGCCTTTGCGGCTTTCAGCTACTGCCCGTTCCCATGGTTCTTGTATGTATTCCAATTGATGACCGGCCTTGATGAAAATTTGTTGGGCAAATTCCACCATAAAGCCCGGCTTTTCCGAACCAGGTTTGCAATTGATCGGGCACCATTCATCGGAAACAATGGTGATCCGGTCGGCATGGGCATTGAGTGAAATCAAACTGAAAAAGAGGATTACAAACACAGCGGCAACAGATTTTTTCATGACATCCCCCTTATGCAAATAATTTCTTGTCAATGGCCTTTTCATAGGCCGCTTCCTTGGTGATCTTCCCTTCATTTATGAGTTTCATCAGGTGTTGATCCATGGATTGCATACCTTCGCCTGTACCGGTCTGGATCAGGGAACCGATTTGAGAAATTTTGCCTTCCCGGATCATGCTGGCCAGAGCGGTTGAGCCGATCAGGATTTCATTGGCAGCACAGCGCCCCTTGCCGTCCTTGGTTTTCAACAGTTGCTGGGCGATGACGGCTTTCAGGGATTCGGACAGCATGGTGCGGGTCTGGGCCTGGCGATCCGCAGGGAAGGCATTGATGATACGATCAATGGTTTTGGCAGCACTGTTGGTATGCAGGGTGCCGAAAACCAGAATGCCCAGTTCAGCGCAGGTCAGGGCCAGGGAAATGGTTTCCAGATCCCGCATTTCACCCACTAGAATGATGTCCGGATTTTCCCGGCTGGCAACCAGTAGGGCATCGGAAAAGCTTTTGGCATGGGTGCCGATTTCCCGCTGGGTGAACAGACAGCACTTATTTGGATGGACGAATTCCAGGGGATCTTCGATGGTGATCACATGGGCTTCCCGGGTTTCATTGATGTGATCGATCATGGCCGCCAGGGTTGTGGACTTGCCGCTGCCGGTGGGGCCGGTCACCAGTACCAGCCCATGTTTATATTCGGCAATGCTTTTCAATACCGGTGGCATATTCAGATCCGCCAGGGTCAAGATTTTGGAGGGGATAATCCGGAACACACCACCAATGCCACGGTTTTGAAAGAGGATATTGCAGCGGAAACGACCGATTCCTTCCAGGGCATAGGCCATATCAAAATCCCTGTTTTTCATCACATGTTGCTGCTGTTCGGAGGTCAGGATTTCAAAAAGGATTTTCAGATTGGATTCGGGGGTCAGAACCGGTTGACGTTCCATGGGCACCAATTCGCCCCGAAGCCGCAGCAAGGGCGGAAATCCTACTACCATGTGCAGATCACTGGCACCCCGCGCTTTCATTTCGCGAAAATAGGCATCGATTGTCGCCATTGTGCACTCCTTATTTGTTTTTGTATATCACTATTATGCATTGCCAGGTGCCGCTGCACTTTTTTCTCCGGTTAAAAACGATTTGAAGCGGGCAGGGCTGTTGGCACCGGCATAGGCGTCCTTGGCGCTGATCTTGCCTTGCTGGAGCAAAGCCATAATGGATTCGTCCATGATCAGCATGCCCACGTTTTTGCCGGTCTGCATCACCGACGGAATCTGAAAAGTCTTGCCGTCACGGATCAGATTGGCCAGGGGCAGTGTGCCGATGAGGACTTCCAGAGCCAGGTGCATTTGCTGGCCATCTTTACCAGGAAACAGCTTTTGGGTGATGACGGCTTTCAGGCTTTCACTGAGCATGGCCCGGATCTGCCCCTGTTCTTCCGGTGGGTAGGAATCAATAATGCGGTCCACGGTTTTGGGCGCACTGGAAGTTGAAAGGGTGCCGATGACTAAATGCCCGGTTTCCGAGGCGGAGATAGCCATGGAAATGGTTTCCAGGTCCCGCAATTCGCCGATCATGATAATGTCCGGATCTTCCCGTAATGCGCTGCGCAAGGCATTGGCGTAAGACAAAGTGTCCCGCCCCAGTTGACGCTGGTTGACAACGCTTTTTT
The DNA here is from genome assembly GCA_020723325.1 of Desulfosudis oleivorans. Lineage (GTDB taxonomy): Bacteria > Desulfobacterota > Desulfobacteria > Desulfobacterales > SURF-7 > DYJD01. The sequence continues at coordinate 109,329 of DYJD01000019.1, read as the reverse complement.
TGAGCGGATGAATGAATTCAATGGGATCTTCAATGGTCAAAACATGGTGGGCCCGATGGGTGTTGATGTGATCCACCATGGCCGCCAAGGTGGTGGATTTTCCCATACCCGTGGCACCGGTGACTAGAATGAGCCCCTGATGGTTGTCAAGCACCTTCAGGATCGTTTCGGGCATGCCCAGACTTTCCAGGGTGGGGATGCGGGGGGGGATAACCCTGAAAACGGCGCTCATTCCATTGTTATGCATCATGGCGCTGCCCCGGAACCGCCCAAGATTAGGCCTTTCCAAGGCAAAATCCAACTGGAGTTTCTCCTGTAACTGCTTTTGCTGATGCTCATCAAGCAATTCGAATACCAATTGTCGGCATTGACCTGGAGTCAGAGCCGCACTTTTGAGCTTTTGCAATCGCCCCAGTTTTCGAAGGATGAAGGGCTCCCCCGGTGCCACGTGAATATCCGATGCCGCCATGTCCACAGCCACCTTGAATACTTTATCCATTGCGGTCATGGTTTACTCCTTTGCTGCAAAGTGGATTTCATCCAATATCACCTGATCCACAGGAATGATGACCTCGATCATATCCCGGTGCACGTTCAGAAAAGCTGTGGAAACACTCTGGCCATTTGTACGATCCAGCACCTCGGCATCTGTTACGGCTATGAAGTTCTTTGCTTCCGTCATGAAATCCGTCAATCTGGAATCCGAAAAATTAGCGATTTCACCGTCGATCCGATATCGATGCGTGAGGATGATTACTTTGGTTCGATCCTGTTGTTCATTCATAGACTTTTCTCCTGTTCATCATGCTGTTACAATACAATTGCGTCCTTGACGCTTGGCTTTATACAGAGCAGCATCTGCCCGTTTCAGGCCTGCCTCAAAAGACACGTCCGGTTTTTGGATTTCAGCTAAACCAATACTGACTGTGAATTGAATTAGGTGCTCCTCCATACGAATAATGAAGCGTTCAATATCCCGCCTCAACCTTTCGGCGATGGTTTTTGCAATGGAAATTTCTGCTCCCACCAGGACGAGACAGAACTCCTCGCCGCCCATACGGCCGAAAAAATCCGTTTGACGCAGATTTTCTTTGAACCTTTTTACTATATTACGCAGGACTTCATCACCGGCAGCATGACCATGGGTGTCATTAATGCGCTTGAAATGGTCGATATCTATGACCAGGATGCAGAACAAATCACCGTATCGTTGAAACCGCTGAAATTCATTTGCCGCAAGTTCCAGAAAGCGGCGCCGGTTATTCGCTCCAGTAAGGGGATCGGTGGCGGCCTGTATCCGCAATTCTTCTTCCATACGCCGGCGTCGGGTGATGTCCCGGGCTATGCCCCTGTAACCGATGGGGTTGTTATCCACATCCCGGACCAGGGATACGGAGGTTTCCATTTGGCGTCTGGTTCCGTTCTTATGGAAGAAATCACCCTCCAGAGCCTGAATCGAGCGACCACCTTGGTATAACTGATTGAATTTATGAACCAGATGTTCGACTGTCGAAGTGTCTGTAAATTGACGGAAATTCATACCCAGTATTTCACTGCGGTCGAACCCGGTCATGCGGCAAACCGAATCATTGAAAAAAGTGAAATTTCCTTGTAAATCCACTTCAAAATAACCGTCCTCAATATTTTCAAGCAGGGCTTTATCTCGTTCTTCGCTTTGACGTAAGGCTTCCAGCATGGCATTGATATCCTGGCCAAGGTCCGACAACTCATCTCGGCCGTTTATATGAATCCGTAAGGAAAACAATCTTGTGGTTGCAATATATCGAACTGTTTTGCGTAGATAGGTTAGTCTGGACAATACGTTTTTTTCCAGAAAAATCAGAATCGCCACGATAACTAACAAACTGACCAGAAGTAGTGACATCATTAAATAATGCAAGCTTTTAAGGCCCTGATGAAAAATCTCTCGAGGCTTTCGGATTCCAGCAATCAGGACCGGTTGCCCATGAATATCCTGCAGCAGGGAATAAACCGTGATGACCTTATCCCCGCTCCGATGGAAGGTGAGCGGTGAATTTGGTTGCAATAGGGATTTGACGTGTTGGTATTCGGAAGGAAGGTCTTTTTCATTCCAGCGGCGAATCTCAATGTCCAACTGGGTTTTTTCCCGTATTCGATGGATTTCCTCAGGAGTCAAAAATCTTCCCATAATCAAGGACCCGCGGATGGGGCCTTTGAATTTACTATCGAGAATCGGTACAGAAGCAATGAAGGCTACCTTTTCGCCAAACAAGAACAATCCCTTAATGATATCTGTTTCATTGGTGCGATGAAATAATCTGAAATCGGCTTGTAAATGCTGGATGAGTGATTGTGGAAACAAATCCGACGCATTTTTTTCCAAATCAAAGGCTTTTCCGTAAATAAATCGTCCGATTGAATCCATGAAGGCGATGAAGGATAATCGGAAATTCGAAAACGTCTCATCCATTAAGTTTTTTTCAATGTAATCCTGGTCGAGGTTGATTACGAATTCATAAGTATCGTCCCAAGGCCCCCAGTCCATGGCAAAACTTTTGATCTGTTCCACCTCGTTCTTGATGGAATGCATGAACTGATCGGCGCTATGTTTCATTTCCCGGATTTCCAGGGTTTCGTATCCTCCTACCAGTATCATTCTGGTGAAAGCGTAAATCATGGCTGTCATAACGAAAAAAAGAGAACTGATGATCAATAAAACTTTCCGGCGCAGTGGCATGAAACCCTTTCCATAACGCAGTTCATCCAAATTTAAATCATGGATCAGGGGACCGCTTGATAGGTTAAAGGGTTGAAAAAATGCTGATATTGAGTCGAAAAATGAAATTCATTAATGTCGGGAAGTGAATCCGCTGGAGATCCGGCCGGTCATGTTTTCCCGGAGTTGTTCCATATTTATAAATATAATTTTCTTTTAACATGGATGTTTTTTCGAATCAAGAGTCGCGAAAGGTTTCAGAAGATACATTATAGAATGAATATCGTTGATTAACGCATTGACAGAAAGCCGTATTTTCAGTCATAATCCTTTCGAATCGATTCAAGCGAAAGGAGCTATTCATGTTTCCGGATGTGCAAATAAAAAAAATTCTGTATGCTACTGATCTTTCCGAATATGCCCAAAAAACCTTTGCCTATGCCGTCAGTCTTGCTGATCATTATAATGCCGGTATCACCATCCTGCATGTGGTGATTGACAGTGAGGAAGCCTTTGCGCATATTCATGGGTCTTTGAGCAGGGAAGACCTGAAAAAAATTCAGAAAGAGCATGTCAAGGAAGCCAGGGAGGTTTTGATCGGAAAACAACGCGGGAACGTTCCTATACGGGAGGCTCTGACAAGGATCTGTGAAGAGGCAAAAGAAAAGCTGGAAGACAAAACTTTCAGCATGGATGAAATCGTGATTGCTGAAGGCAACCCGGCTGATGAAATCGTCAAACAAGCTGTGGAAAGGGATTGCGATGTCATTGTCATGGGTTCCCACGGCCACGGCGGACTCATCGATTCCTGGCTGGGAAGTGTTTCCAGAACCGTTCTAAAGAGATCCAAAAAGCCGGTATTGATGGTCAGGTTGGACGAATAGATATAACTCTATCCGGCTGATTCATGCCCGGCTTTTTTCATGGGCATGATGCCGGCAATCATGTCGGTATTGCAGCAGCTATTCATGACGCTTCGGAAAGTTTGGTTCTCCGGATCAATGAGCTTCACTACCGCTTCCAGCGCGCATAAAAGGTTTTCGCGCTGGGAGACGGGGATCTGATCCAACAGGGCGGAAATGATTTTTAAGGATTCCTGGTGAAGCTGATCATGGATCTGTTTGCCGGTTTCCGTGATCTGAACCACAACCATTCGTTGATTATTCACCTTGCGGGTTCGTTCGACCAAACCTTGTTTTTCCAGTTTTTCCACAATCCGGGTAAGAGTACTTTGATGAATGGCCACGTCTTCAGCCAGGGTGCTCATGGATTTGGGGCCATCCATCAAGGACTCGAGGGCATAACATTGCTGCACTGTGATGGGGCAGGGCGAAAGTTGCTCCCGCATCAGTCGACTCACCCGGCGGGAGAGATATGTAAAGGCCTGATAGGTTCTTTGGACCATGGAGTTATTATTCAATTTGGCTCCTTCCTTTGGCTCAGTATGATACATCTATTCGGTTCTTATGGCGGCGTTTGTATTTGTCGATTCATGGAATCGTCCAATTTGGTATTCAGTGAAAATACGTGTTAGTTGTTTGTATGCTTGGATAATTAGAGCACCACAGATCATTTTGCCCTCAACGGTCCCCACTGCTTCACCGACGATTCCCTTGCAGCGTGTATCTTTAAATTTTTCCCGGCATTCTTTTTGAAACCAATCATTGAAATCTTGCAGCATGGGCAGCAGTTCTTTGGCCGGCTTCTCGTCATCCGCGCCCTTGCCGGAATACCATAATTATAAATTTAAAATATCATCCTATCTTTTCTTGTCAAGGGGCGATCATGGGTGCCTTGATCATCCTTTCGATCATCTCCCGTTGTGGGAGCGTCTTCCAGCCGCGATAATGACAGAACGATGATCAAGGCCTGCAAGGATTCATCCACAAGCACATGCCCCGGAATTCAGTTTCAAAATATCTTCCTTGATGATGATGAACAAGCAACCGGTTCCTTTCTGCACCGTAAGGGCTTTTTCCGGGCAGTTGAGCTGGCAGGCGCCGCATTCGATGCAGCGTTCTTCCACTTTTACACGGGCTTTTCGTTGTTCAATCGATAAAACACCATGGGGACAAACTTTTTTACAAGACCCGCAGCCGCTGCAGGCTGTTGAATCGATGTGAAGCATATAAAATCCTCCTTATAAAAGATACAGGACAAAACTGGTTACAAAGAGCATGATGTTCAGGGGTAGAAAACGGGCGGTCTCCTTTCGTACCCGTGTATAATTGCTCACCGGAGAATTCCCGGTGTAAGACAAACCAAAAAGAATGGATAAGGCAAAGGCAAAAACGATGGTCGTTATGGCCGCATGGATACTCATGTGATTGAAAAGAACCGATGTGAGTACAGCAGTTCCCAAGCCCCCGGCCATCCACAAGCCTTTGGCAGCAAAGCCGCGTCCAGGCAACCAAGGAAACAAGATGGGATAAAGGGTGGCCGTCAGCGCAATCAGCAGGATGATTCCAGTAGGTGCCTGCAACCCCCAAAGAACTTCTATCCCCAGGAGTCCCATGACCAACATCAAACCGTAGATCATATATTGCACCAGTCCGGGCAACCAGGTGAACAACCGGGATCTGAAATCGAATTGATAGATGTCGGCGGTTTGATCCACCAAGCTGGGGCTGGACAAAAAGGCCGGCAGGTCTTTAATTTTGATGGGGCCGATTATCGGTCGTACACCGGTTTGTCGCAACTCCTGAAGATTTACACCGGATAAGGCCAGCTTGGGCAAAACCAATTGGATTTTTTTCCCATTTACGCTTAAATCCTTTTGGAAACGGCTGATCTGCTTCAGGATGGCCGTATTGTTAAAAGCCCCCTTGCCGGCAGCGCACCAGACATTTATGCCGTCCGTGTCGATCACCAACAGTCTAATGGAAAATCCTCGCACGGCCCGTAGTAGTAAAAAGACGGTCAAGTGATAATTGGAAGTGACCAGCAAAGGTGATTCAGGATCATAGCGGTCTCCGGTGTAGTAAAGTCCCGGCGCCACGGCATAGGTCCTTTGGAAAGCATGGAACCAGGCGATCAGCGCTTTCAGGCTGTCCACGGGAATTAACCGGATTTTTTGGGGCTTATGATTTGTTTCAGGCCAGTCATGTCCGCTGGAATAAAAGGTAAGGCTCAACAGCCATAGGCTGAGCATTAAAAAACCGATTCCGAGAAACCATGGGAAGTATGGTTCAAATGCTTTGATATAACCAGACTTTCCAGCTATACCGATAAAAAAGGATATGGCAGTAAGTGATAGCAATTTCATCGTTTCGCTCCTGTCTTCTTATGGTCGATGGCTGTATGCATGATCAACGATCATGTACGGTCCTTGCGATGATTTCATTAGGGTTGATTTTGCTGAAGGATTTAAGGGCGGCAGTATACCCCTTTTTCTCCCGGCCGCGGCCGCCGGCCGCGCCGATGGAATAGGGCTCCATTTGCTTCCGACCATCGGGTGTGGCACCGGTGACAAAGCCGAACACCACATGGCCGTTTTCCGAATGGGCGGCGCAGACCGATCCATAAGTGGCGGCCGGAATGGGCTGCACACAGCCGGTGATGATATAGTTGCGGGCTTCCGCCTTGGAAAATCCGGCGTCCAGGAAGCCCTTGACGATGGCTTCATCATTGAAAACCTGAATGGTGTTGGCGCCGCTGGCTATAATGGCGGCCATTTGTTCGGCCAGATAGACGTAGCGTTCGGCAAATCCGATGACAGCCTTGCAGGAAATAATGACGGCATCATAAAAAATCCTTTTTTCCAACTCAATGCCGTTTGGAGAGGGTAACTCCGCTTTCCGTTTTTCCGCATCACGCTTGCGCCAGAAAGGAAATATATTGGAAACGATGTCCAGTTTTTCCTTTTGCCCGAGCCGGAAACGTTGGGTGGATGGACTTGGTTTGATTACATCATGTTGCATGTTGCCTCCATTGATAGGGTGATGGCTATATATTTGCTAACAGCAAATATGCCAATAACATAACATGCTAATAGCAAATGTCAATCATTTTTTTCATCCGTGCAAAATTTGGCTGCAATGATGGATAGAATTTTGAATTAAACTAATAAGAAAGCAGCAGAGTTTTTGTGGAATCGATCCGGCGGCGGTGGGAAAAAGGTTTTAAATATAAGGAAAGATGGCAGTGATAGCATTTAAAATGCTATCACTGTTGCGGAGCCTGTTTCATTTCAACTTTCCCAAGGCATCGGCAAAGGGATTGTTGAAGGGTTTGCGATCATTGCTCTTTTTAGCCTGGTGCCCGGATTTGGCTGCGGCTGGTTTGGTCTTGGGCGCTGATTTGGGACTTGTTTCCCGTTGCCCGCCGATTTCCGGGTTGGATTTCATGGACAGGGAAATGCGCCGCCTGCCAAGATCCACTTCCAGAACCGTGACTTTGACTTTTTGCTGGACCTTCACCACCACGGCCGGGTCTTTCACAAAATGATCCGAGAGCTGGCTCACATGGACAAGGCCGTCCTGGTGCACGCCGATATCCACAAAAGCGCCGAAGGCTGTGATGTTGGTGACAATGCCGGGGACCTGCATGCCGGGGACAAGATCCTCCATGGCTGAAATGCCGCCGGCAAAGGCGAACTCCTCGAATTCTTTCCGGGGATCACGGCCGGGCTTTTCCAGTTCGGAAAGGATATCCTGCAAGGTGGGCATGCCGATAGTGTCGGTGACATACCTGACCTTGTCAATTTTACGGCGTAGGTCCGGATCAACCATTAATTGGACAACCGAGCAATTCAGATCCGCGGCCATACGATCCACAATATGATAGCTTTCCGGGTGAACAGCGCTGGCATCCAGGGGGTTCTCTCCGTCCTGGATGCGCAGAAACCCGGCGCATTGCTCAAAGGCCTTGGGACCCAGGCGGGACACATTTTTCAACTGTTGCCGGGCTGTAAACGGGCCGTTTGTATCTCGATAGGCCACGATGTTTTTGGCCAGTTGGGGGCCGAGACCGGAGACATAGGTCAGAAGTTGGGTGCTGGCGCGGTTCACATCCACGCCCACACCGTTGACGCAGCTCATGACCACGTCATCCAGGGATTGTTTCAGGGCGCTTTGGTCCACATCGTGCTGGTATTGGCCCACGCCGATGGATTTTGGATCGATTTTCACCAGCTCGGACAAGGGGTCCATCAGGCGGCGGCCGATGGATATGGAACCGCGCACGGTCAGATCAAGATCAGGAAATTCCTCCCGGCCCGCTTCTGAAGCGGAGTAGATTGATGCGCCGCTTTCATTCACCATGACCACCGGGATTTTTTTGGGAAAGGGCAGGGCCTTGACAAAAGCTTCGGTTTCCCGGCCGGCCGTGCCGTTGCCCACGGCAATGGCTTCAATCTCAAATTGCCGGCAAAGGTTCAATACGGTCTGAGCAGCTTTTTCCACTTGCTGGGACGATAAATGCGGATAAATGGTTTCATGGTGCAGGAGTTTGCCCTGGCGGTCCAGGCAGACGGTTTTGCAGCCGGTGCGGAAGCCCGGGTCGATGCCCAGCACGCGTTTGGCACCCAGGGGCGGGGCCAGCAGCAATTGGCGCAGGTTGTCGGCAAAAATAACAATGGCTTCCTTGTCGGCCTTGTCTTTTAAAATCACCCGGATTTCCGTTTCCATGGAGCGGGATAACAAGCGCTTATACGCATCATGACAGGCGTCCTTCACCTGCTGGGAGTCTTGGCCTTCCCCTTTGACAAACAGATGTTCGAGAATGGCAAGGGCTTCCTCAGCCGGCGGTATGACCGACATGTTCAGAATGTCTTCCCGTTCGCCGCGCCGGATGGCCAGAATTCGATGGGAGGGGGCTGCTGCCGCTGGTTCCTCCCAATCAAAATAATCTCGATATTTGGCGCCTTCTACTTCCTTACCCTCCACCACCTTGCTTTTCATGGTGCTGCGGGTTGTAAAGAGTTCACGCAGGCGCGTGCGGGCCTGTTCATCCTCGTTGATCATCTCGGCCATGATGTCCCGGGCGCCGGACAAGGCCTCTTCCACCGAGGCAACACCTTGTTCGGCATTGATATAGGCCGCGGCCGCGGTTTCCGGGTCCAGCCCGCTTTGATGGAAAAGCGCTTCCGCCAAGGGGCCTAAGCCTTTTTCCCGGGCAATCATGCCTTTGGTTCTTCTTTTGGGTTTATAGGGCAGATAAATGTCCTCCAGAACCGCAAGGGTCTCCGCCTGTTCCACCTTTTCAGCCAGTTCCGGCGTGAGATGCCCGTGCTGTTCAAGGGATTTCAGAATGGCCTGCCGGCGTTCATCCAGTTCCACCAGTTGGGCCAGGCGGTCGCGGATGGCGGCGATGGCAACCTCATCCAGGCTGCCGGTGGTTTCCTTGCGATAACGGGCAATAAAAGGAATGGTGGCGCCCTCGGCCAGCAAGAGGGCGGTTGCGTTGATTTGTGAAATGGAGATTCCCAGCTCGGTTGCTATTTTTTCAACATGGCTTGCATTCATATGGCTTGTCGACCTCTAATTTGATTCATTCTGACCCAACTGAAGGTTATTGCGATTTTGAAGAAAAAGCGTTAAAACCTATAGCGTACTCGGTGGTTTTTGAAAATCGATTTTTCAAAAATTATTCTTGAAACCTTTGGGCAGGAAATGTGTTTAATAGTTCCAAAGGCTGCAATGCAATATTTTTTCAGAAACTTCCCAACTTGAGGAGCTTATGCCATGAAACGATTCAATATCATCCTATTAACCATTGTTATGGCCGCTGGTTTGGTTTATACGGATATGGCCCAGGCCGGCCGGATTAAAACTCGGCAGACCAACCAAGAGGAACGCATTTCCGATGGAATCGAAAGCGGTGAATTGAATCAAAAAGAGGCTCTGAAACTCCAACAGGAACAAAACCAGATCCGGAAATTCAAACACAATGCCCGCAGCGACGGCAAGTTGACGGTTAAGGAACGGGATAAAATCGAGAATATGCAGGACCGGGCCAGCAAACGCATTTTCCGGGCCAAGCATAATCAGGTCAAAGCCCAGGGGCAGGATTGAAAGGGGCCGTGCATTTTTTAAGCCGTTATGCGGCAGCGGCGGGTCTTATATTGATGCTCATCGCTGTAGACGCTTCGTTGCAGGCGGATACGGTATTTTTCAAGGACGGCATGCGCCTGGATGTTGAGCGGGCCTGGGAAGAAAACGGCGAAGTGTGTGTGGAGATGTACGGTTCGGTTTGCCGATTTCCCAAGGAAAATATTCGGCGAATTGAAACACCGGCTTCCATGAAATCCGAAGCCGACTTGGAAAAGAGCAAGTCCCGGCAGAAGGATCAGGCCCCTTCAACCGCACCCATGGCTGGAAAGGTGCCTGAGGCAGGCGCTGCGGCAGCCAAGACTTCTGATCCGAAAATGGATTATGCGGCCGAGGTGGAGGGGCTGGCCCAGGCCGGGAAATGGCGCGAGGCCATTGAGGCCGGCAACAAGGCCCGGCAAATCCTGGGCAAGGAAGGCGTTTCGGCCCGATATATGGCGGATCTGCATGTGCGCCTGGCGGCTGACCTGTGCAATAAAGGGGCTTGTCCGGAAGCGTTGGATAACCTGAAAACCGCCTTGGACTATTCACCGGATTATGCGCCGGCCACGCGCGGAATGGCCGGGGTGTATCTGACCATGGCCCAACAGAAATTCAGCATGCGTGATTATGACGGCGCCGCCCAGTTGTTGAAAAACGCCGTGTCCCATGATGCCGACAATGCCCAGATCTATCTTCTCCATGGTCAAATCGCCTATGCCAAGGATGAATATACCGATGCCCAGCATTATTGGCGCAAGGCCTTGAGTCTCAAGCCGGATCTCACGGTTGCGGCTCAGCATCTCAAGCAGCTCGACAAGGACTGGCAGGTGGAGCAGAAGCTGAACAAGGCTGAAAGCGGTGGTTTTTCCGTTAAATTCGAGGGCAGCAAAAAGCAGAGCGTGGCTGATAAAGCCGTGAGCATCCTGGAAAAGGCCCATTCAGCCGTGGGCGCGACCCTGGACATGTATCCCAGCGAGAAAATCATTGTCATCATTTACCCCCGCAGCGATTTGCAAGGCATGAATTATGTGCCGGACTGGGCTGCCGGAATTTATGACGGTAAAATTCGCTTTGCCGAAGATCTTTTTGAAGGGGATTATTATACGGCCATATTGTATCATGAATACACCCATGCGGTGGTGCATGCCCTGGGCGGACGCTGGGTGCCTTTGTGGTTGCAGGAGGGCCTGGCTGAATATATGTCCAGGTCCGAGCGGCCTGATTCCTTGCGGCAGTCCCAAACCCAATTGTTGAAATCCGCCGCCGGGGCCGACGGTCTTATTCCCATACAGACCTTGGCCCGTATGAATGTTGCGAGTCTGATGGGTCTCAACCGGCAACATATACAACTAGTGTATGCCCAGTCTGAATCGTTTGTCACCTATTTGATCAACCAGTATTCAACGGTCTCCATCCGCAGTCTGGTAATCGCCCTGGGTAAGGGCGAGGAAATCAACCGGGCCGTTGCCCGGATTCTGGGCAGCGACCTGGCCTATCTCGAGCAGCAGTGGCGCAAAAGTATGGCCAATTAAAAGCGTCGGCGCAATCGTTTGAGGATTTCAAACCAGAAAAGCCCCACCAGCCCGGCGATCAGGCAAACAGCAAGATCAATGAAATGCAATTGCATGAATTGAAATAAACGACGCAGGAACGGGATGAACAACACCAGGCCCAGGAACAGGGCGGTTCCGCCGGTTACCCAGCGGATGGCAGCATTAGGCCGCCCGAGGATCGCCGATATACCGAGGGAAAAGGAGCGGTTGGTGTAAATAAGGGCGATGTTGATTATGACCAGGGTTGTAAAAGTAAAGGCCCTAACCTCCTGCTGATCCAGGCCCCGATACAGGGCAATGAGAAAGACCGCCAGAATCACCGCCAGGCCGCCCAGACCCTGCAAAAGACTGAAGACCACGGTGGACTTGCCGAACAGGGGTTTATGCGGATTCCGGGGCGGGCGATCCATCACATCATCTTCTTCCTGTTCGGCTTCAAAGACAAAGGAGCATGCCGGATCGATTATCAGCTCCAAAAAGGCAATGTGCAAGGGAAAGAACACCAGGGGCCAATTGAACAGTACAGGCAGGAACGACATGCCGGCAATGGGTACATGAATGGCGAAAATATAGGCCACGGCCTTGGTCAAGTTGTCGAAAATCCTGCGGCCCTGGCGCACCGCGCCCACAATGGAAGTGAAATCGTCGTCGAGAATCACGATGGCGCCGGCTTCCCGGGCCACGTCCGTGCCCCGTCCGCCCATGGCCACGCCGATGTGGGCGGCTTTTAAAGCCGGGGCGTCATTGACACCGTCGCCGGTCATGGCCACGATTTCACCTATGGCCTTGAGGGCGTTCACCAGCCGCAGTTTTTGTTCCGGAACCACCCGGGCGAACAAGTTGACGGAGCGGATCCGTTGCCGCAAAGTGCGGTCATCCATTTCATCCAGTTGCGGGCCGGTGATGAAATCATCGGCGGGCATGAGGCCGATTTGCCGGGCAATGCTTTGGGCGGTTCCCGGATAATCGCCGGTGATCATGATCACCCGGATGCCGGCATGGGCGCATTCCGTCATGGCTTTCGGCACGCCGGGCCGGACCGGATCGGAAAAACCCACCAGCCCTAAAAATTGAAATTGAAAATCATGCTGTTCACCAGGCAGGACGGCGGGCTTGAAGCCGGCCTTGGCCACCCCGAGCACCCGTAAGCCTTCATCGGTCATCTCCCGGATGTGAGCGATCAGAGCTTGAACCTTGGCAGGGCTCATATGACAAAGATCGGCAATGGCCTCAGGTGCCCCTTTGGCCGCGATGACATGCTCCTGAAGCAGGGGGGATCGCCACACCAGGGAGAGGCTGAGAAGCTCCTGGGACAAAGGATATTCGCGCACCAGGACCCAGTCTTCGTGGAGGTGTTCGGTGTTGTTTAAACAGCAGGCCCCCAGGTTGCGGAGGGCTTTTTCCATGGGATCAAAAGGCTCTTTTTGACTGGCTAGAATTCCGAATTCAACCAGGGCATGAAATTTTTCCGGCAATTGTTCTTCCTCATAAGCCTTGATACGATAATATTCATTGTCCACGTACATGCGGGTTACGGACATCTGGTTCAGGGTCAGGGTGCCGGTTTTATCCACACACAAAACCGTGGTGGCGCCCAGGGTCTCCACGGCCGACACCCGGCGGGCCAGAACCTGTTTATGGGAGATGCGCCAGGCGCCCATGGCCAGGAAAATGGTCAACACCACCGGGAATTCTTCCGGCAGCAAAGCCATGGCCAGGGTAATTCCGGACAGAATACCGTTGAGCCAGCTTTCCCGGGTGAGTCCGTACACAATGACCGTCAGGATGCAAATGGTCAGGCCTGCCAGGGCCAGATTGCGAACCAGATGAGCGGTCTCCTGCTGCAAAGGGGTGGGCCGGGTCTCGATGGTTTCCAGGGCCTTGCCGATTTTTCCAAGTTCCGTGCGGTTGCCCACGGCTTTTACACAGACAATGCCCTGGCCTTGCACTACCAGCGTGCCGGAATAGACAAACGGCAAATCGTCCCCGCCGGGACAACCCATTTCCACCTTTTCTTTGCAAGGACTTTTGCGCACCGGCAGGGATTCTCCGGTGAGAAGGGATTCATCAATGGAGAGGTTCATACAGGCCAGCAAAACACCATCTGCCGGAACCCGGTCCCCCTCTGCCAGCACCACGATGTCCCCGCGCACCACTTCCCGGCCCGGAATGCGCTTGGGTTCGCCGTCCCGGATCACCATGGCGCGGGGGCTGGAAAGGTCGCGCAAGGCTTCCAGGGCCCGCTCGGTTTTACGTTCCTGATACAGGGTGATGCCCATTACCACGAATACAAAAGCCAGCAAGATCAGAGCTTCTTTAAAGTCGCCCAAAAGCAGATAAAGCGTGCCGCAGGCCATGAGGAGCAGAAACATGGGTTCCTGCACAACCTCTTTGGTAATGCCGATAATGCTGCGTTTTTGTGAAGAGGGAAGTTCGTTGAAGCCTTCGGCTTGCACTCTTTCAGCAACCGCTGCTGTGGAAAGGCCGCCGAAGGCTTTCAGATTGAATTCGGAAATCATGAAACGGTTCCTTTCGGCTGTATTTTCAAGTATCAAGCGTTGATTCGGCTGGGAGATCGAGGAAGCGCCGGATGGTTCGATACAGAAGGCCGGTTTGTATCGGCTTGGTGAGGTAGTCGTTCATTCCGTGCTGAATGCATTCCTCGCGGTGTCCTTTCATGGCATGAGCGGTCATGGCGATGATGGGGACATTGTGATCCAGGACCTCTGAGCTCGGGTCGCGAATGATTTGAGTCGTTGCGAAGCCATCCAAGACAGGCATCTGGACGTCCATTAAAACCAGTTCATATCTGGTTTGGGCAAGTTCCTGGATGGCTTCTCGGCCGTTGCTGACGATGGTTACCCGGAAACCAAATTTTTCCAGAATCAGGGACTCCAATTTCTGATTGATAATATTGTCTTCCACCAAAAGGATTTTGACATTGGCGTTTTGCATTTCCTTCAGGGAATGACGGGTAAGAAATGAAACCGACTTGATATCGGCGCTTTGATGCGCATTGCCCAGCACTTCCATCAAACAGGCGATCAATTGGTATTGTTTAATGGGTTTGGTCAGGTAGGCGTCGAATCCGGCCTTTTTCGCTTTGGCGGCATCGCCGCGCAATCCGCTGCCGGTCAAGACCACCAGTTTGGCTTTTGCAAGGCAGGGATCGTTTTTAATGGTACGGACCAGCTCTTCCCCTTGGATTCCGGGCATCAAATTGTCGATCAGGACCACATCAAAGGGGCCGTTGGTTTCAGCCGCCAGGCGCAGCAATTTCATGGCTTCTTTGGCGGTGGAAGCCGAATAGAAATTACAGTCCGCTGATTTCAAATAGGCTTGCAGTACTTCATGATGAATGGTGTGATCATCCACTGCCAGAATCCGCTTGCCTTTGATCAGGGCGGCGTCCGGTAGCGGGCGGTCCTGGAAGAGTGTTTTTTCTTTTTCCAATGAAATGGAAAACCAGAAAGTGGAACCCTTGCCGGGCATGCTTTCAACGCCGATTTTTCCCCCCATCATTTCAATCAAGCGTTTGGAAATGGCCAATCCCAAGCCCGAGCCGCCGAATCTTTGATTGGCGGACGGATCGATTTGGGCAAAGGAAAGGAACAGGCGTTGCTGATCCGCTTCGGAAATACCAATACCGGTATCGGTCACGGAGAAATGGATGCCGACATGGGTAGACGTCTCTTCACTGCGGTTGAATTTCAGCATGACTTCCCCTTGTTCCGTGAATTTTATCGCATTCCCGGCGAGGTTGATGATCACCTGCCGGAGTCGGCCCGGATCACCCTTTACCATGGGAGGGAGTTCCGGATCGATCAGCACGGCCAATTCGATCTTTTTATGAAAGACTTTGGGGGAAAGAATATCGGAGATCTCCTCCAATACCAAGCGCAGATTGAAGGGCATGATCTCCAGGGCGAGTTTTCCAGCCTCGATTTTAGAAACATCCAGAATGTCATTGATTACATTCAACAGAGCATTGGCGCTGGTGGATATGGTTTGGGCAAAATCGTTTTGCTCATCGGACAAGGGGGTGGCGAGCAGCAGTTCCGTCATGCCGATGACCCCGTTCATGGGCGTTCTGATTTCATGGCTCATATGGGCCAGGAATTCTGTTTTGGCCAGGTTGGCTGTTTCAGCAGCTTCCTTGGCGGCAGTCAATTCCAGCTCGGTTTGTTTCAGCTTGGATATATCCCGGATATTAATGACGCTGCCCAGGGATTCGCCGTTCAGGTCCTTATGAGTGGCGCCGCTGATGCTGACCGGGATTTTCACGCCGTTTTTGGTGTACCGGCAGCTTTCAATTCCGGAAAAGCTTTTGCCTTTGATAACCATCTCGATCATCCGTCTGGTTTCAGGCCAATTCTCCTCTGGAACAAAAAGATCGAGTTTTTTGCCTCTCAATTCATCCAGGTGCCAGCCGAATGTGGCGGTAAAGGCGGGATTGAAATAGACCACTTTACCTTCCATGTCATAGAGCACCATGGGATCCGGGTTGGCCTCCAATACCGCTTGATTCCGTATTTCGGATTTCCGGAAGGCGTTTTCCGCCCGTTCCCTTTCGGCGATATCCATGCGCAGTTGTTTGGTGGTTTCACGCAGGGCAGCGGTGCGTTCGATAATTTCCCGTTCCCGGTTTTCGTTCAATTTTTGCAAGGACTGCTCGGCTATTTTAACCTCCGTGATATCTTTCCAGACAACGTACAACACCTGTTTGCCCTTGAAGGGAATGGCGATCAGGGTGACTTCCACAGGAAAATCCTGGCCGTCATTGCGACGGTGAATCCACTCAAAGCGGTTCACGCCCCTTTCAAAGGCTATGGCGATCATTTCATTGGCTTTTTCAAAGGAAGGCCTGCCGTCCGGTTGGGATTCCGGCGAAAGCTTGGATGGGTGCAGGGAAAGGGCATCCGCCTTGGTGGCGCATTTCAACATTTTTACGGCAGCATCGTTACAGTCCACAAAGATGTCGCCATCCAACAAGAGAATTGCGTCATCCGAGGAGTAAAAGATATCCATGAATTTTTGTTCGCTTTCCTGCAGGGCGGTTTCTGTATTTTCACGGATCTGTTTTTCCCTGGATAAGTTTTTCATGAATATTTCGAAATATTGAGAAAGACGTTGGACTTCATCTTGACCGGGAGGCTTCGGATCTTGGGGGATTACGCCGTGCAGAGCCAAATCAGCAGTCAGCTCGCGGATGGGTCTGGTGATGGCTGAACTGATTTTTGCCAGGGTGATCACGGACACTAGAAAAATCACCAGCAGCGTTGCATAAAGAATATTTCGGACAGCAAGAAAGGGCTCGAACAATTCTTCCATATAAGCGGAAGAGGCTACGATCCAGTTGTATTCCGGAATATCATTGAAAAAGACGACTTTCTTCCGGTAGGTGGCTTCATCGGGATTTTTCCAGGTGTAAGATAGACTTCCATTCTTTTGAGCGCAGATTTCACGGATAAAGTATTTTCCTTGGCTGTCCACGGCGTCATAAAAATTTCCCTTCAGTTTTGGATGAACGACCACATTGCCTTTGCCGTCGATGATAAATGGATAACCTGTTGTTCCAAAGTGAAAGGATAAAATCGTGTCCTGAAAATCTTCTATCCGGATCAAATCATGAAATTCTTCCCGATAGGACGAGGCGGCGATCACCCATTGCCAGGGTTGGAAGTATTCGAGATACATGGCTTTATCCCTGAATTCCTGCTCATCCGGATTCTTCCATCTGTATTCCATATAGCCTGTTTTTTTTTGGGCACCGATTTTTACAAAATCAACATAGGCCACATCCTGGCCTTCGATTTTCGGATGAACCACCAGGGGAATTGATTCAGGTGCTTTGTGGATATCCCATACAAAGATATAACCGGTCTTTCCAATGGACTGACTCAGAAGAATGGTGCGAGCTTTTTGTTTGGCCTCGTTTTCGCTGATACGCCCGTTTTGGTATTCCTTGTATAAGTATTGAATGATTTCCAAATTTTTTTCCGCTATGGCATGCAGGTGGTTTTGAATGCAAAGGGTTAAAGAGGTCTTGATGATATTGCGAATGGTCTGGGTGGCGTATTTTAGTTCATTCTGAACGTAAGCTTCGATTCTTTTTTCCAGGAGCAAATGCAGGATGGAAGTGCTGGCAATGAAGGAAATAAAAAGGATCACGGAGACACTCAGGAGCAGTTTTTGCCGAATGGATAGTCGTGCTCCAGCATCGGCCAACGCTTTTAAAAAGGAGTCGGTGCGCATATGTTCCTTTCCAAGCCATACCCGTGTGGTTGCTTACATCCGGAAACCCTTTCAACTTATCTTTTGGGGCGACGGTCATCCGTCCCGTGGTGACCATCAAAGACCCATTTCCGCAAACTCAGGCGCAATGGATTCAGTAGGCAGCTTTTTTGCATGCACATCGTTTAATATGATTTTCGGTGATAACGCTTGCAATGATATTGAAATAACTGTAAGGTACGGACGAATATAACAGAATATCGGTAGATTGTATACCCAATTATTTAACGAATCCAATTCATTATTATCAATTGAAATCAATAAGAAAAATTTCCTGGGTCAGAAGCAAATCAGACTGCCCTGACCGGCGCAAGGTGCATATTTTCTACAATGACGAGCCTGTTTCCGTATGCGGCTGCATGCACCGTGATAAGGGCACACCGTCGGATGGTACTGAAAAACCGTTTTGTAGAAATTGCGCGCGCCGGCATCGAAAAAGATACAGGATGCCCTAAGCATTAATGCGGCCATGGAATTGCTTTTGCAGGTGATCGGCTTTGCTCAAGGCCCCCCATTGCCGATAGCAAGCTTCTGATTTATTGACATATTGATGGGCCTGTGTTGCATCGCCGATTGAGAAAAAAAATCTTGCGGCAAGTTCATGCGCCAGCGCCTCGTCCTGTATATATCCGTTATCTTTTGCGCATTTGATTGCTTGGAGATAGAATTCCATGGCTTCATCATATCGTTGATGTATCCGGGCGATTTCCGCTTGAACCAGACAATAGTGGGACAACCGGTTCATGGGGGCATAGAACGCATTTCGCTTTAATATTTTCAAATTTTTCCTGATTTTTTTCATGTGGTTTTTATGTTCTTTTTTCGGCAGATCTTGGCAGATTCCGGCTCTAATTAAAGCGTCATAATAATAGAATAATGAGACGACCATTGATGCCGCGACAGCATTGATATATTTTTCAGCTTCTTGGATAAATTCATATGCCTGCTGAGCATATTGAAATAAATAGCTGAGGATTGCCTTGTTAAAATATACGGCAAAAAGATTTAACTGATCGCTTGCCTTCAAATGAACGGACAGCATTTCCTCTTCCTGATAGCTGCTCCCTGCCAGGTGATAGGCTGGCTCGTTTTTGTTGATCAGGTTCAAGACAGTTTGATGAAATATCTGCAAATAGTTGAATTGCGAGATTTGTTGTAACCGGAACACCACATTCTTGAAGTGATGAATTTCCTTTTCCAGCTCACCAAGATGATAACCGGAAAAATACAGATGATTGCAATAGACCATGGCTGCATAGGCCGAGAATTCGAAATCTCCGGTGTCCAATCCATCATGGTAAGCGATTTTCAGCGGTTCTATGGTGGAAATTGCATGACTTTTCCAATGTTCGATAAAAGCATTCATCATAAAACGCGTTCTGGCCCGCAATTCCCTGATGTTTCTCCTTTCAACAATGGCCATTGCCATTTTGCCGAATTGATAACCCGTGTCGATATCGCCGATGCTGCATAGAATTAAGCCGTAAGCCAAATAGCCGTAAGCGGAAATCCGCGCGTTGCCATGCTTGATGGACAAATTGATCATCTTACAAACCAGCAAAGGCAGTAAATTGGGTTGAGCCCAGTAGGCTGCTGTGGCGATGCTTGCTAAAAAATGAATTTTTGCCAGGTTATAGGGGTCAGTCATTTCCGGCCGGTTGACCAGGTTTTCAATGCGCCTGCCGGAATGAGCCAACCTGGTGCGGGCGAGGCTGAACAAAATATGCACCAAGCCTGGATTATCCGGAAATTGAATGTCCATCAGTTTCAGGACTTCCTTACCGGTCTTGATCGCCTCCAGCATCTGGTTTTGGGCCATATAGGTTTTCATTTTAATGTCATGAACTTTGATTTTATCAAGGAGTGTGCGCGCATTTTTCAGGACGGCATTTGAAATGCTTGTCATGGCTGTATAATCGGTAATTAAATAGGCTGCTTCGGCTGCTTCAACATGTAAAGAGAGGGTCAGGTGGTAATACTTTTCCCAGGATGTGCCATGGCCATTGTTTATTATACCGGAAGAAGGGTTTTGATTCAGCAAATCCATGCCGATTTTAAAATAACCGAATGCGGATTGATAGGCGGCCGAATTTTTAGCTTTTTTTCCAGCCATGAGATTCAGTTCGGCCAGACGTATCCGTTCCATTGGATTTTCAATCAGATCGGCAGCATAATTCAGGTGATTCACAATAAAAAGCAGCTTGTGCTCCAGCTCATGCCGGCCCATATATTTTTTTAGAATGAGATTGCCGATACCAAAATGCAGGTGAATTTTTTCATTCTCGGATAAAAGCGACCGGGCGGCCTCATGAATTCGATCATGGCAAAAAGCATACATGGGATCTTCAAAATAGATAAAACCCTTGTCGATTGCTTCGGTAAGCTCGGACAATATTTCCGATACGGGCTTGTTCAGAAAATAGGCTAGTGTTTCAAGATCAAAGCGGTTGCCGATACAGGCGCAGATTTTTAAAATTTCCTGGGTCGCTCGGGAAAAACCGGTGATTTCCTCAGACAGATAATGAATCGGATTTGTTTTCATCCCGACCCGCGCAATATCTTTCAGGTTCCATTTCCACTCCCAAATCTGAATGTCTTTCTCACTCGGCCTTGCGCTGCGGGTGATATGGAGCACTTTTTCTTCGTACAGTGTTTTTAAAAACTGTTTGATATAAAATGGATTGCCGTTGGTTGTGTGATGAATCAGCTCGGCAAATTCACCAGAGGTTGACGGTTCGCATTTGAAAAGATTGGCAAGGAACTGGTTGACGGCGTTGATCCCCAGAGGTGCCAGGGGAACTGTATCGATTTGGATGTCAGTCCTGCTGAGGGTATTTGCTGTTTTCATCAGCGGATGAGACTGATCGACTTCGTTGTCACGATACGCGCCGATAAAGAAAAAATAGTTCAAATCAGGATCGGTCAGCAGAATTTTCAGCAATTCAAAACTGGCGGCATCGGCCCATTGCAGATCATCCAGGAAAAGAACCAGCGGCGCTGCTTTGGTAGAAAATACCTTGGCAAAATTGTCAAATACCAGATTGAAGCGGTTTAATGCTTCTTCCGGACCGATAACCTGTATTTCAGGTTGTTCACCGATAATATATTTGATTTCAGGAATCACATTGATGATGACATTGCCGTTGGCTCCAAGAGCCGACAATAGTTTTTGTTTCCAGATATCAATTTGCGCTTCTGTTTCTGACAATAGCCGGCGAATCAAGCCCTGAAATGCTGCAATAATCGAACTGTACGGCACTTCGGTTCTGAAGCGATCATATTTTCCGGAAATGAAATAACAATTTTTGGTGATCACTGATTTTTGAATCTCATTTACCAGCGCTGATTTACCGATTCCAGGATTTCCGGAAATGAAAACGATTTGCTTTTTCCCATTTTGAGCCAGGGCGCTTTTTTGCTGCAGGATATCAATTTCATTTTCCCTGCCGATGAGCATATGGGGTATGGTAAATTTGATGGAGATATCATTTCGGCCCAGTTGGAAAGGCTGAACAGCACCATGCTGATTTAATTGGACAAGACAACGCTGCAGGTCGGACAACACGCCGAAGCAGTTTTGATAACGCTCTTCGGCTGTTTTTTGCAACAGTTTTACGATCAAAAGCGAAAGCGTCTCTGGGATATCCGGATTGTGTTCATGGGGCGGGACCGGCAAACGCGCAATATGGGCGTGGATGAGTTCAAGGGGATCATCATATTGGAACGGCACAAAACCGGTCAGCATCTCATAAAACATGATGCCCAAGGAATAAATATCCGTGCGATAATCCACGGTTCTGTTCATCCGGCCGGTTTGCTCAGGCGACATATACGGCAGGTGGTTTTCAAGAACACTGGGATGATGGATTTCATCCCGTTCATGAGCAAAATCCGTAAAGACACCGAAATTAGATAACGTAATGGACCCGTTTTGAATGAACACATTATGGGGCCGAATATCTCGATGAATAATATTATGCTCATGCAAAGAACCCAAGGTAAATGTTATTTGAATGGCAAGATCGAGGAAGTCTGCCAAGGGAAAAAAACAAAAATGATCGGAGCGGTTGAGGGGAACACCCGCCACATCTTCCATGACAACGGCAATTTCATTTTTATTTTCAATGATGTCATATAATTTAATGACATTTTTGATGCTTGTGCTTTTAATGAGTTCAAATTCTTTTTTTAACCGGGCGATTTCCGAAGGGGTGGGATTGGGCGGTGAAAGCAATTTGATGAGAATTTTTTGACACCCGTGCATCGCCCGGTAAACTTTTGAATTAAGATTATTTTCCAGGGTTTCAGCAATACTATAGTTTTGCAGTTGCGGGAGCTTCATTTTTTCAGGGAGAAGTTCCTATAGATTTAGTGCCGCGAGCCCAGGGGCCGAGTAAGTTCCAAAAAGTATGCAGGTTGCTAATTAATATCATATCGGAATCATTTTGACAAAAAGGATATTTTGTACTAGGATGTCCATCAGTTTGATAATTGCACCCAGAAATCCTGCAAACCTGATCAGAGGATCACCTTTCAACAGTTTCATTCCAAGTGTCCGATGGCAACCATAACCGGCAGAGGGTTATGCTCCAATTCCCCCAAAAATGTAACGGCAAACAGGCAAACATCGATATCCTGTGCAGCGCTTTTGAGCGTACCCAACGGAAAATATCAGAAGTCGTTTTTATTTCAGGCGGTCCTGGCATGGGCAAGACCTTCCTGGTTTCCGAATTTTACAAATGCATCTCCGGCAGGAACAGGGACGAACGCCGACCTGAACTGATTACGTTACATTTCAACAGATTTGATTGCGATCTGCCATTCGCGGCCCTGGTTTCCGGTTGCCGTGAGCTTATCAGTAATTTGTTGGGCAGAGATGAAAAAGAACTATCCTTTATCCGGCAACAACTTATCGGTGCCATTGAAGCAAACGGCCGGCTCCTGGCAGAGCTTGTTCCTGAAATGAAATCCCTTTTAGGGGAATCAACAATGCCGGCGGGTTTATCTTCCCTTTGCTCCCAACAATTGTTGCCCAAGGCATTTCAACATTTTTTTTGTGCTATAGCCCAAAAAAATCGTCCCCTTATCATTTGGCTTGAGGACCTGCAATGGGCGGACAGGCCCACCCTGGATCTGCTTGAATCCTTTGTTTCCGCGTCCAGGCAGGAATACCTTCTCGTCATCGGTTCATATCGAGAAAGCGAAGTAAATGACAACCACCCGGTGTGCAGGGCAATCGCGAATATACGAAAAAGCAAGCTCCCCGTGCAAACCATCAGCCTGGGGTCATTACCCCATTCCCAAATGAATCAAATTATGGCTGATGGTTCAGCCGGGCTGCACGGCCTTGAAAAAAATTATAAGGACTTACTCCAGCAAGCAGCCTGTACAGGCTTTGTTTTTGATCTTGATCTCCTGTCGGTTTTGCGCCATCAAGCGGTTGCAAGCCTTTATCAACAATTTCGTGAACCAAGGTTCCAGGATTTCGTGTTGCCGCTGCAACATGCTGCCTCGGAAAATGAAACCGCCTGCAATGCCATATACTGGCGTTTTGCATCTGCTGAAATGCATCATTTGGTTTATTCAGCTATTGATGAGCATCAAAAAAAGGAATGGCATGGAAAAATCGGACAGAAGCTTTTGGCAAGAGCTGATTCCGTGCCCCATTATATGGTTTTGGTTTCCGCCGCGAAACAGATGCTGCTGGGGCCCCTGTCCTTTGAAGCACAGACAGAAATTGCCCAAGGGATTGAGTTGTTGATCAAAGCCGGCAACCTGGCCCTTTCATTGGGAATCGAGGAATTCGCCCTGACTTGTTTTAAAGCCGGCATGGGCATGTTGCCTGAAAACAACTGGAGGGTTTTATACTCCTTATCCAAAAGGCTTTATTTGGGAGCAGCGGAAAGCGCCGGCCGCTGCCAAAGCCATGAACAAGCCCATGGCTTTTTGGATGTATTTTTACAAAATGTCCAGGCATTGGAAGATGAGGCTCAAGCTTGTCAGATCCGTCTTTTTATTCTCAGCCTCCAGCACAAACCAGGTGAAGCCCTGGCTGCTGGCTGCGCCATTCTGAAAAAATTGGGTGTAAAAATTGCGGAAAATCCGTCAAACTTGGCGGATCGTTTCTCGCTGGCCATGGCCAAAAAGCTTTTATTCCGGAAGCAGATTGACGACTTTGCCTATCTGCCGGAAATGTCGAATCCGATTCAGTTGGCGGCAATGGCAATAATGGATCGCCTCTGCACAATCCTCCCGGCCTCGTTTCACGGGGTTTTACGACAACTGGAAATCAAACAAACTGTTGCCTCGATTCAATACGGCTTATCACCCTTTGCCGCTCGTGCTTTTGTCAATTTCGGACGATTGTTATGCGAACAAAACCAGGACTTGGAAAACGGGTATGCCTTTGGGCGCGTGGCCTTGCTGGTATCGGAAAAAGCCAAAGAGGTGATGCCGGCCATCACCGTCCGGAGAATTTATGAAAGCCATCTCCATCACCTGCAAGCACCGCTTCAACATACCCTGGCGCCGTTGCAGAAAATATATCAACTGGCATCCGGCCTGGAAAATCATGAGGAAGCAGACCTGGCCCTTCAGGCCTATTTGGTTCATCAGCTTTTTTCAGGGACCAGGCTTTCAAATATAGAAAAGGAGCTCATCTCATTTCAGACAGCTTCACCCTGGTTGAAAACCGCAACAAACGGTATTCGATATGATCTTGTTCTGCAGTTCATCAATAATTTAAAAGGGAGCACTTTGACTCCTTGTGATTTGATCGGTGAAGCCTTTGACGAACGGATTATTCCGGCCCAGCATCTGGCTGGAATGGATGGATCGATAGGTTCCTTATTCTATTTTCTCAAACTTGTACTTGCATGCCTTTTCCAGGACTATGAAAACGCCCATCAACTGGCCCTGATATTGGAAAAAAAAATGGATAGTTCCATTTCTTCCTTTTTTCTTCCGTTGGGCTATTATTTCTGCGCCCTGGCGCGTCTGGCCCGATACACACGGCCCAATTCGCCTCAACGCCGGAAGATACGTAAAGAAGTGACGGCAATTTTGCGGAAATTGTCGCCATGGACCAAGGTCGGCCCGGATAATCACCTGCATCGCTACTGTTTCTTGGAAGCCGAGTTGGCAAACCTTTCGGATAACATCGATAAAGCAGGCAGGCTGTATGATCAGGCCGCGCAATCAGCCCAAAAATCCGGTTTTCTCCTGGATGAAGCCCTCATCAGCGAACGGGCCGCCCAATTTTGGGAAGGGCGGCAGCAGAAGGATTTTGCGAGATTATACTTGATAAAGGCCCTGTATGCTTTCCAGCAGTTGCAGGCGGAATCCAAAGTGGAAAAGCTTATTCAACAACATCATGAATGGTTGACGCCCTCTGCTGCGGATCAATATGTCCTTAAGCGCATGACCGCCGAACCGGCCCAGCAAACCATATCCCTGTCTGAGAAACTTGATTTTGCTTCGGTGATGAAAGCCCTGGAGGTAATCTCCAGTGAGATTGTTTTGAGTGAGTTGCTGAAAAAAATGCTCACCATCGTGATCGAAAACATGGGCGGGCAAAAAGGTGTATTGCTGCTGGCCAAGGACGGGCAATGGTTCATTGAGGCCCATGGAAATACCAGCAAAAACCTTGAGCCAGTGCTTGAATGCATTCCGTTTGCAGAAAATCATCCAAAGATACATGAATTGCTGCCGACAACGATCATCAACTATGTAATTCGCACCCATGAGAACATGGTGATCGAAAATGCGGCCCAGGATAATCGATTTGCGACAGACCCTTATATCTCTCGATCCGGAACAAAATCGATTTTATGCAATCCGATTTTTCATCAGGACAGCCTCTCCACCATCATTTATCTGGAAAACAATTTGATTTCCGGGGCTTTCTCATCTGATCGTCTGGAATATTTAAGAGCTTTGGCCACGCCCTTTGCCATCTCCCTGGAAAATGCAAGGCTCTATGAAAGTTTGGCGGCCTCTGAAAAAAGGGTTCGCACCTTGCTGACAACCGCCAATGAGGGTTTTGTGGAAATGGATCAAGGCGGCTTCATCATGGATGTTAATCCAAAGATGTCGGATATTCTGGGCCGCCCGAGCAATGCAATCATCGGCAGGAGTATTTCTGATTTTGTCGAACCGGACAAGCAGGAGGAAATGCTCAAACAGTTAAAACACCAAAAGCCCAAAGGAAAAAATTCCTATGAAGTAACCTTCAAGCAGCCGGACCAATGCGATGTCCATTGCCAATTCAATACCAGTCCCTTATTGGAAGGAGAGCACACCATCGGGACGTTTGCCATGGTAACCGATATCACCCAGCGCATCCTGGCGGAAAGAGCCTTAAAAGAAAGTGAAGAAAGATTTCGAAAATTATCCGATGTGGCTGAAGAAGGGATTGCGATCTATTCAAAGCACCGCATCATTGACGGCAACGAAGCCTTGGCCAGGATATTCGGCTATGAACATCATGAAATGATAGGCATTGAGGTCTTTCAATTGGTAAGACCGGAATCACGGGAGAGTTTGGCCCATCATATCCGCTATGGTTTTAATAAACCCTTTTTGGATATGGGTGTGCGCAAAGACGGCTCCAGATTTCATGTCCAGGTCATCGGCAAACCCTATCATTATCATGGCAAAGATTTGTTGGTGGGGGCTGTGCGCGACATCACCAACCTGAAAAAAGCCGAAGAAGAAATTCACAAACTCAATGCGGAACTTGAAAAAAGAGTGCTCGAACGCACCACTGAACTGAATCTGGTGAATGAGCAGTTAAAAGAAAGCATACGCCAGGCAAAGCAATCCGCCCATGAAGCGCAATCGGCAACCAAGGCAAAAAGTGATTTTCTGGCGCGGATGAGTCATGAAATCCGAACGCCCATGAATGCCATTATCGGGCTGAGTCATCTGGCCTTGCAAGGCCGCTTGGCCCCAAGGCAGGAGGATTTTTTACAAAAGATTCAGTCTTCCGCTCAATCACTACTGGAGATCATCAATGATATTCTTGATTTTTCCAAAATCGAAGCCGGCAAAATGCAGATTGAATCCATCGAATTCCATTTGGAAGATGTCCTGCGCAGCTTATCGAACCTGATGAGCATTAAAGTGGAGGAAAAAGGGCTCGAATTGTTTTTTGATACCCGTGGGGATGTACCCCTCCAGCTCATCGGTGATCCGGCACGACTGGGTCAAATTCTGATCAATTTGACCAATAATGCAGTGAAGTTCACATCCCAGGGTGAAATTGTTGTAAAAACCGAATTGATAAAAAAGCAAAGGGCGGGGGTGGAGCTGTGCTTTACGGTTGGCGATACCGGCATCGGCTTGTCGAAAAATGAGATGGATAATTTGTTCCAGTCATTTATCCAGGCAGACGGCACCATCACCCGCAAATACGGTGGAACCGGCCTGGGGCTTGCTATTTGCAAGCGGCTGGTGGAAATGATGGGAGGAAAAATCCATGTTGAAAGCGAGCCGGGGAAAGGCAGCCGTTTTATTTTCACCGTTCCTTTCGGCAGACAGTCAAAAGAAGGGCAAGAGATCTGCAAGCCGGCATTGGATCTACATGAATCAGGCATTCTGGTAGTTGATGACAGTATCACCTCATGTGCAATACTTCAAACCGCATTGCAGTCGCTTTCCTCCCAGGTGAGTACTGCTTTGTCCGGCAAAGCGGCCCTTGCAAAAATTGCCGAGCACTCCCACCGGCAAGCAAAGGCCTTTGATCTCATCATCATTGATTATCAGATGCCGGATTGGAACGGCATTGAAACCGCAGAGCGCATTCAGCAGTTAGTTGGAAAAACGAGTATCCCCATCATGATCATGACCCCTGATTCCGGCAGAGAAAAAATAATTCAAGCTGCCGGCGAAATTGGGATTGAATTTTTTCTGACAAAACCCATCAATCGCTCTGATCTGTATTCCGCAATCATGGCTGGTCTGGGACGGAAAAAAATGGACCCTGCCGTTCAGATGAAAAAGCAGTTTATCAACAAGGAAATATTGCTTCAAACCAGTGGTGCCACCATCATGTTGGTTGAAGACGACCGGGTAAATCAGCTTGTGGCAACGGAATTTTTAAATAAAGCCGGGATTGCCGTGGTGACAGCCGACAACGGCCAGGAGGCGGTGCAGGTTCTGACCAGTCGCCAGGATCTATTTTTTGAAGCGATTCTCATGGATTTGCACATGCCGGAGATGGACGGCTATGAAGCCTCACGCATCATCCGCAACAATCCACGGTTCCGCAATGTGCCCATCATTGCCATGACGGCTGATGCCATCACCGGCATACGTGAAAACTGTCTTGCTGCCGGTATGAACGATTTTGTCGCCAAACCAATCGATCCGGAATATTTTTATAAGACCATAGTAAAATGGATCAGCAAATCCCATAAAAATATAATTGACCATGGGGTTGAATATACAGAAGAACAGCCCGGTCTTGCAGACGATTACCATTTCCGACGGCAGGAGCTTGCGCCTAGGCTTGAGGCAAGCTCAGCCCTTCAAGATCCGGTCACAGACGCCCCCATTGATCGAATCATGGTGGAGACGATGCTTCGTCGGCTTGTGGATATGATGAAAGAAAATGATATGGAAGCCATAGAATATTTTGAGGAGCTGCGACCTCATCTCCTCATCACTCAATTCAAAAGCCTTTTGGGAAGAATTAAAAACCAGTTGAGCCGGTATGACTACCCAAACGCCTTGAACAATATCAAAGAGATTGCCGGGCAATTGGGCATCATCCTTGAAGAGAAAAAAGATGAATGACGAAAGCGGCGGCAGCAGGATTCTCATCGTTGATGATATGCCTGAAAATCTGGATGTAATTGGGGGCATCTTATCGGATTACAAGCGTGTTTTCGCCCTTGACGGCGAAACGGCCCTGAAGGTGGCGCGCTCCAAGCATCCGCCGGATTTGATCCTATTGGATGTGATGATGCCGGGAATAGATGGCTATGAGGTTTGCAAACGCTTAAAAGCCGATAAGAAGACCAGGGATATTCCGGTCATATTTGTAACCGCCAAGAGCACGGTGGAAGATGAATCCATTGGGTTTGAGCTGGGGGCCGTGGATTTTATTATTAAGCCGGTAAGTCCCCCCATTGTCAGGGCCAGGGTGAGGACCCATCTCCGGCTTCAGTTTGCCAATGCTGCCCTGAAAAATCAAAACATCCTATTGGAAGAAAAAGTTCGTACAAGAACAGAGGAACTGGCCCTGACCCAGGAAGTCACCATTCACAGCTTAAGCTCCCTGATTGAATACAGAGATCCGGAAACCGGCGGCCACATTAGACGAACGCAGTATTACGTAAAGATATTGGCAGAGGATTTAAAGCATCACCCGCTGTTTGCAGGGGATTTAACCGATGAATTCATCGAATTGTTATTTAAATCCGTGCCGCTCCATGACATCGGTAAAATCGGCGTGCCGGACAGCATTCTTCTCAAACCTGGAAAGCTTACCAGCGAAGAATTTGAGATCATGAAAAAGCATACGATTTATGGCCACGATGCCATTCTGTCAGCGGAAAAAGCACTGGGCAGCAATTCTTTTTTACGTATAGCCGGAGAAATCGCCTATACCCATCATGAAAAATGGGACGGCACAGGATATCCACAAGGGCTGAAAGAAGCGCAAATCCCCATATCCGGAAGGTTGATGGCCTTGGCAGATGTTTATGATTCCTTTATCAGCAAACGTTTATACAAGCCCCCTTATCCGCATGAAAAGGCTTTGAATATCATCAGGGAGCAAAAGGGACGCCATTTTGATCCTGCCATCACGGATTCGTTTTTAAAACTGGAAGCGAGATTCAAACAGATTTCCATGGAATTTTCCGACAATAAAATTACTGTTGATAGAATCCTCGATTTTACATGACGCTTAGATCCAACGGGCCGTAGCAGTCCTGGGTGCGCACGGCCTTTACACCGGCCCATCGATACTGCTCATTCAAAGCGGCATTGCCTGATTCGCCGGAGGGCTATGGTATCACTTCGTTTTTCAGTTTTGATTCATAGGCCCTTGCCAAAGGCGCAGTCCGGAAAGCGGCAGGTCTCACAGTCCTGGCAATAGCCACCGTAGGCCAGGCGGGCCAAGTCCAGGTCATCGGGTTGTTCGCCGGCCAGCAGCCTGGGCAGGATCAGGTCAAAGACACTGGTCTGATGGTGCAGGGCGCAGGCCGGCAGGCCGATGACGGGGGTTTGGCCGCAATAGGCCAGCAGGAACATGGCGCCGGGCAGCACGGCCGCGCCGTAATACATGCGCTCCACCCCAGCCTGTTGAATCCCCAGGCGGGTAACGTCGTCGGGATCAACCGACATGCCGCCGGTGGTGATGATCAAATCCGCCTTGGCTTCCAAGGCCGCGCGAACTTCAGCGGCGATTAATTCCTGGTCATCCGGCAGGATCACCACCCGAGTCAGAGTGGAGCCATAGGCGTCGAGTTTGCGACGTACCACTGGCTCGAATTTGTCCTGGATCAGGCCGGAATAGACTTCGCTGCCGGTGATGATCAGGCGGGCCTGAATGCTTCGGAAAGGTTTAACGGAAAAAATGGGGCCGCTTGCAGCCGCGATTTGCACAGCCGCATCCAGGGTCTTGCGCTCGATCACCAGGGGGATGGCCCGCAGGCCGGCCAGGTTCTTGCCGGCTTTTACCGGCCGATTGCCGTGGATGCTGGTGCACATGACTTCCGGGATCTGATTGAAGCGCACCAGGCGTTCCACATCCACCTTAAAGAGGCCGTCCTGGGCTGCCGTGAGGGTCAATTTGCCTTCCCGGGGCTCGGGGATGAAGGTCATGCCGGGACCGGCCAGGGCCGCGGCCATTTCCAAGGCCGCCTCATCTTCATGCACCTGATGCTTTTCCAGGTCCAGAATGTAGAGATGACGCTTGCCCAGGCGCATCAAATGACAAAGATCATCCTTCCGGACCCGGTAGCCTTTGCGAAAAGCCGGCCCCTTGAATTCACCCGGCCTGATTTCCGTGATGTCATGGGCCAGAATCATGCCCACGGCTTCTTCCACGCGGATGGTTTTAACCATGATGATGACTTCCTTCCTGCAAGGCAAACCGTTCTTCAATGACCAGGGCCGGCCGGATGAGCAGGGTGACCACAAAGGTTCCCAGGGCCAGCACCCCCAGGGTGATGCAGATTTCCACCCAGGTGGGGGAGTAGTCCACCACTTCACCCATGGGGGAGGGGATGAAACCGGGAACGATGAGACCCACGCCCTTTTCGATCCAGATGCCGATGAACAGCAGGGCCGCGGCCGGAAACAAAACCAGGGGATGATTCTTGCCCGGATTCAGGGCCAGAATAATGGTGGCGGCAAGATTAATGCTCACGGCGGTCCAGATCCAAGGCACCAGGCTGGCATGGCCTTTGAGTCCGAAAAACAAATACAGGGCGGATTCACTGTGGTGGGTGGGGATGTAGAATTCCTTGAATACCTCGGAAAAGAGCATAATCAGGTTGATGATCGCCGCCACCACCGCGATGATGCGCAGTTTGTTGAAAACCGTTTTTTCGATTTTGAAGGAGGTAAAGGTGGAGATGAGGGCCAGGGCCAGCATGATCAAGGCCGGTCCGGCAGCAAAGGCCGAAGCCAGAAAGCGCGGGCCCAAAAGAGGATTGTTCCAAAAGGGCCGGGCCGGCAAACCTTCATATAAAAAGGCCGTCACCAGGTGAATGGAAAAGGCCCAGAAAATGGACAGGAATACAAAGGGCCGGTATTTGCGTTCATCCGGCTTGCGCAGGTTGTAATGACAGAAAAGGATATAGGCCGGCACCAGGGTGTTCAGCGCCAGATATCCGTTGAGCACGATGACATCCCAGGCCAGGATGGAGGAAGGCCAGTTGAAAAGGCCGATGCCCGGAATGAGATGCCAGGCCCGCTCCGGGCCGCCCAGGTCCACCAGGATGAACATCAGGCACATGATCAGGGCGCCCACGGCCATGAGTTCGCCGATGATCACCACCCGATGCAGATCCTTGTCCTTGAACACATAAGCCGGCAGGATCAGCATCACCGCCGCCGCCGCCACGCCCACCAAAAAGGTGAAGTTGGAGATATACAGGCCCCAACTGACAATGTCGCTCATGCCGGTGGCGGCCAGGCCCTGGCTGGTTTGCACCGAGTAGGCATATAGGCCCAGCACCATGAAGAGCATCAGAATGCCGAGATAGAGCTGATATCCCAGGCCGCCGGAAAGACTCCAGGCAACCGAATCCCGCACAAAGTTCACGGCGCTTTTCATATCGGATTTTGTCATGATCGCATCTTTCTGTTTAGTCACTGAAATACCAAAATTTCGGATCGGTCCCCAGCTCCTCCTTCATCCGGAAAACCTTTTTGTGCTTGAGCACGTAACGGATCTCGCTGTCCGGATCCAAAAGGTTGCCGAACACCCGCGAGCCGGTGGGGCAGGCATCGGCACAGGCCGGCAGGCGGCCTTCCCGGGTTCGCTGGATGCAGAAGGTGCATTTTTCCATCACGCCCCGGCGGCGCAGCCGGTTTCCGAGATAATGCTGCTTGCGGGTCAGCTCCCCAAGGGGTACGTCAGGGTCATGCCAGTTGAAACGCCGGCCCCAATACGGGCAGGCGGCCATGCAATAGCGGCAGCCGATGCACCAGTCATAATCCACCACCACGATGCCGTCCGGCTCCCGCCAGGTGGCCTTGGTGGGACAAGCCTTGATACAGGGCGCGCTTTCACAATGGAAGCACTGCACCCCCATGTAAAAATGATCGGCCACCGGCACTTCATGAAAATACTTGCCGTTGCCCGAGGCGATATCCATCCGGCCGTGTTCCAGCTCGAAAATGCGCACATATTGAGTTTGGGATTTCCGGTCTAGGTTGTTTTCCTTGACGCAGGCCGCCACGCAGTCCATATAGCCCTCGCAACGGGAAATATTAAAGGCATATCCGAACAGGACCTGCTGCACCGGTTCGCGGGTGCTGATCTGAACATCCAGTTTGTATTTGATCTTAGCCAACCTTTCCAGGCGGCTCACTGTGGCTTCTTTTTCCGTGGGTGTCATCAAGCGGTAGTTGCCTTTGAAGTATTCCTGCCAGTTCAGATGCATTTTTTCCGCGGTGCCGGACATGCCGCTGCCGCAGCCGCCGGCCAGCAAGCCAGTGCCGGCAACGGCGGTTTTCAGAAAAGACCGGCGGCTGCAAGCGGACTCCGTGGAGCGCTTGGATTCTGTTTGCTTCTCAGGGTTGCAAGATTTTCGGCAACTCATCATTTTTCCCTATTGGTTTAGTGGTGGTGAAAAGGTTGTGGGCCAGCGTTTGGCGAATTTGGGAGCATGGGGGTTGTGGCATGCGGTGCAGTTCAGAAGCGTGCGTTTGCCGGCCCAATAGCCTATGCGCTTGCCGTGGGCCCCGCCGATCCAGTCCTGCTTTTGCCTGAAATGGCATTGGCCGCAGAGCTGGTAGCCGTGGTCAAAATCAATTTTTTCACCGGCGGCACTGGTCAGGAAATTCCGGTCCTGGTCGTCATGACAGGTCTTGCAGGCCAGGCGCTTGTTTTCAGCCCCATGGCGATTTACGATGTCCCCATGGGCCAGTTCCACGGCCTGATCAATGCGGGCTAGTTGATTGCCATGACACTGGCTGCATTGGAAACGGCCGATTTTTTCCTTGCGCGCTTCCACCCAAAAGAGTCCGCCCTGGTAACTCATTTGTGCGCGGATTGATTTGGCCGGCGGGAGCGGGACTGAATCGATTTGGATTTGATCACTTGGTTTGGTCTCCGCTGCTTTGATCCGGTCGGTTACCCCGTCATGTCCAGTATGTTCCCGGCAGGCGCCAAGGAATAGGAGCAGTATCAGACTCGTCAGGGAAAGGCAGACTTTCATCATTTTTTCAGAATTGCGGTTTTTTTTCATCTGGTTTGCTTCACTTTATTTCCATTCTTCATGATCGGTTTCATCCTGCGGCGGACACCGTGGTTTTGCGCTCAAAAGGTGCTTTGAACTCATCCGGCACATGGCATTGCCGGCAATTGCCCCGGGAAGCGTGCTCCACCCGGATTTCAGTCACCGCCCCCGGACCGGCATGGCAGGCGATGCAGTTCTCGCGCATCTGCAGGGCATGGGGGATGGGCGGCGGCGCTCCGGGCAGATGGGAGCGTCCTAGGAGGGGCGGTGCCATGAGCTGCCAGTTGGTTTCCATGAACAAGACCGCGGTGATTGGGTGGACATGGCACTGGCGGCAGTTGATCTGCTCCGGATGGGGGGTAAGGGGCGAAAACCGGTTCATCTCAACGGCAAAGCCGCCTTTTTCATGGCAGGCCAGACAATCCTTTTTTTCGTTCTGCACATCTTCCACGGCATGGGGGATCAAGGGCGGTGCTCCCGGATACTGTCTGCGGGAATAAAACTCCGCCAAGGTCCGATCCGTGGAACCGGCGGCCAGATACGTATCCGGGATGGCCGTATAACTATTGAATATATGAGCGCTGCCGTCATCCACCTTTTCAGAAGCCGTTATGGGTAGGGCGGCGGCCATTTTTTGGGGTTCGTGGGTAAAGGCCGTGAGCAGGATGATGAGGGCGGCTGTCCCGGCGAGCCCGGCAAATCCCAGTAAGATCCGGCTGAACTTCTCTTTGGAGGTGCTCATGATACTCGCTCCAGTTTAACAGCACATTTTTTATAATCCGGTTGCTTGGATATGGGGCAGAAAGCATCCAGGGTGACTTCATTGATCAGGTAGTTTTCGTCGAAAAAGGGCACGAAAACCATGCCCCGGGGCGGCATACCCCGGCCGTTGATGCTGGCGGTCATGACAATGCTCCCCCGCCGGGAGGTGATTTTCACCTTGTCGCCGTTGACGACGCCCAGGGCTTCGGCGTCATCCGGATGGAGCTCCACATAGGCGGAAGGCACGGCGCTGTGCAGGATGGGGATGCGCCGGGTCATGGAGCCGGTATGCCAGTGTTCGATCACCCGGCCGGTGTTGAGCCAGAAGGGATATTCCGTATCCGGCGACTCCGCGGCCGGCTCATAGGGCCGCAGCCAGATCCAGGCCTTGTTGTCCGGACAGCCGTAAAAGTCGAAATCCTTGTCTTTGGCCGCTGCCGGATCATATTTGGGGTTGTAGCGCCATTTGGTTTCCTTGCCGTCCACAAAGGGCCATTGCACGCCGGATCTTTCCTTGAGAACTTGGTATGAGGCCATGCGATGCTTGGGGCTGTTGTGAAATTTGCTATATTCGTTCCAGATTTCCCCGATATAGGTTTCCCTAGGCCAGGGGAATTGCTTTTCAAATCCCAAACGGCGGGCCACTTCGATGAGTTGCCAGGTGTCGCACATGGCTTCCCCAGGCGGCGGGACAATCTGTTCAAAATGCTGGGTGCGCCGCTCGGAATTGCCGTAAAAACCTTCCCGTTCAATCCACATGGCGGCGGGCAGGATCACGTCGGCCACATCGGTGGTGGGGGTGGGGTAGACATCCGAAACCACGATGAAGCGGTCCTCTTTCAAGGCACCGTCGCGGTAGCGTTTTAAATTGGGCATGGTCACCATGGGATTGGTGACCTGGATCCACATGAAGCGGATATCGCCGCGATCCAAGGCCCGGAACATCTCCACGGTATGATAGGTGGGCTTGGGATCAATGTTGGCCACCGGCACCTGCCAGATCTCGGCGGCATGCTTGCGATCCGCCTCGTTCATGACCACGCCGTGGGGCAGGCGGTTGGTCAGGGTGCCCACTTCCCGTACCGTGCCGCAGGCGCTGGGCTGGCCGGTGAGGGAAAAGGGGCTGTTGCCCGGTGAGGAAATCTTGCCGGTGAGCAGATGGATGTTGTAGACCAGATTGTTGATCCAGGTGCCGCGGGTATGCTGATTCATGCCCATGCACCAGAAGGAGGTCACCTTCTTGTCCGGATCACCGTAAAGAGCCGCCAGATATTTGATGTCCTTGGCCGGCACGCCCGAGATCTTCTCCACTTTCTCCGGGGTATAGTCCTGGAGAAAAGCCTTAAATTTTTCAAAATCCACAGTCTCGGGTTTGTCCTGGAATTCGAAATGGTCCTTCGTGCCGTAACCGATTTCCGCGAGCCCCTTGTGAAAGGAAACATGGCTATTCACAAAACCGGTATTCACCCAATTGTTGCGGATGATTTCGTAGCAAACGGCATTGGCCACGGCCAGATCGGTCTGGGGCTTGAAAATAATGGACTTGTCCGCCGCCTGGCTGGTGCGGGTCAGGCGGGTGGCGAAGTCGATGATTTTCACATGGGTCTTGCGTTTGCGGTTGGCCAGCATCCTGGAAAAGAGCACCGGATGCATTTCCGCCATGTTGTTGCCCCAGGTGACAAATACATCGGCATGGTCGATATCGTCATAACAGCCCATGGGCTCGTCCAGGCCGAAGCTGGTGGCAAAGCCGGTCACGGCGCTGGCCATGCACAGGCGGGCGTTGGCCTCCACATTGTTGGTGCCGATGCAGCCCTTGAACAGCTTGGAGGCGGCATAGCCGTCCGGAATGGTCCACTGGCCGGAACCGTAGATGGACACACTGTTCTTGCCGTGCTTTTCAACTGTCTCCTTGAGCTTTTGAGCCACCAGATCCAGGGCGTCCTTCAGGGGCACGTCCACGAGTTTGCCGTTTTGACGGACCTGGGCTTTTTGCAGCCGATCTTTGCCATAAAGGGCTTGGATGGAATGGTAGCCCTTGACGCAGCACAGACCTTTGTTCACCGGGCTGTTGGGGTCGCCTTTCACGGCCACGGCGCGGTTGCCGGAAACGCCCACCAGCAGACCGCAGCCCGTGCCGCAAAAGCGGCAAGGGGTCTTTTTCCACTGGATTTTGCCTGATTCCAAATCCCCATCCTTGGCAGCGCCGAAGCTGATCCCGGGAAACAGCATGGCCGCGGCAGCCACGGCGCTGTTCACGGCCGCGCTTTTAATGAATGATCTTCTCGTGATTTCCATTCCTTACCCCTTTTTTACATGGTCTGTTTGAAGGTCTGCATGTCCAAAGGCCATACTCAGGGACTGCAATGAGCTCAGTTTTTTGATTTTTTGCTGGAGGAGTGCTTCTGCGGCTTCGTCCGGCGTGTCGGTCACCAGAATCAGAAGGTCTTCATTGTCGGCCGGCATGACTTCGCAATATTTCAGCCTGCGCAGATCGCCCAAAAGGGTCTCCTTGGCGCCGGCGGCAGGATAGGCCAAATAACTGAAAATCGGCATGGCAGCTCCTTGATTTGAATAAATCATCTTTTCTGTATTTTTTTTGGCTTGAATTTTTTACTTTGTGGGAGCGGCTTCCAGCCGCGATAGGACGACAGTTCAAAACCGCAAAATCTCACCGCGGCTGGAAGCCGCTCCCACAACATCACATTTATGGTCGTGCCGTTCCGAGATTTATAGAATAAGAATCTGAAAAAAACGTTGACTTAAGTCAAAAAAAGAATGCAAAACCGAATTAAATGGAAGTGATCTCTTCCATTACGGTGATTTCCGGATTGCCGTCTAAGATCTTGAAGAGTCTGGTCATGAAAGCATTGAAATGGGGTGATGCCGAGTGGGCGTTCAGGGCCGCCTTGTCCTTATATCGTTCCATCACCACCAGGGTGTTGGGTTCTTTCTTGGAGCGATTCAGGGTATAGCTCAGGGTGCCTTCCTCCTCGGCCACTTTCTGGATCAACTCTTTGAACATGGTGATGGCTTCATCCACTTTATTTTCTTGCACCGGTATTTTCGCAATCAATCCGATCATCGCTTTTTCTCCTGCTCTTTAGGGGTGCGCCGGAAATATAATAAAAAGGGTTTCCGGTTGTTGAACACCGTCAGTATAAGAGGGCGACAACTGGCTGTCAAATCAAAATGGATATTAATATGTAAAATTGATTGATTTTATTGTCATATTTTAATAATATCAAGATGGAGGACGCAGGTGTGAAAAACATGCTTTTATCGTTGTTTCGAAATTTATATTGCTGATCAATATGAAATTTTGGATATCGAGCCTTTAATGCTGTTCAGATTTAAACAAATATTGAAAAGGCCCACCATTGCCATCGATCTTGGAACCGCCAGCACCCGTATGTATGCCTGTGAACCGGAGATGATTACGGAAGAACCTTCCATCATCCGAACTATTCGTAAGAATGAGCATAATAAAGAGATGGATCCATACATCGACTATTTGAATGATAAATTTGTTCAATCGCCGCTGCGCGGGGGAGTCGTCGTCGATGTCAATGCCGCCGTCCAATTGCTCAAACCCTTATTCAACCGCGTTCATAAGGGATTCCGGCAACCGGTATCGTTGGCGTGCGCTCCTACGGACTCATCCGAAAAGGAACGAAAACGACTGTCGGAGGCGCTCCTCAAGGCCGGGGCCTCCCACGTGGCCATCATACCGGAACCCTGGGCCGCCGCAATCGGCGCAGGTATGGATCCGGCGAAACCGTATTCCCAAATGCTCGTGGATATCGGCGAAGGGGTTACGGATATGGCCGTGTTTCGAGGCGGACGGATCGTTTTCAGTGCCGCGCTGCGAACAGCCTGTTTTGACATCCACAAAGCCTTGCGTGGCGCAATCATCTCGCGCCACCGGGTTTTTCTCCATTCCCCGGAGGTGGAAAGCTTGACCCATGTAATGAATTCGAATATCGATTCGCAACCATTTGAACAAGTGTCCATCCCCGTAAAGGGGATGGACGTCGTAAGAGGTGTTGAAGCCAGTATCGAGGTTACGAATACGGAAATTATCAAGGCCATGGAACCGGTGGTCGCTCGGATTCTCAGCATGATCAAAACCAGTATGCGGAGACTTCCCAAGGATATTTCCCACGAAATATCCCGGTCCGGAATTTGTCTGACTGGTGGGGGGAGTTGTATCAAAGGGATGGACAAGCTGTTGTCCTTGAACGCCGATCAAAGCGTATGGGTTGCGCCTGATCCGGTGCATGCGGTGATCAACGGAGCGGTCCAGACCCTGCATAAGATGAAAGAGGTTGAATTTTGGTGGGAAAAGATCAACTGGCCGCTTACGGTTTTATGAAAGCCACAGAAACCGGAAATGAATGATTCTGTTTCGAATAGAAGCAACAACTTTTTTAACCTGCAAGTTAAGGTGATGTTTCTTTTTCTCACCATCTCGCTGATTCCGCTCGCAATCGTCGGTTTTTTTTCCATTACCACCACCGAGAATCTGATTGTCGAAATGGTCATGCGGCAGCTCGAAAATGTCGCTGTCGACAAGGCGTCTATTCTGGAAAGGTGGTTGAGCGAACGCAAAGCCGATATGCTCGTGATTGCGGGAACATCGACCCTTCAATCCATGAACCCCACCCGGATCGCCCCCTACCTTGGGCTTGTTCAACAAAAATATGAAGTATATAAAAAGCACATGGTGATTTCCGTCTCCGACGATTTTGCCTATACCTTTCAAGCCGGGCGTCTCAGTAAGGAAAGAAAAGGCCTGAACCGGCATGGGTTGAAGGAGCATTTGTTTTTATCCAATATCAGCCTTTCGCCGGAAGAAAAGGAGTCCACCTTCGATATTGCGGCGCCGATTTATGATGATCAAAACCGCATCGCAGGGACGGTGTACGGCACAGTGGGAACGAAACAAATTATTTTTTTTATTCTGAATGTGGCGTTAGGTAAGACCGGCGAATGCTATCTGGTGGACAAGGAGGGAACCTTCCTCGCTCACAAGGAACCACGACGTATTCTGAAAGAAACCATTTCCAAATCGGAGAGCTTTCAGAATATCGTCGGTAGACGAAACCCCAGGGAGACCTACCTGGATTATCGCGGTATTGAAGTCTTTGGAACCTCCCAGAAAGTCGGTGATACGGTCTGGCACGTGGTTGTGGAGCAGGACCGTGATGAAGTCTTTGAAAGTGTGGATGCATTGAAGCGCAATCTGTATCTAACGATTGTTTTGTGCATCGGCAGTGCGTTGATGCTGACCTGGGTGATTTCCTACCATATCATTCGCCCCATTCGCACCCTTAGCCGGTCGGCCGATCTTTTGGCGAATTCGGAATTTGAAAAAGTGATCGTCAAGCACGATCGGCATGATGAAATCGGAATGCTCTACCGGGCGTTTGAAAATATGGCCCTGAAACTTCAGGCACGCCAGAATCATCTGGAAAAAAAGGTCGATTTGAAGAACGCCAAACTGAAGGAAACGGATATCGTTTTAAAGCAAATCAAACGCATTGCCGAACGATCCGAAAAATTCGCTGCCATTGGCCGGCTTAGCGCTGCCGTGGCTCATGAGATTCGGACCCCGCTCACTTCTCTGAAATTGTTTTTGGAATCGATCCAAGCTGAAATTGAGATATCGCCCGAATTCGAGGAAGACTATGCTGTCGCTATGCGGCAGGTCAGTCGTATAGAAGCCACCATCAACCGTTTTTTGGATTTCTCAAAACCCAAAGATCCGGTTTTTTTAGATATTGATGTGTCCAGACTGATTGAAGACGTATTGTATATCGTGAAGCCGATGGTGAGCAAGCAGGAATGTTCCTTGCACATGAAAATCGAGGATGATTTGCCGACAGTATGGGGAGATAAAAAATTATTGGAAGAAGCGCTGATCAATTTGTTTGTGAATTCCCTGGAAGCGATGCCTCATCAAGGCAGTCTTTTCGTAGTCGCAGAGCAGGATGAACTTTCGTCGAACGGGGAATCCAAGACATGTATCAGAGTTGATATCAAGGATACCGGCACAGGCATTTCCGAGGATCGGATCGATAATATTTTTGATCCCTTTTTTACCACCAAATCTTCCGGCACCGGTCTGGGTCTGCCCTTGGTGCTCAACACCATCAGGCATCACGGCGGCGATATTCAGGTGAAAAGTCATCCTGATCAAGGAACGGCTTTTTCACTTTTTCTTCCCTGCAAAAAACTTCATGGCGGTAAATAAAGCAAATGGAAAAAATATTTCTGATTGACGATGATGAAGGGCTCATTCATTTCCTAAGCCGCTTTTTTCAGCGCAAAGGATATGCAGTCAAGACCTGTCTCAGTGGCCGGGATGCCATTAAAATCATTCAGCAAGAGATTTTCGATCTGATTCTGCTGGACTATAAAATGCCGGAATTAAATGGAATCGATATATTGACATCCATTAAGGCCTCCCAGGTTAAAACACCCGTCATTCTAATGACCGCATATGGAAGCACCGATATCGCGATTGAGGCGATGAAGCGCGGGGCCTATGATTATCTCGTTAAGCCTTTTGAAAGAAAGGAATTGAGCCGTATCGTTGGTGAGGCGCTCCAGGTCAACCGGCAGATGAAGGAAATCGTCAGTTTCTCCGGCGCGGAAATAGCCGATCCAACCCTTCCCATCGGCAATGAATTAAAAATCATCGGCACCAGCAGGAGAATGCAGGATGTCTACAAGCTGATCGGCCAGATCGCCGAATCGGACGTATCGGTATTGATCACCGGGGAAAGCGGAACCGGTAAGGAATTGGTGGCGCGCGCCATCTATCATCACAGTACCCGGAAGGAAAAACCGTTTATTGCCATCAACTGCGCAGCCATTCCAGAAAATCTGTTTGAAAGCGAGTTGTTCGGATATGAGCGCGGTGCGTTCACCGGAGCCGACCGGACCCATATCGGAAAAATCGAACGATGCAATGGCGGAACCTGTTTTTTGGATGAAATCGGCGATATGTCCCTAAATGCGCAGGCAAAGCTGTTGCGGGTGTTGCAGGAAGGGGAATTCGAGCGACTGGGAGGATCTCAAACCATTAAAATCGATGTGCGCGTGATCGCCGCATCCAATAAAGATATGGAAAAGGAAGTCGAGTACGGGCGATTTCGAGCGGATCTGTTTTGGCGGTTGAAAATCATCACCATTCCCCTTCCGCCGTTGAGGGAAAGAGCGACGGATATTCATCTGCTAGCGGATTATTTTCTGGCGCGCTTTAGCCGGGAATACGCCAAGCCTATTCATTATCTTTCCGAACCTGCACGGAAAAAACTAAGCGCGTACTCATGGCCTGGAAATGTGCGCGAGCTTCAAAACTGTATCCGCCGGGCCATCCTCATATCCACAAGTGATATTATCTCGGAGGAGCATTTTGTTTTATCGCCCTCCAAAGAGGAGCAACCGCTGTCATCCATCAGCAGGGAGCAATTGCTGGATCGCTTCAGAATTAAACTCGAAACCATTATCCCGGAAATTCTACGCCTTTCAAAAGACGACACACATGTCAACCTTATGGAAATGGTGGAAGAGACCCTCATCCTGAAAGCCCTGCAGGAGTGCGGCAACAACCAGGTTCACGCTGCAAGATTGCTTGGAATCAGCCGTAATACATTGCGTCACCGTCTGAAAAAAATAGGGGACAAATCTATGCTTGCTTGATCCGAAGCTCGGATCTGCTTCAATTTCATCACACCTGTTCAATTTTTGAGCAGCTCTGTAGTGACTTTTTTTTTCCTGCCAGGACACTCTCAACCGCTGTTTTCAGCCTTGGGACGAAAATGCGACTGCGCTGTTTTCAGCAGCGAATTCATTCCGGTTTTTCGTAACCAAGTCCGCTATAACAATTTATAATAAAATTACAATTGGTTATTAAATAATTGCCGGGGTTGCTCTTTCGGCACGAGCCTTGCTGAATCCTTTGCCGACGGAGTTGCTTTGCATAATTCGGTAACGCGTCGTTCCGGATTTCCGCCGAAAAGCGCAATTCACATGGCCCAAAACCAGCTTGACCG
The DNA here is from genome assembly GCA_020723325.1 of Desulfosudis oleivorans. GTDB lineage: Bacteria > Desulfobacterota > Desulfobacteria > Desulfobacterales > SURF-7 > DYJD01. Next base: position 67,005 of record DYJD01000019.1, on the reverse strand, counting down.
CAAGGGAAAGGACAGCAACGATGAACTCAGAAAACCTTTCCATATCGGAAAGAATGGACGAAGTCACCCTGATGTGTGATCGGGAGCATCCGATTTATGAGCAAGTCAGCAGCTTCAGCATTGCCTTGTATGTGCTTGGTTTTTTTAACTGCCCGGATTTGATGTCGTTTGAGGATATCGACCAACAGGAGGCCGCTGTTTATTTACAAGACCATTTTACAGAAATCGATCAAGCGGCATTACCGTCGATCTACCAAATCAAAGTCTCGCAGGAGCAGTACCTTTTGGTGATCGGAGATCCGTCATATCCCACCCATTTTGCCGTTCTAACCGATATTGCAAGCCCAAAACCCTTCTTTTCCAAATTAAATTATTTTGGAAGCGGCTTTGATAGTTTGGATGAATTAAAAAAGGAATTCCTGGGCAAGGATGACCTCAATGAAGCTGATATTCATTTTTTTAAACGGAATACCGATCCGGCCAAAATCCGGTTGGCCAGCGGCAAAATATACATCACTAAAAAAGATGGCAGCTATTCGGCTTTCAAAGAGATCAACGGCTATCTGGTTCGTGAAGATAGTTAAATAACATCAACTTGGAGGAGAAAACCCTAATGTCAATCGTTCAGCATGTTATCGAAAAAGTAAAACACATGGACCCTGACCAGAAAGAGTTTCATCAAGCCGTCGGGGAAGTTATGGAGACACTGGAACCGACCGCCGAACGGCATCCTGAATTTGTCAAGGCGGGAATATATGAGCGCATCGTTGAACCCGAACGAGCCGTTCTTTTTCGGGTGCCGTGGGTGGATGATAAGGGAAATGTTCATGTCAATAGAGGATTCCGGGTGCAGTTCAATAATGCGATCGGCCCTTTTAAAGGGGGCATCCGATTGCATCCTTCAGTCAACCTGAATATCGTCAAGTTCCTTGGTTTTGAGCAGACTTTCAAGAACGCACTGACAACGTTACCCATGGGCGGCGGTAAAGGCGGGTCTGATTTCGATCCCAAAGGGAAGTCCGATGCCGAGATGATGAGATTCTGCCAAGCCTTCATGCGGGAATTGTATCGGCATATCGGCCCGGAGATCGATGTGCCCGCAGGGGATATCGGTGTCGGTGCTCGTGAAATCGGATATATGTATGGTTATTATAAGAAGATCAGAAACGAACATACCGGCGTTCTCACCGGGAAAGGACTCGAATATGGCGGTAGTCTGATCCGGCCCGAGGCCACAGGATACGGAACGGTCTATTTCGCTGCTGAAATGCTGGCTACCCGGGGAATGGATTTTAAAAATAAAATCGTTGCCGTGAGCGGATCCGGCAATGTGGCCCAGTTTGCCATCGAAAAGGTCAACCAAATGGGCGGACGGGTGATCACTATATGTGATTCCACCGCAACCGTCGTGGATGAGAAGGGTATAGACGCGGAAAAATGTTGTTATATCCAGGAACTGAAAAACACCCACCGGGGGCGGATTAAGGAATATGCGGACAAATACAAGACGATTTGTTTTGACAGCATGAATGTCTGGGATGTAATCCGAAAGGAAGGCATCAAGGTGGACATCGCCTTGCCCTGCGCCACCCAGAACGAACTTGACGGCGATCATGCGGAGGCGCTTGTGAAAAACGGCTGCACCTGCGTGGCCGAGGGCGCCAATATGCCATCCACACCGGAAGCGGTTAAAATTTTCCAAGGCAACAACATCCTGTATGGTCCCGGAAAGGCGGCAAACGCCGGCGGCGTTGCGACATCGGGTTTGGAGATGAGCCAGAACAGTCTGAAATTATCCTGGACAAGGGAAGAGGTGGACAGTCGGCTGTTGATCATCATGAAGAGCATTCACAATGCTTGCTTAAATGCCGCCGAAGCATATGGCAAAAAAGGCGATTATGTGGCGGGAGCCAATATCGCCGGCTTTATAAAAGTGGCCAAGGCCATGCTGGCCTATGGCGTGGTTTAGCAAACCTGGAGTAAAAAATGATATGTGTTGCCTGCCGAGTTATGACAGGTAACACAACATTTTTTGGGTCGTAATATCGGAGCAGATAACCAAGCCTTCATTCCGGGTGTCATATACTTTCACGACTGAACTGAAGCGTATATCACCCGGACTAATGACTTCGAGCAGGTTCGGAAGAGAGGCAAGCCATCGCTGATTGAAAATGACACCTGGTCTTTCCGGATAAACCGCCAGATAAAAAATTCGTGTTTCAACCAAATCCTGGAAAAAATGGCTTCCGAAGGATAGATCCGGAATCAGACTCCCATCCTGGTAGCTGATTTCCGCCATTGCGGCGATATGATTGATTTCCGAAAATGTGACCGGGACGCCCATGGCGGGTGAATGCGTGCCCCATCTACCGGGACCCAATAAAAACGTGGGCGATTTCTTCCGATTCACCATTTGTTTGTTCAATTTACCGATCAGACGCGCCACACTGTATTTTTCAGAGATGGAAAGGGAAGTATAGGCTTTGGGGTCAATATAAATAATACAGTCAATCGGCTGTGAAACGTTGCCACCCATGAAATTGCCATCGTTCCGGATTATAATTTTTTCCGGATCGATGTGGGCGGGTATATCCACGTGGACTCCTTCACCGAAGGTTTGAAACGGCCGGCATTGCAATAGATTGATCTGGATTTCATCTGTTTGACTGAAATTAACCGTGAATTCGATATCCACCGGATGCTGATAACTGTTTTCAAGTGTTTGGAGCATGCCGGCCATCATGGAGATAAAAGAAGTGTTCGTTAAAAACGGATCAAAGGTTAGAATCCTCAGTTCCTGTTTCGGTTTTCCCATGGTCCGCAAGTTTTCGATGGCCTCCGTATCACGAATCGACAAAAGATCCAGTTTGGTATTGAGTTCCTTCTGGGCCAATTCCCGAAAAGGAACGGTTTGGAGCTGATTTTTCTCCAGATTCAAAATATCGGCGAAGTGCTGGGAAAATTTTCGTATATCCTTCATTTCCGATAAGGGGCGCACCAATGGCTCGTCGACAGCCACAATTCGTGGATAATCCATATCCACCCGATTCACCGCGCGGGTTCCCAGGCCGAAAACCAGCCTCAACATGCCAGCCGTTGGATTCATGCCCGTTTTCCACACAAAGGGATTGCGAGACAGGCCGACTCCGGCGATTTCAGGGAAAAAATATTGTTTCCGGTAGGCTCCGGATACCCGTTGCACCAGCAAGGCCATCTGTTCATCTCGTTGATCAAGCCCGCGTTGCAGGCGATAGGCGAGGGCATCCTCATTCATCGTGCTGGCAAATATCCGTTTGACCGCTTCTTCGAAATGTTCATAGCGTTTTTCCGGGGAGCCCTGATTGACGCAAAAAAAACTTTCGTATTTTCCGGAAAAAGCACTCCCGAATGCATCTTCCAGGAGGCTGCTGGAACGGACGATAATCGGCGACTGGCCGAAATATTCCAACATGCGTTGAAATTGTTCTTTTATTTCTTCCGGAAAATTGCCCTTAAGCATTTTGTTTTTCAGTTCAAGCGCTTTTTCAAAATAACCCTCTTTGGTTTTATGGGCCATGAAAAGTTTCCACCAGCCGCTCTGGACGATATAGGAGTAATACACATCCGAGCCGATATAAAACGAGTCATGATGCTCCAGGATATTGCGCCAGGGGAAGGTGGTATCCTGTATTAGAATTCTCCGGGCCAGGAGCATACCCAGTGCTTTGCCGCCGATAAAACCTGTGCCGATTAACCGCTCCTTGATCCGGAGTATGTCTTCGAGTGAAAAATATTGTCTAATCAATGCAAGAACGCGTTTGCTGCGGCTTAACAAAAGACGACTCAATTGTTCCACCATATCGAGCTTCTCATTCGATGGGGCTTCCGATCTGAGCAGTTTCTTGGTTTGGATGAAAAGTCGGTCCCAGTAATCGAGATGCCTTTGGGCGTCGGCAGTATGATGGCGGGAAAGATGGGAGAATAACTGAGTGGCTTCCACGCTGTTGATGACCGGAATTAGGTTATTTTTTTTGCGCAGATGCGGAAAAAACATAGTAGGGGAATAGCGATGCTGCACCTTCAGCGGGTGAATGCAGATTTGCCTTCTGTAGTTATATACATCGATCAACACCTGGGTTGTTTCCCGGATTCGGGCAATGGCTTTGAATGAATGACGATTTCTTACTATGGCGAAATAGGCGATGGTATTGAGTTCAAAAAGATATGGGCAGGTGATGTAAAAAAAATCACCGATCATCAAATCCGTGGCCCACACGTGCAGTAGATCGGAGAGTGAATCAAAGACATAATGGACGTTTTTTCCTTCTTTTGTAATAATGCCATGTACTTGAGATGAGAAGGACTCAAAGCCGTGATCGACTTTTAAGTTGTAGATCGAGACATGGTTGCGCTCCTCCAGGAGAGGGGTGTGGCGGGCAAAGCGCATATACACCACCCGCTCATTTTGGGAAACGGCGTTGTTTACAAAAAGGGTAACCAAACGCTGATAATCATCGATGCTGTCCACCTGCCAAACGACATTGTCACCCCTGCGCAGGTGATCAATAATCATATCCAGGCTATCCCAGCCGGTGCTTACATGAGAGAGGTATGTCATTATTACGATCTCGTATGGAGAAACAAGCATAACCCTAACTATTCAGGGTCCCTTGCCAGTATAAGAGGGCGGTAGTTGGCTGTCAAATGGAAAAGGATCGGATCTGAACTGATTTGCTATGACCAAAAAAGTTGTGAAAGTCACTTGGATTGGCAGGGAGGGAACAAATCACGCAGGTCTTGCAGCAGGTCGGCAATGTCTTTGTAGTGGTCGTTGCTGCCGGCGGAGAAGCGCATCAGGATTTCATTCAGGGCCGGGGAGATGTGGGGAAACAATTTGCGCAGATTGGCCACCCGGTGCCGGAACATGAAGGACATGTCCTCGGGCGTGAGATCGCCTGCATAGTCCGGAAAGTCCTGGGGCCGCTCGGATATATCGTACAGGGAGTGGCGGCTTTTCCCCACCACCTGAAACAGCACATTGCCCAGGCAGAAAAGATCATAGTCGGCATGGCCCGCGTCATAGTCGAAATCAAACCATTGATAGGTGTCGGTTTCACTGTTCAATAAAATATGATCCGCGCGGATATCGCCGTGGTGCAAGCCGTGGCCATGCAATTCGGCGATACCCTCAATGCATCCGATCACCGCTTCCATTATCCGTCCGAGCATTTCCCGGTAGTAAAGCGCATGCGGCAGGTCCAGGCGGCGTAAATAATTGTAAAGGGACGGCCCGGTCACGTAATCGATGATGCGCACCATATTACCGGCCGTGTCATGAACCGCAACGCCCTGGACGAAATTCGGATGACCTTTCATTTGGCGGAGAACAGCAGCTTCCTTTTCCGGGTTGCGCGCACAACGAAAGGAATCCGGGCCGATGCGGCTGTTGAAAGTTTCCTGAAAAACGAGTTTGATGATTTTGCGGCGGCCGGTGAAGAGATCTATGGCGGATTTGACCCAGAATTTGGGTTGCTCGTCGATGCCGAAACGTCCTTCCCGGGCAGTGCCGAGCACCAGGTAGTCATTGCCTCCCAGCCGTAAAACGCTGCCTTCGTTGATGGACATAAAGGCCGAGGTATCTTCGAATATCTCGGGTATACCTCGCAGGGGCCGATTGGAAACGGCCAAGATACGTTGAATGAGTTCCTGGGGAGAAGAAAAGATCACATTTCAGCCCTTGATTTGTTTTTTTATAGAACGATATCAGGGATGCCTTGGCAATTGCATTGCTTCTCAACCCGTCCCGCATCTGTTATCCCAACAATGCGATACTTGCATCCACCCGCCACCAGTCGGAGGAATCACAAATAGAGCCATAACACAAAACCATGCAATGAGGCAACCTGGCGCACAACCCGGAAATGGTGTGACTAAGAGCAAAGGCCCTAACACAACTGATAAGATTCTGGTTGGACTCACCCAGACCCACAAATTTACCAGAACAAGTCCTTCAATGTTTTCCGCCGTTCGATCCCCCTTATAATCACCTGATACAGCGCTCAAGTCGCGTCTATTCTAGCTTTCCGTGGCATTATTATCCATTATCATCCCATCCACATTGTAAAGCATGAAAACATAGACGCCCCCATTATGTCACGTGACTTCCTCTTGACCTGATTTAAAAAACAAGGGATTAATGAAACGCTGATTTTAATTGACTGATTCTGAAGACTGGTGAGGAGGCAATCATTGTTCAATGGAAAACAGACAAAGCCAACTTTTAAAAATATATATGGATTTTGAGAATGCCGTGAAGGGTTACAAGGCGGATGCTGCATGCAAAAAAGGGTGCGCTTATTGTTGTACGGATGCCGGTGTTATCGATATCACCACCCTGGAGGGCTTGGTGATTCAAAACAGAATGGCGGCCCTGCCAAAATCCCAAAGCAAACCAGTGGCCAAGGAATTGCAAAAGGATATGAAAAAACGAGAACAAGGCCGGATCTCGGCCTGTCCTTTTCTGATGAAAAACAAGGCTTGCATGATCTATGACGTTCGCCCCTTTGCCTGCCGACGAATCTATTCCCTGCAAGCCTGCAGCAAAGAAAATCCGCCCATCATCCACAGGCAGGTCATGGACCGGGCCGGGCAGTCCATTGCCACCTTGCAACGACTGGACGATAACGGCTATTCCGGCCATATTTCTTATATTTTATACATGCTGGAAACCCCCAGGTTTGCTTCGGTATATCTTGCCGGTGAATTCAAACCAGAGGAAATCGCCGATTTTGGAAAGACCCATAAAATTGTTATCAACCGTTCGACAGCAGGCGGCCGGGAGCATGCTGTATGACATCCGCAACATGACTGTAACTGGTTACAGATGTGTTGCGCAACACTTGTGTTTCAGTGCACACATTCCGCTCTATTGCATTTTTCTTCAAAGCAGAAATCATTTTTTAACCAATTTATATTATACTGATAATCTGATTTTTTCCCCAGTATCAGCAACGGCATGGATTTTGATTTCCCTTTGAAAGGAAGCTGTTCGGCCCAGGAGATGTCATGAAATTTGAACTTTTAAAAAGAATTTCTTTTTTTGAACTGAATCCGCGCTTTGAACTGCGCCTCAGGGGACTGCTGAATTGTCTGCAGGAGGCGGCCGGGCTGCATTCCCAGCAGGCCGGTCATGGCGCCGGGGTTCTAATGGAGCAAGGCAAGGCCTGGATGCTGTACCGCATCGGCCTAAAATTTCACCGCCTTCCGGCGTTGGGGGATGAACTGCGCATCGTGACCTGGCATAAAGGCGCCCAAGGTTTCCGGGCCTATCGAGATTTTGAAATTTTTTGCGGTAGGCAGAAAATCATATCAGCGACCACCATGTGGTTTTTTATTGATCTGCCGCGCAAGAAAATTTTAAAAATACCAAAAGATGTGGCGGATCGATTCGGCCTGGAGCCGGAACCAGCCTGTGATACGGATTTGAGTTCCTGGGAGCCGGACTCGGGCCTGCAACTGGAAAAGATCATTCAAATTCAGACTCGGCCTTCGGACTATGATCCCCTGGGGCATGTGAACAACGCGATCTATTTCGATTATCTGGAAACACTGCTGGAGCAGGGGTTGCGTAACACCGGCAAGTTCCAATCCATATTGATGCAATTCAACAAGGAGATTCCCAACACGGTTTCCATGGTGGAAGCCGGGCTGAAGCAAGAAGGTGAGCTCATCCGCTTTATTTTAGCTTCTCCTGGATGCGTGCATGCCCTGGGGGAGTGTAGTCATTTTTCATGATGCCGGAGGTGCTGACATGATGACGGCAAGTCAATATGAAGAAAGTTTGCGCAAATTGAATCTGGTTGTGTACATGTTCGGGAAAAGGATCGATGATCCCGTGGATCATCCCATCATCCGGCCGTCCATGAATGCGGTGGCCAAAACCTATGCCATGGCCCAGCATCCTGAATGTGCCGACATCATGACGGCTGTATCCCATATCAGCGGCCGCAGGATCAATCGCTTCACCCATATTCATCAGAGCAGGGATGATCTCATCAAAAAGACCAAAATGGGCCGGCTCATGGGGGCCCATACCGGCTGCTGCTTTCAGCGCTGTGTGGGCATGGATGCCCTGAATGCCCTGTCCATCGTCACCTATGATATGGATCAGCGCCATGGCAGTTCATATTACCAACGTTTTTTAAAATATCTCGCTTTTGTTCAAGAGCATGATCTGACCTGCGACGGCGCCATGACCGATCCCAAAGGAGATCGCTCCCTGCCGCCCCACCAACAACCGGATCCGGATATGTACTTGCATGTGGTGACGGAACGGGAAGAGGGCATTGTGGTGCGGGGAGCCAAGGCCCATCAGACCGGCGCGGTCAATTCCCATGAAGTCATCGTCATGCCCACCATTGCCATGCGCAAGGCGGATGAGGAATATGCCGTGGCCTTTGCCTTGCCCAGTGATGCCCAAGGGATCACCTACATCATGGGCCGTCAGTCCTGTGATACCCGCAAGATGGAAGCCCATGCTTTGGATACGGGCAATGCCGCATTCGGCGGCCATGAGGCCCTGATCGTGTTCGATGATGTGCTCGTTCCCTGGGAGCGGGTTTTCATGTACAAGGAATATGAATTCGCCGGTGCCCTGGTGGAAAAATTCGCCGCCTATCATCGCCAGAGCTATGCCTGCAAGGTGGGGGTGGGCGATGTGCTTATCGGCGCGGCCCAGACCATTGCCGAGTACAACGGCGCTCAGAATGCCTCCCATATCAAGGATAAACTCATTGAGATGAATCACCTGAACGAGACCTTGTACTGCGGTTCCCTGTCCTGCGCCTCTGAGGGACATCAGGAACCCAGCGGCACTTATTGCGTGAACACTCTTTTGGCCAATGTGGCCAAACAGAATGTCACCCGCTTCCCTTACGAGATCGCGCGATTGGCCCAGGACATTGCCGGAGGTTTGATGGTCACCCTGCCTTCGGCTTCTGATCTCAAATCACCGGAAATCGGCAGGTGGGTGGAAAAATATTTTAAGGGCCGGGCAGGAGTTTCCACGGAAAAACGTTTCCGTATATTGCGATTGATTGAAAATCTGACCCTGGGCACCGCCGCTGTCGGCTATCTGACCGAATCCATGCACGGGGCCGGTTCACCCCAGGCCCAGCGCATCATGATCGCCCGCCAGGTCAACATGAAGGAGAAACAGCGCCTGGCCAAGAAATTGTGTGGAATTGATGAGAATATTTAGCCGGCAGGCGGATTATCCAGGGCCATTTTTGCCATGATAATGGCTTTTTCCTTTGAGTCATTTGGAATGGGGTTATTTTTCGGAAACAGGCAGGCCCAATTTTTTATAGAGGTTTTTTGATTGCGAATCCCACGGTTTCCAGTGACGCAAGAGGAACAAAATGACCTCGGGCATGTCGGCATTGTCCAAAACCACAGTTGAATGACTACTGTATGGAACACTGACGATAAATTTATTGGAGATGGCCTTGTATTCGATAATGAGGCCGCCGAAACGCAAGTCGATATTGCCTTCCAGTCTATTGTTGCAATCCGGGCAACATTCCAGCTCGCGATGAAGATCCTCTTTATGCCATTTGCATTGGGTGCAGGCCTGCCCGATGAGCCCCTGGTAGTCCCGGTTTAGTTCCGGCCATATATCGGTCATTATTCCCCGCATTCAAGGGATTTCTTTTTGAAAGCATTCTCAAAGCCTTTTGAGAATGGGTGAGGAATGAATTTACTATAAGCAAGGGGCCCAGGCCTGTCAATCAATATGTGGAAACAATGTGTTGAACATCCCGACCGTCCCATTTACAACGGCTTTTGTTTTCAAAACATATTGACTTTATACTTGCCTATGGCCTGAAAAGAGAAGGCCACCGCAAATTTTCCGTCCGGGGTGATCCTGCCGTAACCCTGCGCCGGTATTTGAGATAGGGAATGATGGCCTCGTTTTTTTCGCCGCCGGTGCCGTCGTAGGTGATGGAGACTATGGGCACGCCGGTGTTGCGCTGGATGGCCGCGGTCATGGCCTCGGTGATCAGAGAGGCGCAGCAGAAGGAAGGGCTGGCCTGCACAAACAGGGACACATCCGGATAGTGCTTCTGGATATAGAAAACCTTCAGAATGTTGTCCAGGGACTCACCGGTGTTTTCGATTTTGATGTTGTAGGGTTCCAGAATGGATTCAGGCGGGGTGTCGTAATCAAAAGCCGGTTCCTTCAGGATGCGTTCAAAATGCCGATAGTAGATCTTCTCCCGCAGGCTGAGGGTGGTGAGCAAGGCCTTGTAGGAAAGCAGGCTCAGGTAAAGACCTTCCCGGAACCATTTGCGGAAATAAGGCCGGGCCACCATTTTGGCATAGCTCAGATAGGGCGTGGTGATCACTTCGCCGCCATGCTCCTCGATGAAGCGGATCAGGTTCTGGTTCATGACATCATTGTCCCGCACATACAAATCGCCGAAAATGGCCACCCGCGGCCTTTCAAGCACAATAGTTTCAATTTTTTCAAATTCGGCCACAGCCTGGGCCACGGCCGTTTCCTTGTCCATGTTGCCCAGAAAGGCCTGGGACATGAGGTCCAGGCTGTATTGTATCGCTTGGTCCGTGCGGCCTTTTTGCACCTCGTAAGGCCGTACCTTGCAGCCCATTTTACGGAGCATGCCGCCGAACATATAGGCAAAATAAGCATTGACCGCCGCCCGCATGGAAACCTCGCGAAAGGACAGCTCGCCGGCGAACACGCCGGCCTTTTCCATGCCGTTGCCGTAGGAATTGAGCAGGGTCTTGATATGATGAGGGTAGAGGCTGAGACTGCAGGTATTGGAGATGGTCATCCACAATATGGTTTCCGCCGGATCCAGTCCGTGCTTTTCCATGCATTCCACAAAGCCCTGGGTGATGGCATTGATGGGGATGCATTGGCCGGTGTTTAATCGCAGGCTTTTCCGGATGGATGCCTCGCTTTCCTCCATCACAAAGGTGTTCAGGCCTTCGCGCTGCAAATTGGCCGCCAGCAAGCGGCAGGTCAGGGCATCCCAATTGGGCAGCACGATGTTTTTCGCTTTGAGGCTCGGCGCGATCTGGGGATTTATGCGGAAGTAGTCCACTACCGGTTTCTTGCGCTTCAGGGCCGCATGGTTGCGAAACGAGCGCACGGCAGCCTCGATGCGGGTTTCATAGCCCACGCTGGAGCCGTGCTCGTCCAATTCCAGAATCAGATAGGGTTTATCGTGATCGGTCATGAGCTTTTGAAAATACTCTTTGACAAACGAGTCCGGCGCACACTTGAAGGAAGTGACCAAAACCGGGTAAGCTTCTGGGGTGCGGGCAACAACTTCCGTGGATTCCAGGATTTTAGCGCCGTATTGCCAGCGAATTTCCCGCAGCAGGGGTTCAATGGCCGAAACTGCTTCCTCTGTATATGGAAGCATGTCCTGAAAAAAAGTCTTGATTCCCAGGGCGCCGAAAATATCCGGAATATTCTTGTTCATCAGGGGCGAGAGCACGGAATAGGGCCGCCCCAGCAAAACCACATGGATGTCTTGGGCGCCGGCTGTTTCCATCTGATAACGGGCTTTCAAAGCCTGTTCGGCTTGTTCCGTAAAACCAAGGGCCTGTTCATAGGCGGCGGCAACATCAAAAAAGGAAATATCTGGGGTGATGGCCCGCAGCATTTCGAACAGTTGAATCTTGGCATGAAAACTGGTGTATAAGTAATGAATGACCGGCGTCAGCAGACGTTTGCGATCCTCGCCGGCCACCAGATTCGAAAGGGCCGGCATGAATTGGGAGTAGTAGCAGAATTGCCGCCGCAGATTTTTAGTCTTCTGGCGCAATTCCAGGTAGGCAGGCACAAAGACATAATCGGTTTTGTTCAGCAAATAACGGACATGGCCGTGCATGGCCGTGATCGGCGCACAGAATTCAGCCCCGGTGATCTGTTTGCCCTGTTTGAGGGCCTGGGGGAATTTTCCGCTGGTGCGGGTGCGAAAACCCAGTTGCTGGAAAAAATGGCGCCAGAAGGGCAGGGCTTCAAAAAGATACAAACCGGCCGGCAAACCGATGGTGATGGTTTCAGCCGATTTGTGCAAGGGCTTTCCGGACGGGATGGAACGGTAAAGCGACTTGCGGGCTTTTAAAAGCTCAAAGCCGGAGGTGTTGTTTTCAACCCTGTGCCTGGTCTGGTAATCCCGGCCGCACAAAAATCCATAGGCCACGGTTTCGCCGGCCAAATGGGCCAGGGTCAATTTGCAGTGATTGGTGCAAAGCTCGCAGACTTCGGATTGGATGGGAATTTGCTGTTGATAAAGTTCAAAGCCCCTAAAAGCGCAGCCCTGGGAAGCTGTATCGGCCTGCATCAGGGCCGCCCCCAGGGCCCCGGTCAAATGGCAATAGCGGCTCACCAGGATGGGTCTGCCCAGGCGCTGTTCAAAAGCCGCCACCAGAGCCTTGTTTTTGGCTGTGGCGCCCTGGAAAAAGATGGTCCTGCCGATATTGCCTTCCACCGCCACTTTTAAAAGATAGTTCTCCCGCACCGAATGCAGCACCGAGGCCAGCACTTCCTCCACGGAATAACCTTCGCTCAGGTAATGGTTGATGTCCCGTTCCATGAAAACCGTGCAGCGGTCGCTGGAAAGCGGTGCGCGCCGGTTTTCCGTGCGGGCGGAATACTGACTGAGGGGACAGCCCAGTTTTTGGGCCTGTTCCTCAATGAAACTGCCGGTTCCGGCAGCGCAGACCGTATTCATGATGGAGAAGGTGACCGCGCCGTTTTGCAGGGTTGTAAATTTGGCGTCCTGGCCGCCGATCTCGATGATGGTGTCCACAGCCGGATTGAGTTCCACCGCGGCCCGGGCATGGGCGCTGATTTCATCGATGACGGTGTCGGCATTGATCAGGCGGCCCACAAATTTGCGGCCGGAGCCGGTGGTGGCCGCGCCTATCACCTTGAAGCGGACCTTTTTTTGTTGCTCAAGATCATGGATGCTTTCGAACAAGGCGCAAACGGCCTCCACCGGTCGCCCGGCAGTACGGGTATAGAACCCGGCCAGGACTTTTTTCCGCTGATCCAGCAGGACGGCCTTGGTGCTGGTGGAGCCGATGTCAAGACCCAGATGGACCGGGTATTCCCCGGGCCCATCCATGGTCTCGTAAAGATCCACTTCCACCAGGCTGTCCACGGCTCGATGACAGGGGCGATATTCATAGCCCTGATGATCGTTGAAATCCGGATAAACGGAGAATTCCAGGGAAAGGGGCGGATAATAGTATTTATCGGCGGCATTTTGTCTCTGGACAAACAGATCGGTAAAAGCTAGAGTATGACCGGAATAGGAATCAATTTTCCTTTGGTCGATCAACTGAAAGGCGGCACCCAGGGCTTCAAATAAATGAGCGCGAAGGTCCACTACCAATTCCATTTGGGTTAGAGCCTGGATGTGACGGACAACCGCCTTGTTTTTGGACACTCCGCCGCAGAAAAGCATGGGTCCCAAGGGTTTGGCACCGGTAAAAAGGGTGTCCACAATATTCTTGGCAAGACCGAAACAGAGACCGTCGCTGATTTCCGCAAAACCATAACCTTCCTGCTGGGCATGAATCAGATCGGTTTTGGCAAAAACCGCGCAGCGGGATGCGATTCTGGGGAGCTGACCTTTGTTTTCAAAGGCGATACGGCTGAGTTCTTCAATGCCGCCGAGATTGAGACGTTCAGCCTGCTGGTCCAGGAAACTGCCGGTGCCGGCGGCGCAGGAGGTATTGGATTTATAGTCGGTATAATGTCCCTCGTTGTCGAAAGAGATCAGGCCGAATTTTTCACCGCCCACCATTAGGATGGAACCGATATTTTGATGAAAATGCCGGGCTGCTTCGATCAAGGCGATACGATTATCGCTGCGCAGCTCGACTTGAATGGATCTGGGTGTGGAGGCGGTGGCGGCTGCGGCCAAAATGGGAATATCCCCGAATTCAGTCAGGATTTGTTTTAAAACGCCGTTGGGATCACCCTGGTGAAAGCGGTAGGCGCTTTTCAGAATGGTTTTATCCAAAGAGACCAGGGCCGCCGCAATGGTGACGGAGCCGATGTCGATGCCGAGAATGCAATGGGAAGTTGCCATGTCTTTTATCCTCATTCACTGTCCATTTTCCGTTGTACGGGAAGGAGAAAACCGGCCTTGGTCGCCGTACCGGCCGTGTCGCGGCTGGAAACCGCTCCCATGATGGGGGATGACCGAAAAGATGATCAAGCCGGGAAACAATTTCCGCTTCAGCGAGAAGGCAATTAATTGCCGCAGTCGAGTCTCTGTATTTTCTATACCCTATCATCGGGATAGATACAATCGGATAAGCACTGTCAGGCAGGGGAATGGCATAAAGATTCGACCCCGATACCGATAGCGACCCCGACCCCGAAAATCAAATGCGATTGCCCTTTGTGTGCCGCACTTACACATTGACACAGTGTCATGATTCGGTTAGGAATACCTCCCATATTACGGGCATTAGTGGCTGGAATGATTATGATGAAAAATCCGAATAATGGAAAAGAAAATTCCCGTGAGAAAAGAGGACCTTCGATTCAAGATATTGCATGCCTTGTATCAGCCGTATAAATGGTTGATCTATATTCCTGTTTTGGCAGTAACCACGGCCGTGCTCGGCTCCATCGCCGTGTGTTTCGGCTTCCTGGGCCTTCCGAAACTCGGAAGCCAGCTTTGCGGGGTCAACTGGGCCAGGCTCAATTCTTTTTTTACACCCATGTTTGTCCGGGTATCCGGCCGCGAGAATGTGGATCCGCGGCAATCCTATGTGGTGGTTTCCAATCATCAAAGCCATTATGACATTTTTGTGATGTACGGCTGGTTGGGGATTGATTTCAAATGGGTCATGAAAGCGGCTTTGCGTAAAATCCCCTTTTTGGGAATTGCCTGTGAAAAGCTGGAGCACATTTACATCGATCGATCCAATACCTACGCCGCCATTGCCTCCATCAACCAGGCCAAGACCCGGATGGTAAACGGAACCTCGGTGGTTTTTTTCCCGGAAGGCACCCGCAGCGACACGGAAAAGATGGGGCCCTTTAAAAAAGGCGCTTTTCATTTTGCGGTGGATCTCAATCTGCCGGTGCTGCCGGTCACCATCATCGGCACCCGCGAGATTCTGCCCAAAAAGACCCTGGACCTGTTTCCGGGAATGGCCTGCATGATCATTCATCCACCGGTGAGCATCGAGGGATACAACACTGAAAATCTGGAAGAACTGATGGACAAGGTACGCGGGGTGATTGAATCGGCCTTATGAAAGTGATGTCTTTTCAATCATCCATTGGAGACGGCCTTTTTTTAACCCAATGGCCGCTTGGGGGCAGATTTCCATACAGCAATAGCACCGGATGCATTTATCGTAATCAAATGCCGGACGTTTTCCCTTTTTGCCGGGCCTGGTGATGGCCTTTGCCGGACAGATTTCCATGCATTTCAAACACAATGTGCAATTTTCCGGTTGGGGGACCGGTTTTTCCGTAATCCAGTTCCTGACGGTGTTGGAGGTGAACGGCCAGCGGGAAACGAGATTGCCGAATATCGAATGCCGGGTGGGCTGAAAATGGTCGATTTTCATGTTTTCCATGGGCTCACCGACCATCCGAATCTCATCTAGATTTGAAATGCCCAGACCTCGGGTCAGGCCCGAAGTAATGGTACGGACTTTATTCGCCTCCAGACCGACAACCTTGACAGCCGCATAATCCACGGCAATGGGATTTTCACCGATGATGATGGCCCCGATCTCCCTTGGCCTGCCGGTGGGACCAGGCCCTTCGCCTTCCATTCCGACTATGGCATCCATGATATGGAGAAACCGTTTGGGCGGCTGGAAGCCTTTCAGCAGCGCTTCATTCAAATCAAGGATCATTTCGGAAAATTCTTCGGCATTGGGCGCCTTGGTGTGCCACTGGGATTTCAAAAGGCCGGGGATGACGCCGAACAGGTTTTTCACGGCACCGGTGACGTAGGTGATACCATGGGTCTTGAATTTGGGCAGATTGATGATGATATCCGCATGGAAAAAAGCTTGAGATATTTCAAATCGTTTAAATTTTCGGGCCTTTTTATAATGTAAAATCCGGGTCTCTTGCATCCGGCCGATTTCGATGCCTTCTTCTTCAATGATCCTGTCATACCCGACCTTGGGGAGAATCTGATCGAGGCGGGTGATGGCCGGATTTTCGGCCACAATCGGCCGGCCGCCGTGGGATTTCACTATCTGAGCCACGGCCCGGAAAAATTCGGGGTGAGTGGTGATGGCTTTTTCAGCCGATGCTGCCATGAGCAGATTGGGCTTGAGGAGGACGCGTTGCTGTTTGAAAATTTTCGGATCAATGCCGGTGAGGTTCAGACCTGCTGCGATCTGTTTTTTCAGATTTTGAAGTTGATAGGATTTGCATTTTAGCAAGGCCACGGTTGTGGTTGAATACACCTCCTGGGATTGATTTCGATCATTTTTATTTTTTTTGACTTTTGTCATTCCCATGGTGGTTTCTCCGATCAGTATAGGCCTCTCGGCCCTTCGCCGTCAAGAACCGTATCTTTACTTTCCTCATCTTAAATACGTTGCTTACAAGAATCGGTTCAACATTTTTGCAAGCTCCGCTGTTCTGAATGGTTTACAAATACTCATGGAAAATCCGAATTTCTCCGGATGGGCCATCACTGGATCATCAGCATATCCGCTGGCTACAAAAACAGGTATTTTCACATCTATCTTCCTTACCTCCCTCACGGCCTCCTTGCCGCCCATGGCGCCGGGAATGGTGAGGTCAAAAATCATTCCGCTTATGGCACGATTTGCTTTGGTTTCCGCCGTAAAAAAGTCGACCGCGTCTTTTCCATTCTCTTTTAACACAACGGTATAGCCAAAAGACTCCAGCATTTTTTGGATGGTCTCCCGGATCAATTCCTCGTCATCCATTACCACAAATATTCCGCTGCCAGTATGAATATCATTTGGTTGCCGGTCTTTAACGGGCACGGCTGCTATCAATGCAGGCAGGTAGACATGAAAAATACTCCCCTTTCCCGACTCAGATTCAACATCGATGCCACCCCCGTGGCGCTTTACAATTGAATAACAGGTAGCAAGACCGAGGCCATGTCCTTTGGGTTTTGTGGTATAAAAGGGATCGAAAATACGAGGGAGGAATTCCTCAGGTATCCCGATTCCGCAATCCTTGACCGATATTTTTACGTAATTGCCCGCCGGCAGGACTGTGGTTTCCTTGCCGTTCAATGTGATGTTTCGTGCAGTAATTTCTATGATCCCGCCATTGGGCATGGCCTGTTGCGCGTTTATCACGATATTTTGAAAAACTTGGCCGACCTGGTTTTTATCAAAATTCGCGGGCCACAAGTTTTCCTGAATATTAAAAACGCAGGAAACAGACGAGCCACTGAGAGCAAACTGTATGGTATCATGAAGAAACGGGAAAAAGTGATCGACCTGCCTTATGGGTGTGCCGCCTTTTGCAAATGTTAGAAGTTGCTGGGTGAGCGCGCGCGCCCGGTCCAAAGCATTCAGTGATTTGGAGAGGTAGCCGCAAATTTTTTTCTCGGTGGTTTCTGCATGCGCCAGATCAATATAGCCGAAAATTCCGCCAAGCAGATTGTTGAAATCGTGCGCGATGCCGCCTGCAAGAACGCCGAGGGATTCCAGCTTTTGAATCTGGTTCAGGCGCTGCATGAGCTGCTCGTTTTCAGCTTCAGCGCGTTTCCGGTCTGTAATATCCCTGACATTTACAACTACTCCGCGAATATCGGGGTTTTCCAACTGGTTCGTGCCCCATGCTTCCAGATGGACCCATGTGCCGTTCTTATGTCTATGCCGGTATTGCGCGCCGCCTTGCCCTTCGCGGATGATCTTGGAAAAAGCCTCCTGAACATGCGCCTGATCTTCGGGGTGAATCATTTGCTCCACAACCGGAATATTCAATAATTCAATCGTGTTATACCCAAGCATTTTTTCGACGACCTCGCTCACATGGATTTGCTGTCCGTTTTTGTCCAGGATTGTGATGGAATCGGTTGAATTTTTGATCAACTCCTTAAAGCGTCGCTCGCTTGCCTGCAAGGCCTCCTCTGCTTTCTTCTTTTCGGTTATATCCCTGAAAAGCACTGCCATTTTGTTGGTTTCGGTCTGAAAAGCAGAAATTTCAAAGACTCCGGAAATACCCTGGTCATCTGAATAGAGTATCTGTTCCATGTTGAAAGGTATGCCGCTTCGTGCGACATCCCGGTATGCATCGGGAATGGTAGTAGTCACCAATTTGGGAAACGCCTCCTCGATGGTTTTTCCGATAAACTGATCGTTTTTCACCGCGAGGATGATATCTGCCGATCGGTTCGCTCCAATGAATATCAGTCTGTTATCCGGCGTTAATTCATAAAGATGCGCGCCCAATGGCGCATTATCGATCATGGCTCGGAATCGTTCGCCTTCCATTTTTCGTTTTTCTTCGGCATCCTTACATTCGGATATATCTTGAATCATTATTAAAAGGTACAAGGGTTTACTACGCTCATTGGGAAAAAGGCAGATGGTCATCTCGCCCCATGCGATGGTACCGTCCTTCCTGAGATAGCGATTTTGAATCGTCGCGGTTTCTATCGCGCCATCGATAATCGACTTTAATTCCTGCATGCCACGGTTAAAGTCCTTTGGATGTGTGATCTCAGTGATAGTTTTACCCATCAGTTCTTCTGCGGAATACCCAAGGAATCGGCAGAAAGCATCATTAAAGTGGATAATGCGTTCATCGGCCCCGGCTATAACCATACCCACGGGCGATCGCCTGAAAAGAGTTTTACAATCGAACGTAATTTCCCTAAGAAAGTCTTCCATGAATTTTTCACCTTGATATCAGTTCTATTTTACTATTCGGCCGCACCGATGGTGCAATTGGTATTCCGTGATTGTCCACGCTGATCAATGACAGGGCAGTTGCTGCCGGCATTTCGAGCAGGGCTGTTGGATGCGGGGAGCATTGTCTCCGTTGGTCCGCCGTTGTTGCCGAGGGGCCCAAGGAGTGGATCGGCAATTGTGATATTAGAGGTGCATGGGGAAGTGCCGGTCCACTGGAGGTTGCCCTGTCCCTCCCCAAGCAGTTTTTGGCAGCTCGGTCCCCACCAGCCGGTGTTGCCCGAGATAAGGGTGTTTTTGAGAACAAGCCCGGTTCCACCGCCAAAGACCGCCCCCGCGCCCATGCCGTTGGCGTCGGCGTGGTTGTTGGCGATGGTGCAATTCAGAAGCAGGCCGGTTGGATTGTTGCTCAGCCAAATCCCGCCGCCATTGCTCCCGGTGGCCACATTTTCCGCGATTGTCACGTTGGTCATTTGAACCCGGCTGGTGTGGATCCAGATGCCGCCGTTGTACCAGGCCCGGTTGCGTGAGATGGTGCTGGCCGTCAGATTCATGTCAAGCCCCTGGAGATAGAGACCGCCCGCATTCCCTTTGCCGGTTGCAGTGACCTGATTCGAGTCCACCGTGGTCCGGTCCATGGTAAAAGTACCTGTATGGTCGTTGGAGACCCTGAAGAAACCGCCGCCGATGGCTCCGGCCCTGTTGTTCGCAATCTTCACGCCGCACAACACAGTCCGTTCATCCGCTCCGTCCATGTAAATCGCGCCGCCACAGCCGCCGTTGCCTGGGTTGCCGTCAGTGCCGGTGGCCCCATTTTGCATAAAGGTGCTGTTGACGATGACGAGGTCGCCGTTGAGGCTGCCGATGGCGCCGCCGTTGCTGGCCGAGTTCCGCAAAAACGTGCTTCCAGCCACGGTGGTATCCCCGCCGCCAAAGGCGTATATCGCTCCGCCGGCAATATCTTGGCCCGGCGACGGGGCTTGATTGTCGAGGAAAACGCAGTCAATGACCGTCAGGCTGCCGCCGTCCCGGTATATCGCGCCGCCGCCCATGGCCGTGTCGGCACCGGCCCTGGGACTGCTGCCCCCATAGAAAGTGAGTCGCTGAGCCACAAGCCGTGGTGTGGTCTGGTCGTAGCCTGAGTCAAGGTAGATGATCCGGGAAGTTCCACCGCCACTCAAAGTCACCAGCCCTCCGCCGTCAAGAACCGTATCCTTCTTGAAGATGATGGGAGATGTCACAGTGATGGTGACAGATGAAACGCCGCAGTTAAAGACGATGGTGCCGCCCATGTCGGCCGCATCCTGGAGCCTGGCTTGGGTGCAGCTTGCGGCCGTGCCGGTGCCCACGACACTTGTGGGGGCTGATACATCGTAAAGGCTGACCGGCGATTCACAGGATGCAGTAGTAACAGGAGTAGTGGTTCCGAAGAGATTCGCCAATGCCTTTAGTGCGGATGTGTCGCCGTTATATGTCGCTGCCATGGCCGCAAGGTCCGCTCCGTCCACATCTCCATCCAAATCCTGGTCCACCGACGCCGCCAATGCCAAGTGCAGGTGTACCATCAGCGTCATTAAAAATAAAAAGACCACTGTTATTTTTCTAAGAGCAGCACATACATTCTGACGACGCGCAATTTTACGTTCTGATTCCGGTTGATCTGTCGAGCGAAATTCAAACGCCTGGTAGGATAGAACTTGACTTTCGTAGGCTGGCGGGGCTTTGATCTTTTTCATTCTGGTTAATGCCTCCCAAAAGCCAGATCCCCGGCATGAAGACGCTGCCGGATGATTTTGTCCTTCAGTGGTGAAATATCGCGTCTTTCGCGGATGATGTACCGGTAAAGACCGGCTTTTTCGATTCGGCCGATCATGACAAGACCCAGAAGCCGGTCGCCTTCTTGTGAAAATACCAGCTTGAGATACGAGTCAGATGATGAGGCGGTGTGAACCTCGCAGGCGTTCTTATCCGGATGAACGATCCCCATGGACACAAAGGGAAGCCCGGCCACTTGGGTGGCATTCATGACGCCGAAGGTTCCGGTATAGGCGCTTTTGATTCCGGCCATGTTTTTCCCGGCGCACCGTCCCATTTCAACGGCGTTGGTCCAAAGGCCGGTGACGATGCTTTCACCGGTCACAGGATCAAAAGTCACGGCTGTGTCGCCAGCTGCGAAAATGCCCGGGATGGCCGTTTCCGTATGGACATTTACAGGGACGCCTTTTTTCACATCCAGGCCCGTTGAAGAAAGAAAGGCTGTGTTCGGCCTCACACCTTTTCCGATGAATACCATGTCGCCGGCGAGTTCTGTTCCGTCATCCAGGAACACCGCACACACACCCCGGTTTCCACCCACGATCTTGCTCGCGCCCCTGCCCGTGATGATCCGCAGGCCGGATTCCATGAGCGCGGTCCGGATCATCGCCGCATCCCGGGGTTCCATGAGTTGGGAAAGGATCTCCGGCGATTTGACCACCAGGGTTACGGCGATCTTTTTTTCCAGAAGGGCGAAGGCCGCTTTCAGGTTCAACAGACCGCCTCCGAGCATCACCGCACTTTTGGCCCAAGAAGCCCGTTCCGCGGCATGCTGAGCCTGGGCCAGGGTTCTGAGGGCGTAAACCCCTTCCATGTCCGTTCCACCGATGTCAGGCGGAATGTAAGGTGAACTTCCGGTGGCCACAAGCAGCCGGTCATAGACCAGCACCTCGCCATTGGACGTGGTCACGGTCTTTTCAGCAGGATCGGTCTTGACCGCACGGGTGTTGATCCGGATGTCAATTCCGGCGTCTGCATAGGGCCCCACTCCGGCAAGGCTCACCTGTGACGGTGTTTTCTTTCCACTGATGATAAAGGGAATCATGGGGCGGAAATACGGCCGGACATCTTCCTCAGACAGCATACGAACCGCCGCATCCGGGTCGCCTTCCCGGATGGCCGTGGCGGCGGCCATACCGGCGGCCCCGGCCCCGATAATCAAATGGCTCAAGGAATTACCCATATCAGCCCCCTTCACCGGATGATAGTTCCCGGGCGGCGGTCTGGCGCCGGTTTTTTGAATAATCGTCCACACTCCGGTATACCAGGGCGCGGGTCGGACAGGACGACACACAGGCCGGTTCGCCGATTGCAGGACACCGGTCGCAACGATAGGCTTTTTGCTCTTCCGGGTGCCGTCCCACCATGCCGTAGGGACAGACCATCACACATGTCCAGCACCCGATGCATTTGTCCGGATCGGTCACGATGGTTTGTTCCGGGGTTTTCCGGATGGCGCCGGCAATGCACGCGTGCATGCAGGGCGCATCCGCGCAGTGACGGCAGACCAGGGGAACCGGTTTGCCGGAGGACAGGGCCTCCACATAAATCCGGGGGACCGGCCGGGGATGCTCGGCCATAGCCTCGTATAGATTGCCTGATCGGGAATGGACCACGGCACAGGACAATTCACAGGTATGACAGCCCATGCACCGGTCTTGTATAATAAAGATTTCTTTTACCTGGTTCATGATCTTCTCCTGCATGATGTTAGAGTCCGAGTCCTTTCCTGCGCTGGTCAATGGCGGCAATGAGTTTGTCGGCAGCGGATTCCGGGTCGAGGTCCACGATGAAATACCCGCCGGTCAGATCCTTGACCTTGTCAGTCAGAACCGATGCCACCAGCGGTCCTCCGAGAACAGGCAGCATGACCCCCACGTGGGTGGGCAGTCCGGCAGCCACGGCATAGGCGCCGATGGACACGGCTTTTTCCGAAACCGCTTCCGCGGCTGATGCCACTACCGGCAGGGCATCCGTGTCCACCCCGAGATAATCCGCCACAGCCACGGCAAGGGCCACGGCCCGGGAGTTATCCACACAAGAGCCCATGTGGAGAACCGGCGGCAAGGGGCCGTTCAATCCGTTGGCCTGCCCGATGGCCGTCAACACCGCCTTGAGCCCGTCGCCGCAGAGTTCATCCACCTTGGCCGGGTCCATGAATCCGTGGCGCATGAGCGCCCCAGCGCCACAGCCCGTGGCCAGAATCAGCACATTTTCCTTGAGCATTTTTTTCGCCATGGCCACGAAATTTTTGTCCTGCTGGACTTTGACGTTGTTGCATCCGGCGTAGAGGCAGATCCCCCGGATGTTTCCGGCCTTGATGTTGTCCACAACGGGTTTGAGCGGATCACGGGCGTCGACTTTAAGCAGTGCGCCCACAATGGCCTCGGTTGAAAATCCGGCCATCACCGGTGTTTTCACCGCTGGTATGGTCACGGATTTTCCTTTGCGTTTCTCAAAGCGGTCCGCGGCTCGTTTCAGAATCTCTTCCGCATGGGCCAGAGCCTGTTCCTCTGTAAAAGCCATGTGATCCGTTCCGCTGATCTTGCAGATATCCATGGTGGTCAGAACCGGCGTTCCCGTGCATTGGGCCACAGTAGCAATCGACGGCATGATGCACTGGTAATCCACCACCATCATGTCCACGGCTCCAGTGAGTATGGCGGTTTCCTGGCTGACCGAATGGGTGCAGGCCGGAATCCCGTGACGGGACATGACCTCGTTGCCGGTGCAGCAGATCCCCACAAGGTTGAACCCTTGCGCGCCTTTGGTTTTCGCGAGATCCTGGCGTTTCATGGCCGTTGTCACCAGAAGGTCGGAAAGCACCGGATTATGTCCGTGAAGGGCGATGTTCACCCAGTCTTTTTTCAGTGTACCCAGATTGGCCGCGCTTTGAACCGGCTTGGGTGTGCCGAAAAGGATGTCCGCCAAGTCTGTTCCCATGTAGCATCCGGCTAGATCCGCCACGCCGCAGCGCAAACCCGCGAGAAGAAGATTCACCGGATCCGCGTCCACGCCATACAGGGTCCGGTGCATGATCTCGGACACTTCGTGGTCGATCCCTTTGGGAACGAGACCAAGGCGGCTCAGCAACGCCACACGTTTTTTGGTGACCACGGTGGCCGCCCACATCACCGGAGTGTCTTTTTCATGGAAATCGGCCAATGCCGCCCTAGCCAGATCAGCCGCCACATCCATTGCCGCGCGTCCGTCAACGGCGATTCCCATGCGGATTGCCACGGATTTCAGTTTGGCCTCGTCCGTGATCCGGTAGTCGTTTGCCTTTCCTTCCGCCATCTTCAAGAGGGTGTGGGCCAGATGACGGGCATGTCCCGAATGGGCTGCGGTTCCGGCCGCAATGGCCCGGTCAAGGCCGCGGGCCACCATCACATCGGCCGTGGCACCGCATATCCCGGTTTTTGGCCCGTTTCCCAACGGATCAATCCGGCAGGGCCCCTGCAAGCAATGCCGGCAGCAAAGCCCTGTGTCACCAAAACCGCACTGGGGAAGCATGGCGTCGTAACGATCCCAGACCGTGTCGATCTGTTTTTCTTTTGCCAGATCAAGCATGGCGTTTACCGCTGGATCAAGACTTCTTTTCGTCGTTGATACATCCGTCATTGGTTGTCCTCCTTTGATGAATTCGCTATAATTGAAAATACTACCGGAAGACCCTGGCCCGGTTATTTATATTCATTATCATGTTGATTCGTTAAAAATGTTTGAGCCCTGAATAGTCAAGGGACATAGAATTGATTTCCGCCATTCTATACTCTATGACGCCTTCCTCATCAAGGAATAAAAAAACCTCCAATGCCGACTGTATGTGCGCTGCCGATGTTCTGGTTTACGGCTCCATTCCATCAAATTTTTTTTTCGGCAAATTTTTCATGACCACATGATACAGCGCATCCGGCTTGATCGGTTTTGCAAGATAATCATTCATTCCGGCGTCAAGATACCGTTGCCGATCCCCTTTCATGGCATTACCAGTCAAGGCCACAAGCCCGATATCATGATCCAACACCTTTGATTGGGGATCACGAATGATCCGAGTCGCTTCAAGGCCGTCCATTTCAGGCATCTGAACATCCATTAAAACAAGATCATATCGATTCCTCTCAAGGGCCTGGATCGCCTGTCTGCCGTTTTCAACAATATGGGCCGTAAAGCCTAATATTTCAAGCAATTCTGAAATAACCTCCCGGTTTATCGGCATATCCTCAACAACAAGAATTTGCGCTCGATATGGACTGTCTTTGGAGCTTGCATTCAAAGAATCAGCCGGACCGGATGATTCCGCATTGTCATTTTGTATTTCCACCGGCGCGGCCTTTTTTAAAACCAAGGTAAAGGTAAAGTCGCTGCCCTTACCCGGTTGACTTGAAACAGTAATCCGGCCGTTCATCATTTCAACAATGTTCTTAACAATAGACAAGCCAAGACCGGTTCCGCCGAACTTCCGTGTTGTGGAAGCATCCACTTGGGTAAACGCCTCAAATAGGGTTTCAATTTTCTCAGAAGGAATGCCGATTCCGGTATCAACAATGCTGAACATCAGCGCGATGTTCTGTTCATCCTCCGGGGTCGCATTTTGTGCCGGGCGCACCTGAATCAGAATTTCTCCTTTAGGCGTGAACTTAATGGCATTTCCGATTAGATTCACCAAGATCTGCCGGATACGCCCTGGGTCCCCTGAAACAAACTGAGGAACAGCCGGGTCTACTTGGCAGCAATATTTCAAGCCTTTATCATGAGCATTGATTGACAGCATGTCGTTCATTTCATCAAGCAACTCAATCAGGTCGAAATCAATCACTTCCAGATTCAGTTTGCCGGCTTCAATTTTTGAAAAGTCCAGTATATCATTGATAATCGTCAGCAAGGAATCCGCGCTTTGCAGGATTGTATTTGCATAATGCTGCTGAACAACCGTTAATTCGGTATCCATCATAAGATGGGTCATACCAATCACTGCATTCATCGGGGTCCGGATTTCATGGCTCATATTGGCCAGAAACTGGCTTTTGGCAATGTTTGCCGCTTCGGCTTGCACAGCCATTTTCTTTGCCAGGGCAGTCTGCTCTTCCAGATGGACGTTGATGGCTTCGACTTTTTCAAGTGTGGTTCTGATTTTTTCCTCCATCTGTTTTCGTTCACTGATATCAAAAAAACTTTCCAGCAAGCATTCCCGTCCCTCAATAATGACGGGGATGGCGGTTTTGAAGATGGGGATTTCAGTCCTGTCCTTGTTCAGCAATACACGTTCAGAGTTATCCGCCGGCTGCTTCAAATCGGTAATCGGGCACCGTCCCATTTCCGCCGGACAGATGAATCGATGGCAAATTTGACCGATTGCCTCGTTCCGGCCAATGCCGAACATTTTTTCAGCCGCCGGATTCATTTCAATAATCTGATGGGATTTGGCATCAATAAGAAGCACTCCGTTTTGGATGGAGTTTAAAATCGCTGCGGTGCGCTGCCTGCTCACGCTTAGTTTTTTTGAAGTTTGGAAACTTAAAAAGGCTACGATGGAAGTATAGATGACGATAAAACCAATACACGCATAGGCCGTTGCAAAGGTTGATTCAGGAACAAACGTAAACCCGTTGAAAAATCCGGTAACAAGAACTCCGGCCCCTAAAAAAGCCATGGCATTCCTGAAAGGGTGAATCCCACGGGTTGCCAGCAGATTGATGGCCGCCCCAAGGAAAAATACGGTTGACGGCCAAAGCTGAAAAGAGGCCAAATTCATCCATATCCCGCACAAAAACGCTTCAAAAAGCAGGTTCCGATATTCGGCTTTTCTCCCATTCGGGCTGTATTTGCCGATAAGGAAAGCAACGTGAGGCCAGACAACGGTTTGAAGAAATATGGCGGACCACAGGCCAATGTTCCGGCTGCCGTAAAAGAGGGTGCTTAACAATATTCCATGCATTGCAAAACCAATGAACCGCGGCATGTAGTTGAAGCGAACCAAAGGGTCGACTCCGGAATTTCCGGCTTTTTCATTCGGTATGTTTTTATCCTTGTTTATCATTGAATGCGCGAGGATATTATTAATGAATGGAGATCTGAGTTTGATACCATATTAAATTATATACCATATTTTCGCGTCAAGTGCCAAGGGGGCGTCCATATGCAGTGATCACTGGTAGGGGAGGTGGGCAGGCCTTGAAAATTGAATACGATTATTGCCCACAATGGTTCCAATATTCTCGCCTTAAGAATAGAAAAGAGCGGATTTGCCTTGTGATTGCGGTGTGGAGAGCTTCTTAATTAAAGGAGACGAATGCCTCGCTGTCATGAAATGTCACTCGACCGGGAATTCCACCCTCCAAAAATCCGTATTTCCCTCTTCTCGCGGAAAGACGACGAGGAACTCGTATTCGTCGCGGACCATATTTTCGTGGGTGGAGTAAGTGCAAACCTCACCACCCTTGCCTTGAAACTTAAGGCCGTGGACCTCGTAAAAGTCCCAGGAAATTGCCGCATCGTGTGCGACACCCAAGAAGTTCCCCGCGGGCTGGAAGCGAATAGCCACACTTGTGACTTCCGGACTCTCGTTCCATTTCGCTCCGCCGCATCCCTGGCTGTCAAAGGCCCGGGTTCGTAATGTCAGATGCTCTCCCTCGCGTAGCTCCGCAAATGCCTTGACAAGCTCCGGCGCAATGGCATCGATCTCCTCCGGCAGAAATACAGGCCTGGGATCCGACATCGCCGCCGGGTGACCGTCCTCACGCAGTTTAGGTCGGTAGGAACCGGAATTGTTCTTGGGCTTCTTGGTTTTGCCGAATAGACCATCGACCGAGGAATCCACCACCGCATCCACTAGGTCTTCTCCGAATGTCTCGTTCGGAGGTACGAAAGTGGCGGGATACTTGAAGAAGCGGCGATACATCGCCGCCATCATCTTTCGCACCCTCGTTTCGGAAATGGCATACCGACGCGCGGGGAATTCCTCTTTCGCTCCCGTGACCGGATTCTGCTCTTTCTCGAGCCGCATGACATATCGGTTGTCAATGGCACCAGGCTGTGGCGCTTCGTAAAGCACCTGTAAATTGAAAATCGATGCACAACCTGCAAACGCCATGATGGACAACGATATTGCAGCGACTCGTGCTAGCAATTTATTGTATCGTATATAGGCTCGCATACAGATTTTATAGACGATCATATTCATCTGGTTCTGAATTCGGAACTTTTTTTATACGATATTATTTCATCACGGCCAATTGAAAAAATCATTCTGTAAGACGCTTCAATGAATAAAGGCCTTTCAAACCAGAGATGGGTTTGGGTTTCTTCTCCTTGGTGGATTGAAAAAGATCCTTGACGCGCAAGTATTGTTGTCGCACAAAGTCCTTAGAGCCGATGATGCCGGAATCGGTGAAATAGCGCGTGCGATACAGGAACCGATCGGTGCGGGTGATTCGGTAGTCTTTTTTTCGCTCCTTGTCTACGGTTTCCTGTTCGATACCTTTTCCTTTTTCACCCTTCACACTTCTCCCTTCATCTTTCTTAATGGCTCCGGCTTCGTACAAGAATTTTCGATAAAGGCGCAAACGTTCCTTGGCGTCCAATACACCGAATTCCCTTAGGCCAAAATCCAGGGACAGAAAGTCACCCTTGTTTTTCTGCTGGGCATGGTAACCGATGGAATTCCAGCGGTAATCCTCGGGTTTGGCCACCAGCCCGGCCCGCACCGGGTTGAGGTCGATATAGGCCAGGCAGTTGATCAGGGTCTCGCCTTTCTCCACAATCATGCTTTTAAAACGGTCGCCCCAGAAAAAGCCACGGCGGCCATGGCGTTTATTGTAATAGCGCGAAAAAGTCTGCTTCAGTTCTTTGCCGAATTCGGAAAGGCTGGTCCATTTCTGTTTCAGAAAGGGAATCTGACCGTCCAGGCAGAGCTTGTCTTTACCATGCAGCAGTGCATAGCGCTTTTTGACATCCTCATCCGCTACGGAGGTTTCCGGAAACATACGCAGCAGGGCATGAAAATGGTTTCCCATGATACAGAAGCCAAATACTTCGATAAAATATCTTTTGCTCAAGCGCCGGATCAGATCCACCAGAAAATCCTTTTCCACATCTCCCAAAGGATATCCCTCAAGAGCTGTCCGGGATATCACATGATACACCGCTGGTTCATTCGGAATCAAAAGACGCGCGGTTCTTGGCATGGCCTTGTCTCCCTTTTGGTATATCAACGGGTTGCAGTAAAATTTATTTCATATTTTCAATCTAATGAACAAATTTTGTAGCACGATACATAAATCAAGAAGGATTGGGTGTCAATCAATAAATGTTGCATTGGACCTGTCCCCATTGTTTTTGATTCGGTCCGACAAGGATTAAGAATGGTTAATAATCAATAATTAACGGTTAATTGTTAACGATCGGGCCGGTTGAAGCTGGTTATCCCCCCTTGACAACCCGGCAGAATTGAAGTAGTCAGCAAGAAATAGGTGATGAGAATGAACAACGATTTTCAAGTTACAAATATATCCAGGCAGTTTCGCTGGTGGTGGTGGCAGGTCGAGATCGAGGGGCTTGCCGGCGGAACCTTCAGGATGACTACCTGACAAAGGTAACATAAAGAGCAGACAAACCGTGGGCAGCTCCAAGCCCACGGTTTTTTTTTTAAGGGCCGTGGAAAAACCCACGGCCCTTTTTCATTGGCATGAACCTTTTTTTAAAGAGAAAGGCGGACCGATGTTGCTGAAGCAATTTCCGGAAAAGGCCGAATTCCAGCGGCTGGCACAAAAGCACAATGTCATCCCGGTATGCGTCGAGATCCTGGCGGACATGGAAACACCGGTTTCATTGTTGAAGAAGTTCTATCACAAAGGCCCTATTTTTCTGCTGGAGAGCGTGGAGGGCGGCGAAAGATGGGGACGCTACAGTTTTCTGGGAACCAACGCGGCCAGTCATATCCGCGTTTTTCGCGACCAGGTTGAGGTGGCCAAAAACGGGACCGTATCGAAAATCGCCCATGACGGCAAACCACTTGCGGTGTTGCGGGAGCTGATGAGCCGCTATCAGCCGGCGGATATTCCGGGGTTGCCCCGGTTCTGGGGCGGGATGGTGGGCTATCTCACCTATGAGATGGTCTCGTTTTTTGAACGGATTCCCAATCTGCTCAGTCCGGAAAAACCCCTGGCGCATTTCATTCTGCCGGATGAATTGTTGATTTTTGACAACATCCGCAACACGCTTTTATGTGTGGCCGTGACGTTTCTGGGGGAAGGGGAGAAGGACGCCAGCGACCCGGACAAGGCCTATGTCACGGCCCAGGCGCGCTTGGCTGCCATGCTGAAAAAAATGGAACAATCCATGGCCGTGGATGAATGCCCACGCAATCAGGCCGTCTGCTCCCTTGCGCCCCTCCATGAAGAGGAAGACTATCGCTCCCATGTGCAAGTGACCAAGACCTACATCAAGGCCGGCGACATCATTCAGGCCGTGATTTCCCAGCCCTTTGTGTGCGATACGCCGCCGGATCTTCTGAGCCTGTACCGGGCCCAGCGTTATGTCAACCCTTCTCCCTATCTGTATTTCATGCAATTGGATGAAATCGCCCTGGTGGGCTCATCGCCGGAAACCATGGTGCGCCTTGAGAACGGGGTAGCCACCCTGCGGCCCATTGCCGGCACCCGGCCCCGGGGCCGGACCGAACAGGAAGACCGGGCTCTGGCCGATGAGTTGTTGAAGGACGAGAAGGAGCGGGCCGAGCATTTGATGCTGGTGGATCTGGGGCGCAATGATCTCGGCCGGGTGGCGGAAATCGGCACAGTGCAGGTGACGGACCTGATGATTGTGGAACGCTATTCCCATGTGATGCATCTGGTCTCCAACATCTGCTGCGACATGCAGCCCGGCAAGGATGCCTGGGATCTCTTGAGCGCCACCTTTCCGGCCGGCACCCTGTCCGGGGCCCCCAAGATCCGGGCCATGGAGGTCATCGCCGAACTGGAGAAGGAGCCCCGCGGACCCTACGGCGGTGCCGTGGGCTACATTTCCTATAACGGCAACATGGATCTGGCCATCACCATCCGCACCGCCTGTATTGAAAAAGGCCGCCTGATCGTGCGGGCCGGGGCCGGCATTGTGGCGGATTCGGATCCGGAACGGGAGCGCCTGGAAACGGTCAACAAGGCTAAAGCCATTCAGCGGGCCCTGGAGCTCGTTTGCGGCGTTGAACCCTAGTGGAAGGAGAACCATCATGATCGTGATGATCGACAATTATGATTCCTTTACTTATAATCTGGTGCAATATTTGGGGCAATTGGGCGCGGACATGCAGGTGGTGCGCAACGATGCCGTGGACGTCGAAACTCTGGCGGCTTGGAAGCCCACCGGCATCGTGATTTCACCCGGCCCCGGCCGGCCGGCCGGGGCGGGCATTTCCCTTGCCACGGTCAAGCGTTTTTCCGGGAAACTGCCGATCCTGGGGGTCTGTCTCGGCCATCAGACCATTGCCGAGGCCTTTGGCGGCGAAGTGGTTTCCGCCCAATACCTGATGCACGGCAAGACCTCCATGGTCACCGCGGACGGCCAAAAGATCTACCAGGGCATCACCAAGCCCTTCCAGGCCATGCGCTACCATTCCTTGGCAGTGCGGAAGGAGAGCCTGCCGGATTGCCTTACAATCACTTCCCAGGCAGATGACGGCGAGATCATGGGCATCCGGCACAAAAGCCATCCCACGGAAGGGATTCAGTTCCATCCGGAGTCCATCATGACCCCGGTGGGAAAACGCCTGCTGCGCAATTTCCTGCAGATCGCCGAAGACTACAATGCAAAGGAGACCAAACCATGACGTTTAAGGAAAATCTCAGTAAAATCATCAAGGGGAAAAACCTGTCGGATGCGGAGATGTCCCAGATGATCACCGATATCTTCTCCGGCGAAATCACCGACGCCCAGATCGGCGCCTTCATGGGCGCCCTGTCCACCAAGGGCGAAACCTTTGAGGAACTGGCCGGGGCTGCCCAGGCCATGCGCAAAAAAGCCTTGCGGGTTCAGACCTCGGCCGGCACCGTGATCGACACCTGCGGCACAGGCGGCGACGGCGCCAACACCTTTAATATTTCCACCACTACCGCTTTTGTGGTGGCCGGCTGCGGCGTGACCGTGGCCAAGCACGGCAACCGTTCCATTTCCAGCCGCTGCGGCAGCGCCGATCTGTTGGAGGCCCTGGGGGTCAAAATCACCACTGAGCCGGAGATCACCGAGGAAGCCATTGCCGAGATCGGCATCGGCTTTTTGTTCGCCCCCCTTTATCATGGCGCCATGAAATACGCTGCCAAGGCCCGCAAGGAAATCGGGCTGCGCTCCATTTTCAACATGCTCGGCCCCCTCACCAATCCGGCGGCGGCCAACTGTCAACTGCTGGGCGTGTTTGCGCCGGAACTGACCGAAATGTTCGCCCAGGCCCTGCGCCTGCTGGGCGCCAAAAGGGCCTTGGTGGTGCACGGCCATGACGGGCTGGATGAAATCTCCGTATGCGCCCCCACCCGTGTAGCGGAATTGAAAGACGGTTTGATTAAGACCTATGATATCAACCCGGAACAGTTTTTTGAAAAACCGGCCGAACCGGCTGAACTGGCCGGCGGCACGCCGGCTGAAAACGCCGCCATTACCCGCGACATCCTCGCCGGCAAGAAAAGTGCCCGAAGGGATGTGGTGCTGCTCAATGCCGCCGCGGCCCTGATGGCCGCCGACCAAGCCGGCAATTTGGCAGAAGGGCTGAAAAAGGCCGCAGAATCCGTGGACTCCGGCGCCGCCGCCGCCAAACTTTCCGCCCTGGCGGAATACACCCAAAAAAATGGATAGAATTCCACAATTCCTAATTCGTAATTCCTAATTCCTAATTGCTTTTTATGGTGTTTTATGGCCAAAGATTTTCTAAAAATAATCGTGGAGCATAAACGGCGGGAAATCGCCGAAGCCAAACAGCGGATGCCGGAAGCCCGCTTATGGGAGGCGGCCATGGTCAAGCGTGATAAACGACCTTTTGCCGCCACCCTGGAAAAACCAGGGATTCATATCATTGCCGAAATCAAGCGGGCCTCGCCCTCCAAGGGCGACATTTGTCCGGAGCTGGATCCGGCATCCTTGGCCCGGCAATATGAGGAAGGCGGGGCCGCGGCCCTTTCCGTGCTAACCGAAACCGCCTATTTCAAGGGCAGTGTCGACGATTTGAAACAGGCCCGGGCCGCCGTTTCCCTGCCGGTCCTGCGCAAGGATTTCACCATTTCCAGCTATCAGATGTATGAATCCGCTGCGTTGGGGGCCGACGCGGTCCTGCTCATCGTGCGCATCTTAACCACTGATCAGTTGCGGGATTATCTCGCCCTTGGTCAGGAGCTGGACCTGGACTGCCTGGTGGAAGTCCATTCGGAAAAGGACCTGGAAAACGCCCATCAGGCCGGCGCGCGTTTGATCGGTATCAACAATCGCAACCTGAGCTCTTTTGATACGGATATCAACACCGCTACGCGCATGGTGGCCGGAATGCGACCCCATCAAACTGCGGTGGCTGCCAGCGGTATTTCGGACCGCAAGGACATCGAGGTCAACCTGAAATGCGGGATTCATAATTTCCTGATCGGAGAGAGCCTGGTGCGGGCCGATGATCCAAGGCGATTTTTGCAATCTTTGCTGGGAGAGAACATCGAGAATGCAAAACGAAAATGAATTGACGGGAACCAGCCGGCGGCCGCAAATCAAGATCTGCGGCCTGACGGATATAGAGCAGGCGCGGGCCTGTGCCGAACTGGGAGCAGATGCCGTGGGACTGGTTTTTTTCCCAAAGAGCCCCCGTAATGTGAGTCTGGAACAGGCCAGAGCAATTACGGCCGCCGTGCCGCGGGAAGTTGTCACCGTGGGCGTGTTCGTGAATCCTTCCCATGAGGCGGTCATGACCGTGGTATCCCAATGCGGCCTGGGTGCGGTTCAGTTGCATGGCCGGGAAAGTCCTGAACTTACGGCGTGCCTGGCTGCTGAAAAGATCACGGTGATCAAAGCGCTGTTCATCGGCGGCAATCCATCCATGGAGACCGTGGATACTTATAGCGCCTCGGCCTTTTTAGTGGAATGCAGCGGCGGCAAGCTGCCCGGCGGCAACGCCTTGACCTGGGACTGGAAGGCGGCCCGGGCTTTCGGCAAGTCCCACCCCCTTGTCCTGGCCGGCGGCCTTTCCCCGGATAATGTCCGGCAGGCCATAGCCGACGCCGAGCCTGACGCCGTGGATGTCAGTTCCGGAGTGGAAGCTGCTCCTGGAAAAAAGGATCTTGTCAAAGTGGCTGATTTCATCTCCGCCGTTTCCCGGTCCACAATCGGCCGAATCTGTCGACCGATTTTCAAAAAAGAGATCAACTGGTAGAAGTTATTTACCAAACGCAGTTGATATAAAGCAAAGATTGCTGTCGGAACTTTTTGCACCTTCAGTATTGGTCACCGGACTCGGCGGGGTGGTGGGCGGATTGGCCTGGCCTGCGGAAAGCGTTACAGCTCCAAAATTTACGGCACCGGAAAGATCATCCAGAATGGAATTGGTAGTGGTAACGAAATTCTTATAATTATTCGACTTTCCAAGCGACAAAGCAAAGGTTGGCAGGGTACCGGTCTTGCGGTTGAAATTGACCTTGCCCAGTAAAACCTTTTTACCGGAAACGCCATCAGTAGGGGTATCGATATTGAGTTTCCCGCCAATGATAACAACCTCCCCCGGGATTGAGGTGTCCGGATCAACATAGGGATGCTTGCTGGATTCATTGCCGAAATACCAGACACTTTCATTTTTTTCCGCTTTGGCAACGCTGAGCTCATCCGGATTGTAGTTCACTTTAACCCCATAGCTGATCAGGTTCTCGGAATTGATGTCAGCATAAACATCCAGGGTGAGATTGGCTTCTGTGTACACACCTTCACCATAAACATCCACAGTGGCAGCGAGGGCTTTTTCACATGACAGAGTGACCAGAACCAGGCTGATGATTAAAGCGGCAATCGATCCGAAAATCCCCAAACAAACTTTCATGGTTTGCATGATATAACTCCAAAAAAAATTCTGCTATTTTATTAGGTTCATCAGCCTTGATTATTGTTACGGTCATCCTCCAAAAAACCTTATCAGAATAAAAAAAAGCCGTCAAATCAAAGCAAGGATGGGATGCCTGAGACATCGGCCTGCTATGCGATAAATAGTGCTTGACTTTTGGATAACATAACGCTACTAATTAAGTAGCGATACGGAATTAGTAGCAGTCAAGGAGGGAATACATGGCAACACCCAAACCAGGCATGAAAGTCAGGGGCTCTCAAACCGGACGGCCTATAATGGCTGTGCTCGATTTATTGGGCCGGCGCTGGTCTTTGCGGATTTTATGGGAACTGCACCAGAACGGTCCCAGCAGCTTCAGGGCTCTGCAGAAATTTTGCGGCGACATTTCCCCTACGGTGCTCAATGCGCGCCTGTCGAACCTGCGCGAGGCCGGGATCATAGAACTCCGGGAGCGGGAAGGGTATGTCATCACGGAAGACGGCATCTCCCTGGGGCGGATTATTGAGCAACTCGATATCTGGGCCGAAGAATGGGCCGTAAGAATGAAGCCGGTCAGGTCCCGTGAACGGAAAAAGCCGGATAAGGCATCAGCCGCTAAAAATAAACAAGAATAAGGAGGAAAGCATGTTTCATCATGTTCATCATGTACATCTTTTTGCATCCGACATTCAAAAAAGCCTGCAATTTTATCAAGATTTTTTCGGCGGCGAGATTATACTGGATCTGGAGGTGGCCGGCGCCCGCAATGTCTTCATGAGGGTGGGCACCGGTCGCATACATTTTTATGATCAACCGCCCAAAACCCCTGGGCCGGGAAGCATCCACCATTTCGGCATCCAGACCGATGATGTGGGGCGGGACTATCAGCGCCTGAAAGAAGCGGGGATCAGTTTCACCAAAAGCGTTGTCGATCTGCTGTATATGAAATACATCATGGTGCCGGCACCGGACAATGTGCTCATTGAATTATTCCAGGTGAACAAAGCGGTGATTCCGCCTGAATATCATGATTATTTTGCGTGAAGCCTTAATTTGAGCATTTAATCAAAATCAAACCCAGAGAGGTAGGTGGTCAGTTTCTCCCGGTTCGGATCAGTCAGTTCCGGGCAGTTCTCCGCGCCGTATCCTCCTTCCATTGCCTGGGCGGCAAACACCATGCAAGTGGGCTGACCGCATTTCCTGCAGTTGGTTTTGGGCAGCAGCTTTAAAATTTCGATTAATATAGGCTTTGGTTTGCCGTGAAAACATGGAACGATGCGGTCTCTGCATTCCCAGGCTTCGTTAATCTCATTTTTAAGCCATTCAACGATTTTTTGGGCTTCCTGTTCATCCTTTAAAGCATTGATGGCAATTTTACGCCCATGCAACGTCATCAGCTTGCCCTGGGATCGAAGTGTGAGGGCCGGCGGATCGACAAGATATTCGAATCCGCCCAAAGTGGTATTTAAATAAGGCAGGACTTGGCTGATATCCTGGTCAAGGTGGGCGAAACAGTGCACAGCCATAACACCCGGTTGGCATTTGGAGTTGAATATTTCAAGAGTATAATTTTCGAGTAGCATATTTTTTCTAATCCCTTCTTCTATTCATCGGTTAACAGCAACCTTGTGATCCGCAGGAACTATTCTCCTTGCCCTTGATCCAGGATTGGATGATATAACTGGCGCAGCCCACCCCTGGGGTCACCGCCAGGGCGCTGGTGGGACAGTTGTTTGCGCAGGCGCCGCATTCCATACAGCCGTGCAAATCCACAATTTGTGCCTTGCGGTTCCTCAAGACCAAAACACCGTGGGGGCACACTTGGGTGCATATCCCGCAACCCACACATTTGTCTTCATCAAGGGCCAAGGTGACCACGTTTTCCAGATAGCGTAAGGATTTCATTCTTCAATCACCAAAATGAAGGTTTTATGATTTGCAGCGCTATTTCATCAGAAAGGCGCTTCCGATCCATAAGAACAATGCCATTACGGCCATCCCGGCCTGCACCGGCATATAGCGACGCATCTCTTTTTCCACTCCTGAAGGCGATGTGAAGGGTGTGGAGCCGGTAAAATTCATGGCCAAGTACGAACTCAAAGCAGTTGTTAAAAGCAGCAAGGCCGGTCCCGACCAATAAGATATCGAAGAATCATTCCAGTGAACGGCTGCCGGAAATGTTCCCAAAAACAGGCCGGCGAAAATTCCTTTTAGCGCAAAGGCCCGGCCCGGGATCCAGGGCAGCAGGACCGGTACGACGATGCAACCGGCTGCAATTCCCATGGCCACGGCTGCGACAGCCAGAACTCCACGCTGCCATACTGCCGGCCATGAAAAGATGTGGGGACCGATGCCGGAGAGAAACAAAAGGACGGCCAGGGTATAGACCAAATGCTTGCGCAAGAGAGTGATCTCCACCGGTACCAGGACCAACCGTTCGGAAAAAGTAAAGGTAACGCGCCGCATGGCAACCTCGGATCGGTGGTCGGACGATAGGAAGGCTCTGATATCCGCAGCCTTTACAGGTCCCCAAATCACTTCAAAGCCGCATTCTTTTTTTACCCTGTGTCCGGCCACGCCGGTGGCCCCCAATTGGGGCAGGATCAAGCGCCGATGCCGCACCACCTGGGCCAGACCGGTCTTAAGAACTCGTTGCACCAGCTCCGCGGTTCCAAAGGTACCTTTGCCGGCAGCGCACCACACGTTGATACCATGGGTATCCAACACCAGAAGCCAAGCATCCATGCCGGCGAGGGATTCACGGACGTGATCAAAACTGAGTTTGTAATTGGCCGTTACCAAAACCGGGGCCTCGGCAGCGGGATCACCCACGGCATAGAGTCCCGGCGCAACCTTGTAATCATTGCGGCCGAAACCCATACGAACATTCCATGTACCGAGTTTGTCCCGTGTGTCCAGTAAGGTTTTAATCCGGGGCACTGGTCCCACCGGAGTAGGCATAAATCCTTGCACAAAGGAGCACAGCCGATATCCGGGTCGCTCATTCGGATCGCTGGGCGGGCCGGGCGGCGGCCCGCAACATGGCTCATCCTTAACCGGCGGCCGGTCCATGGGCAGCATTTCACGGAGAAGGTTGTGGGATGGTTGCGTATTTTCTAAACCGCAGCCGCAATTTTGTTTTACAGGTTTATTCATCTATACGGTCCTTTTCGCCAAGTTGCATGGCCATAGTTTTGAATTCAGCCAGCACTTGCCGATCGATGCAGTAACAGGTCCGCGGCCCCTCGATGGTTCCTTTTACTAGTCCTGATTCTTTTAAAATTTTTAGATGCTGGCTGACCGTGGATTGGGCCAGGGGCAGAACATCCACGATCTGTCCGCAAATGCATTGGTTCAATTCTTTGAGATGGTTGACAATCTTAACGCGGGCCGGGTGGGCCAAGGCCTTGCATATGCCGGCAAACCGGTCGGCATCCATGGGGGCAGCGTTGGTTGGCCGTGGCTTACAACAGGTTTTCAAGATTCTCTCCGTGACATATTATCTAATCGTTAATCGACGATAAACGATCAAATCCAATGTGTCAAATAAAAAATAGAAAGGAGAGAGGAAGGGGGGTAAGAGGTCCGGCTATTCTGTCAAATTCATCCCATTGATAGTTCTTGTTCCTTTGTCATCATTGGTTGCGCTTACTCTCAAAATCTGATTTGAACTTGTCTTTATCAAATTTAATTTCTTCCTTGCGCCCGTCTTTATGGGATATGATCCCTTTGCCATGGGGATAGCCTTCTTTAAAACTGCCCACATGGCGCCGCCCGTCAGGGTATATAAAGGTTCCTTCACCTTCATATCTATCATTTAAAAAAGAACCGACATACTGGGCCCCATCCGGAAAAGACAGAATGCCTTGGCCTTCCATCCGATCGTCCACGAACATGCCTTTATATACGCGGCCATCTTTCCATTTAAAAACGCCTTTCCCGTTGCGCCGGCCGTCTTTTAAATCACCTATATAGTAGCGACCGTCAGGGAAAGTGATCTCAGCATGATCGCCCCATTGTCCATCCTTGAATTTTCCTTTGTAAACCACACCGTCGGCATCCGTATATACACCTTCACCGTTAAGCTCATCGTTTAAAAATTCCCCGGCATAGCTGATTCCTTCTTGAAGCACGAGCAAACCCTTGCCGTTTTTCATGCCGTCAACAAATTCTCCTTTGAAAATGCGTCCATCAACATGATAAAACTCGCCAAGACCTTCAAATTTATGCTTTCTAAAGGTGCCTAGATATTTATCGCCACTTGGAAGGACAAAAACCCCATAGCCGTTCTCACAATCACCTTTGATACAGCGGCCGTTGCTGTAATCCTGCTTTGCTTTCAGCTTTTCATTTTCGTTTGCCAAAATGAGATAAACGCAAAATGCGATTATTAATATTAAAGTGGCAGCCAGTAATAAAAATATTTTTTTTCTCATTGAGATCCGGATGAATTTGCTTTTGATTGGTTATCGAAAATCACCTAAACGTCGCCATGATCTTTTTCATCGTATTTTGATGTTCCAGCTCAATTTCCTCGCCTTTAAGACCATTCAAGTGCGCCGCAACCAGATCCGGTCTTTTCAGTAATTTCTCGTAATCTTTTATATCCGTAAAACAATGATTGTAATTCAGGTTTAGATGCATCGCCCCCTGGGTTGAAGCCGAGAAAAACCCTTGGGGGGTCAAAAACACCCATTCGCCGTCATTAAATGACGCAAATGTTCCGATTTTAACTCCTTTATCTACATCCCAGATGGTCATAAGTCCATCGCTATTTACAGATACCGCGCGTTTATCATCCGGATAAAAGGCTATGGAACGTATAATTTTGCCGGTTTTTTGGAACTCATGTAAAACCTTATTGCTCTTCATATCAAAGCATCTTATGGTGCCAAGCTTGTCCGCGCTTATAAGTCGTGTTTCCTTTGCGTCAATCGCAAAAGCGGTAACACCTTTTCTATGTCCACTGATCAAATTATAACTACCATTATTGGGCTGATATGATCTGATGATTGGATCTGTAGTGCAATAAATGAGATTTTCCCCATTTTCAGTAAGTGACATGGCTAATATGGGAGTCTCAAGTTTGATGATGTCTGACATTTCTTTGTCGTTTTCAGCGCTCCAACGTTTTATGAATCCATCTATGGATGAGGAATAAAACATGTTCTTCACAGGATGGGAAAAGAGCTTGGAAACCATTTTGGTATGAGCGTTACTGTTTAAAATCAATTTATCGGAATGCGTATCCCATATATACATTGATCCGTCGGCAAACCCTGCCGCCACATATCGGCCGTCTGATCCAGAACAAACGCTGGTAACGGATGAACGACCTTCATCCAAGGTGTTTTCTATTTTAAGGGGATTTAGCGCCCATAATTTAGGTCTTCGATCATTTCCACCGGAAAGCGCT
This sequence comes from Desulfosudis oleivorans, assembly GCA_020723325.1. GTDB lineage: Bacteria > Desulfobacterota > Desulfobacteria > Desulfobacterales > SURF-7 > DYJD01. The sequence continues at coordinate 26,809 of DYJD01000019.1, read as the reverse complement.
TTTGTGCCGTCAGTCGTCATACTTACGACAAACGTGCCGTTTTCATGAGCCTTGACGGATTCCGACAATTTCCCATGCTGAATATCCCAGAGATTTAAAGAGCCGTCGGTCAAGCCGCCTGAAAGAGCCAATTTACCATCGATGCTTACGGAAATGTTTGAAGAAGGTAAAATAGCCCGCTCAAATGTTCTGATTTGTTTTTGGGTCCGAAGATCCCAGGCGGTGATTTTAGGATCAGAATCACCTGTTGCAAGAAACACCAAATTTTTTTCAGGTAAAAACTTTGCCGCGGTTAGGGGAGCGGTTTTATCGGAAAAGCATATGATTTCCCTTTCACCTTGAATGTCCCAAACCTTGATTTCTCCATCAATACTCACGGACATGATGTTATTTCCATCATGGCTGAAGGCAAGTTCGAGTATTTTTTCTTGATGGCCCTTAAAGGTTTTGCGTACCATAGCTTCTTTAAAATTCAGCAGCCGGATTTGATTATCGGCATCTCCGCACAGAATGTTTTTGCTTTCATTACAGAAAGCCGCACAGCGGATGCGGCCGCTTAATTTTGCTACAGGAACCAGACCTTGGGTTTTCCAGACAATAAACGTTTCATCATAACTGCACGATAGCGCAAGCTTGCCGTCAGGGCTGAAGCACACCCAGTGAACCCTTCCGGAATGAGGCTTTACGTCTTTGATCAACTTCTTTTTTTTCAAATCCCATAACCGTAAACTGCCATTCAAATAACCGGTGAGCGCATACCGGCCATCCTTGCTGACATCCATGCTGTGAATGCTGTTGGTGTCATTTGCCAGTTTGGCGATCTCCATTCCATTTTTACGCCAGACCCTGACAGATCCATCATAAGCACCAGAAATTATATGATCTTTATTCATGGAGGCGGCCACAATACCTTGCCGATGGCTTTTTAGCACGCCAAGCTCCCGTCCTGAGGCAAAATCCCAGACGACAAGGGTATTGTCTAAACTGCCGGTGGTAAAAGACTTCCCATCCTGGTCGGGGGCGATGGTCAAAATTTTTTGGAAATGCCCTTCCTGGAAACCCACAGATGGAAATAAATTGGGTTGCAAGTTATTATCGGTATTTACGGAAAAAACAGTTGCGGGAAGCATCAACCCTGACAAAGTCAACAATACTAGCAAATAGCGCTTCAGCCTTAATTTTAAAAAAAATTTACTTACAAAAAACATCTACCACTCCTTGAAAAAGATTTGTGATAAACAAAAAAAGGGAAGATCTAAAAGATCTTCCCAAAGGTTAGCTACAAGTCAAGCGATGACATGACTAGAATCTAGGCAAACGCTGCAAACGGTCGATATGCATCTGCCAGAAGTCATAAACTGTCGGTTCATTGCGGGACATATGCTCACCATGAATTTTTCCGGTTGACCCCCAACTGCTTTTATTTAAATTCGTGTCGGTCATTTGATGGTCATGGCCCGGCACATCCCATGGATCGTGCATGGTCAGGGTTTCCGTTCCCACACCCAGGTAACCGCCGATGATATCAAAATGGTCTTCATGCATCATATCGATGTGATACCATTTCCCTTTAGGTCCATACATGGAATAAACCGCATCTGAAGCTTCGGTGGTATTGGTGAACTGGTCGCAGCTTGGCTTGGCTTGTGAAATGGTATTGACCACGCCGTCTTGATAATGCCAGTCGCCATTCAAGCCCCAATTTTCAAGGTTTGCATTTGTATTCCAGGATGGTGCCGTAAACGGTCCCATTACATTACTCGCATCCGGATTGCCGTTTGCATCGCTTTGTACGCAAGAATATGAGAAATAATAAATATCAGGGCGGGCCTGCATTTGCGGCCTGGTGTTCAATTCATACATGGCGCCGCAGGGCGATAAATCCCATAAGGAAAGATCGGCAATGGCTGGTTTATTATTCATGCAATTGCCAAGGGTAAGGTCTGAACGGGTGAGGTTGCAGGGGGCTCCTGAAATGCCATTGGTCCACTGTTCGATATCCAAGCGGTAAATTACCCCTAAAACATTGGTGACATTTTGGCCGGTCAACGCTTTCATCCAGTCTATACCGAATTGATTCAATACGTTTGTAATATTACCGGCCATGTGGGTAAGGGTGGTGCCGTTATGCGGCGTTGCCGCGGTTGTAATGCTCCTGATATAGCCGGTTTGCCCGCCCGGCCATATACTCGTATCCCCCCAGGGGCTGCCCGCTTGTAAAAGCCCGGCAAGCATACGAACGGTTTGCCCGCCCATGCTGTGACCGATAAGGTGGATGGGATTAGACGTATTCACTGCGCCTAGAGCGGTTGTGCCGCCATTCCAAGTGCGTCTTAAGTTGTTGTACCTTCTTGTCCCGCTGTTGGCTGCATGGGGATATTGAGTCGTGCCGGATTGGGCGGCATGGTTGGCTCCATAAAGTGCTTGATTGTTGTCCCCGCCCTTTAACTGCGCCCAAAGATCGCAAGCGCGATCATAAACACTTGTGACCGGTCCCACCGAGGCAGTATAGACTTTATAGCCGCGGTTGTTCAATTCTTTTTCAATGTCAAGAATGGCCGATCCCCAGGCCTGGCCGCCCCAATAAAGAAAACCAATATCAGGGTTGGAATCACCATAGAGGTTTAAAGCCATTTCATCGCGTCCCCAGCCGAGAAAACCGTGGACCAAGACAACCGGATAATCGTTGTTTTTGTCCACTACCTTGACATTGACGGATTCCGTGCCGGAGGAGCATAAGCCTCCAGCATCCTGGATAGAGGTTATCACATGCGATCCGACCGTTGTAAATCTGTATGGTGCCGTACAATTTCCAGTTCCGCTTGAATATTGTGTGCCGTCATACTTCCATCTATGGTAGCAAAGATCATGGTCGGTCAGATCTAATTTTATTTGATCATTTTTATAAACATAGAATGTATTGGTGGAGCTTAAATAAGGAACGTAATAGCGCTGATTCTTTTTATAAGTGTTGTAATCATTGTAGTCAGCCTCTGTCTTTTTCAAGCAGACAACACATGCGGCGGCCATCCCGACAGAGGTTGCTAATAAAACCATACTCAGCGCCAATACATTGAAAATCTTTCTCACTTTCATAAACGCCCTCCTTATTAAGCTGTTAAAGGTTATTACCGCAATAAGGTTTATCGACAGAAAAAAATATTCAACGGAAATTGGTACGTTCGTCTTACATATTCAAGCTATTGGATATTAAATTTTATGGTTTCAAGTTTGTCTCCCCGTATAACTTTAATGAGCATACTCCTTGCGTCTCTTAGATGTAATCCCATCACCGTGGCACTTTCCAATTCTCTGATATCTTGCTCGTTCACTTTAACCAAGACATCCTCATCTTGAAGTCCAATCACATCAAAAAAACTGTTTGGTTTTATATGGCTGAACATGACACCTACAGGTTGTCCATCTTCGCTGTATGGGCTTAGGGAAGTGTAATTCAGAAAATTGTCGGCATTGATGGTCAGGTCTTCAAATTCGGTTCTATTTAGGGTCAGGGTGGCAACTGTTACGCTATCCTCTTGTTCATATTCAATCTCTCTATCATCCTTTTTTCTTTCAATGTTCTCTGCGTCGGCAGCAGGTGGATTTTCTGATGTGAATTCTTCTTGTTGGAGAGCTAAAGGCGCTTGTCTGGAGGTATCCTGGTCATCTATTGACAACCCACTTAAACTTAAAGAAATTTCACCTCCATGATATTCCAAAATGACTTTTTTTTTCAGAATATCCTTTACTTTTGCACCGTTAATGATATCGCCGCAATGACTAAGTATTTGTTTACTCTCTTTATTATTCACAAAAATGGCCGCAGGTTTTACCCCTTTGCCGGTAACTGTACCGACAAGGGCCAAATTAAGCTCGTCTTCCACTGTTTTTGCATTTAGCGGATATGGATTTTCGTGGTTTTGCCTTTTTGATTTTAAAGATAACATTTTAACATCATTATCTTTTGTTGTTTCAGAAGAAATCTTGATACCTTGGGCTGTTACAAGATCATCATTAGGGAGGTTTGTCGTTTTATTAGTGGTTAAAAAACATGGTCTTATAGCATCACTGGTCAGCAATCCCCCAGCCATGATTATGACTGGAACCATGAATAATCCAAAAAAGAAATTTCTTTTAATAGGTGTCTGCTTCATAAATACCACAGGGGTTTCAGACATATTTATGAAAATTAATAGGTTTCTATACAAAACACTGTTCAATAACATAGATGGTTGATCAATATACGTCAATCAGGGAAACCCTGATTTCAATGCTCGAAAAACCTAAAAAAAATGGTGGGGTGAAAATCTCCGGATGGTTCTCGGCAGATCCCCGCTGATTATGGTTAGCAGATCCGCTTTAAAATTGTTTTGGGATGCCTCAGCCATGATCTTTTGCCACACCTGATGAACGACCCATTCGCATTCTGCCGGACCTCGCCCAGAAGTTATTTGAATCCAGCGTTTCATGTAGATTCTCTTGTCTTGTAAGTGATAAGAGGCCGCAGAGATGCTATTTTCCGGATAAATCCGGCCTTTTCCATCTCCGCCACCACCACATCAACGTTTTTATAAGCTTGGGGCGCTTCTTCATAAAGCAGTTCACGGTTTTCACAAATCACACGGCTACCGAGGGAGGTATGAGTCAATGATTTCGCAGTGCATTTTGAGCGCAGGCGCTCCTTGCAACTGCTCCGGTTCCATTTCCGGCCGGCGCCATGGGCCAGTGACCAAAGATTTGCGTTTTGTTCACCCAAGGGTTCGATGATATAGCTCAATGAACCCCTTGTTCCCGCAACGATAACCGGCCCCTGATTGGAGGGCACTGCACCTTTATGGTGCAGCCAGAACCTTGAATTTTCCAGGTCCACGGGCGTGAGGAAATTATGAAAGCAATCCAATACAGGTTCACACTTCTCACCGATCTGGCTGCAAAAACGCTGCGCAATTAAATCCCGATTTGACCGGGCCCACTTAAGGGCGAAGTTATGCCGGGCCAGATATTCTTGCGCCTCTACTGAATTTTCCATAAGGCTGCCGGCACCATGAACCGCAGCATGTTTTCGCAATAATGCTTCCCCGATTCCTCTGGAGCCACTGTGAACCAGCAGGACAAGATAGTTTTTATCCAGCCCAATCTGCTCAAGGGCTGGATGGAAAAATAATTCTTCCATACTTTGGAGTTCGGCGAAATGATTGCCGCCGCCGATGGTTCCCATGGCAGCATCATAGTCGGTGGACTCCAAATTATGATCCGATAACCATTCCGCAATTTCTCCATCCCATGGGTTTTCCATGTCGCCCAGTTTTTTTACCCATTTATCTCTTTTTATTTTAGCGACCTTTGCGCTGGTCCGATAAAGCCCCATTCCGCAGCCGACATCATTGCCGATGAGATGGGGATAGAATCCTTTTTTGCTTAAGCAGGCCAAGCCGACTGGATGCCCTTTCCCCGGATGAAGATCCGGCATGCCTACTGTTATCTCCATACCATCCAGCCTGGCGGTTTGCTGCAATTGCCGGATGGCTTCTCCTTCAAACTTAGTGCTGTCGGAAGCCAGAAGTCTGACAACCGGTTGATTCAACAATTCGATCATATTTTTTCATTTCCTAAAAGTAGTAATTCAAAAGCGGAATTCTATGATTTTATGTTTGCTTGTACCCATGGCGGGATATACACAACCCATGTCCGTGATCTGACCGGCGGGTTCATCCGAAGCGGAAATAAGGGCATTCTCGAGGCGTTGGAAGAAGCTGTCACCATCGCCAAAGAGGCCGAAATTCCCATGCAGATATCCCATCTGTTGCTGAAAGAACCGTTGAGAACGGAAAAGCCACTGGTGAAAGAAACGGAAGACCTCTGAGGAAAGCCTGATCTGGTGCGGACCTTTTTATTCCTGGCCCTCTATCTCCGCGTTCAGCTTTTCCATTTTTGCCGACATTTTTTCGGCAAAGATGTCCATGTCGAACAAAATGTCCCGATAGCCGTCGAAATATAAAAATTGCTTGATCAACAGGGTGAATTCCCGGGGGAAGCAGATCCCGTGTTCTTCTCCGATCCTCACGATTTCCAACAAAAATTCTTCCGGCTCTAGAAAAGTCATGGGCATGGACATGGTTTCCCCAATGGCCTCGGGCTCCATGGCGTGATAAAGAGCTTCCAGGTCCTGGGCCAGGCGGGTAGTATTGACCTTTTTCTTGGTCATGCCGATGGCGGCCAGGGCCTCGGCCATGAGCGCGGTATCCCCTAGAATCATGGACCGCAACAGGTTTTTGACACCTTCCTGGGCCCGCTGGGAAATGCGGCCCACGATGCCGAAATCAATAAAGCCCACCCGGCCGTCTTTGAGAACCAACAGATTGCCGGCATGCAGGTCGGCATGGAAAAGGGGGCAGCCGGTGATGCTGTCCATCCATGTGCCGAAGGCCGCGTTCAGGATGGTGTGGGGTCGGTCGGTAGATTCCAGCAAGGTTTTACGGTCGGTTACGGGGATGCCGAATAAACGCTCCATGGTCAACACGCGCTTGGTGGAAGCATGGGAAAACACCCGGGGGACCATCACGGCGGTATTGCCGGTATCTTTCAGATATTCCGAAAATGTGCGGAGGTTTTCCGCTTCTTTGATGAAATCGCATTCCTCGAAAACCGTCTTGCGGATTTCTCCAAGCATGCCGGCCAGGGAGGCATGCTTCAGGCCCGGCACCAGGAATTCAAGGAGATTGGCGGTGAAAAACAGAAAATTGATATCCGTAGTAAGGATGTCCCGGACACCTGGGCGCTGAATCTTGATCACTACTTCTTCACCGGTCTTTAGGCGGGCGGCGTAAACCTGGGCGATGGATGCGGAGGCCAGGGGTTTGGTGTCAATATAGGTTAAAATGGTTTTTTTGTACCTTCGGCCCAGTTCCTTTTTCAGAATTTTTTCCATTTGGTCAAAGGATACCGGCTCGGTCCGGTCCAGACAGCGCTGGAATTCCTTGACATAGGCATGGGGAAAAAGGGAAGGGGAACTGGCGATAAACTGCCCCAGCTTGATATAGGTCGCTCCTAGGCGTTCAAAGGCCTTGCGCATCAGTACTGGTGTGGGCGGCCGGCCTTGCAGGAGATAGTCCAGGCCGGTTTTCAGAAGAGCACCCGCTGTTTGGCGGATTCGCTTGAAGCCGTTGAATCCCAGGGACACAGCGGAGGGGATTTCACGATATATACCTTGAAGTATCATAAATATTGTCTATCTGTCGGTCTTGAATTTTTTTTCAGCAGATACAGCTATCTGCACCGCTATGGAAATGTGCCTATATACCAGGCCGATTTCTGAAGTTCAAGTCGGATCTACAATAAATGCATTTAGCGGTCTAAGGGAATGCGGATGAGAAAAATGACGCCTTGGCCGGGCGTGCTGGTAAAGTCCATTTCTCCCCGCAGGGAATGGACTACCAGGTTGTAAACGATATGAAGTCCCAAGCCGGTACCGCCCTGGTTGCGCTTGGTGGTGAAAAACGGATCCAGGCTTTTGGCCAGAATATCGGAGGTCATCCCCTTGCCGTTGTCCGAATATGCAATTACCAGGGTATCGCGTGAACGCCAAATGGAGATTTCCATCTCACCTTGGGCTGTGTTTTCAAAGCCGTGCAGGAGGGAATTCCTGATCAGGTGGGCTAGAATTTGATAAAACACCCCAGGATAACTGTTGATTTCAAGATCAGCCGGGCAATTTAAAATGATTTTATGTTGCATGCGTTTCAATTCCGGCTGCAGGCTGAACAATACTTTTTCGATATAGTCTTTTACGTTGAAGTGTCGGCGCGTTTGACTGGATTGATCCACGGCGACCTGTTTGAAATTGTACACGATGTCTGCGACTCTTTTGAGATTGGTCGACAGTAGGGAAGCGGTTTTGGAAGAGGTATCGACATAGTTTCCTTTTGCAACCGCTTCCAATCCTGAATCGCAAAGCCCGATGATATGTTGAACGATTTTTTTCACGCCGCGATGCAATGATTCTTCGGCAGGCTGAAAGTTCAGCATCCTGACCGGATACCGGCACCTTGCCGGCCCGACCGAATTCCTTCAAGGCCAGAATGGCTCCAAAAGCCGTGCCGTCATTGGCGCACACTACCGCATCTATGGTATTGCCCTTTAGCAAATATCCCTTGAGATTTTCATAAGCTGCTTCGGGTTTCCAATCCGGCGAAAAAACATCCAAGCAAAGGCGGATGGTGCCTTGCTGAATCAGGGGCGCGAGCACCTGGATGCTACCCTTTTTAAGCAGAAAAGCATTGTAATCCTTTTCACTGCCGCCGATATAGGCGATACATCCGGTGTTGACCTTTTCCAAAATCCCCTGAGCCTGCAATGCCCCTACTTTTTCACTGTCAAAAGAAACATAAAAGTCCAGATCACTGTCACTAATGATCCGGTCATAGGCAAGCACCTTAATCCCGGCTGCATGGGCTCTGGTTACAATTGCCGCTGCCGCCTTGCCGTCATGGGGCACTACCACCAAAACCGCCACGCCTTGCAGAATTAGATTTTCTGTCTGGGAAATCTGCAAATCCGCATCATTGTTGGCAAACAAGACATTGACAGCGGCACCCAATGCTTCGGCGTTTTTGACAAATTCATCCCGATCCCGTATCCACCTTTCTTCCCGCAAAGTGCCCAACGAAAAACCAATAACAGGCTTTTCAGATGTGGATTTTGATTTGGATCCTTGTGGCGTGTCGGAGCAAGCATGGAGAAACAGGCAGGCTGACAATACCATCCATATCATGTTATTATTTTTTGGTTTCATTTATGTATGCAGAATATTGGAAGCCGGCTGATATGTCACGCAAGGAGGCATGGGAACGAATCAATGTGTTTACCCTTGACATAAAATCGCTATTCATGATTACGTAACGCCGATTACGACTATTTCGGACCGGAGCCGACAGGATCGATTGAAGGAGGCAGGTGTGGGAATCTGGAAAAAGAAATATGATTTGGATAAGATCAATCAATGGGGTCACAACACCATGGTGGAACACATCGGCATACGTGTTGTGGAGATGGGGGATGATTATTTAAAAGCAACCATGCCGGTGGACAAGCGCACCCATCAACCCATGGGGATTCTGCACGGCGGCGCGTCGGTGGTATTGGCCGAATCCCTGGGCAGCATTGCTGCCAATTTGGCGGTTGCCGACCCGCATTATTGTGTAGGTATGGAAATCAATGCCAATCACATCAAGAGCGTTTCCGGAGATTATGTCACCGGAACCGTCAGCCCTGTACATATCGGAAAATCCACCCATGTATGGGATATCTCCATCCGCAATAAGGAAAGCGAACTGATCTGTGTATCGCGCATCACCCTGGCCGTATTAAAATAAGCAAGATTTACAAGATTTAAAGGATAAGTCCGGACATACATATTCAAAAAAAATAAAGGGCCGGATTTTTATCCGGCCCTTGTTTCTGTTGTGGTTAGCGCTGACTTGTCAGCAACAGCAACAGCAGCAGCAGTCTTCGCCAACCCCTCTTTCGGATTCCATATAACAAACATCGGATTCATCTTCCCGACATTCTACTGATTCTTGGGAATCAGAAGATTCCCTTATATCTTTTGTGCTATTGTTATCGATCATTTTTCAGTCTCCTTTTCATAACACAGGTTTTCAATCGGTATGATCGATTGATATTGCAATGGGACCAGGTCATTGGTATATGCATCTGCCGAAAGACCGGCAGCTTTTCCCGTGATGGACACAAGATAATACCTATTTGGGGTTCTGCCATCCCAGCATTTGACTTATTTTTATCGAAAAGGACAAGAGCTCAAACATGAAAGGATTAAAAGAATCCAGGGAAATCATCAATGGAAAACAAACGATGGGCTGCCATCGCCATATTCATGAAGTAACCACCCGGGATGGTCTGCATTTGATCATGACCCATAAGATCCCGTTGGGGGGCCGATCCGTTGCGCCGGTCATGCTGGTTCATGGTCTGGGCCAAAACCGCTACACCTGGAATTTATCCAAGCGCAGTTTTGAGAACTACCTAGTATCCCAGGGGTTTGAGACCTTTAATGTGGAACTGCGCGGCCACGGTATGAGTCGTGCCAATGCGTGTGATTATCCTAAACGTTTTCGTACATATTTTACGGAAGATATTCCCGCCTTTATGGATGCCGTCAGGGAAATATCAGGGCATCACAAAATGTTTTTTATCGGCCACAGCCTGGGAGCCACCCTGGGTTATTGCCTGGATGCCGAATGCCGGGACCAGCTCCTGGGTTTGATTTCCATCGGCGGTCCCTTCAACATGGGTAAGGGTAATCTGCTGCTGAAAACCATTGCCCGCACAGGTGTCCTGTTTGAAAAAATACTGCCCTTCCGGCCGCCGTATCCCAAGGCCTTCTATATTGATTATATCGGCGCCATTGCCCGTTCCGGCCTGTTTATCATGGATAATCGCTATTACAAGCTGCCACTGCAGGTCTGGTATCCCGGCAGCATGGAACGTAATATTCTGGAAGAAAGAATTCAACTAGGATTTGACCGCACCGGGTTCAATGTGGTCCGCTTCATGTTCAAATGGGGTTCCGAGGGGCGATTGCGCAGTCTTTCCGGCGACGTGGATTATGAAGACAATATTACCAAGTTGAAGGCCCCGGTCCTGTTTGTGGTAGGGGATAAAGATGTTGCTGTACCCCTTGAGGCCATTCAGGAAGCCTATGAGAAAGCCGGCTCCCAGGACAAGCAATTAAAAGTGTTCGGCCTGGAATCCACCGGTACCCATTTCGGCCATATTGATCTGATTCTCGGTAAACATGCTCCTGTACATGTCTGGCCTCATGTGTTGCGCTGGATGCGGAAGAGACTTCCTTAAGCAAGTTGTTTACCGAATGGCGAGCAAATAGGTCCGCAGATTGATTTTGCGGTTGTTGAGGCCCATTTTTTTTCGGATGCTGTTGCGATGGCCTTCCACGGTCCGCATGGAAGAACTGTCGATTTCAGCGATTTCCTTGGTGGTCTTGCCCAGTTTGATGAGATTGGCCACCTTGATCTCCGTGGGGGTCAGCTTCAGGTGCCGGCTGGAGAGCTGTCTGGCAAAGGTGGAGAGAATATCGTTCAGGTTGGATGCAATGACATCTATATAGGCCCGTTGGCGGTCATCCAGGCGGCTGTTCTTGATTTTGTCGACATAGGGCAGAACCAGCTCCTTTACATTGGTCAGCATATTGTCTTCCATGGTGCTGCGGTCTTCTTCCCGGCTGCGCAGCAGCACCCGCAGGGCGGTATTGGCTTCCTCCAGATTGGCGGTGCGCTCCCGGACTTTTTTTTCCAATTCAGAATGGGCGCGGCGCAGTTCAGCTTCGGCATATTTCCGGTCGGTAATATCCCGGGCAATGCCCAGGGCAATGGACTGACCGTTTATAGTTACTGGATAGGAGCGAATTTCAACAAAAATCCGTTTGCCGTTTTTATGGTTTAAGATGAATTCCGTGGGCTGGGAAGGCCGACCTTCCCGCAGCTTTTTCAAGGCCTCCAAGGCATTTTTAATCTGATCCCGTGGTAGGATATTCAAGTCAAAATAGTTTTTTCCGATCAATTCTTTTTTGCGGTAGCCGATGATTTTTTCCGCAGCGCGATTACCGTCCAAAATGGTGCCGTCCAGGTCTGTCAGATAATAGGCATCTGGGGCCAGCTCGAACAGGATTTTAAGCCGCTCCTCTGAGCTTTTAAAGGCGTCTTCGGCTATTTTCCGATCCGTGATGTCCCGGGTCCCATAAACAACTCCTTCAACATTTCCTGTTGCATCATAGACCAGGTTGCCCACCATTTCCACCCATTTGTACTTGCCGTCGGCGCACAAATGACGGAATTCAATATTGACCCGGGATTTTTTACGGAAACTGCTCTGAACTTTATCGGTCACGAAGGCTGCATCTGCCGGATGGATATAATCGCTGATGTTTCTTCCCATCAGATCATTGGGATGATAACCGGAAATGGTCAGGCAGGAGGGACTCATGTAGTTGATGACGCCATATCGATCGGTCATACAGATCATGTCCAGCATATTGTCGGTGATCTGGGCCAATCTACGGGAACTCTCCTGATTATTATTATACTGCTTTGCCCGTCTTTTGGGGGTGGATGCTTTTTCCAATGACATCCTGGGAATACGCTGAATTGATTTTCTGGCCATGGCTTTTCCAACAAACGTAAAAATCAAATCTTCAAATGAAACTGTAGGCGTATGTCATTTTTATGGAAGGCCGGATTGGGGGTCAAGTTTTTTTTGGGGGGAACTCGCGATACGGGATGCGAGATACGTTTCCGCATCCCGTATTTTACCACAACGCAAAAATCACACGATAACTGCTATGGCTGATCCGTATCCACAAATAAGGTCACCGGCGTGGTGGCACTGATGGTCAAATTGGCTTTTGACCAGGTGCCGTAAAAAGCCGCATTCATAAATTTGTTCACACTTTTGGCCACATCCGTGAAAAAATAACTGGGGGTGGTCATGCAGTTGGTGCAGGCCGGGCAGTGGCCGTCGCAAAAACTGCAATGGAAAAATTTGGGTGAGTACCCGCAGGGGCCCCAGGTGTACACGGAGGCCACCCGCTGAAATGCCCGCCGACCGGAGCTGCCGTAATAAGCGGATTTGGCAGCCTTGTTCTTATTCACAAAACAGGAGGTGAGATCAAAGCCCCAATATAAGGCCGGAATATTGACGATACCGGCTTCGCTGCAATCGTACGGGTCGATGCTGAAGACCGCATTGGCCAAGCCCGGATTGTTGGACACGGCATTTTGGGCGGCTTGGCCGCCGGCGGAATGCCCACCCATGATCCAGTGGGCAATGGCCCGGCAATTTGTGGAGGAAAGCCAAGTCACTAGATTCGTGCGCACATCCAAAGCCAGATTCTTGAATTTAGTTGCATCGGTTTTCACCATGTTGCCGGGATTGTGGTCCAGGATTACCACAATATAGCCGTAGTTGGTCAATGCATTTGCAAGGTTGCCGTAACTGCTGGAAAGCATGGACGTACCCACGCCCAATAGAATGGCCTCACAAGTGCTTGGACAGGTAGTAGAATAATAGACACGCACCTTGCCGGTGGACAAGCTTTTATCAAAATAGTTGGCATGTGCGTTTTCAATTATAAGAAAGCAGATTGCCAAAATGATTGTTGCCGATATTGTCATGCTTTTTTTCATTATATCGCCCCTTTTTGTTTGCTATTTTGATTGTGGTTGCCATGAATGGAAAGAAACAAAGTGAATTGTGACAGCGCACCTCCTTCCCTGATTCAATGCCGGACTTCTATAGGAATTGGAATTAAGTAGTTGAGTCCAAATGACTTCATTATTTATTTATACCGGATTATGTTATTGAACAATGCTGTAAAAATACGCATATAATACCTATATATCATAGGTATTAATGTAACGAAAAAAGATACCCTGATCATCATTCCGGCCGAATCGCGGCTGGAAGCCGCTCCCACAATGGAATGGAGGATAGTCGAAACGATGATCAAGACTGAAAATGATTGGAAATGGCTCGCTGACAGAGGTATTGGGAAAACAAAAAGGGCATGCCCAACGGTGCATGCCCTTGTTTATGCTTGTGTATTGGGGGGATTACACAACCGTGACGTTCACGGCTGTCGGACCTTTGCGTCCATCTTCAATTTCAAAGGTTACGCGATCACCCTCATTCAGAGATTTGAATCCTGAACCGACTATGCCCGAATGATGCACAAAAACATCCGGCCCACCTTCCTGTTCAATAAATCCATAGCCTTTTTTGTCACTGAACCATTTTACGATACCATCCGCCATCGTGGCACCCTCCTTTCATGATTTCTTCTGGTCCGGAACTTGAGGCGCCCACTTTGGTAAATGGTTTTTCCCCTCATCATCACGTAACCAAACCTATTGATAATTACCCCAAAAACGATGTTTAGCATCATATCGTTTTCAGAGAGGAAATCAATATTTTTTTTAGAGGAATTCCTTAATTTTGGCTCCGGCTCGCAGGGTTTCAATATATTGCTTGATGCCTTGTTCCATCTGCTGTTGCTTCAGAAAATCCGTGATTTTCACCTTGGCTTCTTCAAAGGGCACGGCTCCGGCCGGTTTTTTTTCAGCCAATTGGATCAAATGAAAGCCGAATTCGGTTTCCACAATGCTGCTGGTTTGGCCGGGCTGGAGGGCGAAAGCAACTTCTTCAAAGGGCTTGACCATCTGTCCTTTGCGGAAAAACCCGAGATCGCCGCCTTGGGCGCTGCTGGGGCACTGGGAGCTTTTTTTAGCCAGCTCGGCAAAAGACTCTCCCTTCTTGAGTTTGGCCTGAATCTCCTCGATTTCTTTTTTGGCTTTGGCTTTCTGGGCTTCATCCTTTTGATCCGGGACCTTGATCAGAATATGGCTGGCTTTGGCCTGCTCATCCATCTTGAAATAATCCGGATGGGATTCATAAAAGGTCTTTGCTTCCGGTTCAGCCACTTTAATCTTTTGCCCGACTTCCGCATCCAGCAGTTTGCGAATTACCAGGCCTTTCTCTATTTTTTCAAGTAGTTGAGTTTCGGTAAGGCTGGTTTCAGATAAGGCCTTTTTAAAATCATCTTCACTTGGAAAGCCTTTCTTCAAATCCGCCAAGGCTTCGGTGCATTTTTGGGATTCAACTTTTACATTTTTTTTGCGGGTTTCCTGAAAAAGCAATTCCTGGTCGATCAATCGTGTGAGAACACTTTTATTTAATTCAGAGGTCTGAGTTTCATCCAGGGTTTGGCCTTGCATGGAGGCCCGTTTATGAACCTGCTTCAGCTCGCTTTCAAAATCCATGCGGGGAATGGCGATGTCATTGACAAGGGCGATTTTATCATCAGCTTTTTTATTTTTCTCAGTCTTGGGGCTGTCTGCCGCTGTCGCCGTCCAAACGGCCGAATTCAAGAACAGCAATCCCATTACCAGCATCATTGCTCTATTAGATCTGAAAATCATTTATTAAATCTCCTTGCAGTTTGATATGATGGCATTTTGCAAATCGATGACACGGTCTCCAACTCAAATTTTTGCACTGATTTTTATGGGCTCAGGCGTATCATCCATGGTGAATTTTTGATTGTTTTTTATTTTTTTTAGGCAAATTTTGTCCTCCCTTACGATGGCACAAATTTGCTCCATGTATATATCCTTGCAATTGTTGTGATTATATAGAGGGCATTCGTGATATTTTTTAGACATGAACCGTTCCTTGTTTCAAGTCGATCCATCTTATTGTTTAACAATCCTGACGTTCACCGCCTGAAAGCCATGGCGGGTTTCCTTTAATTCAAAGGTAACGCGATCGGATTTTTGCAGCGTAAAAAAGCCATGGTCCTTAATGCTGGTGCTGTGCATAAACACATCGCCGTCATTGGGCGTTTCAATGAAGCCGTAGCCCTTTTTTTCATCATACCATTTGACTGTGCCTTCTTTCATTAATGTTCTTTCCTCCTCCAAGTTATGCGAAAAACCGCAAAAGCCATCTACGGTCAATGCAGTCGTTTCGACGGTCAAGCCTGAAAAGCATCATCGGGCTGAATAAGGTGTGCTTCCGAGGGCTATCGGGAGAAAAAAACGGAAGGGAACGATAATCAGAACATCGCGATAATTATTATCTCGACGGGCTTATTCAACGCAACGATTTTTCAAATCTGCGCGGTATCTAACCTCTACCCATGATGATTGTCAAGATAATTCAAAGCAAGGAGGGCGTTAAGGGCCTGGAACAGGGCCGTGCTTATTGGTGATTCCGGTTATCCAGAACCTTGCGAACCATGGCGGTAAGATCATCCATCATGACGGGTTTCAACAACAGTCCATTAAAAGAATTTTCTCCAGGGTCCTGTTTGAAAAATTGGTCGCCGATGCCCGTGCATAGAATTACCGGAATATCCGGCCGGATTCGACGCAGTTCATCGATCAGTTTCTCGCCGCTCATTTGCGGCATGGTCTGGTCTGTGAGCACGAGATCAATTCCGGCCGGATCGGCTTGAAAAATTTTCAGCGCCTCCGGGCCATTGCCGGCTGATAGGATTTTGTATCCAAAGACCGTGAGCATTTCACCTATGATTTCAACAAGGGACGGCTCGTCGTCCACCAGCAGAATGTGTTCATGGCCGTTCCGTCTTTGCTTGTGTTCACAGGGTTGCTCCAGGACCTCGGTTTCCATGTGTGGGAAATAGATGGTAAAGGTGGAACCGATGCCTGGTTTGCTTTCAACCGTGATGACGCCGCCGATTTGTTTGACGATGCCGTGCACGGCGGCCAGGCCGAGACCCGTACCCTCACCAACGGCCTTGGTGGTGAAAAAGGGTTCAAATATGCGCTCAAGGGTTTTGGCATCCATGCCATGACCAGTGTCACTGACACTCAACCGCAGATAGGGACCTTCAGGCAAATTCAAGTCTCCCAGGGTTGTAGCCGGGGAATAGTCACAAGGCTCCAAGGCAACCAGCAGTCTTCCACCATTATCGCGCATGGCATGGGCCGCATTGGTACAAAGATTCATCAATATCTGGTGAATTTGGGTGGGATCGGCCATGATGACGCCGGTATGGGCGTGGAGTTCCTGATGAAATTCAATGAAGGCGGGTATGGAGGCCCTGAGCAGGTTAAGTGTTTCCAGAATAATGGGCTGCAGTCGCACGGCCTTCAGTTCCACTGACTTTCGGCGGCTGAAGGTCAGGATTTGATTGATCAGATCCTTGGCGCGCTTCCCGGCGGTCAGGATGCGGTTCAATTTGACAGAAAGAGAAGTATCTGGTTGGGCTTCAAACAGGGAAAGCTCTGTATAGCCCATCATGGCCGCCAGAATATTATTGAAATCATGGGCTATTCCCCCGGCCAGGGTGCCGATGGCATCCATTTTCTGCATCTGGGCCACTCGTTCCTCCATACGTTTGCGGGTGGTGATGTCCCGACAGGATTCAATGATTTGAACCACTTCACCATTATTGGCGAATATGGGGGCGGCAATGATCTCTACTATTGTCGGTTTACCATGGGCATTGCTGTGGGTATGTTCCATGGTTACGGTTGTTTTATTCTGGATAACCGAACGTAGCGGGCATGGATGCGTATGTTCCGCGCAGGGGTGCGCACTGTGATGCAGCAGTTGATGGCAGGTGATCGGTTCGGAAATCAAGGCGGATTGGGCTTGTTGTTTGGCATGCTGGTTGGACAGGGCCACAGTATAATCCAGATTGATGACCACCAGGGACTCGGGAAAAGAATCGATGATTTGTTGTAAAAAGAATTGTGAATGCTGCAAAGCAGCCTGGGCTTCCTTGCGATCACGGATTTCCTGAATCAACTTATCCTGTTTTTTTTCCAGTTTGGCGCTGGTGTCAAGCGCGCGGTCATAGGCCTTTTTAATGGTTGCAATCATTTCATTTTGCAGGAAAATGCCAAAGAGAACAAAAATAGCGCCAAAGAAG
Organism: Desulfosudis oleivorans; assembly: GCA_020723325.1. Classification (GTDB taxonomy): domain Bacteria; phylum Desulfobacterota; class Desulfobacteria; order Desulfobacterales; family SURF-7; genus DYJD01. The sequence goes on along the minus strand of DYJD01000019.1, from coordinate 9,321 downwards.
AAAATCAGGCCCACGAACAGATTTCCGATAAGATGGATTTCCATGACCATGGCCATTATCACGGTCATATATCCGGCCGTGAAAAACAAAATCAAGGCCTGATGCAGGCTGAAAAAATGTTTCAGCTTGCCATGTTCCTCTTTGGAAAATTCCAAAAGGAGGCGGGTGGTCCTGTGAAATTTGGACAAATTGACCAACATGACCACAGCCCCGGCGCTGATGAGCCCCAAGGCAACCCAGCGGATCAAATTCATAGAGATGATTTTCCTGGTTTACAGTGGAAACGATTTTTGGAACGCGGTAATTTTGCTCTTGCGCTACGCCAGATTTTAGGGAATATAAGAGCACCGAAAAACACCTGTCATGCGCCGCTTGATAACATGAATAGAATATCATGGATAAAAGCTGCAGCTCAAGAAAAAATTCAGGATACTTCTGACATGAAAGCAAATACATATACAGCAGAGTCCATCGAAGTATTGAAAGGGCTTGATCCGGTCCGCCAGCGCCCCGGCATGTACACGGATACGGTGCGTCCCAATCATCTAGGGCAGGAAGTGATCGACAACAGCGTGGACGAGGCCATTGCCGGTCATGCAAATGTCATTGAAGTAATCCTGCATAGCGACGAATCCCTGGAGGTCCGGGATAACGGCCGGGGCATGCCGGTGGATATCCATCCGGAAGAAGGCATTTCCGGAGTGGAACTGATTTTAACCCGCTTGCATGCCGGCGCCAAGTTTTCCGATAAGAATTATAAATTTTCAGGCGGGCTTCATGGGGTGGGCGTCTCCGTGGTCAATGCCTTGTCCCGGCAGTTGACGGTGGAGATCCAGCGGGACGGCAACCGCTATGCCATTGCTTTTGAAAACGGTTACAAGACCAAAGAATTGGAAGTGGTCGGGACCACCGGCAAACGCACCACCGGCACCACCGTGCGTTTCTGGCCGGACCCCCGCTATTTTGAATTTAATCGTTTTTCAGTTCGCCACCTGAAACACATCCTGCGGGCCAAAGCTGTGTTGTGCCCAGGCCTGAAAGTTCATTTTCACAATGCCCAGACCAATGAAACCGAGGACTGGTATTATGAGGACGGCCTCAAGGATTATCTGAAAGACAGTCTACATGCATTTGAATTTGTTCCGGACCCACCCTTTGTTGGGGATCTGGAAGGGCCCAGTGAGACCGTGGCCTGGGCCGTGACCTGGTTGCCGGAAGGCGGCGAGCCGGTGGGCGAGAGCTATGTCAACCTGATTCCCACCACCCAAGGGGGCACCCATGTGAGCGGATTCCGTAGCGGACTGCTGGCTTCGGTCCGGGAATTCTGTGAATTCCGCAAACTCCTGCCCAGGGGCATGAAGCTTTCGGCAGAAGATATCTGGGACAATTGTTGCTATGTGCTTTCCGTAAAGATGCAGGACCCCCAGTTTTCCGGCCAGACCAAGGAGCGCCTTTCCTCCCGCCAGGCGGCCACATTTGTGAGCAGCATGATCAAGGATGCCTTCAGCCTGTGGCTGAATCAGCATATCGAGATGGGCGAGCGTATCGCCCAACTGGCCATTGCCAATGCCCAGAAGCGCCTGCGGGAAAGCAAGAAAGTGGATCGGAAAAAGATCGTCAGCGGTCCGGCCCTGCCCGGCAAACTGGCCGACTGCGTGGTTTCCGATACGAACCAAAGCGAGCTGTTTCTGGTGGAAGGGGATTCAGCCGGCGGATCAGCCAAGCAAGCCCGGGATCGTCAGTTTCAGGCGGTCATGCCCTTGCGGGGCAAGATCCTGAACACCTGGGAAGTGGAATCGGCAACGATTCTCGCATCCAAGGAAATCCATGATATTTCCGTAGCCATCGGCGTTGATCCCGGTTCCGATGATCTTAACGGATTGCGCTATGGTAAAATTTGTATTTTGGCAGATGCGGATTCGGACGGCCTGCACATCGCCACCTTGATTTGCGCTTTGTTTCTCAAACATTTCCCGGCTTTGGTAAGGGCCGGGCATGTTTTTGTGGCCATGCCCCCCCTGTACCGCATTGACCAGGGCAAGGAAGTGATTTATGCCCTGGATGAAGCGGAAAAGGAGCTGGTGCTGAAACGCTTGGAAACCAAGGCTCCCAAAGGCAAAATCAATGTGCAACGATTTAAGGGCCTGGGGGAGATGAATCCTATTCAGCTCCGCGAAACCACCATGGCCCCGGATACCCGCCGGCTGTTGCAATTGGCGGTTCCGGATGAACCGGCCGCCCTGGGCTTGATGGATATGCTTCTTGCTAAAAAAAGAGCCTCGGATCGTCGTTGCTGGCTGGAGAATGACGGCGCGCGTGTTTTACATGCCGACCCTGATGCTTCTGAGCCGGAAGCAGCGGAATATAATGTAAATTAGCAAGAGCAAGAGTAAGAGCAAGAGGTTAAAGGAATAATGAGCAACATGGCGCAACTGAATCAGAGCGGGATTGAGCAGATACCCTTACAGGAATTCACGGAAAGGGCCTACCGGGAATATTCCATGTATGTGATCCTGGACCGGGCTCTGCCGCATATCAGCGACGGTATGAAGCCGGTGCAGCGCCGCATTGTCTATGCCATGTCTGAACTGGGTCTGAAAGCCACGGCCAAATTCAAGAAATCGGCCCGGACTGTGGGCGATGTGCTGGGTAAATTCCATCCCCACGGGGATACAGCCTGTTATGAAGCCATGGTGCTCATGGCCCAACCCTTTTCCTACCGCTATCCCTTGGTGGACGGGCAGGGGAACTGGGGTTCCCAGGACAACCCCAAATCCTTTGCCGCCATGCGTTACACCGAGGCGCGCCTGGCCCTTTACACCGAGACGTTGTTGAGTGAATTGGGCCAGGGCACAGTGGCATGGGTGCCCAATTTCGACGGCACCCTGGAAGAACCGGCCACTTTGCCCGCGCGTCTGCCGAATATTCTTTTGAACGGCGGCAGCGGTATTGCCGTGGGCATGGCCACCGACATTCCGCCCCACAATTTGCGGGAAATAACGGCAGCCTGCATGCACCTCCTGGAGCACCCGGAGGCCGGCATCGAAGAACTCTGTGAGCATGTGCAAGGGCCGGATTTTCCCACCGCCGCGGAAATCATCACACCCAAAAGGGAAATATTGGAGCTGTATCGCACCGGTATGGGCAGCCTGCGCATGCGTGCCGTATACTACCGCGAAAACGGCGACATCGTCATCACCGCCTTGCCCTATCAGGTTTCCGGTGAAAAAGTGCAGGAGCAGATCGCGGCCCAGATGCAGGCCAAAAAACTGCCCATGGTGGCGGATCTGCGGGACGAGTCGGATCATGAGGAACCGGTACGGCTGGTGATTGTGCCCCGTTCCAACCGCGTGGATGTGGAAGCTCTCATGGCCCATTTGTTTTCCACCACGGATCTGGAGAGGACCTACCGGGTGAATCTCAACATGATCGGTCTCAACGGCCGGCCCCAGGTGAAAAACCTGCCGGCTATTTTAACCGAATGGCTGACCTATCGCCGGGAAGTTGTCCGGCGCAGATTGCAATATCGTTTGGACAGCGTATTGGCCCGGCTGCATATCCTGGCCGGTCTGATGATTGTCTACCTGAATCTGGACGAAGTCATCCGCATCATTCGCAATGAGGACGAACCCAAGCCGGTGTTGATGCAACGTTTTTCCCTCAGCGATATTCAGGTGGAAGCCATTCTGGAACTCAAATTGCGCAAGCTCGCCAAACTGGAGGAAATGGCCCTGCGCAAAGAGCAGGCGGCCCTGGACAAGGAACGGGATGAGCTGGAAAAGATCCTGGGATCAGCGCTGCGGATGACCAACCTGATCAAAAAGGAACTGGCGGCGGATGCATTGAAGTTCGGCGATGACCGCCGCTCGCCCATTGTTGCAAGGGGCGAGGCCCGGGCTTTTTCCGATACGGAACTTGCGCCTTTGGAACTGGTGACGGTGGTGGTCTCGGCCAAGGGCTGGGTGCGGGCTGCCAAGGGCCATGATGTGGCTGCCGCCAATCTGGTCTACCGCTCCGGCGATGAATTCAAGGAGGCCGCCTACGGCCGCAGCAACGAGCTGGCGGTGTTTGTGGATTCCACCGGCCGCTGCTATTCCCTGCCGGCCCATAGCCTGCCCTCGGCCAGGGGGTACGGTGAACCCTTGAGCGGCCGCTTGAACCTGCCGGCCGGGGCCTTCATCGTATCGGTTTTAATGGGCGCCGCCCAGCGCAAACTGGTCATTGCCAGTGATGCCGGCTATGGTTTTATCGCCACCCTGTCCGAACTGTACACTAAAAACCGCAGCGGCAAAACCCTGTTGAACCTTACCACCGGCGCTTTACCGCTGCCGGTGCTCGGCGTCGGCGATCCGGCCCGGGACTTGCTGGCGGCCGTGACCAACGAGGGCCGCCTGCTCATATTCCCAGTAAAAGACCTGCCCACCCTGGCCAAGGGCAAGGGCAACAAGATCATTCATATTCCCTCCAAACGCGCCAAGGAACGGGAAGAACTGGTGACCCAGCTTTTTATCATGTCCAACAGTTGCGACCTGATCGTGCATAGCGGCAAGCGCTCACTGACCTTGACCCCCGGCAATCTGGTGGACTACCGCGGCGAAAGGGGCCAGCGCGGCCGCAGACTGCCCCGGGGCTTCCAGAAAGTGGACCGCCTGGAAGCGGTGGAGCCGGTGCAGATGTCACTACCGGAATAAAAACAATTACGAATTACGAATTAGGAATTATGAATTGTGGATCAGGGAAGGGGAGGGCGTTCTCTGATTGTACCCCATGGAAGAGTATGTTTTTCGGGGTCGGGGTCGCTATCGGTATCGGGGTCGGGAAATGCCAACCAAACTAACAAGTCAAAGCTCTTGCGGTCATGAACCGTTTGCTTTATCGGTGCATTGAAAAAGTGAATTGATTTCGATACCGATTCCGATCCCGATACCGACCCCGAAAAAAACTTTATGCAATCCCCCTGACACGGATAGGGATATGATTTGACAAAGTAAGTGATTTTTTATAGTTTGAAAAAAATTATACTTCCAGTTGAACGTCTATCACTAATAATATCAATAAACAATCAACCACGTTGTCGGATTATGTCGAATTTCCGATGGAAAAAGGAGAAGGAGGCATTAATGGACAAAATTTTAAGAATTGATATGGGGGCCGCAGGCGGTCCTCAGATGAAGGTTGAAGCATTGGGCGGGTATGCCGGTATGGGCGGCCGCGGTATGACGTCGGCGGTGATTTCCAAGGAAGTGCCGCCCTTGTGCCACCCCTTGAGTGCTGAAAACAAGCTGGTCATTGCTCCCGGACTGCTGAGCGGATCGGCCGCGGCCCAGTCCGGACGGATTTCGGTTGGCTGTAAAAGCCCGCTTACCGGCGGCATCAAGGAGTCCAACTCCGGGGGCCAGGCTTCCCAGGTGTTGGGCCGGCTGGGATACGCCGCCATCATTTTGGAAGGAAAACCGGCCAAGGATGACCTTTATAAAATCATCATCAACCAGTCCGGGGTTCAGGTTCTTGCAGACAACAGTCTCAAAGGCCTGGGCAATTATGCGCTGATGGATCGGATCAAGGCTGATCATGGCGATAAGGTCGCCTGCATTTCCATCGGCCCGGCCGGAGAAATGAAAATGCCGGCCGCTTCCGTGGCTTTCACGGACATGGAATTCCGTCCCACCCGGCATGCCGGTCGCGGCGGACCCGGTGCTGTCATGGGTTCCAAAGGTGTCAAAGTGATCGTGCTGGATGATGCCGGCTGCAAATTGCGGCCGCCCAAGGATCCGGAAAAATTCAAGGAGGCCAATAAACGGTTCGCCCAGGGCCTGAAGAAGCATGCGGTCACCGGCCAGGGTCTGCCTTCCTTCGGTACCAATGTATTGACCAATATCATCAATGAAGCCGGCGCTCTGCCCACCAACAATTTCACCTCGGGCCGGTTCAGCGGCGCAGCCAAGATCAGCGGCGAAACCTATGCCGAGTTGGAGAAAAGCCGGGGCGGAAATCCCACCCACGGTTGCCACCGCGGCTGCGTCATTCAGTGTTCCGGCATTTTCAACGATAAAAACGGCAACTATCTCACCAAGCAGCCCGAGTATGAAACCGTTTGGGCCCACGGCAGCAATTGCGGCATTGATGATCCGGATGTGATTGCGCAAATCGATCGGCTGGAAGACGATCTTGGGCTGGACACCATTGAAATGGGCGCCACCATCGGCGTGGCCATGGAGGCGGGTCTGGCCAAGTTCGGTGACAGCGAGGCCGCCATTCGTCTGGTCAAGGAAGTGGGGCAGGGCACCCCCTTGGGAAGGATCCTGGGCAGCGGTGCGGAGATTACCGGCAAGGTTTTCGGTGTGGTGCGGGTGCCCACTGTGAAAGGCCAGGCCATGCCGGCTTATGATCCAAGGGCGGTGCAGGGCATCGGGGTCACCTATGCCACCAGCCCCATGGGCGCGGACCATACTGCCGGATATGCGGTTACGGCCAATGTTTTGGGCGTGGGCGGGTCGGTGAATCCGCTGTCGGCCGAGGGCCAGATCGAACTGTCCCGCAACCTGCAGATCGCCACGGCGGCGATTGATGCCACCGGCTATTGTTTGTTCATCGCCTTTGCGATTCTGGATCAGCCGGACACCTTCCAGGACATGCTGGATGTTATCGGCGCCTTCATCGGCCAGGAACTGACCGCTGCCGGTGTGACCGAGCTGGGCAAAAAGATTCTGTCCTTTGAGCGGGATTTCAATGCCCGGGCCGGATTCACCTCCAAGCAGGATCGCCTGCCCGGGTATTTTAAAGAGGAAGCTCTGCCGCCCCATAATGTGGTTTTCAAGGTGGCGGATCAGGATCTGGACCAGGTTTTCAATTGGTAGAAGATGCAGCCACAGGTTTCCATACGGCTGCCGGGGCGGTTGTTTCCGGTTTTTCATCCGCTGCTGTACAGCGGTGTTGAAATGCCGATTCCAGCAAACTGTAGTGTAAAGGAATTCCTGTGTCGTCAACTGAACCTGGAGCTTGTCTATATTGAAAATCGCATCCAGACTATTTTCTTGAACGGCAGAGCCGTGGATGATCTGGAGCAGGCAATGGTGACGGCCGGCAGCACCTTGGCGCTGTCGGCCGCCATGCCGGGTCTTGTCGGGGCATGCTTTCGCCGCTCCGGAACCTATTCGCTTTTCAGAAGCAATGTTACTTTTCAAGAAGGTTTGCCGCCCAAGACCGATGATCAGGGCCGGGTCACCGTTAAATTGTTCAATCTCATTGCCGGGGAAGCCGGCCCGGCAATTCTGGAAAAAGGTGTTTATCTGCCGGCCCAAACCCTTTTAGAACGGGTCCAGACCCTGTCCCCCCGGGTTGCACCGGATTTGGAATTCCATCTCAATGACGAACCGGTGACCGCTCTGGAATTATCTGCCAGGCTCTCCAAGAAAACAGAGGTGCTGTTGCGGGTTTTGGGAACAGGCACTTGATAAATCCGACCTCCTGCCTTGGGTGTTATTTGGGGAGAACATTGCGGATGGTTTCGGCCAGGACCCTTTTGACAACGGGTTTCATGAGAAATCCTTTTATCCCCATGGCCATCGCGGCGGATTGGTCAAATTGCTTGCTGAATCCCGTCATCAGGATAATGGGCAGGTTGGGTTTGATTTCCATAAGTTTCCTAGCCAATTGTATGCCGGTCATTTGCGGCATGGTCATATCGGTGATGACCATATCAAATTTTTCCGGAGAAGCACAAAAGGCTTCAAATGCCTCAATGCTGCTGGTTCGTGCCGTCACTTCATAACCCAGTTGTTCAAGCATTTTCTTTTCCAATTCGACGATGATATGCTCGTCGTCAACGATCAGGACATGTTCGTTGCCCTTGGGCAGATTTTTAGCAAGGATCAAATCGCCTGTCGAAGGTGTTTCCGCCATGATGGGCAAATGGATTTGAAAGGTCGTACCTTGGCCGGGGAGGCTTGAAACGGTGATGTTGCCGCTATACTCCTGAACAATGCCGTAAACCGTGGATAAGCCCAAGCCTGTTCCTTTGCCGCTTGCTTTTGTCGTAAAAAAGGGTTCAAAGATGTTGGGAAGAATCCTATGATCCATGCCCTTGCCGGTGTCTTGAACGGTCAAACGGGCAAATCGGCCGGGGCTTGATTCCATGATGCCGACATCCTCACCGGGCAGGATAGTCACTTCTTCCAAACGGATTTCAAGTCTTCCGCCTTGTTCTTCCATGGCATGGTAGGCGTTGGTGCATAGATTCATGATGATTTGATGGATTTTGGTGGGATCGGCATATACCGGCGGGATGTCATCGGCTGTGTGCACTATTATTTCAATGGTGGCGGGGATGCTGGCCTTCAGCAATTTGATTGCTTCCTTTACCAGAGGTTTCAGCAAAATGGGTTTCCGATCGCTTTGGGTAGGTCTGCTGAAATCGAGAATTTGCTTCACAAGATCGCCGGCGCGTTTGGATGAAATCAGAATATTCTCCAAATACTGCCGGGCCGGGCTCTCCGGCGGCACTTCATCCATGGTGAGTTCAGTATAGCCGATGATGGGATAAAGAATATTATTGAAATCGTGGGCAATGCCGCCGGCCAGGGTTCCGATGGCCTCCATCTTTTGCAAATGCTGCAATTTCTCTTCGGTCTTTCTACGTTCGGTGTGATCCCGCACCAGCCCGCGGAACCCGATGGGGTTGCCGTCATTGTCCCGCATCAGGTAGGCGGATAAGGCCATATTTTTTTTGATTCCCTTGCTGGTGGTGATCTCATATTCCAGGATTGCGCCGGGCTTGCCGGTACGAAAGACTTGATTAAAGACCGAATACACTTTTTTTGCGGTGTTTGCATCCATGTATACCCGGTTGTTCAAACCCAGCAGTTCTTCCATGGGACGGTCGACCATTTTACACATGGCTTTGTTGACAAGGGTGAAATCGCCCCGCAAATTCACTTCAAAATAACCTTCTTCGATGCCTTCGAGGATATTGGCGTATTTCTCCCGGCTTTCCGCCAGGGCCTGTTCTGAATGCTCTTTTTCAGCCAGGATGGTTTCCAGCTCGGCAATTCTTTTTTCCAATTCCCCATAGCTCGGCTTTTTCATGGATCACCCCCATTGGGTGGCTCTGACGAGTCAATATGTTTTATATAAAAGGTTGACAATGGTGGGACGCAGGCTGATTTATTCGAGAATTATATCAAGGTCTTTTTTTGATTTCAATCAATTTTATTCGCTGCTGCAGGGGAATCGCATGTAAACTTAGCGCGGAATGTGCAACCATTAACTGCCAATATTTCACATAGCGAATACTATTGCTCGCCAAGATAAAGCGATTCGTGA
>DYJD01000018.1:138784-143493 GCA_020723325.1 Desulfosudis oleivorans | reverse complement strand
GGTTCCGGTCCCGGCTTCCCCTTCCCAAACCTGTGTCAGGCGGTCTTCTGTATTGTAAACGTAACTGGTAACAACTCCGCCGGCTGTCTTCTTGACCGTGTTCCCGTTGGCGTCGTATTCGTAGGCTACGTTGTCAAAGCTGTTCAACTCGTTGTTCTGGTTGTAGCTCCACTGGCCGGTTGTGGCGGCCGAGGTCAGGCGGTTGCCCACAGGATCGTAAGTAAATGTTTCATCGGATTGGCTTTCCGGGTTGTCGCTGCCGGTCAGCCGGTACAGATCGTCATAATTGTAATTGTAATTCCCGTGTTCGGTGAACTTGGACTTGATGTTGTCCATCTTGTCATGCTCATAGTAGTAGTTGAGCAACGGGTTCTGGGCCGGGTCCTTGGCGTGCAGCTCTTTTAGCCGCATCATGGGGTCGTAAACAAATTCCTTGGTTGTGCCGCCCGGCAGGGTTATGGATTTGGGGCGGTTCCAGGTGTATTCGTTGACGGTGATGGCCCCGACATTAGGGATATTCACGCTCGCAAGCTGGTTGTTGTCGTCGTACGAGTAGGTGTAGGTGATGCCGTCCGGCCCGGTGAACGTCTTCTTGGTACCGTTGGGGTAGTACTCGTAGGTGTTGGTCTTCTGGAACGCTCCGTAGTTGGTAGTCTCGGATGTCTTGCGATAATTGGCGTCGTATCCATATGTGGCCGACGTGACGCCGTCATCATATCCGGTCAGGTTCCCGACATGATCGTAACTGAACGTTACCGTTTTTGCAGGAGCAGTCCCGCCACTTTCAAAATACTTGATGTCCGTAAGCTGCCCGGCATCGTTGTAAACGTATTCTGTCTTCTGGTTCTTGGCGTCGATCTTCCAGTCAAGATTTCCGGCCGCGTCGTAATGGTAGGTGGTCGCCTGGCCCATGGGCCGGGTCTCTTTGACCAGCCTGTTGTTGCGATCGTATTCGAATCTTGTGATCTGGCCTTTGGCATCTTGAAGAGCTATTAGGTTGTCGCGGTCGTCATAAAAATAACTGGTTTGATTCGCTTCATCGGTTTCGTTGAGTTCATTGGTTACTTTGGTCAGACGTCTTAGTTCGTCATAGTCATAGCCGGTGATTTTGTTTTCCTTGTCGGTTTTTTGGGTCAGATTGCCGACCGGGTCGTATGCAAAACGGGTGGTCAGGATGGTTGAGCCCATAATGTCGCTTTCGACCGTCTTGCGGCCGCGGCGGTCATAGGCATAGGATTGCTCGTAGGTGGGGAAGATTGTCCTTGCGAGCTGGCTGCCGCCGTTACCGCCGGAGCAGGAAGAACAGCCGGATCCGCCGTTTGCGTATTGCATATGGATCTGGTTGCCGTTGCCGTCGGTGGTCGGCACCAGATGCCCCTCATTATCATACTGATACTGTATTATCCTGCCGGTGGGGTCGATCTGTTTAATCAACTCGTTGCCCGTGTTGTATTCGAACAAGGTAATATTCCCATCGGGGTCGGTGTCCTCAATCAGATTGTTGCCGCTGTAGTATTTAAAAAGCTTTTCCTTGCCCTCCGCATATGATCATATTTGCAATAAGAATGTCCGAAGCTGGTCGGCAAGTAATTGCCCGACTCCGGTCCAATACTGATTGCTGTTATAATCCCCCCGGAAATTATATTCACCGACTGGCAACTGAAATACAATTTTCCCTTCAGCGTTTGTAGTTCCGTTAATATTTAGATAGGCGTTGCTTTTGTTGAAAACATACACCGCTACCCCCTGCCTGGGCTGGCCGCCCGCCGTCACCTGAATTTCCGCCTTGGCCATGGGGATTTCAACCAAAGTGTTTTGCCACTGGATCACAGTAGACCAGTAGGAAACACCCAAATAATCCACGCGGAATTTATACGGCTGATTCGGCAGATTAAAGGAACACGCTCCCTGGGCGTTTGTGGTTGAGTTCTCAAGATGTGCCCCTCCTGAAGTAAACAAATAAACATTCAGATTTGGCATGGGCGTGCTCAAATCCTGAAAAAGACTATTGACGGTCAGGCTTATATCCTGATGGGGGATTGTGAAAGCGCATGACAGTTGGGCCGGAACATTTTGCGTATCACTCCAAAACTGATATCCGCGATAGTCCGCCCGGAAACGGAATGCGCCGGTGGGCAACTGGAAAGATAGACGCCCCTCGGTATCACTTGTGGCGTTTAAACCCAAATAGGAACCACTACCATTGAAAACATAGCATTTGATCCCTGCCAGCGGTGTTTGCGCATTTTTCAGCAATGTGAGGACAAAGCTGCCGCCACCGGTGGAAATATCAATCGGATTGCTTTGACCGGCAATAATCGCCGCTTGATTGCTCCAATATTGGTTTCCTAGGTAATCGGCTCTGAACCTGTAATTGCCGGCCGGCAGTCTGAAAGTGAATCGGCCGTTAGCATCAGTGGATCCTGACAAATTCAGATATGAGCCGGTGGCTGAAAAAGCATATACCTTTACTCCGGCAAGGGCTTGACCGTTTCCGCTCACGGTTATCAGAGCATCCGCCATGGGAATTTGGACATTGACATTCTGCCATACCACCACATCCGACCAATATTGCTGGTTCAAATAATCAATCCTGAATTTATAGCCTTTCTCCGGCACCAAGAAAGTCACGGAGCCGGTCGCATCCGTGAGCCGGTATTGATTCATGTAAGCGCCAGCTGAAGTGAACAGATAGACCCGCACACCGGAAAGCGGCTGTTGTGTATTGAATACAGCGGCAACGTTGACAACCACTGCTCGATGAGGGATCAAAACATTGACGTTGACATCCGGGGCTGCCGTGACAATGCTGCTCCAGAACTGATATCCCTGGTAATCGCATCTGAATTTGAAATTTTTGGTCACGGGTAATTTGAAAACCACTTTGCCGTCAGCAGCAGTGGTTAAGCTCCTACCCAAATAGGCATCCCCGGCTGAGAAAAGATAGACCGGAATTCCGGCCAATGAGCCGCTGTCACTTCCCACTGTTATAGTAACCGGGGCCTCCTGAATGACAAGGGTAACCGCTTTTTCGTTGGGGATGACAACCACATTGGACCAGAATTGCTGCCCAAGGTAATCCAGCCGGAACTTGTATCTTCCATTGGCGAATTCGGTCATGTCAAAAACGGCCGCGCCATTGGCATCCGTTGTCTTGTTTTTACTTGTATAGCTTCCGGCTTCCGTGAAGGCATAAACTTTCAACCCCGATAGGACCGTTCCCTCACTGGCCACTGCCCTGAATGTCAGATTGGCATTGACGGTAAGAGTGATGGTGGCCGTAGCGCTCCACCCGCCCGAATCGGTTACCGTGGCTGTAATGGTATGGGCTCCGATGGAAAGCTTTTTCGGACTGGTAAAGTCCCCATCAATGCTGGAGTGCCAAGTAACCGATCCACTCAGGTCTCCATCTTCCGGATCAGAGGCAGCAGCCAGGAATTGAACCGCACCGTCGGCAATGTTCAAAACAGAGCCATCCACCGGAGAGGTGATCGTCACCACCGGAGGATTCGGATTATTGAGGGCCGCCATGGTCACCGCCAGTGCGCGATTGTCGGCCGCCTCGTTTCCGGGTAGAATGTAGGGGATATCGGCAAGTCCGTCCCCATTGGCATCGAGATTATTATGATCACTGTAATAATTCCCGAGAAACCCCTGGTAGCTGTTACCCCTGAAGGCATAGTTTATCTCAAAGGGGGATTGCCAAGAATTGATGCTGTTATAGGACTCCACCGATTCTATCGCACTGTTTATAAAACTGTTGGTATAAATATTGTTGCCGCCGGAATTGGAAAGATAAATGCCGGTCTGACAATTGTGGGTCGTATTTCCTGAGATTTGATTGTCAATAGAACCCGATAACCATATGCCAGACGTAGTCGAATTCCAGCACTCATTATCACCAATTACATTATGGCGGGCATCGGTCAGCTTGATCCCAATGGCGTTGCTGGGCATACCGTAGTATCCCAGACGGTTCACAAAAATCTGGCAATTATCTGTTCCAGGCGCCAAATGAATCCCGGCCTTGTCCCCTGACGAACCAGTAGCACCATATATCGTAAAACCGGCTATGGATACATAATCCGCCATAACTTCGATCACGTGATCTTCTGGGCTCGCACCGGCTACAACTACAGGACCAGATATGTTATCCGCCCAAAGCCACACTTGTTTGGTAATCTTGATATTCTCCACATAGGTCCCGGGACTCACGGTCAAAGCATCGCCGGGTTTTACCTCCGGCCGGTCAATGGCATACTGAATCGTCTTCCAAGGGTTGGATTGGCTGCCGTCTCCGGTAAGATCGCTCCCATTGTCATCTACATAAAAATTGTTATTGGATGTGAAAGAGAAATTGGGAAAGGTCAATGAATAGCTGTCTTCGGTTTCTTCTCCAGGCAGATCATAGGCCGTATCCGTTACCTTGTTGTTGTCCAGGTCCGTATGATCATGGTCACTGTAATAATTTCCAAAATATCCACTTTGATACGGCGGATAGTCTCCGTAAAGAATTTCTTGCGGAGATCTCCACACATTGACGCTGTTTAGAGACTCAACCGAAGCAAACCAACTGTTGTAAAATTTGTTTATATAAATGATGTTGCCGCCCGCATTGGATAAATATATGCCGGTGTGGCAATTTTGGGTCGTGTTTCCTGAGATTTGATTGTCAATAGAACCCGATAACCATATGCCAGACGTAGTCG
>DYJD01000018.1:0-138684 GCA_020723325.1 Desulfosudis oleivorans | reverse complement strand
TTTCCTGAGATTTGATTGTCAATAGAACCCGATAACCATATGCCAGACGTAGTCGAATTCCAGCACTCATTATCACCAATTACATTATGGCGGGCATCGGTCAGCTTGATCCCAATGGCGTTGCTGGGCATACCGTAGTATCCCAGACGGTTCACAAAAATCTGGCAATTATCTGTTCCAGGCGCCAAATGAATCCCGGCCTTGTCCCCTGACGAACCAGTAGCACCATATATCGTAAAACCGGCTATGGATACATAATCCGCCATAACTTCGATCACGTGATCTTCTGGGCTCGCACCGGCTACAACTACAGGACCAGATATGTTATCCGCCCAAAGCCACACTTGTTTGGTAATCTTGATATTCTCCACATAGGTCCCGGGACTCACGGTCAAAGCATCGCCGGGTTTTACCTCCGGCCGGTCAATGGCATACTGAATCGTCTTCCAAGGGTTGGATTGGCTGCCGTCTCCGGTAAGATCGCTCCCATTGTCATCTACATAAAAATTGTTATTGGATGTGAAAGAGAAATTGGGAAAGGTCAATGAATAGCTGTCTTCGGTTTCTTCTCCAGGCAGATCATAGGCCGTATCCGTTACCTTGTTGTTGTCCAGGTCCGTATGATCATGGTCACTGTAATAATTTCCAAAATATCCACTTTGATACGGCGGATAGTCTCCGTAAAGAATTTCTTGCGGAGATCTCCACACATTGACGCTGTTCAGAGACTCAACCGAAGCAAACCAACTGTTGTAAAAATTGTTGACATAAATGATGTTGCCACCGGCATTGGATAAATATATGCCGGTGTGGCTGTTGTGGGTCGCATTCCCGGATATCTCGTTGTTGGTGGAATCCGACAACCAGATCCCGGCCGTGCTGGAATTCCAGCACTCATTATTGAATATTAAATTATTATGCGCATTAGTCAGTTTGATCCCGATGGCGTTGCTGGGCAAGCCATAATATCCCAGGCGGTTGCTACTGATGTCACAATTAGTCCGTCCTGAAGCCAAATGTATCCCAGATTTGTCTGCCGCCGCTCCCATGGCGCCATACACGGTCAAGCCATGGATACTGACAGAATCAGCCAATACTTCGATCACATGATCTTCGCTATTGAGAGCGGCGACTACGACCGAATGGGATTCATCCTCGGCGAAAATGGAAACCTGTTTGGTGACTTTTACATTCTCATCGTAAATTCCTTCTTGAACAATAATCGTATCCCCGTCAACTGTTTCAAAATCGTCAATTGCGCCTTGAATTGTCTGGTAACCGCTCCCGGATGCATTTACATAGATTGTCCGGGCAATGGCTAAAGAAGGATGCAGGCAGAGAAGCGATACAACAAGACCGAACAATAAACCGAAAAGTAGTCTCCCTTTGCTCATTGGTGTCCCCCCAAGAAAATTGTGTTGAATCTGTTTAGGGCGATATTGACCCCACTGAACGATATTATATTTAACGATCGTAAAATCGCCGATAACTTCGCCCCCTTATAAAATTTTTATTATTAAATTGTCAATATATTATTAATAATTAAATATAATTATACAACTGACTACAGTTGACATCCATCGCCCATGGTCTCTTACCGCCAACCACCACCTGACAAATGTGGAAAGAGGTTGACAGCCAGCGGACTTGTTTGGATATTATAGAAAACAACGGCTTCATAAAGTTCCGCGCGGGCGGGTGTAAGAAAGTCAACTTTCATCGGCAGCGGATTTTTTAAAAACGTCCTCTACGGGTACGGTTTTTATTTCGCCCCGTTCCTACGCATCAATCCGGCTTTCGGTTTTCCTCAGCGTAGTCACTCACATGGCCTCGTATAGAATTTGAGACAATTCGTCGCCGGTTAATTCCAATGGATTTCCCTTGATGCTGCTGGTTTTTTGGGCGCTGGCGACGATCTCAGGGAAATGCTTTTCCTGGATTCCATACCGGGAAAGACCTTGAACATTTAAATCCGCACAAAGAGCTTTGATGTATCGTACCCCCTCTTGAGCGGTAGCCTGTCCGCTCCCGGTTAAAACCCGCGCCACCGTGTTATAACGCTCCAAAACCACTGATAGACCGCGTTCCCGGGCTGCCTGGATATTGGCCTCCATGACCGGCGCCAAAAGGCAGGCGCAGACAACGCCGTGGGGAATTTCAAACCTGCCGCCCACTGCTGCTGCGAACCCATGCACTGCGCCCAGTTTGGCATTGGCAAGGGCCAGACCGCCGAACAGGCTCACCACGGCCATGTCTTCCCGGGCCGATAAGTCTTTCCCATCCGCATAGGCCTTGGGCAACGAGCGGGCCGCCCGTTTCATGGCCTCCAGGCAAATTGAATCGGTAAATGGATTGGCAAGGGAAGATACATAGGGTTCAATTACCTGGGTCAGGGCATCCAGACCGGTGGCTGCCGTGAGATGGGATGGCAGTGACAGGGTCAGTTCCGGATCGATGACGGCGGCCTTGGCGAGCAGGCCGGGATGGCGCAGACTGACCTTGGCCTGATGTTCACGGGCGGTCAACACCGCGTTGCGGGTGACTTCCGCGCCGGAACCGGCCGTGGTGGGCACAGCGATCCAGGGGGCCGGCATTTGGGTCAAAGGCAGGCCGCGGCCGATGACTTCCAGATAGTTCATGATGTCGTCGCGGTTGGTCATCAGGGCCGCAATAGCCTTGGCCGCATCCATGACACTGCCGCCGCCCATGCCGATGACCATGTCGCGACCTTGTTTAATGGCAGCCTGCGCTCCTTGCACTACGGCGGCAATAGTAGGTTCACCGGCCACATGGAAGGTTGTTGCCTGAAATCCGGCGGCTGTCAGATCCGCCTGAAGGGCTTCGGCCCGTAAAGGATTTGCGCCGCTCACCAAAAGCGGCCTCAGACCGATGGTTGCCGCCAAAGGAACAACATCCCGGACGGTTCCGGCTCCGAAGCGGATGCAAGCAGGCATGGCCAGTTCAAATTTCATCAGCAAAATTCTCCTTTCCCATTATCGATTGTTGGGACATACCTTCAAACATTCATCACAAGCAAGCCAATAATCATAACCTGGTCCTTGAAATGATCGATAACAGTGGATTTTAAATCGGTTTGCATAGAATCTCCTTTCGTAAGGTCAGAATCACTTGAATACTATTTACTTGTATACAAACTATTCGATGAAAAAAAATCTCTCTATGCTGGTTTTCGAATCTTGCCTAACAGCCGGCGCAGCAGCCGCTGCTCTTCGCGATTCAGATGGGCAAGAAAGGCCTGATTGGCCTCCAGCATCTTTTGATGAAGAGCCTCGGTTAGTTTCCTCCCAGTATCCGTCAAACAAATCAGAATCGCCCGGCGGTCCTCCGGGTGTCTTTGCCTTTCGATATAACCGGCAGCTTCCAGCCGGTCCAGCAGTCCGGTCAGGGTGGCGCTGTCCAGATAAGTCCTTTCCCCCAATTCTTTTGATGTGACGGCATCCTTCTCACCCAAGAAATTAAGCACCATGGATTGAACAGCCGTGACATTCATGTCCGTGACACAACTCTGCCAGAAGCGGATCCCCACTTGACTGGCTTTGGCGAGTGGCATCAGGAAGCCCCTTAAAGGGGGGCGTTCACTTTGGGAAAGCCCCGTTGGGGCTAATCATTCATCATTTTTCGGCCAGTTTAATTGCATTTGTTTTTTCTCAATCTTCTCTTGTTCTCAGATATATTTCATTTGGAATGCGCGGACGCGTCCGCGCTTTAACAGCGGCGACACGTCGCCGCACTCTAAAAATTACACGGTTCTTCCTCTTCGCCATCATTCAGGGCTTCTCCGAGGAAGAACCTATATCATTTCTCGCTGGATCGGTAAAACCTATCCGGGTCCACCGCCATAGGCGGTGGGTTTAGGGAAAACTAATCATCATGGCAATCATGACAGACAGATGGGGGATTCCCATAGGAGCGCTCCAGGCCGTGACATTGGTTGCAGACATCCGCACTCGATACCAAGGCCGAATGGGGGTTACTACCATGCTGCCAGCCGGAACCGGGTGGGGATTTACTTTCACCTGAATCAAAATGGCAAGTGTTCACACACCCGCTGTTTCCCCCCGCACCTTGCAGGGAATCACCATGACAAGCTTGGCAATCGTCCATCCCATTCACGGCAACATAATTACCATGAAAACCGGTGGGCGCTTGTTGGGCCGGGTTCATCCAGGATTTTGAATGGACCGCATTCTCCCCTGGGGCATCGCTGTTCGGGCTGGAACATCGCATCAAAAAAACGCTGCAACAACAAGCAATGAAGATGTTTTCAGCATACAATTTTTGTTATTGTCAGCCCGCGCTGGAAGATGGCTTCATATGGCCGGTCAGCATCCCAGCCACTTTTATAAAGCATCCGGACAAACAGGCCGGACTGCAGGACTGGTCGCAGGGTTCCATATGGATGATGACATCGCTGCCCTGGAAATGCATCTTAATTTTGGCGGATATGACATGGGTCAGTTGATGGGATTCCACGAGGGTTGCCTGTTGGTCGATTACCAGATGAAATTCAATGAAGCGGGTTCTGCCGGCTTTGCGGGTTTTCAAGTGATGAAAACCTTTGACTTCCGGATTGGATCGCAGCAAGGCTTTTATCCAGTCTAGTTCTTTGGCCGGTAAGCTCACATCAAAAAGATCCCTGGCCGCCTGAAGAGTCAAATCATAGGCCGCCTTGATGATCAGCAAGGCCACAAAGAGGGCCGCGGCCGGATCGATCCAGTTTAGGTTCTTTTCCGGAAAGAATTTCCCGGCGATCCAAATCGCCAAAAGGCCGGCCATGACCCCCAGCGATGTATAGACATCCGTACGCAAATGCCAGGCATCGGCTTCCAAGGCAATGGACTGGGCCTTTTTCCCGACCCGGAAAAGAAGTTCCGAAACCAGCAGATTGACGATACTTGAGATCAGCATCAGGGCCACCCCCCAACCGGGTTGTTCAACGGCCTGGGGAGTTTTAAACTTATGGCTTGCCTCGAAAATAATCCAACCTGCCGCCACGAAAATCAAAAAAGCCTCAATGGTCCCCGAAATGTTTTCAAATTTGCCGTGGCCGTATGGATGATCCTCATCCGCCGGTTTGTTGGACTGGCGCACGGCGAACAGGGCGATGACGGCGGCCAGCAGGTCGATGCCCGAATGAATCGCTTCGGAAATTACGGAAACCGAGCCCATCAGAATTCCTACAATCAGTTTCAAAACAACCAGCACTGTATTGGAAGCCACCGAAAGCATGGCAACCGCGGCAGCCTTTTTGCGTATAGCAGTGTCTATGGATTCAGTTTCCGGTTTATTCCGGATTGCTGTGGGGTCGATTCCGTTTTTCATATTCAGGGTTCTCGATGGAGAGCATAGTGATCGGGACTGAATATAGGCAAGCGCCCAAACCGTGTCAATATGGAAATTCCAGAAAAATTATTCAATCATTTACCGCAGCGGATTTCTCTGATACCATACTTTAATTTTTACCATCCGGAGTGCCCGAAGGATGGAACCTGATTTTTGCACATAAGAGGAAGATCATGCCGATTGAAACCCTGCAATTGGAAGACAAAAAAATCACCATAGTGGGAACCGCCCACGTTTCCAAGGCCTCTGTGGAAGAAGTCCGCAGCACCTTACGTGCCGAAGCACCCGATGCGGTGGCGGTGGAGCTCTGCCGGTCCCGCTTTGAAATTTTCAAGAATCCCCAAGCATGGCAAAATATGGATATTTTCAAAGTCGTTAAAGAGAAAAAAACCGCCTTTTTACTGGGCAATCTGTTGCTCGCCTCTTTCCAGAAGCGTATCGGTGAGAAACTGGGAGTGAAACCCGGGGATGAAATGCGCGTGGCCATAGAAGAAGCCGAGGCCATGGGCAGCACGGTGGTGCTCATGGACCGCCCGATTCAGATCACCCTGGCCCGGGCCTGGCGAGGCTTGCGCTTTATGGAAAAAATGAAACTGCTTTACGGTGGTCTGCTTTCGCTGTTCGCTGTTGAGGACATTGAAAGCGAAGACGTTGAAAAATACAAGGAAATGGACATGCTGACCTCCGCCGTGGAGGAAATGGCCAAATACGCGCCCACCATTAAAAAGGTACTCATCGACGAGCGGGATGCCTACATGGCGAAAAAGCTGGCCGACATCCCCGGCAAAAAGATAGTCGGTGTCGTCGGTGCCGGCCACATGCAGGGCATTGCCGCTCAAATCAACCGTCCCCTGGGAGATCTTGCGGCTCTTGAAGAGATTCCTCCTAAAAAACAGGGTGTCATGAAATGGATCATCGGCATCGGCATCCTGGCCTTGCTGGGCATGGGCTTCCATTTTGGCGGTGTCAAGCACGGCTATGATATGCTCAAGCTGTGGGCGGCCTGCACCATGACCTGCACCGCCGTCGCCACCATCCTCACCCTGGCCCACCCGATCACAGTGCTGGTGGCCGCAGTGGCAGCTCCCATCACCACGGTGATTCGGGTAGTCCATTCCGGATGGGCCGCCGGCTTGACCGAGGCCTATTTAAAAAAACCTAAAGTATCGGACTTTGAAACTCTTCCGGACGATATTCTCAAACTTGGGGGTTGGTGGAAAAATCCCATTACACGCATTTTGCTGGTGGTGTGTTTTGCCAACTCCGGCAGCCTGGTGGGCATGCTCATCGCCGCCCCCATGATGGCAAGGGTGGCCATGCAGTGATCGACAAGGTCGAAATCGGGGTCAGGGTCGGTATCGGGATCGGTTTCGAAAAAAGACCGTCCCCTATGCCGGCTTCACCCGGAACAAAAAGCTGATGGATAGTGCGATGGCGATTTCGATTGCGACCCCGATACCGATACCGACCCCGATCACAAAGTCAAATAATTCATCCACTCTTGTTCTTAAATAATTTAGGGGCCTGAATACGATAGGGACAGCATAACATGCAACGCATCAACAACCCCATGGAAATCTACCGGCTGCTCAACCGCTCCAATTGTCAGGATTGCCATGAAAAGACCTGCATGGCCTTTGCCGTGGCCGTATTCAAAAACCAAAAAGAACTCCGGGATTGTCCCCACCTCGATCCGGAGGTTCTCAAAACCTATGGCGGAAAAACGGAAAAGCCTAATACCATCGATGAGGACATGGCGGCTGCCGTGACCGGACTCAAGCAAAAACTGACCGACCTTGATCTTGGACAGGCCGCCCAAAGACTGGGGGCTGAATTCTCAGAAGGCCGCCTGACCCTAAAAGTATTCGGCAAGGATTTCGGCATCGGCCCCCACGGTGATTTTTTCACGGAGATTCATGTGAATCCCTGGCTCACCTATCCCCTGCTTCAATATACCCTCACCGGCCAAGGACGGAAACCCTCCGGCAATTGGCAGAACTTCCGGGAGCTGAAGGACGGCCCCACGCGCCTGGCTCATTTTCAGCAGCGCTGTGAAAAGCCCCTGAAACAAATAGCCGATGCTTATCCGGAACTGTTCCAGGACATGCTGGATCTTTTTGACGGCAAGCGCCTGGATCACCACAGCGGGTCCGATGTTTCCATCGTTCTTCACCCTTTGCCCCTTGTTCCGGTTCTGATTTGCTACTGGCATCCGGATGAAGAGCTGGAATCGGCCCTGCACATTTTTTTCGATGCCGCTGCCGAGGAAAATCTAGATATTGACTCCCTCCACACCCTGTGCGAAGGATTCGTGAGGATGTTCGCAAGAATTGTCCAACGTCACGGTCCACGCTGCTGATAAACGGGCCTTGATCATAGTTCCGGCCTTATCGCGGCTGGAAGCCGCTCCCACAATCAGTACCGGCCGAAAGGATGATCAAGGTTTGATAAACCGATCCATCAGCGCAGCTCTTGCGGATCAGAAAAGGAGTTGATTGTGAATTTATTCATTCCCGTGATGATGTTCTGCCTGCTTTTTCTGAGCCCCATAGCTTTTTCTCAACCCTTGAAATCATCGGGAAACGACCCATCTGTAAAACCCGGGCAAGATCTGAGCCGGAAAAAGGAAACCACCGCCACCCCCGGTAAGCAGTCCGCCGAACCACAACAGAATCCAGACCCGGATCAGTCGGAAAAATATCAAAATATGAATGAGCTGTTCTCGCTTTACCAGCCCTATCTCGGCAATATCTCCGCCTACCAGCCCATTTATTTTATTTTGGGCCTGCAACCGGAAAAAAGTAAATTCCAATTCAGTTTCAAGTACCGTTTTTTCAATCCTGAAAGCTCCCTGGCCCAGTTCCAGCCATGGGTCAAGGGGCTCACTTCGCTTATACCCAGACTTCTTTTTGGAATCTCAAATCCGCTTCCAAACCGTTTGACGACACCAGTTACAAACCGGAGCTGTTTTTTCTGTCCTCCGGCAGCAGTTTGTTTCCAACCAAGATCAACCGTCTGTTTATTCAAACCGGATACCAGCACGAATCCAACGGCCGGGACGGCGAATCTTCCCGGGCCACCGATCAATATGTTAACCGGCTGGCAGAGAACCTGCTCCATTATCGTGAACGGACCAACGCCGTGCGGGTAGGGGTTTCACTGATTCGCTAAGGAGTTCATGAAATGCAACCGGAAAAAACCGACTGCCACCGGATTGAAATCCCGTCAACAATGCTGGCCATTCGTAAGGGTTTTCGATGGTTTGCCGGGATCTGGTGTGTGATCGCAGTGTTGTTCACGGTATTCGGCCTGGTCAAGCTGATCACCCAGGGACCAACAACCGAGACCATTGATCTGTTGATTGCATTGCCTTTCATTGCAGCAGCGGCTTCCATTTTCTGGTTCGCGCCGGACCGCATGATCCGCTTTTACCAGCGCCGCCTGGCAGCGGCCATGGACAATCCCGACCTTGAAGTGCACAGGGTCAAAGCCGTCACCCCTGGCGGCAGTTTTGAGCAGGTGGAAATCCGCTCGAAAAAAAAAGAACCGTTTTGCACGCCGGATCGCAATGGACAAATTATTCTGGACAGCACCCGTCGCCCCCTCAGGCTGATTTTCGGCGGGATTTTTCTGGGCATCGTCCTGCTCATCGGCCTGGCCATTTGGAGTTTGGAAGACGAAATCGGTTTTCTTGAATATTTTTTTGTCATGGGCGCCGGCACCTATGCCTTGATCAGTATGGGTTTTGTCTATGAGGTCGTGATCCACCCGCGCAAAGGGCTAGTGGATCGAAAAGCCGGCTGGTTTTTCATCCTTTGGCAGCAACGCTATTCCCTGGAGGAATTTCAACAAATCCTGGTTGAGAGTACTTTTTATAAATCCCGACATGATCCCCTTCAGGACCGATACCGTTCACAAGACCACAAATTCAAGGTGGATTTGGCAGGCAGCCGCCGCCTGAACCTGCGGGTTTTCGACAATCTCGGCGATGCCCGCAGCCTGGCAGCCGAACTGGCGGAGCACCTGGGATTGCCGGTCGTGGAAAAGGCCGAGGTTCGCTATTGACCTTTCCATTCCGATTGCGACTCCGAAAAAGCCACATGCAATCGCCCATTAAACAGTTACACCTTTACAAACCGTGGAAGAAATACTATGCTGTTTTACAAATCCTGCCATCCTTAGATAAACAAAATACAACCGTATCCGGCGAGCGCAACCATGAATTTCACCGAATTTCAATTGGAAAGACAGGCCGGCAAAACAGCCGTTGACCCCAAGGCCCACCAGCTCGGCAAAGAGGCTGAAATCATCACCCAAAACAACGAAATGCTGGCCATTTTCGAATATCTGCGTTCCATCTCCCAGTCCACCCAGCCGGTGCTCGTCACTGGTGAAACCGGTGTGGGCAAGGAGTTGGTCGCCAAGGCTGTTCATATTTCCAGTACAGCCAGGGGCCGCCTCGTAACCGTGAATGCCGCCGGCTTGGATGACAATGTTTTTTCCGATACCCTTTTCGGCCATGTCCGAGGCGCATTTACCGGCGCCGACCGGGACCGGCAAGGCTTGATTGAAAAAGCGAATTTCGGAACCCTTTTCCTGGATGAAATCGGCGATCTGACCACAATCTCCCAGGTGAAATTGCTGCGTTTGATCCAGGAAAAGGAATATATGCCCCTGGGTCAGGACGAGCCCCGGCGCTCCAATGCCCGCATTGTAGCCGCCACCAATGCCGACCTATGGGCTCTCCAGCGCTCCGGCCAGTTCCGCAAGGATCTTAATTTCAGACTGCGCACCCACCATGTGAATATTCCGCCCTTGCGCAATCGGCTGGAGGATCTCCCCCTTTTGGTTGAACATTTTCTGACCAAAGCAGCCCAGGCCTTGGGCAAGAAAGTTCCCACCCCTCCCAAGGAACTGATCCAATTGCTTTCCACCTATTCCTTTCCCGGCAATGTCAGGGAATTGGAGGGCATGATCTTTGATGCTGTCAGTCGTCACAAAGACCGCATCCTCACCCTGGAGACTTTCAAGGCCCATATTGAGAAAGAGCGCAAAACCAAATTCGATAACCGCGCTGAAGAAACCGATGAGGAAAGCCGGGTCACTTTTTCAGGGGATTTGCCCACCATCAAACAAGCCACGGAACTGCTGGTGGAAGAGGCTTTAAAAAGGGCCAAGGGAAATCAAAGTATCGCCGCAAGAATGCTCGGTATTACGCGACAGGCCCTGGGCAAACGGATAAAAAATAAGCCAGACCAGAAGTTATCTTTTTGACGCCATCCTATAATAGAAGCCAAGTCGGCGCTTTATCCGGCCCCTTTTTATTCTTTTTTATATTGAATTATAACAAACGATTATCATAATAAACAAGCCGCCTGTGTCCTTCTGAGCAGGACTCTCGTCCTGATCAACAGGACAAACACCGCTGTTTTCATATCCCCGATAATTTCCGAAAAAGATCATCTGATGGGATAAAGGCCATATATCAAAGCGCTTGCACTCTTTTTGGGCAGTGTCAAATGTTTGGCATAAAAGTTGATAGGATATTGAGACAGAAAAATGAGTCACATCACTAGTGTTTCAATACGTAAGTAGACAGGAATCAGGTGAAAACCATGCAACCGAAATTTCAAGCCTTTGTAGGGGAAAACCCCAAAATTCAAAAAATATTCGAAATCATCCAAAAAGTGGCCCCATCAGACAGCACGGTGCTGATCACCGGCGACAGTGGCACCGGCAAAGAACTGGCGGCAAGGGCCATTCATGCAGCCAGCAACCGCTGCAACCAACCCCTGATCATCTTGAATTGCGGCGCCATTCCGGCGGAACTGCTGGAAAGCGAGCTTTTCGGCCATGAAAAAGGCGCTTTCACCGGTGCCCATCAAACCCGCATCGGTCGTTTTGAAAGAGCTGACACAGGCACGATTTTTCTTGATGAAATCGGAGATATGTCCCCAAATCTGCAGGTCAAACTTCTGCGGGTTTTGCAGGAACAGCAATTTGAAAGAGTCGGCGGCACGAAAACCATTCATGTGGATATCCGCATCATTTCCGCCACTAACATTGACCTGAAAAAAGCCATGGAGGCGGGGAAATTCCGGGAGGACCTGTATTATCGGCTGAACGTCATCCCCATCCACATGCCGCCTTTGCGGGAACGGCGCTCGGACATTCCCCTGCTCATCAACCATTTTTTACATAAGATCCACCAGCATTCAAGACAAGCCCAGGCAAGCTCCAAAATTTTTTCAGAAGAGACGATTTTGCACATGCAGCGCTATGATTGGCCCGGCAATATTCGGGAACTGGAAAATCTGGTGGAAAGGCTTTCCGTGCTGGTGGAAAATGATACAATTCAACCCGCCGATCTGCCGGAAAAAATACGCACTTTTCAACCCCCGGTCATGCAGGATACCCTCACTGCTTTTCACAACGGCGAGGGCTTCAATCATGCCGTGAACCAGTTTCAAAAACAGTTGATCCTGCACGCCCTCAATCAAACCAACTGGGTCAAGGCCAAGGCCGCGGCCATGTTGAAAATCAACCGGACGACTTTGGTGGAAAAAATAAAAAAAATGGACCTAGAGACAGAGCAACAGGCCTTTTTCAGGACCAACAATCCCCTGGGATTATTGTGCGCCGACTACAAACAGTTTCACCAGGTCGAACAGGTCATTGACTTTGAAGGGTTTGGCCAAAAATGCATTGGCGCCTAATTTGCGGGCAGGGATTTCATATTCCGTATTTCCGGACATGATAATAAAAACCTTATGGGGATATTTCTGCTTGAATTTGGTAAGCAGACTGAGGCCGTCCATGCGCGGCATTTCAACATCGCTCAGAATAATGTCGATATTATTCTGAGCCTCCAAGTGCTCCCATAAGGCTTCGCCGTTTTCAAAGGCCTGCACAGCCCGATTGACACAATACATGAGCACATTGGCAATGAATTCCCGGGTGGGTCTGTCATCATCTACTACCGCGATTTTCACATTCGGTATGATAGTGCACCTCTCATCTTCCCGAACCGTGGCAAAAAGTTGAAGATAATTCTATATTCCGGGTCTATATCCCAACCCCTGTATATGGTCAAGTTAAGACTTTATTCACACCCGATGCAGATGCCGGCCCGCCGGATAACTCCCCAGTATCCGTAAACTGTGGCAATTCTCCGAAAGTTCTTTTTTCAATTCTTTGTATTCGTCGCTGGACAGATCGCATTCCACGTCGGCAAAAAAAACATATTGCCATTTTCCTGTTCTCAGCGGCCGCGACTCGAGTTTTTTCATGTTGATGTTGCGGCGGGCCAGCAGGGTTAAAACCTGAACCAGGGCGCCGGACTTATCCGGCAGGGTGAACAGCAACGAGGTTTTATCCTGATTGCCGCCTTCCGGCGGAGTAGCACCGATGATCATGAAGCGGGTCCAGTTGTCCGGCAAATCCTCAATCTGTCTGGAAAGGATGTTCAGACCGAGCATTTCCGCCAGTTTCTCATGACCGATGGCCGCGCTGCCGTCGGCGTCGATCACCTTACGCGCGGCGGCGGCGGTACTTTCCGAAGGCACGATGCGGGCTTCCGGCAGATGCACTTGCAGCCAATTGGAACACTGTTCCAAAGCCTGGGGGTGGGAATACACCATGCGCACGGCTGTCAATGATTTTTGAGAGCTCAGCAAGGCATGACTGATTTTGCAGAACACTTCCGCCTGGATATAGACATCATGTTCGAGAAACAGATCCAGGCATTGCCCCACGGTTCCCTGCAATGAGTTTTCAAGGGGAATGATGCCGAGCTGAGCCTCGCGGGTATTCACCGCCTTGAAAACCTCCCGCAGGGTCAGACAGGGCCTGAATTCGGCGCTGCGACCCAGATATTCAACCCCGGCGAAATAGGAAAAGGTCCCTTCCGGTCCAAGATACACAATGGTCTGGGGCTGCTGCAACCGCCGGGAAGAGGACAGGATCTCCCGGTAAATGGCCAGCAAATGGTCATCGGGCAGTTGGCCTTTATTCTTGCGGATCAGTTCGCGCAGCACTTCCTTTTCCCGAAAAGGCTTGAATACACTGTCCTTGGACGCGGATTTAATTCGTCCCACCTCCCGGCACAGGGCCGCGCGCTGGTTCAGCAGACCGAGAATCTCCTCATCCAAACTATCCAATTCCTTACGGATGGCCATGAGCCGGTCAAGATTCATTTGACTTCCAGCTCCTCCAATACCCCCATGGCCTTTTCCACATTCCAACCTTCATGCACGATGCCGTGCAGGGCTCTCACGAGTCTGCTGGGATTATCCGCCTGAAAAATATTCCGGCCCACTGACAAGCCGGCGCCGCCGGCCTGAATGGAATCATAGGCCATTTCCACGATTTCCTGCAGATTATCCATTTTGGGCCCGCCGGCGATCACCACGGGAATTTCGCACCCCTCCACCACTCTGCTGAAAGTATCCTTGTCACCGGTATAAGGCACCTTGACCACATCCGCCCCCAACTCCTCCCCCAGGCGGGCGCAGTGTTTGACCACTTCCGGATCAAAGCCGTTCTTGATTTTCGGTCCGCGGGCATAGACCATGGCCAGCACCGGCATGCCCCAATGGTCGGCCCGGGAAGTGATTTGCCCAAGCTCCCCCAGCATGTTACGTTCGGTCTCATCTCCCAGATTGATATGCACCGAGACCGCGTCGGCCCCCAGCCTGATGGCGTCTTCCACGTCTCCCACCAGGGTCTTGGCATTGGGAAAAGGCGATAAATCCGTACTGGCGGAAAGGTGAATAATCAGCCCGATATCACGGCCATGACCCCGGTGGGTGCGCCGGGGCAGTCCCTTGTGCATCAGCACGGCATTGGCGCCGCCCTCGGCCACCTTATCCACCGTATCACGCAAATCCACCACGCCATGGATGGGTCCCACGCTCACACCATGATCCAAAGGCACAATGATGGTCCTTCTGGTGTTACGATTAAAGATTCGTTCCAGTCTCACCGACTTTCCAAGATGCATTTTCCCTCCTCACTATATCCGCTTGTGAATTCCTTGTTATGGACGCACGGCCCTTGCGGCGCCGCATTTATCCATGGCCTCCTCTTCCCGCACCCAATTGTTTTTCCTTGTTTGGACAACGGTTTTAACGGCCGCGCTATACCCTTTCCAGTAGGATTCCGAAGTCCAGTACCATTTGGCCCCGGTTTCCGGGAAATAGGGTTTGTTGTTCAGAATGACCAAAAGGTCGTTGCTGGTGGGCAAACGCCAGTCCTGATGCCCGCCGGCATCCAGGTTCTTTACATAGGCCTGGGCCGACTCATAATCCAGGCAAGCATTCAACTCTGTTTGGGAGTCGAGGATGTACCACATCAGCCCGGTTTGGGTGTCGTTCACAGTTCCGTCATTATTGACCACATAGCGCCCGCCGGACCGGCTGAGTTCCGCGCTGAACTCCCGTGTGGCCTTTTCGAGCCGCTCTCTTTCCTTCTGCAGATTGGCCGCCCGCTCTTTTTCGCGCAATTCCTCCACCACTTTCAATTTGCGCTGCTTGATTTCCCGTTCTTTCTCTTTTTCCAAATATTTGAGGACGCCGGCGGCTTCTTTGCGATAACGCATGGCGGCGCTTTCCGCCATATAGGCCTCAAAAAGATCGATGCGCTCGAAAACATCGATTTCCGGGTTTCGCGCGAGACGCTGCATCTCCTGCCATTTTTCCTCTTCTTTTATTTTTTTATCCAGAATGCCGACCTCGGCCCTGATTCGATCAGCCAGCGGTGAATTGGGATTCTTTTCCACATATTCCATGTATATTTTACGGGCATCCTGATACCCCACCCCGGCCTTTTCAGCCTTGGTGCGCAAGCCCCACATCACCTGCTCGGCACGGACTTCGATTTGCAGCGCCGTGAAATCCCGAAGGCGTTCATAATTCTTGAATTTGGCGATGAACCCGTCGAGTCTTTTGAGGCAACTGTCCCATTCCCTTCTCTGTCCGCATTCCACGGCCTCCCTTTTTAGAAAATCATAATAAGCCTGACCGCTGGTCTTCATGATTCGGCCCACTTCCTCGCGATGCCGGCCTTCGGGAAATTCATTCAGGTAAGTCTGGCACGCTGAAAGTTTTTGTTCAAAACTGTCCTGGGGTATCTTCTTCAAGGCCTCGAACTCGTGGTCATCCAGGCTGGAGCGGGCCTGTTCCAAAAGCTGTTTGACTTCATCCCCATGGGGTCCCTTGGGATATTTTTCAAGATAGGTTGAATACAGATTGGTTGCCGCTCTTTTATATTCCTTGTCCAGGGGCAGTTTTCCGACCTTGGCGACGACTTCCTGAAAATCCCGTTCCTGGAACAAGTTACGGATCTCGGCAATTTTAGTCTGTACCTCAGGAATATAGGGGCTGGCGGGATATGCATCCACATAGGTTTGCAGCAACAATTCCTTTTCCTCCAAGGTGCCGAGTTTGCCCACATCCGCAAGTAGCGCCTTGTATTCTTTTTCAACCATCCCGGGTTTGATGATTATTTTCCAGATATATCCGCCTGCCGCGGCCAATACCAGTGTTACTGCCAGACTGACGGCCACTGCCAGGATTCTTTTGCGTTTCAGCTTGGCAGTGGCGCCGGCAATAATTTTTTCTTTTTCCGCCAGCAGGACTTCCTTTTCGGAAGCTGTCTCTGGTTTGGCTTTTACGACCGGTGGTTGCTTGCCGTCAACAGCAGGAGCTGGTTGGCCCGGCTTTTCAGTTCCCCCTGATTCCAGTTTCGATTCAGCGGTTTTTTTCCGGACCCCGGCTGTTGATCGCAGGGTATCCTTTTGCGCCTTTTTTTTCAGAGCATCCCGCTCATCCTTAATGCGCAGGCCTTCCATCAGGATGTTCATGAGCGGCATGGTGATGGCTTTTTTACGTTTGTCTCCGGATTTTTCAATTTCAATGGCGGTATTATCCCAACTGATGATCTCAAAAGCGGCCTCAAGCCCCTCCTTTGCTCCCAGTTGGGCATCGATCAACTGCCCTTTAACCAGATATAAAAAGCCTGTTTCATTGTCATGTCTGACCTTCAGCTTACAGGTTGTTTTTTCCATTTCGGACATCTGTAAAAAGGAAGACAGACTGATGCCGTGAATCTGACCGCTGACGCTGGACCCCAGTTCATCCAGAATTTTCTCCATAAGCTGGTCGATGTCCACCGGCTTTTCATAATATCGGCAGGTTCCGAAGGATTTGATTTTTTCCTCGATTTCGGACCCACCAAAGGCGGTCAGGACAATCATGGGGATTTTGGGGTAATTTTTGCTCATATACCCCAGAAATTCCAGATCATCCACATCCGGCATTTTCAAATCGATGATGATCATGCTGATTTTGACGCCGCTGACGACATTGGGGACTTCTCTGGCATTACCAACCGTCAGAATTTCAAATTTATCCGGATAAGCCATGAGCATTTTGGAAAAGGTATTCTGCGTGGTCGTATCCATATCCACAAATAAAAGCTTCTGTATCATGCTGCCGGAATCCTTTTTGCCGTTTATGGGAGTCGTATCCGTCTTTTAATACGCAAAAAAAAAGAGACCGTCAATTCCTCAATCAAGTTTTCCATGACTTGCACTTAAAACAGGCCTGGAGTACAGTCTTCGGCAGCCTGGTTTGTCATGGGAATTTTAAAAAGGAACACAAGTGAAAATTATCTTGAACAACCAGTTGCGGCTGTCGGCCATTCCGCCTCAGCTTAAAGAAAATCTAATGGAGGCCCTGTGTTTTCCAAATCCCAAGTGGCTGGAAAACACCCGCATGGGCCGCTGGAACCGGGGTGTTCCCCAACATCTGCATTTTTATTCAAAAATCCGGGACGGTGGGCTTTCGCTGCCAAGGGGGTATATCCGCCATCTGATCCGACTCTGCCGGGAACAGAACGTTCCATATGAAATCAGCGATCAACGCCGCGAGCTGCCCCCTGTCCAACTGACCTTCAGCGGGGTCTTGCAGCCTTTCCAATCCCAGGCCGCCGCCGCAATGCTGACCAAGGAATTCGGCGTGTTGTGCGCGCCCACCGGCTCCGGCAAAACCGTGGTGGCCTTGTACATGATCGCCCAACGCCGGCAACCTTCCCTGATCATCGTCCATACCAAAGAGCTTGCCGCCCAATGGCTGGCGCGGATTCAGACCTTTTTGGGATTGCCCGAGGACCAGATCGGCATGATCGGCGGCGGCCGGAACCAGATTGGAAAAAAAGTCACCGTGGCCCTGGTGCAATCCGTGTATAAATGCGCCGAAGAAGCCTCCCGGCAAACCGGCTTCCTTATCGTGGACGAAAGTCACCGTTGTCCGAGCCGCACGTTTACTGAAGCCGTCAGCGCCTTCAACTCCCGTTACATGCTGGGCTTGAGCGCCACCCCTTTCCGGCGGGACAACCTGTCCAAACTGATTTTCTGGCACCTGGGCGATCTCCATCATACGGTGGACCAAAAATTTCTGGTGGGCAGCGGCAAAATGATCCAAGCGGAAATCATCCACCGGGAAACCGATTTCAAGACCCATTTCGACCCGGTGAACGAATACAGCAAAATGCTTTCGGAATTGACCACGGATCAGGGGCGGAACCTTCTCATTGCCGCGGATGTGGCCCTTGAATCGGAACAAAACCAGGGGGTCTGTTTGATCTTGTCCGACCGCAAGGCCCATTGTGAAAATCTCAAAGCCCTCTTGAAATACCGCTTTAAAAAGGAGGCGGAGTTGCTCACCGGCGCCGTGCCCATGGATGCGCGCAAGCAGATCGTGCAAAGGCTCAACCGCGGCGAGGTGGGCATCCTGATCGCCACCGGCCAATTGATCGGCGAAGGTTTTGACTGTCCGAACCTTTCCAGCCTTTTTCTCGCCACCCCCATCAAATTCAGCGGCCGGGTCCAGCAGTATATGGGCCGGGTCCTGCGCTCGGCCCCCGGCAAAAAAAGCGCCAAGGTTTTTGATTATGTGGATGTGAATGTGGACGTGCTCGCAGCCTCGGCCAATGCCCGCAAACGAGTTTACGCCGGGCAGCATCATAAGCTTTAATTTTATAAAGCAACCACACCCCCATGGAAAAAATCCGATACCGATTCCGATACCGACCCCGACCCCGAGAGGTTGGATGGCAGAGACAAAACCCAAGCACCCACGAATCGCTTTGTCTTGGCGGGCAATGGTATTCGCTGGATAAAAAGCTGGTAATTATTGGCAGCACATTCCGCGCCAAGTCTACATGCGATTCCCCTGATCCCAATCCACGGATATTTTGACAAAGCATCCTCTCATGGGATATATGACTCCTGCATTGGGCCAATCGCGGCTGGAAGCCGCTCCCACTGGTGGGAGGGGAATTAGAGTCGATGATTAAGCGTAAGATTAAGAGAAAGAGCAAGATTTAAGATTAAGAGTAAAAGCATGAGCAAGAGCGAGAAAGAGTAGGAACTTAGAATGAATATTCATGGAATCGTGGCAAGGGATTTACCGGATCTGTGGTTTCAGGCTGTGCACGACATTCTGGACAAAGGCCGGCGCTTCATTATTGACCGCGGCTCCTATGCCGGGCAAACACGGTTGGAATATGATTATTTTACCGG
The DNA here is from genome assembly GCA_020723325.1 of Desulfosudis oleivorans. Classification (GTDB taxonomy): domain Bacteria; phylum Desulfobacterota; class Desulfobacteria; order Desulfobacterales; family SURF-7; genus DYJD01. The sequence continues at coordinate 119,738 of DYJD01000018.1, read as the reverse complement.
CCAGGTCAAATTTCCAGGAACAAAGCCGCTGATACCCGACATTCCCCCGGCCTGCGGCATTCCCAATCCGGTGGAGGAAGCCTATATTTACGGCGGCGCGGGATATGATCGTTCCTATATTGAATACCTCATGACCGGTCACAAAGAGCCCGGGGAATCCTATACCTACGGCGAGCGCTTGACCCGCACCCCCATCACCGGCGACAAGCTGACCTGGTGGCAGGCCGACAACCATGAAATCATCGATAAACGCCCGGTGGACGGTAAGATCCTGTTTGAGGAAAACGGGGTGCTCTATCTGAACCAGATTGAATGGGTGATCGACACTTATAAGAAATTCGGCTTCCGCAACAATCAGATGGTCCTGCAGATCGCCCACCCATCGGACATCACCCTTGTTGATCCGCCTTGCCTGCGCTCCATCGATACCCGTATTCAGGATGGAAAATTGAACTTTTTTGTTTATTTTCGCTCTTGGGACCTGTGGAGCGGTCTGCCGGCTAACCTGGCCGGCATTCAAAACCTCAAGGAATACATGGCGGCTGAAATCGGGGTAGATGACGGCGAGATGATTGTGGAAAGCAAGGGCCTCCACCTGTACGGCTATGCCGAGGACCTGGCCAAGCTGCGCTGTCTTAAAGCCAATTAGGGCAGACCAAGAGCCTTGAACAAGATGAAAATAGTTCACTGGCTTGCCATTATCATATGGTGCGGCGGGATATTTTATCAATCGAGCCTACCCGGATGTGAATCACGACAGGAAAGCATGTTCTTTGTCAGAGTTTTCAACCATTGGATTGCCGATAAAATCAGACCTGGCATCATTGTGATCACCGACGGCATGGTCAGAGAAACCGCGCATTTTTTTGAATATCTGGTGCTCGGAAGCCTTCTTTTCTTAGGATTCTTTGAACCGGGACGTCCTCGGCAGACCATCACGAACTCAATCATCACAGGCGCCCTGTACGCAATCTCCGATGAGGTTCATCAATACTTTGTGCCGGGCCGACATCTGCGCCTGATAGATCTCGCCGTTGATTCAACCGGCGTGGTCATCGGAATTTTTTTATTCGCAATGATTAGCGGCTGTTTAAGAAGGCCGATATCCAGTTAAATATAATTCACTATGCCGCCAAAACGCACAGGCCCTTGCAAAAGAAACAACCGAAGAAGCCTTTGGGCCCTGTTGCTCTTGCTGATTTCCTTGTCTCCTCTGGCTGTCTGGAAACTTTGGACTAGTTCGCCACAGCCCTTGGTTCACAGTGCCTATATCTGGCAGCGCCAGTGGCAGGACGGACTCCGCCGGGCAATCCTGGCAGGAAAGGAATCCCTGTCGGGCTGGGTGGTTTTGGCAGGTGAATTGGATTTTCCCAGGGGGCTGCCGCCCCGGGTGGCAAGGGTGGAGATTGATTATGCGGCACTTCGGGCGGCGGGTCGTCCTGTTGGTTTTGCCCTCCGGATCAACCCCTTTACCGGACCTTTTGGTCCTGAGCAGGCGGAAACCCTTTTTCTGGTAGACCTGGCGAAAAAGATCCGCGACCAAGCCCGGCGTAACGGCCTCGAACCCTCCATGATCCAGATCGATTTTGATGCGGCCACTTCCAAGATAGACGGCTACAGACAATGGATCGAGGTTCTCCGCAAGGAACTCGCCCCTACTCCCCTGGTGATAACCGTCCTGCCTGCCTGGATGGAAGCTTCTACTTTTCCCGAGCTTATCCAGGCAGCAGATGCCTATGTGCTTCAGGTGCACTCCCTGGATGCCAAACTCACGGCCGACAATCTCCCGGCCTTGTGTGATCCGAAACAGGCGGAGGCCGCCGTGCTGCACGCTACCAGGCTGGGACGTCCCTTCTGGGTGGCCTTGCCCACCTATGGCTACCGGGCATGGTTCGATAAAGCGGGCAAGATCCTCTTACTGGAAGGGGAAGGTGAAACCATTGCCAAGGGAAATCGGGTTCAAAGTCGCGAACTTCGGGCTGATCCGGCGGCAATGGCCGGATTGGTGCGCCGTTTTACCGCTCTGCGCCCGCCCGGCATGCAGGGGATTATCTGGTATCGTTTTCCCGATCCCGCTGACCAGTTCAACTGGTCTCTGACGACCTTGCAGACCGTCATGGCTGGCCGTGAACCGCGGGCGACAACCGAGGTCCTGCTGGATGGATCGCAACCCGGCCTGGTGGAAGTAAGCCTGGCCGCCACCGGCGAAATGGACAGCGTTTTTGAAGAAGCGGTTACGTTGAAATGGGAAAATGGAGCTCTGCTGGCCGCCGACGGCTTGGCCGGCTTCACCCCAGAGCGGGCAAGTCCGGCATCCCTGCGGTTTTCCTACCAGGGCGGCGCCCCATTGCATCTTGCCCCGGGCCGGCTCCGGCCCATCGGCTGGCTTCGCTTTGCGCAACACACGGAGGTTTCTGCACATGTGGCTACGTCATATCCATAAATTTCTGGTGATCGGTGTTCTTCTGGTTGGACTGCCCGCTCCTCTTTATGCTTGCGGGCCTTTTTTCCCGCACCGCATTCTGATGGAAGATGAAAAATCCTTTTTGGAGCTACCCTATTCAACCTTTGCCTATGAAGCCCAGCGGGTTCCAGCCCCCGAGATTCCACAATTCAAACCGGTGGTGCCGCCCATGATACCTGGTGATAACGGCTGGCACGGATATGCTAAAGCCCGGCAAACGGAGCAAATGGATTTGGAAGAACTCGGCAAGGCCCTGACGAAAATCCCTATTGATCCGGATAAAAGGCAACAGGTTGTCGGCAGTTACAGCAACGTGCGCCAAATTCTAACCAAACATAACGAAGCCCTGGTCGCTTGGAAGGAGCAACAACTCTGGGAAGAGACGCCCATCCCCGAACCACCCTTTGAAGCCGATGTGAAGGTTCCGGAACACCTGCCGGGTGAGTTTGCCGACTATCTGCGCGGCGCCATCGCCTACCATCGCAAGGAGTTCGAAGCGGCGCGCCTGGCCTGGAGCACCCTTCTGGCGCGGCCTGCCGATGAAAGGCATTTCCGTTCCACCTGGGCGGCCTTTATGACCGGCCGCAGCCTGATGGAGGCCGACCCCAACGAGGCCTGCAAATGGTTTCAAAAAGTCCGGGATCTGGCGGGTGCAGGGTATGCCGACAGTCTGGGACTGGCATCCGCTACTCTTGGCTGGGAAGCCCGGGCCGAGTTGAAACAGGAGCATTTTATAAAGGCCTTTGAGTTATATCGGGTGCAGCTCGAGGCCGGCGAACCGTCGGCCATGAACTCCCTGCTTTTTACCGCTCGGCGGGCGTTCAAGGAAGGCAGTGTCGCGGCCCGGACCGCTTGCGCCCGTAATGAGACCGCCCGTCGCCTGCTCACCGCCTACCTCCTTTCAGCCAGTTCCTTTGCCGGCGATCCCAAGGTCTTAGCATGGCTTGAAAATTTCAAGGGGATCGAGACCCCCACGGAAGAAGCAGAACGTCTAGCCTGGGCAGCCTACCAAAGCGGACGGATCGAAATGAGCCGGGCCTGGCTCGAAAAGGCTCCGAAAACTGCAACCATTGCCCAGTGGTTGCGGGCCAAACTGCTGCTGCGCGACGGCAAGATAAAGGAAGCTTTGCCCCTCATCTCGGAAGTGGTGGCCCGCTTTCCCCGGAACGACCATTTCACCATCAGTCGCGATACGGTGGAGGATCAGGAGGTTTTTGATTCCTTGCGCGCCATGGCTGAAATCGGCACTCTTAGCCTGGCCCGGAATGATTACATCGCCGCCCTGGACTCTCTAGTGCAGAGCTCGGAATTTTCAGAATACGGGGATGTGCGGCATTGGCAAGATGCCGCTTACGTTGCCGAACAAGTATTGTTCCTGGAGGAACTTAAGGCATTTGTCGATGCCCGTTGGCCGCAATCGAGCCAATCCACCCCTGATGAGAAAAAATTGTCACCTGGTGAGCGTATGCGTTATCTGCTGTCCCGTCGCCTGGCCCGGGAAGGGCGCTTGCAGGAAGCCATCCCCTATTGTCCGGTCATGTGGCGCGCGAGTATGGAAGGTTATGCCCAAGGATTGCAACTGGGCAGGGATGAAACCATTCCCGGTGCGAAACGAGCGGAGGCCCTATGGCAGACGGCCCAACTGGCAAAAAGCCAGGGCTTGGAGCTTCTCGGAACCGAGGTCGACCCGGATTGGCTGGACCTGGCCGGGGAATACGATCTCGGCAGCATGGCCAAAGACCGGCCCCGGGCCGGGGTCATCAAAGCTAATGGAGAAGAACTGAAGCGCTCCGCCCGCAACCGCCCCAAACCGGACAAGCGCTTTCACTACCGTTATGTGGCTGCCGATCTCGGGTGGGAAGCCTCCCGACTGATGCCGGATAATACGGACGAGACCGCCCTGGTCTTGACCATTTCCGGTACATGGCTGAAAAATATCGACAGCAAAGCCGCCGATCGCTTTTATAAAGCCCTGGTTCAGCGTTGCGACAAGACCGAGCTCGGCAAAAAAGCCCGCGAAACCCGTTGGTTTCCGCCGCTTTCCGAAGGGTCACATCCTTAAAAATTTAATAACAATTTCATATCATAGGCTATGGGACCTATGGAGCGGTCTGCCGGCCAACCTGGCCGGCATTCAAAACCTCAAGGAATACATGGCGACTGAAATCGGGGTAAACGACGGCGAGATGATTGTGGAAAGCAAGGGCCTCCATCTGTACGGCTATGCCGAGGACCTTGCCAAGCTGCGCTGTCTCAGAGCTGTTTAGGGAGAAGGAAGAGAAAAGTAGGACCCATTTTCAGCATCAGGTTGTTTGAAACAGCCTGATATTTTAAGAAAGCATAGCGCGACCCGATTCTTATACTCTCCGTGTTATTGAGCGATTTCCCTCAATTTTTCTTTCAATATGGCCACAAAATAATTGTTTTCAATTGTAATATTATCGTGTTATAGAATAGACGATATTTTGATATGGAGTGAAATTACTCAATAATATATGTTATGCTCCTCTAATATGAAGCTATTTAAAAAAACATTTTATTTGGTTTCTCTCTTATTCATGTTCGGATGTGCATCCACAGGAACAGATACCCATATTCGAGGAGCACTTGTCTGGAATAATAATCAGCAAACGATCAAGCCATGTGGTTCAGAAGAGATTTATTGGGTAAGAGTTCTTGCGTCAAATCCAAATTTCTTGCTCACACAAAAGGTTAAAGAACTTTCTGGTGTAGGACACCAAGACATAATAGCCGAGTTCAATGGAGAGCTTAGCAAAGACAAAGTTACTTTTTCTCCTGGTTATCATGTTGATGGAATACTCATTGTGAATAAAACTATTTCGGTTGAGAATGGAAATTGTTCAAAATAAAAAAGCATAACCATCCGCTTGTGAGTGACGCGCAAAAAGCTGCGCGCCCCACAGCAGCACGTTCGCCTTCATAGGAATTCTATATGTTAAAGCTATATAAGTTCACTGATGATGTAAAAGAATATTGGGAAACGTGGGACAATGAAGATGGATCACATACTGTTCATTGGGGAAAGCTTGGGACAAAAGGTAATTCGAAGACTGTGAAAGATTCACTGTTCAAGAAAGCCGTCAAAACAATACAAGCTGAAATAAATTCCAAGGTTTCAGATGGTTTCAGACAGATCGACTTTGAACAACATTATACACTGCTTATTGAGTATGCAATTGATGGCATGGGAGATACCGCTGATCTTGATAAACGGCATAGGCTTCAAGAGAGAATGAATGAAACTCTCGGATGGACTGGCTTGGGTCATTGTGATGGCGGAAGCATTGGCAGTGGAACAATGGAAGTTTGTAATTTTGTGGTTGATTTCGAAATCGCAAAGAATGTGATTGAAGAAGATCTTTCAGGTACTGAGTTTTCGAATTTTACTCGTATCTATGACGAAAATGCCGAGATAGGCGAACAACGGCATTAAGGGCGACGGCAAGAAGCCGCCGCGCCTTATGCCGGGCGTTGGACAGACCCGCTGCGCGGGGGAGGCTATCGAACGGCCGAAAAAACACCAGTCGGATACATATCAATAAACGCAAGACCCCATAATAGTTTCGATATTTATCAATAAAAATATGGCATTATATAAAATCGGCAAATCAAATTAATTTATTTGTTGATTTATATGAACATATGTGTTTATATAAATTCTAATGGGGTCCGCCACCATCCAAACGATATTCCTAATCGGTTATGCCGCTTTCGAGCAACTACGACCACTGGCAGGTCATATCCGGGAAGCGGCCCACTGCCTGGTGGTCTGCCGCACGGCCGTTCTCGGCGGGCACAAACAATCCTGCCCGGACGGCCATTTTCACCGGATCTGGTATAATTCCTGTAAACACCGGATGTGCCCCCAGTGCGCTTTTCTGCGGGTTCAGCAATGGCTTGAAAAACAAAAGGCGCGCATTCTGCGTTGCGATCACTACCATGTCATTTTTACGATTCCGGAAGAGCTGCGTTTTCTATTGCACTTCAATGTAGCCGTCATGACCGAAATTCTTTTCCACGGCGCGCGCGACACCCTGTTTGAACTGCTCGGGGATGACAAATACATGGGCGCCGAGCCCGGCATTATCGCTGCCCTGCACACCTGGACCAAAACCCTGCTGATCCATCCCCACATCCATTGTCTCGTCACCGGCGGCGGGCTTGCCAAGGACGGGACCTGGAAAACGGCCCGGAAAGACTTTCTGCTGCCGTATGGTGTCATCCGCGATGTTTACCGCAAACATGTGCGCAGCGCCGTTCTCAAGGCGCTTGCTAACGGCGAGTTGCTTTTACCGGATGGAAAACGACCGCAGCAGGTCATCAACCTTATGAACAAAATAGGTCGAAAAAAATGGAATGTCCGAATCTGTGAGAAGTATACTCACGGCCGGGGCGTTTTAATCTATCTTGGCCGTTACCTGCGCGGCGGACCGATTTCAAACAGAAGAATCATCGGTATTAAGGACAATCAAGTCTTTTTCCATTACGGCCGTAAGAAACGGGAAGTGATGTCCCTGCCAATTCCGGAATTCATCGAGCGCTTCCTGCAGCATGTGCCCCTACCGAACGCCGTGCTTGTACGCTCCTATGGCCTGTATTCGCCCGTCAAAAAAGAAGCCTTGCTGCAATGTCGGCTGCTTTTGGGTCAAGGGCCGATAAATCTCCCGCAGAAAATCAAATGGCAGGATTGTTTCAAAGACAGCAAGGATCATCCTGAACTCTGCCCGATTTGCGGCAAACACCTGGTTTGCTCCACCATCCTCAGCCCCATCAAAGTTGCGCATACAAGCGATCCGCCAATCCCCCATTTCGCCGCGCGGTTGGCCGCATGATCTCGTCATTCGGAATATATTCGCTTGACGCCGGCGGCGAGCTGTTGCTAAATTCAGCTTTAAATTGTGGAGATTGTAAATTTTTTGGGACAGGACGCCACCGGAATCGGAAAAGCCTGGAACCCGGTATCCGAGAAAAAGCATTGTCACGCAAAGGGACCCGCTTTACCCCGGATCGGAGTGTATTGAATTCCCATAGCACCAAGACCGAGCGGCGGCTCTGTCCAACCAAACGATTATACAGACGAACCTGGTTGCCTTGACCGGTCCACGACCTTGGAGTCTGCATTGCTGTATTTATATGCGCTGCTTCCCGACAAACCCGGTTCGCTGCATATCTAAATGTTAGGAATTGAATAGGAGAAAATATATGAACTATGATCGCTTAATTAAATTCACCAACAAGGTGGCGATTTTCGCCACGATTGCGTTGTTTTATTGGGTTTTTATTTTCCTCATTATCACAACATTTGATTTGAAGATATTTAGAGAGCATATTACCGAAATATTCTACTTAAGTATTCTTGCTATTTTTGCAATTTTATCCGGTGCGATTGTTCTGAATGTTATGTCAAATCTATCAAAAATATCATCAGCAATCTCAGAAGGTCGAGGAAGCAATACCCCAATTAAGAAGTTGTCTAGAAAAACAATGATTGCCATCGGCGTATCATTTCTCTTGGTTTGTGGAATTTTATTTGCTGGGAATTGGCTATCTGCTGAGAAAAAGAAAAACATGCTTATATCTTCGGCCAAGTCGCTGGTATCCGAAAACCATACGCAGCTTGCCATTCTAGCCAACTATCAATTTTCAAAAGAATATGTCAAAAAGGCAGAAAATACATTAACCGTAATAAAGAAAATAGACAAATACTTCCCTGAAGTCGTTCTAATTGTGCCCGACGTTGTTGAAAATAAAAAAGTCTTTCTCGGTTTTGGCGGTCATGAATATCGCGAAAAAGACGAAGAGATTGAAAAACATATGTTCATTTACTCAGCATCTATTGAAGAGCGCTTATATTTGGAAAAAGTGTTTACCGGTCAGGAAAATAATTATAAATTCTCTTACAGTAAAGGGAATTACGAATTGTATTTTCCAGCTCTATTAGATGGAAAGAGAGTAGTTTTGTATTTCTCTGATTATCAGCGTTATGGAAAATTCGGTTCCTAACAAAAGCAATCCAGCCGATCGCTGCGCTCCGGCTGATTTTTTCGTTATGCATGCATTCCCTGCGCTTTGATGTATATGAAAGGAGGTTTTAAAATGCAATATATGAAAACTATTAGCATTACAACTATATTGATCTCGTGCTGCATATTTTCGATAATGGGATGCTCACCTGTCCCAGGAGAATCTACGGTTAGCTCTACAATTGTCGCTAAATCATTAAAAGAGACAGCAGATAAAATTGGATGGTCTATAGATCGTGCCGCTGCAAATTCAGACTATTTGCTGGAAAAAAACCTAAGAACATTAGAAGTAATATCAAACGGCATTGCCCATCAGTTTGCTGAAGAAACGGCAAAAAATAGAGAATTTGTTTCTGAAAAACTATCTGAATCTGTAACCCGTCTCAACGAACTTGTTGAACAAGCTCAAGGCGGAATATTAGAAATCGAAGATTTTGTTGTGCTCGATACTCAGGGGTTTATCAACCAGATTCCGTTGAAAAAAGATTTATTCATAGTTAGAAGAATAAAGGGGTACGGCGTCCAATATAGAGAGTCGGGTGAATATGATTTTGAGGTAGTTGGGAATGCATTTCAGCCTGAATATAATTATAAAATTAAAATAGACGATATTGATGTAGATATCGGCAATATTCACTCTCCTATTGCCAATACAATTATTTTCACAATACCGGTTGCAGCAATTAATGATAAATTCTTAGAAGGAGATTTAAAAAGGTTAACACTACAAATTTCCTCATTCAAAGCAACAGGGGAACAATTTAGTAACTTTAATGGCAATATACTCCTTCTTCCGAAGTTCCCTGTTAAATATCGAGTTGCAGAAAAATATAAAAAAGAGAAATGGGGTCCGGCAAATAAAACCATGAGGTTTTATCGTGCAATGGGACCAACAGGAAAAAACGGTGTATGGCATAGGCATACATTAGAGGGTTCAGTAAGCGATAGAAACACGCAAAAATTCGTCAAGGTTGTTGGGATAGGCACAGATGGAAGTCATTCATGGTGTAAAAATCCAGTATTTAGTGATGCGAATCGAAAAATTTCTGTTAGTTGCGCAAATCAATGTCACGATTGTACAAGAAATGGGTGGGTTGAGGTTTCATATCAAGAGCTAACTTATGACGATGACTCTCAAGATATTTGGTTTGAAAGTGATAAAAACAAGAAAAACCTTCTTACTTACGATACACATTTTGCTCGTTTAAACAGCAATAACCAATCATGGACAATCATTATTAACTACTTTAATGGCAGGAAAATCACTTTACATCCTCAGAAACTTCAAGAAAAAGGCATAAGAGCATACGTTGATAGTGATCAAAATTCAAGTTTTAAGCAACTAATTATCGAAATTTCAGATCCAATTTTTGGGTAAAAATGCATAACAAGGCTAATTCAGCCGACGCAAAAAGCAGCGCGGCTGATTAGCGACGTTAGGCGCTGAAAAATTAATTACACCAACTTTAGTGGCCAACAGAATGAATAACAGATGAAGTGATAAAAGTGAGAAAATAAGAAATAGACCGAAAATAGCTTTGTCGCTGGGTCATGTTTTTGTTTTAAAACACCTATTTTTATCTTTAAATTTGGCCTCTAAGGCTTTGAAAGGGTGTTCTTTACTTTATCAAATTTTATTTTTAATTTTTATAATCTGATCTTGGTTCGACCCCGGACGCGGTAGCGTAGCGAAAACCATAATCTGGAAGGGTATCTGCTGCAAAATGCTTGAAAAAATGTTAAATAATGAAAAAAAGAAAAAAATCGGACTTTCTCCAAAAGATCGAAAGATCCGGATGATGCTTTGTAAAATACTATGCTCAATTCTTTTCATCATAAGTATTGGTTTGGTATTGGTTGGTTATAATCAAGTAAAGTTTGGAATCCATTCACCGAAATGGCCCACTGTTAAAGGAGAAATAGTAAAATCAGAAATTGGTTGGGCGTTGGGTAGTACAGCCGGAAGCTACCGTTATTGGCCGAAAATCCATTATTCTTATAGGGTTCACGATACGGATTATATCGGAACAAGATTGTATTTTATTCAATCAGGCGCCGGGAAGGAATGGGCTATGAAAAAAGTTGGGGAATATCCAATAAGTAAGACAGTTGATGTGTTTTATTATCATAGTGAACCTCAGATTTCAGTATTGGAACCGGGCGGCAGCTTTAAAGGCATAACTGAAACAATTGGTGCTATTATAATGTTTTGCTGTGTTTTTTTGTCACTGACATTTGTAAGTTATTGGGACTATCGAAGAGTGAAAAATGCATGTTTTGATACAAACTCAAATATGTATTATATTACATAAAGCAAAAAATGGGGAATAAATTGTACAATATTTAATTTCGGTGGTTTGGTTACATGATACTAAATTTCTAATCAGCCAAATGCAGCGGATGCGGGCTGAACGCCCGCACCGCTGATTTGGGACGTTCGCTATGGGTCTCACTCACATCGAAGTGCAGCAACTGTCTGAATGCCCGGAACACCTTCTGGCTGTCGGGACATGGATTTACGAGGAGTGGTGGAATAGGCCAAACAACACTTCCGAGGTTGTGCTGAGGTTACTCAGGACCCACACAGAAAAGGACAGAGTTCCGTTTACGGTCATAGCTCTTGCCGCTGGCCGGCCGGTGGGCAGCTGCTGTGTCATTGAGAGCGATTGTGCTCACAGGCCCCAGTATGCTCCATGGGTGGCTGCGGTTTACGTCAAGCCCGAGTTGCGTAGACAGGGAGTTGCCTCAGCGCTGCTCCAGGAGGCAGCCAGAATTGCAGCGCGAGTACCGGTGCAAGGTCTTTACATAGATTGCCACGTGAAGACAGCACCCGTATACGAAAGAAGTGGATGGACGATACTTGAGCGCGAAGTTGGCGATAAAGACTCTGTCGTCATGTTCCGAAGCTGCAGGAGCGAACCAGGCGCTGCACCGAATGGCGGCCCGGCGGAGCCGCTTAGCAATTGGGGAGTCAGGGGCGAGCCGTTATCGGTAAGCTGACCGTTACCGTATCGTATAAAGGAGAAAAAAAAAATGAACATAGCTGATATAAAAAAAAATGAGTACTGCTGATCGTTTGCAAACTATGGAGGCACTCTGGGATTCTCTTTTATATGAAAATGGAGAAATTGAGAGTCCGAAATGGCATGAAAAAATACTCGAAGAAAGAAAAGCGAAAATTAAAAGCGGAAAGGCAAAATTTATCTCTTTATCAGAGCTTAAAGCGAGCCGAAAGCAATGAAAATCAAAGATGTCTTTATTCTAGAAGAAGCCGTCGATGATTTGGATGAAGGGAAAGCCTTTTATAACCTCAGAGAGTTAGGAGTTGGATAATATTTTTGGGACTCATTGATTTCCGACATTGAATCATTGATCATTTATGCCGGTGTACATAAAAAGAAATTTGGCTTGTATAAGATGTTTGCCAAACGATTCCCTTATGCCATTTATTATGAAATCGTAGAAGATTTTGCATATATTGTCGCTGTTTTGCCAATGCGCCGAGATCCAGCATGGATTGCAGAGCAAATAGGGAATAGGCGCTAACCAGCCGCCCTAGTGTCCAATATACAGTTGATCCCGCTAATCAGCGAATCAAAATGGCAAACAATACCGATCATCCGGTCAGTTATCAGGCTGGAATATACTGCTTACCACCTTATCTGTTTCTAAAGGGGTGCCCCTAGTGGGCGAATGACTGTACCACAAGAACTTCCCGGTGGACGGATGTTTTTTACTGGAGCGCATGCCGCTGCTACTGGCCCTTTGGCTAAACGGTTTGAAAAAGCTTCGGATCAGTTGGTCAATCGAGCCCTTGAAATGGGCGGTGAAAGGATCGAGGGGGCTGATATTGCGATTCGCTTGCCAGGGTTACCATACGTACCGCTATACATTTTATATTGGCGAGGAGATCAGGAGATTCCTGCCAGAGCAGTAATCGGAATAGATGACAGGTCATATTTTCATCTTGATTTAGCTGGTGTTTTTGCTCTGACCAACATACTTGTATTTGAATTTTGTAGAGTTGATTAAGATCGATTGCCCGGGAAGGGCCGAACCAGAGTCGTTCGACAAACATATATCATGAAGAATAGCTGGATGGAGGCAATGTGGAAATCTTGAGAGCTGTGGGTGTTACCACCACCTTGTTTATGATATCTCTCGTAATAAACGCCATAGCCGGTCGTATAATCGGCGTGAATCTCGCAGTTGCGCTTCCGGCGGAACTGCCGTGGTCAATTTGGCTCGTAGCCATGGTGAGTGCACCTTTGCTGGCGGTTATTGGCACAGCCTGGTACTTTGCTAAAGGCTCTGTTATGGTGACCGCAGCACGCGGTGCTGCATTGGGCGCACTGATGATTGCAACTGGCATTATCCTGGACTGTATTTTCATTCTGCCACTTAAGAATGGCACTACGATCATGGTCGGTTACTTCAAAGCGTGGCAGTACTGGCTCACTCTAGCACTGCTCTTCGGTGCATGTACGATCACTGGCGCAATATCTTTCAGTAAGTGATTGGCAACATGTGCCAAAAGAAGCTGTCGAACCAAGCAGTTCAGTGGACATCCTGGGCCGGTGCATTTTTGAGAGCACGTCTGAAATTGGATTTAATCTTTTTTCAAAAAGGTCAGTGGAAGCCCTTGCTGCTCACTGACTGCCAACGTTAGCGCGCAAGTATGATAAGTCAGAAATTTAAAGAAGATATCTTATGAGAATATTTGGTGAAATGTGGATTCCTCTTCTGATTGGGTTATTGATAGTTGTATGTCCGTTTCTTTTGATAAAAATCTATTCGGACTATAAAACGAAGGCCGAACTATCAAAACTTGGAGTTGTATTTGCTTACATATTTTTATCTTTGTTTTGTATGACTATTATAAATGCAACCCTGCACCCAATTTGGGTGTTTGCGCCTGACAATATACTTTGCAAAATCTTCGGATACATATTCATGTTGACTGGGTTAATAATCATTGCTGAAGCTTTAGTTGAGTTTAGATCGTTTAAAAAAGTAACCAGTCTTACTTATCTTAAGGCCGATAAAGTTATTACGACTGGTGTTTACAGGTTTTCAAGAAACCCACAATATATAGCCTGGCATTTATTACTTATTGGATTCTCACTGCCTTACAGGTCTGTTATCGCTCTTATCCTTATCCTGATACACTTCATGATTATCGGACTTATTATTGTACCGGGAGAAGAAAAATATCTGGAGAAATTATTAGGTGACGAATACGTGCAATATAAAAAGCGAGTAAGAAGATGGCTTTAATGCAAGACCAATGTCGAATTTATTAAATTCCGAAAAATCACCAGCAGCTCCACCGGATTGCCAGGGCCGCACCTGAGTGCAGACTTGACAGCCCAGTATGGCCCTGGCAACCGGTGAGTCGCACGTTATTTTTCCGTGGAGTATATGATGAGTAATTTAAAAGATCTTATTAACTCAGCCAAAAGAACCGGTAATATCGAGTTTTCCATTGAAGAACGGAGTACTGATTGCGTTATTAATCGCATGCCAGTTACCCCTGGTGTTCTAAATCCTTATGGTATGGTACAAGCTGGCGCAATGATATGGCTGGCTGATGTAACCGCTTCTATCCTTGCACTTGAAGGGCGAACAATTGAGGACGACGGAAAAGGCTTCCCTCTCGCTATAGATATTCATACGAATCTTTTAGGCAACCAAAGAGCCGGAGAGATTACAGCAGATTTTGCGAGAAGTCGGACACCCAATGGCTCACAGGCGACAAAAATATTACCAACATCTATAAATATCTAATAAAGTCATCTTTTTTAAGACGACTGTGCCAGGATTCCAATTATTATCTTTTTTGGGGTGTGTAGGGGCAGTTCGCGAACCGCCCCTACGGGCCGTGGTGCACAACAAATGATCAATAACCAAAAAAAGCACGTCTTCGTTGATCAAATCCATTAATAATGAGCATCGGCATACTCCAGCCACCCGCCGGCCTGGATGAGGCGGCGGTCATATTCCCCCAGGGTGAAGGAAATTTCTGCGCGTCCGCCCTCGGCTTCAAAAAGCAGCAGATTACTTGCAAGATCTGCCCGGACAGAAGTCTTTTTACCGCTGAACCGGGTGAACAGGCCATCGATGGTCTCCCGGGGCAGTTCAATGGCCAACATGCCGCAATTGAACATGTTCTGCCGGAAAATGCGGGCAAAGCTTTCCGCGATTATCAAATGAATGCCGTTGACTTCAAAGGCCCAGGGGGCGTGCTCCCTGGAAGAACCGCAGCCGAAATTGGCCCGGGTGAGGACCACCTGTTTATCCATGAGATCCGTGGCTGGATTGAAACCTTTTAATTTCAGATCCTCCAGCAAATAGGGTTTTAGGGCCTCTTTGGAAATTTCCGTAAGGTATTTGGCTGGAATGATCTCATCCGTGTTGATGTCCGCCCGGTCCAAAAAAAGAACGTTGCCGTCAAAGCGTTTCATGCCCTTTACTCCTTCCCATGATACAAGGGTGAATTGGTGATATGCCCGGCCAGGGCGCTGGCCGCGGCTGTGGCCGGACTCATCAGGTGCACCATCCCGCCCTTGCCCATGCGGCCGTTGAAATTGCGGTTGGTGGTGGCGGCGCAAACCTCACCATCGGCCAGCACACCGTTGCTCATGCCCAGGCAGGCGCCGCAGGTGGGGTTGGTCACGCAGAAACCCGCCTCCATGAAAACCTGGAGAATACCTTCGGCCAGGGCCTGTTTGTAAATATCCGGCGTGGCCGGTGAGACGATGCCCCGCACTGAATCCTTGATTTTTTTATCTTTCAGCACCACCGCGGCCACCCGCAGATCTTCTATCCGGCCGTTGGTGCAAGAACCGATATAGACCTGATCCACCGGTGTGCCTGCCATGGCCGCAACCGGCTTGACTTGATCCGGTTTGTATCCGTAGGTAACCATGGGACTGAGGGTGCTCACATCCATTTGCACAACCCCGTCGTATACCGCATCCGGATCGGAATTCCAGGCCTGAAATGCCGTAAGGGCCGCGTCTTTGCTCTGATACTCCGTCTGAATGAACGGCCACAAATATTCCACTGTGGTCATATCCGGATAACAGATGCCGCAGGTGGCCCCGGCTTCCACGGCCATGTTGCAGAGGGTCATGCGCGCTTCCATGCTCATGGCCGTAACCACCGGGCCCACGAATTCCATCACCCGGTTGGTGGCCCCGTTCACGCCGATCCGCCCGATGACGGCCAGAATCACGTCCTTGGCATAGACTCCGGCCGGCAGGTTCCCGCTAAGCTCGATTTTCATACTGCGGGGGTATTGAAAGGCGCACACCCCCTTCAGAATCCCGACTTCCAGATCCGTGGTGCCCACGCCGGCGGCAAAGGCCCCAAAGGCGCCGTGGGTGCAGGTGTGGGAATCCCCCATGATGACCGTGTAGCCGGGCCGGACAAAGCCCTTTTCCGGAAAAAGGGCATGGCAAACGCCGTTGCGGCCGATGTCGAAAAAGTCCTTGATCTGATTGCGCCGGGCCCAATCCCGCAGGATTTTGCCTTGGGCGGCGGTCTTGGAATCCTTGGCCGGGGTGACATGATCGATGACAGCCTTGATTTTGGCCGGATCAAACACCCGGTCCTTGCCCCGCAGCAATAAATCGTTGATGGCCACCGGCGTGGTGATTTCATGACAGAAAACCGCGTCCAGGCGGATCACATGGATGTCGCCGGCCGGATTGTCCACCTGGTGGGCATCGAAAATTTTTTCAGCAATTGTTTTTCCCATGATTTCTCCTGATCTTTTAGTTCATTGCAAAAATCCGGAACCGCAAATATCAACTCAGCGCCGGGCGAACAACATCCGCGGCGGCGTGATGATCCAAATGGCCCGCAACATTTTCCGGCCGGTATTGCGCAGAATATGGGGAATGTCGGACTGGAAGGAAACGCTGTCGCCGGTATCCAAATCAAAAGTCTGGGTACCATAGACCAGTTCCCCCTGCCCCTCCAGCAGGATTCCCAGTTCCTTGCCCGGATGCCCGTATTCCCTGTCCCCTTTCTCGGCCCCCGGCGGGATTTCCAGCAAAAAGGCTTCCACGGCGAATTTATCCGTGGGCTCCGGCGACCGGGAAAGCTGCTGATAGGTGACTTCAGCCTGGACAACGCTTTCCCGTTCGGCCCGGCGCAGGATTTCCACTTTTTTGTTCTTCTTGAAATCCCGGAACAAATATTCCGGATCCAGGTCCAGGACATCGGCAATGGCCATCAAGGTGTCAATGGAAGGCGAGACCTTGTTGCACTCAATCTGGGAAACCAGGCTTTCGCTCACCTGAGCGCTCCGGGCCACGGCTTTGAGGGTTATCCCCTTGCGCTCCCGTACCCGCCGGAGTTTGTCGCCGAATTTATGTTGCAGAGCCATCTTCAATTATACTTAATCTCCTTCAGTATAGATAAATTAACTTGGAAAGGATTGTCAAGAATTTTTTCCGGTTGAAATCGGATTGCGGGTGGCCTATATGCGAGGGGGAAATCGGATTTGAGATTTGAAATTTGAGATGCGGGATGCGGGATGCGGGATGTTGTTTCGGGGTCGGGGTCGGTATCGGTATCGGGGTCGAAAGCGTATTTTATCGAACTGACAATCCTCGTACATGCCGGACAACCATATCGAAGTTTTGAAATATTTTTTCGATACCGATTCCGATACCGATACCGACCCCGAGAAGAAGTATGGCAAATTTCAACAAGGGAAAAAAACATGAAAGCAGGCTTTGATTTCGGCTCTAAAAATATCCGGGCAGTACTACTGGACCAGGGCGGACCGGTCTGGAAAGGCAGCCGGGAACACAACGGCGATATTGCCGGGGCTTATGAAGAACTGCTCCGGGAAATCAACACGGCCGGCAACGGCGGATCCATAGCGACCCTGGGAATCACCGGCAACATCGACCTGCCGGGCCTGCCGGTCTTGGACCCGGTGATCACGGCGGTGGAGGCCGGGCGCCTGCTGAAGACCGGCTGCCGGAATATTCTTTCCATCGGCTGCGAGAGTTTTTTCCTGGTGCGCCTGGACCAGGATGGCAACTATGTCGAGCATTTTGTCAATTCCGACTGCGCCTCGGGCACCGGCAGTTTCATGGACCAGCAGGCCGAGCGCCTGGGTTTCTCCACCGCCCAACTGGCGGAAAAGGCCTTTGCCTTTGATGGTAAAACCCCTTCCATTGCCACCCGCTGCGCGGTCTTTGCCAAATCCGACATCATCCATGCCCAGGCCCAGGGCTTTTCCAGGGAAGCCATTGCCGCCGGACTTTGCCTGGGGGTCACCCGCAGCGTGCTGGCCGGCACCCTCAAGGGCCGGAAACTTCCCGGCGACTTTCTGTTCATCGGCGGCATGAGCCGGAACCGCAAGATCGTGGCGGAAATCCAGGCCGCCATTAAGCGCCGAGTGATCGTTCCGGAGGATAGTCTGCATTTCAACGCCCTGGGCGCCGCGGCCCTGGGCGAACTGCCTTGGTCCCAGAGCAAGGGCCTGGTGAACATCATCCGCAGGCCCCGGGAAATCCGTTCCGCGCTCATGATCAATCTGGGCGATTATCCGGATTTCAGCGCCGACGACTATAGGGAAAAGAACGGGGTGGAGATCACCCGTTACCATGCTCCTTCCCAGGGGGTCTGCCCGGTCTATATCGGCATTGATGTGGGCAGCACCAGCACCAAGGCGGTGGTGCTGGAAGTCGGGGGCGTGATCCTGGCCGGCCTGTATACCCGCACCCAGGGTGACCCGGTTCAGGCGGTTACCAACCTGTTGCGTCAGGTAGCACTGCTTTTCCCCGACCGAAGCCTGTCGATTAGCGGCGTGGCCGTCACCGGCTCCGGCCGGGCCCTGATCCGGGAAGTCATTTCCGCGGACCTGGCCATCAATGAAATCACGGCCCATGCCAAGGGCGCCGCATTCCTGGATCCGGAAACAGACACCATCATCGAGATCGGCGGCCAGGATTCCAAATTCACCCGGCTGCAAAACGGCATGGTCACCCATGCGGTCATGAACTACGTGTGCGCCGCCGGCACCGGTTCCTTCATTGAAGAGCAGGCCAAGCGCCTGTCCATGAGCCTTTCGGAGATTTCCCAAGTCGTGCCGGGACAATCCGCCCCCTATACCTCGGATCGCTGCACGGTCTATATGGAACGGGATCTGAACATCTTCCTGTCCGAGGGCTGGCAAAGGGAGCAGATCATGGCGGCGGTGCTGTACAGCGTGCGGGACAACTACCTCTCCAAAGTCATGGGCAAAAGCGCCCCAGGCCGCAAGATCTATTTTCAGGGGGCCACGGCCCGCAACAAGGCCCTGGTGGCCGTGTTTGAAAATGAATTGCAGCAACCGGTGCATGTGTCCAAATTCTGCCATTTGACCGGGGCCCTGGGCTGCTGCATTGCCCTGAAGGAAAAAAACTGGCAACAATCCGGTTTTGCCGGCATGGATTTCTCCTGTGAAACCGTTTCCGAGATCTGCATGCTCTGCGCCAACCAGTGCGACCTGCGCATCTATACGGTGGGCGCTGCCAAAACCGCCTGGGGCCTGAAATGCGGCCGGGATTATGAGGATCGCAAGGCCGGCGTGCGGGAAACATCCTCTGAATTTGAAAAGCGCTTTGAAGCGGTTTTCCATACGCCCTTGGTGCGGCACCCAGGCGCACCCGTGGTGGGCATTCCCGAAACCCTTTTCATGATGGAATATGTGCATTTATTTGCGGACTTTTTTCAGGGTCTGGGCTGCAATGTGGTGATTGAAAAAAGCTCGGACAAAAAACTAGCCGCGGGCATGAAGATGATCAACGCCGATTTCTGCGCGCCCATGGCCCTGTCCCACGGCATGACCGCGGCCCTGTTACAACAGAAGGTGGATTATATCTTTTTACCCACCTTGATCAACGAGCAAAGCTATGTGAAGCAACTTGACAAGGAGGAACCCTTTGCCGAAAAGCTGACCGATGCCTATTTCTGCTACTACTCCTCCTATGCCGCCACCATCATCAACAACCTGCCGGACCTGGACTTCGGCGGGAAATTGCTGTCCCCCAGGATCAAATTCAACAATATCCCGGCAGCCAAAATCGCCGGGGACCTGGCCGACTATTTTTCGGAACGCTTGAACCTGCCCCGGGAAAGGATTGCCGCGGCTTTTATCCAGGCCCGCCGGCATTTTCAAGCAAAGCAACAAACCTGGGCCGCTGTTGGTGAAAAAATCCTTGCCACGGAAAAGGACCGCATGAAAATCCTACTCCTAGGCCGGCCCTATACCCTTTTTGACAAACGCATCAACCTGGGGATTCCGGCCAAACTCGAAACCATGGGGTTTGAGCTGCTCAACCAGACCATGCTCCTGCAAAGGGCGGACGCGGCTTCCTCCGACCATCTGCCCAACATGCACTGGTATTTCGGCCAGCAACTGCTCCTGGCCCTTTCAGCCCTGAAAGAGCAGCCCAATGTGTATCCCATTTTCCTGACTTGTTTCCGGTGCAGTCCGGACGCCTACCTCATGAACTATTTCAAGGACTTTATGGCGAAAATCCACAAGCCCTATCTGATCCTCCAGCTCGATGAGCACAGCAGCGACGTGGGCTACCTGACCCGCATCGAAGCCGCCGTGGACACCTTTGTCGCTGACTTTCAAGACCGGGCCGCCTGGACCGAACACGCGGCGAAATCGACCGGACAGGACTACTCCCCGGACACACCCCGGCCGGGGGATACGATTTTGATTCCCCTGGTGGAAGAACGCATCAACCGGCTCCAGCAGGCCGTGTTTGAAGTCGCGGGCTTTGACGCGCGGGTGATCCCCTTTACCCGGGAAACCCTCAACCAGGGTTACCGCCATGCCACCGGCGGTGAATGCCTGCCCAACGTGGCCATTGTGGGCTCCCTGATCGATACCATCCGCAAGGAGGCTTTGGACCCTTCCAAAGTCCTGCTGCATCTTCCCGGCATTTGCCTTTCCTGCAATTTCAACCAATACGCCAACCTGGTGAAACTGGCCTGCCGCCAGGCCGGCTTGGGCCTGGTGCGGGTCATGAACACCAACGGCCTTGCGGCTGTGCCGGGTCTTCCGGCCCGGGCCAATGCCCTGTTGCTCGCGGTAACGATTCTGTGTTCGATCCTGAACAAGTTGCGCTTCCGCTATGAGCCCTATGAAAGCGTGCCGGGCAGCGTCATGGCCCTGGTGAATCGCTCCGAGGAAATCATCCGGCAGCATATCCTGAATAAAAAATCCCTCCAGAGTGCCGCCAAGGAAATCCGCGGCCTGTTTGAACCCCTGCCCCGGCCGGCAAAGCGCAAACCGCGCATCGGCATCCTCGGCGACCTGTACGCCAAATTCAATTCGGTTCTGAACGATGCGGTTTGCGAATACGCCCAATCCCTGGGGGGTGAGATCCTGCCGCCCTCCTACAATGAATTGGTTCTGCATACCATGCACGCGGATGTGGTGGAAAACCTTACGGACGACAAACTGTTCAATACCATGGTGGGCTATGAACAAAAATTCGAGGAGATTTTTGCAGGCCTGCTGGATGATGCCGGGGAACCATCCCTCGTGGAATGCCGGGAGTTGATCCAGGAATTCGGCATTGAAAATTTCATTGTGGGTGAAACCGCCGTGAGCCTGGGCCGGCTGCTATACTACATCAAGCATCGCCTTGTGGAGGCAGTGATCCATGTCAACCCGGTCTTCTGCTGCCCGGGGGTGATTTCCTCCTCCCTGTTCCGAAAAATCCAGGAGAAGTATAGTCTTCCAATCATCGATCTGTTTTACGACGGCACCAACAAACCCAACAAGATCATCGGGCCGCATATGTTCTATCTTAAACGTAGTGCAATTAGGAATTAGGAATTACGAATTAGGAATTGTGGTATTCTATCCATTTATTTCACATTCTTCAACCCGACGATCAGCACGCCGATGGTTTGCCCCTTGTCCAGCACCGGCACGGAGATCTGCACGCTGATGGTTTTGGTGCTGTCGTCGAATGCTGCCGGTCCAGTAAAGGTTTTGCCGCTGCCGTTATTGAAGCACTGGATGAATTTATCCTCATCCCCCTGCCAGTAATCCGAGGTCTTGGGATACTCTCCCACCACTGCCCCCTGATTGTCGCACAGGAAGGCTTCGGTATACAGCAATTCATTGCTGCGGATTTTATTCTTCAGGAATTTGCCGGATTCGTTTTCCTGCAATTCAGAAGCAAAATTTTCCTGCTTGCCTTTCATCCATTCATCGTCGATCCTTTTGATTTCCTCCAGGCTCATTTTCTTCGTGTTTTGGGCGGTTACAGCCGCCACCAATATCGAATCGGCAGCCCATTCCTTGATGGTCGATTCATGACGGCCAATGATTGATTTCATACGTTCGGAGATTTGAGCGGTCTCACTCTTGGATTCCTCGGCCCGAACCCCTGGGATGCCGCCTGCGACCAAAATGCTCAGGCATAATATTGCGATGATGATCTTCCCATAAGAATAATGCGAATTCGTGCGGCCCATGGGTCCTCCTGATGCGATTTGTAATGAATTGAATTGCTGATTGGAAATCGTCTATAAAACAGCTAAATGGATTGTCGGAATTTTCACTATGATACAATTCGCCATGACGGTAAGTCAAGCTCAAACTGGCGATCTCTAAGATCGATCCAGTTCATCCAACACCGGCCGGGCCGCACTCTCGTAGGCCTCCAGGATCACCAGCAGCAAAACCAGGGAAAGCGGCCCCAATAAAATTCCCAATAACCCAAAGGAGGCCAGTCCGCCGATGAGGGAAAAAAAGATAAAACTCGGATGCAGGGGGTTTTTGCCTTTCATCAACAGGGGCCGGATCAGATTGTCGCTCATGCCCACCACCACAACGCCCCACACAATCAGGAAGATCCCCCAGCCGGTTTTGGCGGTCAGCAGCAGCCAGAGAGCCGCCGGCAGCCAAATGATGGCCGTGCCCACCATGGGGATCAGGCTGAAAAAAGCCATGGCTGTTCCCCACACCAGAGCCGGCAGCCCGGCGATCCAAAATCCCATGCCGCCCAGGATCCCCTGGAGGATGGCGGTCAGAAAGGTGCCGTAAAAAGCGGATTTGCTCACCTCCTGGAACTGGCGGCTGATCTCCTTTTCCAGGCTGGACGACAGGGGCAGCATATGGGCCACCCATTCCAGGAATTCCCGGCCCTCTTTGAGCATGTAATACAGGGCAAAAAGCATTAAAAAAAACTCCCAGACCGTGGAAGTGACCGCTGCCAAAGCCTTTGTGCTCATGCCGATGAGTTGTTTGCTGAGATTGCCGGCCA
The DNA here is from genome assembly GCA_020723325.1 of Desulfosudis oleivorans. Lineage (GTDB taxonomy): Bacteria > Desulfobacterota > Desulfobacteria > Desulfobacterales > SURF-7 > DYJD01. The sequence continues at coordinate 96,927 of DYJD01000018.1, read as the reverse complement.
GATCCGTGACGGTTTTACCCGGATCCAGGCTGGTAATATCCAGTTGTGGGACGTATTTTTGCTGCAAGGCCAGCACCTGCGGCATGAGGGACTGGGTGATGACGCCGGAGCGGACTTTCTCATTGAGAAAACCGTAAATCTGGACAGACTCATGGGCCGTGATGGTCAACAGGGCCAGGGCCGGCAGAATCACCATTAATATCACCAAGCAACAGGTGAGAAAAGCGGACAGGGACCGGCGCTGGCGGGTGGCGGCAAGAATGCGGCCATAAACCGGATAGGCGATGATGGAAAGGACGGCCGCAAGCAGAAAAATCGTCAAAAAGGATTGCATGACGATATAAGCGAAAATCAGCGCCCCCAACAAGCACACGATCAAAAAAATACCGCCGAAATCCTTGGCGCCTTTCCCATTCATTTTTTTCTCCTTGAAAATTCGAATCTTTTGAAGAAATCATGGAGCTTGATTTGCCCAACGCGCTTTGCTAAACTCGGCCTATCTGAATCATTTCCGCAAGCCGGCCTTTTATTGGCCTAAATATTTTATTTAATTAATGATGTCAATATTAAAATCGTCTAAGGAGTTAGTCATGAAAAACATCATCACCAGCCTGGTTGCCTGTTATTTTTGCCTGCTTTGCCTGTCCTGCACCAGCAGCGACAATACACCCTCCACCCAAACCCCGGCCGCCACCACCCAGGGTGATGTACAAAATGCGGCCAAATATTCCATGGCCGCCATGAGCGACAAAGCCGGCGATGCCGCTGATATTAAAAAACTGCATACGGTCAACAGCAACATCGACCCGGATCAGAACCGTTCCGCCAATAGTCTTCGCTCTGCCCTGGCGGACGATACCGACAATGATTCCATACCGTTTGTTTGCGGCGACTTGCGCATCGACCAAGGCACCATCAGCCTTGTTTTCAACGGCTCGTGCGAAAACATCACCGGCACGGTTTCCTATGCCTTTTCCGGGGAAACCGGACAAAGGGCCCATGACCTGACCTTTACGGAGGTAACCTACGAAGACTGCACCATCAACGGTAATGTCAACACCGCCTTTGAACTGGAGAATGATCTGCTGGTTTGGACTTATAATATCGAAGACATGAACATCTGCGATGAGGATTACAACGGCAGCGTCACCCTCACCCTGAATCCGGAAACCGGGGAAATCACCTATGAACTTTATTCCGAGGAATATGATTATCAATCCGGCTCCATCAGCGTGGACACGGACATCGATTACAGCGAGGAATCCGGCATCAGCGGCAATGCCACGGTGAACATCAACGGCCAAACCTATCAATGCGTGGCCTCCGGCATCATCATCGACAAGACCTGCGGGGTCCCGACGGACGGGACCCTGACCATCAAAGGCGCCGACGGCAAGGAGGTGGTCTTTGATTTCAGTAATACCACCTGCGAAAACGAGACCGTCACCTATACCCTGGACGGCGAGACCCATACCTATGATTTGGGGGAAATGGCCACCATGATCATTCAGGCTTCTTGAAAATATGAACCATGAGCTGAATTCCATGACCTTCATCGCAACCGAAGGGATACGGCTGTGGCATACGGCTTTCGATGCCATCAACGATGCCATCGCCATCCTCGACCATGAAGGCCGGATATTGAAGTACAACAGCTCCTTTGGAGATCTCATCGCAAAAAACGCTGAGGAAATCATCGGTAATTTTTGCCACCGCCTTGTTCACCAGACAGAAAGTTTCATTGAAAATTGCCCGGTCACCCGAGCGCGGACCAGCTTGCAGCGCGAGACCCTGGAAATGAAATTCCTGGGAAAATGGTTTCGGGTAATGGCCCACCCGATTTTCGACAAAGCCGGAAAGGTCATCGGCTTTGTCCATGTAATGAGCGATATCAGCGCCACAAAACGCGCCAAGGAAATGCTCATTGAACGGGAACGAGACCTGTCCGCCGTGGTGGACAACCTGCCCGGACTTGTATCCCGGGTGGATCGCGATCTGCGCTATCGCTTTGCCAGCAAGGGGTATGAACGGGTTTTCGGCTTCCGGCCCCAGGATGTAATCGGACGGACCATGGCGGAAATCATCGGCCCGGAAACCTTCAAACAGATTGAAGCCTATGCCCACAGAGCCCTTGCCGGCGAACAGGTCACCTTTGAAAGTCCGATCAAAAAACCCACCGGCGAGATGGAATACGGCCTGGTAAGTTTTGTGCCGGATGCATATGCGGATGGGACCATCCAAGGTTTTTTAATCCTGGCAATGGACATAACCGCCCGCAAGCAGGCCGAGGAGGCCTTGCGCAAGCAGAGCGAATTCCTTGCGGTGTTGCTGGAGACCATCCCCCGACCGATTTATTACAAGGATGCGGCAGGCAAGTACATGGGCTGCAACAAAGCCTTTGAGGAATTTGTCGGGCGTTCCCGTGTGGAGATTATCGGTAAAACCGTGTATGCGCTTGCCACCCCGGAAAGAGCCGACCAGCTCCATCAGATGGATTTGGAGTTGCTGGCCGCCCCCGGCAAGCAGACCTATGAACGCCAGGTGGAGGGCCGCTCCGGCGAGCTCCGTCATGTGATTTTCAACAAAGCCACCATTCTCCACCATGATCGCATCGAAGGCATTATCGGCGTCATCTCCGACATCACCGCCCGCAGACGCTCGGAAGAGGAGCGGGAAAAACTGCGGGAACAATTGCACCAGGCCCAGAAGATCGAGTCCATCGGCCGCCTGGCCGGTGGCGTGGCCCATGATTTCAACAACAAACTGGGCGTGATCATCGGCCATGCCGAGATCATGCAGGAGGTTATGGGACCGGCGGACCCGCTCCGGCCCCATCTCCTGGAAATCATCAAGTCCGCCCGGCGCTCCGCCGAACTCACCCGCCAGCTCCTGGCTTTTGCCCGCAAGCAAACCATCAGCCCCAAGGTGCTGGATCTGAATGAACTGATCAGCGGCATGCTCAGCATGCTGCGCCGCCTCATCGGCGAGGACATCGAGCTGGCCTGGCACCCGGGGGCCGGGCTCTGGCCGGTGCGCATGGACCCCACCCAGATCGACCAGATCCTGGCCAATCTCGCGGTCAATGCCCGGGACGCCATCACCGGTGTGGGCCATCTCACCATTCGCACGGAAAATCGAGTTGTGGTTGACGAGCGCCGGCCCCATTCCGAATTTGTCCCCGGCGAATATGTGCTGCTCAGCGTGAGCGATACCGGTTGCGGCATGAGTGCCGAAAGCCTGGAACGTCTGTTCGAGCCCTTCTATACCACCAAGGAAGTGGGCAAAGGCACAGGCCTCGGCCTGGCCACGGTCTACGGCATTGTCAAACAGAATGACGGCTTCATCCATGTTCAAAGCCAAGCCGGAAAGGGAACGGTTTTTTCCATTTACCTGCCCCGAGTGGCTGTTGAAAACCCGGTCAGGGCTGTGCCAGCCACTACCGCCAAACCCACCGGCGGCTCTGAAACCATTCTGCTGGTGGAAGATGAGGATCCGATTCTGGAGCTCAGCATGACGATTCTTACCCGCTACGGCTACACCGTGCTGGCTGCCAAAAGCCCGGAAGAGGCCCTGGCCATTTCCGAAAGTAACCAAGGCCCCCTGCACCTTCTAATCACCGATGTGATCTTGCCCCAAATGAACGGCCGGGATCTCCAGGAACTAATCAAATCCCGGTATCCGGAAATCCGCACCTTGTTCATGTCCGGCTACACCGCCGACGTCATCGCCCGCCACGGGGTCCTGGATGACGGCGTGGACTTTCTGGAAAAGCCTTTTTCCATCCATGCCCTGACTGCCAAAGTGAGGGAAGTTTTGGAAAAAAGTGACTAAAGTTGCGAGTGACTAAAGTGAGCTAAAGTTGTGGAGTCGCTACGCTCCGGCAATTAAAAAATATATTGATAGAATTCCTCCATCGATGATCTGTTGTTTTATGTGGAAGCCAAATGAACTGCCCCACCTGCCGGAAAAAAATCGAAGCAGAAGAAGCTTCCTGCCCCCGTTGCGGAACGGAAGTGGACGACTTGCGCGCGCTTTCGGCAAAGGCCGGGGCCATGCGGGCAGAAGCGGCCGCCTTGTTGCAGGACGGTCAAGCCCTGGAGGCCTTGAAATTGTTTTACAAGGCCGACCGCCTTTGTTCCACCGCCGCATCCCGGCAGGGCATCGCCGCCGCCCTCCTGGCCTCTGGCCACTTCAGGGCGGCCCTGAAGTATCATTTCCGGGCAAGGGCTAAACGGTAGGGGCGGTGCGCGAACCGCCCTAGGCGCCGTGGAACCGGTTTTACACCAGGTAAAAGAAGCCGTCCTCGTCCATCCTGGCCATCCTTCCGCTGCGCAGCCAGGCCGTTCCGGCAAAACGTCCCGGCCGGCCGGCTCTGAACCCGCCCGACTCTCTGTCCGAGACAACCCGGCTTTTAACCACCAGCTCGCCTGTTTTTCCCACCGGCACGTCGGATTTGCCGTTTTCCGGGTCCACGATGCGGCACTCCAAGTCCGGCACCGGGATGCCGATACTGTAGGCTTTGAACAAACCTTCGTGCAAGGGCTGCAGGTGGGTCACCGGGTACAGATGATCCAAGCCAAAGACGCTGATGATGTTGCGACCGGTTTTGGCGGCAAAGGCCCGGATAAACTCCATGGGCAGCGGCCTTTGCCCGGTCATGAAAATCTTGATGCCGGCAGCGCAGCCGTCGTCAAAATCCGGATGATGCAGCAAATCGGCATAGTCATGGGCCGATAAATATGCCAGGGTCAAATTCATGCGCGTGATGGCGGCCGGCAATGGGCGTCCCTCCTTGACATTCATCGGTGCCATAATCGTTTGCCAGCCCCGGGCAAGGGGCAGGAAAAGGGCAAAGATAAGCCCATGGACTTCATACAGGGCAAAGGTGGAAAGAATTTTTTCGTTTTCACCGGAAAACCAGGCTGCCAATTGCTGGATTTGGCGGCTCAGCAGGCCGTGGGAAACCCAGTGAATGCGCCTTTTCCGCCCCTTTGCGTCCGGGGTGAAAAGACAAAGGGCCTGGTCCTGAAAAGTCAAACGGGTATTGGGCGGATTAACCGAATAAGCCCCCATGACCCTTTTCCAGCAATAGATATTTTCCGCAGTGCGGCCCCAGGGCCGGCCACCCGGTTTTTTTTTGGATAGGGTCAACCATATGCGGTCCCCAAGGCCGGCATAGTCTTTTTCCGCGCTTAAAATGATCTGGCGGATGCCGGAATCGCGCCGGATTTCCAGCATCCGCCCGTAATCTTCTTCCTGACAAATCAGCACCCGCACGCCCACATCGCGGAACTGACCTGCCAGGGTCTGATTGGAGCACCCGGGATCGGTCAAAACCGCCACGGCACCGATTTTCAATATGGCTGAATACGCTGTCGCGGCCGGAATCAGGCGCGCCAGGCACACGGCCACATGATCGCCTTTTTGAATGCCGAAAGCCGTCAAACAGGTGGCCAGCCTTCCCACCCCGTCTTCCAGCTCGGCGTAGGTCAATGCGGCCCGGCCGCAGGAAATGGCCATGCGATGGGGAAAGCGGCCGGCGGTCCGGGCCAGATATTCCGGAATATATGTATTTTCATAGGTCAGGCGTCTGGGAACAGCCTCGCTGTAAGCACGCCGCCAGGGACGATCCTGGTATTTCAGGGCCGGCTCGTAATACTCCACGCCCACCCGGTACTGGTCCGACAAGGAGTCCGCCAGCCGCCGGCACCAGACCACTTCGGCCCGCAGGCCGCCCGCCAGTTTGGCCCCATAACCCGCGGCCAGGCGCCCTTCTGTCCGCACACAGACATCCCCGCCGGGTTCAAGGGCCTTGTCCGTCGCGAAAGCCAACCCGCCGATGCCGAAGTCCACAAGCTGGGCATCCTGATACCTTTCCGTACCGTAATCCGCGAATAAAAGCGGCCCCTGGCCATTGGAGCGAGGATAAAGACGGCGTTCAGAAGTCTGATCCATAATAATTCCCCGAAAAAGTAACTTTCTTTTCCAAGCTTCTTTCCCCCAGATTGCCATAACGATGGTAGTTGTCGCAAATACTCTGCTCCCTGAAGTATTGCAGCAATTCCAGCCGGCCATCCATCAGCACCGGGGTGCGCGCAATATAAAAACCGGTGCGGGCAGCGGCGGAATATACTTCCGCGGGAACTCTTTCCGGCCCGGCATAGCGGATACGCTGGTAATCCGCGAGGGAAGCCGCGATTTCCGCATCACTCTGAAAGGTCAGAACTGTTCCGCCCGTCAATCTGGAACCATCGTAACCAGCAAGGAAGCGCACAACCCCATTTTCCAGCCCCGGCGGCGCGCTGATGGAAAGCGCGCAGCCGCTGATGCGCACGGCGGCCATGCGGGCCAGGGTCTCGAACAGGCTGTCTTGGGGGTGCAGGCACACCAGCACCCGACCCACCGGTAGATATTTCAGAAGATTATCCTGACCGCGCAGGTGGAAATAGTCTTTGACTATCCCGAATTCCTGTTCCATCCAATATAGATAATTCTCAATGGCATGAATGGTTTTGTGCAGATCCGCGCGCACCTCGCCGAAATCGCCCCAGGCCAATTTTCTGCGCCATTCCTGAATCAGGCCCAACAAGGGACTTTCCTGTAAAAGAGCGCCGGTCACAGGATAGCCTGTGGTGTTGAAATCCATGAACTGGGATACATAGTTGGGGCCGCCGGCCTTGATGCCGGCCCCCAGGGCGGATTTTTTCATGCCGCCAAAGGGTTGGCGCAACACGATGGCGCCGGTGGTGCCCCGGTTGATATACAGGTTGCCGACCTGGATTCCTTTTTTCCAGCCTTCCTGTTCGCGCTTGTCCAGACTCTCCAAGGCGGCTGTCAAGCCGTAACCGTTCTGGTTGGCCAGCGCAATGGCCTGGTCCAGGTCGTCGACTGCCATGACCCCTAAAACAGGTCCGAAAAATTCAGTGAGGTGGGTGTCCGAGCCCGGCCGCACCCCCCATTTGATTCCGGGGGTCCATAAATTGGGATTGTCATGGATGTTTTGGGGCTGGAGCAACCAGGATTCCCCTTCTGCCAAGGTGGTCAAGGCCCGCAGCAGGTCCTGGCCCGGCGGACGGATCAGGGGCCCCACCCTGGTTTCAAATTGCCAGGCGGACCCCACCCGCAGGCTGCGGGCCGCATCGGCCAACTGGGCCGCAAAGGCCTCATCCTCGTAGACTTCCCTTTCCAGGATCAACAGGGAGGTGGCCGAGCATTTCTGGCCGCTGTTGCCGAAGGCTGAGTACACCACGTTTTTAATGGCCTGGTCCCGGTCGGACATGGCCGTAACGATGGTGCTGTTCTTGCCGCCGGTTTCCGCCGCCAGCAACAAATCCGGCCGCTGCTGCAAAATAGCGAGGCCGGTTTCCGTGCCGCCGGTGAGGATGACGAAGTCGATGTCGCGGCTGGCAATCAGGGCCGCGCCGGCTACGGATCCGTCACAGGGCAGGAACTGGAGCACATTGGGGGAAATCCCCGCCTCCCAGAAACAACGACATAATTCATGGGCGACCGGCACCGCCTCGGACGAGGGCTTGAACAGCACGGTATTACCGGCCGCAAGGGCCGTCATGATGCCGCCGCAGGGAATAGCAATGGGAAAATTCCAGGGAGACAGGATCAGCCCCACGCCTCTGCCGCGACTTTCAAGACCCGGCCGACTGTCAAAAGCAGCGGCCGAATAGGGATAGTACTCGGCAAAATCCACGGCTTCGGATACTTCCACGTCGGCTTCCGTGAGCAGTTTGCCGGTGCAGGCCATGGCCGCGCCTATGAGATCGCCGCGCCGCTGGCGCAATTGCCGGGCCACACCGGAAAGCAGCAGGTGGCGCTGCGCAAGGCTTTGGCGGCGCCAGCCGTCGGGATCAGCCTGGGCGGTTGCCACGGCCTGTTCAATATCCGTTGCCTCGGCTTTCACATAGCGGGCCACAGCGATTTTGCGGGGCAACTGGGAAGGGTCCAGACAATCCCGCTGGTCCCGGCCGGCGCTGATTTCCCGGCCCGCGATCACCAGGGGAATCACGGGCGGCTCATCCCCCGGCCCCTTTTTCCACTTGTCCCTGATCCCCTGGGCCCATTCCCGGTTGGCCCCAAGGCAAAAATCCGTATCCGCTTCGTTCACGAAACGGCGATAATGATAGGTACCCATTTTTTCCGGAAAGGTTTCCGTGAGCCGGTTTTGGATGCGATGGGGGCCGGTCTTGGGTTGATTAATATAAGCGCAGGATTCCCGAAAGCGTTCCTTGAGAAAGTCCCAGGCTTGGGAATCCACCGTGAGGCCCGGGGCGTAACGCAGATAATTCTCCGGGGCCGTATTTTCATCCAATCTGCGGATCAGGTAGGCAATGGCGCTGATGAACTGCTCGCGGGTGGCCACCGGCGCATACATGACCATTTCCCCGCCGGCTTCGCAAATGGCCCGCCGGATATGATCAGCCATGCCCTCCAGCATTTCAAAACTGAACCCTGCCGTGACGTTGTCGCGGCGGGCCAGCACCGCCGCATAGGCCAGTTCGAACAAATTGTGGGAGGCAATGCCCAGATGCACCGCGGCGCAGTTTTCCGGTTTAAGGCCGAAGGTCACCATGCGCTTGTAGTTGGCGTCCACGAACAATTTGCGGTCATAAACCGCAAGGGGCCAGTTCTGCAGGGCGGCCTCCAGCATCTCCATCTCCATGTTGGCGCCCTTGACAATGCGGATCTTGATGGGGCTGCCGCCCTTTTCCAAGCGCTTTTTAGCCCAGGCGGTGATTGCCTGCTGCATGGGAAAGGAGTCCGGTAAATAGGCCTGAAGCACGATGCCGGCGGAATGCTGCTGAAAGCGGGGTTCATCCAAAGTTGTCTGAAAGACCTGGGCCGTGATGGCCAGGTCCCGGTATTCCTCCATGTCCAGATTGACGAATTTGGGCACCACCGTGCCGTCCTCCCGGACAAAACGGTTTTCCGCCGCGGTCTGAAACAGCAGGCCCAGTCTTTCTTTTAAAACAGCGATGGTATGCTCAAAAGCCAGGGGCTGGATCTGGGAATAGATGGTGGAGATTTTAACCGAAATATACTCGATTTCCGGATTGCGCAGGTCGTCCACGTAGGTCATGAGCCGGGCCTCGGCTTCCGCCTCCCCCAACACGGCCTCGCCCAGATGGTTGATGTTCATGCGCACACCCTGCTTCTTGCGCTTGCGCAAATGGGCGTGCAGCACCTCCGCTTCCCCGGGAATGATGGCGCGGCTGCTGTCATGGCGCATCTTGCCGATCATGCGCGGCACGGAAAAACTGGGGATATGCCGGCCGATGCTGAGGAACATCTGGGCCAAGAGCTTTTCCACTGAGGAAAAGAAATCCGGCACCCCGTATTCGTGGAGCAGGTTGCTGATCTGATCCGCCACCCGGGCCGGGTTGGCCGAGCGGAAGCTCTGGTCGATCAGGCGGGTCAGGACCACTTTGTCCAGGGGGTGGGTCAGGAGCCGCAGCATCTGCTCCTGAATCCCCCGTTCCTCAAAGGTCAGCAAGTCATTGGCCCGCTCCTGCCACTTCTCCGCCAGGGCAATGGCCTCTTCCGTCAAGCGCTCATCCAGCCCGAAATTCACCATGCTGCTCCTAAATCACAATAATGGGTTTAGACAATTGATTTATTAAATATGATCGAATCCTCCATTCCTAATTCGTAATTCGAAATTCATAATTCATTTTTTATCTCTAAGGGCGGCATGGGCCGCCGCCAGCCGCGCCACCGGCACGCGGTAGGGCGAGCAGGAAACATAGTCCAGCTTCAGGGCATGGCAGATGGCGATGGACTTAGGATCACCGCCGTGCTCGCCGCAGATGCCGCATTCCAAACCAGGCTTGATGGAACGCCCTTTGTCCACGGCGATTCCCATCAACTGGCCCACGCCGTCCGGATCAATGCTGGCAAAGGGGTTGTCCGGCAGGATGCCGGTTTCCATGTAGTGCAGCAAAAAGCCGGTTTCCGCATCATCCCGGGAAATGCCGAAGGTGGTCTGGGTCAAATCATTGGTGCCGAAGGAGAAAAATTCCGCGGCCTGGGCGATTTGATCCGCCACCAGGGCGGCCCGGGGCAGCTCGATCATGGTGCCGAATTTGTAATCCACCTGCACGGCTTTTTCCGCCATGACCAATTTGGCTTCTTCTTCCAGAACTTCCCGTTGGCGTTTCAGTTCATTGACATGGCTGACCAGGGGGATCATGATCTTGGGAAAAACCTTGATGCCTTCCCGCTTGACCGTGCAGGCGGCCTCGAAAATGGCCCGCACCTGCATGATGGTGAGTTCGGGAAACAAAAGGCCCAGGCGCACGCCGCGCAGGCCCAGCATGGGGTTGGCCTCCTTCATGCTCTCCACCCGTTTGAGCACCCCTTCCTTGCGTTTGAAGGAATCCAGCAGTCCATCGATTTCCTCCATGTTGCGGGCATGTTGGAGGCGGATCTTGATATCGGTGATTTCCCGCAGCAGATCCGGCTGATTGGGCAGGAATTCGTGCAAGGGCGGATCCAGCAGGCGGATCACCACCGGCAGTCCGTCCATGGCCCGGAAGAGTCCCATGAAATCCTCGCGCTGGAAAGGCAGGACCGCCGAAAGGGCTTCCTTGCGCTCCGCCGGCAGATCCGTCATGATCATTTTGAGCACATGGGGCAGGCGCTCGGATTCAAAAAACATGTGCTCGGAACGGCACAGGCCGATGCCTTCGGCCCCGTATTCCCGGGCCTTTTGCGCATCCCTGGGATAATCCGCATTGGTCCAGACCCCCAGGGTGCGGAATTCGTCGGCCCAGGCCAACAGTTTGATCAGCCAGGGGTCCTTGATGTCCGGTATCATGGTATCCAGTTTGCCGATATAGACATCGCCGGAGGTGCCGTCGATGGAGAGCCACTCCCCTTCCTTGACGATTTTGTCATTCACCTGCATTTCGCGCTTGTTCATGTTGATTTCCAGCAGGGAAACCCCTACCACGGCGGGCTTGCCGAACTGACGCGCCACCAGGGCCGCATGACTGGTGCGTCCGCCCCGGCTGGTCAGAATGCCGTTGGCCGCCAGCATGCCGTGCACATCGTCCGGCTTGGTTTCCGGCCGCACCATGATGACCTGCTTGCCTTCCTCCTTGGCCCATTTCTCGGCCAAATCCGCATCCAGAGCCACCACACCGATGGCCGCACCCGGGGACACATTCAAGCCCACGGCCAGAAGATTGCCGGCGGCAGAGGCCGCCTTCATGGCCGCCTGATCAAACTGGGGATGCAGGAAGAAATCCACCTGGGCCGGGGTCACCCGCAGCACGGCTTCCTCCCGGGTGATCAGGCCTTCCTCGGCCATGTCCACGGCGATGCGCACCGAAGCCCTGGCCGTGCGCTTGCCGTCGCGGGTCTGGAGCATCCACAGCTTATTTTTTTCAATGGTAAATTCGATGTCCTGCATTTCGCGGTAGTGTTTTTCCAGCTTGCTGGCGATCGCTTTCAGTTCTTCATAGGCCTTGGGCATTTCGGTTTTGAGCTGGGAAATCTCCTGGGTGATGCGCGTGCCGGCCACCACGTCCTCGCCCTGGGCGTTGATCAGGAAATCGCCCTCGATCTTCTTTTCGCCGGTGGAGCCGTTGCGGGTCATGGCCACTCCGGTGGCGCAGTCGGACCCCATGTTGCCGAACACCATGGCCACCACGTTCACCGCCGTGCCCAGGTCGTGGGAGATGTTGGCGGCATTGCGATAATCCACGGCACGCTTGCCGTTCCAGCTCTTGAACACGGCTTCGGCCGCCATTTTCAACTGTTCATAGGGGTCATGGGGGAAATCGATGGTGGTATGTTCCTTGAACAGGACTTTGAATTTGGCGGTCACGCGCTTCCAGGCTTCGGCCGACAACTGGGCGTCCTGCTCCACCTGCTCCTCCCGACGGGCTTCGGCAATTACTTCTTCAAAGACATCGTCCGACATGCCGATGACCACGCTGCCGAACATCTGGATCAAGCGACGATAGGAGTCATAGACAAAACGTTCATCACCGGTGAGGGTTACCATGCCTTTGGCCGTGACATCATTCAGACCGATGTTGAGCACCGTATCCATCATGCCCGGCATGGAAAATTTGGCGCCGGAGCGGCAGGACACCAGCAAGGGGCTCTTGCCGTCCCCGAATTTCTTAGCGGTGGCCTTCTCCACCTTGGCCATGGCCTGCAAGGCCTGTTCCCATAATCCTTCCGGGAAAATTCCGTTTGAATGCAAATAGGCGTTGCAGCCCTCGGTGGTGATGGTGAAACCCGGCGGCACCGGTAAGCCAATGCGATCCATTTCCGCCAGATTGGCGCCCTTGCCACCCAACAACCCGCGCACTCCATCCCAGCCCTTGGCGATATATTTCTCAGCCTGATCCACTTCATTGAACAGATAAACCCATTTGTGACTCATAACAATGCAACCTTTCTAATGTTATTATCTTCCGGCAAAGGGCCGCTGGCGGCCCGTTTCCATTGTTCGTGCTCGTGCTCGTAATCGTAATCGGCTGCTTGTTTCCGGTGATCATTTTTTTCGATTACGATTACGAGCAGCACTGCGCTGAGCACGAGCACGATCAACTCATTCTGTTGCCCTCCCTGGTCCGGTTCCGGTCATATCCACATAAAACCGAAACGTCGAGCCCTTGCCTTCTTCGCTGGCGACCTCCATGCCCCCGCCCATCATTTCAACCAGGCGGGCGGCGTTGGCCAGGCCCAAACCAAGGCCGCCATGGACCCGGGTATAGGAGTCGTCCGCCTGGAAAAAAGGTGTGAAAAGGCGATCCATCTTTTGCGCCGGAATGCCGATGCCGCTGTCGCTGACGGTGAAATGGAAGCGAATGCGGCCCTGCCCCTGATGGCTGCCGGCCACATGGATTTTCACTGCACCGCCGGCGGTGAACTTCACGGCATTCTGGGAAAGGTAAATCAGAACCTGGCGCAGCTCACGGGGATAGCCCCAGACTTCCGACGGTGTTCCCTCGGCAATGTCGTAGGAGAGATTCAGTTGCTTGGCATCGGCCTGGGCCGCAATACTGTCATAGACTTCCTTGACCAGGGTGCGGGGATGGACTTTTGCGGGATTCAGTGACAGGCGTCCTGTCTCCAATTGGCAAAAGGTGAGGATATCATCGATGATGACGAGCTGGGCCTTGGCGGATCTGGCGATGATTTCGGCATATTCGCGCTGCTCGGCGGACAACTGGGTTTCCAGCAGCAGGCTGTTCATGCCCACAATGCCGTTCATGGGGGTTTTCAGTTCATGGCTGACATTGGAAAGAAAGCGGCTTTTGGCCTCGCTGGCCGCTTCCGCCGCGATCTTGGCCCTTTCCAGTTCAGCCGTGCGCTCCCGCACCATCTCCTCCAGATATTCTCGGTGATTTTTCAACTCCAGGTGGGTCGCCACCCGGGCCTGAACGATTTGGGGATTGAAGGGCTTGATGATATAGTCCACGGCACCCACGGCAAAGCCCTTGGCCTCGTCCTTACTCTCGTCCATGCTGGTAATGAAAATCACCGGGATATTGCGGGTGGCTTCCGCAGCCTTCAGTTTGCGACAGACCTCGTAACCGTCCATATCCGGCATCATGACATCCAGGAGAATCAAATCCGGAACATCGGCCCGGATCAAATCCAGGGCCTCTGGTCCGTTCAGGGCAAAACGGACTTCATATCTTTCCTGCAGCGTCTCCCCCAGCACTTTGATGTTTACCGGACTGTCGTCCACCACAAAAAGACTTTGTTTTTTAGCGCGTGTCAAGGTTTGGGCTTCCTCTCATCAAGGCGGCGGCGTCTTGGGCGGTGCCGGCGGCAGCGGCATCCAATGGGTGGCATTTTCATAGTCCTGGCCCCCGGGATACCAGGCCCGACGGCGGCCGTCCCAGCTTTCTCCCAGGGCTTTGATTTGAACCGCCTCCATATCATTACCGCCGAAAAAGACCAGCACATTCTCATGCAAAGGCGGCTGTTTGGCTTTGATAGCGATCCATTCCATGATGAAATAATCCATCAAGGCATCCGCCCCTTTGGGGCTTATGTCGGTTTCCGAGATCATAGGATAGACCATGCAAAATCAATTAATTATATCAATATTAACAAAATTGCCGTATTGATATCAGTATATATCGTGAGATTCAAGAATTTTTCCATGTCTTCCCGTAAAACAGCAAATATCATCCCGGAAAAATCCCGTGCGGTTTTTTTCTGGGTCACAATCAAAGTCCATTGCTTTCTAAAAGCATTTTCCTTCTTGATGTTTGCGATATTATCCCGTAGGCTGTCCGCTGATCATGACTCTGATCATGACAGCGGCAAAGTGTTCAGCCGACATCTTGACCGGATCGCGGCTGGAAGCCGCTCCCACAAAAAAAAGGAAGCGACAGGAAGCCGTTCCCACAAAAAATGGTTACGGCAGGAAGTCGCATCCATAAATAAAAACTCTCACAAAAGAAAGGGGCAGGAAGAACCATCGTGGAAAATCTGGAAGCGCTCATTCAATTCGAATCTCCGCCGCAGGTTTTGTACGCTTATGAAACCATCCAAGGATTTATGCGGATCATCCAGGGCCGGGCCCTGCCGGTGCCGGATATCCGTTTTGTCAACGAGAACATCGAAATCGCCTATCTGGCCGAGCTGGTGGCCCGGGAGTCGGCACGGATTCTGGAAGCCAGGTCTGCCGCGGCCCTTGCCGCCCCTCCCCTGGAAAGTCCGGAACCAGCCGGCCGGCCGGCCCGACTTGAGCCCACCCAAGACGAGCTCTGCTTTGAGCTGCTGCTGGATGAGATCGCTGAACGGCTCACCGCCCCGCCCCGTTATCATCTTTTTGCCCGGCATCTGGCCCAGGAAGGCGACCATTGGGCCGGCCGCGGCACCCAAGATTTCCACTCCAAAAGCCTCAGCCTTGGATTCGACAGCCGCCTGCTCAGCCAACACGCGGAGCCCCTGGGGTTTAAACTGCACAAATGCATTTTCAATGAAGCCAAGCAACAAAAAATCATCCAGGACCTGCTGGCCGAAGCCCAACGCCGGCTCAGCGCCCATTCCCTGGAAAGTCCGGATTTCCGGCTGCATCTCAACAACATCGCCGATGATTTCCTGGGGCTTTGCATTCAACTGAGCGCCTTGTTCAAACATCCGGCCCATTACCAGGGCGAGCACTGGAGCCTGTTCTGTATGCCGCCGCTTATCGAGCCCACCGACACCCATCTGCAATTCCATGAGCTCAACGGCAGGCTCACGCCGTGGCTGGCCATCGATCTCCCCGGCCGACCGGATCAGCCTTTTCCCCTGACACGGCTGATCATGGCACCCACCCCCCAGCCGGAACTGGCAGTGGATGCCGTGGAATTGCTGCTTTTGTCCAGTGGAATCACTACCTGCCGGGTGGAAGGATCTCGGGTGCCTTACCAGCAATTTTGAATTACGAATTACGAATTATGAATCGTGGTATGCTGTCAATTATATTCTAAGGAGACAGGTTGATGGAGACAGACAAGGCGGTAATGGGGTTCGCCCAGGGGGATAAAATCAAGGCGGGGATCATCTGGATTTCCCAGGTGGTGGAGCAGGCTGGGGGCTTGGACTATGCCGAGCAGCGCGGGGCTGAGCTGATAATTCAGTCCCTGCTGAACATGCTGGCCCATGAGATCCATCTGGCGGCCCGCCTGGCGCCGCATCCGGCCTGGCAGGAAGCCGGCAAAAGCTTGGACCTGGCCGTGGTTATGGCCAAATCAGGCGTGATCCAGGAAGCCGGCTTTCACCTCACACAAGCTTTGAGTAAGGTCACCACCATTGCCCAGCAGGCTATGGTGGTTTTGCAGGACCAAAAACTCATTTGAAACGCATGTTCGTTTCTACACCCTAAATCCCAGTTCCTTTCCCAGCAAGGTGAACAGTTTTTCCCGCTCGATGGGCTTCACCAGATAGCCGTCGCATTGCTCGCGGAAGGCCTGCATGACATTGACCCGGTCCCCCAGGGCCGTGGTCATGACGATCTTGGCGCCGTCCAGGCCCAGGATGCCGGCTTCCGCTTCCATGCGCCGGATTTCCTTGAGCACATCCTGCCCGCTCATTTCCGGCATCATGATGTCCAGAAAAATAAGGTCATAGCGCTTTCCTTGGGCCAGGGCGCGGCTGAAAGTAATGAGCGCTTCCTTGCCGTCAACGGCCAGGTCGCTTTCGGCATACTCCGCCAGCATTTTCTGCAGCACCAGCCTGCCGGTGAAATCATCCTCAACAATAAGAACTTTCAGGCGCTGTTTACCGGTTTGATTTGCCTGGGGGGCCGGGTCGGCTGATTTCGGTGCGGGCGGCTTGGTTTGGGGCCCGGTGATCACGGCCAACAGATTGGGAATGACTTGCTGCAGCCAGTCCTTGAGGGCCAGCAAATATTCGGTGGGGCATTCGCCCTTGTCGATTTGTTCTGAAAGCACATCCTCGGCCCGGTGAAACACATCGGAAACCGCCGGAAAGCCGATCACGGCCGCATCGCCCTTGATGGTGTGCAGCATGCGTTTCACCTTTGCCAGGGTATCTGCTTCGACCTTGCCGGATTCCATTTGCAGGGCCGTGATTTCAAGATTATCCAAGAGATCCTGCCAGGACAAAACAAAATCCTGAATGTATTCCCCCTTGATATCCTGGGGCGGCTTGGTTCCAAGCGGGTCCGGGAAGGAATAGGACCGGGCTGCTTTGATTTGGTCATTGCTGTTCATGGGATTCCTTTCTTGGATACGACCTTATAAAAGCAATTATGAATTACGAATTAGGAATTGTGGAATTCTATCAATTATAATTTTATATTGTGCTACTTAAAATCATTCCGAGTTCCACATAAAAGCAATTACAACACCCTCTGTTTTTCCTGAAAGGCTTCAAACCGGTTCTCAAGCTCCGGGAGCAATCGCCTGATTTCATCCCCTTGGCCCGCCCGGCCGCTTTGTTCCATGCGGGCCGCCAGGCTGCTCAGGGCTTTGGCCCCCACATAGGCTGCGGCGCCCTTGATTTTGTGGCAATAAAACACGGCTTGGGAAAGATCGTTTTGCATCAAGCCCGCGCGCATACCACTGATTTGCCGTTGAACATCCGCCAAAAATCCGGAAATGATCCTCCGGGCCAGTTCCGCATCCCCCATGATCCGACCCATAAAGGCGGCCTGATCAAAAACTTCAAAGGTTTCGTCCATAGCGGTGTTGCTGCCCGGCCCTTCCGATTCCGGCAGCGCGACCATGGTTCCCGCCCCCGGGCCGGCGCCCATGCGGTCCTTGTTCAACCAGCGGGTTAAGACCTTTTCCAGATCCGCCGGCGACACCGGCTTGGTCAGATAGTCATCCATGCCTGCCGCCAGACATTTCTCCCGGTCGGCTTTGCCCACGTGGGCGGTCATGGCAATGATGGGCACCTCCGGATCAAAACCCGGCCGGCGGGTTTGCCGGATGCGTCGGCTGGCTTCATACCCGTCCATTTCCGGCATCTGGCAGTCCATCAGCACCAGATCATAGGGGACCCTTTCCAGGGCCGCCAGGGCTTCCCGGCCGTTTTCCACTGCCTGGGCCCCATAGCCTGCCTGCTTGAGCATGGCCAGGGCCACCAGGCGGTTAGTAACGTCATCCTCCACCAGCAGAATACGGGCCCGACGTTTGAGAGATTCGGCAGCGGCATGGCGGGTGATGATGGGCTCGGTCGCCCCATTCAAAGCCGGGGGCCGACCCATGGCCATGGCCAGGCCCTCCCGGAATTGGGCCACCCGGATGGGCTTGGTCAAATACCCGCTGAAACCAAGTTGCTGGAAAAAGCCCGCATCCCCTTTTTCTCCCAAGGATGTCATGAGAATCAGACGGGTGCCGGCCAGCATGGACTCGCCCTTGATTACCCGGCCCAGTGTTTCGCCGTCCATACCCGGCATACGTTTGTCCAGCAAAGCAATCTGGAAGGGATCGCCGGCCGCCGCCGCCTGTTGCAGGAGCGCAAGGGCTTTTTCGCCGCTCTCCGCCTCGCTGAAATGACAGCCCCAGGACTGCAAAAGCCTGGTGATCAACAAGCGGTTGGTGCCATTATCGTCCACCACCAGCACTTTCATCCCTTTCAGGTCATCAGCGGGAATCGCCAAACCGGCTTCGGCTTGGGCCGGGCATTGAAAACGGGCTGTAAACCAGAAAACACTGCCCCGGCCTTCCGTGCTCTCAACCCCCATTCGGCCGCCCATCAATTCCACCAGTTGGTGGCAGATGGCCAGTCCCAGTCCGGTTCCGCCGTATTTCCGGCTGGTGGAACCATCCGCCTGGGTAAAGGGGGCGAAAAGCCCGGCAATTTTATCTTCCGGAATGCCGATACCGGTATCCTTGATCTCAAACCGTAATTGCACCCCGTCGGTTTCTTTGGATTCCAGGTGGACACCCAAGGAAACCTCCCCGGCATGGGTAAATTTCACCGCATTGCCGATAAGATTCAGGAGCACCTGTCGCAAACGGCCCGGATCACCTTGCAAGCGCGCCGGCACCCCCGGTTCCATGAGGCAGATCAGTTCCAGCCCTTTGGCATGTGCCCGGCCGCTCATCACCACCAGGGCATCTTCCACGGTCAGGCGCAAATCAAAATCCAGGCTTTCCAGTTCAAGCTTGCGGGCCTCGATCTTGGAAAAATCTAAAACATCATTGACAATATTCAGCAAGCCGTCACCGCTGGTTCGTAGGATCCGAAGATACTCGCGCTGTTCCGGCCCGAGTTTGGTATTCAATAAAAGACTGGTCATGCCCATGACCCCGTTGAGGGGGGTACGAATCTCGTGGCTCATGTTGGCCAAAAATTCGCTTTTGGCTTTGCTGGCCTCTTCGGCCCGCAGGCTTTCCTGTTCCAGCCGGCGGTTGGCTTCCAGCAACCGCTGCTCGGCCTGCTTGCGCTCGGATAAATGCAGGGCGATCTTTTTGCTGTAAAACCACAGTCCGAAAAATCCCATCCACCAGACAGCGCCGTATCTCATAAGATCATTCAGAAAATGTTTGCGCAAGACGGTTTGATATCCCTTCCAGGGCACGGCCACGCTGATCCCGCCGCGGATATCCCCCACCTGGTAGCCCTGGGCCTCATGGCATTTCAAACAAGCGGCCTCCGTGACCAAGGGCCGCATGAAACGGAAAAAATTTTCATTGCCCAGCATCCCCGGCCCGGACATTTCCATCACCCCTTTTTCAAAGGCCTCCAAAGCGGCCTTTTCCCAGGCATCGGCCGCATTTTCCGGCCGGATGGGTTTGAGGCTGGTGATATGCCCCTTGAAGCCGTACCATTCGTCCCCCAACTCATGAACCCTGCGGGTCATGTAAGCCGGATTCACCAGGGTCAACTGCTTCCCGGAAGGCGTGCGGATGTCCCTTTCCGGAAACCCGGCAAGATAAGGATTGGGAGGGGTCTGCGGATCCATGGGCACATACACGCCCCCATATCCGGCGGCCCAGCGACGATAGATCAGATCCTTGTTATACGTCTCCCGGGCCTGGGCCAAAGCCAGCTCAAGGGCGCCGGAATGCGCCTGGCGGTAGCCGATTCCCAACAAAACCGCCGTCAACACCGTCCAACCCGCCACCGCACCCCAAAAAACAGTTTTCATCCGAATTTTTCCATGCCGACTGCAAAAACAATTATGAATTATGAATTAGGAATTGTGGTATTCTATCAATAATATTTATATCTTGTGGCACCCTTAACAGTTCGGAGTACTATTTTTCGCATTCCGAAACCAATCTCATCCTTGATTCATAATTCGTAATTCATAATTCATAATTGTTTTTATTATCCCTTGGGCAATCAGATCCAAATGCAGCACCTGGTCCGCCCCCCCCCGTTTGATGGCTTCCTTGGGCATGCCGAAGACCACGCAGCTTTTTTCATCCTGGGCAATGGTGTGGGCCCCGGCTTGTTTCATTTTCAGCAGACCGTCGGCGCCGTCGGCGCCCATGCCGGTCAGGATGACGCCCACGGCATTGGCACCGGCATAATCCGCCACGGAAAAAAAAAGCACATCCACCGCCGGCCGCTGGTGATGCACCATGGGGCCCTGCTTGACCTGCACATAATAGCGCGCCCCGCTGCGCTTAAGCAGCATGTGATAATTGCCCGGCGCGATCAGCACCAGACCATCCGTAAGGGTGTCGCCATCCTCGGCCTCCTTGACGCGCATCTCGCAAAGGCTGTCCAGACGTTCGGCAAAGGAAGTGGTAAACTGGGCCGGCATGTGCTGCACCACCACAATGCCCGGGCTGTTCACCGGCATGCGCGTCAAGACCCGGGTAAGGGCCTCGGTGCCGCCGGTGGAGGCGCCGATGGCAACTACTTTGTTGGTGGTCTCGGCCAGGGCCTTGGTGGTCGGTTTGATCCGCGCCTCAATTTTTTCCAAGGAAGAACGCCGGATGCCGTTCACCTTGACCCGGGCCACGGCCCGGATTTTGTCGGCCAACTGCTGGCTCATGTCGCCCACGGAATAGGCGCTGTCGGGCTTGGCAATAACTTCCAAGGCCCCCAGCTCCATGGCTTCCAGGGCCAGCTTGCCGCCCTTGCGGGTCAGGGAGCTGACGATGATCACCGGCAGCGGATAGTAATGCATCAACTTTTTCAAAAAGGTGAGTCCGTCCATGCGCGGCATTTCAATATCCAAGGTGACCACGTCCGGACTAAGCCGCACGATCTTGTCCCGGGCCACATAGGGGTCCGGCGCGCTGCCCACCACCTCGATATCCTTATACCGGGACAATTCCTCGGTGAACACCTTGCGCACTACCGCCGAATCATCCACGATCAGTACTTTAATTTTATCCATCGGCCTGATCCACAATTCATAATTCCGAATTCGTAATTCCCAACTGCACTTCCACCGGTCCGTTCAAGGTGCGCACATGACAGCGCACCATCCCAGGTTTTTCAGGGCCGGGAATTTCCCCGGGTGCGGTGATGAGCCTGGGAAGCTCCAACTGATATACCCCCTCCGGATCATGACGGCTGAACACATCGCCGGTGATCATATTGGCAAGTTCCGAAAGGGCGCCCTGCAAGTGCTCAACGGTGACTTGCGCTTTTTCAAGCCCCATAAAGTCGGCGGTGAGGACTCCGAGAGTGCGGTCCGGCGTCAGGACAGTCAAATAGCCGCATAGGGGGCCCTTGAAATTCAGCCGGCAGGCGCAAATCCGCTCAAAGCCCCGCCAATCTTCGATTTGGTATTTATCGACAAATTCCAAAGAACTGAAAAACATAGTTTCGAGCACGCTAGAAATCGCATCCCGCAGCGCTGCCGACAGATCCGTCTTCGTCATGGCTTTCTCCCAATATTTCGATGATTTTGGCACGGATTTCCTCCGGTGTGAAGGGTTTCTTCACATATCCGGCGGCGCCGGCGGCAAGAAATTCCGCCACTCTCTGGTGACTGCCTTCGGTGGTGATCATCAAAACCGGTACGGCCTGTAAAATGTCATCCGTCTTCATGGCAGTGATCAGCTCTATGCCGTTCATGTCCGGCATGTTGTAATCCGTCACCACCAGGTCCATCCAGCTCTTCTTCAAGATCTCCAAGGCTTCGCGGCCGTCACCGGCCTCGTAAAAACTGCTGCTGCTGAAACCGGAAGCCTTGATGGTTTTCCGGATCACCGTCCGCATGGGCGGCGAATCATCCACGATGAGTATGGTATGAGCCATGGCGTTTCCTCATGCTGCCGGGGACGGTGAAATCCCCAGCATTTTATCGATTTCATTCAGATGCACGCCGAATTCGGCGATGATGAGCTGTACATCCCTGGCGGTCAGGCTCAGCTTTTCCAACACTTCCCGGTAAAACCGGTAGGCCAGGCCGTCGGCCCCCACGCCGATGCCCATCATCATGCAAATGGTGTCGGCCACATACACCAGCATGGTCTCCAGTTCCATTTCACCGGCGGCAAGAGGTTGATGATGATGGCTGATGATGGCGGCCATCTGGGGTGAAAAATTCCATTGCCGGGCCAAAAGACCGCCCAATTCGGCGTGATCCATGCCGATCACCGCCTTTTCCGCCTCCCTGAAACTGTGACCGGCCTCCGCCACCAACCTTTGGATGCGGATGAAATCGTCATGTACATGATGGTCCATCAGCACCTTGCCCATGTCCTTGAGCAGGGCGGCGGTGAAGATCAAATGCCGCTTCTCGGCCTGGCGCTTCTCGGCCAGCATCCTGGCAATAAAAGCTCCGGCGGCCGAATGACGCCACAATTCCCCCCTGGCCAGATCGTAACCTGCCTGGGCCTTTTCAAGATGGGAACGGCCGCATTGCACCATGAGCAGTTCCACCACCCGGTTCAAACCCAGATAATTGACGGCCTCCCGCACCGACTCCACATGGCGGGCGAGGCCGATGTAGGCCGAATTGCATAACCGCAGCAAATCCGCCGAAATCATCGGGTCATAGGCCACAAGATCGGCAATGCCTTGCAGGGAGGCCTTGTCGGATTCAATCAGCTCCATGCATTGGACGGCAATCTGCGGGATGGGATCAAAATGCTTGATTTCGGACAGGATTTCCTGGACCGGTTTCATATGCTGATTTCCCCCTGCCCTGAAATCTTGATATTAATCTCACCCGTATCCATGCAAATCCTCACTGTACGGTTGACCACCCCGCCGATATTTTCATGATCCAAAAGGACGTTGTTGCGGAAAAAAATCTTGCGCATGGCCGTGTGATTGCGTTTGCCGATGTTGAAAAAACCGTTCTGATCCAGGACCTGGGAACCGCCGGCGGCCACCACCTTCATGCGCTGCTTTTTGGCACCGAGTTGATAGGCGGCTTTGAAAAGGGCCGGGATACCCGTATCCGCAAACATGAATGGATTCCTCCCGGCTTTTTCCTTGTCCAACTCCGATTCCGGCAGCATATAATGCAACAAGCCCCCCACCCGCGCTTCCCGGTCATAGACCGCCACACCGATGCACGACCCCAGGGAATACGTAATTATCATATCCCCGGGATTGTTGCTTACTTTCATATCTGATACGCCTACGATTATATTCACAAGTAACTCCGGAAAAACAATTTGGAAAAGCAATTATGAATTATGAATTACGAATTAGGAATTGTGGTATTCTGTCCATTTTATTTTTCATGCGGTACTTTTACCGCAATTACTACCCTGTCCGGGCTTATCCCGCGGAACGCATATATCATCAAGCATGTTCGCCTCCCTGATCCACGATTCATAATTCGTAATTCATAATTCATAATTGTTTTTTAAATGTATGTTCCGGCACTTCGCTAACGAACCGTTCCATGGCGGCGATTCTTTCCCGTATTTCTTCAAACAAACGGTTTTGCTCTTGAATCTGTTCCTCCAAGCCTTCCCAGCGGCTGAATTCAATGTATTCATGGTTATTCCCGTTTTTCATCATGATGACTACCCCCCTTAATCCGGCTGCTGTTGACTCACATTTGCCAGGCCGCCACCGGCCTGAATCGGCAAACAAAACCCCTCCCCCTTCTCCATAATCTTCACTACCTTGGCAAACCCAATGATCCGGCAATCCGATTATGACAAGATCAAAACCATTGTCAGCAGCATGAGCATGAACATCAACTCCATAAACAACCTCGAAAAGCAATTAGGAATTAGGAATTACGAATTAGGAATTGTGGTATTCTGTCCATTTTATTTTTCCTTCGATATTATCCGTATAATTTCACCACGTCCGGGCTATCGCCCAGGAACGTCATTTATATCCGGTATGTTTGCCGCCCTGATCCGTGATTCATAATTCATAATTCATAATTGTTGTATATATTTACCGCCCTGATCCATGATTCATAATTCGTAATTCATAATTCATAATTGTTGTTTTTTTTATTCTTCCGCGAGTTCAAACAACCCCTCCATATCCAATATCAACCCGATGCGGCCGTCGCCGAGAATGGCCCCGCCGCTGATGCCCTTGACCTTGCTGAAGGTTTCCCCCAGGCCTTTGATGACCACTTCCTCCTTGCCCAAGAGCTCGTCCAGGAACAGACCCAGTTTGCGGCCTTTGTGCTCCACAGCCACCACCAGGCCTTCCCATGGATTCTGATACTGCCCGGCCACAGCGAATGTCCCGCTTAAACGCATCATGGGGAGCAATTCCCCGCGAAACTTGATCATCTCGCCCTTGCCGGCCACGGTAAAGCAGTTGCTTTGTTCTGGCCGCACGCTTTCCACAATGGCCAGGGTGGGCAGAATATAGCGTTCCTCCCCCACCCGCACCACCATGCCCTCGATAATGGCCAGGGTCAGGGGCAGAGCGATACTGAAAACCGTCCCTTTGCCGGGCTCGGAGCTGATGGCCACATGGCCTTTCAGCTTTTCAATGCGTTTCTTCACCACATCCATGCCCACCCCCCGGCCGGAAACATCGGTCACTTGGCTGGCGGTGGAAAAGCCGGGGTGGAAGATGAAATCAAAAATCTGCTCATTGGTCAGGCCGGTGGCGGAATGAATCAAATTAGCCGCCAGGGCCTTTTCT
The DNA here is from genome assembly GCA_020723325.1 of Desulfosudis oleivorans. GTDB lineage: Bacteria > Desulfobacterota > Desulfobacteria > Desulfobacterales > SURF-7 > DYJD01. The sequence goes on along the minus strand of DYJD01000018.1, from coordinate 72,432 downwards.
AGAATTCGTTCCTTGTTTAGCCCCCGACCGTCGTCCCGGATCTCGATCATGATGCTGCTGCCCTTGTGATAGGCCCTGAGGATTACTTTTCCGGTCTCGGATTTGCCGGCGGCAAGGCGTTCCGCGGGTGTTTCCAGCCCGTGATCCACCGCATTGCGCACCATGTGCACCAACGGCTCATAAATCTCCTCCACCACATTGCGGTCGATCTCGGTGTCCTCCCCCTGCATTTCCAGATCCACTTTCTTGCCGGAAGAACGGGCCAGATCCCGCACCAGGCGCACCATTTTCTGGAAAGTGTTCTTGATGGGGATCATGCGCATGAACATGGCGGTCTTTTGCAGGTCGGAAACGATCTTGGAAAGTTGATTGATGTTCTGATACAGGCGCGGATCTTTGGAGGAGCAGATCACCTCGTTTTGCCGCAGCATGGACTGGGTGATGACCAATTCACCGGTGAGATCGATGAGGTTGTCCAGTTTGACCGTATCCACCTTCACCTGCAGATCCACGGCCTTGGCGGCTTTTCGCTGGGTATCCAGGGCCGCCGCCACCTGCCGGGGTTGCACCAGCTTTTCCTCCACCAGAATCTTGCCGATCTTCTCCGAGGGGTTCTGCTTCTGAATTTCCAGGCCCTTTTGCAGGTTCTCCTTGGAAATATATCCGGAATCCACCAGAATATCTCCCAAACGGGGCGGTCCGGCCGATGTGGCGCCGGCGATGACCGCCTCGATTTTGGCGAGCATGGGCTCGATGGCCATGCTCCCTTCCAGATTCGGGTCTTTGGCCACCAGAGCATTTTGAATATGCCGGATCATTTCCTTGAGCACATCCACGGCTTCCAGGATGATATCCGTATGGTCCTCGGTGAGTGTGAATTCCCCTTTGCGGGCGCTGTCCAACAAATTTTCCGTGCAATGGGAAAGGCGGTTGATGCGGGTCAGATTCAGAAAGCCCGAAACCCCTTTGATGGTATGAAAAGGCCTGAAAATATCGTTGATGATGTCCGTGGAATCCGGATTCTGGGCCAGGTCCATGAGATCCAATTCGATTTTATCAAGGTTCTCAATGGCTTCCATGGCAAAATCGCGCATGATCATGGCGTCTTCGTCGGAAAGAAACCCCTCTTCCTTGGGCGGTCTGGTTTGCCAGGTTCCGATGGTCTGGGAGTCCTCCGGAACTTCTTCGGCTGCCTTGCCGCCATCCAATCTGCGCAACAAATCCAGGTGATCCCCCATGTAGTTTTCATCCACCTGAATGGCCCGAAAAACTTCCTGAAGCTCCCCGACACTTTTCCCCAGAAACTCCAGATCGTTTTCCTCATTTAGGATCAGACGTTCCACAAAACCATGCAATCCGTGAACGATCATGCCCGGCAGGGGGTTGGAAAGGGTGTTGACGGGTTTGGCAAGCTCATCCAGGGCGTTCAGCAATTCGCCCATGGCCGGGATATCGCCGCTTTCCAAGGTGACGGCCTTCAAGGCAATCCGATCCAGGTGTTGGGTGATCTCTTGCATTTGCGTGTTCCTCTACTAGGGATTCAGTCTTTCTTTTCTTTCCGATACACCGCCGGGCGGACATAGCGGTAAGCGTGGGACAGGGTCATGAGGCTTTCGGAATGTCCCACAAACAGATGACCACCCTCTTTCAGACAATTATAAAACCGGTTGATCAGGCTCTCCTGCATGGCCCGGTCAAAGTAAATCATGACATTGCGGCAGAAGATGAAGTCAAAGGGCTCGCTGAAGGTGAACGGCTCCATCAGGTTCAGCCGCCGGAAATCGATCAGACGCCGCACTTCGGCTTTGACCCGCAAATGCCCTTCCCATTTGCCGCAGCCCTTTTGAAAATATTTGCGCTGCAGCTCCGTGGGCACAATGCGGGTGCGGGATTCATGGTAAACCCCCTGCATGGCTCCTTTCAGTACCTTGGTGGAGATGTCCGTGGCCAGTATTCGCAGATCCATCCCCAGACCGTTGCCGCAGGATTCCAGAATCCACATGGCCAGGGAATAGGGTTCCTCACCACTGGAGCAACCCGCGCTCCACGCCCTCAATTTCAACCGCTCCCCCTTCCGCAGACCAGCCAAGCCGGCCGGCAGCACTTCCTTGCCCAGAAATTCAAAATGCTTCTCCTCCCGGAAAAAACGGGTGAGGTTGGTGGAAATGCTGTCCAGCATCTGGGTCAGTTCCCCACCGTCATCCTCCTCAATCAAAAAGCGATGGTATTCCTTGAAGCTGTCCATGCCCAGCTTGCGCAGACGTTTGCCCAAACGCGCCCGCAGCAATTCCTTCTTGTTGTCATTCAGATTGATCCCGCATTTCTGATAGACAAGCTCTTTTAATTTGTGGAATTCATTTTCATTTATCTCGAAAGACTGAAGCATAGAAAAAACAATTATGAATTAGGAATTACGAATTATGAATTAATGTGTTCCATCATTTTATATTCCGCGTTGGGCAATTTCCGCGGGTAGGGGCGGTTCGCGAACCGCCCTTACATTCAGAAGTCTTTAAAATCCTCTTCCATGGGAATGACTTCCTCCGGCCGGCGTTGCTCCTTGGCGATTTTAGCCGAAGCATTTCTTGCCGGTTTTATTCCGACTTCAGCCTTCCCGGTTTGCCCGGTTTTATTCCTTATCATTCCGCGTTCCGGGTTCCGCGTTCCGCGTTCGGCCGCCGCCCCCACCATGGCCGTCAGCTCACCCACCATGTCCTGCAACTGCCCGGACTGGGCGCTCATCTCCTCGGAAGCGGATGCGGACTCTTCGGCATTGGCGGCATTCTGCTGGGTTACTTTATCCATTTCAGTGACAGCCTTGTTGATCTGCTCGATGCCCTGGGCCTGCTCATTGGAGGAGGCGGCGATTTCACTCACCAGTTGGCCCACTTTGGTGCTCCTTTCCGCCACCTGCTGGAAAGCTTCATTGGTGCTGTCCACCAATGCCGAGCCGTCTTTCACTTTTTTCACCGTACCTTCGATGAGATCGGCGGTGTTCTTGGCTGCCGCCGAGGCGCGCATGGCCAGATTGCGAACTTCATCAGCCACCACGGCGAAACCGGCCCCGGCTTCGCCGGCCCGGGCCGCTTCCACGGCCGCGTTCAAAGCCAGCAGGTTGGTCTGGAAGGCGATCTCGTCAATGGTCTTGATGATCTTGGAGGTCTCTTCGCTGGCCCTGGTGATCTCCTTCATGGACTCGGTCAGGCGCGTCATGGATGCATTGGCCGTATCCACAACTTTGCGGGTTTCGGACATGAGGGTATTGGCCTGATTGGCGTTGTCCGCATTCTGCTTGGTCATGGAGGACATCTCCTCCAGGGATGAGGAACTTTCCTCAATGGAGGCGGCTTGCTGGCTGGACCCTTCGGCCAGGGATTGGCCGGCCGAGGAAATCTGGCTCGAGGCTGAGGAAATTTGCTCTGAAGCCTCGGATAGATCGGCAATGATCCGACTGATCGGCAAGGTGATGCTGCGAGTGATAAAAATCGTCGCAAATACGCCGGTGATGATGGCCAGAATCAGACCCGCCAATATGATGGTTGAAGCTGTTCCCAGGGCCGAAGCGGCCTTCTCAGAAGCCTTGGACGTATTGTCCATGCTCATTTCCGCCGTGGACTGGGCCAATTCCAACACCTTTCTGCTCACCTCCACGCGTTTTTGGGTTAAATTCTCGCGCTCCTGCCAGTCGATCAGGAATTTATCCATATTACCCCGATAGGCTTTGCCGGCAGTCCGGCAGTCCTCGATCATCTTTTGCAGGGAGGTTTGTTTGGTGATGGCTTTAAGTTCGTCCAATTTCATGTTCACCTGGTCGAAAAACTTCCCGGTTTCTTGGAGCAGCTTGGGATCCCGCCGGAATTGGGATTTCCAGGTTCCGATGATGATCCAGTTGCCCAGATCGACGATCTCGCTGACCATTTCCATTTTTCGCACCCGTTCCCGGATGGCGTTGACATCCTTGCCGGCGGCCAGATCCGCATCCAGATTCAACTTTTGCTCACCCAGAAAATCATAGCAAAGCTCCATGTATTTTTTGGCGGAGGACTCTGCGCTCCGGCGTTCTTCCTCCAATCCTTTGGTGAGCTTGCGACCTTCTTCCGCCAATCTTTCATATTCAAGAACTTCAGCCTCTGCTTTTTCCGCTGCCTCCTTGAGCTTGGCCAACCTTTCCGAGCTTGCGCCGTGGTTTTTGGCCTGGTTTATAAACTTTTTGACTTCCGTGAGGTTTTTGGCGGCTTTGTCATAAAACTCCTGGTCTTCGGTATAGGCAAAGCCCCGCATTTCAAACATGGTCTTCAAGGACCAGCGCTCCACATTGTTGGCCACCGTTACTTCCGGCAAGTTTTCCTTGAACAGGAGCGTTGCAATCCTGCCTACGCTGTTCATATTCCAAACTGCGAGCCCTCCCAAAATACACACTATGCCCAACAGGATGCCGAACCCTAGAATGATCTTGGTGCCCAATTTCATGTTTTGAAACATTTACTCCCCCTGAAAAAACAATTAGGAATTATGAATTACGAATTATAAATCAAGGTGTTCCATCCTTTTTTTATTCCGCGTTCCGCGTTCCGCGTTGACCTATGCGGCTTTGTCGATAAGCACCAATTCCTCGGCGGTCAGGACCCGGTCGATGTCCAGCAGGATCTTCACTCCGCCCTGCATTTTAGCCATACCCAGGATGTAATCCGTGTTCAGGCGGGTGCCGAAGGCCGGGGTGTCCTCGATGTCCTCGGCCTTGATATTGAGGACTTCCGACACGGAATCCACCACAATACCGATGATGATGGTGCCGGAAGCGCCCTGGATCTCCACCACGATGATGCAGGTGCGCTCGGTGTAGTCCACGGAGACCAAGCCGAAGCGCAGGCGCAGGTCGATCACCGGAATGACCTTGCCCCGCAGGTTGACTACCCCTTTGACAAAGGCCGGCGTACGCGGCACGGAGGTGATGGGCATCAGGCCGATGATCTCCTTGATCTTGAGAATACCGATGCCGTACTCCTCCCCGGCCATGCTGAAAGTCAAATACTTGCCCTCCCGGTTGCCGGCGGCTTTTATGGCTTGATCCATGATCTGAGTCTCCTTAAAAGCAATTAGGAATTAGGAATTACGAATTATGAATTGTGGTGTTCCATCATTATTTTATTCCGCGTTCGGCATGTTCTTTCCCATTTTCCTCAATACCGCTGTCAGCTCCTGCACATCACCGCCATAGCCCACAAAACGCGGATAGAATTGCAGGGCCATGGCCATGGTTTTTTTTGTCCTGTCCGGCAGGATTAATATGGTGCGCATCTCGGCGATGATGCTTTTCAGCTCCAGGAGTTCCGCAAGTTCCTGCCGGCTGGATGCCAGGATTACGCTCACCAGCACATCGGAAACAGATTGGCGCAGCCTTTCCGTGAACAGGGGCTGGGAATCGTAGGCCGCGATGGCGCAGCCGGGGATGCAGGCTTCAATTGCTTGTTTTATGCGCCGGCCGGTCCGGCCGGTTCCGCCGTACAGAAGAATCTCCATTGAAACCTATCCTATGAAGAGTGTCCCGGACCGCCCAGGCAGCCGGATGATCAGCCGATGCTTCCCTGCTGAAAAGAAATGCCGGTTGTTGCCGGAATCCTTCACTGAGTCAAAAAACCGGCAGCCGAGGATCACCCCAATCAAATCGCGGCTGGAAGCTGCTCCCACGGGTGGGAGATATCAAATCGCGGCTGGAAACCGCTCCCACGGGTGGAGATATCGAATCGCGGATAGAAGCCGCTCCCACGGGCGGCATATTACCATATGCCGCTTCCGTTGGTAGAACCTGAAATGATGGGCGCCCCCCATCTTTGGGCAATCCTCAGCCTTGTATAATCCTCAACCATTGTTTTGGAATCCAAATTTCATGCCACAAATCTGATGGCCTTAAAATTTTATTTTTTATTAAATAGTTATAGAAAAATAACCATGCTTGCAGAGCAAACAGGGAAAAAACCTTGTTCGAAAAAATCGGACTGTGTCCTATGCCGGAGGAAAAAAAGATCAGAACCAACCAAAGTTATAGATGGGTCTTAATCATTCAAGAGACATCGAGATGTTGCGATTTCAGTTCTTCTCAAACTTCCAATCTCTCGGGGTCGGGGTCGGTATCGGAATCGGTATCGTCTTTAGGTCTTTTCGATTTTTTTTCGACCCCGATACCGACCCCAACCCCGACCCCGATATGCCTTTACTTTCGCCCCGCATCCCGCATCCTACTCCCCGCAAAGCTCCGCCACCGCCCTCAACAACACCTCCTTCTCCACCGGCTTGGCAAAGGCGTGGCGCACCCCCATGGATTTGGCAACGGTGAGATAGTTCTCCGGCTTCACCCGGCCGCCACCGGAAATGGCGATGATCTTCACATCGGGATGTTTCTTTTTCAACTCCAGGATGGTTTCAATACCTTCTTTCTCGGGCATGACCAAATCGGTGATGATCACGTCCGCCCCTTTTTCGTTGTACAGCCGGATGCCTTCATCGCCGTCGGCCGCCTCCGCCACTGCATAGCCCGCTTCCTCCAGGGTCATGCGCAGCATGGTGCGGACCAGTTGTTCATCATCAATCACCAGAATTCGCTTCATGGTTCAGCTCCTTTTGTTGCTCTTTATCCATTGCCGTGCGTATGGCTTTCAACAGTTTTTTGGTTATCACCGGCTTGTATAGAAGCTCGACGATTCCCATGGCCTGCATTTTTTCCTTGGAAATGGCTTCACTAAAGCCGGTGCAGAGAATGATGGGCATTTCCGGCCGGATTTGCAATATTTTTTCAGCCAATTCCGTGCCGGTCATGCGCGGCATGTTCATGTCGGTCACCACCACGTCGTAACGATGGGGATCGGCACGGAAAGCCTCCAGCGCCTCCATGCCATTGGAACGCGAATGGATATCATAGCCTTTGCTTTTCAAGGATCGCTCGGCAAAACGCACGATCATTTCATCATCGTCCACAAACAAGATTCTTTCCGTGCCCTTCAGGTCGGCCAGGTCTTCGGCCTTGAGGTTGACGACCTCTTCCTGGGGGCAGGCCGGGAAGAAAACGAAAAAGCTTGAACCCCGGCCGGGTTCACTGGTGACATGGATCACGCCGTCGTACTCTTTCACGATTCCATGAACCGTGGCCAATCCCAGGCCCGTGCCCTTGCCCACTTCCTTGGTGGTGAAAAACGGCTCGAAAATACGTTTCAGCACCGCCGCGTCCATGCCGACGCCCGTGTCCGCCACCTCCAGGACGATATAATACCCCGGCTCAAGGCTAACCCCCAGGTGACTCCTTTCCGGCCCAACCCGAATGGAATCCAGGCGAATGGTCATGACTCCACCCTTTTCCTGCATGGCGTGGAAGGCGTTGGTACAAAGGTTCATGACGATCTGGTGAATCTGGATGGCATCGGCCAGAATCGGACCGCAATCCGCGTTGATCTTCTGCCTAATCTCAATATTGGTCGGGATGATTTTGCGGATCAGCTTCACCGCTTCCTTCAGGGCCGGCTGAATCCGGATGGGTTTGCGGTCCTGTTTGTTCTGGCGGCTGAAGGTCAGTATCTGGTTGATCAGATCCGAGGCGCGCTTGTGGGAAGCCATGATGCTTTCCAGGCAGACGGCGGCCCTGGAGCCTTTGGGCACATCATTGTAAGCCAGTTCCGTGAAACCCATGGCGGCATATAAAATATTGTTGAAATCATGGGCGATGCCCCCGGCCAAGGTGCCGATGGTCTCCATCTTCTGGGACTGCTGGTACTGCTCCTCCAGTTTCACCATGGCGCTGACATCATGCATTCCGCCGATATAGTTCACGATCACCCCATCCGGATCAAAAATGGGTGAGATGGAGGTCTCTGAAGTGAAATAGCCGCCATCCTTCTTTTGGCAGATCAACCGCCCTTTCCACGCATTGCCTTCGGCCAGCATCTGCCAAATCCGGCGGTGAAAACCGCGCTCCTGCCGGTCGCTGCGCAAGAACCGGATGTCCCGGCCCAGGGCTTCATTCTTCCAATATCCGGTGATTTTGCTGAAGGCGGAGTTGACATATTCGATAATGCCTTTGGTATCAGTGATGATAATGACCTCGGCCGATTGCTCCACCGCCGAAATCAACAAGGAACGTTCCTTCTCGGCCCGGCGCAGTTCGGTTTCCCGCTTTTTTCGATCGGTCATGTCCCGGATCAAGGCGATGCGGACATGTTTGCCGTTCCATTTCAGATTGCGGGCGATGACTTCGCAATGAATCCGCGATCCGTCCTTGCGCACTCCGGCGGCTTCATAGAGCGTTTCGGTTTTAGCCAGGATATGGGCCTGGATTTTATCCCGATCCTCCGGAGCCCAGGTCTCCGCCACATCCATGCCGATCATCTCTTCCAATTGGTAGCCGTAGATCTCAAGGCCCCGTTGATTCACGTCGACGATGCGGCCGCCCTCGTGAATGATGATGCCTTCGGAAGTGGCTGCTGAAAAAAATTGAAGCCGCGCCTCGCTTTCCAGCAGTTTCTCGGCCATCCGCGCTTTTTCAGATCCGCCGGCATCCGCTTTATCGAGCTTCATACCACACCTTCGTTGTTCGCATTCAGTCTCAAATCTCAAATATTAAATGTATTTCAAAATCCATGCCACCAGCCTCTTTCTTTGGATATTTCATGAATACTTTGAATTTCAAAATAGTTATCCAAACCATGCCTGCTTTGTCCGGGCCCCTTGGAGCCGGCGCGTTCGAAAAATTCGGACCGTGTCCCATGGGATGGGAAATATTAATAAGTCAAACTGGGACTTGTAAAAAGAGCGGGACCAAGGTATATTGCGGGCTATCTTTATCATTACCATTTCCATCCCTTACAGAATATAATCACCGTTGATTACCATGGCGGATAATCTCGAAATGATTTATCAAATCCATGAATATCTTCATTATGAAGCCATCACCCGCTACGCCAACGATATCATCATTCTTGCGGATGAGAACCTGAATATCGTGGAAGTCAACGAGCGTGCCGTCCAAACCTACGGTTATTCCCGTGCGGAGCTTTTGGCCATGAACGCAGCCGATCTGCGCGCCCCTGAAAAAAAAGAAGAGATTATCAAAACTGTATTTAAATTGGATCCTGAAAACAAGGCGGTTTACGAGACCTGCCAGCAATGTAGGAACGGCGGTTTACTGCCGGTTGAAGTCAGCGCCAGCACCCTATCGGTGAAGGGGAAAAAATTCCACCTGGAGATCATCCGGGATATATCCGAACGTAAGCGGAACGAGGAAAAGCTGAAAACAAGCAGCACCCTGCTGACCTCCGTGTTTGACGGCATCCTGGAGCCTTTACTCCTGGTGGATGGGAATTTGCGGGTGGTCATGTTCAATAAGGCGGCCTGGGACTATTTCAAGCCCTTGGGCGGCTTGAGCATCGGAATGAATTGCCTTGATCCAGGCAGATTCCCGGCCCACCATCGCAGAATGTCTGAAGCGGTTTCCTGGAAAACCCATACACATTATGAACAGGAAAGCCCTGTGGATCCGGAATGGACCGAGCGAATCTTTGTCTATCCCCTGGAAGGAACAAAGGATACCGATGGGGTCGCCATCCTGCGCATCCACGATATGAGTTCGGAAATCAAGTTTCAGGAGGAACTGATCCAGGCCGACAAGCTCATCGCCCTGGGCACTCTGGTGGCCGGGGTGGCCCATGAAGTCAATAATCCCAACAACTACATCATGCTCAATGCCCCCATCCTGGCCGAAGCCTGGCAAAGCATTTCGCCGGTGCTGGAGGAATATCATAAGGCCCATGGCGATTTCAGCGTGGCCGGCCTGCCCTTCCCGGAAATCCGGCAGGAAATTCCGGCCCTCATCAAAGGTATCGAAGACGGCGCCAAACGCATCAAACGCATTGTTCAGGATTTGCGGGAATATTCCGTCAAGGAAAGCACCACCCGCTTCCGGCCGGAGAACGTCAACCGAATTATCGATAAAGCCGCAGCCCTGCTGAACCATAAAATCAAACATACCACCGATCACTTCCATACGGATTTTGATGAAAACCTGCCGAAAATCAACGCCGATTTCCGTAAACTGGAGCAGGTGATCATCAATCTGATCCAGAACGCCCTGGAAGCCCTGCCCGACCGCAGCAAGGGCGTTTCCCTGAAAACCTCCTATAACCCGTCGGAAAATCGTGTGACCATCGAGGTTCGCGACCAGGGCATCGGCATACCTGAAAACAAACTCAATCAAATCATGGACCCCTTCTTCACTACCAAGCGCAGCATGGGCGGCACCGGCCTGGGCCTGGCCGTGACCCGCAACATCATCGAACGCCACCACGGAACCATCACTGTGGCCACCCGGGAAAACCAGGGCACGGTCTTCACCCTCTCTTTTCCGGCCATAAGGCCCGTGGAACACAAGAAAATCCTCATCGTGGACGATGATCCCAAGAGCCGCAAGATTCTAAGGGCTTTTCTGGAAGGGAATCCCATTTATAAAATCCGCGAAGCCCAGAGCGGCACCGAGGCCTGCATCCTCCTGGGCAGCGAACGGCCGGATATCCTGTTCCTGGATCTCATGATGCCGGACATGAACGGCCTGGAAGTCTGCCGCGTCATCAAGCGGGAGTCCACCCTGGCCGATATCCGGGTCATCATTGTCACGGGTAATATCGGGTCGCCCTTGATCAAGGAAATCCGGGAGCTGGGGTACAGCGAGGTTATGGCTAAGCCGGTTAGAAAGGCGGAGTTGGAAAAGCAATTACGAATTAGGAATTACGAATTATGAATTGTGGAATTCTATCAATTTATTTTTTTTGATTTATTTCCAGGAGATCCTTTCCATATCTCAAATTTCAAATCTCAAATCTCAAATCCCCTATAGGCCTGATATGAACCCCTACCCAGCCAACCCCATTCTGATAGTAGAAGACGAAGCCGAAACCCTCCGGAGTTTTTCCATGGCGTTGCGCATGAGCGGCATCAATCATATTCTCACGTGTGCGGACAGCCGGGAAGCGGAGGCCGTTTTGAGCCAACACCCGGTGGGCGTGGCCCTGCTGGACATGGTCATGCCGCACTTATCCGGGGAGGAATTGCTTCAGCGCATCAAACAGGAATACCCCTGGATTCCGGTGATCATCATTACCGGGGTGGATGAGGTGGATACGGCCGTGCGCTGTATCAAGGCCGGGGCCCTGGATTACATGGTGAAACCTGTGGAAAAAGACCGATTGGTGTCCGGCGTACAACGGGCCATCGAAATCCGCGAGCTGCAAGAGCAGAACAGCCTGCTGAAAGAACGCATGCTTACCGGGAAACTGGCGCATCCGGAAGTCTTTGCCGATATCATCACCGCTGACCGGAGTATGCTGGCCGTCTTTCAATATGTGGAATCCATTGCTGTAAGCCGCCAGCCGGTCTTGATCACCGGCGAAACCGGCACGGGCAAGGAGTTGCTGTCCGGTTGCATCCACCGCCTGAGCCGCCCGGATAAGCCCTTGACGGCCGTGAATGTGGCGGGCATCGATGACCATGCTTTCACCGACACCCTGTTCGGCCATGCCAAAGGCGCCTTTACCGGCGCGGCGGAAAGGCGGCCGGGTTTGGTGGAAAAAGCCGCCGGCGGCACCCTATTTTTGGATGAAATCGGGGATCTCGGCCCGGAATCCCAGGTCAAACTGTTGCGCCTGCTCCAGGAGCGCGAATATTTCCCCCTGGGCTGCGACACGGCCAAAACCACCGATGTCCGCGTAATCGCCACCACCAATCAGGATCTGGAGGCCTTGCAACAATCCGGCCGCTTCCGCAAGGATTTGTTCTATCGCCTGTCCACCCACCGGTTACACCTCCCGGCACTCCGCCAGCGACGCGCGGACATTCCCCTGCTGCTCGACCATTTTCTGGCCAAAGCGGCTGCCGGCCTGGGCAAGGAAGTCCCGCTATGCCCGCAAGCGATCGTCACGGCCCTGTCCCAGCATGACTTTCCCGGCAATGTGCGCGAACTGGCCGCCATGGTCCACGACGCCGTGGGCCGGGATCGCATCGGGCGGTTGTCCGCGCAATGCTTCCCTGGTCTGACCATTGCCAAAGACAAAATAGCCGCAGGCGCTGCGTCCGAGCTGAATGGCGGCCCGCCAGTAGTATTCCCAGGGGAAAAACCACTCCCCACCATCAAAGAAGCCACCCTGCACCTGATCCAAACCGCCCTTAAGCACCATCACAACAACCAATCCGCCGCCGCCCAGGCCCTGGGCATCTCCCGACAGCGTTTGGCCCGCTATCTCAAGCATAAATAGCGTTGCGTCAAGCTGTTTTATCACCAGGGCATGAAGAAAACCTTCGGCGTGACTCAAGGCAATTCATTTAAAAGTTTAGAAAAGATGCCATATATATATTGCTTCAACTGATCATCATCCAAATTTATATATACACCGGCCGAACACTGACTTATCGTCCATAAAACACCATCTGAATATATGTCATGAAAAGCAGCGGTCAGGTTTTTTTTAAACGTCTTGAACCACTTCGGATATTTATTTTCAAAAAAAAGCAATCCGTTCATAATCTCATCTTTTATTGAGGGAATAGATGAAAGCATGTCAAAAATATAATATAGGTCTTTGGCCTTCTTTATCTTTTCTTTTCGTCTTGTGAATGTTAGCCCCTTGTTAAAAATATATGCTGCCGGTGTGGGCACTTTAACAATAAGTTGCGAACCAAGCTCATTTATTTCAAGAGTAATCGTATTTTCTAATAGAACCGAAAGATATCGCAACGCCTCAGCATGTAGTCCTTGTTGAACTTCTATAACCGCTGCTGGATTTGAACCCTCCTGGTGAGTTAAAAATTCGACTTCTACTTCATGGCCGCCTATGTTTCCCTGGTAAAGAATCAGTGGTGGAGTTGAGCGTGATTTAAAAATCGTTATCATTCCGGTTTCCGTCAGCAGGTGATCGACGGTTTTCTTTCCTATGACCGGCAAGTTTTTTTGTACTAACAAATCAATATCTCTTGTGAACAGGGGTTCCATTTTACTATCGTTTTGGAGATAGCGATTATACAGATGCGGTACCCACCCCCCGCCGATTACGATCTGAGATAAATACGGCTTTAAAATACATAAGATATCGATAAGTCCACTTGAAACAAGACGATTCTCCATCATTTCAACCTTCAAATAAATGACGTAATCGCTTTTGATACAGATGCTCGGCCTGTTCACGACCTCGCAGCGGATAATGATATAGATCTAGGTAGAGTTGCAAATCCGAAACGATCTTCATCCCCTTTATTTCGCGCACATCCCACAAAATTGAATGTTTATAGTGAGGGAGCATGAAAATAACATTCGCCCCCTTTCGTGATTCAGTGAGATTCATAACTTTCTGAAAACTAGCAATATCCTCAACTTCTTCTATATAAATATGCACTTCATTATAAGCAGCGTATGACGAAACCAATCCTGCTCCTGCATGCATAGATAAAGTAAAATCGGGTAATTCCTTTTGAGCCTGCCGAAACGTATTAATAATCACATCCGCATCTGTTGCCAAATAAAAAAAATTCTCCAATCTGTTTTTGCGATAATTGTATTCTCGCACCCAATCTTCAAGGATACTTTTGGGATCTCGCAATCGAATTTTCGACTCCGCCCGCACAATATATTCCCGTTGTTCTAATTCCCGGGCCATTCTCGATACAAAGCCCGGATCAAGTCCCGTCATCTGGGCGAGTTCGCGGACACCCCATTCTTTCTGGCCTTGCGCCAAAAGAACTCTTAGAATCAGGGAAGCCTTGTCAGAAAAAGCTCCGCGTCCTTTTCGCTTTTCAGGATATTTGTTTGAAAAACCAATCCGCTCAATGTGAATGCACTCATAAGATAGAAAAACGTTTCCAGATAGATCGAAAAAATTTATTCCAGCTTCTCGGCAAATTGATTGTTTGTCAGGGCTAAGATATGGGGCGGCAATGACCGGAATTTCTTTTTTGTGTAATGCTGCCATTTTTTTTACCTGATTGATCTTGTTCCGCAAAATCGGCATGCTGCCCTGATGCTCAATATCCCCGACAAGTCTGAATTGAATGTTCCGATAAGAGATATCCGCATAAAAACCTTTATTTTCCCTCCTGGCGTCGGTCTGGCCTTGGAACCTGATTTCCATCCCTTCAGAGGGAAGAAGTTTTCTCAATTCTTCTTCCACTTTTTTATATATTTTTGATTCCATGATAGCTATTGTCGTTTATATAATTGTTGTCCAATTGGACAACATTAATCAAATAGACAACAAAATGTCAAGATCCTCAATTGTTCCATATCGTACCAGTGTTATATTTTGTAACAACACATCTCATCCGCTGTAAAATCAGAAAGTAACAATACTTCCAATCCGATTGTGTTACAAAACATAACACCTCCCGTCCGGTACGGCCTTTTGATAATTTCCACAATTCAACCAAATATTCAAATGGTTACATTTTTTTTAAAACCGGCACGATTCCCGCATTAGTCATTGTCCACTGTTTTATACTCGTCTGCGCGCCCATGTTCCAGCTTGCCTCTGCCGTACACTGCCGGATGCATCTCCTTTGCGCAACTTCCGTCTGAAGCACAATTGACCCAGGTTTTTTATTTGTTGTGATTTCTTACTTCTTACTTCTGACTTCTGACTTCTGACTCCTGACTCCTGAATTCTGGATCCCGAAAGGGCCCTTAAGGATAATGAGGACTTTATGAAAAACATCCTGATCATCGACGACGAAACCGAACATTTACGGGGCATGCGGGTGGGGCTGGCCGCCAGGGGCTACAAAGTGCAGGAAGCCCTTGATGCCGAGGCCGCCCTCGCCATCCTCCGGAATCAAGCCGACCCGATCCAGCTCATCATCACCGACTATGTCATGCCGGACATGGACGGCTTCACCCTGCTGAACGAGATCCGGGACCAAGGCCATCGCCAGCCCGGTATTCTCATGACGGCCTATGCGGAAAAAGACATTGTGGTGCGGGCCATCCACGCCGATTTCAGCGGCTTTTTGGAAAAACCCTTCACCATTGACGAATTGCTCCAGGAAATCCAACGGGTGGAAGAAAAAGAAACCCTCCGGCAAAAAAACCTGGAAGCCCAGGCAGCCTTTCTCAAGCTGACCCACCAGATCAACAACCTGCTCTTTGTCATCCAGGGGGTGTCGGAACTGAACCAGGCCCGAAAGGAGGAACGCGACGAGGAAGCCCTGCGCTCCACCCTCGCGGTGATCAGCAAGGCCGCGGAAAAAATTATGGACCTGAATACTGAACTTTTAAATCGAACGCGAAACGTGCCCAACGCGGAACTCGGAACGCGGAACTCGGAATATAAATTGACGGAACACGATAATTCGTAATTCGTAATTCCTAATTCCTAATTGTTTAAAAAAGGAGGGTATGATGAACGAAACCAAAATAATAGACCAAGCAGTAAAAGCAGTCGGCAACCGTGAAGGCAAGTACCTGACCTTCAGCATGGCCGGGGAAGAATACGGCATCGGCATTCTCAAAATCAAGGAGATCATCGGCATGATGCCCATCACCTCCGTGCCGCGCACGCCGGCCTTTGTCAAGGGCGTCATCAACCTGCGGGGCAAGGTCATACCCGTGGTGGACCTGCGCCTGCGCTTCGGCCTGCCGCCGGCGGAGTACACCGAGCGCACCTGCATCATCGTGGTGGAAATCCAGGCGGAAAGCGCCACCATAGTCATCGGCATCGTGGTAGATTCGGTTTCCGAAGTGCTGAACATCAAGGCCGATGATATCGAGGACACCCCCACCTTCGGCACCCGCCTGGATACGGACTATATCCTGGGCATGGCCAAGATGCAGGGCGGGGTCAAGATCCTGCTGGACATCGACCGGGTGCTGACCGCCGAGGAGCTGGTGCTTATTGACAAAGCAGCGTAATGCCCAACCCGGAACTCGGAACGTGGAACATACCCAACGCGGAACGCGGAATAAATAAGGATGGAACACCTTGATTCATAATTCCTAATTCATAATTCCTAATTGCTTTTAACAGGGGGTGGATATGTTTAAAAACATGAAACTTGGAACAAAAATCGTCGTAGGATTCGGATCGATCATCATCATTATGCTCGTTTTAGGGAGCCTGGCAGTGGTGCGCATGCGGGGGGTGGTGGAACGCTCCACCATGTTGGCCGAGGAGTACTCACCGGAATCCAAACTGGCAGGAGAACTGGAACGGGAGTCCGCCAAAACCATGTATGCCATGCGCGGTTATGCTTTTTCAAATGAAAAAAAATTCCACGATGAAGCCGTAGTCAATATCGCCAAGGTCAAGGAAACCATTGCCAAGGCCGAGGGTCTTTCCGCCAAGGCCAAAAATCTGGTGAAGCTCAGAGGTGCCCTGGATGAGATCAAAAAGGAAGCGGCCGAATATGAAAAATTGATGACCGAAACCGAGCGAAAAGTGGCGGAACTGGAAAAAATCGGTGAAACCATGAATGCGGCGGCCAAACAATACATGGGCAATACCGATCAATTATTGAAAAGCCAAAACGCAGCCATGGGTGCCGAAATCAAGGAAGATGCTGGCATAGAGAAACTCAACGAACGCCTTACCAAAATCACCCTTGTGAACGACCTGATCGACCTCGGCAATGCTGCACGTGTGGCCAACTGGAAATCCCAGGCAGAACGCGATAGTAAAATTGCAGAGGAAGCCATCAAATCGATTTTCCCCATGATTGAGCGCAAGGGCCAGGAACTTGACGCAATAACCAGGAAAGCGGAAGACAAGCAGGAATTACGCAGTGTGTTGACTAACGGCAACAACTATAAAGTGGCCATGCAGGAAAATATGGAAATAACAGAAGCGATGGAACGACTCAATGCGGAACGAGGTAAAACTGGAAATCGGGTTTTAGAAATCAGTGAAAACCTGATGACCGCCGCGGCAGAGCAGACCAATGACATTGCCAGTGACGCCGCATCCGAGCTAAGCAGTGCCGCCACCGTGGTGCTGGTGGGGTTATTCGCGGCGCTGGCCGTCGGCATCCTGCTGGCCGTATTCATTACCCGTTCAATCACAGGGCCTATCCGCAGAATCATCGAGGGTCTAAACGATGGCGCCGAGCAAGTTTCCTCGGCTTCGGGCCAGGTGTCCTCGGCCAGCCAATCCCTGGCTGAAGGGTCCAGCGAGCAGGCTGCCTCCATCGAGGAAAGTTCCTCCTCCTTGGAAGAGATGTCCTCCATGACCAAGCAGAATGCGGACAACGCCAACCAGGCCAACAGCCTTATGACCGAAACCCGCAAGGTGGTGGGCACAGCCAATGAATCCATGACCCGCCTGACCGAATCCATGAAGGAAATCTCCAAGGCCAGCGAGGAGACCTCCAAGATCATCAAAACCATCGACGAGATCGCCTTCCAAACCAACCTGCTGGCCCTGAACGCGGCAGTGGAGGCGGCCCGGGCCGGTGAAGCCGGCGCCGGTTTTGCCGTGGTAGCCGACGAAGTGCGCAACCTGGCCATGCGTGCCTCGGAAGCGGCCAAGAACACCGCCAACCTCATCGAGGGCACGGTGAAGAAAATTAAGGACGGCTCGGAGCTGGTGGAGCGCACCAACGAGGCCTTCCAGCAAGTCCAGTCCAGCAGCGCCAAAGTCGGGCAACTAGTAAGCGAAATCGCCGCCTCCTCCAACGAACAGGCCCAGGGCATCGAGCAGATCAACAAGGCGGTCACGGAAATGGATAAGGTTACCCAGCAGAACGCGGCCAATGCCGAGGAATCCGCTTCGGCCTCGGAAGAAATGAACGCCCAGGCCGATCAGATGAAAGGCATGGTGGACGAACTGGTGGCCATGGTGGGCGGCGCCTCCGGCAACGGGACCCAGGCCTCAGCCGCGCGACTGCATGGCCCCACTGCCCATAAGAGCATAGGCCATGCCCATCACACCCTCCTTGCCCATCATCCGGCGGTAACGACCAAAACCCCGGCTGCCAAGGTTCCGGCCAAAGTCGCCAAAGCCCAACGCCGGCCCGAGGAAGTGATCCCCATGGAGGAGGATTTTAAAGATTTTTAATGAAAGCCGCTCCTATCGGCGGTTCGCAGGGCAATCGTATTTGGTTTTGGGGTCGGTATCCGAGTCGAAAAACTCAATACCGATTCCGATACCGATACCGGCCCCGAAATACCAGTGCGCTTCTCCTGCTGATGTAAAGACCCAGCGCGATTGATTGGCTCTAGGGCGGTTCGCGAACCGCCCTTACCCTATTAAAGAATCGTCCCTGATACCTGAACCCTTTTTCCGGACGCCGATCCGGACCAAGACAGGAACAGGAATGAGCGATTTTTTTATTGTTTTAATCGGATTGAGATGATATATTTATTCAACCCTGAAAAATCATTTCCAAAACAACCAGGAACCGCCTTCACTGTTTCCCTGGATTCTCCAAACAAACTAAACGCACTGGTTAAAAAAATGCATCCAATCTTTCAGCGCCTTTTACTCCTGAAAATTACCTGCCAAAGGCAGAAGAAAATAGAATTGACGGAACGCCACAATTCATAATTCGTAATTCCCAATTCATAATTGCTTTTACCCGGAGGTAAATATGGACTTCACCAAAAACCTGAAAGTAGGAACAAGAGTGGCCGGCCTGGCCATGATCCTGATTGTACTGCTGCTGACCATTTCCATGGTGAGCTACCTGAAGCTGAATTCCCTGGGGATCGAAATAAAGGCCGTGGCCGAAGAAAACATTCCTGTCAGCACGGCAATTACGGAAGTAATGAAATTTCATCTGGAACAAAGCGTCTGGTTTGAGCGCGCCGCCCGCTTCGGCGAGCTGCGTCAGCCGGAAAAACTGAAGCATGCGTTGCAGGAATTCAAGATTCTGAAGGAAAAAGTGGACAAACAAATCGAACCTGCTGAAAAAGTGGCGCAAACCATTATCCAGTCCGGCCATAGCGATGACATCCGGCGCCAAGGGGAAGGCTTGCTTGAAAAGCTTAAGGCCATCAGACGGCATCACGACGAGTATATGACCGCCACCGGCAATGTGTTTGAAAGTCTTGAATCCTCGGCCAACGCCCAGGTTGAGAAACTGGTGGAAGCTGTTGAGGAAAAAGACAACCGTTTGACCGAGGAAATCGACACCCTCCTCAACCAAGTTGAAAAGGACAGCGAAGCCTCGGCCCTCAAAGCCGAGGAGGACGAACAATCGGCCCAGCGCTTAATTCTTTTGGGCAGCTTGCTGGCCCTGGTGCTTGGAATCGGCTTGTCCTTTTTGGTGACCCGGGGCATCGTCCAGGTCCTCACCGCCATCAAAAACGTGTCCGACGGCGTGGCCGACGCCAGCCTGCAGATGAGCGCCAGCGCCGAGCAGATTTCCCAGGGGGCCACGGAGCAGGCCGCCTCGGTGGAAGAAGCCTCCAGCTCCATGGAGGAAATGTCCGCCAACATCCGCCAGAACGCAGGCAATGCCCAGCAGACCGAGCAAATTTCCCGTAAGGCGGCCGAGGACGCCCAGGTCAGCGGCAAAGCCGTGGCCCAGGCGGTAAAAGCCATGAAGGAAATCGCGGAGAAAATCACCATTGTGGGCGAAATCTCCCGTCAGACCAACATGCTGGCCCTGAATGCCGCCATCGAAGCGGCCCGGGCTGGGGAGCACGGCAAGGGTTTTGCCGTGGTGGCGGCCGAAGTGCGCAAACTGGCGGAACGCAGCCAGGCGGCGGCTGTGGAAATCGGCAAGCTGTCCACCAGTTCCATGACCCTTTCCGAAGAGGCCAGTGTCATGCTGGACAAACTGGTGCCCAGCATCCAGAAAACCGCGGATCTGGTTTCGGAAATCAGCGCGGCCTGCAACGAGCAGGATACCGGCGTGGAGCAGATCAACCAGGCCATCCAGACCCTGGACCAGGTGATCCAGCAGAATTCCTCGGCGGCCGAGGAAGGCGCCTCCATGTCCGAGGAATTGTCCTCCCAGGCCGAACAATTGCGGGAATTGATCGCCACCCTGATCAGCACCGCCGACCGGCAACCGCATTCGGCCAAGCTGAAAACCATGCCTGCCAACAAGATCCGCAAATCCTTTACCCCGAAAATACTCAAGCCGAATAGCGCCGCCAAAGCCGCCCAGCATTTGCCGGCAACCACTGCCCAGGGTGTTCAATACAATCTGCATGAGCCGGCCAAAGGCGGGGATGAGGAGTTCGAGCGTTATTGAAGACGGAAGTTGGAAGATAGAAGTCAGAAGTCAGAATACAGAATACAGAAGCCGGGAGGCGGAATAAGGAGAAAAACGCCATGACTTTTATAGACACTGCCGCGGCAACGCAATATTTGACCCTTACTGTCGGAGAAGAAGTCTTTGCCCTGGAAATCGGCAAAGTTCGTGAGGTCTTTGATTATTCCACCATCACCAAGGTACCGCGCATGCCGGATTTCATGTTGGGCGTCATCAACCTGCGCGGCAATGTGGTGCCGGTGGTGGATATGCGCAGGAAACTCGGCATGCCCGCCGGGGAACGGACAAAGGACACTTGCATCGTCATCGTGGAACTGATCCTGGACGGCGAGCCGACCCAAATGGGTGCCCTGGCGGATTCGGTCCGGGAAGTCGTCAACCTGACTCCGGACCAGATCGCGCCGCCCCCCAGACTTGGAAGCCGGCTGCCCACGGAATTCATCAAAGGCATGGGCCGGCAGGACGACAAATTCATGATCATCCTGGATATTGATCTCATTCTTTCGTCGGATGAACTGGCCTTCATCAAGGCAGGCAGCGAAAGCACGCAGGGGGCTACCCCCTGGTTGTCGGGGTCGGGGTCGGTATCGGAATCGTATTCACAAGAGCAAAC
The DNA here is from genome assembly GCA_020723325.1 of Desulfosudis oleivorans. GTDB lineage: Bacteria > Desulfobacterota > Desulfobacteria > Desulfobacterales > SURF-7 > DYJD01. The sequence continues at coordinate 51,587 of DYJD01000018.1, read as the reverse complement.
AAGCTTATCGCTATAAATTAAAGGAGAAAAAAAATGAAAAAAACAATTCGATTGTTATGCGCCCTTGCCCTGATTTTAAATGTATGCACCCTTGCCGCCGCCTCGGACACCGGCCCCACCATGGACGGTGCCACCGCCCAGAAGATGTTGCTGGAAGGCAACAAACGCCATGTGGACGGCAAGGCCGGCCATTCCCACCAGGATGCCGCCCGCCGCACGGAAGTGGCCAAGGGCCAGCATCCCTTTGCCGCCGTCGTGAGCTGCGCCGATTCCCGGGTGCCGCCGGAAATCCTTTTTGATCAAGGCATGGGCGATTTGTTCATCATTCGCCTGGCCGGCAATATCGCAGATGACGCGGCCCTGGGCAGTCTGGAATATGCCGTGGAACACCTAGGGGTGCGCTATATCCTCGTCCTAGGCCACGAACGTTGCGGCGCCGTGGACGCCACCCTGAAGGGCGGGGAGGCGCCGGGCCATATCGGGGCTTTGGTCAAGGCCATCCAACCCGCAGTTGAAAAAGCCAAGGGCCAGCCCGGCGACGCCCTGGACAATGCCGTCAAAGCCAATGTGGCCAATGTGGTCCAGCAATTGAAATCCGCGGCTCCCTTCCTAAAGGAAATGGTGGACAAGCAGAGCCTGACCGTGGCCGGCGGCCGCTATGATCTGGATGACGGCTTGGTTCAAATCCTGCCGTAATGTTTTTTTCCACCACCCGCTACGCTGAAGGGCACGAAGTTTATCAGCCGCACCGAAGAGGCAAACGCCGACAATTTCGTGGCCTTCGTGTTGTGGTAAAAATAAGACTCCCATTCCTGAGTGCCGGGTTTATTCTCTGCCATCCAACCTCTCGGGGTCGGGGTCGGTATCGGAATCGGTATCGATTTTTTTTCCATTTTTTCGCCCCCGCAAAGGCTATTCGCCAACGGGACGGGGCACCCCGGCTTTGCCTAGTGGCGGTTCGCGAACCGCTACCAGGGCAAGGCCAGCCCGTTGGGTCTCGGTGTCAGTAGAAAAACACCCTTTTTTTTCGATACCGATTCCGATACCGACCCCGACCCCGAAAAGACCACATGCGATTGCCCTGGGTAGATGAGGAGAAAAAAAGTAGGAGTAAGAGGAAGAGTAAAAGCAAATTGAGACTTATGCAAAAAACGGAAATTGCTAAAATAGGATTATTGGCCGGATTTATTCTCTTCGTGTGTCTCGGCTTATATCAAGGCCATCTCACCGCCCTAATGGAGGCCAAGCAAGTTTTTTTGAAGGAACAAAGCACCATTCTGGAGAAAAAAAGCCAGAAACTGGAAACCGTATTCCGTGAGATTTATCAAGGGGCGCGGACCATTTCCCTGCTGCCGGGCGTTCGCGACATCACCGGCGCCAACCTTCCCGAAAACGCCCCGGAAAAATTCGATCAGACGCGCTTTTCCCAGGAAGCTCACATGACAGTGCAGCAGATCTACAACAACCTGGCCGACAACATCGATGTATCCGAGATTTACTGCATCCTGAAGGATTTCAAACCGGAAAACGGGGAAAAACCTTTCTTCATGTATGATGAAATCATTATACAACGCAGTGCGGCCGATGTCGGAGATGCGGGCAAGGAGGATGAGGATATTCCCGAGGAATCGGAGGAAGCGGAATATGCGCACTATAAAAAGCAATTGGACTACTTTGCCCGGCAGCGGCCCAAATTCGAATATTCCCGTCTGGAAGAGATTCCCATGATCACCTCCCCTCCCATGCGGACCTGTGACAACACCCAGTATCTTTCCAAAAAGGAAGGGGATGTGACCAATACCTACGGCTTGCTTTTTTCCGTTCCGTTTTATTCCCAGTCAGGAGATTTTTCCGGCATTATCTCGGTCATCGTGCGCCAGGCGGTTTTTGAAGCCCTGCTGCTGGATGTGCCCTTTATCATTGCGACCGACAAAGACCGGCAAAAAGCCGCAGCCGAAGGCTGGCAAATGCCCAAGGAATCTTCCCCTTACCTGCTCGCAAATGAAACTATGGGGATCGCCGTTTTCGACCGGCGCGCGGCCGCTGTTTTCGCAAATATGGACGGATTGAAAAGCGGCGCGGACAAAGATCTCATACTCAATACAGACCTGAATTGCTTTACCGATTCTAAATGGCAGTTGACCAAAATCGCTTCCATGTCGGCCCTGGAAAAAACCAATGATGAATTGCGACGGCTTTTCCAATTCAAACTCGCCATTGTCCTGATCATCGGCCTTGCCGCGGCCCTGCTTTTCCTCAACCGCAACCGGCAGCATAAAGTGCTGGCTGCCATCCTTGAACATATGGAAACCCTGGCCAAAGGCAATGTGAGCAGTATCTTCCATTCCAGCGGGTCCGGGGTTTTGCGCAGGCTGGCCGGAACCTATCAAAGGATCGTTACAGCTTTAAAAAACAAGGCGGAAACCGCCGAAGCCATTGCCGCCGGAAATCTTGCAAAAGATGTTTCCATCCTTTCGGAGCAAGACCTGCTCGGCAAGGCTTTTCAAAACATGATCACGAATTTGAACAGCCTGGTCTCGGAAGTTATGCAGGTCTCCGACGCCATCAACACCGGATCGCAAACGGTTTCCGGCTTTAGCCGTTCCATGGCCCAGGGCACTACCCAGACCGCGAGTTCCCTGGAACAAATCACCAGCTCCATGGCGGAGCTGGAGTCCCGGACCCAAATAAACGCAGACAATTCCGCGGAAACCAACCGGTTGGCGGAACGTGCCAGGGCCGCGGCGGAAAAGGGCAGCCGGCAGATGGCCGAAATGCTGACCGCCATGGATGAAATCAATGCCGCTGCTCAAAAAATTTCCAATATCGCCAAAGTGATCGACAGCATCGCTTTTCAAACCAATTTACTGGCTTTAAATGCCTCGGTGGAGGCGGCCAGAGCCGGCAAACACGGGAAGGGCTTTGTGGTGGTGGCCCAGGAAGTCAGGAATCTGGCAGCCCGCAGCGCCACCGCGGCCCGGGAAACCGCCGAACTGATCCAGCGTTCAGTGGATAAAACCGTGAAAGGATCTGAAATCGCCGGCCGCACCGCCGAAGCCTTGCAGGAAATCCTTAGTTCCATCACCCGGGTCACGGGCCTGGTGACCGACATTGCCGCAGCCGGTAATGAACAGGCCCAGGGCATTGCCCAGATCAATGTCGGCCTAGGCCTGATCGACCAGGAAACCCAGAAAAACGCCGCCATTGCTTCGGATTCGTCGGAAGCAGCCGCTACTCTGTCCCACCAATCCAACCGTTTGCGCAATATTCTGACCCGCTTCAGCCTCGCCCCATCGAACAACAAAGGGTTAATTCCCCCAAAGGAGTCATGACCAAGAAAGAGGTAGAAAAATGAAAAGACAAATAGGATTGGTTTTGATCGGAATTATGTTTTTAACCATGGGCTTGCCGGCATTTGCCGCGTATACGGATCTTGCCAAACTGGTTCAGGATGTCCGTAAGGCAAAAGATGATCATCGCCAGATCGTGGAATTATATCTGCGTTGGCTGAACGACAGCATGGCCAAGAGCCTTGCTGAAAATAACGACCAACCTTGGCGCGGTTATGCGGAGAAATGGAAAGAGGCGGCGGCCTCCTATAAAAAACTCGAAGCCGATCCCAAATTCGACAAGGCTGAATTGGAGCGCTTAAAGACCGAAATAAACAAAACAGGGCAAGCCATCAAAGACGGGCATGCAAAGGTGGTGAATGCCAAGCTAAATGCCCCGCCGCCCAAGGATGCCTATGCCGGCTCTGATAAAAAAGAACTCATCGAGAAGATCAAGACAGCCTGGAAACAAAACTATCCGGCTGAAGAGATCGTGGCCGTGCGCTTCCCCAATGCCGATTGGGAAAGAAAAAAAGAAAAGAACTGGGTGGAAAACGGCAAGTACTACCAGAATGTCGATGTTTCGGTCCTGACCGCCAAGGTCATTGTCAAAAAGGATGCCGATGTCGGCACGATCTTCGGCATCTATGTCCAGCGCGACAATGACAACCCAGGCAAAGGCGTCAGCATCGGCCGCAAGGGAACTTTTGCCCCGGAAGACATACTACTGAAAAATCTTAAATAGCTTTCGGATAAAAAAATGCATTCTGAGCCAAGAGCGCTGTTATGGAAATACGCAATATCTGAAAAAGGACGTTTATAGGGGAATATCAATAAAAACCTCTTGTTTAAAGTGAATCAGAACTGGGCCGATCTGTATGCCGCAAGAATTTTAATCGACCGCAATAAAGTCGAAGCCGACATCAAGGCGAAAAATACCTTTGCCAATGAGGTACAATCCATCCTCGGCCTACCGCTGCAAGCCGCGAGCGTGAAATTTTGGACGCCAATGTCCATGCCCATCCCATGCCTTTGGACGGCGCTTTTCTGGTTGCCGGGGATGCTGGCGGAGTGGGAGCTAAATGAAAAGCAATTAGGAATTACGAATTAGGAATTGGGAATTGTGGATTTTAATCAACTTTAATGATGTGGCGCAATTTATCTTATGCATGCAATATCTTATTGCCCTGTAATAAAATCAATGATACAAATGAAAATCCATTCTGGATCCTGGAATCCTCATCGTTGTAATGTTGGCGCTTATAATGACCATTCAAAACCGGTAAGCTGTTCTTGCCACATGGAGGAAGACCATGCATTCCCGCCATTGTCTTGTTCTTCTTGCCATTGTTTTGTGGGTATCCGTCATGTCTGCGCCGGCCTTGGGCGCCGGGCCGGTAACCAATTTTGCCGACCACCCCGTGTATGCCCAATATTCCTTTGGCGCCAAAGAAGCCGACATCGTGAATCTCGGGACCCAGCCCCTGGCCGTGCCCGAAGGACTCATCGGCGCGGCCTTAGGCCGCGACCGTTTGCTGCGGCATGCTCTCAAGAAACAGGGCTGGGAAATCCGGAGCCACAGTTTCCTCAAGGGGATTGATTCCAACTTCTTCTTCCGGCGGGGGGACCTGGAGTTCGCCCTCACCGGCATCTGGCCCACCCTGACCCTGGCCGCCGTCCACGATATCCAGGTGATCGGCCTGGCCGAACAAGGTTATGATTCCGTGATCTCCAAGGGACGATTGCGTCAGATAACGGATCTCAAGGGCAAGCGCATCGGCGCCCCGCCCGGCTCCACGGCCCATCACGGCCTGCTGGTGGCCCTGGAAATCGCCGGCATACCGGAAACGGAGGTCACCATTGTGCCCCTGGACATTTCCGAAATGAACCAGGCCTTGATCCAGAACAAGGTGGATGCGTTTTCCGCCTGGGAGCCGTTTTCATCAGAGAATTTGCGAAAGCATTCGGAATTTTCCGTTGTGCACCGTTTTCTGACCTGCGACTACTTCTATGTTTCGGCGGCTTGGGCCCAAAAACATGCCGAGCTTGCCGACCTGGTGATGGCCGCCTATGTCCGCTCCCTCTACTGGATGAAAAAAGACCGCGGGAATCTCATGCGGGCCATTGCCTGGGCCGTGAAAGACGCCACCCGGTTGCTGGGCAAATCGCCCGAAGCCACCCCGGAGGAAATGGCCGCCATCGCCTCCCAATCCCTGCCGAAAATCGCGGCCGCCCCCACGGTGCCCAGCCAGGACCTGACCGAGAACGGCTTTGTCCGGCGGGCCTTCGGTTTCCTCCAACGACAGGGTAAAATCAGTACCGACGTGCCTTGGAGCCGGATCGAACATAGCTTTGACAGCGCGCCCCTTAAAAAAATCCTTGCCGATCCAGGGAAATGGGAGGTTTTCACTGCCGACTATGATGAATAACCACCCCTCGGCCGGCTGGTCCCTGCGCAAGGGGATGATGCTCTCCTTTGGGCTGTCCCTGTTCCTCGTCTTCCTCCTGACCCAGATCATGATCATCTTTGGTGTACCCCTGACACCCTTCAAAGGCTTGTCAACGGTTCTAAAGGAAAAAGCCTTTGCCGACATTTCCCAGAGGGCCGACAACGGTAGGCGTGAATTGGAAAGCTGGGTTTTGGGACACAAGGCGGATGCCAAAGCCATGGCGACAGCCCCCCTGCTGATCTCGGCATTGGAAGATCTCCGGCACCGCCAAGAAGCGCCCGATACCGACAAACACACGGAAATCCACCGGCAATTGCGCGCCTTTGTGATGATGATAAAAGAAAGCCATTTGCCGGGTTATTCCAAAGTGGAGCTCATTTCCCCTGAAAAGGGCAACATCCTCTTTTCCACCCGGCCGGAAGAGGAAGGAAGGAATACGGCCCATTGCCGCTATTTTCAAAAAGCCCTGAACCCGCTGGCTGAAGATGTTGTGGAAAAGGAAATCCATGCCGACGGCAAAGGGATCTCGCTGATTTTTGCCAGACCTGTCCATTGTCCGGACCCGCAAGGCCGGCCTGTTGTCCATGCCGTTCTGGCGCTCCATTACCCCATGACCAACCTCCAATCCCTGCTCCATGAGCATATCGGCCGGAGCGGAGAAATCGTATTGCTTGATGAGGACTTGCACCTGCTTTCACCCTTGCGCTATTCCCTGCCGGACGGCAGTTCCCCCAACCCCTTGGACTTTGTGTTTTCCACCAAACCGGCGCAGCTTGCCGTCCAAGGAATTGAAACCGTTGTCCAGGCCCGGGACTACCGGGGGGTGGATGTGCTGGCCGCCACCCGCCACCTGCAAATCACCACGGAAATGGCCTGGGGCTTGGTGGTCAAAATCGACACGGACGAGATCTTTCACCCCATCCGCCAGACCATTATCACCCATGCCCTGGCTTTAATCGGGGCTCTTTTGGCAGGTGGGTTGCTCATCATGCTGATCGCCACCCGACTCACCAGACCCATTTTCAAAATGAGCCAAGCCGCCGCGGCCATTATGGAAGGCGATCTCTCGGTGCGCACCTTGCCCATGGGCAGCCGGGAAATGCGGGAACTTTCCCGATCCTTCAACCTCATGCTGGCCCGTCTCGAAAACTGGAACAAGGATCTATCCGCCGCTGTGGAAAACCGCACGTCCCAACTGGCCGATAGCGAAGCCCGCTTCCGTACCCTGGTGGACAATGCACCCGAAGGCATTTTTGTCCAGAGCCAAGGGCGCATCCTGTTCATCAACCCTGCCATGGCAAGGTTCCTTTTGGCCGGCCGGCCGGAAGATCTGATCGGCACGGAAATCATGCCCCGCGTCGCCCCCGAATACCATGATGCTGTCTTAACCCGCATACGGTTCCAATGCGAAACCGGAAAATCCGTGCCGCCCATGGACCAGGAGTACCTGCGCCTGGACGGCTCGCGCCTGCCGGTGGAGACCACTGCGGTACCCATTCGTTTTCAGGGCCGGGACGCCCATCTGGTTTTTGTGCGCGACATCACGGATCGCCGCAAAATGCAGTCGGAAAAGGAAAAACTTAAAACGCAACTGGTCCAGTCCCAAAAGATGGAATCCATCGGGCGCCTGGCCGGCGGCGTGGCCCACGATTTCAACAACATGCTCATGGCCATCATCGGCAACACGGAACTGGCCCTGGACGATGCCGACCCGGCCTCATCCATTTCTTCAAAACTTCAGGAAGTTCTCGTATGCGCCAAGCGTTCCGCCGATCTCACCCGCCAGTTGCTGGCCTTTGCCCGCAAGCAGACCATCAGCCCCAGATTGCTGGACCTGAACGAACTGGTCCAGAGCATGATCAAAATGCTGCAACGCCTGATCGGCGAAAACATCCATTTGGTATGGAAGCCCGGGGTCGATATCTGGATGATCAAAATGGACCCGTCCCAAGTCGATCAAATCCTGGTTAATCTGGCTGTCAATGCCCGGGATGCCATTGCCGGTGTGGGCAGCCTCATCATCGCCACGGAAAATGCCGCTTTGGATGAAACCTACTGCCTGAGTCACGCGGAATGTCTTCCTGGTGAATATGTGCTGCTCACCGTGAGCGACACCGGCGCCGGCATGGACAAGGAAACCCTCTCCCACCTGTTCGAGCCCTTCTACACCACCAAGGAAGTGGGCCAAGGCACGGGCCTGGGGCTCGCCACCATCTACGGCATCGTCCGCCAAAACAACAGCTTCATCAATGTGTACAGTGAGCCGGGCCAAGGCACCACCTTCAAGATCTATATCCCGCGAACAGTCCTCAAGCATGTGAAGGAAGTCCGGGAATCCAAGGGAAAACCCAGCCGGGGCACCGAGACCATTCTTTTGGTGGAAGACGAACAGTCGATTTTATCCGTCAGCAAAACCATGTTGGAGCGCTTCGGCTACACCGTGTTGGACGCCGCCACACCCACAGAGGCCCAGATCCTGGCCGAGCAGCATCCCGCCCCCATCCATTTATTGATCACCGATGTGGTGATGCCCCACATGAACGGCAAAGACCTGATGGAAGCCGTGACCGTTTTCCGGCCGGACATCAAGGTGCTCTTCATGTCCGGCTATGCAGCGGACATCATCGCCCATCACGGCGTGCTGGAACCCGGTGTTCCGTTTATCCAGAAGCCGTTCTCCATGCTGGCTTTGGCGGAGAGGATTCGGGAAGTGCTGGAAAAGCAATTATGAATTACGAATTAGGAATTAGGAATTGTGGATTTCAATCAATTTTATATTTGAGCAGAGCTGTTCATAGCTGCAATAGCGCCTGTCGGCTATTGGCTTTTGCAGGGTTCCTTGTGCTGCAGGTAGTAATGATCAACGCTTTTGGGGCCCCTTCCCGGTGTGACGCCGATGAACCCCAAAACGTCATCCGGGTGGGCAGTGAAATCGACTTTCCGCCCTTTGCCCTGGTGGACGAAAAAGGCGCCGCGGCCGGTTTTTCCGTGGAATTGATCCAGGCCGTGGCCGGAGCCATGGGTTTGTCGCCCGTCATCAGCACCGGCACCTGGGATGAGATGTGGAACGGCCTGGCGCAAGGACGGCTGGACGTCCTGCCCTTGGTGGCCATGGTTCCCTCCCGCAAGGCCTTGATCGATTTCAGCACTCCCCACACCGAGACCTTTGACGCCTTTTTTGTCCCGGAAGGCGCCCCGCTCCTTCACAGCATCAAGGAAGCCCAAGGGAAAAAGCTTATCGTCATGCGCTCGGACGCGGCCCACCACGAGATTATGGAGCGGAAATTCCAGGGCGAAATCGTATTGGTGGACAATATCCCGGAGGGCCTGTCCCTTTTGTCCTCCGGCCGACAGGGCGCCATGTTGTGTTCCAAAGTCATCGGCGAACTGGTCATGCGCCGATACGACATCAAAGGGGTCGTCTCCGGTCCGGTCATTCCGGATTACAAACGCATTTTTGCCTTTGGCGTGCCCAAGGGTGCTGACGAACTCCGTGAAAAACTCAACCAGGGGCTCCTAGTCATCAAAGCCAACGGCATGTATGACCAAATTTACGGCAAATGGCTGGGCATCGGCAAATATCATCCTGCCAAACAGTTGCGCACCATCATCGTGGACAATTACTATCCTTACTCCTGCCTAACCCCCCAAGGGACGCCGGACGGCTTCTGCGTGGACCTGGCCCGGGCCGTCACCCGGGTCATGGATATGGAACTGGAGGTCACGGCCGATAACTGGCAGCAGGCGGTGCAGGCCCTTCAAACCGGTCGGATCGATTTCCTGCCGATGATGGCATATTCCAAGGAACGTAGTCTTTTGTTTGATTTTTCCGGGCCCCATACCATCGGCTACGATGCTTTTTTTATTCGCAAGGGCTCTGCAAAGATCCGTTTCATGGATGATCTGCGGGGCAAACGCATCCTGGTCATGCAAGGTGACCAGGCCCATGATTACCTGCGCCGATCCGGCCTGGAAAAGGACAGCAACCTGGTTCTGATCCGGTCCCTGCCGGATTCCTTGCGCATGCTGGCGGAGGACAAAGGCGATGTGGCCCTCATGCCCAAACTGGTGGGCCTAGGCTATATCCATTCCCTGGGAATCGGCAATCTGGAAACAGCGCCCATGATCGTCGACAATTACGATCGGCCCTTCAGCTTTGCCGTGACCAAAGGCAATCAGGCCCTTTTGGAAAAATTGAGCCAGGGTCTGATCATCATCAAAGCCGACGGACAATATCAGAAAATTTACGACAAGTGGTTCGGCCGGCTGGAACCAAGGGGCATCGCTGCCCCCATTGTATTCCGATATGCCCTTATCGGAATTTTAATCTTTTCGATGGTTGCGGGACTGCTGCTCACCTGGTCCATCCTTTTGCGAAGACAGGTGCGGTCAAGAACAAAGGATTTGCAACAAAAAATTTTGGATCTCAAGCAGGCGGAATCCTCAAGGTCGGAATCGGAGCGGCGTTTTCGGGAAATGCTGTCCACGGTGCGAATGCTCGCGGTGATGCTGGACTGTGAAGGCAGGATCACCTACTGTAATTCATATCTGTTGGAATTGACCGGCTGGCAATTATCCGAAGTCATCGGCCGCAACTGGTTTCAATATTTTCTAGAAGCTGAGGTCGGACGGAAGGTCGGCGAGGTCTTTTCAACTTCCATCCATACCGGCGAAATCCCGCTCCATTATCAAAACGAGATCATCACCAGACAAGGCGAAACGCGCCTGATTGATTGGAACAACACCGTGCTGCGTGACGAACAGCACCGGATCATCGGCACAGCCAGTCTGGGCGTGGACATCACGGAACGTAAACATTTGGAAAGCAAGCTGAAGGAAAGGGAACAAGTCCTTTCGGATATCCTCGAATCCACCCTTTCGGGATACTGGGACTGGAACATTCCGGCCAAGACGGAATATCTCAGCCCGACCTTCAAAAAAATGTTCGGCTATGAGGATCACGAACTGCCGAACTCGCCGGACACCTGGCAACAAATAATCTTTCCCGAGGATCTCCCCGGTGTTCTGGAAACCTTTGACCGGCATGTCAAAAGCCGCGGCCGGGAGCCCTATTACAATGAGGTGCGTTACCGGCACAAGGACGGTTCCACTGTCTGGGTCATCTGTGCTGGCAGGGTGATCGAATGGGCCCCGGACGACTCACCCATTCGTATGGTAGGCTGTCATGTTGACATTACCGGACGAAAGCAAGCAGAGGAGGAACTGCGCGAAAGGGAGGAGCGCTTTCACAGCCTGGCACGGCTGGCTCCCGCAGGCATTTATCTCACGGACAAGGCGGGCAAGTGCCGGTATGTCAATGAACGCTGGTGCCGGATGAGCGGCCTCAACCCACAGGAAGCTCTTGGTGACGGCTGGATCAACGGCTTGCATCCGGAGGACCGAAACGTAATCTTTCAGAACTGGTATCGAATGCTGGATTCAGAAGGTTTTTGGGGGCTGGAGTATCGTTTTAGGACTCCTGATGGAAAAATCACCTGGGTTTTCGGCCAGGCTGCGCCGCTTCGAGACGCTTCCGGTAAAATCACCGGTTATGTAGGCATCAATACGGACATCAGCGACCTCAAGCAGGCGGAAGAGGAACGGGAGAAACTCAAAGCCCAACTGCTCCAATCCCAGAAGATGGAATCCGTGGGCCGTCTGGCCGGGGGGGTGGCCCATGACTTCAACAACATGCTCATGGCCATCATCGGCAATGCCGAAATCTCCCTGGATGCCGTTGAGCCTTCCAGCGCCGTTGCCGCCAACCTTCAGGAAATCCTGGCCTGCGCCCAGCGCTCAGCCGCCCTCACCCGCCAGCTCCTGGCCTTTGCCCGCAAGCAGACCATCATCCCGCAAGTGCTGGACCTGAATGTTTTGATCGCCTCCATGCTCAAGATGCTCCGGAGGCTTATCGGCGAGAACATCAATCTGGTCTGGAAACCCGAGACGGATCTCTGGCCGGTCAAGTTGGACCCCTCCCAGGTGGATCAAATTTTGGTCAACATGGCCGTCAATGCCCGGGATGCCATTAGCGGTGTGGGCGATCTGATCATCGCAACGCAAAATGTGGTTTTCGACGATACCCATGCGGTTATTCAGGAAGGGGTGCTGCCCGGCAAATACGTATTGCTGGCCGTGAGCGACACCGGCATGGGCATGGCGAAAGAGACCCTCAACAATATATTCGAACCTTTCTACACCACCAAGGAAGTGGGCAAAGGCACCGGCCTGGGCCTGGCCACGGTGTACGGCATTATCAAGCAAAACCATGGATTCATCAATGTCCACAGCGAGCCGGGCCAGGGCACAACCTTTAAAATCTACATCCCGCGGATTCAATCAGTAGATAAAATCAATTATGAATTAGGAATTACGAATTAGGAATTATGGATTTCAGCCTTTATTTTATCTTTCATGGTCTTGTTGATTGAGCCGAGGATTTTGGTCAGTTCGGCGCAGTCGGCAATAATCGATTGATAGGCTTTATCTTCTAGTAAACCAGAATCATGTAGGAGGCGGAGCCAATAGTGGGTTTCCCGGGCTTCCTTGTAGGCGATGGTCATTTTGGCATTGAAGTCTTTTTCCGACTGGCCGCCGAGGGCTTCCTCAACATTGGCACCGATGGAGGTCCCTGAGCGCAGTACCTGCTTTGCCAACTCAAACTCCTTTTTCTCCTCGCACAACCATCGATACAGTTTCACCACCCGTAATGCAAACCCATAACTCTTCACCTGCACCACATTGTCTTTCATCAAAATTGATCTCCATCCTCAATTCATAATTCGTAATTCCTAATTCCTAATTGCTTTTCTATTGATCTCCATCCTCAATTCATAATTCGTAATTCGTAATTCCTAATTGCTTTTTTTCTAATTCATAATTGCTTTTCTGATCGCTTGTCGCAAATCCCCAATCCGATAAGGCTTCTGCAAAAAGGCCTGGGGTCGCTCCTTGGAGGCGTGGGCCAGGGCATGGGCTTCATCATAACCGCTGGCGAGGATCACCGGCAGATCCGAACGTAAGGAACGAAGGGCGGCAAGGGTTTCCCAGCCGTCCAGACCGGGCATGGTCAGATCCAACAGGACACAGTCAATGTATTCGGTTTGACTGCGCAGGATCTCCACGGCGGAACGGCCGTTGGTGGCTGATAGAACCTGGTGGCCCAGTTCCTCCAGCATGCTGAGGGCCATCTCCCGCACCATCTTCTCATCTTCCACCAGCAGTACGGTCAGTCCGGCCTCGGCATCCGGTGCGGGAATATCCGCGGGGACCACCGCCGGTGCATGGATCATACCGCCGCCGGCAACCGGTAAAAAAACCCGAAACAGAGTGCCCTTTCCAGGGGCGCTTTCCACTGCCACGGCGCCCCCATGGCTTCCCACCAGGCCCAACACCACGGGTATGCCCAATCCCCGGCCGGTGAACTTGGTGGAAAAAAAAGGATCGAAAATATTTTCCAGGGTGTCGGTATCCATGCCCGCGCCGGCATCCATTATGGAGATGCAGGCATATTGCTCGTGCCTGGGCTGCCAGTCCGCCGGATACACCCGGATGGAACTCACCTCCCCGGCCGGCATTACGGCAATGGACACGGTAATATTGCCCGGCCGGCCGGCCATGGCCTCCCCGGCATTCACCAGCAAGTGGGTCAGGATCTGACGGATCTGGGTGCCGTCGGCGGAAATGACTATTTTATCCCGGGGGAAATCCAGTTTGAAATGGACCCCTTCGGGCAGAGAAGACGTAAGCTGGGCAATGGTCTCAGCGCAACAATTCATTAGATCCAGGGGCGTTCTTCGGCCCTCGGTCCGGCCCAGATACGTGAGCATCAGCATGCTGATCTCGGCCGCCCGTCCCGCGGCTTTGAGGGCCTCGTCGATGCGGGCCCTGAGCTTGTCCGGTCTTTCGGGGGGCGCCATGCGCGCCAATTCCAGATTGCCCATGACCGCGCCGATAAGATTGTTGAAATGATGGGCAATGGCACCGGCCATGCGGCCCAGGCTTTCAGCCTTGCGGGCCTGCAAAAGGCGCTGCTCCAGGCGCCGGCGATCTTCCTCCGCCTGTTTGCGGGCGCGGATATCCCTGGATACGCCCATGACGCTCACGGGTTTGCCGGATTCGTCCCGCACCACCGTGCCGCTGATTTCCATCCACACCAGAGAACCGTCCTTGTGGCGGTGCTCGGCTTCAATGAGTACCCGGTTTTCCTTGATTTCTCCGGCCGCCAGTTTTTTAAATGACTCTGTTACCCGTGCCTTGGTTTCCGGTAACAGGAACCAGCTCAACTTTTTATACCGGGCCTCCTCCTCGGTGTAACCGAGGATTCTTTCCAGGGACTGGGAACCGAAAGTGAATCTGCCCTGGGCAAGATTATAGGACCAGATGATGTCGCTGGAATTCTGCACCAGCAACCGGTAGCGCTCCTCCAGTTTGCGCCTTTCCTCCTCTGCCTGCAAACGGGCGCTGATATCGCGGATGGCCGCAATATGCACCGGCCGGCCCTTGCGGATGAAAAACCGGCCGGTGATCTCCACCGGGAACACAGTCCCGTCTTTTTTGCGATGCCGGCGCAACGGGATCACCACCACCCGGTCCTGAAAAACGGGCGACTCCCGGGTGACCTGCCGGGTTTCCTCCGGCTCGGCTGAAAGATCCCGGTTGGTCAGGCCCAGCAATTCCTCCCGGCTGTAGCCGTACAATGCCGACGCCGCGGCGTTGGCCTCCAGTATCCGCCCGCTCTCGTTGTCGATGAGAAAAATGGAATCCGACTCCAGCTCAAACAGACACCGGTACAGATCCTCTTTTTCCTCCAACCCCTCTGTCATGCCCTCGCCCCCTTATAAATTGCCCCAAATCCACAATTCATAATTCGTAATTCCTAATTCATAATTGCTTTTTTTATCTTTTCCTCCAATCCCGCAGCGGTAAACGGCTTCTGGATCAACTGCACGCCCTTGTCCAGAACCCCTTGGCGCACGATGACGTTTTCCGTGTAACCCGACATGTACAGCACCCTGGTTTCCGGGTGCAGGGCCTGAATTCGACCTGCCAGTTCCTTGGCTTTCATGTCCGGCATGACCACGTCGGTGAGCAGGAGGTGGATGGGATCCCGGTAGTCCCGGGCCAGCTCGATGGCCGCCCTGGGATGGCCGGCTTCCAGAATATGATACCCCTTTTTCTTGAGCATGACGCAGGTGAGCCTGCGCACAGCGGGCTCATCTTCCACCACGAGCACGGTGGCGGCGGCTTCCGGCGTCTTGGTTGCGGTTTGAACCGGAGTTTCGTCCATCCGGAGCGCGGCCCCTTCTGCCAAGGGCAGATAGATCTTGAAAACAGCGCCCTGCCCCGGTTCGCTGTACACATAGATGTTGCCGCCGTGCTGTTTGACGATGCCGTACACCATGGAAAGCCCCAGCCCGGTACCCTTGCCCACTTCCTTGGTGGTGAAAAAGGGTTCGAAAATGTGGCTCACGGTTTCGGCATCCATGCCGGCGCCCTGGTCGCTCACGGCGATCAAGGCATAGGTTCCCGCAGCAGCTCCGGGCTTTTGGTCGACAAGGACCTCATCCAGGGTTGCCACGGCGGTCTCCAGGGTCAAGGTTCCGCCGTCAGGCATGGCGTCCCGGGCATTGATCGCAAGGTTCATGAGAATCTGCTCCAGTTGGGAAACATCGGCGCGCACATGCAGCTCCGCGGCCCGCAGATCCACCTTCAATTCGATATCCTCGCCGATGGTGCGGCGCAGCAGTTTTTCAATACCGCGAACGACCTGGTTGATATCCACGATCTTCATCTCCAGCATCTGTTTGCGGCCAAAGGCCAGCAGCTGGCGGGTCAGATTTTTGGCGCGGCCGGCGGCTTCCAGCATTTCCTTGAGATTCTCGTGCTGGAGGCTGGAAAGCTCCCTTGCGTCCAGTAACATCTCCCCATAACCCAGGATTATGGACAACATATTGTTGAAATCATGGGCCACGCCGCCGGCCAGGCGGCCCACGGCCTCCATTTTCTGGGACTGAAGCAACTGGTCCAGCAGGCGTTCCTTTTCCGCCTCGGCCTGCTTGAGGGCGGTGATATCCAGGCAATGACCGATATAGCCGATGAACTTGCCGGTGCTGTCGTAGCGCGGTGTGCCGTTATCCTGGATCCAACGATACTCGCCGTCGTGACGACGCAGACGATAGGTCATGCTGAAAAAATCCCGGCGGTCAAAAGCCGTGGAATAAGTGTGCAGGCAACCGGCCAGGTCTTCTGGATGCACGCCGGCGGTCCAACCGTCCCCCAGTTCGTCCGCCAGGCTGCGGCCGGTGAACTCCAGCCAAGGCCGATTGAAATAATTGCATTTTTTATCCGTACCGGAGGCCCAGACCAGGGCCTGGCCGGAATCCGAAAGGGTGCGGAAATGCTGTTCGCTTTCCATCAACTCCAAGGCCGTGCGGCGCTGGGCCAGGCCGATGGCCAAATTGTCGGCCAGGCGTTCCAGCAGCTCCATGCGCTCCTTGCTGAAACGGTTACGGCGCTTATCGTTGAATTGCATCAAACCAAAAGTCTCATCGGCGAACCTGAGCGGCACCAGGGCCACGGATTCATAGCCCGCGCTGTTGCAGCGGTTGCGCGTTGGCGCCAGACGGTCCGCGTCCCCGGTGGAGCTGAGGAGCTCGCTGGTGGAATTGGTCCAGAAGCTGCCGTTTTTGGTAAAAAACGGCAAGGCCGGATTAAAACGGCCGCGGATGATATTGCCGCACATGCATTCCAGCAAAGGCTTGCCGGCTTCGTCCCTCAGGATTTTTCCTTCCCGATCCCGGATACACAGGCTGAATTCCAAGGCCACAAATTCCGCCGGGAAACCGCGGGTCTCGAAATAGGGAAAATCATCCCCGTCCTGGAGCCGGACCCCCACCGCCTCGCACCCGCTAAAGGACTGCATTAAGGCGGTCACATCCCGGATCAGGGCCTGAATATCATTCCGGGAATTCATCAGCCCCAACAGATCGATCATGATTTCCCTTTCCGCATCCGCCTGTTTCTCGGCGGTGATGTCCTCGAAACTCACCGCGAACTGCCCCGGTGTCGGACAGAAAGCCGACACCCGAAAGTGGCGCTCGATTTCCCGGGAATAATTTTCAAACTGGACCGGCTTGCCGGTCAGGGCCACCTGGCCGTAAGTCTCGATCCAATGGGATTCGGTCTTCGGCAGCACTTCCCGGACGGTTCTGCCGATGATGTCCCTTGCCGCCAGGCCGGTCATGCGCTCAAAGGCCGGGTTGACCTGCAGAAAACGATAATCCACCGGCCGGCCATGATCGTCGCAAATGAGCTCGTGATGGGCAAAACCCTCCAGCATGGCATTGAAAAGCAGCCGATAGCGTTCTTCGCCGGCCCGCAAGGCCGCTTCCGCGGCACGTTCGGCGCTTTGATCCCGGAAAACCAGGACAACACCGATCACCTGGCCGTCCTCTGTCCGGATGGGCGCGCCGCTGTCGGCAATGGGCCGTTCAAAACCATTGCGGGCGATGAGCAGGGTATGGTTGGCCAGGCCGACCACCGTGCCTTCCCGCAAAACCTTGTGCACCGGATTTTCCACGGTTTCACGGCTCTCCTCATTGATGATCCGGAACACTTCCGTGATAGGACGTCCCTGGGCTTCAGCCCCGCTCCAGCCGGTAAGTTGTTCGGCCACGGCATTCAGCATGGTCACCCGGCCGGCCTTATCCGTAACCATCACGCCGTCGCCCACGCTCATCAGGGTGGTGCGGTGGCGCTCCTCGCTTTGGACCAGGGAGGCCTGGGCCTGAACCATGGCGCGGTAATGCGCCTTTTTGTTGCGTTGAACGATCATGCCCAGGAAGGCAGCCAGGGCCAGAACCACCATGGCCATCAGGGTCAGGATCAAACCAGCGGCAAAATGCCAAAAAACAAAAACCTCATCATGATCAACCTTGGCCACCATGAACCAGGGGGAGTCCGGCACCGCCATCAGCACCGCCAGGACCGGCACGCCGCGATAATCCAGCCCCTCCACCACACCCGTCCGGCCCGACACGGCCATCACCGCCGGCACGTCCGTCCGGCTCAGGGGAATCTTTAATTTCAAGGCAACCCCCGTCTGATGGCGCAACTCATTCAAGAAAAGTACTTCATCCCCTTCCCGCCGCACCAGCAACGTCTCGGCGCCGGCGCTGGGCAGGGGCCAGGATTGAATCAAGGGATAAAGAAAATCCCCGGCATCCATCCGTAAAACAACGGCGCCGACTAACTCAGGGGCCGGGCTGTTGCGTTTCAACACAGGCGCCACCACGTCCAAGTGGGGCGGCAGGTTTCCCGGGCCCTCTTGCAGATCCGTCAACACCGGCGATCGGGCCGCCCAGGCCTCTTGCAACGTTTGCCCGATCTTTGGATGTATGGAAGCCGTCCCCCGGCTGTTCAGACTCAGCCACACCCGTCCTTCCCGGTCCACCACCAGCACATCGTAATAACGGCGATATTGCTTCAAGGAACGAAAAGCAGCCTGAATTTCCTCCCCGCTTTCCATGCTCCGGTCTTCCAAACGCTTGCAGAGTTCCTCCATCAAAAACGGGTTTTCCATCAATAAGAACGCATCTTCCACCAGGGCCTGCCGCCAGGCGGCGATCTGCTTCACCTTCATATCGGCAATGGCCTGCAATTCAGCCACGGCCCGGCCGTGCAATTCCCTTTCCTGAAACCGGTAAAACCCGCCCCCCACCGCCAACACCACCAGCACTGCGCAGCCGAAAACCAGCAATTGCCATTTGGCCGCGGCAAAGTTTCCAGGCTGACGGCCGACGCTTGATAAAAAATTCTCACCCATTATTCCTACCTTGTATCCGCATTCAGTCCAGCCCATGCTCCTTCAACAATTCATAATAGCGCGACCGGGACAACCCCGAAATCCGGCAGGCCTCCCGCACATCGCCGCCCACCCTGGCCGCCAGTTCCTGCAAATATTGTTTTTCGGCTTTCAAGGCCGCCTCTTTACGGATCTCCTTAAGGGTCATGGTCTTTCCCATCCCGGCCGAAGGCTGCCCCTGTCCCAGGCCGGACTGGACCGCCCGGATGCGCAAATGTTCCGGCAGATGCCGGGCGAACAGCACCGGTTCGGAAACGGCCGTGGAAACCGCCACATCCAGGGTATTGACAAGCTCCCGCACATTGCCGGGCCAGTCATGGGTTTCCAGGACCTCCATGAAATCCGTGGAACAGGATTTCATTTCAATCCTGCGGCGCTCGCAGAACCGGTGCACATGATGAACGGTCAAGGGCCGGATATCCGCCCGCCGGACGGCCAATCTCGGTAAATGGACGGCAAGGGCGCGGATGCGGTAGAGCAGGTCTTTACGAAAGGCGCCGGCCGCGGTCAATTGTTCCAGGTCCACGTTGGTGGCGGCCACCAGTCTGAAATCGCTGCGGCGTTCGCGCTGGCCGCCGATGGGGCGATAGCTGTGTTCCTCCAGCACCCGCAGAAAGGATTTCTGGATGGACAAAGGCATTTCCCCGATTTCATCTAAAAACAGGGTACCCTGGTGGGCTTCGGCGATCAAACCGTTGTGATCGTGCCCGGCGCCGGTGAAAGCGCCCTTGACATGGCCGAACAAAATGCTTTCCACCAGGGTTTCCGGCAGGCAGGCGCAATCCACCACCACAAAATTGGACCTTGCCCGTGCGCTGTTTTGATGAATGGCCCGGGCAAAAAGCTCCTTGCCCGTACCGGTATCCCCGGTGATCAGAACGTTCATGTTCCCGCCGGCGGCTTTGGCCAAAAGGTTCAGGCAGTCCCGAAAGCCCTCATCCGCGCCCACGATTCCGTCCAGTTTCAAAACCACCGGGTCTTTTTGCCTTCCGGTCACCTGCTCCCGGTATTGAATCACGCGTTTCAAAGCCAGCAAGGTGGCTTCCGGGGCTTCCGACTTTTCAAGATAATCCCAGGCGCCGTTCTTGATGGCCATTTCCGCGCCCTGCTTGCCGCCGTAACCGGTCATGATGATGACTTCCGGCTGGGAGGACGCCCGCCGGATCCCAGGCAACATGTCGATTCCGTTTCCGTCGGGCAGGTTCACATCCAGCAACACCACATCAAAAGCCCCTGTCCTGACCTTTTGCATGCCGTCGGCCGCCGTGCAAGCCCAGACAGCGGCATGACCCAGGCGCTCAACCATGGCGGCCAGGAGCCGGCATACGGCCTGGTCATCATCGATGATCAATATTCTTGCCAAGGGGTCCTCCTATGCGCGTTCTATCTTCGGGCACCGGGAAGCGGGATGCGGATGCTGGTTACAGGTTCCGGGATGCGGCCCGGCCGACTTTTTCCGATTCCAGCCATCATGCCGGATTTTTTTGAAAAAGAAAAGAGTTGTTTCATGCCGAAACCGCAACCCGAATCCGCTTGTTTTTAGAAAACGGATTTGGTATTTTAAAATCTCTTGCCGGTTCATTACTACTAAAAATCTCGACCAAGGGAACCATTCCAACCACTGATCCGGATCACACCATGGGTGCAACCAAAGACCACGTTGTTACCATCCTGGATAAAAAATGCGCCGCCTTGATCCAGGACTTACCTCCGGGCCGGACCCGGGCCGCAATGGCAGAGCTCCGCGCCTTGATTCAATCCGTGCAGGTTGGAAAGTTTGCTCAGGATCAACCAGACGAAAACCTGCAACAGGGAAGCAATGAATTCCAGGAATTCACCCGTGAGGTGCTGGAGGCCGCAAGCAGCGCCGTTGACTTGAAATCCCTTGCGGAAATCGTCACCGGCCGGATCCGCCTTTTTCTGGAAATGGATGCCGTGGGTCTGCGCTTGAAACAAGGGCTGGATTTTCCCTATTATGAAGCCAGGGGCTTTTCCGAATCTTTTCTTGCAACGGAAAGGCTTTTATGCGCCAAGGATGATCAGGGACGAATGATGCTGGACAAGGCCGGTCATCCCTGGTACGAATGCCTGTGCGGCGCAGTTCTTTCCGGCCGGATCGATCCGGCCCTGCCTTGTTTCACCACATCCGGCAGTTTCTGGACCAACAGCCTCTCTGAAGACCCGTATGTGGCCGGCTTCCTTCCCGAGACCTACAAGCCGCGAAACCGCTGCAACCTTGAAGGCTATGAATCCCTGGCCCTGATTCCCCTTAAAACCGGCGGCGCCCTCATGGGCATGCTGCAATTCAATGACCGCCGCAAAAACCGGTTCACCGCCGACACCATCCATATGCTGGAAACCATCGCCGGGCATATGGCCGCCCCCATGGCGCACCAAATGGCCATTGAAACCATCAAAAACGGCGAACAGCAGCTCAGACAGGCTCAGAAAATGGAAGCCATCGGCGCCCTGGCCGGCGGTATCGCCCATGATTTCAACAACATTCTTTTCCCCTTGATCGGCTTTGCCGAAATGCTGCAAAACGAGATTTCCCAAGACTCCAAATTAAGGGATTTCACCGATGAAATTCTCAACGCCGCCTTGCGGGCCAAGGAGTTGGTCAAACAGATCCTGACCTTCAGCCGGGAGACGGAAAAGGAGATCCGGCCCTTGCAAATTCAATTGATCCTCAAGGAGGTGATCAAACTGGCCCGCTCCACCCTGCCCGCCTCTATCCATATCCACCAGAGGATCGACAATCAGTGTGGTTTGGTTTCCGTGGATCCCACCCACATCCACCAGATCGCCATGAACCTGATCACCAATGCCTTGCATGCCATGGAGGACAGCGGCGGGACACTCACCGTGGCCTTGCGGGAAATCACCTGCAGCCCCCATGACCGGCCCAGCCCCCTGCTGGAACCTGGGGAATATGTGCTGCTTTCCATTGCCGACACCGGCTGCGGCATGAGCCCCGCGGTCATGGAAAGGATCTTTGATCCCTATTTCACCACCAAACCCAAGGACAAGGGCACCGGCCTGGGCCTTTCGGTGGTGCACGGCATTGTCAAAAGCTACAACGGCGACATCACGGTTCGCAGTGAAAAGGGCCAAGGCACGGTGTTCAACATCTACCTGCCCCGTGATCCGCAGGCGCGGAAACCGGATGATCCGGAGACACCTTCCGAGATTCCCAGGGGTTCTGAACGTATCCTGCTGGTGGATGACGAAAAACCCATTCTGAAAATGGAAAAGCAGATGCTGGAAAGCCTGGGATACTCGGTGGAAGCCGCTGCCGGCGGCGGGGAAGCCCTTGCCGTTTTTGCAGCCGATCCTTCCGCCTTTGACCTGGTCATCACCGACATGACCATGCCGGACATGACCGGCGCGGATCTGGCCCGAAAGCTGCTCGACCTGCGGCCGGACCTGCCCATTATCCTGTGCACGGGCTTTAGTGAAAAAATCTCTCC
This sequence comes from Desulfosudis oleivorans, assembly GCA_020723325.1. GTDB lineage: Bacteria > Desulfobacterota > Desulfobacteria > Desulfobacterales > SURF-7 > DYJD01. The sequence continues at coordinate 29,473 of DYJD01000018.1, read as the reverse complement.
GGAAACCGCCTTTGCCATGGGCATTAAAGGCTTTTTAACCAAACCGGCCGTCCGCTCGGAACTGGGGATTCTTATCCGCAAAATAATAGATAACTGCAATTAGGAATTACGAATTAGGAATTAGGAATCAAGGTGTTCCGCCATTTTATATTCCGAGTTCCGCGTTCCGCGTTGGGCATGTTCCGCATCTCAAATCTCAAATCTCAAATCTGAAATCTCAAATCATTTATAGCGAGTGGGATCCGCCACCCCGGCCTCCCCAAAGCCCTTACGGCGCAGGGCGCAACTGTCGCATCGGCCGCAGGCGGCGCCGTCCGGGGCAGGATCATAGCAACTGTGGGTTTTGGAATAATCCACCCCCAGAGCCAGTCCTTGTAAAATGATTTCAGCTTTGCTGAGCCGGATCAAGGGGGTATGAATCCGGATTCTGGTCCCCGCTTCGGTGCCGGCCCGGGTAGCCAGGTTGGCCATGTGTTCAAAGGCGGCGATATATTCCGGCCGGCAGTCCGGATAACCGCTGTAATCCAATGCATTGACGCCGATGAAGATGTCGGCGGCCGGCAGCACCTCGGCCCAGGCCAGGGCATAGGCGAGAAAAATGGTATTGCGCGCCGGAACATAGGTCACCGGAATCCGGGCCGCCATCTCAGCCGTGGACCGCCCCTTGGGAACCGCGATATCATCCGTCAGGGCCGACCCGCCGATCTTGCGCAAGTCCACATCCAGCACCAGATGCCGGACAGCGCCGAACATCTCCGCCGTGTGCGCTGCCGCTTGCAGCTCAAAGGCATGGCGCTGGCCGTAATTGAAACTCAGACTGTAGATGGCATAGCCTTCCCTGCGGGCCATGGCCATGACCGTGGTGGAATCCAGGCCGCCGCTGGATAAAACTATGGCTTTGGCTTGATCCTGAATAACCACTTTCCTATCCCATCCATTTTTTGGCATTGGTCATTGTTTCGACCATAAAATTAAATCCGAATATCGAAATCCTAAATTCGAAACAAATTTAAAATTTCAATGACTAAATAATCAAAACAAAAACCAGTTGCTAACGGTCGAACTTTTTGCCAATGCTGTTTTATTTGTATTTTGGTAATTCGAATTTGTTTCGTATTTCGATATTCGAATTTTGGATTTTTCCAACCAGCCAAAGAGATGATCAAGGCCTACTTTTCCTTATTAATGCTTATATCCCCCGCTCCCGGCCCGGCCACAGGATTTTATGCAACTGCAACTGAAAGCGGATCTCCAAATGATCCGCCAGAATCCAGGCGGCCAATTCCACCGGCCGGAGCCTTTCCACCACCGGTGAGAACAAAATACGTTCTCCCCTGATATCCACCCTGGACTTCACCAGATCGCGGGCATACTCATAATCCGCCCGGTCCGCAAGCACGAATTTCAACTGATCCCTGGGGCTCAGCCGCCCCAGGTTATCCAAGTCCATCTGATCGGCGGCGCCGCTGCCCGGGCATTTAATGTCCACGATCTTTGCACAACGCCCATCCACCACACTGATGTCATAACTGCCGTTGGTCTCCAGCAATACCTCATACCCCCTGTCCAACAACTTTTTAATCAACAGCGGCGTTTCCACCTGCATGAGGGGTTCGCCGCCGGTGACCTCCACCAGATTGCAGCCCAACCCCGCCACCTCTTCAAGAATTTCATCCAGGGCCATCATCCTCCCGTCATTCCAGGCATAGCGCGTATCACAATAATCGCAGCGCAAATTGCAACCCGCAAGCCGCACCAGCACACACGGCCGCCCCACATCCAGCGACTCCCCCTGAATGCTATAAAATATCTCAGCAACCCGCATACTTTTCCTATTACATTCCGCCTTCCGTCATCCAAACACGCCCTGATCCACCATTCATAATTCGTAATTCCAAATTCATAATTGCCTTTTCTCAAACCTTTGGCACCGCATCCCCGAGCTGTTCAACACCGAAATACACGGCTGGATTCTGGACTTGAAATTCATGGCCCGGCAGCCGTAGGGAAAACGCTGGTCCCAGGTGATATAGTAATGTTTACACTTGCGGCAATCTATAGTATCATTATTTTTATTGGAGTCCACCGGGGTCAAGGTCCGCCTCCCAGAAGAAATACGTATACTATACGCAGCATTGGGCTGTTTTTTCAAGCAGGAAAAAAGCCATGCTTCAATTTCACCTTGCGCGCAATAAAAAAGCCTTTCTTGAATACATGGACTTCCGCAAAAAAATGTTTTGCGAACTGGCCCCCAAGGACAGCGAGGATATTCTCTACTTGCTGCCCTGGCTGCTGAGCATTAATCACAATGCCTGCCCGGGTTATATCCCCGGCCTGGAAAGGCCTTTCCGGGTCTTCGGCGTGGACAACGACAAGGAAATCCGCAAACGTGAGGACAGCCTAAAAAGACGCTTCGGCATTCGCCGCAAGGGCACCATGTTGGCCACCAGGGCCGACGCGCCATCCATCGAGGGCCTTTACACCATCGGCAGTGTGGGCACAGTGGCGCAAACATCGGTTTCGGATTGCGACATCTGGGTCTGCTACGACAAACAATACTATTCGGAAACCGATTGGCGCCGCCTGAATCAAAAAATCAACCTCATTAAGGATTGGATGGACCAGAACCTGCGCATTCCGGTCTTTTTTTTCGTCATCGATGTGGAAGACGTCCGCCGCAGCCGCTTCGGCCGGGTGGACATGGAAAGTTCCGGCAGCACCCAGAAAAACGTGCTGAAAGAGGAATTTTACCGCACCTGCATCGTAATTTGCGGAAAACTGCCCCTATGGTGGCTGATCTGGGACGACAAAAGGCCGGTGAACTATCAGACCGCCGCCGCCGACTTATTGCGTAACGACAGCGGACATTTTGACGTGATCGATTTCGGCAACCTGGAAAAGATCGGCAAGGCCGAATATCTGGGCGCAGCCCTCTGGCATTTGCATAAATCCCTGGACAATCCCATTAAAAGCATCATCAAAATGTTTTTACTCAAAATCCTGCTGGACCAGCCCGAGGGGCTCCTGATCTGCCACCAATTCCGCGGCCGGGTATTCAATCGCGAACCCTATGTTCCGTATCCGGATCCCAGCATTTTTACCATGGGAATCATTTTCGACCATTATGCCCGCAAAAAGGATTTCAAGACCCTTGCCTTTCTGGAAGAATGTTTTTACCTGCGTTGCCGCATTAAACCCTATGACCGCCATCATGTTCTGAAAAAGGAAAGAACCGCGGGCCTGTTCAAGCATCTGCCCCTTGACTTGGCCACGCGCATACGACTGGGAAGCTATGATTCATGGCCTTTCAGCGAACAAATCAAGCTCGGTAACCGCTTGTTCAATCTGCTGATAAAGACCTACCGGGAAATCACCGACGACCATGCCGGCATCGCCGGCGACATCGATAAAAAGGACCTGGCCATCCTGGGCCGCAAGATCTCCGCCGCCTATCAAAAAAAAGAGCTCAAAATTCCGGTCCTGCCCAAACCCACCGGCACCCTGAATTTATCCGGCCTGACCCTGCGACTGACCGGAGGTTCCTGGTCGATTTATTCTGAAAGCGACCCGGCCCTCCCCTTGGTGGCAGAGGAAGATATTGTTTACACCATCGCCTTCATGGTCTGGAACAGGCTTTTCATTCCACACCGTCTCTATATGGAACCGAACGCCTCCCAGGTGACCCTGCAGGAAATCATCAACCTCGGCCGCAAAATCCAGGATTTCCTCGGCTCGTCGCTGATCTCTGAAAACGAGTTCTCCCACTATCTCAAGCAGGAGATGATCACCAAGATGCTGGTGATCGTCAGTTTCGAAGAATCCCCCTGGGAAAAGGACATCAACAACTTCAGGGTGGTTTATAAAAACAACTGGGGGGAGCTGTTTATGCGCCGTTTCCATTCCCAGCACAAACTGAATATATTCTTCTCAGCCTGGGGCGATGAACGTCATGCCATTGAAGTGTCTTATTACCTGCAACGCAACAGCTCCTACTACGAAAAAATCATCGAACGGACCAAACAGATCCTCTTTCCGTCCATATTAATGTAGGGGCGGTTCGCGAACCGCCCTTACATTGTATGGGTTCGCGAACCGCCCCTACAGAGGGATTGCATGTGGTTTTTGCGGGGTCGGTATCGGTATCGAATTGTTTTTTTTTGCCTTGAAGACGATGATATAATTGTCGGCCGCATTGAAATGTTTCATGATTACGGCGCGGAAATCGATCGAAAAGCGGCCCTGAACAATCCCGAATTGCTCGCCAGGGCATGTGTGACCGATTTGGCGCTCAATTCAAACACCATCTTGACATTCGGTCTTAATTTGGTACTAGATACGGGCTGGAGGTGATAAAATGCATATCATTGATGACATAAAGCCCGTTACTTATCTAAAATCAAAAGCTGCGGATCTATTAAATCAAATTAACACAACACATCGACCTGTAATCATAACACAAAATGGTGAACCAAGAGCCGTTCTTCAAGACCCGAAAAGCTATGAAGATATGCGCAATGCCATCGGTCTGCTAAAATTAATATCCCAAGGAGAAGCTGATGTCAGAAACAGCAGGATTAAGCCGCAGGAGAAAGTATTCAAGGATTTGGAAAAAGCACTGAAGGCAAAAATAAAATGACTTTAGAATTCAGTGTCATTTGGGCCGATGTTGCCGAAAAAGACCTAAGATTTATCATTGAATACATTGCTGATGAAAGCCCCCAAAATGCCCTCAAAATTTTAGCTAAAATTAGGAAAAAAGCTTCAAACTTATACACTCTGCCGGAAAGAGGTCGAATCGTCCCTGAGCTTCAAGATCAAGGTATCTTGCTATATCGGGAACTAATTATTGCACCGTGGCGGTTGATATACAGAACATCCGATAAAGAAGTATTTGTTTTGTCCGTTATAGATTCGCGCCGGAATGTTGAAGATATCTTACTGAAACGTTTTGTTGATAAGGAATAAGGCGGCCGCTGAAAAAGAATTCAGCAGGATGAAATAAAAAATTGAAAGAGATATTTCCAAAATTCGTCAAACAAATTTCTGGAGAGCCACATAGAAGATGGTTTGAAAATGATTATTTTGATTTATTGGTTTGGGAAGACGTAAATGGGAAAATAGTTGGCTTTCAACTTTGTTATGACAAAGTTAACAATCAACACGCTTTGACATGGAAAGAAGATGCAGGATACAAACATAACAAAGTTGATGATGGTGAGAATCAGCCGGGAAAACATAAAGCCACACCCATATTAATTCCAGATGGAATATTTAATCATGAAATGATCGCAGAAAAATTTATATTAGAAAGTAATGGCATTGATGCAAAGGTAGCAATCTTTGTATATGAAAAAATAAAAAACTATTGTTGTTCTATCAGAAGTTAAAAAACCAACGATTAAATAGCAAAAGCATAATTGCCATGGTAAAAAAAACAGCAATATTTTTCTCCTTATTTATTTTAATATCTGGCTGCTCAAAAGAATTCAGAGACGATTTCAAAAAGCTTTCTCCACTAAGAGACGCTCTTATCAAAGAATTTGATGTTAAAGATGTAAGAGTTGTAATACAAAATGGGAATTGCATTGGAGTTTCATTTATTAATTCAAAGTTCAATGCTGAATCTGCAACAATTCAAGATCAAATAAGGAAAAGAACGCTTGAACTGATAAGCTCCAATTATCCTAATAATGAGAGAATCAATAAGGCCTGGGTTGCTTTCGTAATACACAAGAAATATTTATTTTTATTTAATTTTACAGATTCAACAAACAACAAATTTTATAAAAAAATATCAGATGGTTCTTGGACAAAACTATAATTATTCAGAAGTAGTTGCATTCTACCTTTCGCACAGGAAAAGCATAATAAGAATATCTTTCCTTGTCGGAGCCATACTCCTTTTCCTCAAGTCGTCGATCTTCGGAATGGAATTATCAGAGATCAAATCCGGTAATCAGCTAGCACATTTTATTTACAGCATGACAAAAGGTGACGTCCCGATTGAAGTTATGTTGAAAGGCTTAAAATATCAAAAGAAGCTGAAAATCCCCGACTACGAAACCGAGATCCCGGTTAGAGAGGTATTCGCCACGATTGTTATTGAACGATTTGGAGAGCAATTGGAAGAGAAGTTGTTTAAGAGCAATAAGACGTATGCCACCCGTGCAATCTGCGCTTTCAGGGATTCCAAGGATGATGTGTGGCGGTTTACAGTTTCCATTTTGGAGGAAAAGCAATACGGCCTGTTAATAAGGTTTTTGGAAAACCGACTAAAGCATACACGAAAAAATATTTGACATAACGCAATATTAGTGCAAAACTAGTCTAAAACTGGTCTTTTTTTCAAAAGGATGCAGCATATGGAAACTATCGGTGTATATGAAGCAAAAACCCATCTTCCCAAACTACTTGAACGAGTAAGCAAGGGGGAATGCATTTTAATTACGAAGCATGGCGTTCCAATAGCGGTCCTGCAACCGCCTCCGCAAAAAAAGCAAATGACTCCACAAAAAGTTATAGTGCAATTGCGGGAATTCCGGAATATGAATCGGCTCAATGGCCTTTCGCTCAAAAAGATGATTGAAGAAGGACGGCGATAAATGGCCGAAACCTTTGTAATCGACAATTCCATTGTGATGGCGTGGTGTTTTCAAGATGAATCGAATCAATATTCCGATGACATCTTAGGCTGTCTTGAGTATTCGACGGCCATAGTGCCGTCTATCTGGCCTTTGGAGGTTGGCAATGTATTGCTGGTGGCGGAACGTAGAAAAAGGCTGCGTGAAGCCGACAGCATTCGTTTTCTTGCTTTGCTTGCCCAGCTTCCAATTATTGTAGAACAGGAAACACCGGAAAGAATGTTAAAAGAAATACTATCGCTGGCTCGCAGCCATAAACTCTCGAGTTATGATGCTTCCTATTTGGATTTATCCATGAGAAAAGGATTACCGCTTGCGACTTTGGATGAAAATTTAATATCCGCTGCAAAAGACTGCCGCGTTCCGCTTAAGAAAGCAAATAAGAATCGTGATGAAAAGCATTAAAACAGCCGTTGATCAGGATCGCTTTGCCGCCCATGTGGGCATTCGACTCCTGGAGGTATCGCCCGGCTATGCCCGGGCTGAAGTGACTTTGTCTGAAGTGCATATGAACGGTCTGGGCACGGCCCATGGCGGGATCGTTTTCACCCTGGCGGATCTGGTCTTCGCCGCTGCCTCCAACTCCCATGGGGTGGATGCCATGGCGGTGAACATCCACATTTCCTATTTCAAGGCCGTGCGGGAAGGCACGCTCACCGCCGAGGCCAAGGAGATTTCCCTGACCCGCAAACTCGGTACCTATGCCGTGGATGTGACCGATACAGACGGCAACCGCGTGGCTGCATTCATCGGCACGGCCTACCGCAAATCCGAGAAGGACAGGCGTTGAGGTCGGATGTGAATCAGCTATTACTTTTACCCGTTGCAGGAGGACAGATGAAGTTCCCCCCTTATCTTGTTGTTTTGTTTGCTGTGCTTGCGTTTTCTCCAGCATTCGCTGCCGATTCCAAAAAGTACAATTATGGAAATCTGGATGAAATTGTGATGCTCCCCAGGCCCACCATGGGAGTCCAAATGGTCATGCCCCAGAAACTGCGCTTCCGGCTGTTCCTGACCCAGCAACCCCAGCCCTGTAACACCGCCTTCATCAAGCGCGCCATGGTTATGCAGGGCACACCCAAGGAAGTTGTGGAGCAGACACCCATTACCAAATGCATATCCGTGAGAACCGTAAAAGGTTCGACCGCCACCTTTTTCATCCAGGATAAAGTGGCTGAAACCCTTTCCCAGCAGGTGAAACTCGGGCAGCCTGTGGATCTTTTATGTGATTTCCTGTTTCTCGAGAAATCAGGTCCCGGCATACTGGTCAACGAATTCCAGCCGACAAAGTAAAGTAAAGGTGCCTAGCAAATCTTTTCCAGGCAATCCTTGGACAAGGTGCCGTCAAAATCCACCGGATAGCAGCCGTCAAAACAGGCTTTGCAGAAATTATTTTTGGGATCCTTGGTGCCGGTGGATTCCAGCAGGCCTTCCAAAGAGAGGTAGTGCAGGCTGTCCAGGCCCAGAAAATCCCGCAATTCCGCCACGGTTTTTTTAGAGGCGATCAATTCGCCCTTGGTGGAAAAGTCGATGCCGTAATGGCAGGGAAAGCGGTGGGGCGGGCAGGCGATGCGCATGTGCACACGCTTGACCCCCAGCTCGCGCAGGGCCTTGATCCTGGTGCGGGCGGTGGTGCCGCGGATGATGGAGTCCTCGATGATGATGATGTCCTTGCCGGCCAGGAGTTCCTTGACCGGATTCAATTTGATGCGCACGCCGAAATCGCGCATGCTCTGGGTGGGTTGGATAAAGGTCCGGCCCACGTAATGATTGCGGATCATGCCGATCTCAAAAGGAATGCCGGACTGCTCGCTGTAGCCCAGGGCCGCGTAATTGCCCGAGTCCGGAAAGGGCATGACCAGATCGGCATCCACCGGCGCTTCCGTGGCCAGACGGCGGCCGTGCTCCTTGCGCACCAGGTAGACGTTCTTGTCAAAGAAAGTGCTGTCCGGCCTGGCAAAGTAGATGTATTCGAAAATGCAGAAGGAGCGTTTGGTAACCGGATGGGGTTTTACGCTACGCACCCCGTCCTTGCTGATGATGACGATTTCACCCGGATCCAGCTCGCGGATATATTCGGCCTGGAGCAGATCCAGGGCGCAGGATTCCGAGGCCAGAATGTAATGGCCGTTCAGACTGCCCAGGCACAAGGGCCGAAAGCCGTTGGGGTCCTTGATGCCGATGATTTCACCCTTGCCGGTCAGGACCGCAAAGGAATAGGCCCCTTCCAGGCGCTGCACCGTGCGTTTCAAGGCCTCCTCCAGCCCGCCGTACTTCAGATTCTTGACGAACAAATGCAGGGCCACCTCGCTGTCCATGGTGGTCTGGAAGATGGAACCATCTGCTTCCAGTTCCTCCTTGAGAATGTGGGCGTTTACCAGATTGCCGTTGTGGGCCACGGCATAGGACTTGCCGCGGTGATGCACCACAAAAGGCTGGGCATTGGACAGCACCGAACTGCCGGTGGTGGAATAGCGCACATGACCGATGGCACTGCCCCCCTGGAGTTGTTCCAGGTCCTTTATATCAAACACATCCGCCACCAGGCCCATGCCTTTGTGGGCCGTGATGCGTTTGTCCCGGGCCACGGTGATGCCGGCGCTCTCTTGGCCGCGGTGCTGCAAGGCATACAGCCCGAAATAGGTCAATTTGGCGGCTTCGGGGTGATCGAAAATCCCGAATATACCGCAGGCTTCCCGGGGTCGCTGGATGGTGTTCCTGTTATGCATGGTATTCCTGTAAGGTCTTGACGGATAACTTCCTGTTTTTAAGGGCGGCAATGCCCTCGCAGATGGCCCCGGCACCGGCAATGGTGGTGGCGTAAGGGATGCTGTATTTCAGGGCCGCCCGCCGGATCAGGTAGCCGTCCCGGGCCGGTTCCTCGCCGGTGCCGGTGTTGATGATCAATTGAATCTCACGGTTTTTGATGGCATCCACCACATGGGGCCGGCCGATGGAAACCTTGTTGATCTTCATGTTTTCAATGCCGTGCTCATCCAGATAGCGGGAGGTGCCGCGGGTGGCCATGATGCGGAAGCCCATGTCCCGGAACCTGGCGGCCACTTCCTTGGCAGCGGCCTTGTCCTCGTTCCGGACGCTGATGAAGACCGTGCCGGCCACGGGCAGATTCTGGCGGGCGCCCAGTTGGGCCTTGGCAAAAGCCGCGCCGAAATCCGCGCCGATACCCATGACTTCGCCGGTGGATTTCATTTCCGGCCCGAGCAGGGTGTCCACCCCTGGAAAACGGTCAAAGGGCAGCACTGCTTCCTTGACGGAAACATGAGCAGGGATCACCTCCCGGCTGAAGCCTAACTCCTGCAAGGTACGGCCCAGCATGACCTTGGTGGCCAGTTTGGCCAAGGGGATGCCTGTGGCCTTGCTCACAAAGGGCACGGTGCGCGAGGCGCGCGGGTTGACTTCCAGCACGTACAATTGACCGCCCTTGATGGCGTACTGGACATTCATGAGGCCGATGACCTTCAATTCCGCGGCCATGGCCTTGGTGGCCCGGGTGATGTCCGCCAGCATCTCTTTTGCCACATTTATCGGCGGCAGCACACAGGCCGAATCTCCGGAATGCACGCCGGCCGCCTCGATATGCTCCATGATGCCGCCGATAATGGTGGTCTTGCCGTCGGAAATGGCGTCCACATCCAGTTCCAGGGCGTCTTCCAGGAATTTATCGATCAACACCGGATGTCCGGGTGAAGCCTCAATGGCGATGCGGGTGAAGTTCTCCAGCTCGGCTCTGTGGTAAACGATCTTCATGGCCCGGCCCCCCAGCACATAGGAAGGCCGCACGATCACCGGATAGCCGATCTTCTCGGCAATTACTGCGGCTTCGGCCGTATCCACGGCCGTGCCGTTGGCCGGCTGCTTCAGGCCCAGTTTCTGCAGCATGGCCTGAAAGAGCTTGCGGTCCTCGGCCCGGTCAATGCTTTCCGGCTGGGTCCCCAGAATGGGCACCCCGACTTTGTGCAGGGGTACGGAAAGATTGAGGGGGGTCTGGCCGCCGAACTGGACAATGACGCCGAAGGGTTTTTCGGTTTCAATGATATGCAGCACATCTTCCCGGGTGAGGGGTTCGAAATACAGTTTGTCCGAGGTATCGTAGTCCGTGCTCACGGTCTCGGGATTGCTGTTGACCATGATGCTTTCCACCCCTTCTTCGCGCAGGGCAAAGGAAGCCTGGACGCAGCAGTAGTCGAACTCGATGCCCTGGCCGATGCGGTTGGGGCCGCCCCCCAGGATCATCACTTTTTTGCGCTCCGTGACCCGGGCCTCGTTTTCACTTTCATAGGTGGAATAATAATAGGGTGTGGCGGCCCGGAATTCGGCGGCGCAGGTGTCCACCAGTTTATAAACCGGCAGGATGCCCGCGGCTTTGCGCAGGCTACGGATGGTTTCCTCGTCCCGGCCGGTCAAATGTCCGAGCTGGATATCGGAAAAGCCCCAGGATTTGGCCTTGCGCAGCAGGTCCAGGGTCAGGTTGCGGCCTTTATAGGTCCTTAGTTCCTTTTCCAGTTCCACGATCTGGTTGATCTGGTGCAGGAACCAGGGGTCGATGCGGGTCATCTCATGGATGGCGGCAATGGAGCGGCCGCTCAAGAGGGCATCGCGGATGTAAAAATAGCGCAGGGAATTGGGGGTGGTGAGCTTCTGCTCGATTTCGGTCTTACCGGCTGTGAGGGGATCGATCTTGTCCTTGCCGTCGGCCCCCAGGCCGTGGCGGCCGATCTCCAGGGAACGCACCCCTTTTTGAAAAGCCTCCTTAAAGGTGCGGCCGATGGCCATGGTTTCCCCCACGGATTTCATGGCCGTGGTGAGGTAGTCATCGGTTTCCGGGAATTTTTCAAAGGCCCAGCGGGGGATCTTGACCACGCAGTAATCCAGGGTGGGTTCAAAGGCCGCCTGGGTCTCGCCGGTGATGTCGTTTTTGATCTCATCCAGGGTGTAGCCCACCGCCAGCTTGGCCGCGATCTTGGCAATAGGGAAGCCGGTGGCCTTGGAGGCCAGGGCGCTGCTGCGGGAAACCCGCGGATTCATTTCCACCACGATCATCTCGCCGGTTTGGGGGTTGATGGCGAATTGCACATTGGAGCCGCCGGTGTCCACCCCGATTTCCCGCATGATGGCAATGGAAGCGTCCCGCATGATCTGGTATTCCCGGTCGGTGAGGGTCTGGGCCGGGGCCACAGTGATGCTGTCGCCGGTGTGGATGCCCATGGGGTCCATGTTCTCGATGGAGCAGATGATCACCACATTGTCGTTGCGGTCGCGCATGACCTCCAGTTCGTATTCCTTCCAGCCCAGCACGGATTCTTCCAGCATCACCTGACTGATCAGGCTGGCATCCAGGCCGGATTTAGCCAACACTTCCAGATCATCCGGGTTATAGGCCACACCGCCGCCGGTGCCGCCCAGGGTGAAACTGGGGCGCACGATGATGGGAAAACCGATCTCTTCGGCCACGGTGCGCACGGTCTCCATGTCCTTGGCAAAACCGCTGCGGGGAATGCGCAGGCCGATTTTTTCCATGGCATGGCGGAAGCGCTCCCGGTCCTCGGCTTTTTGGATGGACTCAATGGAAGCGCCGATGAGTTCCACGCCGAAACGTTCCAGCACCCCCATGCGGGCCACTTCCACGGCGGTGTTCAAACCGGTCTGGCCCCCCAGGGTGGGCAGCAACGCATCCGGCCGTTCCTTCTCGATGATCTGGGCCACCACCTGGGGGGTGATGGGCTCGATGTAGGTGGCGTCGGCCATTTGCGGATCGGTCATGATGGTGGCCGGGTTGCTGTTGATCAGCACCACGGTATAGCCTTCTTCCTTAAGGGCCTTGCAGGCCTGGGTGCCGGAATAATCGAATTCGCAGGCCTGGCTGATGATGATGGGCCCGGCGCCGATGATCAGGATTTTTTGGATGTCGTTACGTTTCGGCATGGTGTTTTTTCATCTGTATTGGCATGGGCGCTTCCGGCTCGAAAATTCAGCGGGAAGGCTGCTGTTTCATCATGGTTGCAAACTCATCAAAAAGGTAGCCGGCATCATGGGGCCCGGGGGAAGCTTCGGGATGATACTGGACGGCGAACAAGGGATATTGGCGATGCCGGAAACCTTCAAAGGTGTTGTCGTTCAGGTTCACATGGGTGACTTCGATCTCCTTGCCGGCCATGCTGTCCGTATCCACGGCAAAGCCGTGGTTCTGGGAGGTGATTTCCACCCGGCCGGTGCGCAGGTTTTTCACCGGCTGGTTGGCGCCCCGGTGGCCGAATTTCAGTTTAAAAGTCCTGCCTCCCAGGGCCAGGCCCAGCAGTTGATTGCCGAGGCAGATGCCGAAAATGGGGCGATAGCCGATCAGATTGCGGATGGTTTGGACAGCATAGGTGACCGGTTCCGGATCACCAGGGCCGTTGGAAAGAAAGATCCCGTCCGGCCCAAGGGCCTTGACGGTCTCCGCCGAAGTGCCGGCCGGCACCACCAGAATCTCGCAGCCGACCTGGGCCAGACTCCGCAGGATATTGTATTTAATGCCGAAGTCAAAGGCCACCACGGCGAAACGCTTGCCCCGATGCCGCCAGATCTGTTGATCCAGCCGGCCGGCGTTGCCGTTCAGCGGAACCTTGCGCCCCTCCCAAAAATAGGGCTCGGCCGTGGTCACCTTGTGCACCAGATCCTGGCCGGTCATTTCCGGGGCGGAACGGGCTTTGGCAATCAGGGAAGCAGGGTCCAGATCCTGGGTGGAAATCACGGCACGCATGGCACCGGTATTGCGGATATGCAAAGTCAGGGCCCGGGTGTCGAATTCATCCACCCCCATCACCCCCTGCTTTTGCAAATATTCCCCGAGGGTGCCTGTAGCACGGTAATTGCTGGGAATATCCTGATATTCCCGCACCAGGAAGGCTTCCACCTGGATGCGCTCCGACTCAACATCCTCGGGATTGACCCCGTAATTGCCGATCAACGGATAGGTCATGGTGACCATCTGGCCGCGATAGGAAGGATCGGTCAACACTTCCTGGTACCCGGTCATGGAGGTGTTGAACACCACCTCACCGGAGGTCTCCCCCGGCCCGGTAAAACTGCGGCAGGGAAAGGTGCGGCCGTCTTCCAGTGCTAATAGTGCTTTCATAGGCTTCCTATTTTAAAAATCAGGTGGTTAGGCTGAAGACTGAAGGCTGTAAGGGCAACCATTCCCTTTTGTTCCATCCGCATCAGGCCTTGCCCACCCCAAAATGCATGCTTCCATTAGCACATTTTGGTGATAAATCAATATAAATGATCAGGGCTGCCGGCGGAATCGCATGTAAACTTGGGGCGGAATGCGCGCCATTTATTACCAAATATTTCATTCAGCGAATACTATTGCCCGCCAAGACAAAGAGATTCATGAGTGCTTGGGTTTTGTCTCTGCCATCCAGCCTCTCGGGGTCGGTATCGGTATCGGTATCGGTATCGAGTTTTTATCGACCCTGATACCGATAGCGACCCCGACCCCGAAAACCAAATAAGCTGGCTCTGTCACGCCCCCCCCTTTTACCCAATCGGTTCGTTCTCCTCCATCCCCCAAACCCCGCAAGGGCAAGCCCCGGCGCAGAAGCCGCAGCCGATGCATTTGTCCGGATTCACTTCGTAGGCATATTCTGTTCCACCCTTGTCCCGGCGGGCAATGGCAGCCTGGGGGCAGATATTTTCGCAAATGCCGCAATCCCGGCAGGCCCCGCAGGACGAACATTGGGAGCCGCATTGCTCCGGACTTTCAAAGGCGGTAATCCGCGGGTCAAAATATTCCAGGGTCACCCGGGTCCGGTCGATCATGGTGCAGGCGGCGGTATCCGCCTCCCGGCCTTCCAGCAAGGCCAGGATGGCTGCGGCAGCCTTGCGCCCGGCGCCGATGGCGTCGGTGAGCAGACCCGGCTTGACCATATCCCCCACAGCGAAAATTCGATCATCCGAGGTTTGAAAACGTTCGTTCACCTTCACATAACCCCTTTCCGTGGCGATATTTTCCGGCAAAAACGTGAGCTCCGGAACATCGCCGATGGAGATCACCACGGTATCCGCCGGCAACAATTCGCCGCTGGCGAGCAGCACACCCTCGGCGGTGATTTCCTTGGTATAACAAGGCCAGCGGAAGACGGCGCCGGCAGCCTCGGCTTCCTTGCGCTCCTTGCCAAAGGAAGCCGGTTCCTGCACATCGATGAGCAGCAGTTCCTCGGCCCCCAGGCGATGGGCTTCGGTGGCCACGTCACAGCCCACATTCCCGGCGCCGATGATGACGACCCGCTTGCCGGGCTGGATGGCGCCGGTTTTGGCCCCTTCCAGAAAGGCCTGGGCCGTGATCAGCCTTTCCTTGCCGGGCACGGGCAGCATTCGCCCTTTCCGCGCCCCGGCCGCCAATACCACATAATCAAAATCCTGTCTGAGACGTTCGACTTCCCCTTTTTGCAGCTCCTGCTGCAAATGCACATGGGGAATGACCTTGCGGATGCGTTCCAGTTCAGCGGAAAGCACTTCCTGGGGAATGCGGCTTGCCGGGATCAAGGTGGAAATCTTACCGCCCAAAACCTTGGCCATGTCGTAAATCACGGCCTCATGGCCTTGGCGGCGCAGTTGCCAGGCAATGGAAATCCCGGCCGGTCCGCCGCCGATTACAGCCACCCGCCTGCCGCTCAAGGGCGGCATTTCCGGCAGGCCGGCCTTGATGCTGGCCTTGCCGATCTGGCTGGTGTCCACCGGCATCATCCCGGCGATCTGACGGGTACAGGCCTGCATGCAAGGATTGGGGCACAGGTAGCCGCACACCGTGGCCGGAAAAGGGGTATAGGCCAGGGCCAGATCCACCGCCTCGTCCATACGGCCGTCCCGGATCAGGCGCCAGCGCTCATGCACCGGGATGCCCGTGGGGCAACTGGCTTCACAGGGCGCGAGATATTTGCGGTTCTCCCAGACCGGCACAAACCGGCGCAGGTCGCCGGTGGGGATCAAAGGAATCGGGCTGCGGTCCAGATTCACCAGATCGCCGATGAGCCCGCCCATGCCCAATTCCGCATCCCAAACTTCTTTGCGAAAAGAGGCCATGGAGCGCCGGGCCGCCACGCCGCGCTCCTGGGGCGAACGCGCTGCCAGCAGTTGCCACTCCGTGCGCACGGACAAAAGCGGCAGCAGCTCGGCGCGGCCGATGCGCACCAGAAAGCCGCGGAGATTTTCAAGCAGCCAGTCCCATTCCTCAGCGGCTATGGGTATTAGCTTGGCATCGCTCTGGCTGTAGCCCGCATGGGGGCCACGGAAAAAAACCCGGCCGCCCACCATGCCCACAAAGGGGCGATGGCCTAAAATATTATCGGGATTCTGGGGGTTCACACCGCAAATCACCGCAATGCCGCCGGCCATGAATTCGCCGAAATAATCCCCCACGGAACCTAAGATCCAGACTTCAGGAGGCGCGAAACGGGGATTGCGCTTGGTCATGGTCATGCCCCGGGCGCCGATATTGCCGGCCACAAAAACCTTGCCCTGGGCCATGGCATTGGCCAGACCGTTGCCGGCATGGCCGTGCACCACGATTTCGGCGCCGGCATTGAGCCAGCCCACATCGTCCGAGGCCGGTCCCATGAGCTCAATGCTGGTATTGGGAAAGCCAAAGGAGCCCACCCGCTGGCCGGCCTGGCCTTCGATGCGCACTTGCACCTGGTCGGCCCCGGCTTTCCAAAGCCGGCCGCCCAGCCCATGCTGGCCGTAGGCTTCGATCAAAAGACTACGCTGACCTGCGGCCACCGCCTGTTGGATCTTTTCCTCCAGAACCCGGGATTCCAGCCGCTCACCCTGTTCTTTTCCCGCTATCCGATAATACTCGTTTTGCATAATCGATTCCCCTACTAAACCACATATTTGATGCTCAAACGTTCCGCCGCGTGGAAGTCGTCGATCCCCAGGGCATCGGACATGCCGATGGGCAGGGAGGTGGAACGTCCCAAGGGTGCGATGATTTTTTTCAGCTCCGTGTCAAAACTCAGATAAACGTCCACCACCCGCTGGGCCAC
This sequence comes from Desulfosudis oleivorans, assembly GCA_020723325.1. Taxonomy (GTDB): domain Bacteria; phylum Desulfobacterota; class Desulfobacteria; order Desulfobacterales; family SURF-7; genus DYJD01. The sequence continues at coordinate 12,786 of DYJD01000018.1, read as the reverse complement.
GTCTTCGGCATTCAAACGCCGGTACAGACGCGGGTCCTGGGAAGTTATGCCCTTGGGGCAAAGCCCGATGTTGCAGATATTGCAGCGGTCGCTTTCCGAACCCAGGCAGCCGGCCCCGGCCTGCATGATGTATTTGCCGATCTGCACGCCACTGGCCCCCAGCATAATCAGGGCCGCGGCATTGGCCGCCAGGTTGCCGGTCTTGCCGATCCCGCCGCCGGCAAACAAGGGGATTTCGTTTTGCTTGCCCAGGGCCACCAGGTTCAGGTAGCAGTCGCGGATATTGCCGGCAATGGGGTGCCCCATATTGTTCATGGAGACATTGTAGGCCGCGCCGGTGCCGCCGTCTTCGCCGTCAATGGCCAGGCCGGCCGCGTAGGCGTTGCGGGTCAGGTTGTTCAGCACGGCCAGGGCCGTGGAAGTCCCGGAAATCTTGGGATAGACCGGCACCCGGAAACCCCAGGCCATGTACATGGACTGGATCATCTTGGCCACGGCTTCCTCAATGGAATATTTGGTCTGATGGGTGGGCGGGCTGGGCAGACTGATCCGCTCCGGCACCCCCCGGATGGCGGCGATGAGTTTGTTGACCTTGTACCACATAAGCAGGCCGCCGTCTCCGGGTTTGGCGCCCTGGCCGTATTTGATCTCGATGGCGCAGGGATCCACCTGCATTTCCGGAATGGCGTGGATGATCTCGTCCCAGCCGAAATAGCCGCTGGCGATCTGCAGGATCACGTATTGCAGAAAGCGGCTGCGCAGCAGGCGCGGCGGACAGCCGCCCTCACCGGTGGCCATGCGCACCGGCATTTTCATTTCCTCGTTCAAATATGCAACACCCATCTGCAGGCCCTCCCACATGGGCGGCGACAAGGCACCAAAGGACATGCTGCCGATGATCAGCGGATAGATTTCCCGCACCGGCGGAATCCAGCCGTTTTCCCGCAAATGTTGCAAGCTTTCCTCCGGCGGCAGAACCCGGCCCAGCAGGGTGCGGATCTCGAATTCATGTCGGCCGGCGTCCAGGGCCGGGTCCGTAAGCATGGAAATGCGCATGAATTTGATGCGGTCCAGTATCCCGCCCGGCACATTGCGGCGGCCGCCGCGGCTGCGGGGATGGCCGCCGCGGTTGATGTGGTAGATCTGCTTGTCGGCCTCGTCCGTGCGTAGCGGCATGATGGCGCTGTTGGGACAAACCAGGCTGCACATGGCGCAGCCCACACAGGCATAGGCCGGATCGGTCTTCTGGCGGATGCCGTGATAGACCTTGAAGATGCTGGAGGAGGCCTTGTCGATACCCAAGGCGGTCTCCACCACGCGCTTGCGATGGACCCCCAGTTCAATGGCATTCACCGGGCACACGGCCGTGCAACTGCCGCACAGGGTGCATTTCTCTTTGTCCCACTGAATCTGCCAGAGCAGATCCTTGGCGCTTAGTGTAGATGGTGTAATCGGTCGGTTTGACGGCATATGGAAAGCTCCTGACGATCCGGACCCACTATAGCGGTATCCAGATGCATGGGTTGAAAATCCTTGCTCTTGTCACGCTCGGGAATCACGGCGTCCAGGCCGCAGATTTCCGAAGAAAAGGCAAAACGGCCCGGGCGGCCGCCGGCCACGCCGGGTCGCAGTTTCTTGCGGTCCTGAACCATGAACAGGGAATGGTCCGGCAGACTGCCCATGACGCAATTGGGACCGTCGATGATCAGGCGGCGGCAGCTCTGCTTCAACTGCTTTAACAGGACGGCGTCCGGGTGTTTTTCCAGGTCGTCATCCTGCAAGGGCGTGATAATATGCTTATAAACCGGCAGGGAAAGCCCCAGCTTGGTAATGGTGTAATGCAGGATGTGGGTGAACACTTCCGAATCCGATTGAAAGCCGGTATAACCTGGGAAGCCCCTGGACATGAGGTATTCCCTGATGGGCACAAAGGCCGTGTTTTCACCGTTGGTCATGGTGGAAAAGCCTTGCACGAAAAAGGGATGGCAAGCATACAGATTAATGGCGTAGTTGGTGTTCTGACGGCCCTGGGCCATGATCACCCGGGCCTTAAGGTCCTCCCGGTCAAAATGCATGTAGCGCCCCACCGTCATGGGATCTCCGATTTCCTTGAGCATGATCACATCCGGCCAGAAGGAGAACACAATCATGTCCTGGTTCGCAAGCCCCATTTCACGCAGTTCCAAGCGCACCAGCATCAACTTTTCACCCAGCTCCTGGAAGCTCAGCCCTTCCCAATCCCCCGGGTATTCATAGGCCCGCACAAGATAAACATCCCGCTTGGGTACACCGGCAGCAGGCTTTTTGGGCAATTTAAAGGAAATTTTATATTTGGTCATGAACCCCAGGTTCATCATGTAACTGTCCAGACGTTTGATGCCCTCGTGGGTGAAAATGCCGGATAAAATGGGGGCCTCTTTCATTTCCTCAAAGGGTCCGCCCAGATCCCGCAAAAACAATCCCACCCCGGAACCGTCATGCCCCTCCCGCATCACATCCAGTGCCTCGATGGCCGTCATGGGGGACAGGGCCTCATCGCTGGTAATGGCAAACAAACGACACATTCTGTTACCTCGCTTTAGGGTTGTATTAATCCCGCCGTATTCCTGCTCTTACTCTTACTCTTACTCTTAATCTTGCGCTCTTAATCCTAATCGGCTGCTTTTTGCTCTACTTATGGATGTTGAAATAGTTGAAATATCGCTTTCCAGTAAAAGACTTGAATTTTTTCTACCACCCGCTACGCTGAGCACGAGCACGAAAACGCCAACAGCTTGATTGAGCAATAGCCATGCCAGCCGTCTGATCAATAAATTTATAAATTATAACATATAGATAATTGAAGAGAGGCCCGGCAGGCCCCTCCTGAATACAACCAAAAATGTAAAAAATAAACCAAATAAATTACAAATATGTCTCAAATCGCCCAAACAGCCTCAAGTCCCGGTGCGGAATTGAATCCGGCCGCCCGCTGCATCGGCAACGATTTCCTGATCGGCCTGGACCTCACCTTTAAGAATGGCCATGGACAGCGGATTCTCGATGTGCTGCTGAATGGCCCGTTTGAGGGGCCGGGCGCCGTAGGCCGGATCATAGCCCTGGCGGGCCAGGAATTCGGCGGCGGCCGGGGCCAGGGTCAGGCGGATGTTCTGGTCCGAAAGGCGTTTGGCCAGCCGTTCAAATTGAATGGCGACGATATGCACGATCTGATCCTGGGTCAGGTTGTGAAAAATGATGGTTTCGTCGATGCGGTTCAGAAATTCGGGTTTGAAATGGGCCCGCAGGGTGTTCAGCACCGCGGTTTCCAGCTCGGCCCGGCGGCCGGCACCCAGGTCGCGGATGTACTGGCTGCCGATGTTGGAGGTCATAATGATGATGGTGTTCTTGAAATCCACGGTGCGGCCCTGGCCGTCGGTCATGCGGCCGTCGTCCAGGATCTGCAGCAGGACATTGAACACATCCGGATGGGCCTTCTCGATCTCGTCGAACAGGATCACGGCATAGGGCCGCCGGCGTACGCTTTCCGTAAGATAGCCGCCTTCCTCATAGCCCACATAACCCGGCGGGGCGCCGATGAGCCGCGCCACCGCGTGTTTTTCCATGTATTCGGACATGTCGATGCGCACCATGGCCTGCTCGCTGTCGAAAATGAATTCCGCCAGGGCCTTGGCCAGCTCGGTCTTGCCCACGCCGGTGGGCCCCAGGAAGATAAAGGAGCCGATGGGCCGGTTGGGGTCCTGCAAGCCGGAACGGGCGCGCCGCACGGCATTGGCCACGGCCACAACCGCCTCGTCCTGGCCCACCACCCGCAGGTTGAGGCGCTCTTCCATATGCACCAGCTTTTCCTTCTCCCCTTCCAGCATTTTACGCACGGGTATGCCGGTCCAGTGGGAAATGACTTCGGCAATGTCCTCGGCATCCACTTCTTCTTTTAACATGCACTGGTCGGATTGCAGCTCAGCCAGTTTCCGGTTGGCGGCTTCCAGTTGTTTCTGCAGCTCGATGCTCTTGCCGTAGCGGATTTCCGCCACCTTGGCCAGATTGCCTTCGCGCTCGGCCTTCTGGGCCTCGGTGCCCTGTTGCTCCAGGGCCTCCTTGATACCCCGGATGGTCTGGATCATTTCCTTTTCATTGGACCAGTGGGCCTTCATTTCCCGGATGTCCTCGTTCATGGATGCAAGATCCTTTTCCAGCCTGGCCAGGCGTTCCCGGGAGGCCGGATCAGTCTCCTTTTTCAGGGCTTCCCGCTCGATTTCCGCCTGGAGGATCTTGCGCTGAATTTCGTCGATCTCCGTGGGCATGCTGTCGATCTCAATGCGCAGTTTGGAGGCACATTCGTCGATGAGATCAATGGCCTTGTCCGGCAGAAAACGGTCGGAAATATAGCGCTGGCTCAAGGTGGCGGCCGCCACGATGGCCGCATCCTTGATGCGCACGCCGTGGTGCACTTCATATTTCTCCTTGAGACCCCGCAGAATGGAGATAGTGTCCTCCACGCTGGGCTCCTGGATCAGCACCGGCTGGAAGCGCCGCTCCAGGGCCGCGTCCTTTTCAATATACTTGCGGTATTCGTTCAGGGTGGTGGCGCCCACGCAGCGCAGGGTACCGCGGGCCAGGGCCGGCTTGAGCATGTTGGAGGCATCCATGGCGCCTTCGGCCGCGCCCGCGCCCACCAAAGTATGCAACTCGTCGATGAACAGGATCACTTCCCCTTCGGCCCCTTCCACTTCCTTCAATACCGCCTTGAGCCGGTCCTCGAACTCCCCCCGGTATTTGGCGCCGGCAATGAGCGCGCCCATGTCCAGGGACACCAGGCGCTTGTTTTTCAGGGTTTCGGTGACGTCGCCGGCCACAATGCGCTGAGCCAGCCCTTCCACAATGGCGGTCTTGCCCACCCCCGGTTCGCCGATGAGCACCGGATTGTTCTTGGTGCGCCGGGAAAGCACCTGCACAATGCGCCGGATTTCCTCGTCCCGGCCGATGACCGGGTCCAATTTACCCCGCCGGGCCAGTTCGGTAAGATCCCGGCTGAACTTCTCCAGGGCCTGATACTTCTCCTCGGGATTCTGGTCGGTGATGGTCTGGTTGCCCCGCAGGTCCATGAGCACCTTCAGGATGCTCTCCCGGCCGATGCCGTAGCGGCGCAGAATCGCGCCGGTCTGGCCACCCTTTTCATCCATGATGGCCAGGAGAATGTGCTCGATGCTGACATACTGGTCCTTCATTTTGGCGGCTTCGCCAAAAGCCGCTTCCAGAACATTCTTTGATCGTCCGGATAAATACACCTCCCCTTGGCCGGCCCCGCTCACCCGGGGCAGACGTTCCAGGGCCATGGTCAGCTCCTGCTGGATGCTGCCCGGCGAGACCCCCAGCTTCCGGAAAATGGCCACGGCAATGCCTTCCTTTTCCGCCAGCATGCCGGCCAAAAGATGCTCGGGCTCGATTTGTTGATGATGAAATTTGGCGGCCAGGGCCTGGGCCTGGGCCATCAGCTCCTGTGACTTGATGGTGAATTTATCAAAACGCATACAGTCTCCTTCCTGATTGCGATGGCTTTTTCGTTTGGAACGGATCTTGCTTTTTCCTCACAAAACATAAACACGGCCGGGGTGATGTCAAACCTGCCATGTTGGATTCATAGCGGTAAGGTCTTGGTTCTTGTATAGGCGGTATCGCGGCTGGAAGCCGCTCCCACCATGAAAGGATGGCCGCAATAATAATCTCAGGAACCGCTTTATTAAATCAACGTATAATTCAAAACCAGTGGAGGATCATCAAATCCCGAGTTCTCGAATTTGCCGATGCATTCCTTGCAGATGTAATAATACCGGACACTGTCTTCAATCTCGTCCACGACTTCCTCGATGCGGCTTTTCATGGTGAGAAAACCCTTTTCGCTCAAACGCCGGCATTCAAAAACCGATTTCTGGACCCGGACCCCGTAATCCTTGAGAATTTTAACGGTTTTATAACGCTTCCGGTCGTCCACGATGTCAAAGCAAACCAGGTAAAACATGACCCTCCTACTTTTGCCAGCAAAACGGCGCATACACGCTGGTGCCCGGGTTTTCCAAAAAGGCGGCGAACTGTCTGGCCTGCTGCAATATCAGAAAACGGTAGGACAACTGCTTGTTCTGCAAGGGGTACAAAATGCCGCGGGCCATCATTTCCTCGTAAGCGGCGATGAAGGTCCGGGCAATGGCCGGTTTCATTTCCACCGGGCGGTTGGCGGCCAATTCCGCCTCGTCGGCATAAGCCTCCTGAACCGGTGTCCGGAAAACAAAGTCATCACGGCGGACGAGTTTTTTATTGATCAGGCCCAGGACCAACCGATCCCCTAGAAAAGCCCGGTATTCCTCCACCAGGTCACAGGCCAGTGAAGGGCGGCCGTAACTGATTTCGTGCAGGGCACCCAGATAGGGGTCCAGCCCGACGCTTTTTACAGCGGATAAAACCTCGTTGGTCAGCAAGGTATAAACAAAAGACAACAGGGCATTGATCGGGTCCTTGGGCGGACGCCGGTTTCGCCCGGGGAAGTCGAACTCCGGATTACGGATCATCTTCTGAAAAACCGAATAATATACACGCGTGGCCGCGCCCTCATACCCGCGGACTTCATCCAAATTTTTTGCGGAGGCAAGCCGTCTCTGGATGACCCTGATTTGCAAAGCAGCGGTTTTCAAAGCCGGTTCATTGTATTGGCGGCCCCGGATCATGAGGAAATTCGACAGATTATCGATCTTGCCGGACACGATGCGTACCGCGGTTTTCATGGCAAAAGCCTCCTCGCTCAAACGCAGGTATTGCGCCCGGCGCAACAGTACATGGCGGTGTTCATCCAGGGCCAGGCGTGCGCGAAAACGACCGGTGGGGGTCATGAAAACGGTTTCAATGCGTTTCTGGATCAAAAAATCCAGGACCCGGCCGCTGAGACTGATATAACCCACCAGGGTCAGGCGCTTCAGGCCTTCGGCAGGTATGTGCTGAACCTGCGCCTTGTCTTTCACCACTTTGAGGGCATTCCCCTCCCGGCGCAGGTAACTGCCCGGTTCAAGTACATAGAGAGCCTCGCTCATTTCAGGAACCTTTCCACCTGCAGAATGGCCACCCGCAGGCGCTCCAGGGCCGTGTTCAAGTCTTCCGCCTTTTCGCATTTGGAACCGGCATCGCTCAGCTCATTGGGTAAATGCAGCAAAGGATGGGCATAGTCGTATTTGCCGCTGAAACGGCAGAAGTCCCCGTTGTAATGGAGCAAGGTGTGAATGCGATTGCACCCCAGGGGGGTGCCGCGCAAACGGCTGATTTGAAAATCCACCGTATGGGGATTGTAGTCCGCCGAAGAGCGGAACAGATAATGCAGCAGGGTCTGCTTGCGCTTCAAAAATCCCAGGGTCTGGAAAAGGGTTTTCTCCTCCCGCAGAGCCAGGCTGGAACCATTTCGGCAAGCCGTCATCACCTGGGCCAGGGGCGGACAATTCCGTTCCAGCGTGCAAAGTTCCGGATATTCCGCGGCCCAAGCCTGGAAACGGGGGTGGATACGTACCTTCCGGGCATTGGTTTGATCCTGGGCGCAAGCCAGTTCACCCAAGGCGGCCGGTCTGACATTGGCCAGAAAGGCCAGTTGGGCCGTGATGCCCCGGTCCGCACAATCAATGAAAAAAGAGCGCTTGCCGCTCAGCCGGTGCACGCCCAGGGGCAGTTTCACCAGGTTGCCAAGCCCCTTGCCGCCCAGTTGGACTTGCTTGGGAAAGACTTCCAGGGAAAAAGTCTGTACATCGCCCTGGGTGTTTCCGCGGATATTTTCCAGATATTGCCGGGCCTGGGCCGCCTGAACCGGCTGGTCAAACAAAAACCAGAAATGGAAACCCTTTCCGCCGCTGTATTCCACAAGGGGCGCAAGACCGGATTCCTTGCACAACGAGAGGATACGGCGGATCAGATAATCCCGCTCCCGTTTGATCAGATGCTTTTCTGCAGGGGAATGGGCTTTGACGCGCCATTCCTTTTTCAGATCCATATCCAAGACCGCGGTCCGCACCCGACCATCAGCCATCATTAAATAAATGCCGAAGGTCATCCGGCCGCTCAAATGGGTTTCCACATCCCCTGGGGTCAGCGGCTGCCGCACCGGCACATAACCTTGCTTGCTTTCCTTCTTGTCCACCCATTGCCGGGCAAAACAGTCTTCTCGTCCGGAAAACAACTGCATGAACCGATGAATGCGCTCCTCTCTCAAGCGCAACTGCGCAAACGGAGCAACTGCTGTATCGGTATCGCCATCCACCGGCATCGCCTGAACCGACGCGGCCCATTGCCTGAGCCGCTCCGCCGGTACAAAACCCTTGGCAGCCGCCAAGGCCTTGAGACGTTCCTCGGGCGCGCCCATGGCACCGAGAATTTCAAAACGGGCTTCCCAGGCTTCCAGACATTCGGGATTCTCAGCCAAAATACTTTCCAGCACCGCCGACGCCGTGGAAAACTCACCGGCCATTTGCGCCAGATTGGCCCATTGCATGCGTCCTGCCGCCGGCATTTTCCGCCACAGCGCCTCCCGGGCGAGCACCTCCCGCCACTTTCCGGAAGAAGCGTCGCTGATGATGGCCTTTTCCAGGCGCGACAGCAGCAGGCGGTAGTCCGGCCCCCTTGCCGGCAGCCGGTCTATCTGTTTCTCCGTAACAGTCATGACGTCCGTCTCCTTTAGCGCCATGTTGACAATTAGTTATTAGTTATTGATTATTAACCGCTGAAACAAATAATTAATAATCAATGGCTAACGGTTGATTATCAACCCTGACCCGTCGCCGTTAAAAGCCGTTCCAGCTTGGGATAGAAAGGCGCATGGGTCCGCAGTTCTTCAGCCAAACCACGGGCCGCATCCTTTTGACCCAAATGCAAGGACGCCGCCGCCTGCCAGAAAAGCGCATCCGCACAGGCATTGCCCCAGGTTTTGCGGAAAAATGCATCCGCTGATTTGGCATGCTCCAAAGCAGCTTCGAAACGCCCATGGACATATTCGATCTTGGCCAGCCGCAGCAGGGATTTATGTTTCGCCCGGGTGTCGCGTTCCGTGGCCCAGGCCAATGTTTTGCGTGCCGCCTCAAAATTCTTGAGCGCGCATTGAGCATCCGCGATGGTCCACAGGAAATAAGCGCGGCGATGCTTTTCCGGCACCTTGCCGAGTACTTCCAGGGCCTTTTCCGGAGCTTCCATGGATAGATAGGTTCTGCCCAGCAGTTCACAGACATAATCCGGCGCCGGACCTGCTTGACACTGCAACGCGAACAACAAGGCATCCCTGGCTTCCGCATTACGGTTGAGCTGATAATGAATTTTGCCCAAGGCAAAATACTTGTGCACCAGGGAGACCAGGTCCGTACCCTCATCCGCGGTCATGCATTTTTTAAGGGCGTCCAGGGATTTCATGGCCTTTCCTGTTTCCAAAAGCGAACCGGCCAGTTGATACAGGGATTTGACATAGTTCTTTCGCTCCTGATGACGCCGCTCGCGTTCGTCTTCCGTACAGGCCTCCCAATTGGAAACCGCTTTATGAAACAGGGGTAGTGCTTTCTCCACCTTGTCCTCGATCTGCTTCCAGAGCATGCCTTCCCGGTAAAAGTTGGTCACACCGTCGGGCCGCAAGGCCTGGGCCGCCTTGAAATGTCGATGGGCCGTTTCGATTCTTTCCTTGCGGATGTTGCCGCTAAGAAAAATTTCACGGTTGCGGGCGGCATACAGCGAATTGTACGCGGTATAAGCCAGTGAACTGTGATGGAAAAAATTGTCCGGTTCCACGGCCAGGCATTTCTTCAGCTCGGCCATGGCCTCATCAAAACGTTTGATCTGACCCAAGGCAAAGGCGTTTTTCTCACGGATGCGGACGCGCATTTCATCGGTGGCAATTTCCGGAAGTTTTTCCTCCACCGGATGAAACAGCGCCAGAGCATCCGCCCAACGGTTTTCCCGCGTAAGCTCACCGATCTCCGCCGATATTCTTGCCAGTTGGCGGGCGGCCGCATCGTGATGAACCGGAACCAGGTCCTTTAAGCTCAGGAATTCGTCCTCAGCTATGCGGAGAGACTGGTCTTTCTGCTGACTTTGAAAAGGGACAACGGACGATTTGCTTTGACTGGCGTTCATGATTTTACCTCCCGGCTGTTTCGGAATAAAATGCACTTGTTTCGGCTTCTGACAATCATAACGGCTTCAGGGAGGATTTTTTCAAATAAATATTTCAGGAGATAAACATTTTTTCACCAGGACACGAAGGGCACGAAGAAAAACTTTAGCTTGGGGTGGGCTAGCCGGAAAAACTTCGCGTCCTTCGTGTACTTCAGCGAAGCGTGTGGTAGAAAAAAATAAAACTTTTGCTGATAATCAGCACAGCGCCAGTCTTCGAGCAGATAATATCTCAATCCCCTCTTGTCGGGGCTTCCCATCAGATAGAAACCGTTCGGAATAACCCTTGAGAATTTTGTTGTGTCTTAATCCCCTCATGACGTGGCACCTCTTCGGATCTGGTATATCAAGGATCTATCAAACAACTTGCCGAGTCTCAATCCCCTCTAGTCGGGACACTTCTTCGGATACAACATTGACGACCAGGTACGGGATTATAAAATTTTGTCTCAATCCCCTCCATTCGATACACTGCTTCGATCCCGAAACGATTAAGTTCTTTGTCGTGGTCGATAAGTCTCAATCCCCTCTATTCGGGGCACTGCTTCAAACTGAAAGCAAAGGACAAAAAGACGCACCTGGCGGAAAGTCTCAATCCCCTCTATTCGGGGCACTGCTTCAAACAATATGTATCAAAAACAGGAAGTGCTGGTGGGATAAGTCTCAATCCCCTCTATTCGGGGCACTGCTTCAAACAAAAAGAAAAAATGGGTTGCCAAAAAATTGATGGATAGTCTCAATCCCCTCTATTCGGGGCACTGCTTCAAACTTTGCCGCCAGTGTGAGCCCGATATCAGCGCAGAAGTCTCAATCCCCTCTATTCGGGGCACTGCTTCAAACATATATGGCGACCTATTGGGCCGGATACGGCCAGACGTCTCAATCCCCTCTATTCGGGGCACTGCTTCAAACACCAGGTTATTTTTCCGGCGTTATTTCAAACTATTCCAATCCAAAAACCGTGCATGTCGCCCAAAAAGGCGACCGGTTTGTTTTTGACGGCTGTTTTTTATACCCGAAATTACCATAATTCCCTTTTATTTTTATGGAATCAATTTTCCGCAGATCGATTTCTCGTCCGCTATCGACTCTTTTTTAAGTACATATCTCTGATTTCTCTTAGAAAAACTGTAAAATCGTCCAGATGCTTCATCAATATTCCATAAATCAGAGCATCATCAATTTTATCGTAGCCATGGACCAAGATATTCCGCGCGCCGGCCATCGGCGCCATAAACCCCAATGTTTTCTCACTGATGATTCCCTCGGCAGCCAAACTTAGAAAAATGCCTTTATTGTCCTTCGGCTCAGTCAGGCCGGCTTGAGCAATAATTATTTTACCGATGTCCAGGCAGGTCTCAATGGCCACCTGAAGATTTCTCTCGGCAATATCCCTTGCATCCTTATCTTTTATATAATCCTCATAGGAGGCCAGGCCTTGCGATAGAGTTTTTAAGCGGCCAACCCGTTCATCAATTGTATTGATTTTCCGTTCGATGGATTTCACCCTATCCCCCGCTATAATGCATTGATCCGTCGTAAGCGTAGTTCCTCAAGGAACGGCCTGAAATCATAGTACATGCCTCGCATGGCGCATTCGAAGGTCATCCGTTTTTCCATGTTTGTATCGTAAATACAAATCCCGGTTGCAATCACCTCATAGGCAATTTCAATAGAGGCGGCGTTCAAGATGATTACATCGGTGTTTCTGTTCAACCTTTCCCCAAGTCTCGCTGCCACAAGATGGGCAGGAGCCGAAGCGCTGAAAGCATCCGCCTTGTGAGCTTTTTCATCCAGCAGAAACGCCAGATCAATGTCGGATTCGCCGGTATGAAGGCCGCTGCAAACGGAGCCAAACAAATAAACGGCCGCAATGACTTTCTTGGCACCACCCATAGTCTGCAAGATGGGCAGCATCTCTTGGCGGACTTTTATCAATTCGTTCATGGACGATTTTTTATCAAGCATGATAAAATTTTACAAGTCATCAAATCAAGGATTCGGTATCAGCCAACAGTTTTCCCTGGGCCTGCCGTGCTTTTCCCAGCGAATGCAAAAGGGCGGCACTGTCCCATTTGAATTCCGGCCATGAAGGCGACTGCCAAATATAGTGAACCATACTGATCTCGCAAGTTGCATTTGTGCTGACCCGATTAGTCGCTCTTTCGGGTCATAGTTTGACCCTATTATACCCCCCAAGAGGCTCATGTCCACTTCTTTTTGACAATCGAAATTATCTTCCGGACCTACGGCAGTTGCCATTGCTTCGGCCATTTGCGGATATGGGCCGGTTTCGGTCCGATTGTGTTTTAAATCAACTTCACCTTGCTGATACCCAAAAAACAGAATTGACCAGTTAATGAAGACTGCACACGATCCCGTTTTTCTCAAGCTCGACGACAACGCTTTCCAGTCGTTCCAGGAATTCTCGGCCTTTCTCGGCAATATCCTTGGGCGGCTCCGCGACAGATGTCCATGCATGGTCAAAGCCGTTGCGATATGTTGCCAAATCCGCGGTAAACATTCGTAGCTTTTTTTCGATATCTATCGTTTTTAACGTAAGCGCTCAAATAACCCCATCTTCACAGGCTCAAAAATCCGTGCCATGAT
>DYJD01000017.1 GCA_020723325.1 Desulfosudis oleivorans | reverse complement strand
CGGCTATCATGTCCAGCAGAAAAATAAGGGGGATTTTCTTTCCCTGGATTTCGGCATGAAAGAATTTGGTGTATTGGACGTCAAGGAACGCTTGCGCCTTTACCGGAAATTTTTGTACGAAGCCGGAGCGCTAAAGAAGGGGGAAGAAAGAAGTGAGAAGGGTGAAGGGAGAAGGGTGAAGGGCGAAAAAGGAAAAGGCATTGAACAGAAAACATTGGACAAGGAGCGGAAAAAAGACTACCGGATCACCCGCACCGATCGGTTCCTGTATCGCACGCGCTATTTTACAGATTCCGGTATTATCGGCTCCAAGGACTTTGTGCGGCAGCAATATTTGCGGGTCAAGGAGTTATTTCCCTCCGCCAAGGAGAAAAAACCCAAGCCCATATCAGGTTTGAAAGGGCTATACTCCTTGAAGCGTCTTACGGAATGATCTGTTTCACCAGCGAAAGCCGATCAGCGAACCTTGAGGAACCGAAGAACCGTATGCCTTAAATTGGGCACGTACGGGTCTGTGGAGGGATCGGGTAGCAATCCCCGATTCTACCCGGAAAAGCCAAATGCGATTGTAATCCAAACAAACCTATGGTAATAATGCCCATATGCGCGCGACATCCAAAATTGCCGCGGCTGTATCGCGGCTGGAAGCCGCTCCCACACAAGAGCTGCTCAAGACAAGAACCAACAACCAACCCTAAGCCTTATAAATATGGTTAATTGCATTTCATCTCGTATCCCGCATCTCGGATCCGGCATCCCAAAACAAGCCAACCCTTGAAAGGAGCTTAAAGACATGATCGGTTTCCTGGTTTTTCTCGGCATTATCGTATTCATCGTGCTGATGTGCGTTGTGTTGTACAACAGTCTGGTCACCCTGCGCAACCGCTACAAAAACGCCTATAGTCAGATCGATGTGCAGTTGAAACGCAGGTACGACCTGATCCCCAACCTGGTGGAAACCGCCAAGGGCTATATGAAACACGAGCGCGAGACTCTGGAACTGGTCATCAAGGCCAGAAACCAGGCGGTTTCGGCCAATCAGAAGGCTGCCGCCGCACCCGGCGATGCCTCTGCCATGCAGGGAATCGTAAGTGCCGAGACCGCCCTGACCGGCGCCCTGGGCCGGATGTTCGCCCTGGCGGAACAGTATCCAGACCTCAAAGCCAACCAGACCATGTCCCAGCTCATGGAGGAACTCACCTCCACGGAAAACAAGGTGGCTTTTGCCCGGCAGGCTTACAACGACGCGGTTACGGAATACAATATCGGCCGGGAGAAATTTCCCAATGTGCTCATTGCCAATTCCTTCGGCTTCAAGGAAGCCACGCTTTTTGAGATCACCACTCCCCAGGAAAGGGAGGCGGTGAAAGTTTCTTTTTAATCGGTTCGGTTTTTAAAGGGAGGCGACCACATGGCCAAGACCCGCGCCACCATGGATTTTTTTGCCCATCAGGATGCGGCCCGCCGAAAAACGTTTCTGCTGACCGCTTATTTCCTCCTTGCGGTTTTTTTCATTATCTGCGGTGTATACCTTGCCTTGATCCTGGCCTTGAATATGGCCACGGAATCAAGCGAGGGTTTCGCTGTCTGGAATCCCACCCTGATCCTGCAAGTGGCGGCGGCGGTGATCGTCCTTATTCTAACGGGTAGCCTGTATAAAATCATCGCCCTCTCCCGGGGCGGGGAAAAGGTGGCGGAGATGCTCGGAGCCACGCCGGTTTCGCCGGACTCAACCAATCCGGATGAGCGTAAACTGCTGAACGTGGTGGAGGAAATAGCCATTGCCGCGGGCATGGCCGTGCCGCGGGTGTATGTATTGCGCGAGGAAAAGGGCATCAATGCCTTTGCCGCCGGTTTTTCCACCCAGGATGCGGTCATCGCCGTCACCCACGGCTGCTTGACCAACCTGACCCGGGATGAACTCCAGGGGGTTGTGGCCCATGAATTCAGTCATATCCTGAACGGTGACATGCGCCTCAATATTCGTCTCATGGGCATCATTAACGGGATTCTCGTGATCGCCCTCATCGGCCGGTTGATTCTGCGGGGCATATCATCCAGCTCTTCCAGCCGGTCCAGATCAAGCAGCAAAAAAGGCGGCAGCATCGGATTACCTATTCTGATTTTCGCGCTGGCTGTTCTGGTTGTGGGCTATGTGGGCGTCTTCTTCGGCAAACTAATAAAGAGCGCGGTTTCCCGCCAGCGGGAATTTTTGGCCGATGCTTCTGCCGTACGTTTCACCCGCAACCCAACCGGCATTGCCGGTGCTTTAAAAAAAATCGGCGGATTCGTGTCCGGCACAAGGGTCAATTCGGTGCATGCGGAGGAAGCCAGCCATTTGTTTTTTGTGGATGGTTTAAAAGAGGCTTTTTTCAAAATGCTTTCCACCCATCCGGATATTGAAGAGCGCATCCGGCGCATCGACCCGCTTTTTAGTGAAAAAATCACGGCTGCGGCTACTGCTCCAAGCGGGCCGGCTCCTCACACTGCAGTCTCCTCCCTTGCTGCGGGAACAAGTGAAAGTGCTTCAGAACAAACTAAGATCAAGTTGCCGGCAGATCAGGTCCTATCCCAGGTGGGAGCCCCCCAACAGGAGCACCTCGCCCATGCAACCCGATGGATGAGGGAACTGCCGCCGGTTATACCCGAGGCAGCCCGGGAACCTTATGGTGCCAGGGCTTTGGTATATTGCCTGCTGCTGGACATGAAAAAACCTGTTCGTGAGCGCCAATTGGCGGCGCTGAAGCAATCCGCTGATGCGGCGGTATTGAAAAAGGCGGCCGCGATCCTGCCACTGGTGAATGGGGTAGCGGTGGGATACCGCCTGCCGCTTTTGGATCTCACCTTGCCCGCACTCAAAAGCCTATCGGCCGATCAATACGCGGATTTCCGAAAAAATATCACCACTCTCATGGAGGCAGACGGCCGGATCAGCCTGTTTGAATATGCTTTGAGCCATACAGTGGCCCGGCACCTGGACCCGATATTTTTCAAAAAGAAGCCTGCCAGGGTCAAATATCACACGCCGGATCAACTCCAGGTTGAATTAACCGAACTCCTGTCCTTGATGGCCTGGCAGGGCAATCGCAAGCCGGCCCTGGCGGAAAAAGCCTTTCAGGCAGCCATGGCGGAATGTTTCAAGGGGGGCAAAAGCGCCATCCTGCCCCTTGAAAAATGCGACAATCTGAAACTCCTTGAACCTGCCCTGGAAAGACTGGCCCAGGCTTCGCCGCAGGTGAAAAAAAAGATTTTATTAGCCTGTGTCAAATGTGTTAGCACTGATGGTTGGGTTACAGTGGAAGAAGCCGAGCTGATCCGGATCATGGCCGACGGTCTGGATTGCCCGGTTCCGCTGCTGACCATCGGAGCTCAGACCGGAGAGATCCCCATGTCTTGACAAAACATAGATAACTAAAAAAGAACCGCGAATGAACGTAAATGGACGCGAATGATAAAGCTTCCGGCAGGGGTAACCAGTTTTTATTTGCGTTTATTCGCGTCAATTTGCGGTGACGGAAGTCGAAATCCTTATAGGGTGGTGAATCCTGTCTCAGCAAAGGCGTGGCCCCGATTGACCGGCAGTTGAATAATAAATATAACGCCTTCACCGGGTGTGCTGGTGCATTCCATTTGTCCGCCAAGGGTCTGGGTAACCAGATTGTACAGGATGTGCATGCCCAGCCCGGTTCCGCCATGACTTCGCTTGGTGGTGAAAAACGGATCGAAAATCTTGCCTAGGGTTTCCTGATCCATGCCCTTGCCGTCGTCTGAATAGATCAAAGCCACCTTATCCCCTTCGGGCCGGAATTCCAGATAGATCTTGCCTTCTTCCTTGTCCTCAAATCCATGAATTAAGGAGTTCATGACCAGGTTGGTGATGATTTGGGATAGGGCGCCGGGAAAACTGATGAGTTGGAGGTCGTCCGGGCAGACAAAGGAAATCGTTTGGCGCCCCTTTTTCAGATGGGGCCGCAGGCTCACCAGCAGTTCTTGAATATAGGTTTTTACATGGAATTTGCGGAGATCTTCCACGGTTTGATCCACGGCAACCTGTTTAAAACTTTTTACCAGCTCAGCCGCGCGGTTTAAATTGTTGAGAATCATATTTGAGGATTCGGCCGCGATGGTTACATATTTTTGGAGCAAGGTCGGTTCAACTGCGCCCTGGTCATACCGCTGCACAAAGGCGGTGGTTCGATCTTCCAAAAAAGAGGCGGCGGTAATTCCCACGGAGAGGGGCGTGCTGATTTCATGGGCCACTCCAGCCACCAGTCCGCCCAGGGCCGCCATTTTTTCCGATTGAACAAGCTGCTTTTGGGCGATCTTCAGTTCATCCAAGGAGTCTTTCAAGGCTTTATTGGTATTTTCCAGTTGCAGGGTCCTTTCCTTGACCCTTTTTTCCAATTCTTCATTTAGCAGGAATAAATCATCTTTCATGGTGTTGATCTTGTCAGCCAGTCCAAGGGATAGAAAGAGCACTACGCCCACGGCGCCGATTTGCAGACTCCAGTTGGTAACCGGATTGGTGGGCAGAACACCGAAGGTTTTCAAGGAATATAGCAAGGCTCCAATGAAAACCACGGTGAAACTGATAATGAGATAGCGCGCCGGTCTCGATCCTTTGATAAACAGGGCCACGCCCACACTGAAAAAAATGCTGATGCCCCAGATGGTCACTGCTGTGGACACTCTGATGCTGACTGAATATGGTAAAAACAACGTCAAACTCATCCAAATGAAAATCGGGATGATGACGCCGAATAAAAGCAAACGATCCGTGCGGGGCGAAACCACATGGGTCTGGGCGTATTCCCTTTCGAATTGGCACAGCCACAACAGAATATTGCACATGAGAAAGGGGATGCAATTATTCGCCCACCATATGGAATTGGGCCAGAAAAATTGAAAAGCAAATCCATTCAGAGCCAAAGAAAACATTTCCCATGAAGCAATAAATAAAACATAATACAGATAGCTGCGTTCCTTAACAGAAAGGTACAAAAATAGGTTATAAAAGCCCATGATTACCATGATGCCGTTATAGATCCAAAAGGCCGGGATCTGGTTATTCAGGCGCTGAACAAAACCGTCCGGGGACCAGGCCGTTGGTGTGAAATTCAATGAACTGGTGGTATGAATACGAAAATAATAGGTTCTCGTTCCCGGGCTTTCCAGCAGGCGGAAAACAAAATTGCGATCCACCACGTGCCGTTGGCTGAAGGGGAGGTGATCCCCTGTTTGGATATGGGCAAATCCTCCCTTTGTATCCGGTATGTAAAAGTCGATTTCATCCAACAGGGGATAGTCTATTTCCAGAAACCATTCCAGCGGCACTGTGGAATTATTGGCAACATGAATTCGAAACCAATAAACCGAAGAAGTAAAGCCGAAATTGAAAGATCCACGACTGGATTGAAGCCATTCCAGGTCGGGGGATTGGAGGTCCTCGAAGCGCAAGTCAGCCTGGGGATTTTTTATATAGTCGGTGTAAGTCCCCAGGGCGATCATCCCCATATCCTGGGTGATGTTCAGGGTTTGCATGGCCGCGGCTTTTGATGAAACGGCAAGTAGAAGAAAAACAGCGATCCGGATATGATTGGCTATATTTCCTGTCAAGGATCACCTTGTAGTTGTCTCGATTATCATTAGGGATACTGAACAGGCTCAGAAAAAAAACGGGCTGGAGGTCGAGTGATTGAAACTATACCCTTTTACGCCTGGTTTTGTCAATAAAACGAGGTAGACTCATCAGGGCAAGCATATTGGGAAGATCTTTTTACCGGTATGAAATCGATTTCTAGGAGGCCCTGCCTGTTTCTCCAGCCTGGGGCATGCCGTTGCGGAAAACCGATGCGATCAGCAGGGCCAGCCGATGAATGTGTTTGCGCCTTTCTTCCTTGGAGTGGCCTGGAAAATTCCGAAAGGTCATGACCACGCCGGCCAAGGCGGCAAAAAGAGCGTGGGAATAGAAGCGAATGGTACCGTCCGCCCCTTCCCGGGCCAATACCTGATCGAGCAGATCCAGGAAATAGCGCGCCACGGTGCTGAAGCGGTTGAGGATATGCACCTCGATATCCACTTTGGTCATAAAATAGGTCATCATCTGATAGGTCTGTTCATTATCAAAAAGATAGTCGACGAATTCAACCGCCAGCTCGTCAATGGAGGCGGTCTGGTCTTCCATTCTTTTCTCAAAGCGCTGCTCCACGATGATGATGTCGCGAATCAGCGCTTCGGCAAACAAATCGTCCCGGCTGGGGAAATAGCGGTAAATGGAAGCCGCGGAAACGCCGGCTTCCGCGGCAATGTCGCGCATTCCGATATCCTGAAAAGGCATCCGTTCAAAAAGAGTCATGGCAGCATTGATGATCAGGGTTTTCCTGATTTCACGCTCATCCTCCCGCATCCGCATGAATGTGGATTTATCGGTCATTCTTGATTCTCCCCCGGCTTGGCTGTTCCGATTCTACTGTCACTGCTCCAAAAATTTAAGTTCACTACCTTCCCTTAGAATAAGCATGGCAAGGGTATGCATGTGTTTGCGCCTTTCTTCCTTGGTGCGTCCGGGATAATTCCGAAAGGTCATGACCACGCCTGCCAATGAGGCAAAAAAAGCCTGGGTAAAATAGCGATTATCACCCCGATACCCGGCTTTTTTAACAACCTCGTCAAACATATTCATAAAATAGACTTGAACAGCATTGAATTTGTTCATGGCCCGGGGATTGATGCCGCCGCGGATCATGAAATGGCACATCATCTGAAAGGAGGCTTCATTGTCGATCAAATAATCCACCACGGCAATGGCCAGGTCCTCGATGGCGCTGGTGCCTTCCTCCAAACGTTGCTCCAGCCGTTTTTCAATATTGTTCATATCCTGAATCAAAGCCTCGACAAACAGGTCGTCACGGCTTGGAAAATAGCGATAAATGGTGGCTGCGGACACACCGGCTTCCTTGGCAATATCACGCATGCCGATCTCGTGGAAGAGTTTTTCCTCAAAGAGCTTCATGGCTGCTTCCATGATCAGGCTTTTGCGGACTTCGCGTTCATCTTCCCGCAATTTCATGAATGTAGATCGCTCTGACATTCCCCGACATCCTCCTCTATATTGTGTTGCCGCCGGTAACCCCTTGATTGGCAAGGGGTCCTTCGGACTGGATTGTCTGTAACATAGTTCACTATGATAAACAAGTTAAAATGCGGAGCAATGTCTATCATTTGTAACGAAAAAAAACAAATCTTTATCGCTTGACCAGTTGCTCCGGAAAAATTATTGGGCCTTCACTCTTAATTTTTGTCCTGGAACAATTCGATTTTCTTTTATGACAGGATTCATTTGCTGCAGGACCGCCACTTTCATACCATAGCGTTTGGCAATACTGAAGACCGTATCCCCGGCCTTGACCTCATGCATGTCAGGCGCTTTTTTAGCAGCGGGGGATTCATTTTTGGCCTGGGCCGGCGGCTTTGGAGCAGTAACAGACTTTTGCGGCGCGGCTGCCGCCGGTTTCTGGGGTGCGGCGGTCACCGGCTTCTGCGCCAATACGGGTTTGTCTTTGGGCTGGGAAGGGGCCGGCTTTTGCGCTGGTTCCGGTTCCGTTTTCGGCTGGGGCGTATCCGCGGCCAGGGGCGCCTCAAGTTTGGGTTTGGGCTTGGCAGGTTCGGTTTTTTTCTCCACCTGGGTCCATTTTAAATCCTGCTCCGATTCCAGTTGGCTGACCCGATCGATCAATTGGGTCAGTTTTTTGTCCTGCAATTCAATGGAATTCATTTGATCACGCACATTTCCAACTTGCAAAAGCTGCTCTTCCAGCTTTTTGACGCGTTCCTCCAGATCGGCCAGGCGCACATCCCCTTCCGTGCTGCTGCTTCGCAAGGCGGTGGTGATCAAGAAGACCACGAGAATCAGAACCACCACACCGATGATGATCAACGGCAGATCCCCCCGGCTGAAGCGTTTGCCTTCGGATCGTCCGAAACTCCTGCGCTTAAAATGTGAATGTTCGCTGCCGTCAAAATAATCATCAAGGGGTCGTTCTTGAATTTGTTCTTTTTCCGAAGGGGCGTTATATTGCATGTGATTTCCTCCCATGGTTGGATTTTTTTTCAGCGGCCTTATTCAACCAGGAACAGATGGATGAAACGTGGATCAAGATTTTCCATGGTCACGGCGCCGTATTCGTTTTCAATGTCGTTGAACAGTTCTTCAAAGGCTGCGCTCAAATCAGCCAGAATTTCATTTTCCCCAAGACCGGTGGCATTCATCAGCCATACCAGGAAGGCCTGTTTCATGGCCGGTCGAATTTTACGAAGATGGATTCCACTATGGCCCCTGGCCGGAACTTCCGTCAGGTTGTCGGCAAATAACTCCTGATAAAAATCCTTAAAGCGTTCAAGGGGGATGGCCACGGTTTTGGGCAAGTCCAAATGGGCTTGCACCCAATTGGTCAACAGCAGATCGGCAAAGGTGGGGGCTCGCCGGGCCAATTCGGCTGGAATTTTTTGCCCCAGCAAGGTCAGCAAGCGATCATAGGCCATGAGTTCCTGCAGAACCGATTCGCTTCGATGAATATCGGCCGGGCCGGCAAATTCCCGATAGGGCCTGCCTGTTTTAAAATGATCGTAATATAGCGGCCTTTTCAACAGCAGTCCGCCCAGGACCCCCAGCCGACGCTCGCCCCAAAAGCTCAAGGGTAAACCGGCTTGCATGAACCAGCTTTGATTCTTCCATTTTTCAGCCTTATACTTCAGTTGCATGATCCGGTCGTAACCGGTCCTGAAAATTTCGGCCAGGGGGCGCTCCCCAAGCATTGCCGCAGCTTGTACTTCGACCGGTCCGTCAATATAATCGGTGGTAAGCCGCCATAAACCAATGGAAAGATACCCGCCGGCCTTTTGGACGATGTTTTGCAAGGTCTCCCGTGCCTTGACAATGGTTTGATCAGCGGACACGATCCGATTGCAAAGGGCTGCAAATTCGATGCGCACCTGATGGGCCATGGTTTCCTGGTGAATGGCCTTGACAGCCCGGGCAAAAAGATTGTCCTCGGTGAGCAACAGACTGGGGGCAAGGGCAAGGGGCGTGAGCTCGCGCCCGTTTTTATAAACCTGTCTATTTTTGGAATTTGCCAGTTCCGCGCTGGTCAGGGGCTGATAGATACCCAGAGCTTCCTCAAAGGGCAGAAAGCCCTTTTCCGCCAGGCGGATATTGCGCAGGCGATACATTTCCTCTTCCAGCTCCGCAGGCAGAACCGCGGCGGCCTCCAGCAGGATTTTCTGGTATTTCAAATGATCGCTTTCCGCCAGCCTGTTCAACAACGTGAGCAGCACTTCCCGGCGGTGTTCATCAGCAGGAGCCTGGGTTTGATCCTGCTTGGATTGGTCCGGAATCCGGAAATAATAGAGATCGTCAAAGGTGATGCAATCCTCGCCAAAATCAGAGGGGTCCTGATCATGCTCCCGCAGCATGATGGATATATTGCGGAAAAGATAGTGTTCCAGCAGATCGGTTTTTTCATCCCGCAGCCAGGCAGTCGTTCGGACCGGGTCAGCTTGCAGCAGAAGTTCCATCCAATTAAAAACCTCTGGATCGATGATGCGGTCCTTTTGCCAGACTTCCAGATCCAGAATATATTCCCATTGTTTGGCAGATGCCAGGGCCAGGATGGGCAAGGCATCGGCCGGGCCGATATCGTGGACAAGGAAATACAGATCCTCTTCGGCAAAGGAATGCACCAGGGGCAGGGCCTCTTCGGATTCCAGAATAGCGTTGAGGGCCTTTTCCGGGGGCATGGCCAGGACCTCCTTGCGTTTCTGTAGTAGGCGGGCCATCCTATTTTGTTGATTCTGCAATTGCCGGTCGTCGGTCATGGTTTTCCCGTTGGTTCCCAAAACATCATCATCTTCACGCCCTCTGCGGTTTTGCCGGCCATGGGGCAATTTTAACCAGAATCAACAGGCCGGGCACGGCAATCAGTGCGCAGCCGATAAAAAACAATTCCCAGCCCATCTGCTTGGCAAGGAAGCCGGTGGGGGCGGAAGCGACCACCCGGGGCAAACCCATCAGACTGCTGAGCAGGGCGTATTGGGTGGCGGTGAATTTTTTGTTGGTGATGCTGGCCATGAAGGCAACGTAGGCAGCCGTCCCCATTCCCATGCTCAGATTTTCAAAAGCGATCACCGCCGCCAGAGCCGGTACCAGGGCCCCTGTCTTGGTGAGTACGGCAAAACAGCCGGTGGCCACGGCCTGCAAGACCCCGAAAATCCACAGGCACCGATGGATCCCCAGGCGCATCAGGGTCAGGCCGCCTAAAAAAGCACCGGCCAGGGTGGCGCCTGTGCCGAAAATTTTGGCCACTGCGCCGATCTGGGTCTTGGTGAACCCCACTTCCAGATAGAAGGGGGTGGTAATGGCCGTGGCCATGACCTCGCCGAGTTTATAGGTTAAAATAAAAGCCAGGATCCATAAAGCATTGGTCCTGGTGAAATAGTCCTTCAGAGGGTCCAGCACGGCAGCTTTGATGGTGGTGGGCGCCCCGGCGCACATGGCCGGTTCCGGGGTCAGCAGGGTGGTGATCACCCCCGGCAGCATGCAGACTCCCATGACCAGATAGACCATGCAAAAGGACATATGGTCCGCCATGATCAAACCTCCGCCGGAAGCCAGCAACATGCCCAGCCGGTAACCGTAAATATACATGCTGGACCCCAGACCCAGCTCCTCATCGGACAAATCCTCCCGGCGATAAGCATCAATAACGATATCCTGGGTGGCGCTGAAAAAAGCCACCAGGGCGGCGGCCGCCACCATCCATCCCGGTTTATGCACCGGATCGGAAAAACCCAGCAGTATGATGGCCAGGATCAGGGCCAATTGGGCCATGAGCAGCCAGCCGCGCCGGCGTCCCAGAAACGGCGGTGTAAACCGGTCCAGCACCGGCGACCAGAGAAATTTCCAAGAATAGGGCAGTTGCACCAGGGTGATCATGCCGATCCAGGTCAGGTCCAAGCCCGCCTCCTGCATCCAGGCCTGCAGGACGCCGATGGTCAACAGCAAGGGCAGTCCGGCGCAAAACCCCATGACCAGAGCCACGAGCATGCGGCGACTCAAGATCACCCTCAGGGTGGAATGGGATTCAAGGGGAATGGTGGCCTTCATGCTCACTTCTGGTTCGGGCCCTGACAGCCGACCCGTTCCAGTGCCGGCATGTGCCGCTGAAGCCAACCCAGCACCTTGTCGAATTCGGTCACCATTTCCATAAGCGCCTTACCGCGGTGGCTGATCCGGTTTTTTTCCGATAGATTCATCTGGGCAAAGGTTTTATCCAGGGCCGGATAATAAAAGATCGGATCATAGCCAAAACCACCCTCTCCGGCCATGGCCTCGGTGATTACGCCGTCACAGCGGCCCTCGTAGGTCAAAGCCGGGCCGGAGGGAACGGCTAGGGAAATCACACATTCAAAGGCGGCTTTGCGGTTGGTCCGGCCGGCCATTTCCTGCAATAATTTTTCGCAACGCTCTTGATCCGTGGCATTTGGGCCGGCATAGCGCGCGGAAAGAACTCCCGGCGCACCGTCCAGAGCCTCCACCACCAGTCCGGAATCATCGGCCAGCACCGGCAGGCCCAGCATTCTGGCGGTCATGCTGGCCTTTTTATAAGCATTTTCTTCAAACGTGAGCCCATCTTCAATGATTTCCGGAATGGGTCCGAAATCATCTAGATCCTTGATCACAAGGGCGCGGTCTTTCAACAATTCCTTGATCTCACCGGTCTTGCCTTTGTTGCGGGTGGCGATGACCAGGGTGCAGTGGTTCAGCATTTCAAATTCCAGCAGTCACGGATGGTTCTAAGGTATTTCCGGCTCGGCCGGCTGCTCAAATATGCGCAGGACCTGCCCAACCGGTGATTTGTAATTAAGTTTTGATCTATAATGCAAGGGTTTTCCTTTGTAAAGAAATTTCAATTCCTTGTATGTGAAAAAACCTTTGCATGAAGACCCCGGCTGGTATATGGATGATTTTTGCCGAATGGGCCGATCAGACAGAACCCATCAGGATCAAAAGGACTTTGAAGAAAGGAACGCTGCATGCATAAATTGCTGACTGACCAGCCTGGAAAAGAAATGCTGATGCTGGGCAATGAGGCCATTGCCAGGGGCGCCATTGAAGCCGGTTTGGCCTGCGCCACCACCTATCCAGGCACGCCCTCTTCGGAAATTTCACTCAATTTCTTTCAGATTTCAAAAGAAAGCGCGCTTTATTTTGAATACAGCACCAATGAAAAAACCGCCTTGGAAGTGGCGGCGGCGGCGGCCAATTGCGGAGTGCGCAGCATGTGCGTCATGAAGCATGTGGGGGTGAATGTGGCGGCCGACACTTTGATGACCCTGGCCTATGTGGGGGTCAAAGCCGGCCTGGTGATCCTCACGGCAGATGATCCGTACATGTTTTCCAGCCAGAATGAGCAGGACAACCGATATTACGGCAAGCTGTCCGGCCTGCCCATTCTGGAACCTTCCTCCGTGGCCGAGGCCCGTGAAATCACGGCTGAAGCCTTTGCATTGTCTGAAATGCTTCAGGAACCGGTGATTGTCAGGACCACCACCCGTATCAATCATTCCACTGCGGTTGTGCCTTTAGGCCCGATCCAGCCGCCCAAGACCCGGGGGGAATTTATCCGGGATCCGTATCAATATGTAACCGTGCCGGCGGTTTCCCGCAGGCTGCATGTCAAATTGCTGAAAAACATCGAAGCGGCGGCGGCGCTTTCCGAGAAATCCACCCGCAATTTCATTACCGGCACAGGCAATCTGGGAATCATTTGCAATGGCGTCAGTTATAATTATGTAACCGATGCCATCCAGGATCTGCAAATCATGGACAAGGTCAGTGTCCTGCGCATGGGCTTTTCCCATCCCATACCCGCCGTCCTTATAAAAAATTTCCTCAGCAGCAAGGAAATGGTGCTGGTGGTGGAGGAAGGCGAAGCCTACATGGAGGATGCGGTCAAGGCCCTGGCCCAGGAAGCGGGGTTGACCCTGCCCATTGCCGGCAAGGGCAAAACCCTTTTCAGCCGTTTGGGGGAATTCGATCCGGCCATGGTGCGGGCCGTGACGGCCGCTTATTTTGATATTCCCTATGAACCCAAAGCCGTGCCGGATCTTACAGATATGCCGGAGATTCCGCAAAGACCGCCCAATCTTTGCGCTGGTTGTTCCCATCGGGCGGTTTTTCATGCGGTTAAAAAGGCGGCGGAAGGATTGGATGTGGTCTATCCCACGGATATCGGCTGTTATACACTCGGATTCCTGCCGCCTTTGTCCATGGGGGATTTCCTCATCTGCATGGGTTCCTCCAGCGGTACTTCCGGCGGCTTTTCCCGGTTTGCGGGCAAGAAGGTGGTGGCTTATATCGGCGATTCCACTTTTTTCCATTCCGGCATTCCAGGTTTGATCAACGGGGTTTTCAACAACCATGATTTCACCTTGATCATTCTGGACAATCGCACCACGGCCATGACCGGCCACCAGCCCAATCCCGGCGTGGATATGGAGGAGCTGAATTTCCCTGGATACAATCCCATCGACATCGAAGCCCTAGTGAAGGCCCTGGGGGTCAAGCATGTGGCCGTCATCAAACCCTTTAACCTCAAAAAGAGCATCGCCCAATTAAAGGAGGCCCTGAACTTTAAAGGGGTTTCGGTGGTCATTGCCAAGGAAAAATGCACCCTATATGCCAAGAGCCTGAAACAGCTCCGGGGCAAGCCGTTTTATGTCAGCGACCGCTGCAAAAACCACCGCGACTGCATTAACGAACTGGCTTGTCCGGCCTTTTACATCGCCGACAATCAGGTGCGGATCAATCCGACCCTTTGCGTGGGCTGTTCGGTGTGCGCCCAGATTTGCCCGGAACATGCGATTTCACCACTGAAAACAAAGGAAGACCAATGAAACCAAAACGTTTAATCATTGTGGCCGTGGGCGGACAAGGCAATCTGCTGGCTTCCAGAATCCTGGGCGAGGCGGCCCTGCTTTCCGGCGTACCGGTGCGCATGAGCGAAATCCACGGCATGGCCCAGCGGGGCGGCGTGGTGGAGTCGGCCATTATTTTCGGGGAGGCGCAAAGCACCATCATCTCCGACGGCGAGGCGGATGTCCTGGTCAGCTTTGAACCTTCCGAGGCCATGCGGGCCATGAATCGTTGCAATTCCCAAACCATGGTCATCACCAATTTGTCACCCTTGCCGCCCTTTACCACCACCATCGGCCGGGGTGTTTATCCGGATCTGAATAGCGGCCTAAGCCTTATCCGCAAGAAGACCGGGGGCCTCATCACCCTGGATGCCACGGATCTGGCCTTGAAAGCCGGCAATGTCATGGCCGTCAACACGGTGCTGCTGGGCGCCTTGATCCGCACCGGAATCCTGCCCCTTTCGGCGGAGAATGTGCGCAACGCCATCCGCACCCGCACCAAAAAAGCCACGGTGGAGGTGAATCTGAAGGCTTTTGAACTGGGGTATGAAGCAGCACAGATAGTGTAGAAAAAGAGGGGGGCGGGTCTCACATTCCTTCCGATTCCCGCTCCATCTCAATATGATCTTTGATTTCCTTAAGAACAAAATAGCGTTTGATGGCCCGGGCCATTTCCCCTTGGGTGGGCGCCTGTCCAGTGGTTTCCGTGATAAATTTGGCAAGGCTTTCCAGGGCCTGCCATAAGACATCTTCGATTTCGCGATTTTCCAATCCCATGTTTTCTCCAGCTAATCAGCTTGCTTCAGACGAAGCCGCCAATTTTTTCACCATATCCAATATGAGTCGTTTGTGGATGATGCCCATCATGGTGTTGATGGCCGCAGCCCCGCCTTCCACCATGCGGATCATTTCCTCCCGGTTGATTTTTCCGGCTGTGCGTTTTACTAGAATTTCGGTTTCTTTCTCCACCAGGGCCTGGATCATTTCAAAATGGGGTTTCAAGACATCAGCTTCAAATCCGAGTTCCCTGGAATAGCCGATCTCCCGCAATTTTTTCCAGCATTCCATAAAGCGGATATCTTCTTCGTCATGAAAGCGCCGGCCGCCTTTTCGAATAGGCCGCAGGATGCCCATTTGCTCCAGTGCTTTCATTTCCAAAAGACTTGCCCCGGTGCGTTCGGCCAGTTGTTCTGAGGAGATGCTTTTAATGGCAATGCTTTCCGTCAGGTTCTGAAACAAATGACCGTCCATTTCCGCCACGGTGCGGATTTCGTCCACGCTCAACTTGGTTTTACCGGTTCCCACCATTTTTTTTATGACCGCAAGGGGCAAATAGCGCTTGGTCTGTAATTCCTTGACTATGCGCAGGGCATTGAGATGGACCTCGGTATAATAATGCATGTTGGCACCGGCAACAATGGGTTTGGGAATGAGGCCTTCCTTGATGTAATACAGGATGGTGGCTTTGGGAACCCCTGAGATGCCGGTCAATTCCTTCATGCGCATTCTTTTTCGGGGGGACTCGGTCACGGCTGAACTCCCATCAATGCATAGTTGTTTTCGTATATTTTGCCTTTGCAAGGCGTGTTGTCACGACTTTCTACGGTTGCATATGCCAAGCGGTTTTGGCAAGAAAAATTTCAGAGCAACTGATATCCCGCCAATAGAGATTTCCTTATCGTTTGAGCCGAAGCATATTGTATCAAGTACAAAAGTGGGGTAATTGAATCGCAATGTGTCCGACTTTCAACCATGCAGACGTTAGGAAAAGAAATGAAAACTATCAACCCTCCTCCGATTCCATGTTCGCCCTGGTGGAAGAGACATGGCAAATCTTTTTTATTCACTATAATGCTGCTTCCGATTTTTTTCATGGTTGCCGTTTACTGGACCCTATCCGACCCTGAGATTATTCGTGAGCATTTTTATAAAGCATATCATATTCCATCCGGGGCGATGAAACCGACCTTGCAGATCGGTGATCATATTCTGGTGGATAGATGGATTGACAAAAAGGGAATTCAAAGAGGGGATATTATCGTTTTCCGGTTTCCCAAGGATGAACAAAAAGAATTTGTGAAGAGGGTAGTGGGCATCCAAAACGATGTAATCGAATTAAGAGAAAAACAACTCTATGTCAATGGCGAGCCGGCAAAGGAAAACTATATTGTTCACAGCGATGGGTTATTGATGGCTCAGCGCGACAACATGCCTTCTATTAAAGTCCCACCCAATTCCTTCTTTGTTATGGGTGACAATCGCGACAACAGTCATGACAGCAGATTTTGGGGTTTTGTAAGGGCGGATCAAGTAATCGGCCGGGTAAAAATCATCTACTGGTCCTGGGATAAAAATCAAAAACAGGTCCGGTGGGAGCGGATCGGGAAAAAGGTGCTCTGATGATGAAAGGAAGATTCAGTCAGATGTAATTCTCAGCACCTTGGCCCCCCGGATCTTGCGTTGTTTCAGTTCCGGCAGGGCTTTGTTGGCTTCTTCCAGAGGATATTCACTGACCTCGGGCAGGATGGGTATACGGACGGCCAGGTTCAGGAATTCCTGGATGTCGGTACGGGCGACATTGGCCACGCTTTTGATTTCCTTATTGGTTTTCAACTATTGATTACTTTGTGGATCGCCTTGGAAAGGGTTTCCATGGTGTAAGGTTTCTGAACAAAACCCTGAACCCCTAGCTGAAGCACTTCCTCCACCCGTTCGTCCTGCTTGAATCCGGATGAGAGCAGTACTTTGAGGTCCGGATTGATTTTTTTCATTTCCAGGTAAGTTTCCTTGCCCGACATCTTGGGCATGAGCATGTCCAATAAAACTGCCGAAATATCCGCGTGACGTTTGCGGAAAAGGCTCAAGGCTTTCTCTCCATCGGCTGCAAGAATAATGGAATAGCCGCAGGTTTCCAGGATTTCCTGGGCGGTATTCCGAATCATTTCCTCATCGTCCACGATTAGCACAAGCCCGTTGCCCATGATCAGTTTTATCTCAGAATCCGGCTTTTTTTCCTGTAGTGATTCTTTGTATTCAGGCATGTAGACATTAAAGGTGGATCCAAAACCAACCTCGGAATACACATCGATGAATCCGCCCTGTTGCTGAACGATGTTGTACACCACGGCCAAACCCAGGCCGGTGCCTTTTTCTTTTTCCTTGGTGGTAAAAAAAGGGTCGAAAATTTTTGCCACGGTCTTGGTGTCCATGCCCACGCCGGTGTCCTGGACAGACAGTATCCAATACGGAATCAATTGCGCCTCGGGATGGGTGATCTGAAAGTTGCGATCGGCAAAAAGCTTTTCGATGGAGACGGTCAGTTTGCCGCCCTGGCGTTCATCGGATTTGCGCATGGTGGTCATGGCATGGGCCGCGTTGACGCACAGATTGAGCAGCACTTGTTCGGTTTGGGTGGAATTGGCATTGACCATGGCTTTTTCCGTAAAAGGACGGCTGACCAACTCGATGCATTTGTCAAAGGAATTGGTGCATATTTTCATTACATGATCCATGACGGCATTCAGATCAACCGGCTCAAAATGGATTTCCTGTTTGCGGGTGATGGATAGAAGTTGTTTTACGAGGTCCGAGGCCCGGTTGCCGGCCGCTTCCATGATGGCGATGTATTTTCGCAAAAAGTCCGTATCGATATCACGGCTTTGTTCTAGCTTGAAACGGATCAGGGAAAGGGAGCCGGTGATCCCGCCCAGAATATTGTTGAAGTCATGGGCCAATCCGCCGGCCAGGGTGCCGATGGTTTCCATCTTTTGGGCATGGCGGAGTTGTTGCTCTTTTTTTTCTAGTTCAGTAACGTCATCCACCCGGATGACGATCCCCTGAACGCAATTGGCAATGAGGGGAAAAAGGGAGATGTTGAGAAATTCTTCGTTTTCACCGGAACTGCTCATTTCCCGATGAAATTCCCTAGGCGACCTGCTGACAAATACCTCATGGATACAATGGCGGTATTTCTCCATGAGCGGTAAAACTTCCCAGATCTCGCGGCCGATGGCGGCCGTGGCCTGAATGCCGGTGATGCGCCGGGCGGCCTCATTCCATTCCACCACCACTCCCGCATCATTTACCGAGATCAGCATGGAAGGCATGGAGTCGATGATGTTTTTGAGATAAATACGCATCTGGGCCAAACGTTCGCGTTCATCCGAAAGTCGTCTTTCGCTTTCCCTCAGATAATAATTCTGGGTCTCGATCTGGCGGTAGGAGTCGGCAAGGTCCACGGACATGCGGTTGAAAGTCCGGGTCAGGTCGCCGATTTCATCGGCGCTCCGTACCGGCACCTGATCGCCCAGAACCCCGCTTTTCATCCGTTGCATGACTTCACCCAGGGCGGTGATGGGCCGGATGATCACCCGGTACAGGATATAATTCAGCAGCACAAGCATGATGATGAGGATGGAGCCCAACAGGCCGCCGAAGATCAGGTAGGAAAGGCGCTCCCGGCGCTGGACTTCGGCCAGAGAATAGCTGATCCGGATATATCCGATGTGTTCTTTGACCACTTCGATGGTTTGAACATATTCAAGGGTTCTGTCACCGGCCGAATTGTCCTGGTGAATAAGGACCTTGGCAGGCGGTTTGGGGGTTTCCTTCGGCGCAAGATCCGTGGGTAAAAAATTTTTACCACTGCCAGTCAGATATTTTCCGGTACGGTTATAAACCTTGATATTCAAGACTCCGTCAACCCGACACATTTGCTCAAGACGAATGGTGATGGCCCGTTTGCGATCCTCGAAGATTTCATTGGCCAGGGGTTCCTGATCCCGCTCCACCATGGAACGTAACAACATCTCATTTTGCCGCATGACCGCTTCCATGTTGCGCTGATGAAAGGGAAGCTGGATCAGGATAAATATGACCGCAATCAACAGGAAGGTGATCAGGATGGCGGCATTGACTTTTTGCGGCAAGGTCCATTTCATGGGGTGAAAACGTTCGCTTTCTTCTGTTTGTTAGCCTTGATCATCGTTTCGGCCATCCTTTATTGTGGGAGCGGCTTCCAGCCGCGATATGGCCGAAACGGTGATCAAGGCCGTTTTTTTCAGGGCTGGAAAGTCTTGACATATACCAGGGCGCCTTTTTCGTATTTTAAAATCACCGCGGCTTTTCCAATGGGATTGCGGTTTTCATCAAAAGTGATGTCGCCGGTTACGCCTTTAAAGCCTTTGGTGGCTG
Organism: Desulfosudis oleivorans; assembly: GCA_020723325.1. Taxonomy (GTDB): domain Bacteria; phylum Desulfobacterota; class Desulfobacteria; order Desulfobacterales; family SURF-7; genus DYJD01. The sequence goes on along the minus strand of DYJD01000017.1, from coordinate 125,594 downwards.
CCAGGGCCTCCCGGATTTTAAACGGGTTTGTTGAATTCGCCCGATTGACCGCGTCGGCCAACAACATGCAGGCGTCATAGGCCAAAGGAACGGAAAAGGAAATAATCCGGCCATAGGATTTTTCATAAGTTTCCACGAACCAGCGGGTGATCTGGTCTGGATTGTTTTTGTTCCAGTTGGAACAGGTGTGGCTGCCTTCCGCGGCATCCCCGGCGTATTGATAGAGCAATTCTTCGCCCCAGCCGTCACCGCCCAACCAGTTGAAGCGCATTCCCATTTCTTTAGCTTGTTTCATGATGGCCCCAGTGTCCTTGCCGTAGCCGGGGATGAATACGACCTTGGGATGAAGTTTTCGTACCTGTTCTATCATGGTAGGGATATCGGTGACATTTTCGAGATACTCCCCTTCCATGAGGACCCTGCCGCCGGCCTTTTGATATTGTTCAATGAAGACCCTGGCAAGGGTCATGCTGTATTTATTGCCGGTATTAGTGAGAACCACGGCAGTGTCCGCGCCCTGTTCACGCAGGGCAAATAATGCCATGATTTTGCCCTGGAAATCATCGATAAAGCAAGCCCTGAAAATATAATTACCTGCCAATGTAAGTTCCGGTATAGTGGCAGTGGGTGAAATCATGGGAATGTGGGCGGCCTGAAGCACCGGCGCCATGGCCAAGGCATAGGAGCTGCGTGATCCACCGATCACCGCCGCCACTCCTTCCTGGACAGCCTTTTCCGCCGCGGCCTTGGAGCCCAAGGCCGTGCTCTGATTGTCAATTTCAATCAGCTCAACAGGCTTTCCCAACAAGCCGCCCTTTTTATTGATTTCCTCCACTGCAAAGCGGAGGCCATAGAAAACCAAGGTGTTGGGTGTGGCGGCCTCACCACTCTTGGCAAAGACGGCTGCCACTTTCATGGTTTCACCGGCATGGGCAACTCCATGGGGAGAAGGGATAAATACCAAAAGTGTGAACAGGAAGCAAACAATGGTATTGTTCATTCTGCTTTCGCGACCTCTTTTGCCGGTTTTACGGTGTAATCGTTTTAATGTATACGGCCACCTCTTTTTCGAACTTCAGGATGACCGCGGATTTATTCATGGGATTGCGATTCTTGTCAAAGCTGATTTCGCCGGTGATACCTTTGAAACCTTTGGTTTCAGCCAGGGAGTTGCGGATCTTGGCAGGCTCCAGGGATTTTGCCCGTTTGACGGCATCAGCCAGGAGCATGACCGCATCATAACCCAGGGCGGTTACTGCTTCAATTACTTTGGGATATTCTCTCTCATAGGTTTGGATGAACTGCCTGCTTTTTTTATCCGGATCATCCGGATGCCAGTGGCTGGAAAAGAAAAGTCCATCAGCAGCGTTCCCGGCATACTTATAGATGGCATCGGTTAAACCGTCTCCGCTCAAAAATACGGCATCTATTCCCATTTCCCGGGCCTGTTTGACGATAAAGCCTGTATCGCTGTCATAGCCGGGAACAAAACAGACATCCGGCTTAAAGGCTTTTACCTTGACAAGTTGTTCTTCAAAATTGGTGGCGTTGCCCAGGTAGTCCCCTTCCCAGAGAATGGCCCCCCCCAGATTTTTGAATTTTTCCATAAAAAGCCCGGCCAGGCTCAGACTGAATTTTTCACTGGTATTGGTAAGGACCACGGCGGTTTTAGCCTTCAGGGCCTTGGCAGCAAAGGCGGCCATGACTTCTCCCTGAAAATCGTCGATAAAGCAGACCCGGAAGATGAAGTCGCCTGTAAGGGTAACTTCAGGATTGGTGGAGACCGGTGAGATCATAGGGATTCCGGCTGCCTGGAGCACCGGGGCCATGCCCAGGGAATGGGAGCTTCTGGTTGCGCCGATGACGGCTAAGACCCTTGCCTTGACAGCCTCTTCGGCGGCCTGCTTGGCCCCCAGGGCGGTACTCTTGTTGTCGAATTCAAGTACTTCGATGGGATGACCAAGCAGGCCGCCGCTGTCGTTCAGTTCCTTTACCGCCAGACGCACGGAATTAAATTCCGGACGCAGGCCGGGAACCACCACCGCCGGGCCGGTTTTGGCAAAAATAGCTGCAATTTTAACGGATTCGGCAGCATGGCCTGCCGTAGAAAACAGGAGCAAAAACCAAAACATCCACCAAGGAGTTAAAAAGTCGATTTTCTTTTTCATGTTGATTCCGTGGCCTCCCTGAAATTACCGGTGACATGAATGCAAATTGTGGGCCCCCAGTTCATCAGGTTTGTTCCTGGTTGCATGATTTATCCCGATGCTTTTGATACCAGATCTGATCTCCATAAAGTTTTTTCGCACATTCCGGGCATAAACTGTGACTAAAGGCGACTTCTGCATGGTTGCTGATGTATGTTTCGATTTGATTCCAATACCCCTTGTCGTCACGAATGTTTTTGCATGAGGCGCAGATGGGCAAGAGCCCGCTAAGGGTTCGGACCTTGGCGAGGGCCTCCTGCAGCTCCTGGATTAGTCGTTCCCGTTCCTGTTCCATTCGTTTGGCAGCGGTGATATCCCGCACCGACTCAATGGCCCCCACCACATTTCCTCGGGCATCATATAGTCTGGCAGCCGCACCGGCCAGATAGCGGCCGCCGATTCCCATGATCGGATGAAAGGACTCGCTGGAAACCAGCACCCCGTTTTCTGATTTGAGGCTCAGGTATCTCTTTTCCCAGTTCTCATCGCGCTGCAATACTAGGTCGATCAGGACAGGACGACGCTCCCCGTAGAACGGAAGTGCATAGGCATAGTCGCCTTTTCCAAGGATTTCCTGCTTTTCAATACCTGTCATTTTTTTTACCGCCATATTCCAGGCGATCACTTTTCCTTCAAGATTGATGACCCAGGTGGGGTCGGGCAGAAACTCAATGATGTCGGCCAGTCGGCGTTCAGAATCAGCCAGGGTTTGTTCGGCCTGCTTGCGTTCAATGATTTCTTGCTGCAATTTTGTATTGATCTGAACAAGGTCGGCGGTACGTTGGCTCACGCGGATTTCCAAGTCGTCATGGGATTTTTGCAGCATCCGCTCGGCCCGACGACGCCTTGAGAGCTGGATGAGCAACAATAGGATCAGCAATACCAGGAAAATGGTCAGGCTCATAACACCGATGATGCTCCACTTGTACAGATCCCAAAATGTTAGGTCCTTGTTCCTTACCAGGCTGCCGGCATATTTGTGAGTATAAAGATCCAAAAGCTTCTGCTCATAAGCAGTGTCGAAAAGTTGAGAGAGGCCGGTGAATTCGGTGTATAATTCTGTTGCCGTGCGGGTGTCCACTTCCATGACGGCGTAGATGGAACGATTGATCGCTGATTGCCAGGGCATATTGTAATTATGTGAGTTCAGGATGAATACCTGTTTCGGCGATTCCCGGTTTATGGCCGGTGCGGTCTCATGGGCAAGCCCTGGGGGAGCAACCGGCAAATCGGCTGCTACAGCCGCCAGGCATCCAAGAAAAAAGAACAATATCCTAAAGAAAAATCCTTTCATCGCACTTCAGACTTTCCAGATGATCAGTATTTCCTATGGTTATGGGCAAATTTAATGGATAGTTTGATTCAACTTCCGCTCCGTTGAGCGGGTTCAGCCGGCAACAATAAAACGGTGTATTGGAAATCTGCTTTTTTTGAAGAGGTTGAGAATTCGCTTTTTTAACGATAGTATACGCAAGGGTCGCAGACGTGTCAAGAATGATGATATAGGTGATCAGCCCCCGCCTACTGGTGGGAATACGCCTAAGCGGTCTCCATCATGCAACACATTGTCGGCTTGGGCATGCACGCCGTTGAGAAAAATGAGTTTAACCTCTTGCAGGGGAAGGCCGATTTGTTCAAACAGTGCCTGGATGGTGGCGCCTTCATCACAAATCAGGGCCCAAGGATTTTGACCTAAGTCAGCCGGTTTGTAGCGGGCAAGGGTGGCAAAGAGATTGATTTCGATTTTCATGGGATTTCATCCTTCTTGGTCCTTTTTTTCACAGACCCAGGCCGCAGGCGCACCTGCTTTCCGTTTTGAGTCAAGCCGGCAGCGTCCTTTACCCGGTTATGGCCGTAGCACAGCAGCGCTTCCATGACATGGGCCGCGTATTGATCGTCCCTGGCTTCAATGGCGGCAACCAGTTTTTCATAATGCAAGACAATGTCTTTTGAAGCCTCCGGCAGGCGATGAAAAACATCCATGTAATAAGTATAAACGGATTTGAAAGAGTTGAAAAGCAGTTGAATGACCAGGTTGCCGGACAAACGGTTCAGGTCGGTATGCAGGTCCACATTCAAACGGGAGACGGTTTCGGTGTCATCCAAGTTGCGTTTCATTTGGGCGATGGTTTTTTTCATCAAAACAATATCCGCCGAGGAGGCATTGCGGGCGGCCCGGCGGGCGGAATAGACTTCGATCACCTGCCTGAAATCCAATAAAGCCATTAAAAAAGCGGCGTCCACGGATTCGCCGTGGTTCATGATTTCCGTGAGGAGTGAAATGGAGGCCCGGGCCGGCAGGTCGCAAACATAGGAGCCGCTGTTGGGCCGCTTTTCCACCATGCCGAGCTGTTCCAGCTTTTCCATGGCTTCCCGGATGGTCACCCGGCTCACCTTGAACTGCAATGCCAGATCCCGTTCCGACGGCAAGCGGCTTTCCGGTGGATACAGACCGTTCAGGATATCCATTTGAATGCTTCTGGATATCCGGCTGGAGAGTTTTTCTTTGGGATTGTCCGGCGTATGCATTGGGTATATCCAAAGGTTTCTTTATCTTGATTTGGTCAGTCCAGTTTCTGAATGGGGTAATGCTATCCATACTATAGATAAATGTCAATGATAACCTGAAATAAAACCTTGACACGGCGCTATTGATGAGGATAGGGGAGAGATAAAGTGGTATTACCACTTTAGATCGGGGTCGGGGTCGGTATCGGGGTCGCAATCGAAAGCAAAAAAAAACGAAAAAGATTCGATACCGATAGCGATACCGACTCCGACCCCGATAAAAGGGTACCAATGAATGCGATCGTATAGGTTGGGCATCACATGCTAAATCAACACTTCAAATCCAATACGGCCCGGGGCACCGGACCTGCAGCCGTCGTATTCGATATCCAGCGTTTTTGCCTGCATGACGGGCCGGGGATCCGCACCACTGTTTTTCTGAAAGGCTGCCCCCTGCGGTGCGCCTGGTGCCAGAATCCCGAATCCCACAATCCCCGGCCGGAGATGGCTTTTTATGGCGAAAGATGCAGTCGTTGTTTTCAGTGCAAAAGCGCTTGTCCCCATGGGGCGATTCTGGATACCGATGGGCGGCTGGATTATAAACGCTGTAATGGGTGCGGGGAGTGCGCTTTGCACTGCCGGCAGCAGGCTTTGGTGCGGCTGGGTTCTGTCTGGGACATAAATGATTTGGAGCTGGAGTTGAGGCGGGATCTGGATTTTTTCAAAGACTCCGGCGGAGGCGTGACCTTCTCAGGCGGCGAACCCATGCTGCATGCTGATTTTTTGGACAGCCTGCTTCCCCGCCTGCGGGCCGGGGGCATTCACATTAATTTGGAGACCAGCGGCGCCTTTTCATGGCCGGACATTGAGCGATTGCTGGGCAATATCAACCTGATCTATTATGATTTGAAACTCATGGATCCGGTTCTGCACCAGCGCCACACCCGGGCCGACAACAGCATCATTCTGAGCAACTTCAGAAAGCTCGCGGCCTGTTTTCAGCCTTTACAAGCCCGCATGCCCTTGATTCCCGGGATCAACGACACCCAGGCCGATCTTCTGGCCGTTGCCCGGTTTTTACAGGAAAACGGTCACAACAGCATCCATTGTCTGCCTTATCATAGCCTTGGTGAAGCCAAGCTTGGGCGCATACATTCAGACCTTAGGCCGCTTCATCGGCAGAATCCGGCAGGTACGGATTTTCAGCAGGTTTCGGCCATATTTGCAAAGGAGGGGATCCATGCCGTCATTTATGATTGATCAGAACGGTTACGAAGTCGACCGCATTCAACGCTTGAAGGCCGCGGTTCAATCCGCCCGTCCGGCTGTTTGCCCGGAGCGGGCCTTGCTATGGACCGCATATTGCCGCGAAGCCCGCAATCGCACCAAGCCCGCGGCCATCCGGATGGCTGAGGCTCTGGGCCTGGTACTTTGCAAGAAAAGCATCGCCATTTATCCGGACGAGCTCATTGTGGGAAATTTTACATCCAAACGGGTGGGCGGTTCCATTTACCCTGAGCTGCATGGGGTGCCGGTGATGCTGGACCTGTTCAAATTGTCCGGCCGCAAAACCAATCCCTTGCAAATCACCAAAAAGGAGATAGGGCGATTGCTGGCCATTATTCCCTTCTGGTCCTTGCGCTTCATGGCTTTCCATGCTTTTCAAGAGCCCTGGGAGAAATTACGTTTGATTGTGGATCAACTGCGGGCCCATTATTATCTGATCAATGAATGCGGCGGAATTTCCCACCTGGCGCCGGATTATGAAAAGCTGATCCGCCTGGGCACTGAGGGTATCAAGGCCCAGGCCCAGGCCCGCATTCAGAACACCAAAGCAGGCACTGAAGCCCGGCATTTTCTGGAAGCCGTAATGATCATCGCCGACGGGCTGGCCGACTTTGGAAAGCGCTATGGAGAATTGGCCGATCAACTGGCCCGAAGGGAGGCGGATTCCCGGCGCCGGGCTGAGCTTGAGGCCATTGCCCGAAGCTGCAGCCTGGCCCTGGGCCGGGGGGCCGGTAATTTTCATGAAGCCCTGCAGGTCATCTTGTTGGCCCAGATCGCCATCAACCTGGAAAGTCTGGACAATGCGGTCTCTCCAGGCCGCATGGATCAATATCTATACCCCTTTTATCAACAGGATCTGGCTGCCGGCATTCTGAACCCGGGCAAGGCCAAGACCCTGGTCGCCGCCTTTTGCATTAAACTATCAGAAATCATCCCGGTTTTCTCCGAACATCTGACACGCTTTCATGGCGGGATGTTCAACGGTCAGGTGGTGACCGTGGGCGGGGTGGATTCATCCGGAAAGGACAGTGCCAATGAGCTGACTTATATTTTTCTGGAAGTCATGGACGAGCTGCGCATGCGCCAGCCGAATTTTCATGCCAGGGTGCATGGGGGGGCGCCACCGGAATACCTGGAGTCTGTTTATACCCTGCTGGCCCGGGGTGCCAATTCGCCGGCTTTGTACAATGATGATGTCATTGTGCCGACCCTTGAAAAACTAGGCTACAAGAAGGAAGACGCCAGGAATTATACGGCCGTGGGCTGTGTGGAGCCGGTCAGTCAGGGTAAAAGCTTTGCCTCCACGGATGCAGCGCTTTTCAATCTGCCCCTTGTTCTGGAAATGGCATTGAATGCCGGGCGCCGCTTCGGCTCGCCCATCCGCACAGGGGCGGCCACACCTCCGGTTTCGCAAATGACGGAAATGGCCCATGTGACCCAGGCTTTTGAAATCCAGCTCAAGGAAATGCTCGGCCGGCTGGTGCGGGATTTACGGGCAGTGGAAACGGCCAACCGCAAGCATCATCCCACCCCCTTGACCAGCATGCTGCTTGCAGGCTGTATTTCCAATGCCGTCTGCTCCACCGCCGGCGGCGCGACTTACAATTTTTCCGGCATCCAGTGCGTGGCCCCCATTGATACCGGCGATGCCTTGTATGCCATCGAACAGGCGGTTTTTACCGAAAAACGATTGAGCCTGACCCTTCTGGTGGAGCTGCTCAAAAACAACCTGCCTGATCCGGAGATCCATGGATATTTGCGCAGCCTTGCCAAATTCGGCAATGATGACCCGGCCGTGGACCGCTGGTCTGTTTATGCGGCCGAGACTTTTGAAAAGACCCTCTCCGCCCTGGGGCCGAATACCCGTGGGGGCGCTTATACCACCGGGCTATACTCGGTGACGGCCCATGAATATTTCGGCCGGATCACCGGGGCCTTGCCCCACGGGCGGAAAAAAGGCGAGCCGTTTGCTTCAGGCATTTCCCCTGGGAACGGCCTGGACCGCAAGGGCCCCACGGCCTTGTTGAATTCCGCCAATCGTTTTGATTTCAGCCGCTTTGCCAACGGCATCAATTTCAACATCAAGTTCAACCCCCATACCCTGCGGGGCGGCACCGGCATTGCCGCCCTGGGCCATTTACTCAAAACCTATTTCCGCAGGGGCGGCATGCAGGCCCAGATCAATGTCATTGATCCCAAGATCCTGATGGAAGCCCGGAAAAATCCCGGACTGTACCCCCATCTGCTGGTGCGGGTGTCGGGTTATTCGGCTTATTTCAATGATCTCACCCCGGCCATGCAGGATGAAGTCATTCGACGCACTTGTCTTGCCGTCGGCATATAAATGATCTAATCTTAGCCTGCATCATTCCGCGGTTCCTTGTTCGTTATTCGATATTCGCTTTTTTGGATATAAGGCGAACCGCAGAATATCCAACAAGGAATTTCCAATGATGAGGGAAAGCCCGAACGAGGAGTGTATATTGCATGGTAAATCCTGAAGAGGTTGAACGTTTGGCAGTTGATGGTAAAGACGCCGCCGGAAGGCCTGTGCGCCTACTGGAGGAGAAAACAGCGGCAAGGACCGCTCAAGACCTGGGCCTGGATCTCCGTGGTGTTTATCTTGCCGCCATGCAGGCCGGCATTTATCCCAAACGCTATCTGCGCAACCGGGACTGCATTTCCCTTGCCGAACAAATCCGTTTGGCCCAATCCACGGTTGCCATCGTCGGTGCCGGCGGATTGGGCGGGCATGTCATTTTGCAATTGGCCCGGTTGGGGATCGGCGGGCTGCGGATCATTGATTTTGATGTCTTTGATGAAACCAATCTGAATCGCCAGATGCTGGCGGATGAAAATTCCCTGGGCAAATCCAAAGCCGAAACCGCTGCCAGGACCGTTTCCCTGGTGAATCCGGCAGTGCAGGTCGCGGCCGTGCAAGCAAAGATCCAGGCGGAGAACGCCGCCGAGCTGTTACAAGCAACCCATGTGGTGGTGGATGCCCTGGATAATATCCCGGGCCGCTTCGTCCTGGCCGATGCGGCCCGCACTCTTAACTTGCCCCTGGTGCATGGGGCCATTGCCGGGTTCGAGGGCCGGATCATGACCTTTTTTCCGGAAGATCAAGGCCTCCAGCGTTTATACGGCGAAAGAAGCCCAGCGGGCGAAGCCCGGCCAACGCCGCCGGAAGCCATTCTCGGCAATCCGGCCGTCACGCCGGCCGTAACCGCCGCCTTCCAGGTCATGGAAGTTCTGAAAATCCTTCTCAAGCGCGGCCACGTGTTTCGTGATGAAATGGCCTATATCCAATTGGAGAGCGGGCAGGTGAACTTATTTAGTTTCTAACCCAAATGCCATTTTTCGTGGTCGGTAAAGGAAGCAAATGCGAACCCCCCGGTATTAAAGTGTTTTATTCTTGACTTTCAGTTGTACATATATGCATTATTACTTTGTACATGTAAGCGCTTGCCGGAGGTTGAAAATGGGTTCGATTTTATTAACATCCTTAAGGAATAATCTGTTAAAAATCGTGGATGAGGTGATCAAAAAACATTTTCAACAAACTGTATGGTAAATTTGCTGGTTCCACTGACGCTGCAAATTAAAATTTTGTTTTTTACCGAGCTGACCCATGCCCCTATCTTGTGTTTATTCTTTGGTTGACACACAATCTATTTTGGATATGATACGCAAAATGATCTGAAAATTGCTTTGCTTTCATCTCATGCAGGCGGGCCGACAATGAAAAAATACTATCCGACAAGCAGTAAGGAAAAAAAGGGTTCTAAAGCTGAAACGCTGATCCAGCACCGGCTGGTGGCCAAGCGCTACATGATCAAGATGGTCATAAGGGAAGATGAAATGTCCGTTGACCATTTGGCTTTTGACCGTGAAATGGACCGGAATGTGTCCCTCAAGGTCATTCCGCCGGAAGTGGCCAGGGACACGGGGGCCATGAATGCTTTGAAGCGTGAGACCGATGCCGCCCTATTATTGGCGGACGAGCATATCGCCAGATTGTATGATTTGGAAACCTGGAAAGATCTGACCTATGCGGTTTATGAATACGTGCCCGGCAGCTCCCTGTCCCATTTGATGGATGAGAAGGACCGTCCCCTGACCCTGGAAGAGGCCCTGCCTTTATTAAAACAGCTTGCCGTGGCGTTGGATTTTGCCCATCGCAACCGTCCGCGTATGGTGCATGCTGATCTGAAACCCTCCAATATCCTGTTGACCGAGAACGGTTCTGTTAAAGTCACGGATTTTGGCGTGGCCCGGGTTTTCAGCGATACCATCATCCGGGTATCGGCGGCGGAAGATCCCGCCACTTTTGGTTACAAGGCGCCGGAGCAAATCGCGGGCAAAGAAGTGGGCGTGGCCACGGATATCTATGCCATGGGCGCCATTGCTTATGAAATGCTTTCCGGACGGCCGCCGTTTTATGAAGGTGATCTGCGTTCCCAGATTCTGAACAGCGAAGTAAAAAAGATCGAGGAAATCCCTGAACACGCCAACCAGGCCATCCTGTGCGCGCTTTCCAAGAATGAGGCTGAACGGCCCAAGAGCGCCGTTGATTTTGTGGCCATGTTGGCCGGTGAAAAGTCGGTACCGGTTCCAAAGGCAAAGGAGGAGCCTGTCAAGGTCGAACCGCCCGCAGGTGTTTCCCAGCCGGTCCCAGGTCCGGGCGTCGGGCCGGCAGCGCCCTCCGGCAAGAAGAAGCCGGTTATGATTTTGCTGGCGGCCCTGATGATTGCCGTTGCCGCCGGTGCCGGATGGTTTTTTATGCAAACGGGCAAGGCGCCGAAAACCCCGGCAGAAAAGGGCGGCAAGCCGGCGGCCGCGGTCGCGCCTAAGGGTGGGGAGGAAAAAGCCCCAGGGCCGAAAGAGCCTGGTCAAAAAACCGCGGCTACCCCGGCTCCGGAACCGGCAGCCAAAGTGCCAGAGCCGGCCCAGGGGTTTAAAATCGAAAGGCCCACCATTGGAGATGTGGTGGTGGACAGCACTCCCCAGGGCGCGGAGATTTTGCTAGACGGCAAAAAGATGGGCGTGACGCCAACGACCTTGACGGATATCCAGGAGGGCCCGCATGCATTGACATTGCGTAAAGAAGGTTTTGATCCCTGGCAAAAACAAATTGAGATCATTGCCCTGAAACGTTCTGAAGTGAACGCCGAACTGGAGATGGCTTTCGGCAGCCTGGAAGTGGGCAGCACACCGGAAGAAGCGGATGTATACCTGGACGGGAAAAAGGTGGGGGTTACCCCCCTGGTTCTGAACGACGTGAAAAAGGGCATGCATCAGATCGCGGTAAAGAAAAAGGAATATGAGGATTGGGAGCAGAAAGTCAAAATCGCTTCCGGAGAATCCATCAAACTATTTGCCGAACTGGGGGAGGTATACGGCAGCCTGAACATCGACAGCCGTCCGGGCGAGGCGGATGTCTATCTTGACGGCCGGAATCAAGGCAAGACCCCCTTGGTCCTGGAGCGTGTCAAGGAAGGCAAGCAACAGGTGGAGATCATGAAGGAAGGCTTTGCCGCCTGGAAAAGGACCATTGTCATCAAGTCCGGTAAAGACACGGAAGTGATGGCTGATCTGGAGGCCGCTTTCGGCAGCCTGAAGATCACCAGCAAACCGGCTGAAGCCAATGTTCTGATTGATGGTAAGCTCCAGGGCAAGACGCCGCTCATGCTGGACAAACTCAAGAGCGGCGCCCTGAAAGTGGAAGTCGGTGGTCTGGCCTGCCACGAGTCCCTGATCCGGGAGGTGGCGGTGCCGGCAGGCAAGTCGGCTGAGTCGGAATTTGTCCTGAAATCCATTTGCGGTTCGATTTCCGTGGCCAGTGAGCCGACGGACGCCAAATGGTATTTTGATGACAAACCCCAGGGTAACACCCCCGGGACTTTGAAAAATATTGAGAAGGGCAAGCATACCATCAAGATCACCAAGGCGGATCATATTGACTGGGCCGGCATTGTTGAGATTCAACCGGATGGAACTGAAACCGTGAAAGCCAAGCTGGATCGAATCCCACCCAAGTCAGGGGATTCCTATCGTGATCCGGTCACCGGTATGATGTTCACCTGGGTCGAGGGTGGATGCTATCAAATGGGTTCCCCTGCCAATGAGCCGGGTCGCAATGCGGATGAAGGGCCGGTGCATGAAGCCTGTGTAAAAGGTTTTTGGATGGGGATCTACGAAGTCACCCAGGAGGAATGGAAAAAAGTGGTGGGCGGCAACCCCGCCTTTTTCAATAAAGGTGGTGATTATCCGGTGGAAAATGTGTCCTGGAGCGGAGTGCAGTCTTTTATCCAGCGTTTGAATCAGCAAGTGGAAGCTGTGGCTAAAGACTCCCCGCCGTTCCGTTTACCCACAGAGGCTGAGTGGGAGTTCGCGGCCCGGGGCCGGGGGGGCTCCCAGGTCTTTGCCGGTTCCAATCAAGTCAACGCGGTGGCCTGGTATAAGAACAACAGCAAACGCACCACCCATCCGGTGGGCAAAAAGCTGCCCAATGAAAAAGGTTTATATGACATGAGCGGCAACGTCTATGAGTGGGTGGCGGATGTTTACGTGGAAGACGCTTACGGCAAACATGCCAAGAACAGTCCGGTGATCAGCTCGGGCGGGTCGGAACGGGTATGTCGGGGAGGGAGCTGGTTCCATACCGAAGAAGAATGCCGCTCCGCGGCCCGGGGCAAGTTTTCAGCAGACACCCCCAATACCTATGTGGGCTTTCGATTGGTACGGGGGCGCTGACAAACAGGCTTATTTTTTTTCCAGGCCTTCTTTCAATTGTTTGTTCAATTTGGCAAACAGGTCTTTTTTCTTTTTGTCTTGTTCAGCCTGGATGGATTCCACTTTTTTGGATAGTTGTTTCTGGGCCTCTTGAAATTTTTTAAGCTCTTCTTCCAGGCGGTTGTCTTTGCTTTCGCGGGGGAGGCTTTCAATGCGCAAATGGTCCTTGATGTATAATTTGGTGCCGAAGGCGCCCTCAACAATGTCGATGATTTCCAGTTCTTTGAGTTTGCGACAGATGCGGTTGCTTTCTTCCAGGGAAAAGGAAAGGGTACCGCAAATGTCTTCAATGGCCGGGGGAACATGCCGGGTATGCTCCAGCACCCGGATGGCCGCCACCAGCAGATGGGCTTCCTCGTATGGGCTTTTTGGGGTTTTCATTTTGTGTTGCCTCGGGTACGGGTTTAAAGCGAAAGCGGTACAAAAGGAGTTCGGCCGCTTTTTTTTTCTTGCTCTTGCTCTTGCTCTTGCTCTTAATCTAAATATAAATTTTAAATCTTTATTGTATATTTTTAGATGAAGATCAAGAATTAGATTCCTAATTGAAAGACCGAGAAAGAAGCGGGATTAAGAGTAAGATTGAGATTAAGATTAAGAGCAAGAGTAAGAGTAAGAGTAAGAACAAAATTCATTATATTCCATACTAAATTCGGAGGATGCCATGACTGAGATTATCGATGTGCGAGCAAGAGAAATCCTGGATTCCAGGGGAAACCCGACTGTTGAAGTGGACGTGGTCACCGCCGAGGGCGGCTTCGGCCGGGCCGCGGTTCCCTCGGGCGCATCCACCGGCACCCGGGAAGCCCTGGAGCTGCGGGACAAAGCACCGAATCGTTACCTGGGCAAGGGCGTCAAACAGGCAGTGGAGAATGTGAATACCATCATTGCCCCGGAAATCATCGGACTGGACGCTTCCGAGCAGGAAGTCCTGGACCGGCGCATGCTGGAGCTGGACAATACCGCCAATAAATCCAAGCTGGGGGCCAATGCCATCCTGGGGGTGTCCATGGCCGCGGCCCGGGCCGCGGCAGATGCATTCGGTCTGCCATTGTATCAGTATATCGGCGGGATCAATGCCCGTTATTTGCCCCTTCCCATGATGAACATCGTCAACGGCGGCGCCCATGCAGCCAACAGTTTGGACATCCAGGAATTCATGATCATCCCGGTGGGTGCCGAAAGTATTGCGGAAGCCGTGCGCATGGGCGCTGAAACCTTTCATACCCTCAAGAAACTCTTAAAGGAGAAAAACCTGAATACGGCAGTGGGGGATGAAGGCGGGTTTGCACCGGACTTGGAATCCAATGAGGCTGCCCTGCAATTCATCGTCCGGGCCATTGAAGCGGCTGGTTATAAACCCGGTAAAGATATTGCTCTGGCCCTGGATGCCGCCGCCAGTGAGTTTTATCAGGACGGCAAATACTATCTCGCTTCTGAAAACAAGGCCTTGACTTCCAAGGAAATGATCGATTATTACGCCGGCCTGGTGGAAAAATACCCGATTTTATCCATTGAGGACGGCCTGTCCGAACAGGATTGGCCCAACTGGGCCGTGATGACCGATCGACTGGGCAGCGCGGTTCAGTTGGTGGGCGATGATATTTTCGTCACCAATCCGGAAATCCTGGCCAAAGGAATTGAAAAAGGCGTTGCCAATTCCATTTTGATCAAACTTAACCAGATCGGCACCTTGACCGAAACCTTGGATGCCGTGGAAATGGCCCGGCAGGCCGGTTACACCACGGTCATTTCCCACCGTTCCGGTGAAACCGAAGACGCATTCATTGCGGATCTGGTGGTGGGAGTGGGCAGCGGCCAAATCAAGACCGGGTCCCTTTCTAGATCCGATCGCGTCGCCAAATACAATCAACTGATCCGCATTGAAGAGGAATTGGGCAAGGCCGCCCGCTTTGCAAAACATGTCTTTCTCGCAAAATAGACCTGGATGCCGGATAATTCCATGGCGCGCTTGCTGATGATCAGTGCGGCCCTGCTGGGCCTGCTTGGCCCTTCAGGGGTGGTGTGGGCCTATGTCTTGGAGGGCCCCGGGATTCTGCAACAGATGATTCAGAGCCTGGGCCTTTCCAATAATTTGCTGGTTTCCCAGAAATTGTTGCTGTATTTTGACGGGCCGGAGCAAGAGCCCGTCGCAGTAAGTGAAACTTTGCGGTATCAATTTCCGCTTCGCTTCCGTAGCGACACGGTTTCCGCGCCGGGCAGCCGGATTCATCTGTTTTGCGTGGATGAAGCGCTTACCATCACCAATGGGCTGATTTCATCCACCCGGGAGAAGGATATTGATCATTATAAGGATATTTTATTGTTCAACAATCTGGAATTGTTGCAAATAATCCTGGCAGACCTGGGCGTGGATACGGCCGTCACCAGCCTGGGGCGGTTTGGAAACCAGGTGGTCTATATCATCGGCGCCCGCTTTCCGGATGCATCCGTACCCCAGTTGTGGATCGACAAAAAAAACTTGCATCCCATGCGTTTTCTGATCCGGAAAACCCATGGGGATAGCGCCGCGGTGGTTTGGGAATTCCGCTATTCGAATTGGCGCAAAACCGGCAATGCCTGGTATCCCCAGGGGATCGAGGTCTACCAGGAAGGCCGATTGCTTCAGGCCCTTGAGACAGTGAGCGTGCAAACGGATATTGTATTTTCCAAGACCTTGTTTGATATTAAGAAAATCCGCTCCCAATATCCGGAGTGGACCATGGATTTTCAAAAGGACGAAGCCGCGGACCCGCTGGATGAGGTCCGCAAAGCCGTCGAAGATTTTAGAAAAATGTACGACTGAGCAAGCAGTAGAAAGGGGTGGTTCAATGGCGTTCAACACCAAATTCATCTTTGTCACCGGCGGTGTATTGTCATCATTGGGTAAGGGATTGGCTTCAGCTTCCATCGGCGCGCTGCTGGAAAGCCGCGGCTTGCGGGTTACCCTGCAAAAGCTCGATCCGTATATCAATGTGGACCCCGGAACCATGAACCCCTTTCAACACGGAGAGGTCTTTGTGACCGACGACGGCGCCGAGACCGATCTGGACATGGGTCATTATGAGCGTTTCACCAATGCCAGGCTCAACAAGAACAATAATTTCACCACCGGCAAGATCTACGACTCGGTCATCACCAAGGAAAGACGGGGTGATTATCTGGGGGGGACTGTCCAGGTCATCCCCCATATCACCGATGAAATCAAACGTTGCATCATGCTGGTGGCCCAGGATGTTGATATTGTGATTGTGGAGATCGGCGGCACCATCGGCGATATTGAAAGTCTGCCCTTTTTGGAAGCTATTCGCCAGTTCCGGGTGGATAAGGGCAGGGAGGATGTGCTTTTTATTCATCTGACCCTGGTGCCCTACATCGCTACGGCCGGGGAAGTCAAAACCAAACCCACCCAGCACAGCGTGAAAGAACTGCGCAGCATCGGGATCCAGCCGGATGTGCTGCTGTGCCGCACCGATCGTTTCCTGCCCAAGGATATCAAATCCAAGATCGCCCTGTTTTGCAATGTGGGCGTGGACGCGGTCATCACCGCCAAGGATGTGGAATGCATTTATGAAGTGCCCCTGGTTTTTCACCAGGAGGGCCTGGATGACAAAATAGTGGAGCTGCTGCATATCTGGACCCGGGCGCCCCGTCTGGAGGACTGGGACCAGCTTGTCCGCAATATCAAATCCCCCAGCCACGCGGTCACCATCGGGATCGTGGGCAAATATACGGACCTGACCGAATCCTATAAGAGCCTGAACGAGGCCCTGAGCCACGGCGGCATTCCCAATGACTGTCGCGTGACCCTGCAGTTCATCGATGCCGACACCATCGGCGAAAGCAATGCCGCCAAGATTCTGGGAGATTTTGACGGCATCCTGGTTCCCGGCGGATTCGGCCCGCGGGGGACCGAGGGCAAGATCCTGGCGGCCCGCTTTGCCCGGGAAAGCCGCACGCCCTATTTCGGTATTTGCCTGGGCATGCAGATCGCCGTGATTGAATTTGCCCGCAATGTGGCCGGTCTCCAAGCCGCCCACAGCACCGAATTCGACAAGACCACACCCCATCCGGTGATCTACCTGATGCGGGAGTGGTATGATCCCAAGACCGGCACCATGCAAAAGCGGGATGTCAACTCGGAAAAAGGCGGCACCATGCGCCTCGGGGCCTATCCGTGCGTACTGACCCAGGATACCTTTGCCCATGAGGCTTATCAGACTATGGAAATTTCCGAGCGCCACCGCCATCGCTATGAGTTCAACAACGACTACAGGGAACGTCTGGAAGCCAACGGCTTAATCTTGAGCGGCGTTTCACCCAACGGTGAATTGGTGGAGATCATCGAGATCAAGGACCACCCCTGGTTCCTGGGCTGCCAGTTCCATCCGGAATTCAAATCCCGGCCCATGAAGCCCCATCCGCTTTTTCGGGAGTTCATCAAGGCGGCGCTGGCCCATTCCCGGCGTTAATGATTCGTTTTGAAAACAGGGGACGCATTCCACTTTTGATGTTTTTGAAAAAAGTCAACGACAAAATCATTGTTGCATGCTTGCCAAAGGTTCGGCGCTATGAAAAAAATAGTCTTCATCATGACATGCATTTGTGCAATCGTATTTGAAACGACTGCCGAGGAGATAAAAGAAGTAGTTTGGGCAACGCCGGAATGGGAGGCGTATGTTGAAAAAGACGGTAAGGGGCTATACAACGAAATTATTTTTCCGGCCTTTGAATACAGCGGGATAAAGATCAAGCAGAAATACGATGCCGGGATTGAACATATGATTCAGGCCGACAAGTTAAAACCCATATACGATAAATATAATGAAAAATATCCCATGGCCGAATGAATCAGTCGCGCATGCGACCCCGGCCCCAAGGTTGAATAGTAAAAGAGGAGCGCCTGCTTTCCCATGATTCAGGCAGGTGCTCACTCTCAAATCTATCCGCCAATTCTATTGAAAATCCTCCAACTTGTATACGGATTCAGTCCGCTCCTGGAAGTATTGTAGCAGAAAACGCTCCTGGGGTTTTTCGCTGATGGTTTTGGGGATTTCATTCAGGAACAGCAAGTAGCTGGGCACGCTGTTGGCTTCCAGGCCCCTGCGGGCGCAAGCGAAAAGGGTGGCCGGGTCCGGTTTTTTTCCGTCAAACAGAACGATGCTCGCCACCAGATCAGATTCACCCGGCGCACCGCTGGCGGCCGGAATGCCGAAGACCGAGACTTCGCTCACATCCGGATGTTCGCCGATGACTTTTTCCACTGTGTCGGCCTGGATAAAGTCGCCGGACCGGCGGAGGCCGCCGCCGACGCGGTAGTCAAAGTAGTACCAGCCGTTTTCGTCAACATGGGCGATGTCGCCGGTGCGGTTCCAGCCGCCGCGGGTTTTCTTCTGGCTGGCTTCGGGATTATCAAAATAGTTGACAAAGGCGCTGACCCCCTTGGGCTTGGCAATGATCTCGCCGGGCACATTGGGCGGACAGGGGTTGTCGTTTTCGTCCACCACCCGCATCTGGAAAATGCCGATGGGCTTGCCGAAACTGCCGATGGGGCCCAGGCCGATAGGCTTGCGGGCAAATCCGCCCCCTTCCAGGGTGGAATACCATTCCAGGATCTTGACATTAAAGCGTTTTTCAAAATCGGCCCAAATGGCCCGGGGCATGCCGGCGCTGACCACATGGCGCACTGGGTTGTCGGCATCATTGGGTTTGGGGGGTTCGTTGTAGATTCCGGCGGCCACACCGCCCAGCATGCTGAAGGTGGTGACGCCGTATTTGCGGGTAATGTCCCATAGGCGGCTCTTGGTGAATTTGGTACTGAACACGGCCCGGATGCTGCGGTACAGGGCCGGGGCAAAGGTGCAGCCCTGGGCATTGCCGTGGGTCATGGAAAGGCCGGTGTACAGGATATCGCTTGGATTGTATTGCCAGTACCTGCTGAGCACATAGCCGTAAATGGGAAAGCGGAAATTTTCGTTGAGCACGCCCTTGGGATCGCCGGTGGTGCCGGAAGTATACAGGATCTGAATGGGGTGGCCCGGCTTGGAAAGCATATACGGCACGGGTCTGAACGGGGCTGCGCTGATTTCCCGGATGGAGCGGTACTTGGACAAATCGCCGGTGGCGGGCCGGCCCGGTTTTTCAATGGTGAAGATGTGTTTCACATTGGGGAGTTTGTCCTTGATCATCTCGATGTTTTCCAGCAGGTCGGCGGTGATGAAGACCGCCTTGCTCTTGGAATTTGAGATCATGTGGGCCAGCTTGTCGCCTTTGGTACGGGGGTCGATGGGCACCACCACGGCGCCGGTGATGCTGGCGGCCACCAGGAGATGCATCATTTCCGGGTAATTGTACATGATGGCCGCGTATTTATCGCCCAGGCCCAGGCCGGCGTCCAGCAGAGCCCGGGCAAAACGGTGGGCGTTTTCAAACATGTCCTGAAAGGTCTGGACCACTTCCGGATTGGCGCCGTCCTCAAAGGTCAGAACCGGAAAGTCGGGCCGGGTGTTGGCTCTGATCTCCAGCAGTTGGCCTAAAAAGACCTGGTTCAGCTTCCGGCGCACGGCAAAGACCGTATTGCGGGTTTTTTCAAACAGGGGTTTGGACGGATTTATTTTGCGTTGCATGCTGTTCTCCTTTAACGCTTAAAAATATGCAAGGCCATGGCCGCGGCATCCACTCCCAGAATCCCGCCACCATTGTGGGTCATACCGACGCGGGCGCCCCGGACCTGGCGCCTGCCGGCCGTGTCCCGCAACTGTTGGACAATTTCGTGGATCTGGCCCATGCCGGTGGCGCCGATGGGGTGACCTTTGCTGGCCAGGCCGCCGGAGGTGTTGGTCGGCAACTTGCCGTTCACTTCCAAATGACCGGCATCAATCCATTGGCCGGCTTCTTCGCCGGGACAGAGACCCAGTTCGATCAGGGTGATGATTTCCGAAGGGGAGGTGGCGTCATGCACCTCGATGACATCAATCTCCTGGGGGCCGATACCGGCAGCTTCGAAAACCTTGGGGCCCAGTCGTTTGGTGAGGGTGTCGCCCAGGTCGTCGTTGATCCTGCCGCTGCCCACCACCGAGCCGGCAATCCAGACGGGCTGGTGGGGGTAATCTTTTACCTTGTCGCGCGCCACCAGCAGGGCCGCAGCCGCGCCGTCGCAGATGGGTGAGCACATCATGCGGGTGAGGGGAAAGGCGACATCACCGGATTGGAGTACTTCCGCCACGGTCACTTCCTTCTGATACTGGGCATGGGGATTCAGGGCGCCGTTGCGGTGGCTTTTCACGGCGATCTTGGCAAAATGGGTTTGGGTCAGGCCGTACTGTTCCATGTAGGTTCTGGTGTAGTACGCGTACATATCCATGAAGATGCTGCGATTCTGCCCGCTGCCCGCGGCGATGATGGCATCATTGAGGCCGTGCCGCTTCTGGAATTCCTCCAAATGTTTCAGGCCGTTTTCAACATCCACGGCCGTGCCCAGGGCCATGAAGGATTTCAGTTTGTCCTTGTCATACAGCTTTTCAAATCCCACCACCAGGACGCAATCATACAAGCCGGCCCCCACTGCGGTCCAGGCCAGATGAAAAGCGGAAGAGGAGCTGGCGCAAGCATTTTCAATATTGTACATGGGAATGGAGTCAATGCCCATGGCGCTCAGGGTCACTTGGGCCTTGATCTGTTCCTGGCCGGTCATAATGCCGGGGGCGGCTGAACCCACGTAGGCGGCCTCGATCCCCCGGGCCTCTGCGCCCGCATCGGCCAGGGTGGCGCTCACCGCTTCCCGCACCAGGTCCTTGATGCTTTTTTCCGGATATTTGCCGAACTTCATCATGCCTATACCGACAACCGCCACATCCCGCATATAACCACTCCTTATGATATTTTAGTGCCCGAGCCGGGTTGACATTGCAGCGGCTCAGGAGATTTTCACAAACGAACCGATCCGTTCCTTTACCGCTTCAACGCTCAGAGGATCGTGGATGCAAAGGGTTACGGCCCGGTTCGGACAATTGGCCTCACAGCGTCCGCATCCCACACAATGGTCGGCATGCACGGCCTTGCCGTTGGCAACCCGGATATTGTCGAACAGACAAGTCTTGCAACAAGTGCCGCAGCCCACGCATTTTTCCGTAACCGTGACGTTGAGTCCCTCCATGGGCTTGAAAAGCCTTTTTAAATGGGAATGATCGTGTTTGTAATAGCCCATCATGCAGCAGCAATGGCAGCAGAAGCAGACACTCAGCAATTCGCCGGTATCCTTGGTGAGGAATCCCAGGTTGTCCACATTCACCTTGCCGAGCATGGGAACCAGCCCCAGGTCCACAGCCCGGCCCACATGCGCGTGGGCCTGCGCCCTGGTGGCGGGGCGGCCCAGACCAGGGGGAAATTTTTTGGCGGTTTCCCCCATGAACAGGCAGCCCACTACAGGGGTGAAATGCCTGCATTTAAATGCTGTTCTACAGATGCAGGCGTCCATGAGGAGGTGAAAGGAAGCGCGTTCGATCATATCGTCCAAGGCTTTTCTGGAAACGATTGCGTTCACGGGTTGCCCCAAGCTTGTGTTCACCGGGATGGAGCGCCGTCCATTCCCGCCTGCTTTGCCGGCAGGCAGATAGGTCATGTTGTTTTTACGCGGATCGGTGAGGGGAACGAGGTTGCGTAGCAGGGGAATTTTTTCCAGGGCGAACAGCAGGGCGTTTAAGCCTCTCAAGCCCGATTTGGCAGCCACGGGTGTTTTGTAGAACCAGGTGAGAAAGGCCTGCTTGGGCGTGTCCTTGGCATGACGCTTGCGCGCTTCCAGAAAGGCCAGGAAAGTCGCTTCGGATGTGAATTCCGGTTGCCAGCCGCCGGCCTTTTTAAATTTGGCGCAGGTTCCGAAAATGGTATATTCGGAAAGACTGACCCAGCCTTTGCCCATTCTTTCCAACCGGCACCAGTACAGGAACTGGAGCAGGATTTTCAACAAGCCCGCAGGTAGATGAATGATCCTGACCCCGGCCAGTTGAAAGGCGCGCCGGGTGGCCATGGCATCGTCGGCAGCCACGTTGAAGACCCCCGGCAGGTCCTGCCGGTAGGCAAGCTGCAAGGCCCGGCCCAGATCCTTTTCATGGATGAACTGGTTGTAGGACTGTCGGCCCATGGGCAGGGCCGCGATCTTGCGCGACCATAAGGCGGAGAACATATTGTTGATGCCCGGGCCGCAGATCAAGCCCACCCGCAACACGGTGAAAACCACTTCCGGATGATTCTGAAAAAAATTCCGGGCAAAATTTTCAACTTCAATTTTATCCTTGTTATAATGGCTGTCGCTGTTTTCCAAAAGCGGGGCGGATTCCGTGAGGCCCAAGGGATTATGGGGGTGGGCTCCGTAAACGGTCATGCTGCTGGTGTAGATCACCTTGCGCACCTGATTGCGGATGCAGGCCTCGAAAACGTTGCGGGAGCCATTGATGTTGATGTCGTGGGAGCGGCGCTTGTCCGGCTGATCCTCCACCACAAAGGCCAAATGAAAGACCGTGTCCACGCCTGCAAGCAGGGTCGGTATGCGTTCGCTGCGGATATCTTCCCGGTGAAAAACGACTTTTTCATAGCCCCCTTTCCACGGTGAAATATCAATGCCGATGATTTTATCGATCCCCGGGTCTGCCTCCAACAGCGGCAGAATGGTGGCGGCGGCATAACTGTTGGCCCCGGTCAGGGCCACGATGGTTCCCATTTTTTTCTCCCCATTGGTCATTTTTTCAATTACCTGATGGGGATGTAGTGGAAATTGACTCAATAGTCAAGTAAAAAATATGAACCTAATACAATATTTAAAAGGATATGATAAATATCATTAAGTGAATAGTTAGTGTATAATAATAGGGCAGATCACCAATCTTGTTCAATGTTTCGGCCACGATAATTAAAATTTCGAATATCTAAATCCGAATTTCGAAACAAATTCGAAATTGAAATGACCAAAAAGCCAAAACAATAGCAGCGGCCTAATGGCCGGATTGTTTGTTAAAGCTGTTTATTTTGAATTTTGGTGATTTGAATTTGTTTCGTATTTCGATATTCGAATTTCGGATTTTTGCCCTTGGCCATTTGGAATTGCATCTTGTATCGGGATTGATTTTTATGGTAGAGGCTTTTTATAGACCTATCATTTCGATTTTCATATTGAATTGTTTAATGCCGAAACGATGAGCAAAGCCGGGGTATCCAATGCAGCTTAACCAAACCGATAGTCAAACCTCATCCGAACCCAAGGATCTGAGCACAATCGTAGCGGAATATTTCCTGGAGATCTACCGCCAGCATTTAAAAGCCTCACCTTATGCTCCGGCGGAGTGTCGCCTGCTGGAGGTATTCGGGTCGCAAAACAACCGACGCACCTATGAATTGCGGATTACTCAGGATGAAATCTGGAAATCCCGGCGCATGACCATCATGCCCCTGGGCGAAGGCAGCGGCAGCAAAAGCAAATGCTTTTACGCCATTTATGATGATCACCTGGTGGTGAAAATTCCGCCGGTTGCCATTACGGATTTTTCAAAATATGTGGAATGCCTTCAGGCGGAACAGAAAATCGCCATGCGGCTGGCACCGCGGGTTTGCATCACCCCCAGTGTTTCCGTTATCATACGGCGTGCCTTTCCTTTCAATGACGAAGAGGCCAAGAACCGTTCGCCGGAAGAAGAAGAAGAAGCATACGTAAAATGGCTGGAGGAGAACCCGGACGCCCAGGAATATCTGAAGATCAATGACAGCTTTGTTTTTTTCATGGATTTGGCCAAATATTTTATTTTGGCCGATGTGCTGGACAGCATGCACGGACGGACCCGGGATTCCATTGATGCCGAGATCCGCCAAAATGCCGGCGTGCTTTTGGATATTCAGGGATTTGAAGGTCGTTATGGCTATGGCACTGGTCATATTTCCGAAGCCCTGGCCATCATTTTCCGGGAATATGAGAGCGCTTTGCGGGATCTGCTGGGACAAGCGAGGGTGACGGTTTCATCCATCCAGTATAAATTCCTGGAATGGTTTGCCAGTCATTTGGCCGGTAAAAATATCAGCATAGGCCTGGAATCCTCTATTCCGTCTGAAATCGTTCCGGACATGGATCGTCTGATCAAGACGCTTTTGGAAGAAAATGTCGAGACGGTGGCCCTCTATCGTGAAGCGATCCAGCGTTATCTAGTCAAGAAGAGCTTTTCCCAAAGCCGGACCCAAATGGCCAATATCATAGCCAACATTCTCGATTTGCTGGCGTATATGGGGCGCAAGCAGGTGGCCATGCGGGATTTCAAACCCGATAATCTGTTGGCGGCCGGCGACCCCCAGCGCTATCCGCAATTTCTGTCGACAGTGGATGCGTTTCAATTGGGTTTGATTGATGTGGAAACCGCCATGATTATCGACCCTGATCAAATCAAACCGGCATTCCAGCCGCGTCTGGGCGGCACTCCGCTTTTTTCCACGCCCTCCCAGTTGGTACCCAACGATCTATTGGCCCAGGCTTTTGGGGATGTGCACCGCATATTCTTCTTGCAGGACTGGCATGCCGCCATGGTGATGATGTACCACGTCGTCACCGATGATAACCTTTTTATGCAGACCGCCAAGATTCTACCGGTGATAATCCGTACGATCCAGAAGGCGGCCAAGGAAAGGCGCTTGAATGTGGAGGTGGTTGAGGCTGTCAGTCGTTCCTTTTGGACCAGCGCTGTTTCTGAATATCGCCAGAACCTGACCCAGCGGGAAAAAATGCTGCGGGCGGTTAATGTGGTTGTTCCAAAGAAAGCAAACAAACTGTTGGTAGAAATTTTTGAGGAGGAAAAAGAACGTATTGAAGAGCGTATCCGCAAACTGGTGGCTGAGCAGACCTACTATAAAACGGAAAAAAACCAGGAACAACTACTCAAGGCCTCCCATCAGCAAATCAAGGGATTGCTCTTTAATCTGACCGAACCCGGACCGGAAACCGGCGGAGCGGTGCGCCCGGAGGGAGTCAGGCAATTCTTGACAACATTGCTGGCGGAAAAAAATCGCATCGCCGAATGTCGGGATCACCTGGATAGGCTTCACAATCCGGAGCCGGTTCGATTTGATCTGTTCGAACTCCTGAACCTTTTTTTCAACTGTGTTTTTCGCATCATGTATCCGGAAAAATGGGCCGGGGTCGATCCGGTTTCCCTGCTTGAGTTGCCGACTCCCCTAAGGGAGGGTTCGTCCAATTAGCCCGGCGCAGCCGGGAGAGCCTGAAAAAGAGCGATCTCCTCATCGCCCTGGCAGTGTTCGGCGGCTTGGTTTTGATCATCCCGGAATATCGGCTTTCCAATCATATCACCCTGGGGGTCCTTTGGGGAACCCTCTCCGGATTGACTTTTGCGCTTTTATCGGTCTTGAACCGCAAATACGTCCGGCAATATTCAGCCCTCACCATTGCTTTTTATCAAAACACATTCGCCTGCATTTGCCTTTGGCCCGTTATCTTCTCTATACATATATCCTTTCCATTCCATGAGTTGTTGAATCTGCTGATTCTGGGCATTTTATGCACAGCCTTGTCCCATACCCTTTTTATCCAGAGCATGATCCGGCTCAAAGCCCAATTGGCCAGTGTCATCGCCGGCCTGGAACCGGTTTACGGTATGGCCCTGGCCGCCCTTTTACTGGGAGAATATCCCAATTTGCGCACGTTGGCAGGGGGTGGTGTGATTTTAACTACTGTTATTTTTGCCGCCGTAAAGATGCCGCGCTGAGTTGCGGAAAATCCAAAACGAGTAGGAACATCATCATGAGGCAGATCCAATACATATCCGATGAAAAGAACAACATCACCGGCGTAATCGTGCCCATTGATCTGTGGCGGGAAATTCAATCAGAGAAAGCGACGGCCTATTTGCTGAAAAGCAAGAAGATGAAAACCCGTCTGCTGGAGGCGAAAAACCGCAAGGAGGGCATCCCCTTTGATAAAGCCTGCGAGAAGCTTGGAGTTTGACCCTGCCGGATTTGAAGACCTTGCCTGGTGGATCGAAAAAGATCGAAAGAAGCTACGCCGTGCCACATGAGGCGGGCTCAGTCTTCGCAAGCTACGCCGTGACAAGTCGGCAATGTGCGCTATTGGGCTGTCCCCGTTTTTCAATCGGAAAGCGACTTAACATAGACACCAAAAAATTATTGCAGAATCAGGCAGTCCATTGATTACCGCCGATCTCAAAAATGATCCTGAATTTTCCAAAGTTCGCCGGCCTCGTGTAGCCCGTTTAATGCAGGAGATGAGTTTAAAATGTTGCACTGTGAAGAGGTTTGTAAGCGCTGAATAAACCCCATCTTCCCATCCTGAAAAAATAAAGGTAGCTTTTTTTTAAATATTTTGCTATTTACGGCGAAATCGTAGAATTTCCCAAAAAATATAAGCTAAATCAAAAAATCATCCACAACCTTATTAACAATGGGTGGGTATGTTTGTCATTGCCTATTAATCAATTTTATAGACAGTAAAAACGAGTTTTAATAACAATCGGTAAACCCCCAGCTCTGCTGGGGGACTCGCGGAGTTTGACATTTACGGGAATAAAAAGGAAGTCTCAATTCTGAACCGCTCAAAGTTCAAGAAAAGGAGACTTCCAATGTATGACAATCAAAGTTTAAGCCATACGATGTGGGAATGCAAGTATCACCTGGTATGGATTCCGAAATATCGGAAGAAAGCTATATGCGGTGATCTTAGAGAACATTTGGGAAAAATATTCAAAGAGCTTGCAAAACAAAAAGAATATGAGATCTTGGAAGGGCACTTGATGCCTGATCATGTGCATATGCTGATCTCCATTCCCCCAAAGTATGCCGTGAGTCAAGTTGTTGGTTTTATCAAAGGGAAAAGTGCAATCAATATCGCTCGGAATTTTCAGGGAAGAAAAAAGAATTTTATTGGGCATCACTTTTGGGCCAGAGGTTACTATGCATCAACAGTAGGTAAGGACGAGAAAGCAGTTCGGGAATATATTAGGAAGCAAGAACAAGAGGATAAACGTCTCGATCAAATGGAACTGTTTGGGTAGACGCCACCTTTAGGTGGCTCACGGTTTTCAACCGCTTTGAGCGGTTCCAATTGACAAGCCTCCGGCTTTGCCGGAGGTATCTGACAAAAAGAACGCTGGCCTGTGCACATGTCCTAAACCGTTTTTGGAATACAAAAAACGGACAAATTTTCAAGAGTATCTTTACCAGACCACATGATTTTGCTAAGAATTATTTATGATAAAGTGACCCAACAGATGCTTTAATATTAATAAAATCAGATGGATTTGAATATGAATCGACTTTTGCCTTTATTAGAGGTGACTCTATTTTCCCTTGGCGTTTTGATCCTCACCGGTTGCTGTAGTACAAATTACTGCCTCATGAAGCATACTGATTTTAATGAGGAGTTATTTGTGATTCCTCCGTCGGGTTTTTTCGATTACTCCATTGATTTTGACGATAACGGAAAAATTAAAAGGCGTATCCAACCGATTGCAGTTCTGAATCTGCTTACTAGCAAGTCAACGAAATCAGAAGGAATTAAGGTGCGTCGTTCACGTGATAAGATTACCTGTTCCTTGATCAGTGATAATTCTATTTCATTACTAAAATTAAAGGGACACTTTAGGGCAGATGGACTATTCAATATTTACATGGTCTGGAACTATGAACTTCTTTATGATGATGATAGCGGGCATTTTAAATACCGCAATTTTGTAAGAGTAATTGATCAGTTGAGAGCTTTTCTGGTTACTCTTGAAACCAGTCCTCAATCTACCTCTCTAAGGGTTGTACACACGGACTTAATATTAGGAGAGATTAATTCCTTCAAGGACAACATCCTGCTCAAAGAAGGACAGAGTCAAGTTATCATTAACGCTTGTTTTGAGAATCTTCCATTGCCGAACAGCGTGATGCTTTACAATTATGGTTACTTGGGACCTTATGCCATGAGTGCTACTTATCGTGGCCAATTTACCTATTTTTTGGAAGATGGATTTGGATTGAATGCTATTCAGAACCCAATTGTGAAAGATGCCGACTGTAACGAAAAGCCAGTTTTCGGATTGGGAGCTACGGCTAATTTAGCACTGACTAGGTATGCCGACGGGGGAATGGG
The DNA here is from genome assembly GCA_020723325.1 of Desulfosudis oleivorans. Taxonomy (GTDB): domain Bacteria; phylum Desulfobacterota; class Desulfobacteria; order Desulfobacterales; family SURF-7; genus DYJD01. The sequence goes on along the minus strand of DYJD01000017.1, from coordinate 97,664 downwards.
TGTGGCGACATATCAACTGGGTTCTAATGGTGTATGCCATGATTGTGAAGGTTCGAATGTTGGAAACAGCCCAATCGATTTTCGCTTTTTTAAAGGAAGATATCTGTTCTTGTACTCGGGACCTGCTTCCCCCAATAATCTTCGTAACCCCTACAATATAGAACAACCGCCCAGGGGAGATGTAGCCCTGATTGCAGTAGATGACTTGCGTGACGCCGACAAAATTATCGATCTTGATAATCCCTCACCTTTGGCTATCAAACGACAGCTTAAAGAATTGGGGGATCAAAATAAATGGTACCGATTAAAGTCCAGCTATGACCCAAATCTTTATGACCGACTCTTTCTAATGCCCGTTTTTCCTATTTACTTTGCGGAAATTTACTCGGATCACCGCTATAAAGGTTTTCTAACTTACGGTTCCACACCGAACGAGCTGGGAAGGCGGGGCAAATACGAAATCCAACGGACTCGTATAGGAGAATTAGGACGATTTCGAATCAATAGGAACATTCGAGGAATATCCGACCCACGCCTCACAAACGAAGAATATAACCAGTTGCTTTTACTCCCATACGATGAGATTAGGTCAAAATAATCTTTTCTTCGACTAAAGGCAAGTGTTTTAGTCATATCCGAAGGGGATACTAAGATGATATTTAAAAAGAAGCTTGAGTCTACCGGAGGAAAACTCTTAAAGGAAGATATTCTTCCTATCTACTTGTTTGCTAGCTCAGAAGCGGATGACATTGTTGAGGTGAAAAACGGCGAGGACCTTTTTAGACTTTTTACGCAATGGAATGGAGCCGTGGTTTTCACTGAATCTGCTGAATGTAGGTCTCCTGTTTCCGATGTTTTGAATGAACTCGAAAGAAGGCGCCGTGAAGGGCGATCCCATATACTATGGGGTCCTGCGATCGATGAAAAAATCTTTCAGATAGAATTTTTACATGTCGATGCTTCCTTTACACATTCAGTGGATGAAGTCATCGTGCAAGACTTTGAGTTAATCTCTGACAACGATGGGGCAGTTATTGCAAGAAAAAACTCCTTTGGACTTGAGTTAACTAAGATTTACCTGTCGACAGAATATGACGATTATCCTGCAGAAGTCTTTGTAGATATCGAGGCCGGTGCGAAAGGAAAAGCGGCCTTAAGGGTTCGTTCCCATTTTCCTGAAACAGCTTTCAAGGGAGGAGTACAGTACTTTCACCAAAATGGCCCCCAATTAGTGTCTCGGTTTTATTCAGGGCTCTTTGATGATTCGCGAGATGATAACGAACATCAATCACTTGATTTTTCAGTTGAAATCGATCCAGTCATCAAAGAGACAGAAGGTGTAAGAATTTATCTTAATCCAAATGAAAGTACTGTTGTAAACAGTCTTTTGATCTCCTCCAGGATGAAGCGTCTTAAACTTAAGTCTATGAAGAAATCGGGAGATCAAGAACATTTTTATTTCTTGAGGACTAATACACTCCTTTTTAACCAAGTGGTGGCACCTGGATTTGTCCCTTTTGGGGACTTAGAAGTGGCCGAGGAGATCGAAACAGATCTTTTATTGAATTCGGGTACATCAAAAATTGAACTAAGGCCGGGAGATATTCTTCGATTTGGCCTTACGGACCACCGTCGCCTAATTGGTGAGCTTGGAGGAGAAAAGTGCTTAGCTTCTACCATCACTGTTATTCCCAACGAGAAAGATGAAGGAATCCGAACTTTCTCTCAAGCTGGCCAGAACAAGGTATATTACGATTATGCGACTAACACACCTTTTCTCCCCAAAGTAGCAAATGCCGCTCACGTTGCCTTTGTGTTGCTTCCGTATTTGAGTAAAGATAATTATCAATTCGAGCAAGAGGTTCTAGAAGATTTCCGGTACGATACCTTATCAAAGGCAAAATCTTTTCTTTTTGACCAAGCCAAAGTACACGAGGTCAGGACATCCAAGGGAATCAAGGCCAAGTTTGCAGGCAATCGTTTGATGAGTTATACCTTCGCCAAAGAGCACGAAACCAAGTCGATATTCAGTGTAGAATTCGATGGAAATAACAAATGGGCAAAGATGGTCGACGCGCTTGAAAAGGACGATATTTTTCTCGCCTTCGCTCCTGCTATGCTTGGCCAGGTTAGGGGTGAAGGTATTTTTAGATTTTCTAACTGGGAATTCGACTTTCTTAACAATGGATTCCAGCCGCTTTTGCTTATAAAATATAGCAACATATCCTTTGAAGCTGCCCTTCAACCAGATGGGATAAAACACTGGACTAATCACCACATTAAGACCCTCTTCGAAGAGGATGAGGAGCGCGATTTCCTCCAAGAGCAATGGCGACAGAGGGGAGCCAAAGTGATGGCAGGATTAGCTTCAGAGCACAGAGACGTCTTTTGTCAGCCGTCCTGGAAAGGTATCATGGTCATGGACATTCCTCTCGATGAGAGGTCCGTGCCGCCCATATTGCGGCCTTTTATCCCAAAGGCCGGGTTTAAGGCCTCCTACCTAGCATTCGGCACTGTCGCTGATGATCAAGGCGAGAATCCTGCCAAGTGTTATGCGGCCATCGACTATAAGAATCCTTCACAGAGCCTCGACAGGACAAAAGAATTTGATTATAAGCTCATCTATATTAACGCCCTCTTTACCGGTTCGAAGATCGTCCGGATGGAATGCCTCATCAAGCTTGGCATGAAGACCCTGCTTGATGAAGAAGGAGAGTTTCGGGTATTTGACATCAAGGGAAAGTACAGTGCTAAGAATGACGCATATGTTTTTGAAATAATAGGCAAAGCAGAGTTCGAATTTGAGTCGTTAGTCCATAAAATTATCTTCGATGGAGCTACACTGACTTACGATGGACAAGAGGAGAAAACAAAGTTGGATTTAAAAGGTGCTCTTGAATTCGATTTGGATTTTGATCCGCAAATTGATTTTAAAAGCTACTTACCTGAGAAGATTGCCTTTGAACGTTTCGGCTTTGACTTTAAGTCGACAAACAATGTTTATTCCCTCATTCCCGATTTCGCTCGGACAAAATTCAAGGTGCTTCTTCCCTCCCTGAGCGGAGACTCCTTTTTGTCTAGTTTCCCACTACGTTTTAATTCTTTTCATTACAAAACGGCCAAGGGACTCGGGTTTTATGAGATTTTTGGAAAAGGTCATATAGGAGACTCAATTGGCTTTGTGTTCGACTTAGATTTGGGGACACTTGGGGCTGCCGCTAAGAAGAAGAACCTGCGATCACAGCTTTATATCGGGTGGTTCCATGACGGTTCTAAACCGGGGCTTAGTGTAGGGTTTAAGTTCCAGGGATTCTCTACCAGTCTAAAATTCAACCTGTTTGATGTGATTGGGATGGAGATTAATGATCTGACGATATGCCAGTATACCGACGAGAACGGCAAATCACGCTTCATTATTAAAATTGTCAAGTGTTGGTTTAACCTCTTGGGGCAGAGTTTTGGAGAACTCAACGGTGCCATTCTTACAGATATAACTGAAAGCAAAGATATTGCCTGGTTACTCATTCTAGAAAACAATAATAATCGGTACCTTAAATATCTCTCTCTTGGACAGCGTGCAGGGCTTTCGGATTCGCAGCTTGCAGAAGGGAATCTGAAAACTGTGGACGAAGTGGCTGAGCGGATCAAAAGTAACTTGATAAGTTTAAACTGTAGCGATGAAAATGTCAGCGACGATTTATTCAATAAGAATCTCAATTGGTTGATTGGTGGTAATGTTGCACTGGACGGGTTCTTCGATCTTAAGTTTGTTTTCCTGGACCCTAGGCTTTATGCCATGCGCCTTCAGGTTGCTAAGATACTGAAACTTGATGCGGTTTACAACAAAATCAACGACAACGTTGGGGTCTGGCACGCTAAGCTCGAACTTCCCGATCACTTGCGCAATTGGAATTTTGGAGCAGTAGATGTAACCTTCTCAAATGTGGAATTTGATTGCTTCACCAATGGAGGGTTCAAATTTGATTTCGGATTTCCGAGGATAGGAGCTTACCAGTCAGATTACAGCGATTCAGGAGTGGCACAACTTGCCATTTTTACGGGTAAAGGTGGTTTTTATTTTTCCAATACCAAATCAGTGGATGCCTATTGTGGTGACCTGCGTGCATTGGAATATGGTCTGGCTATACGGGTTGGTCTTGGACGCGAGATCTGCAAAGGGCCGCTACGTGCGGGAGCATCCATCACGGTCTATGGGCTGCTTGTCGGCACTGGATGCTTTGCTTCTGGAAAATTGCTCCCCGATCTTTTTCGTATACGTGGCCGGATAGGGGTTATACTAGAGATTTACGGACGGGTGGATTTCGGAATTATAAGTGCAGGAGTGCAAGTGTGGATCGAGGTATTTAGTACTTTGACCTTGTCAATGCCTGCGTCCAATGCAGTGATTTCGGCCGGAGGTAATATCTTTATACATGCTACTATACGGATAAAAATCGGATTTATTAAGATCACGAAGAGCTTCAGCTTCCGTACGAGAATCGAGTATACCTTTACAGTGAACTCCAGTAAACGGGCGATACCGAAAATAATCACTCAGAAGGAATGGAAAAAAGCACTTCAAATCCAGGCTAAAAGGGAAAAGCTGCAATTAGAGGTGGTCTATCTCCCAGACTTAAGTATCCGGGAAAATAACAGTGGTAAACCCGTAGCCAGAGTCTACCATAGTGTGGCCTTGTTAACCGAATCCTATATTGATAACGGAGAGATCAGATATCGCAAAGAGATTCCTCTCAGCAATGCAACCGTTCCTGGAAATCCACTGAAAGCCATTGTCGATCGGTTTGTCTGTATTGAGGATAGCCTACCGCATTCTCGGGTTCCGGACAACTTCCCGTTCCACAATGAATTTAAATGGCGCCTCATGCCTCTGACCACCGCCTTTAAATCCAACGATGTATCAAGAATCCAACTACCAATCGTTCCGGGAATGCACATCGATGGGCAACTCTTGGAAGCAGAGGTAACTGATGGGCTTCGGGAAGCTATCCAGTTCCAATACATAAATTCATATGTGCGCAGTATGGTGATCGAAGATCATACTCCGCTGCCTTATCCGCTAAACAAGGACTTATTCCTGAAGACCTGGCTCGATAATTTCTTCGCTTTCGTCTATGCAAAAGCGAAAGAGATAAACGAAGACTTGGGAGCGTTTAAAGAGGCGGATTATTATCAACTCGAAGGAGCCATTTATTATTTCCTCGAATCAGGGCTTCGTTTACCGCACCCGTCATCTCTTTGGAACTCTATACCGGCAAGGCAGATTTATTCTGGTGCTACATCCGATTTGGATATAGCTAACACGTTCACATTGGAAATAGAAGGCCAGACAAGCAGTACTATTGTAGAAGAAGCGGATTTGCAAGCGCTCAACGAAGCCTATGCAAAGGAGAATGCATACCTTAAGGATCTTCTAGGAAGGGTTGAACGGAGTGAAGAATATCAATTAAAAGAGGCTGAATTTGCTGTCAACATGTGCGAAGCCCGAAGCATAAAGGGAGAGTTTTACTATCCATTCCCAGAGAGCATCCTTACTGATGAAGTTAAGGCCGAACTTCTGGTAACTGACGAACGAGAAGTGGCAAGGGAAAACGATCCAAAGCCAATCTCCTTAAATTACCTGAGCGCAACAAATATTAAGCTCTTTGGTAACATCGTTCCTGAAGTCGATAAAAGAATACTGTTGTTTGAGATCAAGGGCAGTAATTCTGAAGACTCAAAAGCTCTGAGACAAATGGTCCAGAGTGACATCAAGTTTGAATCACTGTCTTTGCAGATGCACAGCGCTGAAGGAACTGCTAGTTCGCAAATGGATTTCGTTATTTACCGCAACAATTTATCACGTGCAACAAGGCCACCGCTTGACACAAAACGGATAGAAGGCAAGGTTTCGGAGAATGGACTGATTGGTGCGGCTCGCTTTTCTGAGAATCCCAAGCTGTTTATCGAAATTCTTAGAGATGCAACTTTGACCAACAACGGAGGATATTTCATAGAACCGCAAGGAGAAGCATACGAAGTTTTCAGGCTCCAAAAAGTTGAGATACGTGCATTCGAACTTTTGATTCTTTGTTCCGAACACAATGTTAAGAAAAACTTTCATAATATTTTCCGCATCTCAGATAGCTCCACAATCCTGGAAAAGAATCAGTTGCTGTTCTTTGCGAATGTCAGGATAAAAGACTCTCAAATAAGCCACAAACACAGTCAGATTTACGACTATGTACCACGAATGCCGGCAGATGCCATAGGGTTCCGGCTAGAATGCGAATCGTCCCTATTGGATAAGGCAGATTATTCGCTTCGGGAAGACTTTTCATTGCTAGAGTACAGCCTGAAGTGCGGAGATTTCGAATTGAAGGCTGACCGAACTATAGCTATTCCGAACAGTGCTGAAGATAGAAGCAAAATACGCTACATGCATTCTAGTCCCATTCTGGCCAATTTCGATGGGAAAGGTAAACCCATTGACCGCAACCCATATTCCCAGATTGGAAATAGCGTTCAATTGGCCTTTAACTGGAGAAACGGACAAGGAGAACGACTGTTCAATCAGTCGGTTCTGACAAAAAAAACGTTTGAAAAAAAATACACCGACCAGCTAATCCCGGTAAGGGAATGGCCGGATTTCAAGATACACACTTCATTTAAAGACAATAAGCTTAATCTTAAGTTCTGCTTCAATTTTCAGGAATTAGTGACAAACTGGCTGGTCGCAAAAAGTCTGCTAAAACTTAGAATCGACCATCCAAACGATGGTCCCGTTGATGGGCCGATACATGAAATCCAAAAGCTTAAAGCAGACCACTTGAAAGCACTGAATCAAGAACTGAAGGCTCATTATCTGGGGGCCGAAGCGTCAGATGAGAACGGAGGTATGATTGCCGGTGTGCTGCAGGATCTTCAGCGCGTTCAACACCAGATTGAAGACCTACTAACCCGTAAGTCACAAGGGGCGACTATTCGCTTGCTGCTCAACGAAAAGGTCGTTGGAACAGATGACTTTGACCAAAAAATGGTTGAGCTTGTAGGCGAATACGTTGACTTCATACGATCGTCTCCTCTTTTTGATTCTCAACAGATTGATATAACAACTTATTATCGTATCCAGGAGGAAAATGGCGGATCAAATATCAAGTATCACTTTGAACAGCATGAAGTAGATCTCCATGTTAGGACATTCGAGCGGGAGATTACTATAAATAAGGAGATTTTTGGAAATTTAACTAAAGACCAACCATTTCAGCCTATTCGTCTGTATATCGAACTGCTACGTCCGAGCGAACTCGTCTTGAACGAGGCGTTGCCACGAGACAATCCCATGGCTGAGAGACTAAATCCGTTCCGAGCTGTTCGGCAAACTGTGACGCATCTTTCAATACCGACGGACGTTCTGTTCCAAATGAACAAGGCATGGGGCAGAGAGGTCTGTTTTGGAAAAGGCTTGGACCCGTATCTGGGACGGATCGTTTCCTGGGCTATTAACAGACAGGTGTTGGATATGCAGATACGGCTTGATCAGGAGAAGGGAGATAAAAAGGCAGTAGAACACCTTTTCAAGCCAATTCTTAACAAAAGGTGGACGGGGATTTACGCACTACAGGTAAGAAATGAGAGCATTCCAATCAGTTTTGCGGAAATAGATATGGACGTCGCTCTCAATAATGTGCTTAGTGCCTATGAGACTTTCTTACAACCTGCATACTATCATCTGTTTAAGGAATTAGGCCTGGATCGATTGAACCAGCTAATACAAAGAAAGGAAGAACTGGCTAAGCACCTGCCCAAGGCCTACCTTTATAGACGGGAATTGAATTCTAAAGATTCGCGCCCAACCTCGCACAACTGCATTGTTCAGGAGCTTACAGCCCATTTACAGGAAAATCTCAATAATTACTATCTATTGGATGGCGCCGCACTTTTCAAGACTAAGGGTACAATATCTGGCGTCGAGGAACATCGCTTGTTTGTGGATCTCGCCAAAAAGGAATCAACAAGGGCCGACATGGTGGTGAAACCCGGAAAGATTCGGAGTGGTGAGCTGGTTATGGTCACAGACATGAAAGGTAGGTTTGGCGAAATACAGCCTGATTCCAATGACAAATTCAGTTTATCCATCACGCATCTTGAACATTCTATCAAACCCGGAAGTTCTGGTATCGAGGAATCTAACTGGATCCAGTTGATAGAACCGCTACCTTTTGATCTCATATTCTCGGGTATTTCGCGGCCAAGTAGGCAACATCCTAGTGATCCTGTAGCGTTGTCGCACCGTTTTGAGTATGACCGATATCGCGACAATCCGCTAGACGGTGAATGGACGTATCTGCTGTATTTTAATTACCAACCGGAGAACTCGGACGAGCTGTATCTGACCATGCGAACCAATACCGGCTTGGACAAATTTATGCTTCCAAAGCTTGAAGAATTCGAGTTGGAACTCGGTGCGGTCGCCTATTTGAGCGAGATAATTGACCTGTATCGAAAAGACGAGCCTGAAAAGGTTATCAATGAGCTACTGGAGACAGATATCCTTTCACTTTCCCCAAAAAATGATTTGGGACGTCAGCAGGTTTTTGACAAGGTCCTTTTTATTTACTCTGCAGAAAATGTAGCTTGGATCTCCGACAAACCCCAGTGGAAGATTGAGTCGGCAAAAGACAGCGAGGGTAAAATAATTGAAGGCAACTGGATAATCCGGAATGTGGAAGATCAGAAATTGACTATCTTCGATGGTGTTGCCGCTGTATCTTCCACCATACAAGTGATTCGGAACGATACGTTCGGAGACAACTTCCGTCTCCAGACCGAAGAAGTTGAATTACCAGGATTTGTGGTACCAGACTTAGACTACATTAATGTTGAAGATACGGAGCAGAATACAATCCGTATTCTTTCGGGATCTGATGTAATGCGCAGACTCGAGAAGACGATGGATGGTAAAACCGTTATAGAATGCATGGATTACTTCAAGAACGGCGTCAAACACTTGCTTCAAGGACGTGAAATATGGTCCGGGTCCGTCAAGAATGCATACGAGGTGCCAAAGTTCAAGAATAACCACTACTACAAGATCATCCATTTTATCGGTTCGAATGGAGACTTTGAAGAAGTGTATCAAGTTGATTTTATACATAAGGATAAATAAAATGCTTGAAACAAAATATATAACAATAGCCCCAGAAGACTACGCTAAGCGACAGGAATTTGCCGGTTTGTCCGGCGACCGAAACGTTCCAGTCGTGGTCAAATCCCTATTTGAGACCGTAATGATCAGCGGCAGACAGCAAATAAAATACCGAAATCTTGAGGCCGTTCGGTATGCCAGAAAATGGTGTAGCCAAAAAATGAATAGCTGCGGCGTCTACTTTCAAAAGGGGAAGTGGAGCGATTGTGCTCATTTCCTATCCCACTGCCTCCACAAGGGCGGCATTACTATTAAAAGAGAGAGTGAACCAAATGAATGTCAAGACAATCTCTCAGTTCGGGTTACGGAGATCGTAAAGGTTCTGACAGAACTAAGTGAGATGTACCAGAATATTATCCCCATTTCGTATGACGAGGGTGTCTGGGGAGACCCTGCCTACTTAGAAGCATTACATCTTCGACCTAGCCATGCTGTGCTAATACATTCAACTAGGAATGTAGTAGGACAACCAGATAAACGAGAGACACTTTACTATGCTCATTCCTATGAACGTTGCGGAACCAAAGGTGATCTGGAGTGGTATCAGAACTTTGGCGGTGCCTTTCGCATTTACGATGCTAAGTAAAGAGACCCCACTAGACAACATGGCACAATGGAACCTATTGGCTTATAGAAATAGGCTGAATCGTGATCACATAAAGATTCCATCAGCGGCTGCCCTGATCAAAAATAAAGGAGATTGTAACAGTTTCGCTCTTTGAAAATTAGGCTGCCAAATTGAATCTGACCGTATCATTTTTTTTGCCTTGGGCATTGGGTTGGGCCAACTGAATGCATGTCAGTCAAGGATTTGACCTCAAAACAAGACCGTTTTTAGGTCTTATAACTATCTTTTTGTGGCCTAAAAACGGCTTTTAAGCATTTTGCCCTTGCAAAGAAAGGGTCCTATATCCTTTATTGCTGGGGAGCGTCGATGACCATCCATTTGAGGGCGGCCCTGGCCAGGGCCGCATCGATGCGGGCCAGCATTACGCAATCGCCGGCATTTTCCAATTCCACGGCTTTTTGGCGGTATTCTAGTTCCGAGAGGCGGCCGGATTCCAGTTGGGAGCGGGCGGATCTTTCCTCACTTTCCTCCAGTTTTTGGCGTTCCATGGCCAATTCCAGGCGGTCCAGGGTGGTTTCCAGGGCGGTTTTGCGGCTGCGCTCGGCTTCGGCCAGTTCACGATTTTTTTGATGCAATTGCAGCTTGCGGAGGCGAACCTCTTCCTCGGCTTGATGGATACGCTCCTGGGTGCGGAATCCGTTAAAAAGATTGGTGGTCACCTTGAGGCCGACCATATAAAAATCCGAGTGGGCATCCTGCCATGAATCCCAATAGGAATTCACATCACGACCCACCAGGGAATATTTGGCGAACAGATCCACAGAAGGGAAGTGCAGGGATCTGGCCATGGCCGCATGGTAATCGGCGGATCGGATCTCACTGTTGAGTTTCTGAATGTCCGGATGGGGTGATTCTTCTGCCGCCATTTTTTCTTCGCGAGGATCATCCAGCAGTTCCGGGATCGATTCAGCGGATGTCGCCGGAATATCTTCCGGCAGGTCAAGAACGTGCAGATAAGTTCCATAAGCCCTGAGGCAATTGCGATCCGCGATTCTGAGCGACATTTCTTTTTCACGGCTTTTCAGTTTCACGGCAGCATATTCCACATCCGACATGCGCTGGAAACCATGGCGGGTTGCGGCCACCGTGAGTTCCAGACGGACCAGGGCCAGCTCCCGTTTGGCCATGGCCAATTCCACTTGGGATTTTTTCAGTTCCCAGTAGGCCTTGGTCACCTCCAGGCGGATTTTGCGCAAGGTGCTTGCTTCCTGGAAATGGTTGGATGCAAGATGGTTGGGCATTGGGGCATTGCGGGCATTGGGTCGGACCAAGCTGAATGCATGCCAGTCAAGGATTTGACCTCAAAACAAGACCGTTTTTAGGTCTTATAACTATCTTTTTGGGGCCGAAAAACGGCTTTTAAGCATTTTGCCCTGCAAAGGAATAATGGGTCAATAGCGAACATTACCGACGAGTGCCTTGTGCCGAGCCTGCCGCGTGCGGCACGGCGAAGCCGGTTGATAAAATCAGACAGCCGCTTACGGCAAGTGAGGCCCCGCCCGGCGTGATACTTGCTTGCGATTACATGAATCCGAATTACGGGATGTTGCCACATCAAAAAGAATATACCTGATGCAATGTCCCGTAATACCCCTCGGATTATATAAGAGACCGCAAGCAGCATAACGGGCGGCTTCCTCATTCAAGGGTGGGCAGGGTGAGGAAGTAGTCATTAAAATTGAATCCAAAATCCAAGCAATCAAACAGCCGGAGGACTCTCTCCCCGGCTGTTTTAATTTTGTTACCTTGTAACACTATAATCCTACGGCTGCAAACGAACCGGCGTTTAAAAAGGACGCTTCCCAAGAGAATAGCGCGTTCCTTTCCCCTGGCCCTGTTTCAGTAGATATCCTTCCGCCACCAGTTCACGCAATCTGACCTTGATCGTGTTCCGGTTGGCACGGCTGATGGCGTAAATCTCAGATATCGTGACTTGGCCATGCTCCTTCACGATCTCCAATATCCTGGCCGACAAGTCCGGAAGCCGTTGCATCAAGCGTTCCTGCTCAATCTTCCGGCTTAAATTGTCTTTCTGCTTTTTCAAACAGGTGAGCAGAAACAGCAACCAAGCGTAAAGATCCGCATCAAGCGAACGCTGGGCTTTCCGTAACGCCAGATAATACCCTTCCTTGTTCTGCTCAATGATGCTTTCAAGGGAACTGTAAGGCACATACGCATAACCGCTTTGCAGCAACAGAAGCGTGGTCAATATCCGCGAAAGCCTGCCGTTACCGTCCTGAAACGGATGGATCGCAAGGAAATGCACGACAAAAACCGCAATCACCAACAGCGGATGCAGCTCACCGGTTTCAAGATGGCGTTGGGTCCAGTTCACCAGCGCTTCCATTCTCGCCGGTGCGTCAAATGGTGAAGCCGTTTCAAAAATAACCCCCAGGCTTTTACCGTTCTGATCAAACGCCTCCACATGGTTCGGCAATTTTTTGTATTCCCCCCGGTGCCGGACATCTTTTGAACTGAACTTAAGAAGAATACGATGCAGTTGCTTGATATGGTTTTCCGTAATCGGGATTTCCTCATGGGATTCAAAGATCAGGTTCATCGCCTCGGCATATCCGGCCACCTCTTCCTCATCCCGCGAACGAAAAGAGCCGATGTCGAGCCCGGCCAGAAGGGCCTTGACCTCCTGGTCGGTGAATTTGACGCCCTCGATCCGGGTGGAGGAGCCCACCGACTCAATGGTTGCAATCTTCTTCAGGGCATCCAACCGGTCAGGCGCCAGGTTGCCCACCGCCTTCCATTCTCCCTTGAACTCATCGATTTCGGCAATCAGCCGCAACATCTCATTCGTAATATTTATAACCGGTTCTTTCATTTTTGGTCCTCTCGATACCCATAAATATACCCAAAAGTACCCATAAAAACACAAAAGAATCAATGCTTAATTGCGGGAGACAGTATCGTTTTGATTTCTGGGCGGCTTGTAGGAGAATATCAATCATATAATTTCGGCGGCGGTTTTTCCGGTGACGGCATAAAGCAGCTTGTTTTGGGTTTCGGCAAAGAACATCTGGGTCGCCTTGTCGGTTTTATCGTAATTGCTGCTCAGGGCAATCGCATTTGATTTTACAATTCATACTTCATGGAGCAATGCTGTAATTCCACACATCATATTTTTTATTGCTGGGGAGCGTCGATGACCATCCATTGTAGGGCGGCCCTGGCCAGGGCCGCATCGATGCGGGCCAGCATTACGTGATCGCCGGCATTTTCCAATTCCACGGCTTTTTGGCGGTATTCGAGTTCCGAGAGGCGGCCGGATTCCAGTTGGGAGCGGGCGGATCTTTCCTCACTTTCCTCCAGTTTTTGGCGTTCCATGGCCAATTCCAGGCGGTCCAGGGTGGTTTCCAGGGCGGTTTTGCGGCTGCGCTCGGCTTCGGCCAGTTCACGATTTTTTTGATGCAATTGCAGCTTGCGGAGGCGAACCTCTTCCTCGGCTTGATGGATACGCTCCTGGGTGCGGAATCCGTTAAAAAGATTGGTGGTCACCTTGAGGCCGACCATATAAAAATCCGAGTGGGCATCCTGCCATGAATCCCAATAGGAATTCGCATCACGACCCACCAGGGAGTATTTGGCGAACAGATCCACAGAAGGGAAGTGCAGGGATCTGGCCATGGCCGCCCGGTGATCAGCGGAGCGGATCTCACTGTTGAGTTTCTGAATGTCCGGATGGGGTGATTCTTCTGCCGCCGGTATTTCTTCGCCAGGATCATCCAGCAGTTCCGGGATCGATTCAGCGGAGGTTGCCGGAATATCTTCCGGCAGGTCAAGGACGTGCTGATAAGTTCCATAAGCCCTGAGGCAATTGCGATCCGCGATTCTGAGCGACATCTCTTTTTCACGGTTTTTCAGTTTCACGGCAGCATATTCCACATCCGACATGCGCTGGTAACCATGGCGGGTTGCGGCCACCTTGACTTCCAGCCGCACCAGGGCCAGCTCACGTTTGGCCATGGCAAATTCCATTTGGGATTTTTTCAGTTCCCAGTAGGCCTTGGTCACCTCCAGGCGGATTTTGCGCAAGGTGCTTGCTTCCTGAAAATGGTTGGAGGCAAGACGGCTTTGGGCCTCCCGGAGCAGGGCTTGATCCCGGCCGCCGGCATAGAGATTGTAAACCAGGCTAAGTTCACTGTTGAGCTGGTACTGGGGCAGCTCTTTTTCAATATCCACCAGCACATTCTGGCCGGCGATCTGGGAAGTGATCTTGATGCCGGTGAAGTCATCGAAATTGTCTAAATAATAATGGGAAGCGGTCAAATCCAGGGTCGGCAGGAAATTGCCCCGGGCTTCCTTGATTCTGGAGCGGGCCATTGCTTCCTGGGCAAGTTCCATGCGAAGTTCCGGTCTTTTCAGGACAGCCATACGCATTGCTTCCGAAAGGCTGGTGGGAATCGCCGGCCGGACTTCCGCGGCCTTGATGGGCACCGCAAGGATCATGAGGATCAAAAGCCAGATTAGCCGGGGAACAGTCTTATTCAAAGCGCAAAGCCTCCACTGGTTTCAGGTTGGCAGCCCGGTGGGCCGGATAATAGCCGGAAATCAAACCCACGGCAATGGAGACCGCCATGGAAATGATCACCATGGGCCAGGGAGGCGCAAGGGGGATGCCGGTGAACAGGATCAAGGCATAACCGGCGCCGATTCCCAGGATTAGACCGAGAATGCCGCCGATGGAGCTGATCAGGATGGCCTCCATCAGAAACTGGAACAAAATTTCGCGTTTTCCGGCGCCGATGGCCTTGCGCACGCCGATTTCCCGGGTGCGCTCCAAGACGGAAGTGCTCATGATGTTCATGATGCCCATGCCGCCCACAAACAGGGAGACCGAGGCTGCCACCACACCGATAAGAGTCACCCAGCGGAGGATGTTGTCCGCGGTCTTGATATATTGGGCCATGGTTTCGGACTTGTAAGTGAAGCGCTCCCCATGACGGCGTTTCAGGATGCCCTTGATCTGGAAGACGGCGGCATCGGCCTGGGGCAGGGAAACGGTTTCGGCCTGAAACACATCGATCTCCTTGGTGCCCAGCATTTGCTGGAACAGAGTGTAAGGAATGAGGATGCGATTGTTGGCGTTTTGCCCGCCGGAGGAGCCGATACTGGCCAGGAAATCCCGGCTTTTGGCGGCCAGGACACCGACAACGGTGAACTTGCGCTCGCCGATGCGAATGTCCCGGCCCACGGGATTGCTTAAAGGGCCGAACAGGTCTGCCTGGACTTCCGTACCGATGACGGCCGCGGGCCGGTTGCGGCTGATATCCTCTTCCCGCAAAGGCCTTCCGTACATAATGGAGTCGTTGCAGATTTCGAGAAATTCCGTGTCCACCCCGCTGATCCTGGCATTGGCGTATTTATTGGCGTTGCGAACCAGGATTTTTTCCCGCTTCTGGTTGACTATGGGGCTGATCAGGCGCACAGCCGGAAGTTTGGCAGCACGGATTTCCTCATAGTCCGCGGTTTCAATGCCGGTACCGGTGCGGATGGAGCGATGGGGGTCCTTGTCGGTGAAGTCCCGAAAGACCCAAACCGACTTGAGGCCGAAGGTTTCCAGCTCGGAAAAAATGATATAATGCCCGCCCTTGCTCACCGTGCCCACGGTCATGACCGCGGCGATGCCCACGGTGATGCCGAGGATGCTCAGGATGGTCCTAAGGCGGTTGTCCCGCAAGGCCAGGAGGGATTCCAGGATGATGTCCACCAGGAAAAGCAGGGTCCATTTTTTTTTCATGACCGGACCTCGTCTTTTTCGATCAACCCGTCCCGCAGCCTGATGATCCTTTTGGCAAAGGCGGCAATATCCTCCTCATGGGTGACGATGACGATGGTTTTGCCCTGGGCATGGAGCCCGGCAAAAATGCCCATGATCTCTTTACCGGCCATGGAATCAAGGCTGCCGGTGGGCTCATCGGCGATCAATATGTCCGGCCGGTTGACCAGGGCCCGGGCAATGGCCACCCGCTGCTGCTGGCCGCCGGACAACTGGGCGGAAGAGTGGTCGGCCCGGTCTTCAAGGCCGACACCGGCCAGGGCCGCAAGGGCCATGCGCTTGCGCTCCCGGCGCGGAACACCGGCATAGAGCAGGGGAAGCTGCACGTTTCTTTGGGCATTGATGCGCGGAATCAGATTAAAAAGCTGAAAGATAAAACCGATCCGGCTGTTGCGGATGAAAGCCAGCTCGCCGTCCGGAGCCCCTGCCACGGAAACGCCGTTGAGATGATAGGTTCCGGATTCGGCCGTATCCAGGCAGCCGATGATATTCAAAAGGGTTGATTTGCCCGAGCCGGAAGGCCCCATGATAGCCACAAATTCACCGGCCTTGATTGTAAGGGTGATGCCTTTCAGAACCGGTAGATCGACTTCTCCCAGCCGGTAGCTTTTGCGGATGTCCTGCAGACGGATCATGCTCGTGCCTACTCCCGGATGATGGTTTTCACCCTTTCACCTTCCTTCAGGAGCTTGCCTTCGGGTTGAATGATTGCTTGTCCGGCGGAAAGACCCTGCACGATTTCCACTGCCACCGCATCTTCGATACCGGTTATCACCGGAGTGAACCGGACGGTGGATTCCCGGACAATGGCCACAAAGGTTTTGCCGTCCTGGTTGATGATAGTATTGAAGGGAACTTTTAAAGCATCCGACCGATGAGCGATGCGGATTTTGGTATCCACCTGCTGTCCCAGCTTCAGTTCCGGGGTCGCGGCCCCATAGCTCAGGCGCACCTTGATGGAATTGGCGCTGCCTTCTTTGCGCACGGCCGGGGCTACTTCTTTTACTACTTCCTGCCAGTGTCGACCGGGAAAGGCGTCACTGGTCAATTCCACCTGTTGTCCTGCTTTTACCACCCCGGCATCGGATTCATCCACCATGACCTCGATTTCCCGCAGATGCTCCTTGGACATGGAAAAAAGCGCGGCCCCGGGCGCGGCCCACTCGCCGATGCTGATGTTTTTACGGGTAACGACTCCTGTGAACGGAGCCCGGATTTTCAGCTTGTCCAGGGCTATTGTAACGGCGTTTAACTCCCGCGCGGCCCGGCCGGCTGCGGCCCGGGCCATTTCCAGGCTACTCTTGGCATCATCCACCGATTGTTTGGAAGTGCCGCCCACGGCCAAGACCGCGGCCAGCCCGCTATAGTTACGCTCCAGTTGCCTTACTTTTTCATCAGCCTCGCGGACCGATTCCTCAGCCCCTTTGGCTTTTTCCAGATATTCGCGCTCATCCAGTAAGGCCAGCAATCCATCCGCTTCAATCCGTTGACCTTCTTCCACATATATGGCCTTGACCTGGGCCGGCACAGCCGTGCTGACATCCGCCTCTTTCCGGCTTACGACCTTACCGGTGGCGCTCAAAGTGGAGGAAATTTCACCCGGTTTTACGGTGAGCACCTTAACGGTGAGTCCCTGGTTGTTGTGAAAAGTGAAATAAAAGCCCGCTGCACTGATACCAAGGGCAATGATGATAAGGAAAAGGCTTTTTTTCATGGATATGGATTGCTGCAATTAAGTTCAGTTTTTTCTCGGCAAGCACACTGCATCTGTTATGTAACACATGTTATCTAACCAGTGCTATCTATCCCAGCAAAACCGGCCTGTCAATAATAATCTACGGTTCTTTTTTCAGTAAGCGCCCCAGACAAATCCAGAGCAGATAGGCGCCGGCGCCGATCAGCCCGCCGTTGAAGGCCCCCATGGCCACAGGCCCGAAACGGGGCGGATGATCCAGCACACGGAATGAATCCATGATGGTGTTGAAAATGGGCTCCACTTCCGCAAAACTGCTCTCAGCATGGGTGCAGGTGAGTATATAGCCCTTGCCGCGACCCGGCACAAAAGTCTGGATGGTTTTCAGCCGGAATTCTTTGGCAACCTCCTCGCTGTGGCCCACCACATGGCGCAAACCAAAAGCGCCGGGTTTGGACATGATCGGACTGGAAGGTTTGAGAACCAGTTTTAATGCGGCGGTGGCCGTGAGCTGGAGGGCGGCCAGTTTATCCACTTTGACAATGGCCGATGATTCAAGACGGTAGGTATCCAAGTGTTTTTCCATTTCCCCGGATATGATTTTTGCCGCACTTTCTTTTTCTTGCTCAGTGAGCGGCGGAAGATCGTGTTTAAGGGTTTGGGCAACGACATTGAATGAAGGGGTGAATTCAGCTTCATTTTCCGGGATTTTAATGAAACTCACTTCAAGTCCGGACACCGAGAGGAAACGGCGCAGTTCTTTCGGCACAATTTCTTTGTATTGTTCCATTATTTTTTCATGGTTTTGGGGCGTGATCAGAATCCAATCCGGCGGTGGGGAGAGGGCAAATCCTTTTGGATCGCTGATATATGCATTCTGCGGTAAGGGTAAACCCGCAGGAAAATGCAACCACCAAAAGGCGCCGGCAATAAGCAGCAGGAGTGCTGCAATGGCCCACCAGGAAGCCGGGGCTTTTTCTGATTCCACTTCAATCGGCGATTCTTCTGAAAATGGGGCCTTCTGCGATTCTGGAACAGATCGGGATTCCGCGGCCGGCGGATCTTTTTTTTGAAGTTTGGCAAAAATCACCCCGCAATTCCGGCACTCGGGAAAACCATCCTGCTGTTCATAACCGCATTTGGGGCACTGCATTGGCAACCCTCCTTTGTGAATTGTTGCTGAAACTGAGGATCTCGAATATTGGCCGTATTTCCGACAGCAAATTGCTTTGATATTGGATTTAAAAAAAAATCGCGGGTGAATCGGATGAAATGTTTTGCTTGCACTATATCATAAATCAATGGATTTGCCTCTATTTTTTAGAGCCGAATTTCTCCTTGACAGGGCCCGCTGCTCAGCATATTTTGAAAGAAAAATGAACGGGATTCATATTATTATGGGAATTCAGGAAAGAAAAGGCAGAGAACGGGAGAGAAGGCGCCAGCAGATCATGGTAGCCGCCAAAAATGTGTTTCACCAGAAGGGCTTTAATGGCGCCACCATGGAGGACATTGCCCGGGCAGCGGAATTGAGTCCGGGGACGCTTTATCTCTATTTTAAAAACAAGAATGAGCTGTATGCATCGCTTTCCCTGCGGATTCTGCAGTATTTGATCATCCGGCTGGATGAGGTCAAGGCCAGGGAAGCCCTTGATCCAAAGAAACGTTTGGAAATGTTAAAGGAAGCGATTTATGACGTATATGAATTCGATTCCCAGATGTTTGTAAAAATGTTTCATTTTCAGTCCAGCGAAATTTTTGAAAGCCTGTCCCCGCAATTGCGCACGGAAATCAAGGTGCTATCCCAGAATGCCATTCAAGCCATTGCCGATCTCTTTGAAGAGGGCATTGAAAACAAAGCCTTTATCAAGGAAAAACCCAATACCTTGGCGGAGTTGATCTGGGCTTTTTTCTCAGGCATCGTGCTCTTGGAGGAGAATAAAAAAGCAATCATCGATCGAAAAACAGATCTTAAAAAAACATTGAAAACCGCCTTGGACATTTTCTTTCGTGGTATTAAAAACGAATAAATCCGATCATAACGGAATCGGATTTCTGCACCATTGGATGATGTATCGGGCCGGTACAATGCGGGTATCCGGTTTGGCCAATACATAATCAACAAATTGCTCAATAACCCACTGGCGTTCTAGATAATCGGCGGCGCCGGAAATGGGATATTTGTTCGAATATATATCCGAATGCCCTCCCAGTTGAAACGGCGCCCGGTTGCCGTTATAGCGCAGATCAAAGGAATATTTCAGGACGGCCAGCACCTCTTTCCGATTTAAACCGTATTCATAAAACAGATTGTAATCAAAACAGGGTATTTTTCCGTCGGCTTCATCAAACCAGGATATTTTTGTTTTAATTTTTTTCTGCAATCCGGCTGGAAAATCGTATTCCCGACATTTGTCATCCGCAGGAACGATCAGGGGATGCAAGGGGAATTCCCACAGTCCATTATAGCGGCCGATTGGCCGTGGTCTATGCCTGGCCGGCTTGGCCCAGCTCCAGGAATCACCCGGGCTGCCTTGGTCCAATGTATAGGGCCAGCAATAATTGGACCCGTTCTGATCGTCCTGCCAGCCTTCCACAATGCTGCTGTCATACAGGAAGCCCAGTTTTTGAACGGCTGTGAAGGTTTCAAAAGTATAGGTCAGAAAGGGAGTTCTGAAACCGAAAATAATAGCAGGATTGATGCCAATTCCCCCGGCAGCGGGATCGGCTGGATCAGGTTGATAGGGCTTGGCTAGAAATGAATTGCACTTGTTCATTTCAGATATCCAGGTAGCCTCATCAGTATTTAGTTGCAGTGTGTTTGAATGGCTGTAGGAATGATTGCCGATCTCATGCCCGTCTTCCCAGGCTTGGCGCCACGCTTTCTTTACCAGTATGTTATTTTCTGATGCGGCTGTATCACCCAGTGCAGCCGTCATGTAAAAGCTTACGCGGCAGGGATGAGCATCATAGGTTCCGGGATTTTTTTTGCCTGGGGGATTTTTTCGGTCCCTGAAAAAATCCAATATCCATTTCATGCCCCCTTTGCCGTTGGATTCAGTTGCTCCGGAATAGCCGTTGTCATCAAAACCGATGGTGACGAATTGGGGTACATTATTCGGTTTCAAGCCGGCCGGCGGATGAAGGGAATAGGGCCTGAAGTCTCCGGCAAAGGCAGCGGAACCGGATACAGCCGTCAGTAGGGCAAGACCCAAAAATAAAAAAAAATTTATCATTTCATTTGGTTGTTTTAGAAAAACCAGGCTGTCTATTTAAGAAATATATAAAGCCGATTGCCGGTAAAATCATTACAGTATCATTGTAAATATTGACATGGCCGATGGGTTCTGCGATATTAGCCCGCGCCAAAAACGGAATTTGCCCTTGTATTGAAGCAAAACCGTCTGAATTTACAACAATTGATGAAGCATGTTTATCCATTATGAAACTCAGTATTATCATCCCTCTGTATAATGAGGAACGGTATATTCTGGAAGTCCTTTCCAAATTATCAAAAATACAATTTCCCGACTTTGTTTACAATTACGAGATTATCGTAGTTGACGACTGTTCCCGGGACGCATCCTTTGAAAAAGTCGCCAAATTCATCAAAAACCGCTCTTATATAAAATTGTTGCACCATGAAGTCAACAAGGGGAAAGGGGCCGCGGTTCGTACCGGAATCCAGGCCGCCGGCGGTGATGTCTTTCTGATCCAGGACGCTGACCTGGAATTGGCCCCTTGTGATATTCCGGTCATGCTGCGGGCCATGAAATCCCGCAATGTTGAATTTGTGAATGGCTCTAGATATTTGAACGGTATGGACCGGCGCCGGTTTCAGTACCGGCGCTATTTCTTCAACAAGCTGTTCACCAACATCGCTGCAATTTTAACCCAATCCAAGATTACCGACATGGCCTGCGGTTATAAATTATTCCATCGCAACCTGTATGAAAGAATCCAATTGAAGGAAGATCGTTTTTCCTTTGAGACCGAGCTGATCATCAAGGCCCTGCGAGTAAAAAAAGAAAATTTAACGGAAGTTCCCGTGCACTATTTTGCCAGAAACGGCGCCCAAGGCAAGAAACTTAAAAGCATCGACGGTGTAACCATTTTCTGGGCCATTATCAAATACGGTCTGCTGCGTATGAACTGAATGGGATGATGTTGACACGGTTTCTCAGGAAATTAAATTCAACGTGGATTGCCTGTTTGGTGATTCTGATAGTGATCCTGTCTTATGACCTGCGAAATGTTTATTGGAATGATAAGTATAAAATCATCGCCTATGATGTTCTTTCCTATTATGCTTATTTGCCCGCCACATATATCTACAATGATCTTTCACTTGGTTTTGTAGACAAGAATCCGGATTTTTTCCGCGAAAAATTCTGGCCGATGAAAACCAAGCAAGGACGCTATATTATAAAGACCACCATGGGGCTGGCCTGGCTCTATGCCCCGTTTTTTTTGATCGCTCATCCGCTTGCCCAAATGTCAGGGCACGCGGCTGACGGCTTTTCCATACCTTACAAGGCAGCCCTGGCTTTCAGTTGCCTTTTCTACCTGGCCCTGGGTTTATTTTTTTTAAAAAGGTTGCTGGAAGCCTATTTCCCGCAACCGGTTGTAGCCCTTACCTTGCTAGCCGTGACGGTGGGGACCAATTTGCTGAACTATTCCACTGCTGAAGCCACCATGGCCCATTCGTATAATTTTGTGCTTTTTTCGATTTTCTTATACACGGGCATGAAATGGCATGAACGCCGGGACCTGATCCGCTCCATTCTGCTGGGATCATTGGCCGGCCTGATTGTTCTGATCCGGCCGACCAATATTTTGATCTTGATTGTATTTGCCTTGTGGGAGGTTCATGACCGGCCGTCCCTGAAAGGGCGAATTCTTTTATTTTTGAAAGAGATTCATTTGATCGGCGTAATGGCCGCCGCCTTCATCGTGGTTTGGATTCCCCAGATGTTGTATTGGAAATTCATCTCCGGCTCCTTCTGGTATTATTCCTATGGGACCGAACGTTTTTTTTTCTTGAAGCCGCATATTTTGAAGGGCTTGTTCGGTTTTCGCAAAGGCTGGCTCCTGTATACCCCCATGATGGGACTTGCGCTCTTCGGCCTGGGGCTCATGTACACCCGGATGAAGACCTTGTTCCTCCCCATTCTTTTGTTTACCATACTCAATATTTATGTGGTGCTTTCCTGGTGGTCCTGGTGGTACGGCGGCGGGTTCGGACTGCGGGCTTTTATTGAATCCTACAGTGTGCTTTCCATACCGTTTGCGGTTTTTGTGAATTGGATTCTGGATCGGAGAACCCTTGTTCAGGTTGTTTCTTTTTGTCTCATCTTTATGTTCATGGCCTTGAATCTTTTTCAGACCAAGCAGTACCAAATGGTGATCATGCATTGGGATTCCATGTCACCCCGGGCCTATTGGTCGATTTTTTTGAAAATGAAGCAGCCCGATAATTTCAATCAATTAATTGAGCCTCCCGACAATGTGAAAGCCATGCGCGGGGAAGAAGAATAACGGGTTTAGCCCCCGTATTCCCCTGCTGCTTTCCCCCATAAAAGTCTTCTTCCGGCCTTGATTATTGTTTCGGCCGGGCAGAAAAATCCGAAATTATAATATCGAAATCCGAAACAAATTCGAATCACTAAAATTCAAATAAAACAAAATAGGCCAACACTTCGACCATCGAACTGCTGCTTTTTGTTTTGGTTATTAGGTTATTGAAATTTTGAATTTGTTTCGGATTTCGGATTTCGGCATTCGGATCTTATTGGTTATGGCTGAAACGATGATCATGGTTTAAAATCAGAATTTCTGGTTTAATAATAACAATTTATTTAATGAATAGGATTTATCTTGACAAACAAAGATGAGAGATTATATAGATATATATAAAATGAATAGAATTCATAATTTGCTTTTGATTCAGATGGCAGATCAAAATTATGTATGCGTAGGCCACGGACAACGTCGGAACTCAATAACGCGCAAATAAGTTCAGCCTGAAACAGAAGCTGGACGGCAACTCAACTCCAATCATCACCCCTCGCCGCTGTAAGTTTTGGATTGTATCGCTTTTGGTAGTGTAACGAAAAATTTCGTTTTGTAGATACCAGAGGTTCTAATTGAGCTTAGGGCTTTTGAAGACATCCGAAAACAGGAAGAAATTCAACGGTAGTATTTTCTGCTGCCCAAAAAGTTCATTGCCGTATCGTCACCCAACACTTTGAAACAAGGAGGAGTATTATGTCGGAAAAAGAACTTGTGCAAACTTCGGAAGCCGAAATCGCGGTTCACTGGCAGGAGGAGGACTATTATTATCCCTCCGCCCAATTCATTGCCCAAGCCAATATGACGGATGAGACGATTTATCAACGTTTCAGTCTGGATAATTTCCCCAATTGCTTCAAAGAATACGCGGATCTGCTGGACTGGGACGAATATTGGCATACGATCCTGGACACCAGCGACGCACCCTGCTGGAAGTGGTTTGTGGGCGGCCGGATCAATGCAAGCTACAACTGCATTGACCGCCACCTGGCCAAAAACCGCAACAAAACCGCCATCCATTTTGTGCCGGAGCTGGAACATGAACGGGTGGATCACATCACCTACCAGGAATTATGGGTGCGTGTGAATGAGTTTGCCGCGGTATTGCGCGATTTCGCCGGATTGAAAACCGGAGACCGGGTCACCCTGCACATGCCCATGTCCGCAGAGCTGCCTATCACTATGCTGGCCTGCGCCCGGCTGGGGATCATTCATTCGGAGGTTTTCGGCGGTTTCAGCGGCCGGGCCTGCGCCGACCGCATCGTGGATTCCCAGAGCAACGTCCTGATCACCATGGATGCCTACTACCGCGGCGGTACCCTGCTGGATCACAAACAGAATGCCGATATCGCCGTGAAATTGGCCAAGGAAGACGGCCAGACTGTTAATAAGGTCCTGGTCTGGCAGCGCTATCCGGGCAAGTCCTCCAGCCCCACGCCCATGGTGCCAGGCCGTGACTTTTTCGTCAACGAACTCCTGAAGAATTATTACGGCAAGCGCGTGAAACCGGTTTCCATGCCGGCGGAAGCCCCCCTCTTTTTGATGTATACCAGCGGCACCACCGGCAAGCCCAAGGGCTGCCAGCACAGCACCGGCGGTTACCTGGCCTATGTGGCCGGCACGTCCAAATATGTCCAGGACATTCATCCGGAAGATGTTTATTGGTGCATGGCCGATATCGGCTGGATCACCGGCCATTCCTATATTGTTTACGGGCCATTATCCCTTTGTGCTTCCACGGTTATCTACGAAGGCATTCCCAATTATCCGGACGCGGGCCGGCCCTGGCGGATTGCCCGGGATCTGGGTGTCAATATTTTCCATACCGCCCCCACCGCCATCCGCGCCCTGCGCAAAATCGGCCCCAATGAGCCGGCCAAATACGATTACCAGTTCAAGCACATGACCACGGTGGGCGAGCCCATTGAGCCGGAAGTATGGAAATGGTACCATAAAGAGGTCGGCAAGGGCAAAGCCATCATCGTGGATACCTGGTGGCAGACGGAAACCGGCGGCTTTTTGTGCAGCACCCTGCCGGCCCTAACCCCCATGAAACCCGGCAGCGCCGGACCGGCCATGCCCGGCATCCATCCCATCATCTACGACGAAGAAGGCAATGTAATCGAGGCCGGTGCCGGCAAGGCCGGCAATATCTGCATCCAGAACCCCTGGCCCGGGGCTTTTCAGACCATCTGGGGGGATCGAAACCGTTTTGTCAGCAACTACTATGCCCGGTATTGCAAGAATCCGAACAGCAAGGACTGGCGCGACTGGCCGTATCTGACCGGCGACGCCGCCGTCCAATCCCAGGACGGCTATTACCGCATCCTGGGGCGCATCGACGATGTGATCAATGTTTCCGGCCATCGCCTGGGCACCAAGGAAATCGAATCCGCCTCCCTGGTGGTGCCGGAGGTGGCCGAGGCCGCTGTGGTGCCGGTGGCCCATGAAATCAAAGGCAAGGAACCGGATTTGTATATTGCCTTGAAGCCCGGCATTGACGCCAGTGATGAACTCGCCAAGCGCATATCCGACGCGGTCTGCAATGAAATCGGAAAAATTGCCAAACCGCGCAAGGTCTGGATCGTAAAAGACATGCCCAAGACCCGTTCCGGCAAGATCATGCGGCGGGTGCTGGCAGCCATTTCCAATAAACGCGATGTGGGGGATGTGACCACCCTGGCCAATCCAGCCATTGTGGAGGAGATCCAGGAGATGGTGCAGAAATAGGAGGCAGGTCATGGAAAGCAGCTACGAAGCCCATTATCAAAAATCCATCCAGAATCCTACCGCCTTCTGGGGGGCCGCAGCAGAAGACTGCCATTGGTATAAGAAATGGGACAAGGTGTTGGATGATGCCAATACGCCCTTTTACCGCTGGTTCACCGGCGGAGTAGTCAATACCTGCTACAATGCCCTGGACTTTCATATTGAAAACGGCCGGGGCAATCAAGTGGCCCTGATATACGACAGTCCTGTAACCCGCACCATTAAAAAGTACACCTACAGTCAACTCCGGGATGAAACCGCTATATTCGCCGGGGTGCTGGTTGCCAAAGGGGTTCAAAAAGGCGACCGGGTATTGCTGTACATGCCCATGATTCCGGAGGCGGTGGTGGCCATGCTGGCCTGTGCCCGTCTGGGGGCCGTGCATTCGGTAGTTTTTGGCGGCTTTGCACCCAAGGAACTGGCCACGCGCATCAACGATGCGGCCCCCAAGGTGATCGTGTCCGCTTCCTGCGGCATTGAAGCCGGCAAGGTCATACCTTACAAACCCCTTCTGGATCAGGCGGTGGACATGGCTGCAGCCAAGCCGGAATGCCGCATCATTTTTCAAAGACCTGAAATTGCCGCTGACCTGAAACCGGGGATTGATTTTGATTGGCGGACGGAGATGGCCACAGCCAAGCCCCAAGACTGTGTTCCGGTGGCTGCCACGGATCCCCTTTATATTCTGTATACCTCCGGCACCACCGGGGTACCCAAAGGGGTGGTGCGGGACAACGGCGGACACATGGTGGCCCTCAAATGGTCCATGCAGGCCATCTACAACATGAATCCGGGAGAAGTGTATTGGGCCGCCTCGGATGTGGGCTGGGTGGTGGGGCATTCCTATATCGTTTATGGGCCCCTTCTCAAGGGCTGCACCACCATCCTTTTTGAGGGCAAGCCCGTGGGCACGCCGGACGCCGGCGTTTTCTGGCGGGTGATCTCCGAACACCGCGTCAAGACCCTGTTTACCGCCCCCACGGCCTTTCGGGCCATCAAACGGGAGGACCCGGACGGCAAGCTCATGGGGAAGTACGATCTTTCCTGTTTCGAGGCCCTGTTTCTGGCCGGGGAGCGCACGGACCCGGATACCCTGCACTGGGCGGAAAGGAAGTTGAACGTGCCGGTCATCGACCATTGGTGGCAGACGGAAACCGGTTGGGCCATTGCCGCCAATTGCCTGGGCATTCAGAAACTGCCGGTCAAGCAAGGTTCGCCCACCAAGGCGGCCCCGGGTTGGGTGGTAAAGGTGCTGGATTCAAAAAACAAGGAAGTCAAACCCGGGGAGATCGGTGCCTTATCCGTTAAATTACCCCTGCCGCCGGGCACCCTGCCCACCCTTTGGAAAAACGATGCGGGCTTCATGCGCTCCTATCTGGAGGATTTCCACGGTTACTATAAAACCGCCGATGCCGGGTTCATTGATGAAGACGGCTATATTTTCGTCATGTCGCGTACGGACGACATCATCAATGTGGCCGGACATCGCCTATCCACCGGCGGCATGGAAGAAGTCTTGTCCGATCATCCGGATGTGGCCGAATGCGCGGTGCTTGGGGTGGAGGACAGTCTCAAGGGCCAGGTGCCTATCGGCTTCTTGGTGCTGAAGGCCGGTGTGAAGCGGGATCCATCCGAAATTGAAAAAGAAGTTGTTCAAATGGTCCGGGAACGCATCGGGCCGGTGGCGGCTTTCAAGCTGGCCACCACGGTCAAACGTCTGCCCAAGACCAGGTCCGGTAAAATCCTGCGTGGCACCATCCGCAAAATCGCGGACAATGAGGAGTATAAAATACCGGCAACCATCGATGATCCGGAAATTTTAACGGAAATCGAAACAGCTCTGCAGCAGATGGGCTATGCAGGGGCAAGAAAACCAAAACCGTAAAGGAGGGATTATGTCCAAGTCTGCATCGGAAATTGTTCAATCCGAACGTTTCAAAGCATTGGTAAAGAAACGATGGCAAGTCAGTATCATTCTGACCATCCTGCTATTCGTCATCTACTATGGCTTCATTTTTACGGTGGCTTATGGCAAGACCTTCCTCTCGGAAAAAATCGGGGTATACACCAATTACGGAATTGTTTTCGGTGTGATGACCATCATTCTGTCCTGGGCATTGACCGTGGTCTATGTACTTTGGGCCAACAATATCTATGACAAGGAAGTGGATGAACTCAAAAAAGAGTTAAAATAAAAGGAGGAGTTATGCAGACAAGCCTCGGGCAGGTCAATGCCTCATCCGTGTTTTTCTTTCTGGTCTTCATCACCCTGACCCTGTTTATCACTTACTGGGCCGCCAAACGCACCAAAACCACTTCCCAATACTATGCCGCCGGTCGCAGTATCACCGGTTTTCAGAACGGCCTGGCGCTTTCCGGAGACTATATGTCCGCCGCCTCCTTCTTGGGCATTGCCGGCATGGTCTCCTTGAAAGGGTATGACGGCATGATTTACGCCACCGGCTGGCTGGTGGGCTGGCCGGCCTTGATGTTTTTGCTGGCGGAGCCGGTACGGAACCTGGGCAAATATACCTTTGCCGATGTGGTGGCCTATCGCCTGAAACAGAAACCCATCCGTCTGGCGGCAGCCATCGGCGGCATCCTGGTGTTACTCACCTATACCATCGGCCAGATGGTGGGGGCCGGCAACCTGATTAAACTCATGTTCGGCCTGCCCTATGAAGTGGCCGAATTGTTCGTGGGCGCGGTCATGCTCATGTATGTGCTCTTCGGCGGCATGATCGCCACCACCTGGGTGCAGATCATCAAGGCGGTTTTGCTCCTGGGCGGAGTCACGGCCCTGATGCTCATCGGTTTGTCCCATTTCAGCTTCAATCCCGGTGAGCTTTACGGGGCCATTCAAACCAAATACACCGTGACCATGCTCAATCCTGGCGGACTGGTGACCAATCCCATCGACGCTTTTTCCCTGGGTTTGGCATTGATGCTGGGGCTGTTGGGGCTCCCCCATATTCTCATGCGTTTTTACACGGTCCCGGATGCCAAGGCGGCCCGCAAATCCGTGATCTGGGCCACCACTTTCATCGGTTATTTCTATTGCATCATTCCCATCGTGGGTTTCACGGCCGCGGCCCTGCTCGGCCAGGATATCATCAAGAAGATCGATGCCGGCGGCAATATGGCCGCGCCCTTGCTGGCCGAATTCATCGGCGGCACCCCCTTTATGGGCTTCATCGCCGCCGTGGCCTTTGCCACCATTTTAGCGGTGGTGGCCGGTTTGACTTTGGCAGCGGCTTCGGCCATGGCCCACGATCTGTTCGTGAATGTATTTAAAGGCGGGCATGCCGATGAAAAAGAACAGGTCAAAGTAGCCAGGATCTCCACCATCATTTTCGGTGTGGCCGCGATTTTGCTGGGGATCGCTTTCAAGGGCCAGAATGTGGCCTATATGGTGGGTCTGACCTTTTCCATTGCCTGCAGCGGCAATTTCCCGGCCTTGTTGCTCTCCATCATCTGGAAACGCTTCACCACCCAAGGGGCGGTATGGGCCATTGTGGTCGGTTCCGTATCCGCGACCCTGTGCATCATCCTCAGCCCCACGGTCTGGGTGGATGTATTCAAGAATCCCCAACCCATTTTCCCTCTGCGGAATCCGGCAGTGGTTTCCATGACTCTGGCATTTATCGTGGCCATTGTCTTTTCGCTGTTGACGCCGGATAAAGAGGCCGAAGCCAAATTTGAAGAGGAAAAAATCAGAATGTATTTGGGGGTTGGGGCTGAGTAACGACTGTTTTTTTATACCACGGCATAAGAGGCGGAGATTTTCCTCGCCTCTTATGTCTTCCCTCCCAAAGGATTGGTGGAATGATAACGGGAAATGCCCCGAAAAAGCAGATGAAATTCCTCCTGTCCCAAACACCGTAATGCATTGTTTTTATGTTCCCGGCTTGATATTGGAATGATAGATGAGCAAAAAGAAAAGCCCGACACCTGAAAACCGCCTTATCAAGGAAGGTCAAATCGCCGCCTTTTTGGTCGGAACCCTGCCTTTTTCTTTTTTGCCCGAGCATGAAGTTGAAATCATCGCCGGGAAAGTAAAGCTGGTGCAGCATGCCAAAGGCACTTTTCTGTTCTTACAAGGCAGTTCCAAAGTCGAGCATCTATATATTATTTTTAAAGGCGCGGTTGAACGTTATTATGAAGAAAACGGGGCCAAAATCCTGCGGGGAATGCTGGGGGAAGGGGATACCTACGGCGGCATTTCCATGTTGATCAACAACGACATTTCCGTGCGCACGGTTTATATCAGTGAGGACACCTACTTTTACCTTTTACCCAAGAATGATTTTCTGCGGCTGTGTCGGGCCTATCCTAATTTTTCGGAATATTTTTCTGATACTTTCGGCAAACGCATGATGGATCGGTCCTATGCCGCCATTATTCGCAGCAATACCAGCCCGGACGAAGAATCGTCCCGTTTTTTCAGTTTGCGGGTTGACAATATTCACAATGCCAATTTGTTGATTTGCAGCATGGAGACCTCGGTTCAGGCAGCGGCTGCCGGCATGAGCCAAAAGGGTTGCAGCTCCATTTTTGTCAAGAATTCCCATGGCGATCTGATCGGTCTGGTGACGGACAATGATCTGCGCAAAAAAGTGATTGCCAAAGGTTACGATATTCACAAACCCGTGGCCGGGATCATGTCTTCGCCGCTCCAAACCATTCCCGTCAATGCCATGGTGTCCGAAGCCCTGCTCAAGATGATGGAAGTTAATCTCAAGCATCTGGCCGTTACCGATTCCAACGGCAAAGTCGTGGGCGTTATCACCAACAGTGACATCCTATCGGCCCAGGAACAGTCGCCTTTTTATATCGTGCGGGAGATTGCCGGTGCAGCCGACATCAACGAAATTGTGCGCAAGCAAAAGCGCATGCCGCGCCTGATCCATAACATGATCAACAGCGGCGCCAAATCGCGCCTGGTAACCAAGCTGATTACGAAAATCTCCGACACCATTCTTGAAAAAATCATCGGTTTCGCAATGGAGACCCTTGGGCCTGCTCCGGTCGAATTTGCTTTCCTGGTTCTCGGAAGTGAAGGCAGAATGGAGCAGTCCTTGAAAACCGACCAGGACAATGCCATTGTTTATGCAGATGTTCACAGCCCTGACCCTTCAAAAATCAATGCCTATTTTCAGGAATTGGGAGAACGGGTATGCACCATGCTGGATCAGGCCGGCTACAGCTTTTGCAAAGGCAATGTGATGGCCAAAAATCCCAAATGGTGCCAGCCGCTATCCAACTGGAAGGCCTATTTCAAGGAATGGATCCATGTGGCCACCGGCGAGAATCTCCTGGATGCCGCTATTTTCTTTGATTTCCGCTGCGCTCATGGCAAAACGGAATTAGTGGATGAACTGAATTGTTTTTTATTCGACACCTTACCGGGCTGGCCGCGGATTTTTCGGGATTTGACTGCAAGTGCCCTGGGATTTCGGCCGCCCATCGGTTTTTTTCGAAATTTCGTGGTGGAGTCCAAGGGTGAGCATCGCCACAAATTCAATATCAAGAACGCCATGACGCCCATTGTGGATTTTGCCAGGATCTATGCCCTGAAGCACAATATTGCCGAGACCAATACCCAAGAAAGAATGTACCAACTGTATCTCAAACAATTTCTAACCCATAATGAATATACGGAACTGAACCAGGCTTATGAATACCTGATGCAACAGCGCTTGCTGTGCCAGATCTCCAACATTGAGAAGGGTGAAGAGCCGGAGAATTATATCAATCCGAAAAAGCTTTCCCGTATCGAGCAGACCCTGCTCAAGGAAGTTTTTAAAAGGATCGAAGGTATCCAGACCCGTTTGGAGCTGGATTTTATGCGCAGGGTTTGACGGAAGGTCTGCAATAACTATTCAAGCCGCCATATTCTTGATGGAAAGGGTGCTGCAATGCCGCATAAAGTGCTGATTGTCGACGATGAGCCGAATATCGTATTGCCGCTTCAGTTTCTGATGGAGCAGAACAATTATGAGGTCAATGTGGCTTCCAGCGGTGAAGAAGCCATTGAGAAGATCATGCAGTTTGAACCGGATCTGATCCTGCTGGATATCATGCTGCCCGGCATCGACGGGTATGAAGTTTGTGAAATCGTACGCCTGAATCCCAAATGGAAGCAGACCAAGATCATTTTTCTCACTGCCAAGGGCCGCGATGTTGATGTGGCCAAAGGCCTGGTGCTGGGTGCTGATGAGTACATCATCAAACCCTTTGCCAATGCGGAAGTCGTGAGCAAAGTTAAAAAATTGCTGGGTGACGGTCCATGAGCAATCGACGCAAAGTTCAATGGATCACTCTTTGCTTTATTGTGCTTGTCGCTGTTACCAGTCTGTTTTTCTTTTTAATCTATCAAACCCTGCCGGATCAAAACAGGCGGCTTATCGATGAATTCATGGGAAACGGCCTGTATCTGCTTTTCGCCCTTCTGTCGCTTTGGGCATGTGCTGCCTTTGGCGTTGATTTGCTGTATCGTCTTTTGGTCGAGCCCCTGAACCGCTTGGTGGAGGAGATTTCCCTGATCGGCATGGTGAACTCCCGGCATCGCCTCAAGGTGGATGGGGGTATTTTTTTCAGGAATCTGGTCCAGGCCGTCAATGCCATTGCCGTGCGCTTCGAAGCCATTCAGAAATATGACCAGGAAAAAATCAAAAGCATCAAAGCCGAAGTGGAAAAGGAACGTAACATCCTGGCAGCCATCATGGCCGAGCTGCCGGAAGGTGTTCTGGTGTGCAACCATACCGGCCGTATTCTGCTGTACAATCAAAGGGCCAAGCAATTTTTGAGTCGATATGCCGCAAGTGATTTTCAGAAAGGACAGGATGAGTCTAAGCAGGATGCCTTTGTCGGGCTGGGGCGATCCATTTATTCCGTGATGGATAAAAACCAGATTCAGCATGCCCTGGATGAAATTGAAAAAAAACTGAAAAACAACCAGATGAATGTGGTGGCCTATTTTGTGGCCGTGGGGCGGGCAGGGGAGATGTTGCGTGTGGAAACCGTGCCGGTCTTGAACCAAGCCAGGGAATTTACCGGTTTTATTTTAATCTTTGAGGATATCACCCAGCATTTGCAAACCACCGGCCGGGTTGCCGGAACTTTAAGCACCCTTGCCAGGGAAATCCGCGCATCGTCGGCCAACATCCGCACCACCATTGAAACCATCTTGAATTATCCGGACATGGAAAGGGCGCGGTTGGACCGTTTCAGGGAGATCATCCACAAAGAGTCAGTGGCCCTGGGGGAAATAATCGCTCGCATGAATATCGACCGTGAAACTCAGCATAAAACCCACTGGCCCCTGGCCCAGGTGCGGCTTTCGGACCTGATTCAAATGCTGGTGGAAAAAGCTGCTGAAAAATTGGGAATCTCCATCCGGTTTGAGGCATTTGAGCTGCCGGATTGCGTTCAAGCCGATACCTATATTCTGACCCTGGCCATTTTATTCATGTTGAGCCGGATCAATCAGGAAAACGGTTCCAAGGGCTTCAGCGGCCGGGTTGAGCGCAGCGGCAGTTATGTTCACCTGGATCTTTCCTGGTCCGGAAAACCCTTGAGGGGCGAGGTATTGCGGCAATGGGATGCCCTTCCCATTGTGGTTGAATCCGAACAGTTGCCCTTCACTTTTCAGGAAGTCATCGGCCATCATGGCGCGGAAATTTGCGCCTATTCGGATCTGTTGAAAAAGCAGCAGGCCTCTTTGCGTCTGTTCCTGCCGGTTTCCGATACATCTACCGCGGAACAGGTGCGGCTGGGGACCATTTTGCCACAAAGCCGACCGGAATTTTTTGATTTTGATTTGTTTGAGCATGCGGAATCGCCTCCGGAACTGGCCGATTGCATGCTGACGGAAATCAGTTATACGGTTTTCGACACGGAAACCACCGGGCTGGACCCGGATTCCGGTGATGAAATTATTTCCATCGGGGCTGTCCGCATTGTCAACGGCAGGCTGTTGCGGGAGGAATGCTTTGACCAGTTGATCGACCCCAAAAGGACGATTTCGTCGTCATCCCTTCGCATTCACGGTATTCAGGCAGAGATGCTGAAAGATCATCCAAGCATCGATAAAGTGCTGCCGCGCTTTCAACGCTTTGCCGCGGATACGATCCTGGTGGCCCACAACGCCGCCTTTGATATGCGCATGCTCCAGGTCAAGGAGGAATCCACCGGCATCCGTTTCACCAATCCGGTGCTCGACACCCTGCTGCTCTCGGCGGTGATCCATCCAGCCCAAGAGGATCATACCCTG
This sequence comes from Desulfosudis oleivorans, assembly GCA_020723325.1. Classification (GTDB taxonomy): domain Bacteria; phylum Desulfobacterota; class Desulfobacteria; order Desulfobacterales; family SURF-7; genus DYJD01. Next base: position 63,735 of record DYJD01000017.1, on the reverse strand, counting down.
GAAGCCATTGCCGAACGTCTGGGAGTAGCCATTGTGGGCCGGCATACGGCCATGGGGGATGCTGTTGCCACGGCCAAATTGTTTTTGAAAATGATTCCACTGCTGGCGGAAAAAGGCATTCTGACTCTGCAGGAGGCCATGGCCGCTTCCCGCAAGACCTATTATGCCCGGATCAAATACTAAACACGGATTTATTGCTCGATCTTTTGCCAGTCCAGTTTGGCTTTGAATTTGATCCCGGCTACTTCCAGCAGGGGAGTCAGCAGGGTCATGCGATTGCCGTCCAACTGAAAGTATCTTAGTTGATCCGTCCCCACCCAACGGGGATCCAAGGCTACTTTTACTTTGGTGGTCAAGGAGCCCTCTGCTTCGTTCACTTCATATTCACCGCAATAGCCGGTGAAGGTGGAGTAGGCGGCATGGATCTCCTCGGCCGTGGGCAAATCGGTTTTGAAAACCGGGCGCTGGGGGTGCATGATTTGAACCGACATGTGGCCGCTCTTGTCAAAAACGGCAAAACCGATACATTCCTTTCCAAAAGGATAAATATGGTTGCCGTTGGGGTCGGAAAGCTCGAATTGGACCAATTTCCATGCGCCGATGATACGCTCTTTTGCCATGCCGCACTCCTTTCCCATGGGTGGTGACACATCCAAAGTCTGCCGAAGGTCGTTCCTTGATTCCGTTATTACGAAAACCAACGATTTATGGCAAGTACAAATTTGTCCCGCATTTGAATTCCCTGATCTTGATTGCGGCAGCGGATATTTTTGATCCTTTCATCGCCGAATTTCCGCATTGACTTTAAGAAATTTAGATTATATCTAGGACGGGCCTAAGTCCAAATCATAGATCATGAGCACGCTATTTATACGAAACACAAGACGGAATATCAAAACCGGGTAATGCCGGAAAGAGGAATAAGGAGGGGTCGGCCCATGTCGCAATTGAGCTGTAGAAAAACCGAAAAAATTCATAGTCGGAACATGGAAGTCTGCACCTATGCCTGTGATGATCCGCAAAGTGTGATTGTGGAGGGGGTATTAAAAGACCATCTTTGGCAACCCCATTATGACCTTTTCGGGGAAAAATGCCGGCCCGGGGAGTTCCATCACATTGTAGTGCGCATGCGGGTGGAGAGCTTGTTCCTGGTCATTGCTGAAATCGAGGGGGAGCTGATTACGGTCCCTTCCCGGGAATGTGATGAAACCTTGAAGCATCTTCAAGCATTTCAGGGGACCGCCATTGCCGGAGGAATCAATCGCAAGATCAAGGAGGCCCTGGGCGGCAAGGATGGTTGCCAGCATATGGCCACATTGCTGCAGGCCATGGCGCCGGCGGCCATGCACGGCTACTGGTCTTTTCTGGCCCAACGTCCCATGTCCGGTGACTTCTCACCGGAATTGATGAAGCAATTCATGATCAATACCTGCTGGTATTGGCGGGAAGAGGGTGAAACCGCCCAGCGTTTGATTCATATGGTAGGGAAGTAATCGGGGGCAGGAGACAGAATATCAAAGGAACATCCCTTTCAGGCTTCAGCCTTCAGCCTTAACTCCTGAGCAGTTATGAATTCCATAAATTTCCGGATGACGAATTTTTCCGGAAAATCTGCCTTTGAGATATAGTCAAGGATATGTCGCAGGTAATCGTTTACAAGATTTTCAGCGGTTGCATCCTTGACTGTTTCATGAATGAAGTTTCTTTCACGGATCACTTCAAGAACAACCGACGGTCCTAGTGCCGCTTTTATTTCGGATGGCTTGATCTTTTTTGTGCCTGTTTCTGAAAAGGTAAGGTCGTTGACGGCCACTTCCATTCTAAAGATGATTTTCACCAGCCAGGCATCTCCGGCCACTTTGCGAGAAGCATCTAATATCTCGAGGGATTGACCATTGGCTAGTGGGATGGTTTTGCTCAAGCTGGGTGTTGTCATTTTTCTGTTCATTTCAGTTCAATATAAAGTCTTGCGGTCTTCCAGCAATGCGGTGATGTGTTCCAGCAATCCTTTCCCCTCCTGATTGGGCGCATCGTCTTCGGAAATCAAGGCATTGGCCACGGCAATGGCCGTCAGGCGGTTTTCCGGCGATCGGATCAGGCTGGGCAAGACTGCAATGGCTTTTTCACGGTCGATTTGCAGCAGACGCATTTGTTCCCGGATTTTGCTTTTTAGTTGAACTTCCGTGGTTTTGGTAAGGATATTGTGACCGATGATGATATTGCGGATGGTGTTCAATTCTTTTTTTTCATAGATATGGTCGGCATTGGTCATGGCGATCATGATCCGCAATACGCCTTCTAGAAATCCTCCTTTTTCAATGTGCTGTTGCCAAAATTTATCTTTTTTATCTTGATACTCTTTTTGGTCTTCTTCTATTTTAGCGGCCAGCTCGCTGCTGAAAAAGAATTCCAGCCAGGGATTGCGGTAAATGCTGTAAAAGATGAATTCCTGGGTTTGATCCCGCAGATCCCGGTACAGGTTCAGGCAAGTGGTCATCATATCGGCACAGAAGGTTTCAAAAAGCGCAAAGGGATTGTCCGGTGCCGCTGCTTTGCGGCTTTCCTTCACAACCGGAACCCAGGACTGAAGCTGCACCAGAAAGGGATTCAGGTCGGAAAATAAATACCTGGACATACGCAAGGGATGCGTTTGGCGGATGAACTCTGCCGAGAGTTCATTGATCCAGGGCTTGAGCAATGGCCGGATATGGCAGCCATAGCAAGCATCCAAACGTTCCGATACAGCCGCGACAATGCGAAAATCCTCGTCGTCCAAATGGTCGTCCAATTGTAAGATATCTTTAAAATCCCTTTCTTCGAATTGAACCCGGTATTCATCCTGTGAATCTCCGGGGGCAATGACCATCTCGTACAAACCTGGGGCTAAATATTCGATCAGATCAATGCTGCCGATGATTTCCTTATGTTCCTTTTTGGAAACCTGACCGGAAACGAAAATGCCCAGATGGCCGATGGTTTCATGCAGCAGATATACGATCACTTGTTGATGTTGTTTGATTTCCTCCACGGATTTCCAGACCTTCAGGATCCAGTTCAAAGCCTGCTGGGGCGGGGTGATGTTATCTCCTGAAGAGGCGAAAACCAGAATTGGGTCGTGGATGTTTTTTAAGCTGATTTTTTGATGCTTATCCAGCTCCAGCAAGCCCTGTTCCAGGCGGTTGCCCACGAACAGGCTTTCCACGATAAAATGAATTTCTTCTGCAGTCATATAGAAAAAGCCGCCCCACCATTTTTCAAAATCCAGAAAGCGTTTTTCTTCCGTATCTACATTTTTATATAGATTGTATTGCTTGGTCCACAGTGTATTGGCCGGATTGAGTTCCTCAAAACCAGCCACCAGATTGGCACCGTCAAAAAGACCGCCGCCCAAATCACTCCATAAACTGGCTGTCCAGGTGCCTCCGTTCAAGCCGCCGCGGTAGCGCATGGGATTTTTGCCCTCCACTCCGGCCCAGTAGGACAAGGGAGAGCCGTTTAATACCAGCGGCCCGACGATATCAGGCCTGGAAGCCCCTAGCAGGGCGGCGGCCCAGCCGCCCTGGCAGTTCCCAATAACCGCCGGTTTTTCCGTTTCCGGATGGCGCCTGCGGATTTCCGACAAAAAGGCGATTTCGGCATTGACCACATCGGCCAAGGTTTGATCCGGTTGCGGGTAAGTGTGGAAAAGAATGAAGTAAACCGGGTGGCCGGCATCCAGAGCCATTCCGATTTCCGAATTCCGTTTGGAGCCGCCGATCCCAGGGCCGTGGCCGGCCCTGGGATCGATAATGACAATGGGCCGCTTTGGATGGGTTTCGGTGCGATTGGCCCTGACCTTGGGGTATTGTCTGTTTTCGTCGGTAAGGATGCGTTTTTCAGAGCCGCCGGCGCGATGGTCGATAATCTGGGCCAGGTCATAATTTACTGGTCGCGCCAAGGATTTCCCGGATATGATGATTTCATATTTGAATACCAGCACCGGGGGTTGCCCGCTGATCAGGTGATCGAAGTAGATGTTGCCTCGTTGTCGCAGGATGTCCCAGAATAAAATGGTGCGCTGAAAAGCATCTTCAGTGTATTCCAAAGCCTGTTTGCCAATGGTCATTAGGTCGGTTGAATATGCTTGTTTGTTCATGGCATTCCAATCTCTGTTTGGTTTGCGGAGCGGCCTTTACAAAGTCTGCAATGAATTGGAATTGAAGATAGAGCTGAAATCATCAGCTTTTTTTTAATACCAAATTATAACGATTTATTTAAAAACTTCAATATGCCGAAAATAAAAAAACCTTGATCATCGTTCCGGCCACCCCAAATTGTGGGATAGGCTTCCGCCCCTCCCATTGTGGGAGCGGCTTCCAGCCGCGATAAGGGCCAAGAGACGATCAAGGTCAATAAAAAAAAATTAAAAAGAAAAGCAGAGTCTCCAAGCGAGAACCTCTGCTTTCATAGAATTGTATTGCGAATTAAGCTGATCTTCTTTTAATAGCCACCAAGGCAATCAGCCCGGAAGCAAACAGTCCTAGAGCTGCCGGAACCGGTGCTGCCGTAACCTGAACACCGTACAAACCAGTGTCGAATTCACCGCCGCCGATACCGAATACATTGCAAAAATAGGTGGTATCGGGAAGGATGTTGAAGGAAAAACTGCCTGGATTTGTCAAATGCCCCAAGGTTTGGGTGGAAGTTGAAACGGATAGACCGATAAAATCAAAGTCCAGCGGACCCCAGGACAAATCCGTCAGGGTAACGATAGAATTATTATGCCCCTGGGGGGAATGGAATTCGTATTTTTTTCCTTCCCTTCCACTGATATAGTCGGTGGTTTCAAAAATCACGGCGGCCTGGGATGCAGACCCCAGCAATAAGACCAGCGCGGCGATGAACAACATTTGGTTACATGTTTTCATAATTTTTTTCCTCATTTTACCTCCCTTTGATGGTTTTAATATAATTACGAAAAAGGTTGCTGAGATGTGTTTATCGGATCAGAGCCGAATTCATTGGCAGGACAGCAAGGCCCATGCCATAAATTTCCCCATTTAGATGACGGGGCAAAAATCATCCGGGCAGAACAGAAATAACAAGGGGTGAAAAAGGATAAAATATCTGTAGTTGCCTGTGCCTATGCTTTTCTGGAAAGAACTTCCAGGATTATGCATTGATGGCTGCCCCAAAGTCGCATTGGGTATAATGCGTACGCATTCTTGCTATCGTGCATTCACAATTTTCTCATTGAGAATACGATTTTTTCATACCCAGTTACCTTTTTTTCCCACTGTGTCGTTTTTCCGGATAAAGCAATTGAAAATCAATCGCGCATCTGGTAAATGGCTGTGCTTCTGAAAATGGATTTATCTGAAGATTGAAAATGAAGATTGTAAAACAAAAATAATTTGGTATATAGGTGTGCAAAAAAAAGTTTCAGCCACAGAAAAAGGAAAGGATGGAAAATGATCTCTTTGCAGCGGTTTTTAACCAAAGATGAAAAAATTTTCGATCTGTTGGAGGCCAGCGCCGACGAGGTTCAAAAAAGCGTCGTGGCCTTGGCGGAACTGGTAACAGCCCCCAATTCCGACTCTGCCACGGAAAAATTTTATAAAAGCAGACGGAATGAAACCAAGATCGCCCAAGAGATCACCGAGGAGTTGTGCAAGACCTTTATAACCCCTTTAGAGCGCGAAGATGTTGAGTCGCTTTCTTTTGCTCTATATAAAATACCGAAAAATTTGGAGAAATTCACAGAGAGATTAAGCCTTTTTCAAAGCTGCATGCCCACCCGGGAATCATTTGTATTTCAAATCGAAATCCTGGAGCTTCAGGCTGAAACCTTGACCCAAATGATTAAATCCCTGCGCCGCAACCCCAAGCTTGAAATCATCAAAAGCCAGAATGAACGGCTTTTGTCCCTGGAGGCGGACGGCGATAAGCTTTTGCTGGAAATGACCTGGGAATTGGTTCAACGACACGGCAAAGAACCACTCAATATTTTTATTTTAAAAGATCTCTATGATCTGCTGGAAAGAGCCATCGACCTTTTTCGCAATGCCGGCAGCGTTATATTCAGAATCGTCTTGAAAAATTCCTAAGCAAAAAAACCAGCGCTATTCGAAAAGGAAAAACCGTGACCCTGGTCTTCTGTGTAATGATAACCGCCCTGATATTCGAGTACATCAACGGATTTCACGATACTGCCAATTCCATCGCCACAGTGGTTTCCACCAAAGTGCTGATGCCGCGCCAGGCCGTCTTGCTGGCAGCAATCTGCAACCTGCTTGGTGCGCTTTGGGGCACTGCCGTGGCCACCACCATCGGAAAGGGCCTGCTGGACCCCCAATTCGTCACCTTGAACTCGATTTTATGTGCATTGATCGGAGCTGTAATCTGGGGGATTTTCACCTGGTATTTTGGTTTGCCTTCCAGTTCCAGTCATGCCCTGATCGGCGGATTGTGCGGTTCAACACTTTCCGCAGCCCACAACAACTGGTCCGTGATCAAATGGTCGGTAGTTAATCCGCAAACCCATAAGTTCGAAGGGCTGTTGCCGAAAGTCATCCTGCCCATGGTGATTTCGCCGGTTTTGGGCGCCATCGCCGGTTTTTTATTGATGGGTTTTTTGATTCTGGTTTTACGCAAAGCCAATCCGCGTCTTGTGAATACCTTTTTCAACAAGCTCCAACTGCTGAGCGCCGCCCTCATGGGGATCAGCCACGGCACCAACGATGCCCAAAAAACCATGGGAATCATGGCCCTGACCTTGTTTACCGCCACCCAGGGCCGGCTGTTCGACTCCTTGCCGCATTGGCTCCATTTTTTGCGTAACGATCAGTTTGAGATTCATTTATGGGTGAAAATCCTTTGTGCCTTGACCATGGCAGTGGGAACCGCTGCCGGCGGTTGGCGCATCATCAAGACCCTGGGACATAAGATGGTGCGGTTGCAGCCCATCCATGGTTTTGCCGCCGAGACAACCGCTGCCACGGTGATTCAGATTGCTTCCCATTTCGGCATTCCGCTTTCCACCACGCATATCATTTCCACTTCCATCATGGGAGTAGGGGCCACCAAGCGTTTCAGCGCCGTCAAATGGGGAATTGTCCAGCGTATTCTCTGGGCCTGGGTATTGACCTTGCCGATCACGGCTTTGTTGGGCTATGGCTTTGAAACCGTTATTCATCTCACTGGAATTTTGGAACCATGAAAAACAAACGACCTGGAATAATGGTGTTTTATAATTTCATATGACTTCCGATAAATTCAACAGCGGCGTTGCCTTTCTACTAACCCTGAACCCGATCTCCGTTTACCTGCTTCTTTTCGGCATTCTGCTTTTATGCGGCTTCGGCATTCCCATTCCGGAAGACATTGCCTTGATCACCGGCGGGTATTTAGCTTATGAGGGCTTGTTGAATGTCCATGTCATGACCCTGATTGGCATGGGTGGGGTTCTCATCGGCGACATATCCATGTTTATGCTGGGTGCCCATTTCGGCAACCGTTTGTTGAAGTCCAAATTCTTTAAGCGGATCATCACGGAGAAAAAAGCCGATGCCGCCGGCAATTATTTGCGCAAATACGGCAATAAGATTTTTTTTATTGCCCGGTTTTTGCCCGGACTGCGATCGCCCATCTTTTTTACCGGCGGCTCTCTTGGAGTGGAATTCCGCTTGTTTCTGGTGTATGACGGTCTGGCAGCCCTCATCAGCGTTCCGGTTTGGGTATACTCAGCCTGGTATTGGGGAGAATACATCCATAAGGTCATCCGGATTGTAAAAAATTCCCAGACCATTATCGTATTGCTCATTCTAAGCTGGGTATCGTTTCTTTTTTTGCGCTATTATTTCAGAAAACGGGCAGAGCGGGCTAAAAACAATTAGGAATTAGGAATTATGAATTGTGGTATTCTGCCTATTTTTTTTATAGGGTATCATTCAAACCCTACTCGTACTCGCACCTCAGCCCCTTTCCGTCATCCCGGTTTTTGAAATAATATACTCAAGATAACGCGAATTGATCTGCTGCTTGGCCAGGGCCTGTTGCAACGGCGGCAGTTTGAGCAGAACTCCCAGAATGACGGCCATGGCGCGATGATGAAAGAGGGCCTGGCTGTCGAAAATGAAATTCTGCAGTTTGCCGCGCTCCACCGCCATGCGGACAACATTATGGGCGCTGTTCAGGGAAGGGATGACCCGCTGCCGGCGTTCCTTTAGCCGTAATGCCTTTTCACCGCAGTTTCGCACGCAGATTCCGCATCCCAAACAAAGATCTTCCTGGACCCGGGCCTGTTTTTTTTTTCTGTTTCCATTATCCGGCCGGATCAATTCAATGACTTGAATCGGACAGGCAATTGCGCATTTCCCACAGCCGGTGCATTTGTCCAGATGTATTTGCGGCAGAAAACGGGTGGTATGCACCGGCCGGCTATGCCCAAAACGTTTGGCAGCCAGCAGGGCTTCGCAACAGCAGCCGCAGCAATGGCAAATAAAATTCACCTGCTCGCGGACATTTTCACCGAATTGGACTAGATTGAATGCATGGGCTTGTTGCAGCAAATCCAAGGCTTCGGCAGCATCAACTTTCCGGCCGATGCCGTGTTTGATCAAGGACGCGCCGGTCTGGTTGAGGGTCATGCAGATATTCAGGGGGGCATTGCAGGCCCGATGCAAATGCTGCATTTTATGGCGGCAATAACACAGACTGACACAGATGTGACCGGCGGTTCTGATGATATGCGAGCTTCTTTCATAATCCAGAACATGCAAACCGTGGTCCTCCGGCAAGGCCGGCTCGTGCACAAAAATACGTCCGAGACGGGTCACGCCTTGGGTAAACAGGGCCTTTACAAAATCCTCCTCTACGTTAAGATACTGATAGAGGAGTTCTGCCAGTTTTTTTTGATCCAGGTCGTTTCTCACCCGCATCATGGAGAATTCAAAAAAGCCGGCCATGGGGGGCGGCATCAGGTAGAGCGGCCGGCCGTTGATTTCAATGTCCAGCAATAAACCGCGGCCGGCCAGGCTGTTTAAAATCCCTTGGGCTTTTTTTTCAGACAACAGCCAGAGCCTGGCTGCTCTTTTCAATGAAAAGGGCCGGATGGGCAGCAGGGCCGCATATCGGGCATCTTCTTCACTATAGAGCATTTGTAAAATGTTATACAGAAGCTCCGACGGCGGGGCTCCCTGGGGGGAACGGTTGAGCCGGGCCACCAGGGAGTGATAGGCTCCGGATTTATTTATGTGGGCCATGGATAGACCTCTTCTTCCCGTCTCTATTGAGAAGGTAGTATCGCCCCGGTGATATTCCAACGGTTTTTTTGAAGGTTCGAGAAAAATGGCTTTGATCCGCAAAGCCTGATTGGATTGCTATATCCGCAAGATTTTCAGATTGCAACAGTCTCTTTTTGGCCTGGGAGATTCGAAAATCCTGCAAATACTCATGGGGGGTGATTCCCATGTGGCGCGTAAACTCCCGTTGAAAATGAAACGGACTCAAGCAGGCGACCTCGGCGAGATCTTTGAGTGCCAGATTTTTTCCATAATTTTGCTTAATATAGCGGCAAACCTTTTCCACTGACGCTCTTGTTTTTTCCATGCACTGGACAGACGGCGGGAATTCGGAAAAATGGAGCAGTAAATGGGCGAGAAAGGCGATCACTTCGGTTTCACATTGCATATCCGATTCCGGTGCTTCCAGGGTCTTCAATAGACTCTCGAACATAAGAACCAATTCTTTGTCATTGTACCGGATATTTTTGAAATTGGGCGCATTTTCCTGTTTTTCGGAAAGCTGGGAGGCGATGGTCTGCATGGCCTGGGCAGAGACGCTGATAATCTTATAGGAATGTCCCAAGGGATTATCAGACCCGCAGGAATGCACTTGACCTGGATTTAGGATAAAGATTTCCCTCTCCACTACAGTGACTGTGTTTTGCATTTGAGTAATCCTGCGTCGACCTTGGGTGACCATGCCGATGATATAGGTCTGATGAAGGTGACGGCGGAATTCATTGTGGATATTTCGTCCCTCTATGACTTCCAATCCTGGCATGTAAAGGGGATGGAAGGAATGTATGCTTTCGTCTCGACGCTTCATTCCCTCATTCCTTTTCAATCCACGGGGTATTATAGCAGAGCCGGAAAAAATTTGGCCATAAGCACCAGACCAGTAGCACCGGCCTGGACCATGTGACGTGTTCCCATGGGGATAATCGCCATTTTCCCTGCCTGATACTCGTGCTGTTGATCCAATAGGTGAAAGGAGCCACGGCCTTGGATGATCTCATGAAGCTCCAATTGATGCTCATGGTAATGGGTTTCCAAACGGCAGTTGGGGTCGATTTTGACCAGATGCGAACTGAAAAGACCATTTGTCTCCTTGCCTTTGATGATGTGTTTCAGGCAAACCCCTTTGTAGGCGGGATGCGGCACCCATTCCATCGTCGCGAGGTTTTCGGTGTGGTCTGTATAATGGACGCATCCATGGGCAATGATTGTTGCTATTTCTGTTGAAGACATTGAAAATTCTCCTTTGCAATTTATTTTTTGCTTTCAGAATGGAGAATAATCAAGTCTGAGAATCAAGTATTGTACAATCTTGCTGTTTTATATTTTTTATCGCTATTGGCTGGTTTTACTCAAATAATAATCATAGCCGCCTTCATAAATCAGCATTTGGCCATGATCGATTTCAAAAACCCGGTTCACCAGGGAACGCAGAAAATGCCGGTCATGACTCACGAGAATCAAGGTCCCGGCGAAATCCTGCAAGGCTTCCAGCAGAATTTCCCGGGACTGGATGTCCAGATGGTTGGTGGGCTCATCCAGGATCAGAAGATTCACCGGCTGGGTCAGAAGCATGGCCAGGACCACGCGGCTTTTTTCGCCGCCGGAGAGTTTGTCGATGCGTTTGTAAACGTCATCTCCCTGGAATAGAAAAGCAGCGCACAGATTGCGGACCACACCGATATTGGCGTGGGGCATGGCATCCTGAAGAGTGTCAAAGACAGTCTTTCCCGGATCTAGGATATCCATGGAAAGCTGACTGAAATAACCCACCTGCACATTGGCCCCCATCACCACCTCACCGCCGGACGGTTCGGTCTGGCCTGAGAGAACCTTGAGAAAAGTGGATTTGCCGGCGCCGTTGACCCCCACCACGGCGATTTTTTCCCGGCGCCGTATCATGCCGGAGACTCCCCCGAATACGGATTTTACAGCCCCGTCGGACAGGTGCCAGGTTTTGGCAAGCGCCTTCAGCAGGATTACGTCTTCGCCGGAGCGCGGCGGGTCCGGAAAGGCAAAGCGGATGGTGCGCTGTTCAGGCGGCACCACGATACGTTCGATTTTTTCAAGTTTTTTTATCCTGGACTGGACCTGGGAGGCATGGGAGGCTCTGGCCGCGAAACGGGCAATGAATTCCTCTTCCTTGGCCAGCATTTCCTGCTGCCGGCGATAGCTGGCCAGCAGTTGCTCCCTGCGGATTTCCCGTTCCCGCAAATAGAAATCGTAATTGCCGCTATAGGTGGTGAAGGTCTGGTTGCTGACCTCAATTATACGGGAAACAATCCGGTTCATGAAATCATGATCATGGCAGGTCATGAGCAGAGCGCCTTTAAATTCTTCGGCAAGCCAATCTTCGATCCATAATATGGATTCCATATCCAAATGGTTGGTGGGTTCGTCCAGTAATAAGACATCCGGATTTTGGGTAAGGATTTTAGCCAGGGCAATGCGCATCTTCCAGCCGCCGCTGAAGGACTCCACCGGCCGGTCATGATCTGCAGGTGGAATGCCCAGACCGGTCAAAACGGCCTGGGCCCTGGATTCCAGATCATAGCCGCCGCCGTGTTCAAAACGCTCCACCGCATCGCCATAGCGCGCAAGCAGCGCGGCCATGGCCTCATCGGACATGGGACTTGCCATGGCAGCTTCCATGTCCCGGATTTGCTCTCCCAGGTCGACAAGGTCTTTGACAGCCGACATCACCTCCCCAAGGGCGGATCGACCTACCATTTCACCAACATTCTGGGAAAAATAGCCGATCCTGGTTTTAGCAGCACAGGTGATTTCGCCTTCATCAGCATTTTCTTCACCGTTAATCAGGCGAAAGACCGTGGTTTTACCGGCACCGTTAGGGCCCACCAGGCCGGTTCTTGTTCCGGGAAGGATTTGTAGGCTGGCACTACGAAATAGGATTTGGGTGCCATGTTGCTTGCTGATATTGGTAAGATGAATCATGGCGTTGCATCTTCATATTGGTAGTATTTCATCATGTCGTATCTTGTAAAAAGCTCCTTGATTCTGCCGGCCTTGAATAATTTTTCAAAACGGCTATCCCATATCTTGGACAGCAGAGCGCCCCGGGTGGAATTCTGAAAAACGGTGTACATTTTGATCCATTTTAAAAATTTCATTTCAAAACGATTGCGATCCAGTTCCGGTTCGATCATGATCGCCGGACCCACAAAATAATCCAAACGATCATTTGTCAGCATGTCAAAAGCGGTTTTTTGCTTGGAGGTTTCAAAAACGGATTTCAGCGGCACTTTGATATATTTATTGTAGGAATAGCCCAGCAGCCATCCCAGACGTTTGTCTCTCAAGCTTTCTTCGCCATGCCAGCCGGCGTGATTTTTTTTCATAAACACGACACTGACATCATCCACAAAAAAATGCCATTTGGGATAGATCACATCCTTGACTTCGGAAGGATAGGCCCCCACCGCCATGTCCACCTTACTGTGGGTAACGGAGGCAATGGATCGCTTATACGGCACGATCTCGTATTTCATTCGGATTCCCAGCGGCTCATAAATCTCCCGGATCAGATCAAAATATAGGCCGCTGCCTTTTTTTTCCGTGCAATCCTTCCATTCTTCGGTTTGGACGGCAATGGTCCGGATTTCTTCAGGCAAGCAGATTCCGGAATCCAGGCTGCCTGCAATTAAAACGAACAATATAAAAATGGTGCGATTCATATTTTATCAAATCAGTATTCAATTTTGATCATCGTTAGTGCTGACATCTTCTATGAATATACCTCATTTCTGTCAATATGGAAGAGAATATTAGCATGGGGTTGCCCAGGAATCCGGTTACCTTGACTTGGCGGTTCACCCCTTGAAAGAACATGCAGATTATCCAACCCTTGCGTTTATTCCGGATGGCTGGCAAATCAACTCCCCCCGATATTTAAGATTTTTAAATCATTTTGGCTTGCAAAATGGACGTGAGTTTTTGCAATGGACAATAAATACGGAAGAAAAGTCAATTTTCAGATCGTTTATGATTTCCGGGATAGTCAGGGACTTGGTTTTATTTTATATACCCTGAATCTTGCGTTAAAAAGCTATTAACGTACTCAATATTTTAATGTATTCCTCATCCCTCATTTTCTCTATACCGCTTTTCTACTACCCGCTGCGCGGAAGTACACGAAGGACACGAAGTTTTCCCGGCTGCGCCGGCAAAGGGTAATTTTTCTTCGTGTCTTTCGTGGTGAAAAAAATGTTTCTAGTTCCCAACGAAATTAAAAAGCCATGGTAACGGCCATGGCTTTTCATGAACTCGAAATTATTCTAGTAAAACTCAGGGTATGAGCAATTTCCCGGCCACCTCGGCATAGTGGAATACCGGCCCGGGAAAGGCGCCCAGGATCAGCAGCAGGGTGGCCAGAACTCCGCCCCAGAGGGCGCTGCCGGGTTTGGGGGCGGGCAGGGGTTCTTCGGCTTCGGCAGTATAAGCGTGGCGCACGATATTCAGATAGTAGTAAATGGAAATGGCGGTGTTCAGGCAGGCGATGATCACCAGCCAGTCGTGGCCGCGGTTCCAGGCCGAGGTCAAGAGGAAGAACTTGCCCATGAAGCCGGCGGTGGGGGGCAGGCCCACCAGGGCAAAGGCGCCCACGGCCATGATGAATGCCAAGCCGGGCGCGCGTTTGTACAGGCCGTTCAGGTCATCCAAAGTGATGTTGCGGCCGTCGGTGGCCAGGCGGCAGATGACCCAGAAACAGGCCAGGTTCATCAGCACATAGACCAGGCTGTAATAGCCAGCGGCGGCCAGGCCCTTGGCAGACACGGCGGAGAGACCCACCATGATATAGCCGGCATGGGATACGCTGGAAAAACCCAGCATGCGCTTGAGGTCCTTTTGAATGAGAGCGGAAAGGTTGCCGAAGGTCATGGAGCAGGCGCCCAGGACAGCGATGATGGTGATGATCCCGTTTTCAGGCTTGAGCATGGCCACCAGCCGAATCATGATTACCACAGCCCCCAGTTTGGGCAGGGTGGCCACGTAAGCGGCGGTTTCGTTGCCTGTGCCGTCATACACATCCGGGCACCAAAAGTGAAAGGGGAACAAGGCCAGTTTGTAAAAGAAACCGGCCAGGAAAAGGGTCAGACCGATGACGGCCAGGGGCGAATGGGTCCAGGTCCAATCAGCGGCTGCCAGAACTTCCAGATAGGTGCTGTGCTGGGTGGCCAGAATGTAAGACAAGCCGTACAGGGACACGGCTGTGGCCGCGGCACCGAAGAGCACATATTTGATCCCGGCCTCAGCGGCCCGCTGGTCTTTACCGCGCAGGGGAATCAAGGCATACAGGCTGTAGGATGATATTTCAAGGGCCATGTACACGGCGATAAGTTCCACGGTGCTGGCAAGAAACATGAGACCCAGGGCGCTTAAAGCCAAGAACAGGAAATAATCGGAGCGTTTTTCCGATTCCACCGTCGGCAGGGGGTCGGCATTAAGCACCACAATGAAAAAACCCACCAGCACAGCCAGTTTGAAAAACTGGGACAGGGAATCCACTTGATACGCTTTGAAAAAAAGCAGGCCGTCGGCCTTCAGGCTGAAGACGGCGACAAAGATGCCGGCCGCGGCAGCCAGGGGCAACCATTTGGGTTTGGCAGCATCATTCGCGGGTTTGCCAATGGTTTCCAGAAAAAGGACCAAAACCACCGCTATCTGCCACAATTCGGGCAATAATTGTGAAATCTGTTGAATCACCGACTTTCTCCTATACGCTCATCCACTGCTGGTTGAAGTTTGGTTTCAAAATTCTGTCCGGCCAGGCCTTTTTCCGGTTCCATCACCATGGTGACGGCTTTCCGGGCGGTTTTGGCCGAAAAAGTATGCAGCAATTCCTTCAAGGTCGGATCAATGGCCCGCAGGGTCAGGCCCGGCGCCAGGCCGATATAGAACACAAATACCGCCAGGGGCGTGAAATAAGCCCATTCCCGGAAATTCAAGTCTTTCCAGCTTTTGCCTTTGGCGCTGGGGGGCTCGCCCCAGGCCAATTTCTGGGTCAGCCGCAGCATGTAAGCCGCCCCCAACATGACGCCGGGGATAATGGCCGCGCCCACCCAGCCGTTCTTGGCAAAAACGCCGATGAGCACCAGGGCTTCGCCCACAAAACTGTTGGTGCCGGGAAAACCCAGGGAGGAAAGGGCGAACAGGCCGAAAAAGAACATATAGGCCGGCAAGTATTTGCCCAAACCCAGGTTTTCGGAGATTTCGCGGCTGTGGCTGCGCTCATAAATGGCGCCCACCAACATAAACAGCCCACCGGTGGTAATGCCGTGGTTCAGCATGACCATCAGGGCGCCTTCAATGCCCCGCAGGGAGAAAAGAAAGATACCCATGGTCACAAAGCCCATGTGGGCCACGGACGAATAGGCAATGAGTTTTTTCATGTCCTTCTGTCCCAGGGCCACAAAGCCGCCGTATAGAATGGAACAAATGGAGATGAAAATCATCATGGGGGCGAAATACACACTGGCCTGGGGCGTCAGGGGCAGGCAGAGCCGCAGGAAACCATAGGCGCCCATTTTCAGCAGCACCGAGGCCAGGAGCACGCTGCCGGCCGTGGGGGCTTCCACGTGGGCCGCCGGCAACCAGGTATGGAACGGAAACATGGGCACTTTGATGGCAAAGGCAATGGCCATGGCCAAAAAGACCCAGATCTGGAAATTGAAGGAATAGTTTTTCTGGGCCAGTTCCGGAATGGAAAAGGTATGGCCCGTCCAGTACAGGGCGATGATGGCCACTAAGAGCAGGGTGGAGCCGGCCAGGGTGTACAGGAAGAATTTTAGGGAGGCGTAACGCCGGTCAGGACCGCCCCAGACCGCGATGAGCAGGAACATGGGCACCAGCATGGCTTCCCAGAAGATATAGAACAGGATGAAATCCAGGGCGCTGAAGACGCCCACGCAGGCCGCCACCATGAGCAGCAGGCTGATATGAAATTCCTTGACCCGTTTGCTGATATAGGTCCAGGAACAGAGCACGCACAAAGGCAAAAGCGCCACGGTGAGCAGCACCATCAGAAAGCTGATGCCGTCGATGCCGAGATAATAGGAAAGACCCCAATCCGGCATCCAGTCCTTTTTTTCAACAAACTGGTAGCCACCGGAGGCCAGGTCAAAATGCAACAGGGGCATCGCCAGGAGCAATTCAATGATGCCGGCAGCCAAAGTCAGGACCCGAGCCCCATGATCGGTTTTTACAAAAACCAGGGCAAGGCACGCGAGCAGGGGGAAAAAAATCAGTATCGTCAATATCGGCCAGGAACTTTCCATCATGGTGACTCCAAATTAACTCGTGACAAACCAAACAGCCGCAAACACAACTGCGCCGATGAGCATGGCCGCGGATATATAATCCTGCAGTTTGCCGCTCTGTACCACAGTTGCGGAACGTCCGATGTTTCTTACCGTGATTGCCAGCCCGTCGACCACTCCGTCGATGGCGGCTTTATCGAACCAGGCGCTGATTCTGGCGGAAAGCAGCATTCCGGCCAAACCGGCTTTGGCATAAAATTCGCTCCAGAAATTGTCAAAAGCGGCAATGGGCCATTTGGCAATGATCACCACCAGCTTGCCCACCGCGCGGTACACATAGTCGAAATCCAGATTGAGTTTGGCTTCGGGTTTGAGCTTGTTGCGCATGATGTAGAACCCGAGACCGGTGAAGCACAGCAGCAGCATGGATTGCAATACATGCCAGGCTGTGTAGGGCGTGTAATCCACCTCAAAGGGCAACAGCTTGTACAAGAGGTGCGGCTGAATACCGATGAGGAAGCACAGGAAGCTCGCAATGCCCATGGCCACATACATGTTGACCGGAATGCGGTTCAAGGGCTGCTGCTTGTCCGGCGTGCCGAAGAAGGCGAAATAGGGCAGCTTGATGCCCACGGACAGGAAGGTACCCACCGCGGCGATTTCCATACCCACCGCCAGCCAGGTATGATGGGCCTCGGCTGTGCCGGCAATGGTCATGGTCTTGCTGATAAAGCCATTGAAGAGCGGGAACCCGGAGATGCTCACAGCCCCCACCATGTAGCCGAAGAACACCAGGGGCAGGCGTTTGTACAAGCCGCCCAATTCGGAAAGTTTGGCGGTGCCGGCCGCGTACAGCAAAGTACCCGCGCCCATGAACAACAGGCCTTTATAGAGGATATGGGCATAGGCATGGGCGCAGGCGCCGTTGATGGTCATGCTGGTGCCCACCCCGATGCCGGCCACCATGTAGCCCACCTGGGAAACAATGTGATAGGACAGAATCCTACGGGCATTGTTTTCAATGGTCGCGTAAAACACGCCGAAGAGGGTCATGAGGGTGCCCATGATCGCCAGGATTTCGAACCCGGCAAAGGCCCGGGCCAGAACATATACCGCGGTTTTGGTGGTGAAAGCGCTCATGAAAACCGCGCCGGCCACGGTGGCTTCAGGATAAGCATCCGGCAGCCAGGCATGCAGGGGGATCACGGCAGCGTTCACGCAGAAACCGATCAGGATCAGGTAGTCATAAAAATGGGCTTCCGCCGGGGTCACCGGTAGGAAGGCGAAAGACTGGGTGGCTTTGTAGCGCAGCAACAATCCGGCCAGCAGGAACAAGCCGCCCAGGATGTGGAACAGGAAATAACGGATACCGGCGTTGGTGGAGGCCGGCATGCGCCGCAACCAGATCAGGAAGGTGGAGGCCACGCTCATCATTTCCCAGAAGATGAACAGAGTGGCGTAATCACCGGCAAAGACGCAGCCAAAGGCGCCGGTGATGTACATGCAGGCGGCCATGAGCTGCCAGCGGTCTTCCACATGCAGGGCATAGATGAAACCGATCAAGGCCTGCACCGCGAAAACATTGGCGAACACCAGGGACAGGGAATCCACCCGGCCCATGAATAGATTCAGATTCAGGTATTGCAGTTTAGCGAATTCACCGGCGGGCATGGTGAAAACACTGGCAATGGCCAGGGCCGCTGCAATGGGCGGTAGCCAGCGACCGATTCGGCCGGGTAGAAGCCAGACCAGGAGACCGCAAGTGAAGAAGAAGAGCGATGGATGCCAGAAACCGTTCATGACGTTATTCCCGTATTTTCTTTCTTGGTATAAAAATCCTCATCCTTGCCCAAAAAGGTGTGGGCAGCGCCTTTGGCCACCTTGGCCAGGGCAATGGCTATGCCGCAGCCGAACAAAGCCCAGAACCCAGGGTATTTTTCCGGGCCGAAATGCGGATGATGGGGCAGGATAAACACGTTCAAACCCACAAGGGCGATCAGGACCGCAAAGAAAAAATATTTCAGCATCTTTGCCGTCTTGCTTTCCGGTATTTCATTTGCTGTATTGTTGGTTTCACTACTCATCGGCTTTTTCCTTTATTTGACCGCCATGAACACTTGGATGAAGCGCATAAAGATATCCGGATACAGACCCAGCACCACGGACATGACCGAGGTGAAGCACAAGGGAATCACCATGGATAGGGGGGCTTCGGAATAATGTTCGATGTCCACACCCGGCGCCGGGGCGTCAAAAAACGCTTTGTAAATGATGGGCGTGAAATAGGCCGCATTCAGAATGGTGCTGGCCAGGAAAACACCCATGAAAACATACTGGCCGGAGGTGACGGCACCGTTGATCATGTACCATTTGCTCACAAAGCCGCAGACCGGCGGCACACCGATCATGGACAGGGAAGCCACGGCAAAAGCGCCGAAGGTCCAGGGCATGCGCCGGCCCAAACCAGCCATGGCCGGAATTTTTTTCTGATGGGAAGCCACATAAATGGCGCCGGCGCCGAAGAACAGGGTGATCTTGCTGAAAGCATGGTGGGCGATATGGGCAATACCGCCGGTGACCGCCAAGGGCGCCAGCAGGGTCACGCCCAGGACTACATAGGAAAGCTGACTGACCGTGGAGTAAGCCAGCCGGGCCTTGAGATCATCCTTGGTCAGGGCGATAACCGAGGCCACCACGATGGTGATCCCGGCAAAGACGGCCGTGGGTGTACCCAGATAAAGATTGGTCATGGCATCCACACCAAAGCCGGACAGCAGCACCCGGCACACGGAAAACACGCCCGCCTTCACCACCGCCACGGCATGCAGCAAGGCGGAAACCGGCGTGGGCGCCACCATGGCCGAAGGCAGCCAGTTATGAAAAGGCATGATGGCGGCTTTGGCCAGACCAGCCACGAACAGGGCGTAAGTAATCTGCACCAGCACCGGATTGGCCGTGGCCGGGAAGATACCGTGGGCGATATCCTTGAGATTGAAGTCCAACGTGCCGCACAACACATAGGTCAGCACCATGGCCGGCAGCAGGAAAAGTTTGGAAGTGCCCATGAGGTAGACAAGGTATTTGCGCGCCCCGTGATAAGCTTCTTCATCCTGATGATGGGCCACCAAGGGGTAAGTAAAGACGGTGATGACTTCATAAAACAGATAAAGGGTGAAAATATTGGCGCTCATGGCCACGCCCACGGCGCCGAAAATGGCCACCGCAAAACAGAAGTAATAGCGGGTCTGGGCATGCTCGTCCAGGGAGCGCATGTAGCCGATGTTGTAAGAAGTGGCCAGGATCCACAGAAAGGAGGCCACCAGGGCGAAAATAATTCCCAGGCCGTCCATGCAGAACTTGACTTCCATGCCCGGCAGAATCGTAAATAGGGTGTAAATCGCGACTTTCCCGGAAAGTACGGTGGGTACAAAGGTCAGTATATAAGCAAAGGTGGCAATACCAGCGGCAAAGGAGGCGCCTTCCCGCTGGTTGATGTTTTTACGGAAAAGATAAACAAACAGCGGCGATAAGCCGGTGATCAGAATCGGTATGAGCAGATCGGCCCTTTCAATCATTTTCTTCTACCCCCTCAGAAAGGAAACCGCTTCGCTATCGGTGGTTCCCAAGCGTTTGAACACCACCAGGATGATTGCCAAAACCAGGGTAGCCTCGGCGGCTGCCAGCCCCATAACGAGCAAAGCACCCAGTTGGCCGACGGCGTCCAGGGCTGCGGTAAGCCGCGTGCTGGCCACCAGGGCCAAGCCGGCGCCGTTCAACATCAGTTCAACGGAAATGAGCATGCCGACCAGGGTCTTCCTGGACGTAAGCCCGAACAGACCAAAGCTCAACAAGAGCAGGGCGGTCAAGTGATACCAAACCAAAGGGCTCATTCTGATTTTCTCCTTTCAAAACCGAGCAGCACAGCGCCAGCCATGGCAACAAACAGTACGACGGAAATCAGTTCAAAGGACAAGGCAAAGGGACCGGTGAGAAATTCACCCAGCACGGTGAGGGCGGTTTCCGGTTTCAGCGGCAGGGTTTCCGGCGTCTTCCGGATAATGATGGCGCCCAAAATCACTGCGGGCATGAGGGCGGTGGCCAAAGCCAGCAGGCCGCGTTTCAGGGCCTTGGGAGTGCTGCCTTCAATCCCGGATTCTCCGCCGGGAGCGCGGGTCAGCATAATGGCGAAAAAGATCAACACGCTCACGGCGCCCACGTAGATCAGGATCTGCATCAGGGCGATGAACGGGGCGGACATTAAAAAGTACATGCCGGCCACGCCGAAAAGGGTCATGATCAGGCCCACCAGGGAACGGATCAGGTTTTTGGATAAAACCGCCGCAAGTCCGCCGGCCACGATCAGAAACAGGTATAATCCAAAGGCCGCATAGGCTAGATATTCCATCATGCTCATTACCTCTTTTCCTGTGCGGTGGTTGTTTGGGAAGAACGGCGGGAGCGTTCCCGCAGTCGTTGCAACAGGTCGAATTCGAAATTTTTCCGGGCCGTGCCGGCCAGATAGGAATCCTTGGAAAAGGTCAGGGAGCCCACTGGGCAGATCTGAACGCACAGACCGCAGAGGCTGCAGTAATTGTAGTCCAGGTTGAACGAATCCAGTTCACGCTCGATGACTTCTGCGGGCGGAAGGCGCAGGCCGGAAAAGGGGATCTCGATGCCATGGCCCACGGTGATGGTGCGGCATTCAGCGGGGCTAGCAAAGGATTGCTCGCCTTTGACATGCATCTCCATGCTGATGCAGGCTGAAGGGCAGACCTCGGCGCATTTTCCGCAGATGATGCATTTGGGTTCAAGGGGAGCGTCCTCCTTGGCCACCAGGTCAATATGCCCCCGATAGGTTGCCAGGTTGGTCACTTCCTTGCGCGGATAGTGAATGGTTAGCTGGGGCTTGAAAAATTCAACGCCGGTGATTTTCAAGCCTTTTAAAAGGCCCAAAAGCCCTTTGATCGCATTGCTGTAATTAGTCATTATCTTCATCGGACGATTTTCACCAACAGGGCCGTTAATACCAGATTGATCAAAGAAAGCGGGATAAGCCATTTCCAACATATATTCAAAAGCTGATCAAAGCGCACCCGCGGGAAGGTCCAGCGGAACCACATCAGCACCAGGATCAGCGCATAGGTTTTGAGAATGAACCAGAAGGGTCCGGACAGGAAAGGCCCGTGCCAGCCGCCCAGGAACAGAACAGTGGCCACGGCGCAGACCACGATCATGTAGGAATATTCCGCCAGGAAGAACAGGCCGAAATGCATGCCGGCGTATTCCGTGTGAAAGCCGGCGGTCAGTTCGCTTTCCGCTTCCGGCAGGTCAAAGGGTGCCCGGTTGGTCTCGGCGGTGACGGCGATGATATAAATGATAAAGGCTATGGGCTGAACAAAGATAT
The DNA here is from genome assembly GCA_020723325.1 of Desulfosudis oleivorans. Taxonomy (GTDB): domain Bacteria; phylum Desulfobacterota; class Desulfobacteria; order Desulfobacterales; family SURF-7; genus DYJD01. The sequence continues at coordinate 41,776 of DYJD01000017.1, read as the reverse complement.
TCCAGGACCAAATTCCCTTGGTCTGGGAGGCCACGATTTCCGAAAGGTTCAGGGAGCCGGTCTGGAAGGCAATGGCCAGCACCGTGATCAACAGTGGGATTTCATAGGCCACGGATTGGGATACGGCCCGGGCCGCGCCCAAAAGGGAGTATTTGTTGTTGGAAGACCATCCCGCTAGACACAGGGCCAAAACGTTCAAGCTGGTGAAGGCCAGAATCAGAATCAGGCCCAGGTTCATTTCCATGCCTGTGAACATGGGACTGACCGGCATGGGCATAAAGCAGATCACCACCGGTGCAAAGGACAGGATGGGAGCGGCCCAGAACAGGATCTTGTCGGCACCCATGGGGGTGACCAGTTGTTTGCTCAGGAGCTTTAGGGCGTCGGCCAGGGGTTGCAGCAGCCCCCAAGGCCCGACTTCATAAGGTCCGGGGCGGCGCTGGATAAAGCCGGCCACTTTCCGTTCCACGTAGATCAGTACAATGCCGTTCACACCCAGGAAGGCGAGAATCACCACCAGGGATAGAATCAGGTGCACCAGCGGCAGGGATAGATAGGATAACAATTGGGACATCATCGATCGATCTCCGGAATAACAAGGTCCAGACTACCGAGAATGGATACGGCGTCGGCTAGTATGGTTCCCTGGGACAGCTCGGCAAACAGATGGAGATTGGAAAAACCCGGGGCGCGCAGCTTCAAGCGATAGGGTTTTATCCCGCCGTCGCTGACAATATAAATGCCGATTTTCCCTCGGGCGCCTTCCACCGCAAAGTAGACTTCGCCCTTGGGCGGGGTGATGCGCTCCGGAACATCCGGATTCAGATAATCGCCGGCCGGCAGGGTAGCCAGGGCTTGCTCAATGATCCGCAGGCTTTCTTGGATCTCGGCGATGCGCACATCATAACGGTCCATGGCGTCGCCGTTTTTGCCCACGGGAATATCAAAATCAAAACGGTCGTAAATGGAATAGGGCTCGATTTTGCGGGTGTCATGGGCCACACCGGAGCCGCGCAATACCGGCCCGGTGGCGCCGTAACGGACAGCCATTTCCTTTGACAGTACACCGATATCCACGCAACGACCGCGCAGGATCATGTTTTCGGTAACAAAGGTTTTATACATGGGCAGGCGATCTCGCATATAGCCCACAAACTCCCGGGTCATATCGATGAAATCCGGAGTGATGTCGGCCGAAACACCGCCGAAACGGTAATAACAATAGGTCAAGCGCGAGCCGGTGACGATCTGCAGAATATCCATGATCTTTTCGCGATCGGCAAAGGCATAGAGGATGGGAGTAAAAGCGCCCAGATCCAGAAGATAGGCTCCCCACCACAGCAGATGGGAGGAGATACGGTTCAGTTCACAGGTGATCACCCGGATGTACTCGGCCCGCAAGGGCACTGCTACACCCGCAAGTTTTTCCACCGCCGCCACATAGGCCCAGTTCCAGGCCAGGGCATGCAGATAATCCACCCGGCCCATGTTGGGCAGGTACTGGGCATAGGTTTTGACTTCACCCATTTTTTCATGCATGCGGTGGATGTATCCCAGCACCGGTTCGGCCTTGAGAATATACTCGCCGTCCAGTTCCACCACCACCCGCAAAACACCGTGGGTGGAGGGGTGCTGGGGACCCAGGTTGAGCACCAGGGTATCACCTTCGGCAGCGGGACTGAGCGTGAAATTATTGGTATAATAATCGCCGCTCAGAATGTTTTGCATCGTCGTGTTATCAGATGGTGTCATAGTAGCGACCGGCAATCCTTTTGGCCAGTTTAATCCGTGCGCAGTCCGGACAAATGTTTGCATTGGACGGCGGAATGGCGCCTTTATCGAATTTGGACATGACTTTCGTGAGATCGATGACCGGGCCGAAATGCTTGTTGCACATTTCACAATGCACCAGCTTGACCCGGGCCGCTTCGCGGCCATGGATCTTCAGAATACGCTCGCCGGCAACATCTTCCATGACAATGGAATTCACCGGGCAGATCTGAACGCAGGAGCCGCAACCGATACAGAACTCGGAAGCCTCGCTGAAAGCCGTGTTGACATGGATTTCCACGCCGCGACCGCTCAGGGTCAGGGTCTTGCCGCCGACTTTTTCACATACCCGGGCGCACAGACCGCACATGACGCAGTCGTCTTTCAGGTCGGAAAAACGTTGCACGTTGGCACCGTATTCCTTGGCAAGGCCTTGCAGCAATGGCGAGTCGGCGCAACGGGCCATGAGCAGCTCAATGATGAGCTTGCGGCCCTGGCGGATGTCCGGTGTGTCGGTTTTGATCTCCACATCCCGGCGCAAGGGGAAGTTGCAGGCGGTGACGAATTTCTTGCGTCGGCCTTCATATAATTCCACCATGCACAGGCGGCACATGGCAGCCGGCTCTAACGCCGGGCTGTGACAAAGGGTCGGAATATAAATTCCGTTTTCCGTGGCCAGTTCCAGAATAGTTTGATCCGGTTTGGCCGTCACTTCTTTTCCGTCGATTTTAATTTTAAGTGTTTTCATCAGTCACTCATTTCCGGCGGTTATGTGTTAACCTTTAACATAAACCTGAATCGATTCAACCGGTCGCCGATCAGGGTTTACAATACTATCACGGCGGCGAAATCACAGTTTTTATGGCATTCCATGCACTTGATGCATTTCTCGATTTCCAGTACATGGGGTTTCTTTTTATCGCCGGTGATGGCGTTGACCGGGCAACGTTTTTTGCAGATGCCGCAGCCCACGCATTTTTCCTCGTCGATCTTCAGACTGTACAAGGGCTTGCAAACACCGGCCGGGCATTTTTTATGGCGGATATGGGTTTCGTATTCCTCTCGGAAATGCCGGATGGTGGACAGCACCGGATTGGCCGCGGACGTTCCCAGGCCGCAGAGGGAGAAATTGGTGACGAATTTCCCGATCTCCTCCAGGGTATCAGGATCTTCTTCCCGGCCTTCACCATGGGTGATACGTTCCAGAATTTCCTCCATACGGATCAGGCCTTCACGGCAGGGGGTGCATTGGCCGCAGGATTCTTCCACCAGGAAGTGGGTGAAATAACGGGCCACTTCCACCATACAAATGTTTTCGTCCATGACGATCATGCCGCCGGAGCCCATGATGGAGCCGACCTGGTCCAGACTTTCAAAGCTGACCGGGATATCGAGATGCTGCGCAGGTATGCAACCACCGGAAGGACCGCCGGTCTGAACCGCCTTAAAGGCGCGTTTCTTGGGCACGCCGCCGCCGATGTCGAAAATGATCTCCCGCAGGGGAACACCCATGGGTACTTCCACCAGACCGATGTTGTGAACATTGCCGGTCAGAGAAAAGACCTTGGTGCCGGTGGATTCCTTGGTGCCGATGGATTTATACCATTCGCCGCCCTTGAGGATGATGTCCGGGATATTGGCGTAGGTCTCCACATTGTTCAGGTTGGAAGGAGAATCCCGGAATCCTTTTTCTACGGAACGGATGTATTTGGGTCTAGGCCGGCCGACCTTGCCTTCCAGGGAGGACATGAGAGCCGAGGATTCGCCGCACACAAAGGCGCCGGCGCCCATGGACAGGGAGACCTTGAAATTGAAGCCGGTGCCCATGATATTGTCGCCCAAAAGGCCCATGGCTTCCGCCTGCTGAATGGCCTGGGTCAGGGTCTGGATGGCCAGGGGATATTCCAGGCGCACATAAATGTAGCCGCGATTGGAGCCGATGGCTTTGGCGGCAATGGCCATACCTTCTAATATGCGATGGGGATCGCCTTCCAGCAGGGAGCGGTCCATGAAAGCACCAGGATCACCTTCATCGGCATTGCAGATGATGTAGCGATTACCGATCTGACTGGCGCAGGACTCCCATTTGATGCCGGTGGGAAAACCGGCACCGCCGCGGCCCTTGATAAAGGAGGTCTTGACTTCCTCGATGATCTGACCGGGGGTCATGCTGGAAAGGGCCTTGGCCAGGGCGCCGTAAGTGCCGGTGGCAATGGCGTCGTCAATGTCAAAGGGATTGATCTTGCCGATGTTCTTGAGTACCAGCCGGGATTGTTTGGCATAAAAGGGGATTTCGTTGGTATGGGTAAAAACCTTCTTGGAGGCGTCTTTGTACTGCAGATGTTTGATCAACTCGCCGCCTTTGATGGTTTTTTCGATGATCTCCGGAACATCCTTGGGTTTGACTTTCTGGTAGAAAATGCCCTGGGGTTCCAGTTCCACGATGGGGCCCCGGGAGCAGAAACCATGACAGCCGGTGGCTTTGACATGGGGCACGATTTTACCTTGAAAATCGGCTTCGGCCAATCCTTTTTCCAACAGCTCGGCCACTTCCACGGCGTTGCTGGGACGGCAGCCCGTGCCGCAGCAAATGATGACCGTGGGAACATCGTGACCGTACTTTGAAGCCAGGGAAGCGCGATAGTCTTCCAACGCCTTGGGACTTGTGATTCTCGGAGTATTGACGTTTGATTCCGCCGCTTGTTTAAGTTGTTGCATAACGTTTCTCCACTATTCCGACTTGGCTTGGTCCAGTAAGGTGTTGATCACAGACAGGTCGGCTTCCGGGTAATATTTTTCATTGAATACGATCACCGGCGCCACAGCGCATGCTCCCACACAGTTGACGTTGTCCATGGTCAGCAGCATGTCCGGGGTGGTCTCGCCGGATTTGATGCCGACTTTGGAGGTGATATGCTCCACCATTTTACCGGTGCCTTTGAGATGGCAGGCCGTGCCTGTGCAGATGTTGATGATGTTCTTGCCCTTGGGTTTCAGGCTGAAGGAGGCATAAAACGTTGCGATCTCAAAAATTTTGATGAGCGGGACCTGGACTTTGTCCGACAGATAACGCAAGGCCGTAATCGGCAGGTAACGGTACTGCTTCTGGATGGCCTGCATCATCATAATCAGATTTTCCCTGTTTTGATTATAACGGTCCACGATAATGCTGTTCAGGACATTATAATCAATTTCCGGCTCAGTGCATTTGCTTTCGATTCCAGCCATTGGCCTTCATTCCTCCTTGCTTATTGCGAAAAACCGGATACGGGTGCTCCGGGTGATCGCAGCGTTATGTTACCCTTCGTTCTCGCTGGGTTGAAGTTCGCCCAAAGACAGACAGCCCGTGGTGCAGATGGTCACGCAAACGGGTTTCAGGCCTTCATCCAGGCGGTCCTTGCACAAATCGCATTTTTGAACCTTGCTGGTTTTTGGATCCCACTGGACCGCGCCCCAGGGGCAGGCCACCATGCAGGCTTTGCAGCCCACACATTTGTCCGCCTCCACATAAACGATACCGTCCTTGTCCCGTTTCTTCATGGCCGAGGTGGGGCAAGCGGCAACGCAATAAGGCGTTTCACAATGAAAACATCCCATATAAATATAGGCGTCCCGGGGCAGGCTGGCAGTTTTCTGCTTGTCCACGATCACGATCTGGCAGAGTCTGGCCCGGTCTTCTTCAGGGATGTTCTTGTTTTTTTCGCAGTAGACCTCACAGCTCAAACATGCGATGCAACGATTTTTGTCCTGGTTGATAAAGTATTTGTTCATAAATCTCCCTCTCTGAGGGGTTAAGTGTCCACCGGGCCGCGGTTGACGGGCCGGCCGTTATTCGCCCTCGGCAAATCAGGGTTTAATCAAGCGCCATGATCTATCACCATCTCAATGGGCAATAGTTGATGAATCGACTTGCGTTGGTCTTCCTGTTCTTTCAGTAACGGGTGAAAACCCAGATCATCCGGTAACAGCAACGGTTTTAAATTCGGGTGGCCGGTGAAGACCACCCCGTAAAAATCAAAGGTCTCGCGTTCATGCCAGTCCGCGCCGCTGAAAATGGAAACAATGGAGGGTGCTTCTTTACGGTCATGGGGCACGATCATGCGCAAGGTGATGCGGTGGGGGCGGTCAAAGCGGTCAAAATGATAGACCAGCATGATGCCTTCGCGAACATCCACGCCGCAGACATCCTCCAGATAATACCCAGCCGCTTTCAGGCTCGCGGTTGCCTGCAGCAACGCACCGGCGTCGATGAAAAAAACGGCTGCAGACCCGCTTTTGGCGTAGTCTCCGTCCACCCGGCACCAGGCCTTGATGCCATCCAAGCCTTGCGGATTTGTTGAACCCGTAGTGCTCATGCCTTATCTTCCTTTGGTTCCGGCCACCATCGTTTGCCGGTGATTTTTTGCTGAAGTGTGAAAATGCCTTCCAAAAGGGCCTCGGGGCGGGGCGGGCAACCGGGAACATATACATCCACCGGAATAATCCGATCCACGCCTTCCACGATGGCGTATTGGCCGGGGAAGTAGAAGGGACCGCCGGAGATGGCGCAATTACCCAGGGCCAGAACCCATTTGGGGGCCGGCATTTGCTCGTAGAGACGTACAACCGCGGGGGCCATCTTTTTGGATACGGTGCCGGCCACGATCATGAGGTCGGACTGCCGCGGCGAGGGCCGGAAAACTTCGGCGCCGAATCTGGAGATATCGAAGCGTGCCATGCCGACGGCCATCATCTCGATGGCGCAGCAGGCCAGACCGAAGGTCATGGGCCACAACGACATGGAACGGCATAGGTCGATGATTTGTTGTACCGGCTTTATGGCCAGGATCGGGGGATCGCTGTCACAAACCGCCGGGATCAGACTTTGATCTTTCGGGGCCAATGGAAAACTCCCTTCCGCCAAAAATAAATTACCGCCAATCCGAGGGGGCCCAGGAAAATCAGAAATTCCAAAAAGACCCACCAGCCCTTGCTTTGAACATATACGGAAGCTACCGGGAAAAGGTAAAGCACGTCGACGTCGAAGGATAAGAACAGCAGGGCATAGAAGTAATAATTGATGCCGAAGCGCACCCGGGCCACGCCGTGGGGTACGATGCCGCATTCATAGGGCAAAGCCAGATCACCGCCCTTGCTTTTGGGAGACAACAGCAGCGAAATGATAAGGGGGCCTGCCGCAAAACCTGTACCGGCTACCAAACATACGATGATCGCCAAATTAAGCCAGTCGAACTGCATCTACTTCCTCCCCGCCTTTGGACGTGGATTAACATCAACAACCGAGTTATCGACAATCAATGAATGTTACGGGAAAATATTTACCAGGAATATGCGTTGAAAAGCGGTATTCCGATTCGATTTGCAGACCCAAGCTTCGCATCACTCCATGGCTGAAGTGAAACGAAAGTGTTTGCAGCAAACTGTTTCAATTCCCGTTTCTTTTCTACCATGAGAAAAGAAAATTTTTCCATTCAATTTCGTTATGGGTTCCCTGCCTCAGCAGGGGGTTTCAGCCCCAAAAAGAAGGCAAACTATAATTGGAAAAATCCGGATTGTCAATAGATTTTCATTTTTTTTTACTAGCTGATAAGTATTGAATAAAACATTGCATTTCATCATCATTAGCCCTTAATTTTCAACCCGTTTGGCATCCTTGGGCCCTGGCGATCTATATCCTTTTATCGCCTCAAACAGGATGGGCAGGACGGAAATGAAAACTATGGCCAGGATGACGATCTCGAAGTTGCGTTTGACAATCTCGATATTGCCGAAATAGTAACCGGCCAGGGTCAATGATATCACCCAGGCAATGCCGCCCGTAATATTATAAACGATAAACTTGGTATAGTTCATGGCGCCGATGCCGGCTACAAAGGGGGCGAAGGTGCGGACAATGGGAACGAAACGCGCCAGAATAATGGTTTTGCCACCGTGCTTTTCATAAAAAGCATGGGTACGATCCAGGTATTCCTTTTTTAAGAAGCGGAGCTCGCCGGTAAAGGCCCGGGGCCCGATCCAATGCCCCACCCAATAGTTGACCGTGTCACCGGCAACGGCGGCGATGATTAACAGCAGAATCAACAGCCAAATATCCAGGCCCCCCAGGGAAGCAATGGCGCCGGCCGCGAACAGCAGGGAATCACCAGGCAAAATGGGCGTCACCACTAGGCCGGTTTCACAAAAAATAATGGCAAACAGGATCACATAGGTGAGGGTGCCGTAACGGGTGGTGACATCCCCCAGGACCTTGTCCAACTCCAAAAATAGGTGAATGAAATTCGATAGGGTTTCCATGGTTTTTTATCCATTGGCCTTGCTGCCGGCGGCAACGGCTTTGACCGGAGACCGGCGCGAGCCGGGCCAGATATAAACCAGGGTGCTGGCGACAAAAATGGAGGAATAGGTTCCGATCACCACCCCCATGGTCAGGGCCATGGCAAAATCCCGCAGCAGAATTCCACCCAGAGCCCACAAGGCCACCACCACCAGGAAAACCGTGCTGGAAGTGATAATGGTGCGGCTTAAGACTTCGTTGACGCTGAGATTGATCAGGTCGCCCAAATCCATTTTGCCTTTGCGGGTCATGTTTTCGCGGATGCGATCAAACACCACCACGGTATCGGTCAGGGAATAACCGGCCAGGGTCAACAAGGCGGTGATCACCAGTAAGGTGATTTCCTTGTCCAGGAGATAAAAAACGCCGAGTACGGCCAGAACGTCGTGGAAGGTGGCCACGGCCGCGGCCACCCCAAAGCGGAAATCAAAACGCCAGGCCAGATAAATGATGATGCCGGCCAGGGAAATGAAAATGGCGATCAGGGCGGCGTTTTTCAGGGCCTTGCTCACCGAGGCGCCGATCTCGGCCTTGCTTTGCAAATGGAATACAGTGCCGGGCATTTCCTTGGCGAGGATTTTTATGATGTTCTCGGAAATCTGACCCACGGTGAGTTCGGTCTTTTTCACCCGCACGATGAGGATGTTTTCATTGGGCACATCCTGCAGCTCATAATCCGCCAGATTGTTACGGCTCAGGGAAGCGCGCACATCCGCAAGATTAAAAGGCGTCTCCGCTTTTACTTGCAGCAGGGTGCCGCCGGCAAAGTCAACGCCCAGGTTGGCCTTGCCGCGCTCGATCTGTACAAAAGCCACCAATCCGAGGATGGATAGGCAGCCGGAAAAAATAAAGGCCGCATGGCGCAATTTGATAAAATCGATCTTGGGATTCTTGATAATTTGTAAGAAGCGCAGTTCCTTGATCTGGCGTTTGATCTTCATGTATTCATAAACCGTCTTGGTGCCGTACAAGGCGGTGAAGAGGTTCAGAATGACGCCTACGCTCAGGGTGACCGCAAAACCCTTGATGGGCCCGGTGCCGAAAAGGAACAGGGCAAAGGCGGTGATCAGGGTGGTCACATGGGAATCGATGATGGTCCACAGGGCCTTGCTGTAACCGCCGTCCACACCGGACCAGATGGGTTTCTGCAAGGCGAACTCCTCGCGCATGCGTTCGAATATCAGCACGTTGGAATCCACGGCCATGCCGATGGACAAAACAATGCCGGCAATGCCGGGCAGGGTCAGGGTGGCATTAAAGATGGAGAGGACCCCCAGCATCAGGATCAGGTTCAAGACCAGGGCGAAATTGGCAATGATGCCGGACAAGCGGTAGTAGACGACCATGAACACCACCACCAGGACAAAGCCCAGCACAGCCGAGGCCACCCCTTTTTTAATAGAATCCTCCCCCAGGGAGGGACCCACGGTGAGGTTCTGGATAATGTCCACCGGTGCCGGCAGGGCCCCGGCCCGCAGGGCGATGGCCAGATCCGTGGCTTCATCCGTGGTAAAGGAACCGGTGATTTGGGCTTTGCCGCCGGAAATTCGTTCCCGGATTACCGGGGCGGATTGGACCACATCATCTAATATAATGGCTAATTGCCGGTTGGTGTTGGCCTCGGTGATGCGTTCGAATTGCAGGGCGCCGCGACTGTTGAAGGTCAGATCGATGAGGGGCTCGTTGTAGCGGCCGCCGATTTCCATGCGGGCGGTCTTAAGCGCCTCACCGGTCATAACGGTTTCCTTTTTCAACAGGATGGGGGATTTGCTCACCCGGCCGGTGTCGGTTTTAACGGTTTTCTGGATATAGACTTCACAGTCAGCAGGGATTTTCCCTTTTAAAGCACGGTTCAAGTCGCCATGATTGTAATTGGCTTTCAATACACCGGAACGGATGGCATCGTCAATGAGACTGCCCAGGTTTTCCGTTGCGTCCATTTGGACCAGTTTGAACTGCAACTGGGCTGTCCGGCCGATCAATTCAATGGCCCGCTGGGCGTCCTTGATGCCCGGCAATTGCACCACGATTTCATCCTCGCCCTGTTTGACGATGACCGGCTCGGCCACGCCGAACTGATCAATGCGGTTGCGGATTACTTCCAGGCTTTGGGCCACGGCGTTGCTTTGGAGTTCCTTGGCTTCGGATTCTTTTATGGCCACATCGAGATAGGATTCGGCATCGGTAATATTGGAGGAGACTACGGCCAGATGGGGGAAGTCATCGGCCAGCACGGCCTTGGCCGGTTCCAGGGCTGAGGACTCCCGCAGATTGATGCGCAGTTGGTTGCCCTTTTGGACTTCCAGGCGGCCGGCAGCCACATGCTTGTTGCGAAAGGCGGAGCGCAGATCCGTGGCGGCAACTTCCAGTTGATTTTGAATCATCCGCGCCAGATTCACTTTCAGGATCAAATGCACGCCGCCCTGTAAATCCAGCCCCAGGCGTACCCCATTTTGGGACAGAAACTTGCCCACCGTGGTGGGTAAGGGTCCGGTCACCGAAGGAAGAAAGGCCAGAATGGCAAGCAGGGTCAAAAAGCCGATAAACAAGATCTTGTTACGAACCGATTTCATCATGGGGCTGATTTCTCACTTTTCCTTAATTCCGTTAATGGTATAAACAACAGTTTATGCAAATAAGAAAGCGTCTATCGGTACTGCAAAAAGCCCGTCATGTCAATAAATTTTGCGGGTTGTTTTGGTGGGGGATGCGGGATTTGAGATTTGAGATTTGAGATTTGAAATTGGAGATGGGGGATGGGGGATGAGGGATGAGGGATGAGGGATGAGGGATGAGGGATGGGGGATGAGAGATGCAATCTCGGGGTCGGGGTCGGTATCGGCATCGGTATCGAAAAAATAATTTGGGAGACCCCGCCCCCGAAAAACCAGGGCTTTTCCCATGTTGACCCCAAGACTCAACACCATGGCCTTTCCGTAGGGGCGGTTCGCGAACCGCCCCTGCACATCGGCAGGGCACACCGTTCCGTCCCGTTGGCGAATTGCCTTTGGGGGAAAAGAAAAAACTCGATACCGATTCCGATACCGACCCCGACCCCGAGAGGTTGGATGGCAGAGACAAAACCCAAACACTCACGAATCGCTTTATCTTGGCGAGCAATAGTATTCGCTGGGTGAAATATTGGCAATTAATGGCTGCACATTCCGCGCCAAGTTTACATGCGATTACCCTGGGCCTTCAGGTCTTACATCTTGACACCATATCCGATTTCAGATAGCAGTTTGCTCGCGAATATTTTACGATTTGGTGTCGAACAATCTATCTATTCAACAGGGAAAGGTATATCTTGCCATGCAAAAGAAGCCCGGATTTTATTTTGGTCTCTTCATGCTTTATCTCACTTTGTTTATCGGCAATTCAGCCCAGGCAAATGATTGGCGCTTTCCGGTGGGGCTCACCGCCATGACCGGTTATTCGGATGTGGTGGATCTGCATGAAGACAATCTGGAAGCACAAGGTTATTCCGTCGACACCAGCACCTATTGGCCGGTGGGGGTTTCCTTTCAGCCCTATCTGCTTTTGGATAACGGCATGACCGTGGGTGGAGGCCTTGGACCACTTGCCTTTATAATAATGGACAAATCCTCCCGCAGAGGGGACGATGAGGACGCTGATTTCTACGATGTGCCCATCAACGGCTGCATCGGATACACTTTTTTGCCCACCCAGGATATTTCCCCCTATGTCAAAGGCGGGCTGATGTATCATATTGCCGGCGGTGGATATGTGGAGAGCGTTACCCCCGGCTTGTTTGGTGCCGTTGGTGTGGAATTTTTACGGAAACGGATGGTGGGTGTTGGTCTGGAGATCAGCTATGACACATCTAAAATCGAATTTGAAAAATTCACTTATTCGGACGGAAGAGTCAGAAGAAGCGAAAAGGAAATCGAACCTTATAAGCTCATGATCAGTGTTTCCGCAATTTTTTAGCAGGGCAGGGGGTAGCAATCAGGTAAAGTAAGACCGAAGGCTGAAGGCTTTTGCTAAATTCAAATGGACCATATCCACGCTTAAATTATGCTTTCAGCCTTCAGTCTCACTACCTGCGCAATTGCTTTTTACTTTAAAAAAAATTTCCGATAGCCTGTTATGCCCAGGAGGCTTAGACCGAATAAAAGCATGGTGGTCGGCTCCGGCACCGGCTGAGGAGGTGGTGTCGTTGTTACCCAGGCACCAAGCCAATTAGCTGATAAATCGTGTGCTTCTGAATATTCTCCCAAATCTGTGACATAGTACTTAGGTTTCGTCCAACTCGTTCCCGGCTCCCCCAAACCAGTATAGTAATATATCTTCCCAACACACGCTATATCAACCAATTCGCCGTCAGGAGATGTATTGTCGTAGCGAGCATATATTTCGTAATACTTCATCGTGGTACTTTCATAGGCATATGTTTTATTAAAATTATTCCATAATTCATAATTCCTTAATTCTTCTTCGGTTTCTTCGGTTGTATTGTTCCATAAAAGATTCATTTCATCCAACGTGGCCATATGCCAGCCCGACAAACCAAAATACTCCTTCTGATTATATTCGGTTTCGATGGATTCAAGTTGTTGCTCATAAGTTTTTCCTACAAATTGATTGACATCCCAAAGCCAATATTGTCCGGAAACCGTGTCAAATACAACATTTTCGTCAAGGTCTGTCAGATGCAGCAATGTGGCCCGGCACTCAACCGGAATTCCAAATGCCAGCAACATGAAGCATAAAAAAACCATAGTTTTTTTCATCGGCCCTCCTTTGAAATTGGATAATGTTAGTAAAAGAATATGCTTATCCTCTCATACGATTACCAATAGCGCCTTCTTCCAGAGAAGGTGCATACTTTTTTTGAAGGTCAATGCTGTTTAATCATTAACGGGAGGAAAAACTGTAATTTCGGAAGGAATTATGACTCCATTATAACAATTTTCGATAAATTGCCACATAATTTTATATAAATTATTTTAACTCAGCGGAGATGATAGCGATGAATCTTGACACCGGACCCTGTTCAAGGCATATTCAGAACATTTCGGCTAAAGCTGCTTGCTTCCTACAGATCCAGAGGCGATAAATTCATGCATATGCTTGCCGTCATCATATCAGGCATTTTTCTGCTGCTTATCATTTATATGCTTTTTATCCCTGTGGGAATTTCCTTTCAATATTGTTCGGAATCCGTTTCCAGCGGGCCCTTGGTCATCCGCTTCTATCCGTTTACTATTTCACATTCGTGGAAAAGCAGCCGGAAACCAAGCCGAACAGCCAATGCCGTCCAAGCAAAAACCAAAAGTAATTATTGGAGGATTTTAAAGGAAGATTTGGTAACTGTTTATCAGGTATCGGGCGTCTGCCTGCAATTCCTCAAGGGAATGCTGGAACGGAAATATCATTTTGCCAGAATTTCCCTCCAAGGCGGCCTGGGAGCCCCTGACATTACCGGACTGCTGACCGGCCTGCTGGCGTCAGCAAAACCGGCCCTGGGAAAAAAATGTGCACTGATTTTTCATCCGGATTTCACAACTCTGACGCCCCAGGGCCGCATGAAGATCGAAGCCGGTTTTCAAATCTATGGTTTCCTCATGGAAACCATGTGGCTGTTTGGGCGCCTGCCTAAAATGAAATTGATCAGAATGTATCGAAAACTGACAAAGAGGAGCTGAAAATGTCTACCAAATTAAAAGACACCCTTGCCGCCATAATGGAACAACTCCATAAGATTTCCTCCACTGAGACGGTGGTGGGCAAACCCATTATTCTGGGAGATAAAAAAGTAGTGCCTGTGTCCCGGATCATGGTGGGATTCGGCGTTGGGGGCACGGAAGAAGGCCATGCGCGCGATTCGGAAAATTTTTCCGGCGGCGGCGCCGGCGGCGCCAGGGTGGATCCCATCGGCTTCATCATCATCCAGGAGGACAAAGTGTCCTTCCTGCCCACCAAGCCCGGGAAATTCGAGGGTCTGATCGAATCCATTCCCGGGATCATTGATACCATCAAGAATTTGAAGGGCGGAGAAAAGGGCAAGGATTTAGGAAAATCAGATAAAGAGACCTGACCGTTTTTTCGTGCTCGTGGTTGCTTGACTGGGGGTCATTCCGTCAATTTCTTGGTTGAATCCATCAAATGCCGGGAAATGGCGGCCGCCATTTCATCCGGATTGATGGGTTTGGCGATATAGTCGTTCATGCCCGCTTCCAGGCAGCGCTCCCGGTCGCCTTTCATGGCATGGGCGGTCATGGCGATGATGGGAACCCGCGGATTCAACACTTGGGAGCCGGGGGCCCGGATCTGACGGGTGGCCTCAAAACCATCCATTTCCGGCATCTGCACATCCATCAAAACAAGGTCATATGAAATCCGTTTCAGGGCCGCCAGCACTTCCAGGCCGTCGGCCACGGCATCGGCTTTAAAACCCATACGCTCCAAGATCCGCATGACCAATTTCTGATTCACGGTATTGTCTTCCGCCACCAAGATACACCAACGCCGACGCTGATCCTCCAACAGAGTGTGACGGGTGATCATTTTCTCCCGGAATTCCTCGATAGTTTTGGCTTCCTCACCGGTGCTGAAGAGCATGATCAGGCAATTGTATAACTGCTTGCGCTTGATGGGCTTGGTCAAATAAGCGGAAAAACCCGATTTGGCCATACGGGCGGCATCCCCGCGCATGCCCACGGAGGACAACATGGCCACCAGGACATCTTTCAATAAAGGATCGGATTTGATCATCCGGCCCAAGGTTTCGCCGTCCATTTCCGGCATCATGTGGTCCACAATCACGCAGTGAAAGGGATCCGCTGTTTTGGCGGCCATGCGCAACAAGGACAAAGCCTCGCCGGGACTGGCCAGGGTTTGATAACGGCAACCCCAATATTCAAAATAGCCGCTCAGAATTTCGCGGCTGGTGGCATTGTCATCCACAGCCATGATGCGCTTTTCTTTGATAGTGGCCGGCAGCACGGGGAGGATTTCCTGTCGGCCTTTCTGCTTTTCAAATACCGCTGTGAACCAGAACATGGAGCCGTTCCGGTCTTTTGTCTCAAAGCCGATTTGGCCGCCCATGAGGGTTACAAGCTTTTGGGAGATCACCAGTCCCAGACCTGTGCCGCCGTGTTTGCGGGTAGTGGAAGCGTCCACCTGGGTAAAGGCCTGGAACAGTCGATATTCCCGATCTTTGGGAATGCCGATGCCCGTGTCGATGACTGCAAAATGAATGGTTGCATTGGATTCGGTTTCAGCTTCCAGGGAGAGCCGGATGGTGATTTCACCCTGAAAAGTGAATTTAATGGCATTTCCGATCAGATTGATCAAAATTTGCCGCAAGCGGCCCGGATCACCGATGAGCAGGGAGGGCACATCCGGATCTACATAGCAGGCGAATTCCAGCCCTTTTTCATGGGCTCTGATGGCCATCAGTTCCGACATGTCCTCCAGGGTGGCGCGCAAATCGAATTCCAGCATTTCAAATTCGATTTTACCGCTTTCGATTTTGGAAAAATCAAGGATATCGTTGAGGATGGCCAAAAGGGAATTGGCGCTGTGCCGGATGGTGTCGGCATAATCGCGCTGTTCCGTATCCAGCACCGTATCACTCAATAGGGTGGTCATGCCGATAATGGCATTCATGGGGGTCCGGATTTCATGGCTCATATTGGCCAAGAACAGGCTTTTGGCGTTGTTGGCTGCCTCTGCCTCCCTGGCCAGCCGGCGGGCTTGATCAATGGATTCTTCCAGTTTAAAGTTGGCAGCCTCCAGTTGGGCGGTGCGTTCGGCCACCCGTTCTTCAAGAATCTCATTTAATTTGCGGATTTCCGATTCCGCTTTTTTGGTTTCTGAAATGTCCGTCAAAAGGGTTAAAATGGCCCATTTCCCGCCCATCTGGATGCGGGCGGCGGAAATGATCACATCCAAAATCTGTCCGTCTTTTTTTAAAATTTGCGCCTCATAGCGCGGGGACACATCTTTTCCCGCTATTCGGTCCTTATAGCGCTTGGTGACCAGCGGCCTACCCTTGGGCGTATCCGGCATAAAATCATAAATAAACCGGTTTTGAATCTCCTCCCGCAAATAACCGGTCATGTCGTGAATGGCCGGATTCACATATTCAATCCGGTCTTCCATGATCACCATGATGCCGTCCCGGGCGCTTTCCACCAGACAACGGTATTTTTCCTCGGATTCCCGTAAGGCCTTGTGCATGTGTTCGCGTTCTTTGCGCATAATATTGATTTTATCCGCGATCCCCAAGGAGAGAAGCAATACCAACAAGCAGGAGCCGATCTGGTGTCCTGAATCCGTGATGATATTGGAGGGCAGCAGGCCAAAGGATTTCATGGCGATCAACAACGTACCCAGAATAAAAACAGTCCAGGCCAGCACAAAATAACGGGCCTGGCGGACTTTTTTTACGAGTAGGTAGAAACCGCTGAAAATTGCGGCAATCCCACTGAAGGCGGCAAAGAGAACAGAAACTTGGGTCGCAATTCGGTATTTGAACAAAAAAGGAATGAAAGCCAAAAATATGCTTATCCAGATTAATGCCAGGAAAAAACGATCCAGCAGACGCGCATTCACTTTCATGGACAGGAATGAGCGTGTGAACAGAAGCCCGCTGATAAACGCCAGGGTTGTAAAAAAAGGATGCGCCACATTGGCCCACCAGGTCTTTTCCGGCCAGAAGATCTGAAAGGCAAGACCGGTGTGGACCATGGAAAAGAGCGCGGCAAACGAACTGAATAAAAACAGGTAAAAATAGCTGATGTCCCGGGCTGAAGCGAAAATGAACAGGTTGTAAAAAATCAGGCCGAACATGACACCCACATAGAGCCATTGCAGGGACAGATCTTTCATTTTTTTGGCTTCAAATTCCGGCGCATGCCATGCATGAAAAGGCACTACCAGTGATCCGCCGGACTGGAGCCGGATGTAAACAGCCTGGCGGCCGCCAGGTGAATCAACCGGAAAAACAATCGTGCGATAGGCAATGGGCCGAAAGCGAAAAGGGCGATGATCGCCGCTGTTGTATTCGCGAAATCCGCCGTTTTCCGGTAAATAACAATCTATGGCGTCAATGATGGGATAATCATATTCCAGATACCACCGGAGCGGACGGTCCCCCTGATTTTCCACGGTTAAGCGCAGCCAAAAGGCCGAATCCGAGTATCCGAATCCTTTGCGTCTTTCAGCCAGGGGTCGAAAGCGGTTTTGGAAGGCTTCGTCGGAGACATCCTGAATGCCCAAGTCGCCGGTTCTGTCCTCAAAATAAGCCAGGCAGGTGGTCAAGGTGCGACCGCCCAAGTCTTGGTCCACCCGCAACATATCCATTGCTGAAGCCGACGAATAACAGGCGCAGATGGTTGCGAAAAACACCCCAAGGCAATATGCCGGGAAACGCAATTTTATTGAATTCATGTAGGCAGCTCACGATTTGGGATCATGTCTTGAGAACAGCCCGAGTATATTGACTTATATTCTTTTAGTCAACATTTGCATTGCTACAGAATTTGGCTGAGAAACAATTTGGTGCGGTCATGGGTGGGGCTGGTAAAGAAATGCTCGGGCGGGCCGTCTTCCAGAATGGCGCCTTGGTCCATGAAAATTATGCGGTCGGCCACTTCCCGGGCAAAGCCCATTTCATGGGTGACCACCACCATGGTCATGCCTTCCTTGGCCAGGGTCTTCATGACATCCAGCACTTCACCGATCATTTCCGGGTCCAGGGCGGAAGTGGGCTCGTCGAACAGCATGATTTTCGGGTCCATGGCCAGGGCCCGGGCAATGGCCACCCGCTGCTGCTGGCCGCCGGAAAGCTGATCCGGATAGGCATTGGTTTTGTCGGCAATTCCGACTTTTTTAAGCAGGGCCATGGCCTTGTCTTCCGCCTCTTTTTTGGAGCGTTTGCGCACCACCCGTTGGGCCAGGGTGATGTTGGCCAGCACGGATTTGTGGGGGAACAAGTTGAAGGACTGGAAGACCATACCCACTTCGGCCCGGACCGCGTTGATATTTGTTTTGGGGTGGAGCAGATCCACGCCGTCGATGATGATATGGCCCTTATCTGCTGATTCCAGATGATTCAGGCAGCGCAGCAGGGTGCTTTTACCGGAACCGGAGGGGCCGATCACCACAACGACTTCACCGGCATTTATCCTACAGGAGACATCCACCAGGGCGCGAACCTCATGGGGCGCCCGAAAGGTTTTATAAAGATTGCGAACCTCAATCACTGGTTGAGCATCCTCCTTTCAAGATACTGCAACAACATGGACAGGGTGAAAGTGAGCGCCAGATAGAGCAAAGCACAAACAAAATATAGTTCAAAGGGTTGCAGGCTGGTGGTGACCACTTCCCGGGTGGCCTTGGCCAGCTCGCGGATGGCGATGATGCCCAGCAGGGAAGAGTCCTTGATCAGGCTGATGAACTGGCCGGCCAAAGGTGGGATGATGCGCCGGAAAGCCTGGGGCAGAATGATATGAATCATGCTCTGAACATAGGTCATGCCCAGGGAGCGGGACGCCTCGCTTTGGCCCCGGTGGATGGACTGGATGCCGGCCCGCACGATTTCCGCCACATAGGCGCCCACAAAGCCGGCCAAGGCCAGCACCCCGAACCACAGGTCCGGAATTTTGGAAATGCCGTGTTTGGCCAAAAGGGTATTAATCAGGGTGCCCAGCACAAAATACCAGATAAAAATCTGGACCAGCAAGGGCGAACCCCGGATCAATTCGATATAGGTGATGGTGGTCCATTTCAGGGCTGGATTGTCCGAGATCCTGGCCAGACCGGCAAACAGACCCAGCACGATGCCGATGATGATGGCGATGAAACTGACTTCCAGGGTGATCCACAAACCCTGCATCAGGATGCCGGCTTTCCATTCCGAGTGGGTGGCCAGGATATCGCCGGGATATATCATTTCGCCCTGGGTAACCCTGACGTCCTTATCCGGTAGTCGATAGGTCTCTGTCTTGCTATCCTTTTCCTTGATGCGCACCACGATCTCGGCGCCTTCCCGGTGGACGCTTTCCACTTTTCCCCTGGTCTGGGACTTGATTTCGGTTTTGTCATGGAACAGAAAATATTGGGGAATGCGGTACCAGCGCCAGACATAATCGATCTGCAGCGTGGCATAGTACAAGAGCCAGATAGAGCCGAGCATGATACCACAAAAAAGCAAAACCGATAGGAAGTAGTTGCGACGGGCTTTACTTTTCAGGCCTTGAAGCGCACGAACAGAGGCAAAGGGCATATAAGTTCAATCCAGGGAAAGGAAGGTTTTAAGATAAGTTTTAAGTGACTAAAGTTTTAAGTGACTAAAGTTGAGGAGTCGCTGCGCTCCATTATTTAAAATGACGTAAAGTCCTTAACTTTAGCTCACTTTAGTCTCACTTTAGTCACTTATAACTTTTTTTATTTTACATTCTGATACCAATCCGTGCTCAGAATCCATTTGTTGTACAAGGTATCATAGCGGCCGTCGTTTTTATACTGGCGCAGGAAATGATTCAGCCAGTTGAGAAAATCCGGATCACCTTTGCGGATGGCCCAGGCCAGGGGCTCATAGGTGAAGGGCTCATCCAGGAAGATGAGTTTGTCCGCGCCTTGTTCGGCCATGAAGACCACGCAATTGGGCTTGTCGTACACATAGGCATCGGCCTTGCCGGTTACCACTTCCAGCATGGCTTCGCTTTCGGCTTCAAAGGATTTGTAGGTACAGTTGGGAATATGTTTTTTCACTGCCTGCTCGCCGGTGGTGCCCAGTTTGGAAGTAACCGTGAAAGCGGCCGCGTTGAGATCTTTATAGGATTTCACCTTGTCTTTATGCTTGGGATTCAAGAGAATGGTCTGGCCTACGACGATGTACGGATCGGCAAAATTCACCTTCAGATTACGTTCCTGGGTAACGGTCATGCCGCTCATGATGATATCGAATTTGTCGGTGATCAAAGCCGGAATGATGCCGTCCCAGGCGGTATTCACCAGGGTCAGTTTCACGCCCATGGCCTTGGCCATTTCCTCGGCCAGGTCAATGTCAAAACCCACGAATTGGCCTTTCTTGTCCGCCATTTCAAAGGGCATGTAGCCGGCTTCAAAACCCACCCGCAACTCGCCGCGCTTTATGATGGCTTCCAGGGTGGATTGATTGGTTAGATCCATGCGGGTGGAGGCCGCCGGTTTTTTGCTTAAGGCCTTTTCCACTGCCTTTTCAACAGACTGTTCATCCATTTGTGATTTGTTTTGATCCGGCGCACAGCTCATGAACAAGGCTGAAACCAACCAGAACGAAATCAACAGACCCATCCCACTCCATCGCTTTTTCATTGAACCCTCCTTAAAATAATCAACAGTTCATCCATACCTGACAGCCATGATTCCATGGAAATCCATTCAATAAGACTTGCCTTCATCCAAGAGTTCATTGATTACCATGCGGATTTTACAGACCGGGCATAAGGGCACTTCTTCCTTGGGCAGGTAGATAATTTCGGTTCGATGGCATTTGGGGCATTTTACCTCAACCGGCTCGGACTTGCGCATGGTTTCGTTCCTTTTTCGTTTATCTTCTATGCCTTGCAGTAGGATTGCATGTGGTTTTGTTCGGGGTTGGTATCGGGGTCGGTATCGGAATCGAAAAATATAATTCGACCCCGATACCGATAGCGACCCCGACCCCGAAAACCAAATGCGATTGCCCTGATGCCTTCTAGTATTGTGGCCCATGAACAGTTCTCAATCCATGCCCAGTCCGTTAATAAAAGATCGGCGATCAGAGGTCAAGCAAAATGGTTTTTGATTTCATTGCTTATTTCAGATTTATAAACAAAACAATCCGGAAAGGGTTTTTCCATTTGATCTTGAACCTTTTCCGGGATAGGGTGATGGTGAAACGCAAAATCCGTTGGGATCACCACTAAAGGAGTATGCAGGCACATGGGATTTAAAAATGTGGAGGATGTCCAAACCTGCCTTGCGGCGGCAGACTATCTGGCTTCCAAGGAAGTCGCCACCGTGGTTTTTCTGGCAGGCGCCACCCAAAAACCATTGCTGGTGGAAGGGCCGGCCGGGGTCGGTAAAACCGAGCTCGCCAAAGCCATTGCCAAGACCTTTAACCGCAAACTGATCCGGCTGCAATGCTATGAAGGCCTGGATGAGGCCAAGGCCTTGTACGAATGGGAATATGCCAAGCAGCTCTTGTACACCCAGATCGTCAAGGAGAAAATCCAGGATGTGATTTCCGAGGCAGCCTCATTGGCCGAGGCCGTGGACAAGATCGCCGAACAGGATGACGCCTTTTTTTCAGAACGTTTTATCCAAACCCGGCCCTTGCTCACAGCCATCAGTTCCGCTGATCCGGTGGTTCTGCTCATTGACGAAGTGGATAAATCCGATCCGGAATTCGAAGCCTTTTTACTGGAATTATTGAGCGACTTCCAGGTATCCATTCCGGAACTGGGCACCCGCAAGGCCGTCCACATCCCCTTTGTGGTGCTGACTTCCAACAATTACCGGGACATGAGCGACGCCCTGAAAAGACGTTGCATCCATTTATATATCGACTATCCTGACCGGGACCTGGAAGCCCGTATCGTCACCATGAAGATTCCCGGCATTGATACGGCCCTGGCGCAAAAGCTGGTGGATACCATCATCCGCATCCGCAACCTGGATTTGAAAAAAAGACCTTCCATTTCAGAAACCCTGGATTGGGCCAGATCCCTGATGGCCCTTGAGATCGAGGAAATTTCCCAGGAAGCCCTGGCCGACACCTTGAATGTTATCTGTAAATACCGGGCGGATACGGAACTGGTGAAAAAATCCCTGTCCAAACTGGTGTAGTCACCTCAGGTCCTTACCCATGGTCAATCTGATTCTGAAATTCGCAGCGTTTTGCCGGGCCTCGGGTTTGAAGGTTTCCACCTCGGAAGTCCTGGATTGCGTTCGCCATCTCAATCTGGTGAACCCCCTGGAAGAGCCCCAGTTCAAGACCGCCCTGAAAACCAATTTCATCAAGAGCCGCAGGAACCAGCCGCATTTTGACCGGCTTTACAGCCTTTTTTTTCATCAATTGAACCCGGAAGAAACCGGGGCGGATCAACAAACCGTGCAACCGGACCAGCGCCGGGAAATACTGTCGGTCCTGCGCGAGACTACCGAACATGACCCCTTATCCCAGGCAGTAATGGATTTCCTGGATGGCGAGCCCATTGCCTTCATGGAATTACTGCAACAGATTCAGACCCAGGAGCGGGAAACCTCCAAAGTCGTCAAATCCAATTTGGCGGTATTGTCCGGCCGCCTGGAAGTCATGCTCAAGCTGAATCAGATGCGCGGGCGCATCATGCAGTTGATTGAAGGGCAGGGGGGGCAGGCGGATCAACAGTTGAAAGCCTATTTTCAGCGCCGTCTTGAGACCGGTCATGCCATGCTGACGGATGAAAAAAAACCGCAGAACGATGGTCTGAAAAAAGTGAAAACCAACGAGCCGGCCGGACAGGGATTGGGAGAAAAATTTTTTTCTTCCCTGACCCGTAAGGAAACCGAGGAAATGCGCGAGATCATCGGCCAGCTTGTGCGCAAACTGAAAGACATGGTGACCCGCAGATGGACCAAAAAGACCCGGGGGATTCTGGATGTGAAAAAAACCCTCAGACGGGCCGGCCGCTACCAGGGGGTTCCCATTGAGGTGGTATATAAAAAACGGCCGCCGCGCAAGGGCCGCATCGTCACCATTTGCGATGTTTCCGGCTCGGTCTGGGCCGCCTCCCGTTTCATGCTGAACATGATCTATTCCCTGCAGGACTGTTTCAGCCAGGTGAATAGTTTTATTTTTGTGTCTGAACTGGCCGAGATAACCACAATATTTAAAAAATACGATGTGAACGAGGCCATTGAAAGGGTGCTGACGGAAACCGGCATCAATTATCATGCCCTGACCGACTACGGCGAGATGCTCACCCGTTTTCAAAAAGAATACCTGCCCATCCTGAATAAAAAAACCACCCTGATAATTGTGGGCGACGGCCGCTCCAATTATTTCAGTCCCAGGGAGCATATCCTGGCTGAAATGCGCAGCAAATGCCGGCGGGTGATCTGGCTGAATCCGGAGCCGGAACGTTTCTGGAGCGACGGCGACAGCGAGATGCGCACCTATATGGCCTATTGTCATGAAGTCCGGCCCTGTCAGAACCTTAGGCAGTTGGCGGCGTTTATCGAGGAACTGATACTGTAGAAAAAGTTTTAAGTGCGCTAAAGTGCGCTAAAGTGACTAAAGTTGTGATAGCGCTGCGCGCTGTCATTTATAAAAATGATAGAATACCTTGCCGTGCCGTAGGGGCGGTTCGCGAACCGCCCCTACCCATCGGCGGGATGCCCCGAGCTGTCCCGTTGACACTTTAGGCAGATTTTCATATAAATGGATAACAGTGCCGAAACGGCAAAGAGAGGGCGCATGGCTGATCAGCTTTATCATATTCAATATCAATTCCGGTTCAACGACGGCAGTGTTAAAAAATTCGTGCTTTCTCTTGATCCGGGCACCATTAAGCTTGTACGGCCGGAAATGCGGCAAAAACCGGAGTGGACCAGGCTTGAATACCACCAATGCGCCTGTTGCACCCTGGCCAAAGCAACCCATCCGGATTGTCCCATTGCCGTAAACATTGCCGAGTTGCTGAATGAATTCAAGGATGCCATTTCCTCAGACCATTGCATGGTCATGTGCACCACGCCGGAAAGAACCTATCTGAAACAGGCCGCCATCCAGGAGGGGCTGTTCTCCATTCTCGGCATCATCATGGCCACCAGCAATTGTCCGATCATGAATTTTTTTAAACCCATGGCGCGTTTTCATCTGCCTTTTTCAACCCTGGATGAAACTATTTTCCGGTCCACCTCCATCTATCTGCTGCGCCAATATTTTGAATATCGAAAAGGCAGGATTCCCGATCTGGAGCTCACCCAGTTGGATCAGCACTATGCCAGGGTCCAGCAAGTGAATCATGGGATTCTCAAACGCACTGAGAACGTACCCAAGAAGGATGCGGATAAAAACGCCATCATCATCCTGAACGCCTTGGCCCAGATGCTGGCGGTTGAAATCGGCGACGGCCTCAATTCCATCGAATATCTATTTAATCGAGATTGATTGTAAAGGAGAACTTCCATGCTGTTGATCGCCCATCGTGGTGCCATGGACGAGGCGCCGGAGAATACCCGCGCTGCATTTAAAGCAGCCGCCTTATATCCGATTCATGGTTTTGAATTTGATGTGCAGCTTACCAGAGATCATGTGCCGGTGGTGTTTCATGATGAAACCCTGCGCAGAATCAACGGCCAGAAATTTCCGGTTGCGGCCTATGCGTATGAAACCCTTGCCCGGATGGATTGGGGCAAGTGGTTCGGTCCGTCCTTTGCCGGCGAGCCGTTATTGACCGTTGCAGAACTATTGGCCACCTACGGCCAGGACAAACGTTTGTTTATTGAAATCAAATCCTATCCGGCTGATAAGCGCAGCAACCGTTCGGAGCGCCTGGCGGATCTGGTTGTCCAATTGCTCCATGAACATGTGCCTGCTGAAAACAGGGACAGCCATGCCATCCTGTCCTTTGACGCCGACCTGCTCGCCTATTGTGCCCAAAAAGCGCCGGGGCTCAATTATGTATTGAATCTCGAGGATGTTGAAGTGAAGGAGTTTCCTTCCCGGAGTTACCCTGCCCATTTGCAGGGCCTGTGTGTCTCCATCAATGTTTTTTCCCGTGAATTTGCGGATTATGTCCATGGGCACGGAGGCACTGTCATGACATATTCCTGCAACAATCCCGGCCAAACCGGTCATGCCCTGGAATGCGGCGCGGATGTCTTAATGACGGATTCGCCGGGCTGGCTGACCAAATACATGGAAAAAACAATTTGAAATTATGAATTACGAATTATGAATTTAGGATCGGGGGATTTACAAAACACAGGAATTTCCTTGGCCGCCCTGTTCCAATTCGGATGAGGGATTGAAATGTTTCAGAAACCGCTCGGCCTTTCCAATAAAATTCGGCTGGGCATCACCATCCTGTTCTTGAGCCTCCTGCCTGCATTCAACATGCATGCCGAGGATTCCGGTACGGCCGTTGCTCCACTTGATTCGCAAGAGGATCAACGCATGCAATTTATAATTACCCCTGCTGAGAAGGCTTGGATCAAAGCCCATCCGGTCATTCGGGTTTCCAATGAATCGGACTGGGAGCCTTTTGATTTCCGCATCGGGGATCAGCCCAGCGGTTACAGCATTGATCTGATCAATTTGTTGGCTGCGCGGATCGGAATCCGGTTGGATTATATCGGCGGGTATTCCTGGAACGAATTATTGGAGTTGTTTTTCCAGCACAAAATCGACGTGCTGCACAGCCTGGCGAAAAACCCGGAAAGGGAAAAGCATGGTTTGTTCACCATGGCCTACCATCACAGCCGTCTGGCGTTTGTAACCTTAAAGAATCAACCTTCACTGAATCATTTTGAGCAACTACACGGAAAATCCTTTGCCCTGATCAAAGGTTGGTGGTTTGAGGAATTTATCCGGAAGGAACATCCGGAAATAAAGGTCCTGAGCGTGAAGACATTGGAAGAAGCCCTGGATGCGGTACAAAATGAGCAGGTTTACGCCACAGCGGATTTTGAAACCGTGGCCCGGTATAAAATCGAGAAACTCGGCTATCAGAATCTTTGTATTTCCGGAAGTCCGGTGGAATTCACCAGGGAAAACCCGGCCTCCCTGCACATTCTGGTGCGCAAGGACTGGCCGGAACTGCAACACCTTTTTGACAAGGCTTTTTTGGCCCTGGGACCGGACGAAATCAGGCAATTGAATGAGAAGTGGTTCGGCCGGGTGGAGAAGGCCGGAGCACTACCCCTTTCTTTGACAGAGGAGGAAAAAGCATATATCAAAGTCCATCCAGTATTGAAGGTCGGCTATAAAATGGATGCCCCGCCGCTGGAATTCATATCCCAAGGAAAAGGCCAGGGCGGAATCACCTGGGACTATTTGAAACGCATCAGTGAAATACTCGGCATGCGTTTTGAGCCAGCGGGACCGCGGCCATGGAAGGATATGCTGACTGCCGTCAGAAAGGGAGAGATCGACTTTCTTCCGGCGGTGAACCCCACCAAGCAGCGCCGCGAATGGCTCGATTTCTCAGACCCCTATCTCGCCTTTCCCATTGTTATCGTCACCCACAGGGAGGGACCATATATCGGAAATATCGAGGCCCTGTCGGGCGGACAGGTGGCGGTTGTGGAGGGAGATTCGGCCCATGATTTTTTGTCCGCCGGGCATCCTGAGTTGTCGTTGGTGCCGGTTATGGATGTCAGGGCCGGTCTTACGGCCGTGGATGAATCCCAGGCCTTTGCTTTTATCGGTAATCTTGCCACTGTCAGCCATATCATGAGCCGGGAAAGCTTTTCCGATCTGAAAATTTCCGGCGAGACACCGTACAAATTAGAAATCGCCATGGGTGTGCCCAAGGAGCAAACTGTGCTGCTTTCCCTGCTGGGCAAAGCCTTGGCAGCCATCCCCCCCCAGGAACGCGAGGCGATCCACGCCAAATGGTTCCGGGTGACTTTTGAGCACAAGGTGGATGCTTCCCTGGTTTGGGGGATCCTTATTTCCGCCTTGCTGCTCATTTCCATGGTATTGTATTGGAACCGGCGCTTGCGGCAAATGGCCCGGGAACTGAAAAAATCCGAAGACAACTACCGTTCCATTTTCAATACCGCCAACGATGCCATTTTTGTCCACGACATCAAAACCGGCCGGATCATCAATGTGAATGATCAGATGCTGGCCATGTTCGGTTTTGAGCGCAAGGAGGAAGTCATCGGTACTTCCCTGGCCCAGTTCAGTGCCAATGAAACACCCTATACTCTCAAGGAGGCTGTGGAATTGGTCAGACGGGCTGTGGGAGGTGAGCCCCAGTTGTTTGAATGGCGGGCAAGAGATAAAAACGGGCGTATGTTCTGGGTGGAAGTGAGTATAAAAAAGGTCCTCATCGGCGGTGAAGAATATATCATCTCCATTGTACGGGATATTGGTGAGCGCAAAAAAGCCGGCGAGAAACTGGCCAGGAGCGAGCAGCGCCTGGCGGAAACCCAGCAAATCGCCCAACTCGGCAGTTGGGAATTGAATGTGGAAACCCGTGAGATTCAATATTCGGATGAGGCTCTGCGCATTGCCGGACTCACGGCTGAGGAAATCATATCCTTGGATGACTATCTCAAGCGCGTGCATCCGGCTGATCTGCCCTTGTTGAAAAAAACCGTACGCGAATCCGGCCAAAGCAACACCGCCTTTGAAATCGAGCTTCGGCATCTGCAGGCGGACGGCTCTTATAACTACACCTTGGTGCGGGGCAGGCCTGTGTTGCAAGGCGACCGGTCCGTGCAATTCATCGGTTCCATACTGGATATCACCGAACGTATGCAAAATGAGGTGGAATTGCGTCAAACCAAGGAAGCTGCCGAAGCCGCCAGCCGGGCCAAGAGTATTTTCCTTACCAGCATGAGCCATGAACTCCGGACACCGTTGAATGTCATTCTTGGGTTTTCCGAACTGATGAGCAGGGATGCGAACCTTGCGCCGGAGCAACAGGAAAAACTGGCAACCATCGGGCGCAGCGGCGAGTACCTTCTGAGCCTGATCAATGATCTCCTGGAACTGTCCAAGATTGAAGCCGGCAAGGCAACCCTAAACAATGAGAACACGGATCTCCATCGGGTGCTGAGCGACATGGAAGCCATGTTCAGTCTGCGGGCCGGGGAAAAAGGTCTGGCCCTGGAATTCAAGCGTGCGGCCGCGGTACCCCGCTTTATCCAGGTGGATCGCATCAAACTCAAACAAATCCTGATCAATCTCCTGGGCAATGCGGTCAAATTCACCCACCAGGGCCGGATCACCCTGGAAGTGACCATGCAGTCTGCGGCCGGGGAAAATCCAGCGGACCTTCGCCATGTTCTCGGATTTGAAATCCGTGATACCGGTATCGGCATTCCGGCGGCGGAGCAACAAAAAGTCTTTGATGCGTTTTACCAGACCCCGGCCGGAGCCTATGACCACCAAGGGACCGGACTGGGGCTGTCCATCAGCCAAAGATTCGTGCGCATGCTGGGCGGGGAGTTGAAATTGGAGAGTGTGGAAGGGCAGGGTTCCCGCTTTTTTTTCCATATTCCGGTGGAGATTATTGACCAGGCATCAATGCAGAGCGTTCTCCCTGGCACAAAGCCACCCGCGGAAATCCGGGGAGACGAAGGCATCCGGTCGGCCTTGGCAGATCTGCCGCCGGACGTGAACATGGATTTGAAAACAGCGGTTGCGGCCGTGGATTTTGACAAGACCATCCGGATCATTGAGCGCATCGGCCTTCTGAACGGTCCTTTGGCGGAAGCAATTCGGATGCTGGTGAATGCCTACCGCTTCGACACCTTGCAGGATTGGCTGGACAATGGCAAGAAACCGGCTGGACCGCCAAAACAGGAGCAAGCCCATGTTGCATCCGATTCCTGAACATCACAGTATTATGATCGTGGACGACACTCCGGAAAACCTCACCGTGTTGCGGCAGATGTTGACGGAACGCGGCTATCGGGTGCGGCCGGCCTTGAGCGGTGAAATCGCCCTGCAGGCGGTCCGGACCGATCTTCCCAGTCTGGTTTTACTCGATATCATGATGCCCGGCCTGGATGGCTATGAAGTCTGCCGTCGCCTGAAGGCCGACGACCGCACTAAAAATATCCCGGTGGTGTTTATCAGCGCCCTGGACGAAAAGGTAAACAAGATCAAGGGATTTCAGGTCGGCGGGGTGGATTACATCACCAAGCCTTTTTATCTGGAGGAAGTCCTGGCAAGGGTCGAAATCCATCTGGCCCTGCAAATCATGCAGCAGCGCCTCCAGGAACAAAATTATCGACTGACGTTGGAGATAGAAGAGCGCATACGGGCGGAGGAGGCCCTGGCCGAGTCCAATCAAAAGCTGGAGCTTTTGGCTTCCCAGGATGGGTTGACCGGCATTGCCAACCGCCGCAAATTCGATGAGTATTTGAAAGAAGTTTGGCAACGCCTGATGCGAGAACAAGTGCCGCTTTCCCTGCTGTTGTGTGATATCGATTTTTTCAAACAATACAATGACGCCTATGGCCATGTGGCCGGTGATGATTGCCTCAAATCCGTGGCCGAGGAAATCCGTCTGGCAGCCAAACGGCCGGCCGACCTGGTGGCCCGTTACGGCGGCGAGGAATTCGCTTTGATCCTGCCTAATACGGATTTCCCAGGGGCCATCTCCGTGGCGGAAACCATCCGGAACAAGGTGGAAGGCAGGCGGATTATACATGCAAAATCCGCAGTCAGCCTTTACGTTACCATCAGCATCGGGATTTCCACCCTGACACCGGCTTCAACAAGGTTGCCTGAAAAATTTCTGGAATTCGTAGATTCACTGCTTTATAAAGCCAAACAGACCGGTCGTAACAAACTGACGGCCTTGCCGATGGATTGATATTGCCGGGCAGGTTGATAGGCTGAAGGCTGAAGGTTATGGATTGAAAATTTCTTTTGCAAAGCAAGGATAATAAAGGATGGCCTTGATCATTAGAGTCTGGATTATCTTTTGGGCAGGGTGGATAAGCTGGCCCCTGACATCTGTGGCGCCTGTGTCCACAGCTCAGGAGCAGAGCACGGCTGCAAAAAAAGAGCTGGTCTACAAAATGTATGCTGACTATAAAAAGGATTTTCCGGGGGTCAAAGACATTGCCTTCAGGGATGCCATGGCCTTGGCCCAAGACCAGCGGGCGGTGTTTGTGGATACGCGCACGCAGCCGGAGCAAGCGGTTTCCATGCTGCCCGGCGCCGTCACCCGGGAATTCTTTCTTGAAAATCCTGGGCGTTTCAAGGACCGCACCGTGGTGGCTTATTGCACCATCAGCTACCGCAGCGGCAAGTTTGCCGAGGAAATGGCCCGAATGGGCGTGACGGTATACAATCTTGAAGGCGGCTTGCTGGCCTGGGTCCTGGAAGGCGGCAAGGTTTTTGACAAACACGGCGAATCCAAACGGATCCATGTGTACGGCGACCAATGGGATTATGCGCCCCCGGACTATGAAGCCGTGCGGTTTGGCTGGTGGGATCGGCTTTTTTGAGGAGCAGAAAAATCCGAAATTCGAATATCGAAATACGAAATAAATTCGAATTACCAAAATTCAAACAAAACAACATTGGCAAATAATACAGCCAATGAGCTGCTGCTTTTTCTTTTGGTTATTTGATCATTTAAATTTTGAATTTGTTTCGAATTTCGGATTTCGATATTCGAATTTGACTTGAGGTAAACCACATGACACGCCCCATTTACCTGGACTACAACGGCACCACTCCCCATGACCCGGCTGTGATCGCGGCCATGCGGCCCTTTTTGGAAAGCGAATTCGGCAATCCGGCCAGCAGCCACTGGTATGGCATTGCCCCCAAACAGGCTGTGGAAGAAGCCCGGAAAAAGGTGGCGGCGCTTTTGGGCTGTGAACCCGGCGAGATCTTATTCACCAGCGGCGGCACGGAGTCCAACAACCATGCCGTTCAAGGAGCGGCCTGGGCCAACCGGGTTAAAGGCCGTCACATCATTACCAGTGCCGTCGAGCATCCGGCCGTGCTGGAAGTCTGCCGTTTTCTGGAAATCCGGGGTTTTGAGGTCACCTATGTGCCGGTGGATCAAACCGGGACCGTGAGCCCGGCGGATGTTGAAGCAGCACTGCGCCCGGATACGATTTTAATATCCATCATGCACTCCAACAATGAAGTGGGCACCCTGCAACCGGTGGCTGAAATCGCCGCCCTGGCCCGTGAGCACGCCATCTTAATGCACACGGATGCAGCCCAGTCCATGGGTAAAATTCCCGTGGATGTCAAGATTCTGGGAGTGGACCTGCTGACCCTGGCCGGCCATAAGCTGTATGCGCCCAAAGGCATCGGCGCCCTCTATATCCGCAAGCCCCTGATGTTGGAAAAATTTTGTCACGGAGCCGGACAGGAAATGGGCCGGCGCGCCGGAACGGAAAATGTCCTGGAAATCGTCGGCCTGGGCAAGGCCTGTGAAATCGCCGCCCAAACACTCCCTGATTGCACACTGGAGCTGCAGGCCCTGCGGGACCGCCTGCACCAAGGTCTGATGAATTCCCTTTCTGAAATTCGTTTGAACGGCCATCCCCGCAAGCGACTGCCCAATACCCTTAGCCTTTCTTTCAAAGGCCTGGAAGCCAATCGCATTCTGGAGGAAATCGGTCTGGAAGTGGCTGCTTCTGCGGGTGCTGCCTGTCATTCCAGTTCTGTTACCATCTCCCATGTACTCCAGGCCATGCAGGTTCCCCTGGAATGGGCCAAGGGCACCCTGCGTTTCAGCGTGGGCCGCATGACCACAATGGCGGAAGTGGAGCGGGCCGTGGAGGTAGTAGTAAAAGCGGTAATGAGACTGAAGGCTGAAGACTGAAGGTCAAATCCTTAAGCCTTCAGTCTTCGGTCTAATAGCCTTCAGCCTGAAATTTTCAAGGAAAATTTCATAATGATCATCCACATGGACATGGACGCCTTTTACGCCGCCGTGGAGCAATTGGACCAGCCGGCCCTGCGGGGCAAGCCGGTGATCGTGGGCGGCCGTTCCAAACGGGCGGTGGTAAGCACGGCCAGTTATGAGGCCCGCAAATACGGCGTGCGTTCGGCCATGCCCATGTTCCAGGCATTGGCCCTTTGCCCCCAGGCCATCGTGGTGCCGGTGCGCATGGAACGCTACCAGATGGTCTCGGCGGAAGTCATGACCATTCTCGCGGAATTTTCACCCCTGGTGGAGCAAGTGGGTATTGATGAAGCCTTTGTGGATATCCGCGGAACCCAAACCCTGCTGGGTGATCCCAGGACCATTGCCCTGGCCATCAAGACGCGAATCCGCGCTGCAATTGGACTCACTTGTTCGATAGGCTTGGCCCCTCTCAAATTCCTGGCCAAGATCGCTTCGGACATGCAAAAGCCGGACGGCCTGACCATCATTTCTCCGGATCAAACCGCTGCCTTCATTAATGAACTGGCCATTGAAAAAGTGCCGGGAGTGGGTCCGGCCACCCTTGTTCAATTGAAATCCATGGGCATTCGCAGGCTAGGGGATGTGGCACGGGTTCCGGAAAAACAATTGCAGGCCAAGCTGGGAAAAGCCGCCCTGCGACTAACAGCCTTGGCCCGCGGCCTGGATGATTCCGAGGTTATGCCTTTTCGTCCGGTCAAGTCCATGGGTGCCGAGAACACCCTTGGTGAAAATACTTCTGATTTGAATCTTCTGAAAAAACATCTACTGATGCATGCCGAGCGGGTGGGACGGGAATTGCGCAGCGGCCGGGCAAAGGCCCGCAGCCTTCAACTTAAGATCAAATTTGCCGATTTCAAGCAGATCACCCGCAGCACCATGCTGGAAAAACCGACCCAATCCTCCGAGAGTTTGTATGCAGCCGCTGTCCAGTTGTTGTTGCAGACCCGACTTCCCAAACCTGTCCGTTTGATCGGCATCAGCGCCTCCAATCTGGTCTCCTCGGCAACTCCGGTCCAACAGGATTTGATCCAAGGGGAAGCAGAACAAAAATGGGAGAAGCTGGATCATACCCTGGACAGCATTGCTGAAAGATTCGGCAACCACATGATCGCCAAAGCCACGTTGACAGAAAAAGAAAAGTAGCGTATTATATCGACCAGATATGATAACATCTAAAAAGTCTCTGCTTTTCTAACCTGAAATCAATAATCCAACTGACATTTACTTCTGTTATATAAGAATTGTTCGGAAACATGCATCCGAGCAAGATTTTCGGCCAGGGCCGATAACCAAACTCATTCTTCATTGTAAGGAGGTTTTCAATGAAAAAAATAGCAGCACTTATCGGCATCATGATTTTGTTGATCACAGGTTCAGTATTTGCCCAGGAAGGTGCCACCAAGGAGGAAGCCATTGCCAAATGCAAAGAGGCCGTTCAGATGTACAAGGAAAAGGGGCAGGATGAAACCTTGAAAGCCATTAATGATAAAAGCGGGCCTTTTGTGTGGAAGGACAGCTATGTATTCTGCATGGACATGGAAAAGCAGTTCGTCATCGCCCATTCGGAAAGACCTCAACTGATCGGTAAAAATCTTTTCAATGTCAAAGACAAGAACGGCAAGCTGTTTTTTGCGGAATTCATCAACATGGCCCGCGACAAGGGTGAGGGCTGGGTGGATTATTATTGGCCCAAGCCCAATTCCAATGATCCGGTTCCCAAAAGCAGCTATGTTCTGCGGATTGCCGACACAAACATCATCATGGCTGCGGGTGTGTACCCACCAGAGAAATGAAATCAGCCGTATGAGCCGGATGATGGTGGGCATTATTTCCAATATATTCATCACCAAAGAGCAGAACACTTCCCATGTGGAATAAAAACCTCATCAGCAAATGCGACCGGGCAGCAGTTTATTTCTTTTTCCAAGCATTGCGACTCATGATTCCCGCATTCACCGGCTCGATGGTATCGAATTGAAGCTCCCGGATATGCTTCAGGTCTTTCCAGAGTAGTGAGTAGCCTTTCAATCTGCGCAAAGGTCGAATCTTTTTCTGCCAGAGGGCTATCTCGTCCGCCGTGGCTTCCCGCCGCAGGCCGGCTGTTCCGTTTATTCTGACCGCCGGCGGCAATGGGAATTCGCCTTTGAACAAGGATTTGAGCCAGAACCATTTTGAGCTGTTGACTGCTAAAATACTCACGCGATTGGAGCGGGTGAGGTTGGCGGTCATTTGGCGAGGGTATTCTTCCACAAAGAACCCTTTGGGCTCAATGGGGTCAAGCACCAGAGATCCGATAGGTGTCACGTGGGGCGTGCCGTCCGCATTGACCGTGGCAATGGAGCAATGAAATGACGAAAAGCCCGCGGCCTGGACGACTTGTCGGATCTGCTTCCAATTGGTTTGGATGTCCATTTGTTATCCTTTCTCCCATTCATATGGATTGCGAAATTTGACCCGGGCGCCGAGCTGTTCAAAGATCCGCAGCAGGCCATAGCGGGTCCGGTCCAGGAAGATGAAATGGGGATTGATGTCCGCATGCTTGCGGTAGCGGTAGAGGGGTTTGGTCAGTTCCCGCGCTTCCTGGAAAAAATTTTGATTGGCTTTGAAATCAAATGTCTCTTTTTCAAACAAGCGGCCGAACCAACAGCTGATGGGGTAGAGCAGGCGGCCGATTTCCGCTTCTGTTTTTGAATCCATCCTGGATTTCAGCACATTCATGCTTTTAAGCACTTGCATGTAACTCACCTGATCCCCGGCAGCGGCCACGCCGGCGAGCTTGGCGTAGTTTTTAACAAATCCCTTTTCCAGACGTTTGACACAACCAAAGTCGATCAGGCTGATATTCAAGTCCCGGTCCACGATGAAATTGCCCGGATTGGGATCGGCATGGATGCAATGCAGTTCATACAGACTGTGCAGAAACATGTCCTGCAGCGCCTGTGCCACAATGTCTCTGCGCTCTTGATCCTGCTCTGTCCGGGTCCATTCATTCAGGGGCTGTCCGGGCGCCAAGCCGGTGCTGAGGATCGTGTCCGTACTCCATTGGGGATGAACTTCCGGAACCCGGAAACCCTTGCAACGTAGATTCCGTGCGAAAAAGGCGGCATGTTCGGCTTCACGGCAATAGTCGATTTCTTCCAGCAACCGCTCTTCGATCTCCTTCAGAGCCGTCACCATCATTTCATATTCGTCCAGGGGGCGCAGCAGATTTTTGATCAACTGAATGTCGTTGACGATCGTGGTGCGGATTCCCGGATACTGTACTTTTACGGCAATCTCCCGACCGTCCATGGTGCGGGCGCGATGCACCTGGCCCAGACTGGCGGCGGCAAAGGCATCCGGCTCAAAGGACTGAAAGACTTCTTCCGGTGGCCGGTCAAAGGCATTCTGAATGAGCTTGCGCACCAGAATCCGATTGATGGGCGGCACCTGGTTGTAGGATTTCTCCAGTTCCCGCCGGAGTTGGGACGGCAGCAGATCCAGCTCCATGCTCAAGGTCTGAGCGATTTTCAGGGCCGTGCCTTTTAATAGACTCAGACCTTGGAACAGGACTTCAGCGCTTTCCCGCTGAAGACGTTCTTTTTGGCGCAGACGGCTTTCTTCTGACAGAAATGGTTTTTGACCGAGGTATTTCAGCACCTTCCCGCCCACCTGGGCCGCTGTCTTGCCGCCGGCCAGGCTCCGTTGCCATTTGGTTTGTGGAATTTCGTTTTGCATTCTTCCCTGCCATAAATTCTCGTTTGATCAAATGAATCGCGTCCAATCCTTCCCGGATGGCCGAAAGCCGGCTCAGGACATGCTGCTGGAACATAAATACCGCAATATCCATGCATTTTCCCAGAATACCGGATTTTAACACGGCACAGGCCAAGTCCAGAGTCTTGTCGATGAGCACGCTGGTATTGGTGAATTGTTCCGAATCATCCCCGAGCCAATACAAGACTACGCCGATATAATGATCCCAGAACAACTGCTGCAAAAATTCCTGAAAGGGCTGGTCCGGGATTTCATCCACTTCCACGGCGGCCTGGATCATATCATTCACAATGGATAGAAACTCTTTGCGGATGGGCTGGACGTCCTGAAAAAAACGGCTCAGGGAAAGAAACAGAACCCTAAAAGTCTCCTGAACAAATTCCCGGTCGTGGCGAAAGAGGTCCAAACTGGTTTCAAACAGGGCCTGCAATTGTTCCTGCAAAGTATAGCGGTTGAGATCCTTGATAGCCCTGAGCCTTTCCGTGCAGAGTTGAAAATGATCTTCATAATAACCGCACAGGATTTTTTCCTTGGAGGGGAAATAATTGTAAATGGTGGCTTCCCCCAGACCGGCCTGCCGGGCGATCTCCCGCATGGTGGCGGCTTTGAAACCGTTTTGGATTATGAGTTCCACTGCCGAGCGGATGATTTTATGGCGGTTCTCGGATTTTTGTTCATTGCTGATTTTCATGGTAATCCATTAAACTAAAAATTGCTATATTAAAATACGATAAATTTTGATTTTTATATATAGCAATTTTATATTAAGTGCAAGTGGAAAAAACCGATTTACTGTTTTTTCTTGCTCTGATTTCCATGCTGTCTTGTAATGAATGTGGGAACGGTGGCAGGGGCGGTTCGCGAACCGCCCCTACGGGCCCCGGAGAACGGCAGTCCGGGTAGAATGTCGAAACTGATGGAATACTGCGGGAAAAATACCTGAGAAACTGCTTGATTTGTAAACCCGAATGCAAGTAAAAGAGGGAAATCAAAATCTTGTCTTCCGTACCTGAACCTGCCGGAAAAAGGCATTGCCATGAATCGTATGTGTGAAATGACGCGAAATTTGTATTTTGTTTGGATAGGGCTCACCATACTCCTGTTGTTTGGAACAGGCTGCGCGAAAAGAGTTGAAACCAGATCGCCGGAGGTGCCGAAAGATATCATGGTATCGACGACAGCCACTCCAAAAGCCGCTCCGCCGGCGGCCATAGGAGGGAATTACTCCAGCCGCTATGCACCATCCACTCCAGCCGAGACCACTGAAACCGAAGAACCCCTCAACCCAGAAGCAGCCAGACAACGTATGGTCTTCTACGACGGCTTTGTCAAACTCCGCTCCGTCAAACCCCAGGAAACCCTTGATGCCGCCGCCGAGCTGGCCAAAGCAGTGGGCGGCTATGTGGAGAGCCTGAAATCCAACATGATCATCCTGCGCATTCCTGTGGCCAAATTCGACGAGATCTACAAAGCGGTTTTAAAACTGGCGGATGTATTGGAAAAATCCGTGAGCGCCCGGGACATCACCGAATCCTTTCAAGATGTGGAATTGCGCCTGGCAACAGCCATTATGACCCGCAACCGCCTGGTGGAACTTCTGAGCCAGTCCAAGGACGAGAAGGAGAAGATCCGCCTTTTAAAGGAAATCCAGCGCCTAAGCGAGCAGGTGGAAACCCTGGAAAACCTCAAGGCCATGCTGGCCACCATGGCGGATTTTTCCAAGCTGACCATAGTAGTGGAGGAACGGCAGTTGATGGCCGGCCGGGCCGATGCGGAAGAGCTTGCCGAGTTTAAATGGATTGCAAGTCTTTCGCCATTTAAACGGGATGCCTGGAAAGATAAGACCCGACTGAATTTTACGGTTCCCAAGGAGATGGTGGAGCTGGATAAAAAAGACCGTTTCATTGCCGAAAGCGCGGATGGAGCGGTGTTTTGGGCCTTATGCCGGGACAATCTGCCTGAAGGGGATGCTCAATTCTGGATTGAGGCCATCAAGGTCCGTCTGGCACAGGAATTTGGAGCGGTCTCCCAGCAAAAAGCCGGTGACTATGTTTTGCTGCGCTTTGTTGAAAATGCGGAGAAACCCTATATCTACTTCATCGGCGTCAAAGCGGATCACGTAGGGGCCGATCGCGAACCGCCCCTACATTTGATTCAAGTCTATTTCCCCTCGGAAGCGCAGGAAAAGCGCTATGGTGAAAGCATCTTGGATTCAATCGCAAAAGGTGTCCAATGAAATACAGGCGAATCATAAAATCGCTGGCAATTTGGCTGACAGCGCTTTCCATCATAGGTTCGGCTTGGGCTGCCCAAACCGTGACCGGCTCAGTATTTTCCGCGAGCATGCTGGTTAAGGTCACAGACCCCGAACGTACGGCGGATCTGTTGGTGGAAAAAGCCGCTGCCATGGGCGGCTATTTTGTACTACGCGATAATAACTACATCAAGGTCAAGATCCCTTCGGCGGCTATGGAGGACTTCCATAATCTAGCCGCGGATCAAGGGCTGCTTCTGTCACGGGAGCTTAACAGCGAGGATGTCAATACCAGCCTTGTGCAAAAAAAGGCCCTGCTCAAATCCAAAACCGCCATCAAGGATCAGTACATTACGGTGCTGAAAGAGGCCAAGGCCGAATCCGTGGTGATGGTGGAAAATGAAATCACCGGCCTAGTGCATGAGATCGAAATCCTGAAGGGCGAAATCCGCATGATCGAGCACCGCCTTGCTTTTTCCGAGGTTGTGATCCGATTTTCCTTTAAAGATCGTTCCGCACCAACGGCCCAGGGACCTTCTTCCTTTCCCTGGCTGAACAATGTCCAACTTTCGGATTTATTGAGAGTGTTCCAATATGATCATCACCGCTACTAATAGAATATATGTATTTGTTGTCCTGATGTTGTTGGTCTGCTTCACCGGCTGTCTGCCCAAGCAATCCCAATTCTCGACGCCGGCCGGCTTCGCGGTTTATCCCCATGATGATGCGGTGAAGACTCTGAAGGCTGTCAGCCCGGACGGAGTAGTCTTCCGGATCAAGACCGAACCCAACGAACCCAAAGCCGACCTGTCTTTTTGGAAAGAGGCCCTGAAGAAAAGGATGCTGAATGTGGGCTATGTGTTTGTGCGCGAGAGCGACATCCGGGCTGGAACCAACCCCGGCTATCTGCTCGAACTGGCCGCACCGGTGGGTGCCAAGGACTATGCCTATCTCATTGTTGTTTTCATTGACCCGGAAGACAATCTCATCATTGTGGAATCCGCTGGCGAAGTCATGCGTTTTGCTGCCCGGCGCAATGATATCATCTCCGCCATTCAAAAAATTCTGTAGGGGCGGTTCGTGAACCGCCCCTACAGAATTTTTTATTATAGAAACATTTTTCTCACCACGAAGTGCACAAAGGCCAGGAAGTTACAGTAGCTTATCCCCTTCGGCGCAGCCGGGAAAACTTCGTGTCCTTCGTGCACTTCAGCTAAGCGGGTGGTAGAAAAAAAAGCCTTTTGCTGGAAAACGATATTTCAAATATTTCAGCAGCCCTGAGATCCTCCGCAACTAATTCGATTTTTTTCCAGACTACTCTCCATTTTCCGGCAACGGCAGCAACTCCCCCATGGGCGATAAATTGTCCGGCGGCTTCCGGCCGGTTTTTTTAATTTTTTTTCGTTCGCACTTCTCTGATTTTTCCAGATCCATACAGTACAGCCTGATCCAGACAGGTTTGGTTGTGCTTTGATTGCTATAAATCTTGAAATAGGGGCATTTTTCAAGCATTTCACATTTTTCGCTCATAATTGAATTCCTAGTCCATCATTTTTTATCAATCCTATCTTAAGTTCTGAAAGCTTCCGATCAGCGGAAACTTTCTTGACACGATATTCCAGTTTTAATGCGTCGCTTCTTGTCATTTTCAAGCTGATGCCGGCCAATTCCACGGGTCTTCGCGATCTGGTATAGCGTGCCCCTTTTCCCAGGTTATGGGCTTCCAATCTTTTTTCGAGATCGTTGGTAATTCCGCAATATAATGATCCATCCACGCATCGGAGGAGATATACCAGCCAGTTTTCCATAATCCTCTATGGTTATTGTCCAGGTTTAAAGCATTGAGTGACGGATTTGTTCTGCTTAGCATATGAAAATATGTTTATATCCATAACATGCTTAATTTCTTGACACAATCTTTTTTTATCAGTATTGATATCAATGATATTTTAATAGATTCTGAGCCATATTTACTATTCTTATATCATTGAAGTTACAGTTCAAATAATGAGATCATGACATATAGAATAAAAATAGTTTTAGGCTTTTTGCTCGCTTTTTTCCTTTTTCTTCCCATCGGAAGTTGTGAAAAAATAGAAACCGCATCACCGAATGAATTAAATGAAACGAAGGCTTATAAGGGATATCCGGATACCAAAGGAAAATTACTAATAAAAAGCGAAAAGGATTATTTGGTATTAATCAAATACGTTTCTATTTCAAAGCCAGGATCATGGATTGAGTCATTAATTTTTCTCTGGCCCATACCATTTCTATTACTAAAAAATCGATTAGGAAAAAAGAAATGGCTGGCCATTGTTTTTAATACAATGGAACTATTACTGATTATTTTATCTGTGTATTCAATCTATGGACTTGTTTTCTTTTTCTTCTACAAGCCAACTATTTGGGGCTATTTAGCAGCCATAATTATATCTATTTATGCCTTTCTTTATTTATTTGAAATAGTATTGTTATTAAAGAAAAATAATCGAAAAGAAGCCATCCATGTGGTTGAGGTATGATAAGCAAACAACTTGAGAATCGAAGAATTTCGATTAGAAAATTTTTTCGGTCAATATTGATGGCCACGTAAAAAGTCCCAACCGCTGTCACTCCCGCGTAGGCGGGAGTCCAGAACTCCACGAAAAAACTGGATTCCCGCCTGCGCGGGAATGACGGAAAAAGGTGTTTTGCGACTTCTTACGAATACACCAATATTTGGGGCGCCAACAGGGGGGATCTATGACTAGAATTGTGTTAATATTGGTAGTCATTTTTATTTTTCTATTACAAAAAGACGTATTCGCTGAAAATAATGAATCGATCCAAGAAACAGTCCATTGCCTAGAAATAGAAATACAATCTTTAAAGAAAAGCTGTAAAGGCGTGAAGGCCAGAGAATTAGCAGAAATTAACAAAAAGCACAAAAGAGAAATGGAAAAAATTGAGAGGGACAGAATAGATAAGTCTGCAAATATTTGGCTAGGTAAAATCAATTTCAATGTGCCTATTGGGCCAATAATTCCATGGATTCCAAATAAGTATAATCCAAAAGATGAAACAGACAAAAAAACAGACCTTCCATTAAATTTTGCGATTTGTAATGGCCCCCAGCTTACCGATAACCCTGGTACAAAATTTGATGAAAGAAATATACCAAAACTCCGAACAGAGGATGTTTTCAAAGGAGTTGAAAATAGTTCAATGATTTTTATAATTAAAGTGAATTGAAATAATTTAGGTTGG
The DNA here is from genome assembly GCA_020723325.1 of Desulfosudis oleivorans. Taxonomy (GTDB): domain Bacteria; phylum Desulfobacterota; class Desulfobacteria; order Desulfobacterales; family SURF-7; genus DYJD01. The sequence goes on along the minus strand of DYJD01000017.1, from coordinate 804 downwards.
AATATAAATAGTGGCCTTAATGATCTGTGGGAGCGGCTTCCAGCCGCGATACGGCTAAAACGATTATCAAAGCCCTTTTCCCTTATTAACTGCGCTCTTCCCTTGAAGGCCTTGCATTGCCCGGACCAGTTCCTCAAGGCGCTGATCATGAATCAGGAAACCGTTGTCAACGGAATATTCACCGCCTGGGATGATTATCTTGAGAAAGGGGTCGAATTCTTCCACCCAGCTCTTTTTACCGGATTCCACCCGAAGAATGTTTTTCTTTTCCACCGACCAGCGCTTGAATCCGTGATGGGTGACCCGATCGGCCGTGATTTCCAGATAATGCCCGCGCGCCTTATACAAAACCCATCCCACAGCCAGGGCGAAAAAGCCGGCCACGAGCATATGGAATCCGTGGGTTTGATCCCTCCAGGCAACCGCGCAAACCAGAAAGCCCGCCCCGCATAAAAATGCAACGGCAGGCACATATTGGAGACCGTGAAATTGTTTATGGTATCGCATATGACTGAAGCACACTTTTTTTACTGTCTCGAATGAACAACAACATCATTTTGTTTATCAATAGATATTGGAATTGTAAAGATATTGTTCCGATTCTGGTTGATGAGTACGCCTTGGTCTTGACTTGTTCCTTTTAAGTTATTATATGTTCATATGAGCATATGATAATTTGTTTAGGAGATGAAAAATGGCAAAATTTAAGCCGAATGAATCCGAACTTGAGACTTGCGCGACCCAATGCCTCCATCCCCAGACCATCCGTTTGGTCCGGCCGCAAATGCCTGATCATGAAAACAC
>DYJD01000016.1 GCA_020723325.1 Desulfosudis oleivorans | reverse complement strand
TCTTCCAGTCCGACTCTCATCAGACCAGATTCTTAACAAGAGACCCAACTCAATCGTAACGTCACTATCTAGTTTTCAAAGATCAAGATTATTTTTTCGAAACCTAATTAGAATAGCAAAAAACTAAAATTTGTCAAGAACTTTTTTTCATCAAGCTTTTTTAAATTTCAATTGATGAAGAGAATTCTTTCTCTACACCCCTCACTTCAACCTGTCAAGAGCTTTTAATTGTTTTTGATAAAAAACCATCGCGCTGCTTCCATACGCCAATAGTGGTGTATTTTATCAATATGTTATGTCGATAAATATCATGCTATACAGATTCTATTATATGATATTTCTTTTTCCCTGCCCGCAATATCATTTCTTCTTTATTCAAGTCCTTATCAGTTACTATATAATCCAAATCATCAATTCTGTTATTGTTGATATAAGCGCCCCCCTGGGCAATCAAGCGCCTTGCTGCGCTTCCTGAGTCTGCAAGGCCCACTTGATAAAACAGTTTGAAGACAGGGATACCTTGCCTTAATGTTGAAAGCTCAATACCTGACCGGGGGACTGAAGTTTCATTCTCCTGCACCAGCTCACGCGGGATGGTGCTTGTCGGTAATAAGAATTCTGGGATCCTACGGGCACCAAACATATTTACAGCAGCGCGATAGGCCTTTAACCCCTCTTCATTGCCATGGGCAAGCTTTGTTGTTTCAAATGCTAAAATTGATTTGACACTATTCAAATCTGATCCATCTAATTTTTTCACTGCATTGATTTCATCCATTGGTAAAAATGTAAAAAGTGCCAAAAACCTAACAACATCCCGGTCATCTGTGTTAATCCAATACTGATAATAGTCATACGGCGATGTCTTTTCCGGATCAAGCCAAACAGCGCCTCGGGCTGTTTTTCCCATTTTTTGCCCACTGCTTGTTGTTATCAATGGAAAGGTAATGCCACATACTGTTTCCTGCCGGATTTTTCGCACAAGCTCAATTCCAGCAACAATATTGCCCCACTGGTCACTTCCACCCATTTGGATTCGACAATTATAGTCATCAAAAAGCTTTAAAAAATCATATGCTTGAAGTAGCATATAATTAAACTCGATAAAATTCAACCCTTCCTCGGATTCAAGCCTCATCCGATAGCTTTCTGCCTTCAGCATGCGGTTGACACTAAAGTGGCGTCCAATATCCCGTAAAAATGGAATATATTCAATTTCAGTTAACCAGTCGGCATTGTTCACCAAAAGCGCCTTATTATTTTCGAAACTGATAAATCGCTCAAGCTGTTTTTGAATACCTATAACGTTTGCTTGAACTATATCCGCAGTCAATAGTTGGCGCATTTCGGTTTTGCCACTCGGGTCGCCAACCAAGCCTGTTCCTCCTCCCACCAATGCTATAGGTTTATGCCCCTGCCGTTGCATATGAGCAAGCGACATGATCGGCACCAAACTACCGATATGCAAACTTGAAGCGGTTGGATCAAATCCAATATAACAGGCCGTCGGCCCTTCTGCCAAAATCAACTTCAATTCCTGGTCATGGGTTACCGCATCAATAAACCCTCTTTCATAAAGTATATCCAGCACGCTCATATAACCTTCTTATTTATTGGCATATTCAATTGCACGGGTTTCTCGAATCACAATCACCTTAATTTGTCCTGGGAACGTCAATGTCTCTTCAATTTTTTTAGCAATGTCGCGACTTAGCAAGATAGATTCTTCATCTGAAATTTTTTCACCCTCAACAATGACCCGCAGTTCCCGACCAGCCTGAATGGCATAAGAATTGGCCACCCCTTGAAACGAAGTAGCTATCTTTTCAAGGTCTTCTAATCGTTTAACATAGTTTTCCAACAGTTCTTTTCTTGCTCCTGGCCTGGCACCGGAAAGGCTATCGGCAGCCTGAACAAGCAAATCATAAACAGATGCCGGGGGGACATCTTCATGGTGAGCGGAAATAGCCTGAACAACTTTTGAAGATTCACCATATTTTTTTGCCAATTTCCCCCCGATGATCGCATGCGGGCCTTCGACTTCATGGTCAATGGCTTTACCGATATCGTGGAGTAGCCCCATACGCTTGGCCAACTTTGGATTTAAACCCAATTCTGAAGCCATAATTCCGCATAAAAAACCGACTTCAACAGAATGCTGTAAAACGTTTTGCGCATAGCTTGTCCGGAATTTCAATCTACCAATAACTTTAATCAATTCAGGATTAATTCCATGAACACCCACATCAAAGGTAGCCTGCTCACCAGCCTCCTTGATTGCCTGATCAACCTCTTGCTCAACAGCTTTGACAATATCTTCGATTCTAGCGGGATGGATTCGGCCATCGGCTATAAGGCGCATCAATGACAAACGCGCTACTTCTCGTCGAATGGGATTGAATCCGGATAAAATAACCGCCTCAGGAGTGTCATCGATAATTAAATCGATCCCTGTGGCTGCCTCCAGGGCTCGGATATTTCTTCCTTCACGCCCGATGATCCGCCCCTTCATTTCATCGCTCGGCAAAGGCACTACGGAAACTGTTCGTTCAGCAATGAAATCACCAGAGTATCTTTGAATGGCCGTTGCAATTATTTTTTTTGCTTTTTTATCCGCCTCTTCTTTCGCTTCGTGCTCTATTCGTTTGATCAGTTTAGCGCCTTCATAGCGGGCTTCATTTTCCATGGCGTTAATCAGCAGATCTTTGGCTTGGTCCGCAGTAAGGCCTGATATCCGTTCAAGTTGTTGCTTCTGCTCTTCAATCAGCACATTGCATTTTTGTTCTTGTTCGACAAGCTGCTCATCCCGCTTCTGAATCTGTTTCTCTTTCCACACCAGCTCGCGGTCACGTTTATCTTGCTGCTCTTGTTTTGAATCCAGATTTTCAGATTTCTGGGCCAATCGTTTTTCTTGTTTTTTCAATTCAGAGCGCACCTCTCTAGTCTCTGCATCGAACTCATTTTTCATCTTGAATAAGCGATCTTTGGCTTCAAGCTCGGCTTCCTTCAACAAAGTATCTGCCTGTCTTTTTGCCTCTTCGATGATTCGATCTGATTCAATTTCAATGGCTTTTCTTTTTTTACTCTCGGTCTTGCCTTTCAACCAATAAGCAACTGCAAATCCAATCAAAACTCCAAAAGATAACAGCAATATACTAATTTCGCTCATTATTTATCCTTATACACATTCTTTATTAAAAGCATAAAAAATGTGAACCTAAAAGTGAAATAGAATTTTGTGTTACGTCAGAAAACGACCAGGAGGGATTTCGAGGAGGGAAATAGGACCCCCGCATCAATGTCGTGTTAAAAGGTCTTTGAGCCAATGCATCAAAGGTGGAACCATATGGTTTCTTTAGGCTTTTCTGTACAAGCAGAACATGCTCACCAAAACCAGCAACGGTTCCTGATTCTAAAAGTGTTGGGACAAAGAACAACTTTTAATCACGAACACGGCAGGGGTCGCAAAGCCGAAAAAATAACTGATAATAATATAAATATTTACTTAAAGTTCGAATCGATCATTTTCACAAGAGATGCGGACCTGGCAGCAATGTGTTGCAATAGTTCGTCGTATTTCCTTTTTAATTCAACGTAATCACTAGAAATATTGAGCGCAGCCAAAGTCAGTATCGTGATCTTGTTCATACCTGAACCGTTTTTTGCTATATTGTTTTCGACGGTTGTGACCTCGCTCGCCAATAGATCCGCTACTTTCCTTGCATTGGAAACGCCGGATTCCGCTTGAAATGTGTACTTTTGTCCGAACAATTCAATGGTGATCAATTCTTTCAATATTCTGACTTTTGCCCTAGTTGAATTTAGTTGGCTCTGTTAAAAAGACTCTAACTCACTTAAATCGTTAAGTCTGTTTAAAAGGTTATCAATTCTACTTCGAACTTGGTCTTTTTGCTCTTGAAAAAATCGTTCTGCTTCGGCTTTCTCCCTCAGTTTCCTCTCTAAATCTTCTACTCTTTTTTTTAATTCGATATTCGCGGCCCCAAGAGATTTGCAGGCTTCAACCAGCCTTTCAACCTTCCCTTCAACTTCGTCGAATTGACGTAATACCCCTTCGTCAAACAAGATTTTCACCTCACTTTGATACAGTTCACTATAGTATCGATTTTCAATTAAAGTCAAGAAATTTTCATTTTATTGATTAGCCGTTCTGCAGACGCCAGATCCTGCTGGCTGTTGATACCAATCACCTCATCAGCATTGGGTGCCAGCATCATACCTATTTTCATTTCTTTCGCTTTCCCGATTTCGATTATATCAGTGAGATAATATTCTTTTTGTTTATTATTGGGTCTAATGAGGGAGATGGTTTCAAGTAAGCAATTTTTCTTTAAGGCATATATCCCGGTATTGATAGTATGGATGTTCTTTTCAAAATTCGTCGCATCTGCCTCTTCCACGATTTTTTGAACCATCCCGCAGGAATCCACGATTATTCTGCCATAGCCAGTAGGATTATCAATATTAACTGTCAGTAACGTGATGTCATAATTATTGGATTGGTGGGTGGCTATCAGTTGCTTGAGTGTTTCTATGGATATCAATGGCACATCACCACAGAGGATAATGACTTCTTGTATATGGGGCGAAATAGCTGAAAGTGCACATTGGACAGCATGCCCTGTTCCAAGTTGTTGGTCTTGATTAGCGTAACTAGCTGAATAATATTCTGAAACTGTATCCCGCACAATCTCTGCCTGATGTCCGGTTACAATGACGATGTTGTCTCCAACAATTTTAGCAGCAGATTCAACTACATATAGAATCATTGGACGTCCCTGAAGACAATGCAGAACCTTGGCCCTGTCCGATTTCATGCGTGTACCAAGACCGGCGGCAAGGATGATCGCCGCTGTATTTTTTTTCAATGAGTTCACCATGGTATGTTATTTTTCTTTTAATGAATATTTTCAATTAGGTGTAGAAACAATATAATCATGCCCACCATAATGTTTGATTGTATATTCAAAATCCTTTGGAAGGTCAAATAACTTTAACGCGGTAATAAAAAAGGCCGTTCCATAATCAAATGGCAACGGCCTTTCGTAAATTTTCTTTGTTCTGAGTCGATTAAGACATCAGCGTAAATGCTGCATAAAATGACCAGATCAACGCGTCCCTGCCAGCTTGATCCGATGCATGGCACGCTCAAGTGCCGCTTTTGCGCGAACGAAATCAAGGTCTTCTCGTTTTTCATCCAAACGCTTTTGTGCCCTTTCCAGTGCTGATTGAGCGCGGGAAAGATCAATGTCTTTTCTTCGCTCGGCCGATTCTGCGAGAACGGTTATCTTTTCAGGAAGGGCTTCGGCAAACCCTGCACTCACAAATACATAGCGGGTTTGTCCTTTTGCATCGGTATAATGCAGCGTACCGATTCTTAATGATGTCATAAAAGAGGTATGTCCGATGAGCACGCCGAAGTCGCCTAATTCACCAGGTGCAACGACCATCTGAACATCTTCGTTTACGACCTCTTTTTCCGGAGTAACGATCTCCAGTCGAATATTCCCAGCCATAATTCGCCCCCGATTGGTTACGCTGCTGCAGATTGTTTAGCAGCCTCGAGTACTTCTTCGATGCCGCCTTTCATGTAGAAGGCCTGCTCCGGAATTTCATCGTGCTTGCCGTCACAAATTTCTTTAAAGGCTTTTACCGTATCTTCAATCTTGACGTATTTTCCAGGCTTTCCGGTAAAGGCTTCGGCTACGTGAAAGGGTTGTGATAGGAATCGCTGAATTTTCCGTGCCCTTGAAACAGTAATCTTATCCTCATCCGAGAGTTCATCAATACCGAGAATGGCAATAATATCTTGAAGCTCTTTATATTTTTGCAGGATTTGCTGTACCTGACGCGCGGTCCGATAATGCTCTTCACCGATGTAGGCAGCATCCAGAATTCTGGAAGTTGAATCCAGCGGATCCACGGCTGGATAAATACCAAGTTCCGCAATTTGTCTGGATAAAACCACTGTGCCGTCCAAATGGGCAAAGGTGGTGGCCGGCGCCGGGTCGGTCAAGTCGTCAGCCGGAACATATACGCATTGGACTGCGGTGATGGAGCCCTTATTAGTGGATGTGATTCTTTCTTGCAGTTCACCTAAATCCACAGCCAGGGTGGGTTGATAACCTACAGCAGAAGGCATGCGACCAAGCAAGGCAGACACTTCCGAACCGGCTTGGGTGAACCGGAAGATGTTATCAATGAAGATCAGCACATCTTGACCTTCTACATCCCGGAAGTACTCTGCCGCCGTCAAGGCGGAAAGGGCCACGCGCGCGCGCGCGCCAGGCGGTTCAGTCATCTGCCCGTAGATCAGAGCGGCTTTTGGCAAAACTCCGGAGTCCTTCATTTCATGGTAAAGGTCATTACCTTCACGGGTTCTTTCGCCAACACCGGCAAAAACAGAAATGCCGCCGTGCTGCATGGCAATGTTATGCACCATTTCCATCATGATAACGGTTTTACCAACGCCGGCGCCGCCGAACATCCCCATTTTTCCGCCGCGGGGAAACGGAACCAGTAGGTCGATAACTTTCACGCCGGTTTCCAATACGCGTACGGTGACGTCTTGCTCGGTGAATTTCGGAGCAGAACGGTGAATCGGCATCATTTTTTCTTGACTGACAGGCCCCAAACCATCCACCGGTCGCCCCACAACATTCAGAACGCGGCCCAGGCCGGCACTACCGACAGGCATCATGATCGGCTTTCCGGTATCTTTCACCGGCATGCCTCTTCTCAGGCCGTCGGTAACATCCATGGCAATGGTGCGAACCACGTTATCGCCAAGATGCTGGGCCACTTCAACCACCAGATTGTCCGCTTCATTGTTGATGGCCGGATTGGTGATATACAACGCTGTCAGAATATTCGGCAACTTGCCTTGTTCAAATTCAACATCGACGACAGGCCCGGTTACCCGTGTTATCTTTCCTATGTTCTCTCCCATCTACTGACCTCCTCATATCAAAAAATGCGATATTTGATTTTTAACCTTTTAGGGCCTCGGCTCCACCGACGATATCCATCAGCTCCGAAGTAATGGATGCCTGTCGTACTTTATTGTAAGCCAACTTCAGTTCACCGATCATGTCATTGCAGGCTTTTGTAGCATTATCCATGGCCATCATACGGGCCGCATGCTCACTTGTGGATGTCTCCAGCAAGGCGCTGAATATTTGGATATAAACATTGCGTGGAAGCAGATTTCCCAATAGCACCTCCGGCGAAGGCTCGCAGATATGCTCTGCAATGTAATGTTGACCTTGCTCTTCCGCAAGCGCTTCAGCAGCAGCGACCGGCGGGATGGGCAGCAACTGTTTGATCTGCGGAAGTTGTTTTGCCATGCCTTTAAACTCGGCATAAACAATATGAACCTCATCATAGACGTTGCCCAGATAAGCGTCAACCAGCTTGCGGCCTGTGGTGGAAGCCACATTAAAATTAATCTTGGTTCCCATAATGCCGATATGGGCGTTCTCTATATTCAACTTTTCCGATCGGCACCAATCCCGGCCTTTTTTCCCAAACACAGTGAAAGAAATGGATGTGTTTTCAGAAGTTCTGTTCTTTATGAACTTTTCGGCGGTCTCGATTAGATTCGTATTGAAACCGCCGCATAATCCTCGATCCGATGTGCATAATACAACGTGTATCTTTTTTACATCCTCATGGGGAATCAGCAGTGGATTGGTGTTGCTTCCGGCTTTTTCCGCCAGACTACCGAGCACTTCCGCAAATTTGCGTGCATAGGGACGAAAATTCTCCATGCTGGTTTGCGCGCCGCGCAGTTTGGATGCGGCCACCATGTTCATCGCCTTGGTGATCTGTCTGGTTTTTGTAACTGCTGATATCTTCAGTTTTACTTCTTTTAGCTTAGCCATTACAGGTCAACCTTTATCGTTTAAGATCTCGAATTTACAAAATGTTATTTTATAGTGTCCTTGAATTCCTCACCATATGCTTCCAAGGCCGCGCGCATCGCTTTTTCCAAATCTTCAGTGATCTGCTGTTTTTCTTTCAAGCCTTTAAAAATTTGCGGATAGCGCTCTTCAATAAACGGATAAAGGCCGGCCTCGTATTTCGCAACTACATCCGTGGGGAAAGCATCGAGATAGCCTCTTGTTCCTGCAAAAAGGATCGTGACCTGTTTCTCCATTGGTAGAGGCTGATACTGGGGTTGCTTGAGGATTTGAACCAATCTCTGACCCCTCGTAAGTTGTTTTTGCGTGGCGGCGTCCAAATCTGAACCAAACGCGGCAAAGGCCTCCAGCTCTCTGAATTGGGCCATATCCAGGCGAAGAGTTCCGGCAACTTGTTTCATGGCTTTCACCTGAGCAGCACCGCCGACTCGTGAAACCGAAAGCCCCACGTTGATAGCCGGACGGACACCAGCAAAAAACAAGTTGGGTTCAAGGTAAATCTGCCCATCTGTAATGGAAATAACGTTGGTGGGGATGTAGGCAGACACATCGCCTTGCTGGGTTTCAATTATCGGAAGGGCTGTCAGCGAACCGGCGCCCAATTCGTCGCTCAGTTTTGCAGAACGTTCCAGCAAACGGGAATGGTTGTAAAAAATGTCACCAGGATAAGCTTCACGTCCGGGCGGCCGCCGCAGCAAAAGCGAGACCTGACGATATGCGGCCGCCTGCTTGGACAAGTCATCATAAATAATCAGAGCATGCTGTCCCTTGTCACGGAAATATTCACCCATGGCGCAACCGGCATAGGGCGCAATAAATTGAAGGGTTGCCGGATCACTGGCGCAGGCCGAAACAATCGTGGTATATTCCATGGCGCCATGTTTTTCAAGCACCGCATGCACCTGGGCAACGGTTGATTTCTTTTGCCCGCAGGCAACATAAATACAGTAAATGCCGGATTCTTTCTGGGCCAGGATGGCGTCAATGGCGCAGGCGGTTTTACCGATCTGCCGGTCACCGATGATAAGCTCGCGTTGACCGCGGCCCACCGGGGTCATGGCATCGACTGCTTTTAGACCGGTATAGCAAGGTTCGTGTACGCTTTTACGGGCAATAACACCTGGAGCCACCATTTCAACCCGGCGCCGCTCTTTTGCATCAATCGGCCCTTTGCCGTCCAAGGGTTCACCCACCGCTGATACAACCCGGCCTAGTACAGCCTCACCAACCGGAACTTCGGCAATGCGTCCGGTACGCTTAACCATATCGCCTTCCTTGATGTGAGTGTCTTCACCCATGATGGCGATACCGACGTTGTCTTCCTCCAAGTTCAGGGCCAAACCAAGCGTACCATCCGGAAACTCGACAAGTTCCATTGCCATTACTTGTTCAAGGCCGTATACTCTGGCAATACCGTCACCGACGGACAAGACGGTACCTGTTTCGCTCAGTTCTACTTTCTTGTCAAAATCCTTAATCTGTTCCTTAATGACTTGACTTATTTCTTCAGCTCTTAGTTCCATTAGACACTCTCACCCCTTTTTAAAGATTCTTTCATATTGAATAACTGGGTTTTGATACTGCCGTCCAAAATCAGATCCCCTATTCTGGTAACTACGCCACCGATCAAGCTATCATCTTGCTTGAGTTCAAGAAAGATATCCTTGCCGGTCATTTTTGAAAGGGACTTGCGTATCTTTTCTACTGCTTCGGATGAAAGTTTTGTGGCCGACATCAGACTTGCTCTTGCAACACCCTTCAACTCATCCGCCAATTTCTGATAATTCTCATTGATAAGGTTGATGAAGGTGATCCGTCCTTTATCAAAGAGCAGCAGCAAAAAAGATTTCATAACGCGCGATAATTTGAGCTTGTCGATTATCGTTTCCAGAATCTTTCTCCGGGAGTTGTTTTCATAAACAGGATTGAATATTGCCTGTCGAAGCATTTGCTCCCGTTCCAGCAAACCAACCATACCCGCCAGTTCGCTTCGATATTTTTCCGCTTGGCCGTCTTCTTTGCCGATGAGTATCAGTGCCTTGGCATATCGCCGCGCTACAGCCGAATTCTTCACAATGCCACCACCTTGTCTAGATATTCATCCACCAATCTATCCTGATCTTCGGACGTTATTTTATTTTTCACAAGCGCTTCGGCCCTCAGCATGGCTTTTTCGAGCACTTCTTCCCTTAATTGGGCCTTGGCGCGCTGAAATTCATGTTCGATGGTCCTGCGGGCTTGCTCTTCAAGCTTCTCAACAGCCTTTTGGGATTCATCCAGAATCCGTTTTTTGGCCTCTTCGCCCTGTCTAATGTATTCTGCAACTATTTTTTCAGCTTCCTTATCCAGCAAGGCAATTTGCTTGTCATATTCAACCAATTTCTTTTCAGCCGCTGCTTTTTGGGCTTCCAGCTCTTCTAGCTGAGCCTGGATTCCTTGGATCCTGCCGTTCAATGCTTGTGATACAGGCTTGCGTAAAATAAAAAAAAGGCCGACGGCCAGGGCGGTAAAATTCATGACTCGATATGTATCCGTGTCCATCCAGCCCTTTACTTGTTTTTCTTCACCATGGCCCGCATTTTCTGATGAAGCCATCACCATATCCATGGTGCACAAACACAGAAGCAGTGTCATCAAAACAGCAATTACTGCATGTTGCTTCTTAAGCTTCATTAAATTGCCCTCCCAAGTATTTTCTTTCCGATAATCTCTGCGAAAACATCGACTTCTTTTTCCAACGCAACCCTCGCCGATTCAGTGTCTGCAGTGATTTTTATTCGGATTTGATTCAGATTATTTTGGGCTTTCTGATTGATTTCCCCGATCAATTTTTTCTCTTCTTCAGCAGCCTTATCGATGAGTGCCTGTTTGTGCTTAAGTCCCTTGGATCGTGCTTCTTTGATGCCGCCCGCATAGGCTTCGTCTTTTTTGCGGGCATCCGTTGCCAGGGCATCGATATTCTGTTCCAGCCCAGTCACTTTTTCCTTGCGTTGAGCCAGCATATTGCGAATCGGCTTGTATAAGACCATGTTCAGTGCCCAAATCAACAGTAAGAAATTGGCGATCTGAACAATGACCGAACCATCCGGGATAACCGATATCCCTCCTCCGGCAGCAAAAGTCGACGGCGCGCCCAGAAATAGGATTGCCGATGTGATAATACACATTTTCCCCGTTGACCAATTTCGGCTCAACTCTGCGTTTTGCATAACTCCTCACCCCGAACTAATCTCTATTTTTTTTATTGATTTCAAACAACTGCTTCCACTTAAAACCATAAGCCGTTTTTATTTCAAAGGAGCTACCTACCATTAGCGCTTATCTTTTGTCAAAGGTTTTTTGGAAAATTTTTTACTTTCGAATCCTCCACAATCGAAATCGCTTCAACTGCTTTGGGATGGAGTTTATCGTATTTATGGTCTCTTCCCTTCATGATGCAATTCCCGTTGAATTTAACGCCGGCATCAATGGAAATCGTCGGCGCCTGAATATCTCCGATAACCGCTGCCGGCGGATATACTTCGATTCGATTGCGTGCATCCACCATTCCATTGACTTGTCCCATGATAATCGCATTATCCACATAAATATCCGCATTGATGCAGGCCTTTTCACCGATAATGACAGTTCCGTCTTCACTTTGAATTTTTCCCTGAACCTTTCCGTCGATACGGATTGTGCCGGAAAATTTGATTGTTCCTTCAATGCAGGCATCTGATCCTAAAAAGGTGGTAATAGAATCTTCTTTTTTTGACTTGCGCATAGGTTCTCCTGACGTGGATTTCCCGAATTGAAATAAATTTCATTCAATCATAAAACGCCGCATGCTGACATTCATTAATAGTCCGATACCCATCAAGGAAGTTAATATAGATGATCCCCCGTAACTGATCAACGGCAACGGCACACCGACAACCGGCATCAGCCCCATCACCATGCCGATATTGATGCATACTTGCCAAAACATCATGGCGGTCACGCCCACTGCCAGAATGGTCCCGAATGGGTCCCGGCAACCATGAGCGATCCTCAGCCCCCAGACGATCAGAAACAGGTAAAAAAAGATGACCAAACCTGTACCCATGAAGCCCCATTCTTCCGACAGCACCGAAATAATAAAATCCGTATGATGTTCGGGTAAAAACGACAAAGCGTTCTGGGTTCCTTTAAGAAAACCTTTTCCAAACAACTTGCCTGAGCCGATGGCAATTTTGGATTGAATAATGTGATAGCCTGAACCCAATGGATCCCGCTCAGGATCCAAGAAAGTAAGAACTCTCTGTTTTTGGTATTCCTTTAGCATAAATTTCCAAAGCAGGGGCACCATTACTATACAAGAAAAAATAATACATAACAAAGAGCGTCTTTCAATTTTCACATACATGGTAATGGATGCAGCAATGAGCACAACCAACATGCCAGTACCCAAATCCGGTTGTTTGACGATCAGTAAAAAAGGGATCATCACGATAAGAATGGGCAAGACCAATTCTCTCAATGTAAAACCATGAATGTTGACCCGTTTGGAATAATATTTTGCCAGCACAATAATTGCGGCGAGCTTCATCGGCTCCGAAGGTTGGAGAACCACCGGGCCCAACACCAACCATCTTCTGGCCCCACCGATATAACGGCCATGCAGTAGAACCGCCATCAACAGTACAACAGCGAAAATATAGATCACCACCGCCCAGCGATCAAAATTCCGGTAATTGATCGTGAAGGTCACTATCATGGCAGTAAACCCGATGCAAAACCATGCTGCCTGCTTTGCAACCAAGGCCCTTTGAATGTCGGAGGCACCGGCTGTCACCGCGCTATATAATATGGTAAGACCGATGAGGGACAATATTATCGTCAAACCCAAAAGCCACCAGTCAAAATATTGAATCAAACGACGATCAAACATGTTTTTCTCTATTCGATTTGCTCAGCAAGATACAAATTTATCAGCTCCCTGGCTACGGGCCCGGCAGCCGTTGATCCATGCTCGCCGTTTTCAACAATAACGGCAATGGCTATCTTCGGATCATCCGCAGGCGCATAAGCCACAAACCAACCATGCGGCTTCAAATGTTCCGGAAGTCCTTTTCCATCTCTATGTTCTTCCGACTTTCGACCAAATACTTGGGCGGTACCGGTTTTGCCGCCGGCGGCGACTGCTTGGGGGCGCACTTTATAGGCAGTTCCATATGGTTCGTTGACCACCGCCCAGAGCCCTTTGTGAATGATTTTCAACGTTTTTTCACTGACCGGAATTCGCCCGATGGGTTTTATGGCACTGTTCTCAAGGATTTGTCCGTCTATGGTTTCAATGGATTTCAGCAACAACGGTTTTCTTCTTATGCCGTCCAAACCGATTGCTGCCGTTAATACCGCCATTTGTAGCGGAGTTGTCAAATCATAGCCCTGACCGATGGCAATGGACAAGGTTTCTCCTCCCAACCAGGGAATCCCGTAGCGTTTGCGTTTCCAGTTGTCGGATGGAATCAACCCCGCAGCCTCGTGATCCAGATCAATCCCGGTCAACCGCCCCAGGCCACAGGCCTTGGCATACCAGGCCAACCGGTCCACGCCAAGTTTCTGACCGACTTGATAGAAATAGACGTCACAGGACATGGCAAGCGCCCCGACAGCATTAACCGTCCCATGCCCACCCTTTTTCCAGCAACGAAATTGACGATTGCCATAGGTATAATAGCCCGGGCAATGAAAGGAAGTCGTTTCATCAACCACATTTTCTTCCAGCCCGGCCAAGGCCGTAACAATCTTATAGGTGGATGCCGGCGGATATTCTCCCTGAATCGCTTTGTTGGACATGGGACGCTTGGGATTTGAAATAAGCATATCCCAGTTCTCACGGGTCAACCCGCTGACAAATACATTCTGGTCAAAAGTGGGACTGCTGGCCATGGCCAGAATGTATCCTGTGGACGGCTCGACGGCCACAACCGCTCCGGTTTTTTCTTTGAACATTTCCTCGGCTTTATGCTGCAAATCGCGATCAATGGTTAAAATCAGATTATTTCCCGGAATTGCTTCCACTGTTTTGATCACACGAATAACCTGCCCATTGGCATCCACCTCTACCTGCCGGCCGCCGCGTTTGCCGCGCAATACTTCCTCATAAGTCTTCTCCACTCCGAATTTTCCGATGATATCTCCCTGGCGATTTTTCGGATACTTTCCCGAGTTGAGTTCATCCCCACTGATCTCACTCATATAGCCGAGAATATGGGAGGCACTTTGCGGAAAGATATAATGACGCAACGGCCTGACATCCACCATTACGCCCGGCAAATCGTAAGCATGCACCTGGATCGCCGCCAAAACATCCCGACCGATATCCCGCTTGAGCACAAGGGGTTTATAGTGGGCAAAACCTTTATTCACGGCAAGGCTCTCCATCAGTTCATTTTTTGGAATGCCGCTGTAGACCGCGATTTTATCCAAGGTTTGATCAACCGGTTTGGCATCCTTTAAAACAATGCTCAGGTCAAAAGACGGCCGATTGTCCACCAACAATCGCTTTTTTTGATCCAGGATCAAGCCCCTGGGGGCATCTATGTTTTGCAAACGAATGCAATTGTTCTCGGAAAGGCGTCGATACTCATCCCCTTCAATTATTTGCAGATAAAAAAGGCGGACGAAAAGAATCGCAAAAGCTGCGAAAACACATACCATGGCGCCGTTCAACCTTTGCTTGTACCATTCTGCGTCTGCCGTTTTATAATAACGCTGCAATTTCTTGTTTGCTCCGTACCAAATCCGGATCTTTTAAATCTATACGTGGCTCCGCCGCAGGTGGTCCGTCCGGTTGTTCAACCATGGCATTACTGCCGGTTCATCCATCCTTCTGCTTGCCATTCCTTCAGTTTGGTTTGTAGAAAACTGTAAAACAGCAGAAAAAACGGCCCAATACACATGGCCCACATGGTCTGAATAAAAATAGACCGCGCCAATATTTCAGACGGTATTTTTCCACCCCCTTTGGAAACCGCCATGGCGTATATGATAAGTGCGTTTTCAAACAATACACTGATACCCATGATAAAGGGCAACAATAGAATACTGCCGGCATGAAAATATTGCCCACCCCACTTGGTACCGATATAAAGCCAAAAGAAAATGGTCAAATAAAGGCCAAATGGACAGCCGGTTACGGCATCCATGACCAAGCCCATGCACACAACCACGGCGGCCCCCTCGGTAAAGGGCCGAAAAAGTCCAATGTATATGACCAGCGGCGTCATCAGGTCAAAAAAATTATAGGATAACAAAATGGTATTACAAAGGCTGGTTTGAATGATCATCAAACCGATAATCATCAGCGGATAAAACAAGAAGGCCATCATTTCGAATCCATGTGCCTTTCGGAAGACCTAATGATAACAAGAACTTCTTCCAGCTTTTCAAAATCAACAAACGAGGCCACCTCCACATCTTGAAAAATTCCGGCATTGCGCCGGACCACGCTGGAAACCTCACCGATGCGAAGTCCTTTTGGATAAACCCCATCCAGACCGGATGAGATCACCACATCCCCCACGGCAACATCGTTTTTCTGTAAGACATATTGGAATTGACAACGATCCCCGGACTTACCCTGAACAATACCCCGGGCCCGGGTGCGTTGAACCAAGGCATCCACAGCACTGTTTCGATCGATCATCAGTTGAACTTTGGCATACTGGGCCGAAGCCATCACAACTTGCCCGACGATGCCCTCTGGAATGACCACCGGCATTCCTTTCACGACTCCGGAAGCCTTGCCTTTATCAATGATGATGGACTTGAACCAATTGGATGGATCCTGGCCCACCACCTCGGCCGCCACCACCTGATCTTCTGTTTCTTTCTTAAAATCCAAAAATGTCTGCAGACGCTGGTTGGAAAGCTCCACTTCAATGCAGGTATTCTTGTTTTCGATCACTTGACTCAACTGTTGCTTGAGCCGATCGTTTTCCTTGGCCGCTGCCACCAAAAAAAAATAATGCCGCCAGATGTCCCGTACAAAACGTGCTGAGCGGGTGGCAAAATCCTGGGCCGGTGCCACAAGGGCAAGGGTGATGATATTGGCGTTCTCCGTTTCCTCTGGATATCTGCTGGAAAGGCTGATCCAAATGAAACAGCAGACAATCAGAAATATTCCGCTTACGGTTACCACCATTTTTTTGGAAAACATGGGGCTATCGGATCATCACCTGTTTTAAAATCTCAATGCTATCCAGCGCTTTTCCACAACCCAAGGCAACCGTTGACAATGGATCATCGGTAACCGTGATGGGAAGACCGCTTTCCTCCCTTAGCAGCCGATCCAAATTTTTCAACAACGCGCCCCCACCGGTGAGCACGATGCCGCTATCGACAATATCCGCCGCCAGTTCCGGGGGGGTTTGTTCCAGAGCGATTTTTACGGTCTCAACAATGGCATCGATCTGCTCTGAAATGGCTACTCTGATTTCTTCAGAATCAATGGCCAGAATTTTGGGAATTCCAGAGACCAAATCCCGGCCTTTCACCTCTATGGTCTCAAGATTTTGCGGGTCCGGATAAGCGTTGCCGATGGTGGTCTTGATGATTTCAGCCGTGCGCTCACCGATCAATAAATTGTATTTTCTCTTAATATATTGGGCAATGGCTTCATCCATCTTATCCCCGGCCACGCGCAACGACCGGCTGTAAACAATTCCGGCCAAGGAGATCACCGCAACCTCGGTGGTGCCGCCGCCGATATCCACAACCATATTACAGGTGGGCTCTGTAATCGGCAGCCCAGCGCCGATGGCCGCGGCCATGGGCTCTTCCAGCAGAAAAACTTCCCGTGCTCCGGCGGATTCTGCTGATTCTTTAACAGCCCGCTTTTCCACCTGGGTGATTCCGGAGGGAACCGCAATAATGATTCTTGGTCTCACAAAGGTTTTGCGATTATGGACCTTCTGAATAAAATGCTTGAGCATGGCCTCGGCCACTTCAAAATCAGCAATCACACCATCCCGCATGGGCCGGATGGCAACAATATTCCCCGGGGTTCTTCCCAGCATATTTTTAGCTTCCGAACCCACAGCCAATACCCGATTTTTCATCCGGTCGTCGGTTCGTACCGCAACAACAGACGGCTCGCTTAAAATAATCCCTTTGCCCTTGACATACACCAGCGTGTTGGCAGTTCCCAGATCGATCGCCAAATCATTTGAAAAAACACCCAATATCGTATCAACAAAATAGCTCATATGTCCTCGTTTTTGCCTTTTAAGTTTCGCGTCAAAATCATTAAAAAGATCGCTACCAAAAATAGTCTTGCATTACAAGGAGAAAAGCGGAATTAAATTTCCTTAAATATTTTTCATCACCGCATCATGCAATTCAGGCCGAAAAGTCTTGATCCCCTCATTGTTGCGGGACGGATGCACCCGATTGGTGAGCAGCACCACAATGATCGCCCTTTCAAGATCCACCCAAAAAGAAGTGCCCGTAAACCCAAGATGACCGACGGTTCTTTTGGAAAAATAGCTGCCGCTGCTTGAATTTTCCAAAGCAGGACGATCAAATCCCAATGGACGCCTGTCATCCATGGGCAGGGCTAAAAACCGCTGAACAACCTCCGGTTGGAATATGCCTTGATGCACCCATCCTGAAACGCTTGCCAATAGTTCCTGCACCAGGGCATGCACATCCGCGGCTGTCCCGAAAAGGCCGGCATGGCCGGCAACCCCGCCCATGGCATAGGCATTATCATCATGCACCATTCCCTCCAGAACTCTTTTTCGCCAGGGGCATTCTTCGGTGGCTGCAAAAAGACGTTCTTGCTGCTCCGGAACCGTCGGCCCATGTAAATCGATAAAAAAGAGCCCCCGCAACCCAAGGGGCTGGTATATTTCCGCAGACACGAATCGATCCAGGCGCATTTCGGAACGTGCCTCGATGATCCAACCCAGCACCATGAAGCCCAAATCACTGTAAACGGTCTTCTGTCCGATGGGATTGATCAAAGCCTCATTCACCAGAAAAGCCTGCAAGGCGTCTATTCTTGCCGCTGTTGGGAGCAGCCTGAGTTGCTTAAAATATTCCCGGTGATCCGGCATCCCGGAGGTATGATTCAACAACTGTTCCAATGTAATGGCGGATTTGGTGGTGGCGGCAAAAGACGGAAGCAGTGCTCCCAAACTGTCCGAGAGGGCCAGGCGCCGTTGCTGGACCAAGCGCATTATCGCCAGGGTGGTTGCCAAAGGCTTGGTCAAGGAAGCCAAATCAAAAACAGTTTCCGGCGACAATGGTCGGCCGGAATTATTATTAGTCACACCATAGGTTTTAAAAAATTGAAGCCGGCCCTGTTTTGAAACCAGCAGGGCTCCGCCGGGGAAAACCCGATCTTTAACGGCCTGTTGCATCAATATATCGGCAGAACCAAAGGACATGGTCTTCAAACCGTGGCTGGTTGATGATAGCGCAAAAAATGCCGGTCAGCATCCAAGGTCGCCCTCATCCCAATGGGTAGTGTCATATTGCGCTTGCCGTGGCCGACTTCAAAGCCACCAAGGATCGGTATATCTTCATCACTGAAGATGTTTTGGAAAATGGGATAAATTTCTTCTGTTTGACCGCCGTTGCTGAAATCACCCAAAATCAGTCCGGCCAGTTTGTTAAACCATCCAGCCAATTTCATCTGGGTCAGCATCCGATCGATTTTATAAGGTGCTTCATTCACATCTTCCAACACCAAAATGCATCCTTTTAATTGCGGTTCATATGGCGTTCCCACCAGATGACACAGGCTGGTCAGATTTCCAGCCTTCACCGGCCCCTTGGCCGTGCCGGATCGGAGGGTGATTGGTGAGCGGGGAACAATTTCCAATTTCCCCGTTCCATGAACCGCCCTGAAAAATCCTGTGATGGTCTCCTGATCCGCATCTGCCAGGGTGGTTACCATGGGACCATGGAAGGTGGTCATATTGCAGGTCCTGGCTAAGAACAGCAAGAGAACCGTAATGTCACTGAATCCAACCACAATTTTGGGATTGGCGCGCATGGCGTCCAGATCCAGGAGTTCCAAAATGCGAATAGAGCCGAATCCGCCCCGGGCACACATGATCGCCTTTACCGATTCATCCCTGACCAATTGATTAAAAATATAAGCGCGGTGGGCATCAGCCCCGGCAAGATAATGAACGCGCTGATCAAGCCCCTCCGGCACCAGGACATTAAAGCCCATTGCCCGAATAACACCAAGGCCTTGATTGAATTTTTGCGCATCAAACGGACCGGCCGGCGCCGCAATTCCGATGGTGTCTCCAGACACTAAGAATGCCGGACGCTGGATGGGTTGTTTTTGGGATTTCATGAAACCATATCACTCATTATTACAATTTGGACTGCAATCCAACTAATCTCTAAGGTATTTCTTGACAGGCCATCCTGATGGTGTTAGGTAGCTAACTCTTAGTCGGGGCGTAGCGCAGCCTGGTAGCGCACTTGAATGGGGTTCAAGGAGTCGGAGGTTCAAATCCTCTCGCCCCGATCACAATGAAAACAATGGCTTATGATTAATTTCATAAGCCTATTTTTTTTGCCCATTTTGGCCCAGGGTACCATTTTTAATACCACTATTGATTTTATTGAATATTTTGGCCATTTAGCGCCGTTTCTCCCAATCAGAATGCCCATAAATATATAAACGAAAAACATTTTGCAAGATCGCTTATGAGACCATAATGGGAAACCCGGCCATTTCAGTTGAAACCATCAGTAGATAATTTGGCTCGTTGGTGAAAACATTCATTCTGTAAGGCGCTTCAAAGAGTAAGAGAGGCTGGTCCATTTATGTTTTAAAAAGGGGATCTGGCCCCTACTCTCTTTAAGACGAAAAAATTGCCCATTTCACCCAATTGTGCTATTTTTGAACCGGACGAATAGAATTAAATAGGAGGCTGATCAATGGCTTTGGCGGAAAACCTAAAACGGCTCAAAAAAGAACGTGGCTGGTCCCAGACCCAGTTGGCTGAACAGATCGGGTCGCATTTGTCTCATATCAATCGAATAGAGACCGGCAGATACAACCCATAGTTGGACGTTGTTCAGAAGCTGGCAAACGTCCTTGATGTAACCATCGACTATCTGGTCAGCGAAACGGAGGAAGACTTCAAGGAAATACGCATTGAGGACAAAAACCTTATAGAACGTGTAAAACTGATCGATTCTCTTGACGAAGACGATAAAGCGGCATTAATTCGGATGATCGACTCGATGCTGACCAAGAAAAAAATACTGAATCTGATCACTAAAGAAAATGTTGCCGAACATTCCGTTTAACGATGGCGACAGGAGTATAAAATGCAAAGCATAGACATTAACCAAGCCAAGCAACATTTATCCGAACTTGTTGAGAAGACAATCAGCGGTAATGAAATCATTCTTACCAAAGGCGGTCAGCCGGTTGCAAAGATTGTCGGAATACCAAAGAAGAAACAACGTCTATTCGGCAGCGCAAAGGGGCTTATTAGAATATCCGATGATTTTGACAAGCCGCTTGAAGATTTCCAGGAGTATATGTAATGCGCGCTGTGCTTGATACGAGTGTATTCCTTTGGTTTATCTCCGATAGCGATCGGCTGAGCATCAATGCGCGCAACTATATAGCCGATATGGAAAATGAACTTATTTTAAGCGTGGCAAGCCTGTGGGAAATCGCCATCAAAACGAGTCTTGGCAAACTTGAGTTGCTTCGATCTTTTGATCAGCTTATAACGACACAACTTGAAGAAAACGAAGTAAAAGTGCTGCCGATAGAGCTGAATCATCTTTCAGAGGTCATCAAACTTCCGTTTCATCATAGGGCCCCCTTTGATCGGATAATCATTGCACAAAGTATGGCGGAAGAATTGCCGGTAATAACAAGTGACGCGGCATTCCAAAGATATCCTATAAGCGTTATTTGGTGATACCCAAAAAAACAACAATGCCGCTTGTCTATTTTAAGCCCGGTGCCGTCATGATCGCTGCAAGATTCTGGCAGCCATCCCGCCGGCGTCGGGCGGGGACGAGGTAAGCGGCCGTCTGATTTTGACAACCAGCTTCGCTGTACCGCGCGCGGCGGGCTCGGCACAGGGCACTCGTCGGAATATTTCCTTTTTTAGCTGTTAAAAAGAAAAAGGCAGTCGTCTTTGTTTTTCGTTTATTTTTCCTGATAAGGATACTGATCCCGTTTTTGTTTGTTATATTCTACAGCGCCTTTAACAGCAAGCCAGTTAAGACTAAACACAGGGAATATAGCAGCGATAAGAAGCCACTCCAGATCACTAATAGAGCCGGAATCCATTGATCCAATGATCATGAACAACGACAATACAAATGCCAAAAGAAACGATACACTACTGTACCCAGGTGCACCCGTTTTCCATGCAACGATTAGCAGTGTTGTAGTTGCAACAGAATAAGACAATGGGATTAAAGCACCAATTAACGGTATATCAGTAAACACCAAATAGATCCCACAGCAAAATGCCACACCTGAGAGCGTAAAACTAGCGATACTTAAAACAGTTCTTAAGATTGAACGTATAGTCATGATTTGGATGTCTAACTCGCTGCTTTGGGGCGAGCAATATTTAGGGTTAAACTCACGAAACGGTAAAAACCTACATCAAAAAATCTATAAAATATCAATATTTTATAGTTGAATTTATATCTTCCCAAAATATGATGCGATCAGTATTTATATATCGGCGATCGTTTTGGCTCCCTCTTGATATAATCCAATATGTACAGGTGGTGGTATGGCCGTTGGCATCGATCATGGCGGTTTGGTTACCGGCTGCATCATAAATAAAGCTAGTGCTGTTGCCCAAGGCATCGGTCGCTATGATTCTTCTTCCGGACAAATCATAGCCAAACTCACTGCGATGGTCAAGGGCGTCGATACTGGCGGATAGTTGACCGGCCGCATCGTATTCCATTTGGGTCATGGCGCTGTCCGGATAATGGTATGGCCGTTGGTGTCGGTCATGCATTCCAGACCGCGACTTCCGAGGAGGGCAGGTTCCAGCCCGGACCGAAATCGCCGATTGCATCGCGGTTGTCATAGGTGCGGCTGAGGGCGAGATCAAAGCCGTTCTCGGCATAGAGCACGAGCTCGTACACGCCGTTCTTAAGCAGACTGGGGTCAAAGGTGCCCAGCACGCCGTTGAACTCACTGTCGCTGTTCTGGGCAAAACGCCGCCAGGTGTCGGCACCCTGGTCCCGGTACAGGAGCTGATAGTTCACGCCGCCAATATCGGATACAGACCCGAACACGTCATAGCGGTCGGTGACATCCACGGAGTCTTGCTCATTCAGCGCCACGGCGGGCGGGGTGGTAGGGAAAGCTCGGCGGATAAAAGCAGGGCTTCGGCTTCCATGGGAGTCAAACCTCCCACGTCCGGAACCGTCACCATTTTTATCCCCAAAGAAAGCAAATAGTCCAACTTGCTGCCCATGGCCGCTTTGGCTCCGGCAGCAGGATTTTGACTGATGATATGTTCTGCGGGGACTGTATCGCTAAAGGCCTGGGTCACGGCCCCGGAGAGGAGACCTGCCGGCCGGATCGGAAAGGGCGGCCCGGCTGTCCGCGGGGTTTTTGCCTCAATAGCCATTGATAGGTTAATATGTCGTTTTCCGGATCAAAAGACCCGCTGCCGACCAGAGGAAAAATTGCATCCTCCAGCCATTCTTTTGACAACCAGCAGGGAAAGCAGCAAATCCGCGGCCTGGTAAATTTATATGTTGGTTATTGAAATATAAAAAATGAAAAAGGGCTGACCGGTAGGCCAACCCTTTTTCAGTTCATTATATTTTCAAGGAGGTTATCCTTGTTGTCCGCTGGCGTCCCCAAGGGGATTTGAACCCCTGTTGCCGGCGTGAAAGGCCGGTGTCCTGGACCAGGCTAGACGATGGGGACTGACAAATAGCATTTTCAGATGGGCCGTGTTGGACTCGAACCAACGACTCTCTGCTTAAAAGGCAGATACTCTACCGTCTGAGTTAACGGCCCTTAAAAACAAAAGGCTTTTAACGAATTAAAAGACCCTTGTCAATAAAAAAAGTGGAATCACCGCGGCATTATTTTATAATGCCGAAACAATTCACCGATATAGTGTAATAATTAAAAAAGCCGGGCCTTGATTATAAGTTAGGCTGTAGCGCGGCTGGAAGCCGCTCCCACAACGGAAGAAACCGGCTATGACTCTCCAGTAATTCTAATTTTAATGTTTGAAGGAAGGATTACATCTAAAAATTAAAACTGCTGCTGTCAGGTAGCTTGATGAAAACAATCGCCGTAAAGAATCTGTTGCCGGCGGCCGTCGGCAAGTTCCAGAATCAACGCCCCGGTTTCATCCACATCCATGGCCGTACCGGCAAACTGCCGGTCGCCGGTAACGATGCGTACCGGCCGGCCGATGGTGGCGTTTTCAGCTTTCCATTCATCGATGATGGTCACAAGTGTGGCCGGCTGCTCAAGCCTGTTTTCAAAATCGTCCAAAAAGCCTGCCAGAATCTGCTTGCGCAGTACTTTTCGGCCCAGTTCCTTTTGCAGGGATGTGGCCTGGGGTTCCTGGGAGGAAGGATCGTTGTTGATGTTGATACCGATGCCGATATTGACAAAAACCAGCGCTTCGGCCTCCACCTCCATTTCCGACAGCATGCCACAGATTTTTTTACCATTCACCAAGATGTCGTTGGGCCATTTGACCTTGGCCGGCAGGTTGAATTCCCGCTGCAACAGGCGGGCCAGGACCACGGCTGCTGCAAAATTAATCCGGAAACTTAGGGCCGGAGGAATTTTAGATCTAAGCACCAGGGTAAAATAGAGCCCTCCCAGATCAGATAGCCATGTCCGCCGTAACCGGCCGCGGCCCTTGGTTTGCCGATCAGCCGTGACCACCGTAAAAGCAGGACACCCATCATGGGCAAGTTCACGGGCGATTTCCATGGTGGAATCCACTTCCGGAAAAAAATGGAAGCGGTCCTGCCGGTTTGGAAATTCCCAGGGAAACAGGGTATCCACATTGGTAATCATGGAATTTCCGCCTTCTTCTCCATTAAATTTCAAGCATCAGGCCGATGGGACAGTGATCCGAACCTTGAATGGAGTTGTCAATAAAGGCCTCTCTGACCCAGCCCTTGTCAATGATGTCCTGGGTGACAAAAAAATAGTCGATGCGCCATCCGGCGTTTTTCTCCCTAGCCTTGAAACGGTAGGTCCACCAGGAATACTGGATCGTATCCGGATGATAATGCCGAAAGGTGTCCACATAACCGTTGGCGATAATCCTGTCCAGCCAGTCCCGCTCAATTCTGAGGAACCCGGAATAGTTCTCATTGGCCTTGGGATTTTTCAGATCGATCTCATTATGGGCTGTATTATAATCGCCGGTGATGATCAGGCTGCGGCCTTGATCTTTATATACATCGGCATGGGCAAAAAAATCTCGATAAAAATCGAGTTTGTAGGCCAGGCGCTCTTCACTCATCTGGCCGTTGGGAAAATACACATTGAAGAAAACAAAATCGCCGAAATCCATTTCCAGGATACGGCCTTCATCATCATAGGCCGGCCGGCCGATCCCATGCCGCACTAGCAGGGGTTTCAGGCGGGTATAGGTCGCCACCCCGCTGTAGCCCTTTTTCACAGTGGAAAAGGACCAATGGGCTTCATAGCCGGCTATTGCCTGCATCTCCGGTGTCAATTGGGATTCCTGCAGTTTGGTTTCCTGGATGGCCACTATATCCGCATTTAAGCGCGCCAGGGATGCTGAAAAATCTTTGTTCATGGCCGCCCGCAGGCCGTTCACATTCCAGGAGATCAATTTAAGAACGCGCTTGCCCATTTGCCTTCCTCCCGATTTTCATGAACGCGTTGATCCGCTCCAACACCGGCGGGTGGGTATAATTCAGGAATACATAAAACGGATGGGGCAGCAGATTGGAAAGGTTTTTCACAGACAGTTTTTTCAGGGCTGAAGCCAGACTTTCTGAATCGCCGGTGGTCTCCACGGCAAAGCGGTCGGCGGCATATTCGTTGCGCCGCGAGAACATTTGCACCAAAAGACTGATAAAAAAATCCATGGGACTATACAGCAGGCCGAAAAAAATCAGGCCCGCATAAACCGAAGGCCGGTCCATGTAAAATGCTTCAAAAAGTCCGGGATGGGAAATGAAAATGGACAACAGGTAAAAAACAATACCCATCTGAACAATTCCAAAGGCCAGCATCCACAGGATGTGCTTCTTCTTGAAATGTCCCATTTCATGGGCCAGCACCGCCACAAGTTCCGGCACGGAATGTTGCGCGATCAGGGTGTCGAACAGGACAATGCGTTTGTTGCGGCCGAAACCGGTGAAAAAGGCATTGGACTTGCTGGAACGCTTGGAGCCGTCCATGACATAAACATTCTGGATGGGAAAACGAATAGAGGCAGCATAATCCAGGATGGCGGTTTTCAACGGACCGTTTTCAATGGGCGTGAATTTATTGAAAAGCGGCATTATCCAGGTAGGCGCCATGAATTGCACGAACAACATGAAGAGGGTCACGGCGATCCAGCAGCACCACCAAGCGTTTGCGCCGGCATATTCGAAAAAAGCCAGCACTCCGGCAAGGAGGGGGCCACCCAAAACGAGTCCGAGCAACAGGCCTTTTACCAAATCGGCGACATATACCTTCCAGGTGGTTTTATTGAAGCCGAAGCGTTCTTCGATGACAAAGGTGTCATAAATGCTGAAAGGCAGCGCAAGCAAGGCCCTGAATAAAACGAGAGTACCCATGTAAATCAGCCCGGTGAGTACGCTCCCGTATCGCAATGAACGCACAGCTTGATCCAGCCAGGGAAATCCGTTGCCGAACCAAAACAGCAACAGCACTGCAAGCTGAAAAACAGCCGTGATCCAGCCGAAACGGGTGTTGACCCGTAGATATTCCTGGGACCTTTGATACTGCTCTGGATCGTAAATATCACTGAAGGCGGCCGGAAGATCCGGGCGCAAGCGTGAAAGATTCAGAATATCCGCCAGCAGACCAAGGACAAAATTGCCGAAAAGGGCGGCCAGGATAATAAGGCTAATGATGTTCATACAAACCAATCCGCCTGGCGGCGCTTGGCCGGCACCGGCAAAAATGCCTTTCGGTCTGGAACCGAAAGGCATTTTGGTTTCCGATCCGGAGAATCCAGGCATGGTCATCCCTCGGCTGGAATTGACCCAGCCGCGCTGTCGCTGCGGATGATGGTCGAATTATCTGCTGGAAACCGGGGCAGGGAGGATTGCCGGACGACACACCCGGCGCTGTTGCTCAATCCCCGTTGATCTTTTCTCTAAGCTTGCCGGAACAGGTGAATGTAACCACTCGCCGCGGGTCCAGCATCATATCATTACCGGTAGCCGGATTTCTTCCACGGCGTTCTTTCTTGGCTTTGACGTTGAACTTGCCGAAGCCGCTGATCATCATTGAGTCACCGTCTTCCAGTGTTTTCTTGATGAGTTCGAGCAAGGTTTCCGTGACTTCCGCCGACCTGTTTCGAGAAAATCCAAGGGATTCCTGGATTGCATCAATGATGTGGTTTTTTGTAAGCGTCATGAATTCGTTGCTCCTCCGTCGAATAATTTATCCAAAGCGACCTATATACCGCTGAGGCCTTAAGCCGTGATTCTGATTTTTTTTTGATGCATGTCTTGAATGCTTTCTGCCAAAAGCTGATTACCCGTTCCTACTTATGTGTCGTTATTTTGTCAAGTAGATATGTTAATTTTTTAGACAAAATTCCTGTTTGGACAAACCCTGAGAAAAATATAGGCGCTCATGGAACCACAGACGATAGCTAAAAGATCCATCCAATCAAAGGTTCCTTTCTGAAAAAAATGCCCGGTATTTTCCAGAAAAGGAATCCCCCTGAACCATCCCGGGACATGCTGGGCCACCACCGTCCCGTATTTTTGGCCGAATTCAAACACACTATCAACCACTAGCCAACCGGCAGTGATTACGAGATCCCCTCTTCTGTTCCAGGCCAACCAGCCGGCGCTGATGACCGTAAAGGCGAACACATGGGCAAAGGCCGGAAAATTTTGGCCGATCCCGCCGAACAGCCGGGCATCTTCCTGATACAGGCTGATCCCCACCGGACTGCGGGAAATAAAATACGTAGCCTGCGGCGCTCGATCCGCCAGATATACCAAGGCCCCCAGCGCCAGCACCAGAAGACCGATGCAAATCTGAAACCAGCGGGGAGGGGAACGGCCTTCCGTGGTCATTGTACGGCCTTTCCCGGCTTCACCTGCGCCGGTCATTTATGGTTTGACCTTGATCATCGCGTTGGCCGCATCGCGGCTGGAAGCCGCTCCCACCATGGTGGACAACTGAAACGATGGTCTGTTCCTGTTTTCGCAATAGTCATAGGTTGCTCACTTTTTCTTGATTTTTCCCAGCAGCCCGCCCAGCCAGTCCTTGATGCTGTCCAACACGGAAGGGTCCTTGATCAGCAACCGGCATTCGGCCTTCTTGTCCGAATCCATGCTGTCGGCCCGTACCGTATATTCCCCGGCCGGGATGGGGGGGCGGGAAATCACGATGTAGGTTTCCATCTGGTCGTTGAGGGCCGTGTCCGCCTGGAGCAGCTCGGTGATCTTCACCAGCCGGGTGACTTCCTCGGTCTTAAAGGCGCCGGTTCCGTCCACCACTGCCTCGGCTATGGGGATGTCCATGGGGCCCTTGTCTTTTTTCACACCCACCAGATTGATGATCACCGAATCACCGGGTTTGAACCCCCTTCCCTGAAACACCAGGGGAGTGTCGTTGATCAGCCGGGCGATGCCCAGCCGGATGGCAGGAGGGTCCGTAATAAGCTGCGGCGCCGTGTTGTTCGGATTGAATTGCATGGGCGTTCCTGCGCAGCCTGTCAATATATATGCAATCAGACTGAAACAGATTAGAATTCCCAGGTCTTTTTTTATTTTCATCATATTTCGCCTCCTGAAAAAATATATTAAGTAAGATCAACACTACTGGCATTCCAGCATGTAACCATGCCGTCTGGAAGCGCGGCAGCGGACTATTTTTCTATCCAGTCGGTGAGAATTTTGGTTTCTCCGCCAGACAGACATTGCTGTAGGTAGATTCGCTTGTTACCGTAGCGACAGGCAGGGTCGCCGGGGTCAAAGGGTTTGAAAGTGGTATCTGTCGCCATGCCATTAAAATTTTTGATACTTTCCATAGCGGTAATGAATTTTTCGCGGGTCAGGTCTGGGCCGGTGCGTTTCAGTCCTTCCACAATGATTTCGCCGACGCCGATGCCGGCGATCAGGGCAAGCGACCAAGTGGCCTCCTTGTTGCCGAGTTCCGCAAAGGCTTTTTTATATTTTTCTGTCAAACCCTTGTCACTGAATTGGTTATAATTGTCCGTAATCATGCCTTCGACTAAGCCTTTGCTTAATTGATGCCACAGGTGAAAGTCACCGAACGTGCTGCCGGCCATCCATTGTGGGGCCAGTTCCATTTGCTTGGCCAGTGTGAGCAGGCGTAGGGACTTGAAGGGATCCATCCAGAGAATCACCGTGTCCGGCGCGGCGTTCCGAAGGTCTAGCGTGGCTGGATTTAGATTGGTTTCGTTAACATCCACCGGTACGGCCGCCACCAGATCCAGACCGTTTTCCTTGAGGGCCTTCGTGACCCCGTCCAGTCCGTTCTGACCAAAAGGATTGTTGAGGTAAACCATGGCAAATCTTTTTTTGCCGAGGTCCTTGACAGCGTACCGGCAGAGTGCCTTGAGCGTAAGCGAATAATGAGGGTAGAGGGCAAAGATCGTTTTTGCCGGCGGCGTCACCCACGCTTCAGAGCCGGATACAGGGCCGATCCAGGGTATATTCCGGCCGACCAGATAATCCTTTACGGCCATCCCGGTGGCAGTCCCGACTCCGCCTGCCCAGGCGAACATTTTAACGGTTTCCTGAAGGTTTTTGACCCCGGCTTTTGTCTTGGCCGGGTTGTAGGAATCATCTACGGGATGATACACGATCTTGCGACCGTGAATTCCACCAGCCTGGTTTACCATTTTAAACACTAATTCTGAGCCATATACAGGATCAGCCCATAATTTGGCCGGTCCGCTCAGGGGACCGAACTGACCGATGTGAATTTCAGTGTCCGTGACCCCCTCTTCCGCCGTCAGACCTACAGGCACTAAAATGATCAGAAACAGCACCATCCAAATCTGTATGCGTCCTTTGTTTTTCATAGCCGCTCTCCTATTCGTTGGAATCCACTATTCCGTTCACTTTTTTTTGATTTTACCCAGCAGCCCGCCCAGCCAGTCCTTGATGCTGTCCAACACGGAAGGGTCCTTGATCAGCAACCGGCATTCGGCCTTCTTGTCCGAATCCATGCTGTCGGCCCGTACCGTATATTCCCCGGCCGGGATGGGGGGGCGGGAAATCACGATGTAGGTTTCCATCTGGTCGTTGAGGGCCGTGTCCGCCTGGAGCAGCTCGGTGATCTTCACCAGCCGGGTGACTTCCTCGGTCTTAAAGGCGCCGGTTCCGTCCACCACTGCCTCGGCTATGGGGATGTCCATGGGGCCCTTGTCTTTTTTCACACCCACCAGATTGATGATCACCGAATCACCGGGTTTGAACCCCCTTCCCTGAAACACCAGGGGAGTGTCGTTGATCAGCCGGGCGATGCCCAGCCGGATGGCAGGAGGGTCCGTAATAAGCTGCGGCGCCGTGTTGTTCGGATTGAATTGCATGGGCGTTCCTGCGCAGCCTGTCAATATATATGCAATCAGACTGAAACAGATTAGAATTCCCAGGTCTTTTTTTATTTTCATCATATTTCGCCTCCTGAAAAAATATATTAAGTAAGATCAACACTACTGGCATTCCAGCATGTAACCATGCCGTCTGGAAGCGCGGCAGCGGACTATTTTTCTATCCAGTCGGTGAGAATTTTGGTTTCTCCACCGGGCATACATTGCTGCAGATAGATTTTTTTATTGCCGTAGCGACATGAGGGGTCGCCGGCGTCAAAGGGCTTGAAGGTGGTATCTGATGCCAAGTTTTTAAAATTTTTGATACTTTCCATAGCGTTAATGAATTTTTCGCGGGTAAGTTCCGGACCGGTGCGTTTCAGACCTTCCACCATGACTTCGGCAAAACCGATGCCTGCCATCAAGCCTAGACACCAGGTAGCGTCCTTGTTACCGAGTTCGTCAAAGGCTTTTTTATATTTTTCAATCAAAGCTTTGTCGCTGAAATTTAATAAGTTGTCTGTAATCATGCCTTCGATCAGGCCTTTGCTTAATTTGTGCCACTGTTGAAAGTCGCCGAACAAACTGGGGGCCATCCATTGCGGGGTCAGTTCCATCTGCTTGGCCAGCGTGAGCAAACGCAGACACTTGAAAGGATCCATCCAGAGAATAACTGTGTCCGGTGCGGCGTTTCGGAGTTCCAGGCAGGCCGGACTCAGATTGGTTTCATTTACATCCACCGGCAGCGCTGCCACCAACTCTATACCGTTTTCCTTAAGGGCTTTCTTGGCCCCATCCAACCCGTCTAGACCAAAAGGATTGTTAAGATAGACCATGGCGATCTTTTTTTTGCCGAGTTCCTTGACTGCGTATCGGCAGAGGGCCTTAAGGATAAGCGAATAATGGGGGTATAGCGCAAAAATCGTTTTCGCCGGCGGCGTCACCCATACTTCAGAGCCGGACACAGGGCCAACCCAGGGCACATTCCGGCCGACCAGATAATCCTTAATGGCCATGCCGTTGGCAGTGCCGGCCCCACCTACCCAGGCGAACATTTTAACTGTTTCCTGAAGGTTTTTGACCCCGGCCTTTGTCTTGGCCGGGTTGTAGGAATCATCTATGGGATGATACACGATCTTACGACCATGAATTCCACCAGCCTGATTGACCATTTTAAACACCAATTCTGCGCCATATACAGGATCAGCCCACAGTTTGGCCGGGCCGCTGAGTGGACCGAAACTACCGATATGGATTTCCGTATCCGTCACGCCCTCCTCAGCCGCAAGGGCCATGGGTGTGAGGATGATCACTAACAGCAATGCAAAAATTGACATCCGTCTTTTTGTATTCATATTCTTTCCCCCCTTTCTTGGCTTATTGTGAATATGGTCGGACGATGTCTTGGGTCGTGGCAAACTGGATGCTGCGGGTTTAAAAACTAGTTATTTGAACATGCACAATCAGGTTATGGACTAGATTTTTTTAAGACATAAGAATATTCTTCATCTCACTCAAGCGGGTGTCGATGCTCTCCTCGATCTTTTGCAAAAGATGAACCGGCAGATTGAGCTGTTTCCAGGCTAAGGAATCCATCTGGGGCACAAGTTGCTCGCCGCTGGTGCCGATTGCAAAAGCATTCGTGATGACATCAGCCACATGAACCACTGCGGTCTCCTCCGGATATTGGCTGAATTCCACGGAATGGTGGAACCGGACCATATGTTCCAGTTCCCGTGGCAATTTCCATTTCTTGATCAGGAGGCCGCCCATTTTAGCATGGTCAAATCCCAACAACTCGCTTTCCGCATGGTAAAGCAGCATGGCCTTGTGCAGAGCATAGTCCAAAACAGCCCTTGTCTGCTCCGGGAGATAGCGATAAATGATCAGCCGACCAATATCATGCAGCAGACCTGCCACAAAAAACCGTTCCCGGTTGGGAAAGCCCTTGGTTTCCGCGATGGTGCGGGCAATGATGCCGCAGGCAATGCTATGGATCCAGAATGAGGGCATATCCGCCAACTCGATGGGAATAGTTTTAAAAGCGCTGATCACAGAGGTCCCCAAACACAAAGCGTATAAATCGTTGATTCCGATTATGGCCACAGCTTTGGAAATCGTGCCGATCTCCCCCTGATAACCATAAAAAGCACTGTTGACGATCTTGAGCAACCGGACCGAAAGGGCCGGATCCTTCATGATCACCCGGGCGAAGTCTTCTATGCCGCTTTTGGAGTCGCCCATCAGCGCGATGAGCCGGCTGAATATGTGCGGCAAGGAGGGCAGGTCGATTTTATCCTGCACCAAGGTTTTGGGATCTATTTTCTTAAGTCCATTGACATCCGTTGGGCCGGCCGGGTGGAGCGGTTTGGAAAAAGCTTTGTGGGCTTGTCT
Source organism: Desulfosudis oleivorans (assembly GCA_020723325.1). GTDB lineage: Bacteria > Desulfobacterota > Desulfobacteria > Desulfobacterales > SURF-7 > DYJD01. The sequence continues at coordinate 116,762 of DYJD01000016.1, read as the reverse complement.
TGTTTTGCTACACCGGGCAAGAGAGAGGCGAAAAAGTTCCTGCACGCCTTCCTGGGCCAGATCATTGTGCCGAAACCGTTTGAGCTCGTATTCCTTTGTGTTTTCGAGATCCATTGTGTCGCTCTCTTTTCTCGATCATAGCCGGCCAAACACCGGAAACCAGTTAAAAATCGATGAGTCAGATCAATCCTGAAGCCAGCCGCTGATGATTTTGAATTCACCGGCCGGCAGGCATTGTTGCAAATATACCCGCCGACTGCCGTAGCGGCATAAAGGATCGTTGGGATCAAAGGATTTAAAGGTAACATCTTCCAATAAACATTTAAAATTTTTTATTTTTTCCATGGAGGCAATGAATTTTTCCCGGGTCAGATCCGGACCGGTGCGCTTCAAGCCTTCCACCAAAACTTCGGCATAGCCAAAGCCGGCAATGAAAGAAATGGTCCAGTTGGATTCCTTGTTGCCCATTTCGGCTTGGGCCTTTTTTATTTTCTCAAGATGTTCCTTATTGGCAAAGGTTGCATAATTATCGGTGATCATGCCTTCGATGAGCCCCTTGCTCAACTGATGCAATTGGGGAAAATCGCTGAACATGCTGCCGGCCATCCATTGGGGGGTAAGCTCCATCTGCTTGGCCAGAGTGAGCAGCCGCAGGGACTTGAAGGGATCCATCCACAGCAGCACCGTATCCGGTTGGGCCTTACGCAGGTCCATACAAGCCGGACTCAGGTTGGTTTCATTCACATCCACCGGCACCGCTGCCGCCAGCTCCAAGCCGAATTCTCCGAGGGTCTTTTTAGCGCCCTCCACCCCCTCCTGACCAAAGGGATTGTTGAGATACACTATGGCGATTTTCTTTTTTCCAAGGTCCTTGACCGCATACCGGATCAGGACCTTGACACTCAGGGAATAATGGGGATACAGGGCGAAAATATTTTTCATAGGCGGTTTCACAAACACTTCGGAGCCGGAAAGGGGCCCCACCCAGGGGATATTGCGACTCACCAGATAATCCTTCACCGCCATGCCGGTGGGTGTGCCGACACCGCCCACCCAGGCGAAAATCCCCGTAGTTTCCTGGAGGTTTTTCACCGCGGCCTTGGTCTTGGCCGGGTTGTAGGAATCATCTATCATGTGGAACACGATTTTACGACCGTGCAGGCCGCCTTCCTTGTTCACCAGATTAAAACACAATTCCGCACCATACAGACAGTCGGCCCACAGCTTGGCCGGACCGCTCAGCGGACCGAACTCGCCGATATGAATTTCCGTATCCGTCACACCTTCTTCTGCAGCAAGCACCATGGGGAATGAAATGACCAACAACAGCACTATGAAAATTTTCGCGCCTGCTCTTGCGTTCATGCCGTTTCTCCTTCTTTGCTTTTTTTGGGGTTAGGCAAAACAAATTGGATAAGCTCGAATGCCGGCCCTTTCGGATTTAGATTTTAAACCGCTGAACCGCTTCCTTTAAAATCGCTGCCAGTTCTGATAATTTATTGGCGCTGGTGTCGAGCTGGCCGCTGGTTTGGGTGATTTCAGCCGCCCCCTGATTGACGCCGGAAATCTCCTTGGCGATCTGTTCCGATACTGCCGAACTCTGGGAGACATTTTTATTGACTTCCAGTATGCCCCTGGCTGCCTGGGAAATGTTGCTGGCGATTTCCTTGGTGGTGGCTGACTGTTCTTCAATGGCACCGGCGATATTGGAGACGATTTCATCCACCACATTTATTACGCTGGCCACCTCGCTGATTTGCAAAATGGTCATTTCCGTGGTGCGCTGAATTTTTGTAATTTTATCCTTGATCTGGGCGGTGGCACTGGCCGTTTGCCTAGCCAATTCCTTGATTTCATTGGCGACTACTGCAAAGCCCTTGCCGGCATCCCCGGCCCGGGCCGCCTCGATGGTGGCATTCAGGGCCAACAGATTGGTCTGCTCTGAAATCTCATTGATGGCCTCGGTGATCTGGCTGATTTCAACCGCGGCCCGACCCAGCTCATCCACCTGTTCGGTGGTGGTTTTGGAGCGACTGACCGCCTGTTCGGAGATGTTGCGCGCCTTTTCCGAATTTTGGGCGATCTCGTTGATGGTGGCGGTCATTTCCTCGGAAGCGCTGGCCACCATTTCAATATTGGTGGAGGTCTGTTCCATGGCGGCCGCCACGGATCCCATGTTGGCGCTCATCTCTTCCGCCGCCGCCGCCACATTATCGGATTGCTGGGAGGAGTCCTTGGCTGCGGCCGCCATATGTCCGGACAAATCGGAAAGGGAATCCGCCGAGGTATCCAGTTGATCCGCGTTCTGCATGATTTTGCGGATCATGTCCTGGAGGTTTTCAATAAAAACATTGAACCAGCGCGCCAAATCCCCCAATTCATCGGCGCCGCCCACCGGCAGCCGGTAGGTCAAATCCCCTTCACCTTGGGCGATGTCTTTCAGGCCGTCCACGACCTTGGCCACAGGTGAGGTGATGGACAGGGAAAAAAGAAAAGCAATCGGGATGATCAGCAATAGGCAAAGCAGGACGATAGCCACCAGCAGAATCACAACCTGTTTGGTGTTACTCTCGCTGGTGGCTTTTGAATAGAGGGAAGCAAAGGCGCCGATGCACTCGCCCCGGCTGTAAATGGGAAGAATAGCTTGAAAATAGCTTTCTTCTGCCAATTCAAGATCGGTAAACCGGGGTTCCACCGCAGTGGTTTTGCCTTCCGGCGCGGCAAATTCTTTCAGTTCCAATTTACTCTGGGATTTCATGGTGCCGGCCGTAAACCCGCTGCGGTTGAACAGATTGATTTCCGTGCGGGTGAGTTCGGAAACCCGCTTGAGAAAAGTGTCGTCCAACTGTTTCATGGCCACGGCAAAGCCGATTTGCTCCGGTTTCAGCTTTTCCGTTTTGGCATCAAACTGCATGGTGGTCACCGGTGCATAGGCCACCAGATTGATGAAACCATCCACATCCTGAAATTGAACAGTATTCAGTTCGGATTTATCAATGGTGAGCTTGGCAGGAATCTCCTTAAAATCGTTTTGACGCTGCCATTTGGGCTGTTCGTCCGGCCGGCCCGGTTCCAACACGGCGGTCTGAAAACCCGGCGTGGGGAGCCGCTCGGGAAAACCGAGCAAGGCCTTTTCCCGCACTACCACAAAGGCTGAAAGATCGCCGTCGCGATCATAGATCGCGGCCTTGGAAATACGGTTGGAAACCGCCAGGCGATATAATTCCCGGGCGGTTTCCGTATAGGAATCCCGTGCCAACATGGTGTCGGTGCCGGTCTTTTCCTCCATGATGAACTGTATCCTGGCACCCATATTGTTGATCGTGGCCATCTGTGAGGTATCAAAAACCAGTTTGTCGCTTGCCACCTTGAGATCTTCGTTGAGAATCCGGATGGAATGTCTGAGAAGCTCATGGGAGGCCGAACGATTTTGACCGGCGATGACGAATGCGGCGGCGATCATGGTGGCAACGGCAATCAAGAGGGCGATGGCAAAGGAGCCGAGTACGATTTTGGTTTTGAGTTTCATTACAGGCATGGTCAACTGGAATCCTCGTCGCTGCACAATTATGATTCGCGATATGCGCTCACACCCGCTTACAACAGGCCCTGATACTGCTTACAAAATGCACGGATTATGTCTTGCAATGCCTTGACGCCCAATGAAATCGTGCGTCCTTGAGAAAATTAGATTTGGGAAAATATTCAAAACAAAAAAATAATATCATACCCTTGAATTGAATGCAAATAGGGAAATGGTTCGCATTAGGATAAAGTCATGGCCCGGGCCAGGGTGAGCACATCCACCTGTCGGGCCTGATGCTTCAAAAGCACCCGGGCGCATTCGTCCACAGTGGCGCCGGTGGTATAGACATCGTCCACCAGCAGAATACGCTTTCCCTTGATCTTGTCGGGCTCGGCAATCTGAAAGGCATTGCGGATATTGGCCAGGCGGTGGTTCCGTCCCAGTCCTGTCTGGGGGGAGGTGGCCCGGACGCGCACCAGCTCATTGCGGGCGATGGAAAAGCTTCTACGCTCGCCATCCATAGCCCAAGCGGATTTTTCCCAATTGCGGACCAAAAGAAAGCTTTGGTTGAAGCCCCGCTGTTTGAATTTGCGGCGATGCAGGGGCACCGGCAAAATGAGATCTACAGGGTCCATGGCAAAATGCTCGCGGAAGGTCTGGAACAACAGACGGCCCAGGGGTGCGGCCAGGTGTGTATCGCCATGGTATTTGAAACGGTGGACAGCCTGCATGAGCGGGCCGGCGTAAAGCCCCGCGGCCCGTGCCCGGAAAAAATGCCTGGGGGCCGCTACGCAGTTCTGGCACAGGTGATCCTCGCCCTCCCGGCTTTTAAACATCAGACCACACCTGGGACAGATGGGGGCGCGGACCGGGGTCCAACCGTCACGGCAATCACCGCAAAAAAAAGCCCATGTCCAATTGTTGCAATCCGGCGGAGAAGGACCCGGGTCCAAGCCATGGGTTCGGACCCGGAACAGGTTGCCGCAGGCCAGGCACCGGCTTGGAAAAATGAAATTCCGGGCGGCCCCGGCCATGCGGATCAAGGCCCGATGCATGTTTCAGCCGATTCTGCTCACCAGGGCTTGGGCGAATTCAGAACATTTGACTTCTGTCGCCCCTTCCATCTGACGGGCCAGATCATAGGTGACCACCCCGGCCTTGATGGTGGCCTGCAAGGCCTGCCGGATGGATTCGGCCGCCTTGCCCCACCCCATGTAATCCAGCATCATGGCGCCGGAAAGAATCAGGGAGCCCGGATTGACCTTGTCCAGCCCGGCGTATTTGGGGGCCGTGCCATGGGTGGCTTCAAAACAGGCACAGGTATCGCCGATATTGGCGCCCGGCGCCATACCCAATCCGCCCACCTGGGCCGCCAGGGCATCGGAAATATAGTCGCCGTTCAGGTTGGGGGTGGCGATGACGGAAAATTCCTCCGGCCGCAACAGCACCTGCTGAAAAAGCATATCGGCGATGCGGTCCTTGATGACGATCTTGCCTTCCGGAGCCCGGCCGTTATGTTTCTCGTACACCTCGGCTTCGGTGATGGTGCGGTCGCCGAATCTTTCCCGGGCCACTTCATAGCCCCAAGTGCTGAAGGCCCCTTCGGTGAATTTCATGATATTGCCTTTGTGCATCAAGGTCACGCTGGGAAGATTCTGGTCCATGGCGTAGGCAATCGCCGCAGCCACCAGCCGTTTGGTGTTGGCGGCGCTGATGGGCTTGATGCCGATGCCGGCGTGGGCCGGCACAACCGCGCCCATTTTTTGTTCCAGGAAGTTGATGACGCTCTCGGCTTCGGCGCTGCCGGCGCGCCATTCAATACCGGCATACAGGTCCTCGGTGTTCTCCCGGAAGACCACCATATTGATCTTTTGCGGATGCTTCATGGGACTGGGTACCGGATCAATGTACCTTACGGGCCGCACGCAGGCATAAAGATCCAATTTCTGGCGGATGGTCACGTTCAGGCTGCGAATGCCCTTGCCCACCGGTGTCGTCAAGGGGCCTTTGATGGCCACCACATGGTCCTGAATGGATTTCAGGGCCGCGTCGGAAAGATACTCGCCGGTTTTCTGAAAACCTTTTTCCCCCACATCCAGCTCCAGCCACTGGATGCGTTTTTGATCGTTGAAAGCGCACTTGACGGCAGCATCGATTACCATGCGGGTGGCTTTCCAGATATCCGGCCCGATGCCGTCCCCTTCAATGTATGGAATGATGGGGCAATCCGGCACCAACAGTCTTCCGTCTTGGGCTTTGGTGATTTTGGTCGGGTTTTTCATGAAATGATCCTTTCTCAATCATAAAATACAATTTGTCGGCAAACAGCTAATAGCCATTGATGGGATGTTTTTCAATGGTTTTTTAGTCTTGACCTCGGGGTCGGGGTCGGTATCGGTATCGGTATCGTTTCTTTTATTTTCAGATAATGCCCTGGAGAGATGATAGAACAGAGTTGACGAAGCCTAAAGATTGCGGGTATGAACCCGGACATGATACTGCTTTACAATATGCTCACCCTGGCGGCAGCCGCCCTGGCATTTCCCTGGCTGGTGCCCTTGATACTGCTCTCGGAAAAAAGACGCAAGACCGCGCCCTTCCGGCTGGGTTTCGGCCCCCATCCCTTCCCCCGGAAAACCGGCCGGCCTGACCAGCCCCGACCTTTATGGGTCCATGCCCTTTCCGTGGGGGAAACCCTTTCGGCCTTGCCCCTGGTCAAAGCCCTTGGGCGGCAATACGGCAGGGAACGTCTGCTTTTTTCCGCCTCCACCTTCACGGGTTATCAGATCGCCTGTGAACAGTTGGCCGGCCATGCCGCTACCATTTGCTTCTTTCCCTATGATTTGCTGCCGGTGGTACACCACCGCCTCCGGCAGATTCAGCCGGCCGCCGTGGTCATTGTGGAAACCGACCTTTGGCCCAATTTTCTGACCACCTTGCAGCGAAAAAGCATTCCGGCAGTGCTGGTCAATGCGCGGCTATCTGAAAATTCCTTGCGCGGCTATCAAAGACTGGCCCGGCTGTTCCGGCCGGCTTTGTCGGTGTTCCATCGCATCGGTGTTCAAACCGCTGCCGATGCCTGCCGCTTCAAACAATTGGGCGTCCCGGAGGACAAAATCATCGTCACCGGCAACATGAAATTTGATCAGGCCTTACCGACTGATCCCCAGGCAGAGGCCCGCGGCCTTAAAAAAAGCCTGGGTATAAATGCCGGACAAATAGTCCTGCTGGCCGGCAGCACCCATCCAGCCGAAGAGCCCATCCTGCAGGCGGCCTTTTCACAATTGAGAACTCATCATCCGGAGCTGGTGTTGATCATGGCCCCTCGGGACCCTGGACGGGCCCTGGGCACCAAACGCATTTTCACCACCGCCGGGTTTTCAGTCCGTACCCTGAAGGAACTGCCGGACCACTCCTGCGGAGCCCCCTGGGATGTACTGGTGGTGGATTCCATGGGTCGCCTCAGAAACCTGTATGCGGTTTGCGATATCGCGTTTATCGGCGGCAGCCTGGGCTGTTGGGGCGGGCATAATCCGCTGGAGCCGGCGGCCTATGGCAAACCGATTCTGTTCGGGCCGGACATGCGGGATTTCCAGTGGATCGCCGATGAGCTCAAGGCCGCCGGCGCGGCCCGCACGGTTTGTGACGGTCCCGGTCTTTCTGCAACAGTGCTCAACCTGATTAATTCTCCACAAGCGATACGGGAAATGGGACAAAAAGCCTTGGCGGTGTTTACCCAAAATCAAGGGGCTCTGGAAAATTCACTGAAAATCATTGCGGAGCTCATGTGAGGGCTTCATGAAAAAAATCCTCCAAACAATCGAGTCGGCCCTGAACGACGAAAGCCCTTTGCCGTTTTGGCTGGACTGGACCCTGGGCGGCCTTGCCCGGGCCTACCAGGCGGCGGTGGATTTGCGGGTGTGGGGATTTCAACGGCGCCTGCTCACCGCCCGCAAGCTGCCCTGCCTGGTGATCTCCATCGGCAATCTGACCGCCGGCGGAACCGGTAAAACCCCCATGACCCAATACGTGGCCGAACTCTGCCGACGTCTGGCCTACCGGACCGTGGTGATCAGCCGCGGCTATAAGGGCACGGCCGAAGGGCAGGGCGGCGGGATTGTCAGCGACGGCCGCGGCCTGCGCATGACCGCCGCCCAAGCCGGGGATGAGCCGTTTTTGTTGGCCGGCCGGCTGCCGGATGTTCCTGTGCTGGTGGGTCGTGATCGCTTTGCCGCAGGCCTGCGGGCAATTCGTGAATTTCAGCCGGATGTGATCATCCTGGATGATGGTTTTCAGCATTTGGCCCTGCAACGCGATCTGGATCTGGTCCTGCTGGATTACTGGCGTCCCCTGGGAAACGGCCGGCTGCTGCCCAGGGGGCCCCTGCGGGAACCCCTAACGGCCCTGGCCAGGGCCCAGGGAATTATTTTCACCCGGTGGGATCAGACCGCCGGGCCCGTATCGCCGCTTTTGGCTGAAGCGCTTCAGGACAAACCGGTTTTTTTTGCCGCCCATCAACCCCATGTGGCTGCCGTCGTTCCTGCCCGGGGACCCAAGTCCGCCGCCGCGCCGGACCGGCCCCACCTGGCGGCCCTGGGGAATCGCAGGGTCCATCTTTTTTCAGGCATTGCCCGGAATGCGGATTTTCAGAGAGCCGCGGCCGAGCAAGGGGCTGAGATCAAAGGCCACCATTGTTTCAGCGATCATCATCGTTACAGCCCGGCCGATCTTCAGCAGATCCAAAGCGCCGCCCATGCTCACAAGGCCGAGCTCATTCTCACCACGGAAAAAGACTTCAGTCGTCTCGGCCATGAAAATCCCTTTGCCCTTGAACTCTGGGTCCTGGGTGTCTCCATGGACTTTGGCCGGGCCGCCGAATCCTTTGAGCGCTTCATTCAAAGCAAATTGAGCAGCGATATTCATTTTCAGAAGGTGCAGATCCCATGACCCCCCTTGTCATCAAGGCTTTTTTTGACAACCGCCTGGGGCACGAAAAACAGACCCAAGGCATTCTCAGTGCCCTTGCGGCCCTGACCCAGGTCAGTGTTCATCCGCTGCGCCTGCCCGCGCCGGATTTCACAACCGGCCTGAAAAACTGGGGGCGTTTCCTGGGGACCCGGCTTTTCCCCCTGCCCCCTGAAAAATCCGCGGCCCAGGTGGATCTCATCATCGGCACCGGCGCCTCCACCCATATTCCCATGCTGTTGTACCAGGAGCAGTGCGGCGCCAGGCTGATCACCTGCATGACCCCGGATTGGATCTTGCGCAACAAAATGGATCTCTGTTTTGTGCCCCGGCACGATTCCCCCAGGCCGGCGGCCAATATCTTCGTCACCCTGGGCCCCCCCAATACCGCCGTTTTCCAAAATCGCCATGATCCGGACAAGGGTCTGATCCTGGTGGGCGGACTGGACCCCAAAAGCCATCATTGGGATTCTGCTCGAACCCTGGGCTGGATTCAACAACTCATTGACGCGGCTCCGGACAAATCCTGGACGATTTCATCCTCACCGCGCACCCCGGCGGACATGGTTCAACTGCTGCAGGCCCATGTTGCCGGAACCGCCCGGGTGGTTTTTTTCAAAGCCAAGGATACAGGACCGGGTTGGATTGAGGCGGCCTATGCCGACCACCAGTCGGTCTGGGTCACGGCCGACAGTGTTTCCATGATTTACGAAGCCTTGAGCGCGGGGTGCCGGGTGGGAATCCTGCCGGTGCAATGGAAACGGAAAGTCAATAAATTCCAAAAAAGCATTGATTATCTGCTTCAGGAACAGCGGGTGATCACCATGGACATGTGGCAGGCCGGACAAAGCCTGCCCCAGGCCGCCCCTTTGAATGAGGCGGCCCGCTGCGCATCAGAAATCCTGCGACGCTGGTGGCCGGATCGATTGTACGGAAATCCGTAATTGCGCAGAATCAAAAAATCAGAATACAGGAGTCAGAATACAGGAGTCAGAATAAGGCTGCTTGTTTCATTCTGTATTCTGACTTCTGGCTTCTGGCTCCTGACTTGATTATTCACGCCGGTCATACCCCCAACGCCGATCGTTCTCCCCGTCCCAGTCAACACCAGATTCAGAAGCGTCGACTTTGGCTCGGCGGTTCTGAAGACTGCGCCGGTCCGGGAGGGCCTCCTTGGCAAACAGCTTGATGAACGTTTCCATCTGAAAGGCCTGATAGGATGTGACATTCACAAAACGCACACTGCGGTTGCGGATGGCTTTTTCATCCGGCAGACTGGCCACTTCAAAATCCGCAACCGTCTCAAACCGTATTCTTTCCACTTGAATCCCGTAGGGATGAACCGCGATGGACAATTCATTACAGCCCCGTCTGCGTTCTTGACTGTCGATATATTGCACCATCAAACCCATTTGACTGATATTCAGGATGGGACCGAGCTCGATGGTTTTGGTGAGGCCAAAGCGCCACATACTGGAATGATGCAGCAGCACAATTGAGCCGGTCCGCACTGTGAAACGCTTCCAACGCCTGCGTCGAGTTTCCCTTTTGACTCTCTTCATCTAGCGCACTTGCCCCCTGGTCCTATTTCAGTCGCATGCTCTGCCCTTAGCGCCTTCGAATTCCAGGGATCAATATGCCTTGTCAACGATGCAAAATCAATTATTTTTCGGAGTCAGTTAACCTTATCTTGAAAAAAATCCTTTGATATCCATTGTCATGCCGTCCTTATGTTGTCGTGCTTGATGGATATGCTAAGCCAATTCGGGTTTTGAATGTAATTGGTTACCCAGTTTCAGGATATCTTCCTTGATGATAATGAATAAGCAACCCACGCCTTTGGTGACTTCAATAGCACTGCGTTGGCCTGGAATCCAGGGGAATAGGATGGGATAAAGGGTCGCCAGCAAGGCCGTCAGTCCGATGATCTCCAACGGCGCGGGAATCCCCAAAAGCTGTTCCACCAGCAACAAGGCTGCAAAAACGCTCAAAATGGAGCCGAGACATTGCAACAGGCTGGGCAACCAACCAAACAGCCTGGCGCGCAATCCGAATTGTTCCCAATCGTTGGTCTGGTCCTTGAGCGGCATCTGGGCAAGAAAGCCCGGCAGGTCCTTGGCATGCACCGGGCCGATGATCGGTCTGATTCCATTGTTCCGCAGGGACTTCAGATCGACCCCGGCCAAGGATAGTTTCGGCAGCACCAGGGTCGGCTTGCCGTTGTCGGAAGCGAGCGCATCCTTGTATCGTGCAAGTTGCTTTGCAATCGCCCCATTGGAAAATTGTCCCTTACTGGCAGAACACCAGACATTAATTCCATCCGTATCCACCACCAGCAGTCGGACATTTCTTTTACCAAGGCTGCGTTTCACCAGAAAGACCGTCAGCAGATAATTGGCGGTCACCAGCAGCGGCGCGGCCGGATCATATTGAAGGCCGGTATAGTACAAACCTGGGGGGATTGCATACGTTCTTTCAAAAGCGTCCAGCCAGCATACCATGGCTTTCAGATAGGTTGTAGGCTTAAGGACGAGGGGCCTCGGTAGATTGTGACTTATGGGCCAGGCAGCCCCGGATCGGTAGTAGGTACGCATGATGAGCGCATACGCACCAAAAAATATCCCGAGCGCCACAAAAAAATCCATCTGAAATTCCGGAACAGGATAATCCGACCACTTTTCAGAGAGCCCCACGGTCAGCAAAATTATCGACAATAACAGCAGTTTCATCTGTTCCCTCCCTAAAGAAATACGGCCCGGCTTAGGCCGTGATTTTAGACCGACAATTCATCCGGAAATCAACTTCCGGCATATCTTCACTTTTAATGCCATACTCATAAATGGGTTCCGCAACCGGGATGCGCGGAAATTCCCGGGTACCTTTATGCAACAGCAGACGAGGCATTCTTTTGGCAACCCATTTGCGCATCAACCGGAAATTTTCCGCCATGGGTCTGGTGATGGAGTCACCATAGGCCTGCAGCAATTCCTCCAGCATGTAGCGAATGCGGATGCCGTGAAAGGCATTGGTGAAACTCGGCATCAGAAAGCAACCCGGGCAATTGACCGCCATTTGGTTCGTACCGGCGGCCTTCACCTCCTGATATTTTTTACGCTGTTCCTTGTACATGGAGAAAAAACTCGCGGTAAAATTGCCTTTGCGCACCATGCTCATGGTCCCGCAGGTCATGCCGTCATAGCCATGATGCTCAAGTTCTAGAAGACTGGCACCGGCCGCCTGATAGAGTTTGCGCAAGGGCTCCCAAAATTCCGGCCCCAACTCACTGACATAGCAGGATTCACTCACGGCAGCGGTAAACGTCAACGGTTTCTCTAAGACCAGTTCATGCTTCGCGACTTTCTCCCATAACCATTGATATAAGGAAATCAGCTCAAACGGCAGTTTTTTACCGTAAACATTGGGCAGAATATTGGAGAAAAAATAATAGCAGGAACCGCAGTAGCACACCAAGCGCTTGATGGACAGATCGGCAAAACGTTGCAGCGTTCTTTCCACGGTATCGGCATAGGCCTGCCAGCTGCCCATGCGGTAGGCCAATTCCCCACAGCACAAGTCCGGCGGTCCGTATTTCGGTAATTGACCCAGGATTTTGGATTGCTCGATATCCCGGCAACTCATGCGTCCAACGCATCCGATCCACAACAGTTCGTCAGCCGGCGCTGGAATTTCGGACCACTTGAGCAGTATGGCTTTTTCCGCCGGACTCATCTCAGAATAAACATCATGCCAGATCACCGGCGCCGGCATCCCATTTAAGAAATATTTGATATATTCCGGCGAACAAGCTCGGGACTCCAGCATGCGCTGCTGAATGAGCTCATGGGGACGCAGCCCTTCCACAGGGCAGTAGTTGTTGCAATTGAAACACAAGGTGCATTGTTCAAACACCCTTGGCGCGGCTTCACCCCTGATGAGGCGTCGGATGGTTTCCTTGGCCTCCTCCAGGCCCATACGCATCACCGGGCAGTTCATGAGACATTCACCACAGGCTTGACATTGACTCCAGTCGCTGCAATCACTATATGACATTGGTTTTTCTCCGTAATATTTTTCGTTTGCTACTGTAAGGCCATCTTTGTCTTTGGAAAAACGGGTGCAGACCAGCGCCCCGGCCGGATGGCTGCAATTTGCTTCTTTACCAGCTCCCACATATTTTTGAAGGTGAGCACCCGGCATAGCATATAGCCGTCCAAGATATCCTTGATGGGAAAGGCGGAATGGCTTGAAAAATAATTTTTCCGCTTGATCGCCCGGTATCTTTCCTTATGAAACTCCAATCTTTTAAAGCCATACATGAAATTTCCTTTCTCATAGAAAGTTTTGAAAAGCAGGTGAATGAAGGGACTGTCAAAACCCGGCAACCGCTCCATGGCGACAAGCGGCGCAAGCCCCAAGCTGAGAAAGCCTTTCTTTTCGTGTTTAAACTGTTCAATCACATGCAGGTTGATATAATCCAGGGTTCCTTTGGGCACATTATTTTTGGCCCGCTGGATCACATTCTGGTATCCCACGATGCGTTGATTTTGGTAGATCGGATCGAAAACGGCAAAACCGATGATCTCCTCATCTTTCCGGGCAAAAAAACAGCGGACATCCGGCTCATCCCACGCTGTCAAAGGCCGGGCCAAAAAAGCCAATTCATTGCCGCTGACGATCTTGCTGCGCATCCATTCGGCTGAGATGCGCTGCAAGACGGCGGCGCCGATGGCGGCAATGCTGCTCTCAAAAACCCGCACGCCGCTGCGCTCACAAACATTGCGATAGCGCCGGATATCCTGCATTTTCCTGCCTTCCAGACTGAAATTTTCAATTGGAATAACGGACTCGAGTCCGCATTCGTTCATGCAATACCCATGCGCGGCATGCAGATATACGGCTGTGTCGGATTGAATCTGATAGAAATTTGAACGATGAAATTCCTGGATAAAGGCGTCGATGATCTCGGACTTTTTTTCCGGGTCGGCTACCGGATCTCCCAGAACATGGGTTGTTTTCCAAAAGGTGCCGATCTGCTTGTAGGCGATATAGCCCACTGTTTCCATATCAAAGTATTCCAAACCGGGCTGCAATGTGGAATAGGCCGTGGCATGACTTCCATAGCGCCGCAGATAATCAAGCCGTTCATCCCATGAAAATAGTTGTGGCATATATATCCCCCTTTTGTTGGACTGTTGATTTGATGGGAAATGAATATTACACTTCCCGTGCCAAAGCCCAGTGAAGGTTCCAGGGAGACGGGATATTTTCTAACCGGCTATATTTTTTCAATAAGAGAAATGGGAAGATTTCCTGACTGGGGAGGCTGAATTACCATCCGTAACATTTTTCGGGAATTTGCGTTACCGATGGTAACGAACCAATCCGTTTCAAACGGCTGCCTTCGGACCATATTCAAAAGCAATTTCCTTTAATCCACCGCCCAGCGCGCCGGACGTAAGATCTGCCAGCGATTGCGCTTTTCCCATAAATTCTTGCGGCTGATTCCGAGTTTATGGGCGATCTGCTCCTCACTATGGTCCACCTGCAGGGCATAAATGGATTGCTTGGTATAGTCTTCAATAGAAAGAAATTGTATGGAAAGGGGTTCTATATCAGCAGCGCCCACAATCTTGGGGGGCAGATGTTCCGGCACAATAGCCTTGCCGTCATCGGTCAAATGCACGGCGTATTCGATGGCATTTTCCAATTCCCGCACATTTCCCGGCCAGGAGTAGTCCATCAAAATTTTTAAGGCCGGGGAGGCGATACCTGAAGAATGACGATGATGCGCGTCGCTCAAACGCTGGAACAGATGGGTGGCGAGCAATGGAATGTCTTCCCGCCTTTCCCGCAAGGGCGGCAAGGAGATGGGGATCACGCTCAAACGGAAAAATAGATCTTCCCTGAAGGTGCCGTTTTTCACAGCCGTTTCCAGATCCCGATTCGTGGCGCAAAGAATGCGCACATCCACCTTGCGCACCTTGGTGTCACCGACTCTACGATATTCGCCGCTTTGTAGAAAACGCAACAATTTTACCTGAATTGCCGGCTGAATTTCACCGACCTCATCCAAAAAAAGCGTCGCGCCGTTGCAGGTTTCAATCAATCCCGGGTGATCCTTAACCGCACCGGTAAAGGCGCCTTTCACATGGCCGAACAACTCCGATTCCAGCAGATTCTCCGGAATGGCCCCGCAATTGATCGAGACAAAGGGCTTTTCCCGGCGATCCGAATTGGCCAGAATCGCCCTGGCCACCAGTTCCTTGCCGGTCCCGGACTCACCGGTGATCAAGACCGTGCTGTTGGTGGCGGCGACACGTTCAATCAGACGAAAAATGGCTTTCATTTTCTTGGATTGCGTAACGATATTTTCAAATTGCGCCTGGCGCTGCATTTCACGGCGCAGGGTATGACATTCCTCGTTCAGTCGTATTTGCTCGGTCACATCGTGAATGGCCTCTACCGCGCCGATGATGTTTCCGCTTCCATCCCGCAACGGAGATGAATTCATTTCGATCCAGTGGATGCTGCCGTTCGGTAAAACCACATCCCGCAAACTACGACGCGATTTTCCATCTGCCAGCACATCCAAAATAGGGCAATCCGTACAGGGTTCCCGACGATCGCGATAAACTTGGTAACAATTTTCCCCCAACCTTGCGCCATACAACTTTTCGTTGATCCGGTTCTGAAAAATGATGGTCAAATTTTTGTCGATCACGATCACATTTTCAGTGATCGTATTCAAGACTGCTTTATAAATGGTCTCATCCATAGGGTCACATCTTAAATATTAAATATTTTCTTTTTTATTTGATCCACCCGCTCTTTGAGCATGCGATCGGTTTCAATTTGCTTCGCAATCTGGCTATGCCTAATTGCTATGCCGGCCCCTGAGATACCACCGAAATATCCACCCAATGCGGCACCGGTTTCGCCCGTCATCTCCCTACATAAATAGATGGCCACATCCCGTGCAAAATTCCTCTTTTTCCCCTTCTGCAGGATGGCTTCTCGTCCACAGCCGAATTCATCGGCAACAGCTTGAACTAGATCATCAGGCCGTGGCCTAGATTTTAATTTTTTAAGCTGTGGTACTTCCTTATCATTCAAATTTTTATCCAGAAATGTCTTTTGCACCCACGCTACAAAATCTGCTCGACCCAAAACAAAACCGCCGATAATATCATCGAACGGATTCACAATCTCTTCCTTCTGAGCTGACTCTATGAAATCACGATATCTTCTTTTGGCCCTGCCCCCATCTTTTCCGAACAGTGACAATAGCCAGTCAATCTCCAACCACTCCGGTGGCTCAACATAACCACCGAAAACCGGATAGCTGCTCCACGGATAATCCTTGCAATGCCCCACTATTTTCGCTCGCACCGGATTGAGATGGATGTAACGGGACAATTGCTGTAAATATTCATCCGCATTCACCAGCACTGCTTTATACCGCCCCTGGAACAGATGACCAGCGCGTTTTCGTTTTTTATTAAAATACATGGAGTAAGCTGCGTTGATCCATTGTATCGCCTGACCTAGATTCGGATGGGGTGTTTCTATTAAAAGGTGATAATGTGTGTTCATCAGGCAATAGGTATGCACTTTGATATCATAGCGCCCCACCGCTTTGCCGACATACTCTAAAAATTTTTCCCGGTCTCTCTCACTCCTGAATATATTTATTCCCGTGATTCCGCGATTCATCACGTGATAGAATGCACCTGAAAATTCTATTCTTAAAGGTCGCGCCATTCCAAAATGCCTGTTTGATTTGCCGGAAAGCATGCTTTTTCAGAAAGCATATACTTTTCGGACACTAAATTAGCAACATGAGCTTGTCAATAATTAATATTTAAGATGTGACCCCTAAATGAGCGAGCGTTCGTTATTTGTGATTGACGCGCTGATTGAAAATCAGGTACATTTGCACCCATGACTTTCTGAATGTATCATAAGCAGGGCAAACGGCCCGATTGCGATCCCGGCACACTTGAATTTTAGGAGCAATGATCCCATGGCCTTTGAAGAACAAATCCAAATCCTGGAACAAAAAAAAGCCAAGGCCCTGGCAATGGGCGGGCCGGAAAAGATTGAACGACAGCACGCCAAAGGCCGTCTCACGGCCCGGGAACGCATCGACGCTTTGCTGGACCCAGGTTCATTTTTTGAAGTCGGCATGTTCAACCATTCGGACATGCCCGGCCTGGAAGACAAGACCCCGGCAGACAGCAAGGTGGGCGGTTACGGCAAAATCGACGGGCGCCAGGTGGTGATCACGGCCAATGACTTTACGGTACTGGCCGCCACCTCCAGCCGCATCGCCGGCCGCAAGGAAGGGGAACTGAAGATCACGGCGGCCCGCAAAGGCTATCCGGTCATTTATCTGGGCGAGGCCGGCGGGGCGCGCATGCCGGACATCATGGGCGCCCGGGGCCTGGCTTCCTTCGGCGGCGGCCATTTTGAATCCTACTTGCATATCATGAGCCGCGTGCGCCAGACCCCCATGATCACGGCCATCATGGGGGAGTGCTACGGCATGCCCACCTGGATGGCCTGTTTGTCCGACTTCGTGGTCCAGGTCAAAGGCAGCGCCATGGGGGTTTCCGGCCCGCGGGTGCTGGAGCTGGCCCTGGGGGAAAAGGTCACGGACGAAGAACTGGGGGGCTGGGCAGTGCATGCCGAGATCACCGGCAATGTGGACCGGGTGGCGGAAAACGAAGCCGAATGCTTTGCGCTCATCCGCCGTTATCTGTCCTATATGCCTTGCCACAACGGTGAATGCCCGCCGGATGCGGCTGTTCCGGAAGACTCCGGCCAAGGCATGGATGCCATCCTGGACTTTCTGCCGGAAAAACGCAACCGCACCTATGACATGCATTTAATCCTGAACCGCATCGTGGATACGGGCAGTCTTTTCCCCATTAAACCTAGCTTTGGCTGCTCCGTGATCACGGCCCTGGCCCGGGTGGGCGGAAAAGCGGTGGGCTTGGTGGCCAATCAACCCATGTTCAATGCCGGCGCCATGGATACGGACGGCATCGACAAAGTCATCAGTTTTTTATGCCTGTGCGATTCCTTCAACATCCCCCTCTTGTTTTTTCACGACATCCCGGGCTTCCTGGTGGGCAAGGAAGCCGAACACAAACGCGTCGCCGCCAAGGTCATGAACTACATGAACGCCCTGGGCTTGCTCACCGTGCCGCGCATCTCCGTGATCGTGCGCAAGACTTACGGTATGGCCTTCTGGAACATGTGCGGCTCGGGCTGCGGCGCTGATTTCCTGGTGGCCTGGCCCACGGCGGAAATGAGTTTCGTGGACCCGGCCATTGCCACCAACGTGGTTTACGGCGGCAAACTCGCGGCCGACCAGCGCCATTCGCCGGAATGGGAAGCCCTGTTTCAGCAAATGGTGGATGATGCCTCACCCTTCGGCGCTGCCGGGCATCATCATATTCATGATGTGATCCACCCGGCGGAGACCCGCGCATATATCATCCGCGCCCTGGAAATCGCCCGGGGCGACCGGAGCGGCGGGATCGGCGAGCATCGCTTGGCCAATTGGCCCACCAAATTTTAATAGAGGAGATTCCGGCTTTGATCTGCTTTGCGGCGGTATCGCGGCTGGAAGCCGCTCCCACAATGGAGAATGGGATAATTCAACTTGGACAAAAAGGGAAGTAGCATGATGGAAACACAAAGCGGCCCCAATGAACTGGACGAAAAACGGCGCATCCGCCTGGATGGAACCGTGAACTTTCGGGATCTCGGCGGCTATGAAACCGTGGACGGCCGTTGCACCAAGTGGGGCCAGGTGTTTCGCTCCGACAGTCTTGCCCGGCTGAGCGTTAGGGATCTTGAACAGCTCCAGGTCATGGGCCTCAAACTGGTGTGCGATCTGCGCGCCCCGGCGGAAGTTCACAAAGCGCCGGACCGCCTGCCGGAACACGGGGTGGAATATCTTCAGCTTCCGGTGGTGAGCAGTGATTTCGATACAGTCACGGCCATGGAAAGACTGAAGCAAAAAGACACCAGTTGGCTGACACCGACTTTCATGATTGACGCCTACCGCAACAACATCGAATTCTACGGCCGCACCTGGGGAACCATCGTCACAAGACTGGCCGAGGCCGACAGCCGCCCCTTGCTTTTTCATTGCACGGCGGGCAAGGATCGCACCGGTGTTTGCGCGGCCCTGATCCTATCGGTGTTGGGGGTTCCGGAAGAGACCATCATCGCGGACCATGCCGTATCCAATCATTATTTCGCCGAAACCGTTGTTAAAATCAACGAATACATCCGCTCCCTGGGGGTGGACCCGCAACTGGTGGCCCCCTATCTTTCCGCCCCCCGTGAGGCCATGGTCTTTGTATTGGAGCATATCCGCAAAACCTATGGCAGTGCCGCAATGTATCTGCAAGAAAAAGGCGCTGTGGTGCCGGAGGTAATCGCTTCCTTACGGGAAACCATGCTGGTGGGTCCTTGAGGCGCAAAAAAGACCTGCTCCCCCTCATCAGGATATCAAAACATGGGAAAATGGATGGGCCTTGGGCCTTGAATCCCTCCCGGGTTTATTCCCGCCTGAACGAAGAAGGGGGCTTTCCAACTCCCCCGAAGCGGGGGAGTTCTCGTTCAGGCGCCGTGAAACAGGATACGAT
This sequence comes from Desulfosudis oleivorans, assembly GCA_020723325.1. Taxonomy (GTDB): domain Bacteria; phylum Desulfobacterota; class Desulfobacteria; order Desulfobacterales; family SURF-7; genus DYJD01. The sequence continues at coordinate 97,607 of DYJD01000016.1, read as the reverse complement.
GGATGGTATACTGCTATACTACGGTTACATTGACTGCTGTCGGCCCCTTTTTACCATCTTCAATTTCGAAGGTAACCCGCGCACCCTCGGCCAAGGTCTTAAAGCCGGTGCCGTTAATATTGGAATGATGAACAAAAACATCGGGCCCACCCTCTTGCTCGATGAACCCATAACCTTTCTTGTCACTGAACCATTTTACAATACCTTGCGCCATGTGGGCAATCTCCTCTCAATCGATTTCTTTTGGGTAAATGCGGGGCATAATAGACTTGTGGTGGTTCGATCATGCTCCTTCTTCCTCATCCATATTTTTATCCTCTTCCGACCGGGTTATGTTTGTCAAGTCCTTTATTTCAATGCTATAGGTAATTTTTTCAGGAATCCGGCAGGCCCGGCCCCCCGGCCGGCTCTCCGGTTTTGCAGCGCATAAAATAACAATTTGATTTAATAATACATATGAGATCTTATCAACTTATTCGACCCTATTTCATAGAAAATTCCCAGCGGATCATCCTAGGCATCCTGTGCCTCTTAATCGTGGATGCGCTGCAACTTTTCATTCCCCGTTTCATTAAATGGGCCGTGGATGACCTCACCAGCCTGAATATCGACCTCTGGAAGCTGGGCGGCTATGCCGGCTATATCATGGCCGTGGCCGTGCTCATCGCCTTGCTGCGCTATGTATGGCGTAGGTGCCTGATCGGCATGTCCCGTAGGGTGGAAGAAGGCCTGCGCAACCAGCTTTTCAACCATATTCAGAGCCTTTCCCCGGCCTATTTCGACCATACCCGCACCGGGGATCTCATGGCCCACGCCACCAACGACATCACCCATGTGCGCATGGCCGTGGGCATGGGCATGGTGGCCCTCACCGATGCCGTCTTCCTGGGCGCCGCGGCTGCCGGCTTCATGTTCTATATCAATGTCAAGCTCACCATTTTCGCCCTGTTGCCCATGCCCCTGATCGCCTTCAGCGCCCGCTTTTTCAGCCGCCGCATGCATCGCAAATACCAGGAAGTTCAGGCCGCCTTTGCGGAAATGACCGAAACCGTGCGGGAGCGCCTTGCCGGTATCCGCATTGTCAAAACCTACAATCTGGAGGACGAATCGGCCCGCAAGCTGCAGGAAATGTCCTCGGCCTATATCCAGCGCAACCTGGCCCTGGTGCGCATCACCGGTTCTTTTTATCCCATGATGATTTTCTTCACCAATCTGGCCCTGGTCATCGTCATTTTTCTAGGCGGCCGCCAGGCTGTCTGCGGCGACATCACCACCGGCGATTTCGTGGCCTTCATCAACTACCTCAATCTGATGACCTGGCCCATGATGGCCCTGGGTTGGGTGACCAATCTGCTGCAGCGGGGCGCCGCCTCCCTGGACCGCATCAATGTGATCCTTAAAACCCGGCCGGAAATCCAGGAACAGCCCCAGGCCTTGCCCCTCGGCAGCGTCAAAGGAGCGCTGGTTTTTGAAAATGTCGCCTTTGCTTATGGCCCGGCCGGACCGGAAGTGGTTTCCAAGGTGGATTTCAAAATCCCTGCCGGCGGCAGCCTGGGCATTGTAGGCCCCCCCGGCAGCGGCAAGACTTCCCTGCTGCGGCTGATTCCGCGCCTTTACGATATCCGCGGCGGCAACATCAGCCTGGATGGGCGCCCTTTACGGGAAATCCCCCTGGCCGACCTTCGCAGGGCCATCGGCTTTGTTCCCCAGGAGCCCTTTCTTTTTTCCGGCACCATCCAGGATAACATAACCCTTGCTACCACCACCGTGGACCCGGAGCGCCTCCGGCAGGCCCTGGAAAAGGCCCGGCTTACGGATACCATCGCCGCCCTGCCGGCCGGCCTCGACACCATTGTGGGCGAGAAAGGGGTCGTGCTTTCCGGCGGACAAAAACAGCGCATCGCCCTGGCCCGGGCCCTTTTTCATGATGCCCGCATCCTGCTCCTGGATGACCCCATCAGCCAGGTGGATGTGGAAACCGGTGCCGCCATCATCCGGCATCTGCAGGAATTCAGCGGCCAAAAAACCATTTTCATGGTTTCCCACCGCCTTTCGGCCGTGCGCCATGCCGATTGGATCATGGTTATGGAAAAGGGTGTTGTAACCGACAGCGGCACCCATGAGATTTTAATGAGCAGGGACGGATATTACAGCCGCACCTATCAGCTTCAACAATTGGAAGAGGAATTCAATGGCCACCGACAGCACGGCTTTTAGTGAAGAAAAATTAGATAAGCGCCACGATATCCGCTTGCTGCGGCGTCTACTACCCTATGCCCTGCAATATCGCTTCCATTTTCTCATCGCCATCCTGCTGGTGAGCGTGATTATCCTTTTAGAGCTTTCCATTCCCTACCTTACCAAGATCACCATCGACCGTTATATTGTTCCGCGGATCACCGCCCACCGCAATTCCCAGGGCGACGCCGGCCCAGCCAAAACCCGCCTGTATCACGCGGATTTGTCCGATCCGGCCGCGGCCCGGATTGCGGCCCGCTACCCGGCCCTGTTCAGCCCAGAGGGGGATTCAGCCGTGATCGCCTATGCGGATTTGGCGAAACTGGCGCCCCAGGACCTGGCCGAGCTGCGCAGCCGGGATCTGACCGGCATCCTGCGCATGGCGGCTCTGCTGCTGATTTTGGTTTGCTGCAATTTTGCATTCGTATTTGTGCAAGCCATGCTCATTGAATTCATCGGTCAAAGAATGATGCATCATCTGCGGGTGGATCTCTTCACCCACATTCAGAACCTGCCCCTCACCTTTTTCACGCGCCATCCAGTGGGCCGGCTGGTGACTAGGGTGACCAACGACATTCAAAACATGCATGAAATGTTCACTTCCGTGGTGTCCTTTGTGTTTCAGGACCTTTTCCTGGTGGCGGGCATCACGGTTCTGCTCCTGTCCATCGATTTCAAACTGGCCTGCATCTGCCTGCTGCTGTTGCCCCTGGTGGTCCTGACCGCCTACCGCTTTGCCGAAATTGCCCGGGGGGCTTTCCGTACCCTGCAGATCAAGATTGCCGAAATCAACACGCGCTTTTCCGAAACCATCCAGGGCATCCACGTGATCCAGCTCTTTCGGCATGAGACCGAGAATCTGCGCACCTTTGCCGGTCTGAACCACGAGCACTACCTGACCGGCATGAAACAGGTGCGGGTCTTTGCGGTGTTCATGCCCCTCATCGAATTGCTGGCTTCGGCCGCCCTGGCCCTGGTCATCTATTTCGGCGGCGGCAGCGTCATGGAGCATACCATCACCCTGGGGGCCCTCACGGCTTTCATCTCCTATATGCGCATGTTTTTCCGGCCCATCCGGGACATCGCGGAAAAATTCAACATCCTCCAAAACGCCATGGCTTCGGCGGAACGTATCTTTCTCATCCTGGATACACCCAGCCGGGCCGATGCTTCCGGCCCGGCCGTACTCCGGGATAAGGCCGAGCCCATCCGCGAATTGAGCTTTGAGCAAGTAAAGTTTTCCTACCCAAGCGGCGAGCCGGTTCTCAAGGACCTCTGCTTCACCCTGCGTGCCGGTGAAACCCTGGCCATTGTGGGCCCCACCGGCGCCGGCAAGACCTCCCTGATCAATCTCATCGTGCGTTTCTACGACCCCACCCAGGGCCGTATTATGCTTAACGGCAGCGACATCCGCACTTATTCGGCGGCCGCCGTCCGCGAGCGCATCGCCCTGGTGCCCCAGGACCCCTTTCTGTTTTCCGGCACCATCCAGGACAATATTTTCACAGGCAAGGAGAAACCCAGCCCCTTGTTTGAACAAGCTGTTTTGGATGCTGCCAATTGCCACGATTTTATTGAGCGCCTGCCGGCGGGAATCCATACTGCCCTCAACGCCGGCGGCGATTCCCTTTCCAGCGGTGAACGCCAGTTGTTGTCCATTGCCCGGGCCTTTGCCAAAAACCCGGATCTGATCATCCTGGACGAGGCCACTTCCTACATCGACTCGGTTTCAGAACAGAAAATCCAGGCGGCCCTGAACAACTTGCTGGCGGACCGCACCGCCATCATCATCGCCCACCGCCTGTCCACGGCCCGGACCGCGGACCGTATTCTGGCCCTGTATAAAGGCCGCATCATTGAAGAGGGCAGTCACGAGGAATTGATGAAAAAAGAGGGATTTTATTATCGGTTGAATTGTATGGACCGGTAGGGAGGACTGGATTTGAAATTTGAAATTTGAGATTTGAAATTTGAGATTTGAGATGCGGGCTACTGATCGGGATCGGGGTCGGTATCGGTATCGGGGTCGTGAAATGGGTTTCGGGATGCGGGGTTTATCGGACCGAGCAGCATTAGCATAACATGCTGAAATAAAGTAAATATTTAATACTTGCCAAAATATCGGCCGCATGATAGGAAGCGTATTTTAATGTGAATCGAATATTAACCTATCAGATTTTAAGATAAATTATACCAACAACCTGTAACTATAAACTTTAAGGAGGATCAGAACGATGCCTTACGATGCGACTAAAATGGCCGACTGGCAAATTTCCGAAGAGGCCGAAAAAAACATGCCCACTCCGGAGCAGTGGCGCGAAAAACTGGGGCTTAAGGCTGATGAAATGCTGCCCATGGGCCGTCTTTCCAAAATCGATTTTCTCAAAGTCATCAACCGCCTGAAAGGCAAACCCGACGGCAAATACATTGAAGTCACCGCCATCACCCCCACCCCCCTGGGAGAAGGCAAAAGCACCACCTCCGTGGGTATCATGGAAGGTTTGGGAAAACGCGGTAAAAACGTGGGCGGCGCCCTGCGGCAACCCTCCGGCGGACCCACCATGAACGTCAAAGGCACGGCGGCCGGCGGCGGCAACGCCCTGTTGATTCCCATGACCGAGTTCTCCCTGGGACTCACCGGCGACATCAACGACATCATGAACGCCCACAACCTGGGCATGGTGGCCATGACCTCCCGCATGCAGCATGAGCGCAATTACAATGATGAGCAGTTGGCCCGCCTCACCGCCATGCGCCGTCTGGACATCGATCCCACCCGGGTGGAATTCGGCTGGATCATCGACTTCTGCGCCCAGGCCCTGCGCAACATCATCATCGGCATCGGCGGCCGCACCGATGGTTACACCATGCAGTCCAAGTTCGGCATCGCCGTGGGTTCGGAATTGATGGCGATCCTGTCCGTGGCCACCGACCTGGCCGACCTGAAAGAGCGCATCAACAACATCACCGTGGCCTTTGACAAGAGCGGCAAACCCGTTACCTGCCGCGACCTGGAAGTGGGCAATGCCATGGCGGCCTTCATGCGCAACACCATCAACCCCACCCTGATGAGCACCGCCGAATATCAACCCTGCTTTGTGCATGCCGGCCCCTTTGCCAACATCGCCGTGGGCCAGAGCTCCATCATCGCCGACCGCGTGGGCCTGAAGCTGTTCGACTACCATGTCACCGAATCCGGCTTTGCCGCGGACATCGGCTTTGAAAAATTCTGGAACGTGAAATGCCGTTTCAGCGGCCTGAAACCCCATGTTTCCATCCTGACCAGCACCATCCGCGCCCTGAAAATGCACGGCGGCGGACCCAAGGTCGTGGCCGGTAAAGCCCTGCCCGAAGAGTACACCAAGGAAAACATCGGCCTGGTGGAAAAAGGCTGCGCCAACATGGTGCACATGATCAACATCATCCGCAAAGCCGGCATCAACCCCGTGGTGTGCATCAACCGCTTCCATACCGACACCAATGCGGAAGTGGCGGCGGTCAAGAAAGCGGCCGAGGCCGCCGGTGCCCGTTGCGCCGAGTCCAACCATTGGCTCAGCGGCGGCGAAGGCGCCCTGGAACTGGCCGATGCGGTCATCGATGCCTGCAATGAAAAGAACGACTTCAAATTCCTGTATCCGCTGGAAATGAAACTGCGTGACCGCGTCAATATGATCGCCACGGAAGTCTACGGTGCCGACGGCGTGGATTGGTCTCCGGAAGCCACGGCCAAGGCCGAGATGCTGGAAAAAGATCCCAAATACGCCGACTTCGCCACCATGATGGTCAAGACCCACCTGAGCCTGACCCATGATCCGGTCAGAAAAGGCGTGCCCAAGGGCTGGCGTCTGCCCATCCGCGACGTCCTGATTTACTCCGGCGCCAAATTCCTGTGCCCCTGCGCCGGCACCATCAGCCTCATGCCCGGTACCAGCTCCAACCCGGCCTTCCGCCGCATTGACGTGGATCCGGCCACCGGTAAGGTAAGCGGTCTGTTCTAGCCGCAAGGTTCGCCCATAGTATTTAAGCGAATCCTTCGGATGAAGTAAAATAAAAGCCCGGGAGTTTTCTCCCGGGCTTTTTTATGCTACTTCAGGATTGTAAAGCCGAATCAGTCGGGGTCGGGGTCGCTATCGGTATCGGGGTCGAGTTTTTTTCGGTATTTGAAGGAACAATGTCCTATAACCTTCAGTCTTCAGCCTTCGGTCTATACACCTGTTTTTTTTCCGATACCGATCCCGATACCGACCCCGACCCCGAAAAAAATCAGATAAGTTTCCCCTATTGGCGTGGCAAAGAAACCGTAATAGTACAACCGGCAACCGGGTTGTTGGCGGCGGATACACTGCCGCCCATGGCTTGGGCCAATTTCCTCACCAGGGCCAGGCCGATGCCCGTGCCCTGGGTGGTGCGGACCTGCTCGCTGTCCACCCGAAAGAAGTCGTCGAAAATTTTCTTGAGGGCCGCGGGCGGGATGCCCGGGCCGGCGTCGGACAAGCTGATCAGCACACGCTCCCCTTGTGGCCGCACTGATAGGACGAGCCGCCGGTCCGTGGCGTTCCTGGCGAATTTGAGGCTGTTTTCCATGAGATTGATGAGAATCTGGATCATCATCTCCCGGTCATAGGGAAAAGGCGGGATTGCCCCTTTGTCCACATCCAGGCTGAAGCCTTCCTGGCGCAGTTTTTCCTGCATGAGTTCCCGGATTTCGGCAATGACATCGTCGAAATCGCCTTTAACCAGAGCGGCCTGGCGGTGTTTTTTTTCCAGTTTGGAAAATTCCAGGACATTGTTGATCAGCCGGGTCAGGCGGCCGCTCTCCGCCAGCAGGACCTGCAGATATTCCCGCTCCCGTTCCGGGGATTGGGCAATGCCCTGTTCTAGCATTTCTATGTACATGCGGATATTGGTAAGGGGGGTCTTCAACTCATGGGTGACGGAGGAAACAAAAGTGGCCCGGCGTTCGGCCAGTTCCGTAACCGTGCGGGCGCTGCGGTAAATGGCAAACAATCCCAGGGTGAAAATCAGGGCAATGGCCGCCACCATGAGATTCCAGGTCCTGCGGCCGGCCGAGGCCGGAATCCGGTCACAGGCCAGGGTGGCCTGGACAAAGGCAAAGGGACGGGGGAAAGTGCGCTGGATGGAAAAACGCGGCTGTTGGGCGGCAATCCCGGCCTGGGCTCCCGGCCGGCCGTTTTCACCGCTAAGGACCTGCAAACGCAGATTGGTGAAACGCGCCATGGGTTGCCCGGAAAAATGGACGGCCAGCAGATGCTCGAAAAACGGCCTGACCAGCAGGACAAACCCCTGGCGGAAAACCTGGTTGCGGATCACGATGCGGCGGAAAATCAGGATGCGCTCCGAATCGATGAGCACCGATTGCATGGGATCCACTTCCACCTGGAATAATTTGGCATCCAGGCCCGGATCATTGCCCAGGCGGCCCTCGGCCTGGATGGCGCCCCGGCCGGCCGTCTGCTTGCGAACTGCGCTTAAGTCCATGGAGAAATCGGCCTTGGCATCCACTTCACTTTCTATGGAGGCGGCCGGGGCCGAGGCGGCGGACATCACCGCCTTTTCCTGGGGCGCCACATTCAGGGCCTGGGCCGCCGGCACCTGTTCCAGGCGTTTGGCTTTGCTTCCCAGATAATCTTTCTGGGAGCGCTGCTCATTCAAGGCGAAATATTTGTCGGCGATGTTGGCAGTTTCCTCTTTGCTCACCGCGGCCTTCATGGCCTGGGGCCGGAAGGCCGTACCTAAGGCCTTGCCTTCGGATTCTTCCATGCGCCTGCGATTGAAGGCGCGGTTGACTTCCTGAAGCTCTTCCACCACCGCGGCTTTTTTGGGTGGGGCCTGGGCCGCACCGTCCATCAACGGGGTCTGAAATCCGCCGTCCGGGTTGTTTTGGAAATACCCCAGAATGAAGGCTTGCTGCGGCAAGCCGGAAAGTATTCCGGCCTGGCCTGCTCCGGCCTGCTCCTGGTTCTTTTCCGGTGATTTGAACGTGTAGTCATCCACTGCCCGGCCTTCTTCTTTTTGGATCAACAGGGCCAGCTCCTCTTCCATGCGGTCGAACAGGGAGTTGGCAAAATAGCGCAATTCGCTTTTTTCTTCCTGCTCCAGACTGCCGTGAGTATGAACCAGCAGCAAGGCAGTGGGAATGGACAAGACCAGGCAGAACAGGAGCATGAAGTATTTCAGTCTGCGCATGGGCCGGGCTCCAGGCGGTATCCCTCACCGCGAATGGTTTGGATGAATTCCACCTGCGGGTTAAGGGCAAGGATTTTCTTGCGCAGCTTCAGGATGTGAATATCCACTGTGCGGGTTTCAATGTCCGTGGCAGCATAGCGCCAGACTTCCGCGAGCAGTTCCTTCTTGGATACGATGCGGTCCTGGTGCCGGTGCAGATACACGATGATGTCCATCTCCCTGCGGGTTAATTCACTGGTTTGCCCGCCCCAGGAAGCGGTGAGGGTTTTGCCGTCAAATTGCACGCCGGCATGCTCGATGCGATCATCCCCCAGGTTTTTGCCGGCCCGCCGCAGTACCGCCTCGATGCGCACCAGCAATTCCCGCAGGGAAAAAGGCTTGCTAATGTAGTCGTCGGCCCCGGCCTGGAAACCGGCCACAATGTCCTCCTCCGCGCCCCTGGCCGTGAGCATGACCATGGCCTGGGCCGGTTTTTTGCCGCGGATGCGCCGGCAGATTTCAAAACCGTTCAGACCCGGCAGCATGACATCCAACACAATCAGGTCATAGGCGCCGCTAAGACCAGCCTCCAGCCCCTTATTCCCATCCGCCGCCCCTTGGGCCTGATACCCGTTGAACACCAATACATCCAGCAAGCCTTTCAGGATGGCCGGATCATCTTCCACCACCAGGATTTTCGCTTTTGCGTGGTTCATGCCTCATTCCTCCAATCCCATTTGGTTTTCGGGGTCGGGGTCGCTATCGGTATCGGGGTCGTAAAAAAATCGATACCGATTCCGATACCGACCCCGACCCCGATCAGCATCCCACATCCCGTATCCCACATCCCGAATCTCGCATCCCGATTCTACCCCAACCCCCGCCCCTTTCAAAGCAAAACTTATGCAAAAAAAACGTCCCGGCTTTTTACATTTCTTTGAATTGTGCTTTTATTACGGTCTGTTATCATGACACCAAAACAACCAAACAACCCTCAACATAAGGAGACAAGAACATGCCAACCAAAAACTATAAAACCCTACTGGTAATTGTCGGCCTGATCGCCCTCACCTGTGCGGCCATGGCCTATTCCAACCGCAGCGAATCCGCAACGGTCCCGGTCCAACCGGTGAAGACCGTGAAAGGCGAAATCCTCAGCCTGTCCGCCAAGCTGACCCAGGATAAAATCCTGCAAAACAGCGACGGCAACGCGGCCCTGGCCCTGACCCTCAGCGCGGCCGACATCCCCTCCGATCAAGGCAGCGTCAGCCCCAAGGTGGATATGGCCATTGTCCTGGACCGCAGCGGCTCCATGAACGGCCAAAAACTGGATTATGCCCGCCGGGCCATCAGTCAACTGCTGTCCCAGTTGGGTCCGGAAGACCGTTTTGCCCTGGTCACCTATGATGACCAGGTGGTGGTGAACAGCTCGCTGGTGCAGGTTACGGCCGACGCACGGGAACGGCTGTATTCCACCATCCAGGCCGTAGCCAGCGGCGGCAGCACCAATCTAGGCGCCGGCCTCAGCACCGGTATCCAGATTATTCGAAACAACAGGCGCAGCGATCATGTCGCCAAGGTCATTCTGATTTCCGACGGGCTCGCCAACGTGGGCGTCACTGATCCCGCGGCCCTGGGCAACATGGCTTCCATTGCCCCGGAAAACACCTTTTCCATCAGCACCGTGGGGGTGGGCAATGATTTCAATGAACATCTCATGACCAACCTGGCGGATCGCGGCAGCGGCGTTTATTACTACCTGGAAAATCCCGAAGCCTTTGCCCAGGTGTTTGAAAAGGAATTTCGCGCCACCCGCACCCTGGCAGCCGGAGGCATTACGGTTGAAGTGCCCTTGCCCAAAGGCGTTTCCCTGGTGCATGCCGGCGGCTATCCCATTGAAATGAAGGCTGACCGGGCGGTTTTCCCTGCCGGTGATTTAACCTCCGGCCGGCAGCGCACCCTCTTCCTCCAGTTCAAAGTCCCGGCAGCGGAACTGCAGGCCTTTGAGATCGGAAAAATCCGCGTGGACTACCGCCATGGCGATCGCGCTTACAGTACCACCCTGCCGGAAAGCTTCAGCATTGCCTGCATTGCCGATCCAAAGGCGGTCCTGGCCTCAATTGATAAAAAGGAATGGAGCCGTAAGGTGCTGCAGGAAGACTATAACCGCTTGAAAGAGGGTGTGTCCATGGATATCAAGAACGGCCGGGAAAACGAGGCCATGGGCAAGATCGAACAATACTACAAAGCCCAAGGCACCGTGAATGCCGCCGTGCAATCCCAGGAAGTGGACCAGAATCTGAAAAAAGATCTGGCGGAATTGCGCTCCACCGTAAAGGACACCTTTGCCGGGGCCCCGGCCGCGGTGGCGGAAAAGCAGAAAAAAAACGCCAAAACCATGCAGTTTGAAAGTTATCAAGGCCGCAGGGCCAACTGAAAAAAGAAAGGAGCCCCAAAATGACCATCATCAACCGCTTTATCAAACTATGCAAAGCCGATATTCACGGGGTAATGGATGAAATCGAGGACAAGGGCCTGGTCTTGAAGCAATGCATCCGCGACATGGAAAACGCTCTAACAGCCAAAAAGGTCCGCCTGGAACAATTAGCGGCCCTGGGCAGCCGCGCGGAAAAGGAAGCGGCGGCCCGTAGGCTGGAATGGGAAAAAACCGAAGCCGACATCCAGGCGGCCCTTGAAAAGCAGCGGGACGACATCGCCCGCCTGCTCATCAAAAAAGCCGGCCGTTTGGATCAATATCAAAGGGAAATGACCCGACATGCCGCCGGCTTGGCCGATGAAGCCGCGGGCCTCAAGGATACCATCGAGCGGCAACAGCATGAGCTGGATGCGGTCAAATTGCAGGCCGCGGCCTTTTTCCAGCGCCGGGAAATGAAAAGCGCGCCTATCTGCGGCCAGGCCTTTGAGCCGCCGCCGGAGCTGTCTGATGAAGAAATCGAACTGGAACTGCTGCGCCGCAAAGAAAGCTTGAAAGGAGGTGACGCATGAATACCAGCCCAAGACCGGTCCGGACCACGATCCTTTTCGGCCTGTTCAGCGCGGTGGGGTTCCTGGCCGTCATGCCTGTGCTGCCCATGGTTGTTGCCAAACCCATGGGTGCCTGGTGTTGCCTTGCCGCATATTGTCTGCTGCTGGCCCGCTGGGGCCGCCGGCCCATGAAAGACCTGGTGCTGCCCCTGGCCATGACCGCGGCCGTGACCCTCCTGGTGAATTGGAGAATCGCTTTAGCCCTTCAACTGGCGGCCTTTTGCTGGATCCGCAGCGGCCTTTGCCTGGGCCAAGGTCTGGTCAAGGGCCTCCTCAAGGAACTGCTGGTGGGGGTGGGCGGGGGCCTGCTGTTGGCGCGCCTTGCACCCCATTCCTTATCCGGCTGGGCCCTTGCCATCTGGCTGTTTTTCCTGGTGCAAGCCCTGTACTTTCTTTTCCCAGGCCCGGAAAGCAGCCCAAAGGATTATCCTGAGGTCACAACCGATCCCTTTGGCCGGCTCAAACACCAGGCAGAGGAAATCCTTGCGGATACAATCTGATTCAAACCGCTGCTTCCAGGGCATAGCGGTTGATAAAAAGCGCCACCAGGGAAGCTTGTTCCGGTTTCAGATTTTGAAAGGCCACACTGCAGCGCCGGATGGGCGCTGCAGTGAAAAGGCCGGTGTTTGAAACCAAAATATCGGAAATCTGACTGCAATGCAGATCATTGAGGAAAAGACCTTCACCAGGCACGATCAGGGACAGCCGTCTCTCGCCGGAACGTTTCCGGTCGGCAATATAATGAAACGCCAACCCGCTCATGCTGATGTCGATAATCTGGCCGCGTTTGGTGGAACGGGGCATGAATGCCGCATAAACATCGGATCGGGTCTGATAGCGATGGTGATGCCTCCGTTCTTGATATGCAAATTCACCCATATGGTTAACCCTACCGGAAAAAAGTTATATTTGGCCTGTGACGGATATCGGAAAAACAAGCAAACTCTGAAAGAGCAGTCACAATACTTGCGCCGATAGTAGTCAGTCCTGCAGCAATGTGTTTTTGTGAGAGGGGCTTTTTATTCAAGCCCCATGGTGATTATTGAATACACCAAAAAATTTCTTGTCCGGGTTTTCCCGGGGGGAAGGTTTGGAAAGGAAAGTTGACCAATAACTAAGTACGAGCCTAAAATACCATATCCTCCCAACACTGGCAAGCATTTCTTCAGACCGGTTCAACAGAATCGCATACAGCGGGGAAATTCATGTATTTTTTTCAGGGTCGGGGTCGGGGTCGGGGTCGGTATCGGTATCGGGAAAAAAACAGGTGAATAGTCCGAAGGCTGAAGACTATAGGACATTGTTCTTTCAAATTCCTGAAAAAAATTCGACCCCGATACCGATAGCGACCCCGACCCCGATCAACACCCCACACCCCGCATTCCCCTTCAATCATTCCGCGTTCCGCGTTCCGAGTTCCGCATTTCTTTCGACCCTGACTCCGATAAACAAATGCGATTGCCCTGGCATAGTGTAAAGCCCGTATTGACACCCGATTCAACCCTGTGCTATCGCCCATCCATGATTGCTTTCTGATACTCACGCAAGAGAATACCTATAGCAATGAAATCCATCGGAAAATATGAAATTCGGGCCATCCTGGGCAGGGGTGCCATGGGCGTTGTCTATAAGGTCATCATTCCCGGAATCCATAAAATCGCCGCTGTCAAAGCACTATCCCCGAGCCCCAAACTCATTGAAAAAATGGGCATGGCGCAGCTCCGCCGCCGGTTCGTTCAAGAAGCCGCCGTCAGCGCCAACCTGCGCCACCCCAATCTGGTGGATATCTTCAGCCTGGAAGAGGAAAACGACCGGTTGTTTTATGTAATGGAATATTTAAGCCACAACCTGGGGACCTTCATCGGCGAAGCTTATTGGGCCGATGCCCCCACCCGGGTGGTGCCGGCGGCCAAGGCCGCCCGCCTGATCATGGAAATTCTTGGGGGGCTTCAGCGGTTGCATGACGCCGGCATTATTCACCGGGATCTCAAGCCCTTCAACATCATGCTGACGGATCAAGGCCGGGTGAAAATCGTTGACTTCGGCCTTTCCAAAAAAAGAGGCGAAACCGGGGTGGAGAATGCGGATTTATTCATAGGAACCAAATTTTATGCGGCCCCGGAACAGATTGCCGGCCCTGAGGCGGTGGATCTTCGCGCGGATCTGTATTCCACAGGGGTCATGCTGTATCGCCTGCTCACCGGCCTGCTGCCCCAGACCCCGCCCCAAACACCCAGCCGCCTGAATCCGGATCTGGACCGCGCCTGGGATGAGCTCCTGTTGAAAGCCGTCAGTTCCAGACCGGAGGATCGGTTTCAGGAGGCCCGGACCATGCGGATGGAAATTGAGCAGGTTCTGGCTGATTATCAAAACCAAAAGAATAAGGCCTGTGTGCTTGCCGACGATTCCGCAGTGTCTTCAGCCGGCCAACCATCCCTGGAACCCGGCACGCCTTTGCGCTCCCGGCCGGACCGGGTCCTGGCCAAACATGCCAAAACCGTTTTTGATATAAACGACCTGCACCGGCCCAAGACCTATTGCCTAAACCGGCTGGAGACAACCCAGCCGGACCTGGTGATTGATCACACTACCGCGCTGGTCTGGCAGGGCGGGGGCTCGGCATACCCCCTGCCATGGCAACAGGCCTTTGAATATATAGACAAGCTGAATGAAATCCGCCTGGGCGGGTTCAATCACTGGCGCCTGCCCACGGTGAATGAACTCCTGACCCTCCTGAATCCGCCGCCCCCTGGGGAGGATTTCTGCCTGAAATCCCCTTTCTCCCCTGACCAGCAATGGATCTGGAGCGGGGACAGCCGTTCCCACCTGGCAGCCTGGTTTGTGAACATGGAAATGGGCTTTGTGGCTTCGGCGGATGTACTGGATTCGTTGTATGTCAAAGGAGTTTGCGTTTGGAATTCTTGAAATCCCTTAAATAAGGAGGAACCTATGAATTTTCATTTTGGTGAAGCCAGCGGCATTTTGCTCAAGACCACGCCCTATCTCATCGTGCGCACGGCCATTTACGGCGCCCTGGGGGTGGCCATGGCTCTGTATATCGGCATCATCCTGATCATGGCTAAAATTTTCGGCGGAATCGGCGCCCTCATCTTTCTCATTGGCCTGGGCGTGCTTTACGGACTCATGCGCCTGGCCAAACAATATCTGCTCTACCTGGTGGATGCCGGCCACATCGCCGTCATTACCGAAATCATTCAGAACGGCAAACTGCCCGAGGGCGTCAATCAATTCCAGTACGGCAAGGAGGTCGTCACCCGCATGTTCAAGGAGGTTTCCACCCTGTTTGTGGTGGACCGCCTGGTGGACGGCATCATCCGGGCCTTTAACCGCACCGTGGCCCAAATTGCGGATTTTCTGCCCATACCGGGCCTGGAGAGCGTGGCCAAGATCGCCAACAGTGTCATTGATTTCTCCCTCACCTATGTGGATGAAACCATTTTGAGCTACAATCTGGCCCGTAAAAACGACAACATCTGGGAAAGCGCCAAACAGGGCGTGATTCTGTATGCCCAGAACTGGAAACCCCTGCTCACCACCGCTGCGGGTTGCGCCGCCGTGAATTTTGTGGCCTTTATCGTGGTTTTTCTGGTGCTGCTCATCCCCTTTGGCTTTCTTGCCATGCTGTCCGCCAACGAAACCCTGAAGCTTTTCTGGCTGGGCACGGCCCTAACCCTGGCTTACGGCATCAAGCTGGCCCTGTTCAAGCCCTTTTTCCAGACCGCGGTGATCATCACCTTCAACCAGGCCATCAAGGATCAGAAACCCAATCCGGAATGGGAGGAAAAACTGGAGCTGGCTTCGGACAAATTCAGGGAACTCAAGGAAAAAGCTTTGAATTATATGGGTGGGTCTCGTTCCACTGCTGCCGGTGAAGCGGATTCAGCACCAGGGCATTGAGCCGAACTCCTTTTTTCAGAGTAGCTCTCGGAGGGCAAAATCGGGGTCGGGGTCGCTATCGGTATCGGGGTCGAATTTTTTTCGGTATTTGATGGAACAATGTCCTAAAACCTTCAGTCTTCAGCCTTCGGACTATTCACCTGTTTTTTTTCGATACCGATTCCGATACCGACCCCGACCCCGAGAAAACCAGGAGGAAAACCGATGACCAAAAAAAACATCTGCATTTTCGGCGCCGGCAGCGTGGGCTGCTATGTGGGCGGCCGCCTGGCTGCCGCGGGATCTTCGGTGACCCTCATCGGCCGCCGGAGAATCGGCGGGGAGCTATCCCGCCAGGGCCTGCACCTGACCGATCTGAAGGGTTTGGATGTCCGCCTGGATTCCCAGGGTTTTCGGTTTGCCACTGAAGCCCAAGCCGCCGCTTCCGCCGACCTGGTGCTGGTCACGGTCAAGTCCGCCGGCACCGCTAAAGCCGGAGAGGATCTGGCAAAAGTGCTCAAGCCCGGCGCGGTGGTGATCAGTTTTCAAAACGGCCTGGGCAACGCCGACCTGCTGCGGGCCGCCCTGCCCGGCCGGATCATTCTCACCGGCATGGTGCAATTCAATGTGGTCAATCATGGCCAGGGCCATTTTCATCAAGGTTCTGAAGGGGGTCTGGAGATTGAGCAGCATCCGGCCCTGGGCGCCTTCATGCCTGACTTTGCCAAGGCTGGGCTGCCCCTCACGCAGCATGCGGACATGCTGCCGGTGCAATGGGCCAAACTCCTGCTCAACCTGAACAACTCCATCAATGCCCTGTCCAACCTGCCTCTCAAGACCCAGCTTTCCCAGCGCCCCTTCCGCAAATGCCTGGTTCTGGCCCAGCGCGAGGCCTTGCGCCTGCTGGATGCGGCCGGCATCAAGCCGGCCAAGTTGACGCCCCTGCCGGCCCACTGGATTCCGTGGCTCCTGGCCGCGCCCGACTGGCTGTTCCCCGTCATCGCCAACAAGATGCTGGCCATGGACCCTCTGGCGCGCTCCTCCATGTGGGAGGATCTGGCCGCCGGCCGGGTCACCGAGGTGGACTGGCTGAACGGCGAGATCGTCCGCCTGGCCCAGCGCCTGGAAAAAACCGCGCCGGTCAACGCCCGGCTGGTGGCCTTGATCCGGGCCGCGGAAGCAGGGGGAAAGCGGGATTGGTCCGGAAAGGACCTGCTTAAGGAATTGGAGCAGGGCCTCTGAGAAAATTCATGGAAAAACAAATTTCAATCGTGGAAGCCAAAAGCAAACTGACGAAAATCATCCATGCAGCGCAATCAGGCATTTCCTTTACCATTACTCGCTATGGCAAACCGGTTGCTGTATTGCTTTCCTTTCAAAAATATGAGCGGCTCAAAATCCGGCAAGGCGAATTTTGGAAAAGATTGAAAAGCTTTCGTCAGGATATGGAAAAAGAGAACATCGAGATAACCGACGCTGATTTTAGCGACCTCCGGGATGCTGTTTGAACAATTTTTATCTGTTTTTTAACCACCCGCTGCGCTGAAGTACACGGAGGACACGAAGCTTTTCCGGCTGCGCCGGTTGAAATCGTTTTTCTTTGTGACTTGGTGAAAAACGTTCTGATTATAGAAAATGGTAAATTACAGTTTTCAATCTCCCTAAAACAGGATTTGGCTTTCGGCATGGTACCCACTTATCCACGCTGTGGGAGCGGCTTCCAGCCGCGATTCCGGCCGGGGCGATCATCAAAGCCTTTCCATGCCGTCACACATAGGGAATTGCACATTTCTCGATATATGTCGATCTTGCGGATCAGCCTCAAAATGTAATCATATACTTTTGTAATTGCGTCGACTTCAAGCAATTCCGACCCGCCTCTGGCGGGCAAAGGGTAAAAGAGTAAAAGGGAACAGGTTAAACATTCGTCCCGGAGCACCGAAAACCAACATAATTGTACCGGTCGTACGGGTGGAAGAGGTAGCTGCGCGCCGCACAACGAGCGTAGAGCCGGTCGAAGTACCACGCGCCCCCGCGAAGCGCATAGTATTCTGAGCCATCCCGATAAGGAGTTTTTGTCCACTCCCAAACATTGCCGACCATATCATAGCATCCCACCGGGCTTATCCCATTTGGATATCGGGTTACATGCGAGGTTTGGTCGCTGCGGGATTCCCACGTATTGCACCGCTCCAGATCAAATTCATTTCCCCATGGATATAGTCTGCCATCCGTTCCCCTGGCCGCCCGCTCCCATTCCATTTCCGTGGGAAGACTTTTGCCGGCCCACTTGGCATAGGCCTCTGCTTCATGGTAGCTTACACCGACTACCGGATGGCCGTCCTTGTTCCATTTTTCATCGTTCCAAAATTTCGGGCAGGTGATATTGTTTTTCTCTTTCCACTCAAAACCGGCCGACGACCAAAATGTCTCGTTGGAATACCCTCCGGCATCCATGAATTTACGATACTGCTCATTGGTGACCGGATAAATGTCGATATAATACGGTTGCTCGATACTCCTCTCCTCGGGCGGATCGCCGTAAAGGAACGGTCCTGCCTCCACCAATACCATCTGATCATATCGGAGAATAAGACTTCTTTCTGCTCTTATGAGATCAGGCATAAAGGCTGAGCTTTTCCTGGACAGTTTTTTGTAAATCTGAACTGCTTCCATGCCTGGACTCTTTTCTATCAAGCCCTCCCCCAGGATTTCACTCTGATAAATCCCGAGATTGCATAAATCATCGGCCAAATCCGGCAGAAAGGCGGAGTTGAATTCGGCCAGCTCTCGATGAATCCTCACAGCTCTCTCGGTTGCGGCAAGGGCGTCCTGATGTTTCCCAGCTTCACCGTAAAGAACACCAAGGTGGTTTAAAGAGGCGGCCAGGTCCGGTAAAAAAGCGGAATTGATCTCTGCCAGGTCACTATAAATTCCCACCGCCTCCGCAAGGGAAGTGCCCGCCTCCCGGCTTTTCCCGGCAACTCGACAGCGGATGCCGTGGCTGTTCAGGGCTTTTGCCAAATCAGGCAGAAAGAAATTCGGCTTATAGTAATGGACCAGATCACGGAAAAAGGCGATTCCCCGTTCGCCGGAATCCACGCAATGAAGCCATAGATTATGCAGAAGATAGGGGTGCTCCTTGGGCAACCGCCCTTGCTCCATGAATTCCTTGTAGTACCTGACAAGGGTGACGGCTACACGGGAGGCGGTGTCTTCCTCCATGATCCGTTTTTTCATGGTGTCGGGTTTGGGATGCAAATGCTCCAGAATCCGCTGATGGGAAAGCCGGTAGACCGCCCGGCCGGCCTCGCCGCTTTCAACAATGTAGCGGCCGGCCTTGGTTAAAAGCCGGAAAACATCGGAGCGCTGGTAAATGACACCGGTTTGGGATAGGGCCGTGCCCACAATGGGCCAGAGGTCATCGGGCAATCCGGCGCCATATCCCCAGGCCAAGGCGGTCAATAATTCTTTGGCTGTGTTCGATGATTCCCTTTCATCCGCATCGTGCAACGAAATCCTTGACAGTTCGCGTTCAAAGGCCGCTTCGATGCTGCGATACAATTGTCGCTCCAAATCCTTGCGAGAGGTATTCACCGGATTACTTCGGAGTTGTGCAGTGATCATTTGGGCCAGCAGAAAAGCGCCTTCCTGCTGCTCGTTGTGGATATGCTGAATCGCGGTGAATATTACCTCGGGGTCCATCTTTTCCGAAACTTGTGACAGCCTTTTGTTAACATAAGCCCGAATATCCCTCCGGGTTTGCTCTTGGATTTCTTCCGCTCCCAGATCGATGGTTTGGACAGGCCCAAGGGTTTGTGTCAAGGACAGCCCACCCTCCTGAACCTGAATTTCACGGGTGCTCACCAGCACCAGACATTCAAGAGCCAGCATGCGGATGACATCTTTTGCGATCCGAGAAGCCTCGGAACCGCTTTCGTCAAGTCCATCGATGACCAAAAGCAGTCTGGTTTCACGCCGTTCCATGGCTCCCAGCAACTCACCGCGATTGCGAGGGCCGCTCAGATTTTTCGGGAGCACACCCTTCCGAACGAGTTGGGCATCAATCAACCCGCAAAGCCCTTCGGCCGTGATTCCCCTTGCGTGCACATGGGCATGCACAACTTTTTGGCCGGGATCCGCATGCTCAAAAGAATCTCGACCTGCAATCTTTGAACGCTCTTCCGGATTGGAAAGACTTACAATGCGTCCCAGAAGGGCCGACTTGCCGCTGCCGGCCGGGCCGGTGACAAGGAATACTCCCGGCTTTCTTTCTCTTATCCAGGATGCAATTTGATCGAGTTGGGCTGTGCGGCCGGTGAAAAAACTGCCTTCCTCGTCGGGCGCTCTGCCCTGGGCAGCCATAAGCAGGTGCTCAACCAACTGTTCGGGCGCGTTGGGATCATAATTGGGATTTGGCAGCAAAATCGAGGGATGGCCGGTTTCAGCCCGTTTCGGTTTCTGGTAGGAGTCATCCCATTCATCAAAAAGTGCGTCGATAAAATCATCTCCCCGCACACCGGCGGAATGGATGCTCCAACGCAGGCAGTTCTCCGCACTTACCGGCCCCTCGCGCAATAATCTCAGAAGATGTGAACCGAAGATCCCATCTCTAGCGCGGGCGAAGTCCATGGTAGAGGCCACTACTCCGAACCAAACTTTCTGAGCATTGGGCGGAAGTTCGCGAATCACCCTGGCAGCTATGTCCACGGAAGGTGTCACGCCGCGTCCGGAATAACAAGTATCCAGAATTAATAAGATCTGGCTGGCACCGGTACGAGCCGCAAAACCTGCAAGTGTCTCGGAGCTTGGTTCTGGCGTTCCCGACGGTAAACCATCTGTGGGAACCAATCGTAGTTTTCCTTCCGGACTATTTTCGCCATGTCCAGACCACAAAACGATCAAGCTACCGCCGCTTGGAAAGCTATTCATTTCAATTTTTGAATTGAGTTCAGGCCATATTTTTTCCGAGTCAGGGTCTTCGATCAGGCGGCCCTCAAAATAATATTGCTTTAGAACCTCGCCGATTTCCCTGACATCTGTAATCGCCTTTGAGAGTTCACTATAATGCTTGTAATTACCGACTCCAATACCAACATAGCGCGCAACTGTTTTCTCGTTCGGTTCAGTGCCCATCAGAATTACTCCTTTTCCAAAACCAACACAATGGACGTGACCGGCGCAACCGCGGCAGCCATGGAGCCGGCTCCGGCGGTGACAATCCGGTATGCGCCCGGCGGAAGCGGTTCAAGCACGGTTGCGGAGGACCGGCCGGATAAAGAAAGCTGATTGGCCCGCACTTCCTTGCCCTGCTCATCCATCACCCGGACCTGCAGGCTGATCCTCTCGTCCCCGGCGGTCATGACCTCCACATGGATTTTTTCACCGGCCAGGATCACCGGCTCCATCCGGACACCGAGTTCAAGACGCGGGGCGGCCCGAAAGAGCATGGGACTGCCTGTCAGAATGCCATAGAGCTGATCGAACACCGCCTGGTTGTTCTGAAGGGCGCTGTGCTGATCCGCAACATAATGAATTCCGGCCGCGTCCGGCCTGATGTTTTTGGGGGCCGCGGAAAGGCGCGGCACCGTGGCATCGCCGCCCAGATCATCACCATGAATGGTTTGAACCGGGATGACGGTGTTTCCGAATATGCGGGCAGTTGTATAGGTCGGCTGCCGGACGCCGACAATGGGATGGATGCTGAAATCGGCAGACGGCCGGTTTTCGGCCTGTTGGTCCATTTCATCGTGGAAGCCCATGGCGTCGGCCAGCATGACGGTCTGTAGATCGGGAATGTTGGTCTCGGTGGTTTTGAGCAAGCCCGTGGGCGACTCGATGCAGGCATATTCCGGAAGAAGTTGATGCACCGAAGGCAGACTCCGGGCAAAATCCGTGAGATCAAGCTTCAAGGGGCCGAAGCCTTTGCGGACGCTGTTGACCAACTGGTCCAAGGCATTCAAGGCGCCGCGATAGGGTGTCCCCAGGGTGACCAGCTTGCGGGTGAATTCCAGTCCACCTTCCATTTCAATATACCAGCGGGCCACAATCCCGCCCATGGAATGGCAGATAAAGATCAACTTGGCATCAGCGTATGGTCCGCCCTGGGCCCGCCAGCGTTCCAGGGCCGGTTCAACGATCTTCTTCAGCCTGCGGCCGTTGTAGCGATTGGAGAGTCGCCAATCATAGGCAACGGGCAATAAACTGGGAATCTCCGGGGAGGGAGGAATGAGATGGGTTCCAAGCCATTTGAGCAATTCCCCGTAGCCCACATGCGCGGTCCATATGCCGGGCAGGATATGCAGATCAGGCATGAGAGCCACAGGCTCGACACCGTCACCAGGGTGATCATCGCCGATCCCCGCCGGCAGGGTCATGCCTTTGATGCTGCGGCCGAATGTTGCAATAGCCCTGAGCACAGCACCGGCCGAAGGCGCCCAGACGAGTTCGCCTTCCTTTGCAAGGGTGCTGCCCATGATGCCGGGTAGAACAACTACTAGATCGTTTGTCAATGTTTTAGTTCCCATTTTTAAATATCCTCTGAAATCAGGACTCAGAAGTCAGGAGTCAGGAGTCAGAATTTAGAATTGCGTGCGAATATGCCTCCAACAATTTGCTGACCTCTTCAATTAACAGATTTAAATTTGAAACATCACCATATTCGAGATCATTGGCGAGAATCAAATAGATTTCAAGTACGAACTGATGCGCCTTTTGCCATACCACCAATTCTTCAAATCTCTTAGCCGGTATTCTCATTACCCCTGTCTCCTGACTCCTGAATTCTGAATTCTGACTCCTGTTATTTTGTAATAGCGTCGCTTCAAGTAATTCCGATCCGCCTCCGGCGGGCAAAGAGAAAAAAGTAAAAGGAAACAGGTCAAACATTTATCCTGGAGCATCGAAAACCAACATAAGGAAACCGTTCATTCGGGTGGACGTTAAAGCCTGCGGCACAACGCGCCTCGTCCTCGTCGATGGCCCACGAGCCCCCGCGAAACGCATAGGCTTCTGGTGCCTCAGAAGTTTTTGTCCACTCCCAGACATTGCCGGCCATATCCGACAAACCTTCGGGAGTATTCCCAGTTTTGAAAATACCTACTGCCGACGTTCTTTCAATTTCGGTCTCAATAGTATTGCATTCGGTATTATTGCATTTTTCTCCCCACGGGTATTTCCGCCTTTCTTTTCCGGCTGCCGCCGCTTCCCATTCTTTCTCATATGGCAGTCGATAGATAAAACCATCCTGCCGCTTCTGGGTTAACCATCTGCAAAATGCATCCGCCTCATACCAGGATACTCCGACCACCGGATAGTTGTCGCAATTCCACTGATAATCAAACCAATATTTAGGACAATCCGCTTTTTCAGCTTCCAGCCAGCGCTGCCCTTTCCGGCTCCAAAATTCTGATTTTTTGTATCCCCCATCCTGTAAAAATTTTCGGTACCATCGATTGGTTACCGGATATTTCGTCATGGCGAAATTTCTTAAAGTAACAGGTCCTGTAACGGTTTGATATTTTCCATCCGGAATATAAATAAATTTTTCCAAATCACGCCCGTCACCCAATCTTCCCAAAAGTTCTCCAGCTTCTGCATTTATCTTAGGCGAAACATCAGAACCGATTATTTCCTGTAACTGTTTTATGGATAATTGGGTAACAGCATCCACCCGTTTTTCCTGATGAATATCAATAATAGATCGTATCGCTAATAGGCTGCGACCAAACGGTTTTCCCACCTTTTCTTCTAAAATTTTTTGAATGATATTATTGGCCATGGCCGGATTATTTATGCTCAGATAACCAATGTAAAGTTGGACCACCTCTCGATACCAATCATCGTCCCATAGTTCTCGGATGGTATCAAAATAGCTTTCAACCGTACAAGCAACAAGGGCATTGGCGGTTAAAAACTCCTGGAACGTCAAATGAACATAAGCATATCCGGCTTTTTCCGCTTTCAATAAACCACAATTAGGTTCTATTGTTTTGAATATCTCAACAAGGCGTTCCTTGTACTCTTGTTGCTGTTCTCCTTCTTCTGACTTGTATTTATCTGCAAGAAAGGGAATCGCTTCGAAAAGATCGATTGTCCTTAATCGCTTTTTATGCATGTGCAAAGCAAGGATCATGAGAAAACTTCGTACCTTTTGAGCCTCCTGGGGAAACCGTTTGTGCAATAAATTCGTCACAAACCGGTCATATAACTCGGATCGCTGACCAGGCAATTGTTTGTTGTCGTTATAGAGAAGACAGACGGCGGTCAGCATCAATGGCGAGTCAATCAGCTCATGAATAGACGGATGTGATTTGACTTCTCCGATCATATCCAGGGCTGTTTTGTTAAACCCAATTTCTTTGCTCGCGTAGATGGCTTTAAACCAATTTTGAATAAAGGCTTCCACCTGATGCATCAGCAGGGAAAGGATCTCCACTGGTTGACCGAAATATTTCCTTGCAACCTCGTTCACACCATGGGGTCTGCCGGATAAAATAATCTTGCAGTTTTCATACTTGATCTTGACGGCATTGAAGGAGACAGTCACCAATTCCCGCAAGGCTTCGTCGATTTCATCTATTCCATCCAGAAAAAAAATAGCCTTCCCTGCCTCGCAGAAGCCCCGTATTATGTCTATTGTTAAAAAACTGTCCGTTTTTTCAGCCCAGTAGTTCAGCAATTTCTCGGCGGTCTCGGAATTGGCGTTCAAACCGTCCGTATCAAATCCTTTCAGATCTTTTAGAAATACAAGCACTGGCAGATATCCATCGAGCCCTTTCCATCCGGGTGTTTGCATCAACATGTAGGTGAAATGTTTGGCCAGGGTGGTCTTGCCAGAGCCGGCCCGGCCTTCTATGATTAAAAAGCGACTTTCAACTATTATATCTTCGATGTCCACCGGCTCTTTTTTTTCAGCGGGCCCTTTGAGAGGGTTTGCATATAGCGGAATGTAAATTTCCGGAAGACGGACTTGAATAACAGCGGATGTTTCCGCAAGCTTGGTAATATCCATGTCTTTGCACTGAAAAATGATCCATACTTTGTACTTTCCCGGAATGATAAGCTGGGGTGCAGGGGATGCAGGGGATAACGATTTTTTTAAATGATAATTCTTAATTTCCATATCTCGCCGCCAGCAATTTTTGCCTGGATCAAATTCATAAACAAGCCGCTGAAAAGAACGATTTTGGGAGTCCACCCTTAGAATCGAAAAATGGTTTTGGTATTGATTTCCAGCATATGAAGCGCCCCCCTTGACCAGCCAAGCTGGACCGAAAGCACGATTGGGTTCCGCAGGACGTGCATGCACATGACCGGTCAAGATGATGTGAGATCGCAAGGACAAAAATTCCAACGTGTTTTGACGGTTACTGTAGGTATTGTATTCCGATTCATTCAGCCATTCATGTGGATGATGCAACAAGGCGATGGTAATGGGCGATTTCTCGTCATCATACCCGGCCTCATCGATGAACTGTGTATTGGCCGCCATTTTTTCCAGCATAGGCTTTCCCAGCCAAAGCTGGTTGCGATCATCATCGCCTCGGCAGAACCACGCGGAGTTCATGACCACAAAACGAAGACCATGCAAATCGATTTTCCCGGTCAGACGGCTGGATTGATCCCCGATTTGAAGCTTCGGCAAACCCATTTTATTACAGAAATCAACAAAGGATTCAAAAGGACGAGAAAAATTTTTCAGGCGCTCCAATTTCAGCCATGCATCTGCCTCATCGGATGATACCGGGGGCTTCATCCCCAAAGTCTCTTCTCTATCGATATCGTGATTACCCGGACAAATGATTAATTGGCCCGGATCAAGCCTCAACGTCGGAAGAAGTTTTTGGGTCAGCCAATCTTTGCCCTTTTGGTAATCATCCTCCCTGCCCTTCCAGCCGATATCCCCGGAAACGGCAACGAAATGGGGGCGCCATTCCTTATCAAGAAGGCCAAGGGTTTCTATCAATCCACTCAATATTAGTTCGCGCTGATCAAGGGCGGTCGCCGGAATTTTTTCCGTTCTTTCCATTCCAAAATGCAGGTCGGATAAATGAAGAACATTTACAACTCCAGTCATAATGATCTCATCCTTTTTAGTAGTTCCCCGCCCGGTTTTTCGCCGAAGCTACTAAACAGGGTGGTGAGGGTTTTCTTTTTCTAACTTTTGAGATTGACAAGCTTCAAACCTTTCGCCATTCTGATCATGTACTGCAACTACTCCAGTTTAAGGTTGGCATTTTGCAGCAGTTCGCTTTTATTTTTAGAATACGCTGCCTGGACCAGAAACTGCAGCGTATCAATCAGCAATTTTTCGATCCAGTCATCTAAGGTGAATTTCCTGTTGCGTGGAGATGTATCGAGCTTGGGGATCACCCACAGGATGTATTCATATAATTTTGTAATGGCGTCGACTTCTTTATACATTTTTCAACAAATTTCAGACCGCCTCGGGCGGGCAAAGGGTAAAAGGAAACTGGTTAAACAATCGTCCTAGCGCACCGAAAACCAACAGTGTAGTACCGGAAGTTCGGTAGGTAGCTGTTGCGCATTGCGCAGGCCGCGAATTTCTGGTAGTTGTACCACGAACCGCCGCGAAGCACATACCGATCTGACTCCTCATAGAGAGACCTTGTCCACTCCCAAACATTGCCGGCCATATCATAACACCCCATCGGGCTTATCCCATTCGGATACCTGGTGACACGGGAAGTTTGCCTGACTTCGGATTCGCGGGTATTGCAGCGCTCCTTATCGTACTCATCGCCCCACGGATATTGTCTTCCATCTGTGCCCCTGGCCGCCCGCTCCCACTCTAATTCTGTGGGAAGATTTTTACCTTCCCATTTGGCATAGGCTTCTGCTTCATAGTAGCTCACACCTACAACCGGATGGCCATCCTTGTTCCATTTTTCATCGTTCAAATATTTCGGGCAGGTGATATTGTTTTTATTTTTCCACTCAAAGCCGTCTTCTGACCAGAATGCCTTATTAGAATACCCCCCATCATCCATGAATTTGCGATACTGCTCATTGGTGACCGGATAGATGTCGATATAATAGGGCTGGTCGATTGTCTCCTCTTCGGGTGGATTGTCATACAGAAAATGTCCTGTCTCCACCAGGATCATCTCATCAAAAAACAGGACCTGTATATCGTCGTTAACTTTTCCAATTTCATCAGGTAATTCAACCATGCCGGATAATGTCGTCAATTGCACAAGTTCCTCTTTCCTGCCAGGAAATTTTACCACAAGTTCATTCAGCTCACGATTTTTGATATATCTTCGCAAAGACGCCGGAACCGCCGAAAGTTCGGCATCGGACAAATCCTGAAGGCCTTGGCCCATGGTTTTGGTTTCCAATTGATGAATTTCATCTTTTAGCAAAAACAAGATATTTGGATTATCCTTGAGATCCTCCACAAATTCAGGAAACACATATTCAAAAATACAAAAGTACAGGAGCGCGATAAAATCGATCCGAAGGTTCTTGTTTTCAATGATTCCGGCCAGCAGGGCCAAATTGTTTAAAAAGCGTTTCAACTGCCGCGGGTTGTTTTGTAAGGCGGGCGCCAGAAGTGGAATATGGGGGACGATTTCAATTTTATTGGGAAAATCAATTCGGAGTGCCTCTACCCAGCTCTTCAGGTCATTCGCCGGGATCTGTTTGAGGTGGAAAACCACTTGGACGATTTTGTCCATGAAGCGGGCCGCGCCGATTTCACCATAGGTGGGCTTCAGGGCATTTTGTATGATTTCATTGGCCGCGCCGATCACAAAAACACAGCCTTCCTTGTCCATAAAGAGTTTTACGGTTTCCAGGACCTTGACAATCCTTGGTTCCGGGCATCGGTCGAGATCATCGATGAAGATGACCAGGGCGGCGTTGCGGTCATCGGTTTTTTCACATTCCCTCAACTGCGGCCGCCAGTTTAAGTAGTCCCAAATCAGGCGATCGAAAAATTCCTGAAACACATCAAAAAAGCCGAGCTTTTTTTTATATTCAAGGTCGGCGAACAATTCGGAGATATCCAGGCCGGCCAGTTTGGTAAGCTTTCCGACGATTTTGGATGCCTGATATTTGGTATTTGCGGCCATTCTTTCTATCTGGGCCTTACAATCATCTAAAAAGCCAGACCGCTTCATGGTCTTAAAAATTTCTTCGATAAGGGCGGCCAGGATGGCATCCTCGTCATTGTATTTCCAGGCTTGAAACCAGACGGTCTTGATTTTGCGATAAACGGTTTTATCCCCATAGGCGTCATTTTCCAAAAGGTGCTTGATTCTACTCATCAGGGTGGTTTTGCCCGAGCCCCATGAGCCGTAGACACCGATGACAAACGGCGTTTTATTGTTTTTGTTGGCGATCAGGTCGGCGATGGTTTTGGCATAGGCTTCAAACCCGAATTGAACTGTTTCTTTCTCAGGATTGTCGCTGATGATATCCACAGGTTTTATATCAGGCATTTTTATTCCCCTTTAATAGCAACCCATCTTTCAATCGAATAAGTGGGCCTTTCATACTGTTAATTCCGTATCGCGGCTGGAAGCCGCTCCCACAACACAACAAGGACGACTTGGCGAGGATGTCCAGGAAATGTGGTCTTGATCGCACTCGATTTGACTACAAATACGAAAAATTCGATCCTTCATCGGCCGACAAAGGGTAAAAAAGGAAAAAGATTAAACCCTGGTCCTGGAGCACCGAAAACCAATAATGCTGTTCCGGTTGAACGGGTGGTCGATGTTGCGCGCGGCACAACGCGCGTTGACTCCATCGTGGAGCCATGAGCCCCCGCGAAGCGCTGGAATTTGTCGTTTGGTATCATTTAATAGCACCACATAGTCATTTAATTTTTTTTCCCTTTCATCTCCTGATAAAGTAATAATTTTCTCATACAATTCTTGCGCATCCATCTCAAACCGAGAATCTGTCAGTTCCGCTTGGGAATGATAATTAGTTCTGGTCCATTCCCAAACATTGCCGGAAATTTCTTCAATACCTTCGGGCGTCTTTCCTTCTTGGAAAATCCCAACTGACGAAGTTCGTCCGATTTTGGATTCTTCGGAATTGCATTTATCTGTATCAAAATCCTTTCCCCAGGGATACTTTTGCTGTTTAAAACCCGCTGCCATTGCCTCCCACTGCTTTTCCGTGGGCAAGAAATAGCGATAACCGTCATTTTTATGAATCGACCACCACCGACAAAAAGCATCCGCTTCCCACCAGCAGACGCCTACGACGGGATGATTGGGACAATTCCAGCGGCGATCATGCCATGACTTAGGATGCTTTGCCTTTGTCTGCGCCCGCCACTTCAAGCCTTCGGGGGTCCAGAAAGATTCATTTTCATAGCCGCCGTGTTTGATAAACTTTTCATACCACATGTTGGTCACCGGGTACTTGGCCATTTCAAAACCGACGAGTTTTACCTTGCCGGTAGATGTTTCATATTCGCCGTCTGGTATCTTGATAAAAACTTCCAGGTCCCGACGGTCCCCCAGGCGGCCAAAAATTTCACCCGCATCGGCCCGGTCCATAGAAGGCGTAACGGATGCGATGACTTCCCTCATCTTTTCCGTGGCCAGATCGATCAGATCATTCGACCGTCGGTCGGCATGGATATCCAGAATGGAGCGCGCGGCCAGGCGCAGGCGCTGAAAAGGCGGTTTATCCGGCTGATTCAGCGCGCCTTCCAGGATATCATTGGCCCATTGAATGCTGTTGATGCTCAGCAAGCCGATGAGCAGCTCAACCACTTCCTTGTACCATTCATCCTCCCAATAGTCTTGAATGGCCTCGTCATATTTCGTCTTGCGATCCTTAATATATTCGGCTGTCAAAAACTCTTGGAAAGTCAGATGGCGGAACATTAATTGACCGGCTTCGAATTTCAGCAAGCCGCAATCAGGTTCGATTCTTGAAAAGGTCTGTTGAATAAATACATCATATTCGATATCCGATATGTCCTTTTTCTTTGGATAGATATCTTTTAGAAGAGCAAGGGCTGATTGGATATCGCAACCTTTCTTTTTCCTTATATGATTAGAATAGGCCAAAGACCTGAGAAAAATGTGAACCAATTCCGGGTCTGGAAAACGCTTGCCGCGGTGAAGCATATTCTCGACAAATTTGCTGTAAAGCTCGGCTCTTTGGCTGGGTAATTCTCTTTTATCATAATACAGGATGCAAACGGCGGTGAGCATCAGGGGGTTGTAAATCAGTCTTTCCACACCGGGATTGTCCCGGATTTCACTTATCATTTGCTCGGCGGTTTTGGTCACCCGGTCTGTTTTGGATTGCTCCGCTTGGTGAAACCATTTCCGGATGAAGATATCCACCTGTTTCATGGTGAGCGGCAGAATGGTGATGATCTCCTTGCCGAACCGGTTCACCACATCACTCTCAATGCCATGGGGCCGTCCTGAAAACACAAAGCGACCGCCTGAACATACCCGCCGAAAGGCTTTCAAAGCATTGGCCGCAAGATTCCGAAGCTCGATTTCGATTTCATCCAGGCCGTCCAGCAGAAACAAGGCTTTTCCCGCGGTACAATATTGCCGCACGGTTTCAAGGTCGAGACTGCAACCACTTTGCCGAAAGGCATGGCGCAACAAGGCTTCGGCGGTTTCCTCATTTTGGGGCGCATCCATGCGCTCAAAGCCTTTCAAGTCTTTAAGGAAAATCAACACAGGCAAAACGCCCTCCAGGCCTTTCCAGTCCGGCTGCGTCAAACACATATAAGCCACATGCTTGATCAGGGTGGTTTTGCCTGAACCGGCCTCGCCTTGAATGATCAGATCATGGCCCTGGGCAATGATGTCTTCAACATCGCGCGTATGGCCCGTTATTTTAAGCAAACTCTCAGTATCCGGCGCAGATTCCTCTTCTTTTTTAGCGCCGGAAGTGGTGTGCAGGGGGATAAACACTTCAGGCAAGCTGATTTTAATTGAAGTACCTTTTTCCTGCAAACGGTCCACATCCATGTGGCTGCATAGATCCAACACCCATTCGCGATAGGCATTGGGAATTTCGAGAGTTCCTTTTTCAATATCCGTTTTTAGGGCGCAGGTTTCGGCCGGCTGAGTTGTTTCAGTCGTTTTACTCTTCAAAGAAATTGGGTAATAAGAAACCGGATTGTTTCTATCCCCCCAGAGGGGATCGGCGGACCAAGCCCCTTCCGGTTTAACTTTTTTGCGGGTATGGACGGTGATTCGATTTTTGCTCGGATCGAATTCCAAAAAATTGTACTGGTGGGGAATGCCGCTGACCATTTCCTTCGTGGCTGCACCAAATGTTCCGCTGCCGACAATGTGAATTTGTCTCTTGTCATCGTAATGATAAAAGCCATGCTGGGCCTCATGGATATGGCCATGGAGCAGGACCTGAAAGCCGCACACCGAAAGCCGTTCTAGGAAATCCACCTTTTTCATCATTTCCGGCCCTGTGACCGGATGATGAAAGACGGCGATCTTCAACCAGTCGTCGCAGCCCAGATCCGACATCTCATCCATGGCCAGATTCAGGGCGCTGGTGTGAATACCGGCGCGATCGCGGAAATGATGATCCAGGTCCCAGGAGGAATTCAGCCCGCAAAAAAGCAGCTTTTTATCGGCAAAGGCATGCACCAATCCCTGTTTGGCATATTCCAACGGGTATGGCCTTCCGGTGAGGCGCAGATGAAAATCGCTGAAATGCCGGAAGCGTTCCTTGTATCGCTCCGGAACCAGCATGCGGACAACTTCCTCCGTGACCGGAATATACCTGCCCTCTTCCAGCTTATCCGTGCAATCCGTCTTGTCCATCAATTGATAGGCTTTTTGTGACAGCCCCCAGTTCAAATCATGGTTGCCCGGCACGATGACAAGGCCGGCAGGACTGATCTCAAAGCGTTTCATCAGTCCGGTGAAAAGGGTTTCCGCCGCTATATATTCCTCCGGCGTGGATTTATCGGCGATGTCGCCGGCCACCACCAGATAATCCAGCTTGTCGATGTTCAGTTCCCGCTTCAGGTCCGCTTCCAGTTGACTGCGATAGGTCTCGGCCTGATCAACGCTGCCCAAATGAATATCGGAAAGATGCAAAATACGGATCATCTTTACTCTCCCGAATTGTCTTCATACTGCTTTCTTATCGCCCACGATCAATGATGATGAATGGTTTATCCCTATTACAGATAGATTAATAAATCAACCGGGGGGGGTATTCTTGCATCAGGGGAATCGCATGTAAACTTGGCGCGGAATGTGCTGCCATTAATAACCAACATTTCATCCAGCGAATGCCATTGCCCATCAAAACAAAGCGATTCGTGCGTGATAGGGTTTTATCGCTGCCATCTAGTCCCTCGGGGTCGGGGTCGCTATCGGTATCGGCGTCGAAGCTTTTTTGGGGTATTAATAGAACAAATGCACCATAACCCTCAGCCTTCAGCCCTCGGACTATTCTCCTGTTTTTTCGATACCGATTCCGATACCGACCCCGACCCCGAGAGGTTGGATGGCAGAGTAGAAAAAGACATTGATTATTTTGCGGGTTTCCTGTCCAATGCTTCCCGCACCTTGGCAGCCAGTTCGTCCATGGTAAAAGGCTTTTGAATGAAGTGAACCCCCTCGTCCAGCACGCCGTGGTGGGCGATCACATCCGCCGAATAGCCGGACATGAACAGGCACCTGAAGTCAGGGGAAAGGGACAAGAGACTATTGGCCAATTCGCGGCCGTTCATCTCGGGCATGATCACATCGGTCATGAGCAGGCGAATGGCCCCGGCGTTTTCCCGGGCCAGGCGGATGGCCTCCCCCGGAGTCGCGGCGGCCAGTACTGTATATCCCCGGTACTGGAGCATTTTCGTGGTCATCTCGATCAGGGCCGGTTCGTCTTCCACCAGCAGAATGGTTTCACTACCCCCCAGGACCTGTTTTCCGGAAACGGCTTTGGGCATTTTTTCCGCCTTGGGGGCCTGGGGCAGATAGATCCTGAAAACAGCTCCGTGGCCCGGCTCACTGAAAACCTTGATAAAACCATTGTTCTGGCCGACAATGCCGTAAACCGTGGCCAGGCCGAGGCCGGTGCCCTTGCCTGTCTCCTTGGTGGTGAAGAAGGGCTCGAACAGGCGCGAGAGGGTCACGGAGTCCATGCCGCAACCGTCATCGCTCACCGCCAACAGGAGATATTCGCCGGGCAGGAAACCCGGATTGTAATCGCAGTAGTCCTTGTCAAAAACCGCCGTACCGGTCTCAATGGTGATCTTGCCCGCGCCGCTGATGGCGTCCCGGGCGTTGACGCACAGGTTGGCCAATATCTGATCGATCTGGGACGGGTCCATTTTAAGGGGCTTCAGATTCTTGCCCGGCAGCCAGGCCAGATCGATATCCTCGCCGATGAGGCGCCGCAGCATCTTCAGCATGCCTTCCACGGTCTCGTTCAGGTCCAGCAGTTTGGGGGCCACGGTCTGCTTGCGGGCAAAGGCCAGCAGTTGCCGGGTGAATTCGGCGGAGCGCTCGGCCGCCTTGCGGATCTCCCCCAATTCCGCAAAAAGCGGCTGGGCCGGCTCCAGCCGCTGCATGGCCAGCTCCGTATAGCCCAAAATCACCCCCAGCATGTTGTTGAAGTCATGGGCCACGCCCCCGGCCAGTCGGCCCACGGATTCCATCTTCTGGGCCTGATTCAACTGGGCCTGCAGCCGATCCTTTTCCTCCTCGACCCGCTTTTGCTCGGTGACGTCCACTTCCAAACCATCCCAGAACCATCTCCCGGCCGCTGTAAACCTGGGGGAGGAAATAAAACGGCGCCAGCGCACTTCGCCGGAGGGCATACGCACCCTGACTTCGGTCTCGAATTTGACCTTTTCCGCAAAGGCCTGGGCTTCTTCTGCTGCCACCCGGGCCCGGTCCTCCTCGATCACTTGGCCGTAAATCAGGCCGGGATTCTGTTGGGCGGCTTCCACGGTCAGGCTGTGGAAACGCTCCACGGCGGGACTCAGATATGTGAACCGCCGCTCCACGCCGGCCGGTCCGCTGTCAATTTGATAGACCATGCCGTCCGCCAGATTGGCACTCAGGGCCCGCAGGCGCTCTTCATTTTCCAACAGCGCCGCCTCGGCTTGTTTCCGGTCGGTGATGATCTTAAAATAGACTGAAATCCCTCTTTCAAAAGGATAGACCCTTACATCATACCAGTTCACATAAGGCTCGATGCCGAAATGGGTTTCAAAAGCGAGTGGAATTCTTTCCCGCAACGCCCGGGTGTATTTTTCGTCGAATATGCTGCCCCTGCCTTCCGGAAAAGCATCAAACAATTTTCGGCCGATGACTTCCTGCCGGTTTCTCCCCAGGGCTGTTTCAGCCGCGGCATTAAAGTAGGTCACCACCATGTTTTCATCCAATGCGAAAAAGGCGTCGCTGATGCTGGACAACATGGATTGCATTTGCCTGTTGAGCATTTTGGATTGCTCTTCAACCTGTCTTTTCTCTGTGATGTCCGTGGCAATATAGATGGCGGTCTCGGTCTTACCTTCTGTCATGACCGGCATCACCCGTACATTATAGTGACGGGTCTCGCCATGGGGTCCGGGACCGGCGGATTCGTACTCCTGACGCTGCCCTGAGGAAAAAGCATTGTCGAGGGCCTGAGCCACCACGGCATGGTAGTCCGGCGGCACCCATTCAACCACCTTGGTCCCTACCACTTTTTCCACCGGTAGGCCCGGTAATGGGCGGTTGACGAACACTATCGTCCCCTGGCGGTCCACCTGCAAAATCGTATCCGGGGCATTCTCGGTCACGGTGCGCAGACGGCTTTCGCTTTCCCTTAACCTGTTGGCGGCCTTTCTCCGTTCGGTGATATCGCGCACAATAGCCTGGATACTACCGTCTTCCGTTTTCCAGGCGCTGACCTCGATGATGATGAAACTTCCGTCCTTGCGTTTCATGAGCCGCTCGAACTGAATCATTTCCCCGCGGCCCAGAAGGACCATACGTTTCCGCCCTTGTTCCTGCTCCGTTTCCGCATAGGTGTCGATGATATTCAGGCCGAGCAGTTCCTCTCGGGTATAACCGAGAATGCTGCAGATTCCTTTGTTCACAAAAAGAAAACGCCCTTGGACATCCAAAGAAAAGATACCGTCATGGGCATGGTCCACCAATTGCTGATAGCGTTGATGGCTTTGCCGCAGATTCTCCTCGGCCTGCTTCCGATCGGTGATATCCCGCAGAAAGGATACAAACCGCCCACCTTCCACGGGTAGATATTGGACACTGACCTCCACGTCATAAACGCTTCCGTCCTTGCGGCGGTGCCTGGATTCAAAACGGTCCCGGCCCCGCTCTATGATTTTATGGATGCGCTCGATAATTTCCTCACCGGTCAACATATCTTCCAGGTCGGAAAGCCCCATGCCCGACAATTCCTGAGCAGTGTAACCACTCATCCGACAATAGGCATCATTGACTTCTAGAAGACGACCCGCCATGTCCACCATCAAAAATCCATCCATGGCCGTCTGCAGAATACGGTGGAGCATTTCCGCGTTTTGCCGCAGGGCCTCCTCGGCCCGCTTCCTGGCGGTGATATCCACCGCCGCGCCGTCCCAAAAGACCTGGCCGTGCTCGTTGCGGCGGGTGCGGGAATGGGCCTGGAACCAGCGCAGCTCGCCGTTGGGGAGACGGAAGCGCAAGTCCATGGAAAAATCGGTCAGGTCACGGGCGCTTACAGCTTCGGCTTCCATCAAGGCCGGGATTTGATCCGGTTCGATGAGACCGTGCAGGACCGCCGCGTCTTTCAAGACATCCTCGGCCTTGACACCAGGATGGACCCGTTCGACACCTTGACTCACATACAAAAATTGCGGCCGGCCCTCTTTGTTGTAAGTGTATTGATACACATAGCTGTCGGGCAGGTTATTGATGGACTCCCGCAGGCGCTGATGGGCTTCTTGGAGAGCTTTGTCCGCCGGATCCTGGGCCGGGGCATTTTCCTGCCGGGTCTTGTCTGTTTTGTTTTGATTCTGCATATGGATAAAAAGTATTTATTGCCAAAAATCCGTTGAAATTGTATTTGTTTAAGTAACAGTTTGTAAAACCAAATGCAAGTATTCCATCCTGATTCCATTCGAGGCGCCATGCTGAAATCTTTTTGGGAAAACACGGTCGTTAAAGGCCGGCAGGATCTCCTTACCGCCCTGAAAGCCAACGTCCTGTTCCAAGATCTTTCCAACCGGGACTTACGTTTTGTCGCCGATATAGTCCACCTGCGGGAATACCGCAACGGCGAAATCGTCTTTCACCAGGACGAAATCGGCTTTGGTATGTACATCATCGCCCATGGCGTCATCGACATAACGGCCAGCAGCCATTACTCCGATGCCGGCGGGGAAATGTTCGTCGTCCGCCTGGAACAGGGGGATTTCTTCGGTGAACTGGCCCTGGTGGAGGAAAACGGACGCCGTAGCGCCAATGCCAAAGCCGCGACAGATACCCGCCTGATCGGCTTTTTCAAGCCCGACCTGCTGGATATCATCGCCAGAAGACCGGCCGCGGGCGTGAAGATCCTGCTGCGCCTCAGCGAGGTCCTGGGCCGGCGCATGGCGGAAACCACGGGCAAAATGACACAACTGAACGAAGAAATCCAGCGCCTGAAAGGGGGCTTTAACCCATGACCCCGGCCCATGGTCTGCGCAGAGAACGCCTTGTCCGCATCTTCACCGTCATTCTGATCCTTGCGGTCTGCACCCTGGTCATCCTGCAGGTCGAGGACATGCTGTTGTCCGTTATCCTGGCCTTTGTCATCAACTGCCTGTTGGCCCCCTTTGTAAATGCCCTGGAGCGGCTCGGCCTGAGCCGCACCACGGCTGTGGGCTGCATCTATCTTGCCGTCATTACCGTCATGGGCCTTGGCTTGTGGGGCCTGGCCCCGGAAATCGGTCGACAGGCCGCCGCCATTCAAACCGAATTTCCACGCTATCTGAAAGAACTCCATCACCTGATAGGGGATCTGGAAAAGCTCCCCAAAACCATACTGGCTAAAACCTACAAAGCAAGCACCCCGGCAGACAGTCCCCGGATTCTGCCGGCCCTGTATAACCGCCTTTTTCAGGACTTACCCGGCCTCATGTCCTCCCTGCTTTCCGCTATGCTCTTGGCGCCCCTGCTGGCTTTTTTCATGTTGATGGACGGCCGCACGGCCATAAAAAAGCTCATCGCCATTGTGCCCAACAACTTGTTTGAAACCGCCTTGCACCTGCAATATCAAATCAGTGCCCAAATCAGCGGTTTTGTCAGGGCCCGGCTGCTGGAATCCGCCATTGTGGGCTTGATCGTGCTGATCGGACTCCTGCTCGTCGGTCAGCCCTATCCGTTTTTTCTGGCATTGTTCGCCGGCTTGACCAACCTGGTCCCGTATGTGGGACCCATTATCGGCGCTGCGCCGGCACTGCTCCTGGGGCTCATCAACAATTCGCCGGGTATGGATCTCCTGCTCGTTATGGCGATCTATGCCCTGGCCCAGGTCCTGGACGCTGCCTTAGTCGTGCCCCTGGTGGTGGCCAAAATCGTCAACCTGCACGCCGTGATTGTCATCATCGTCATCATCATCGGCGCCCAGATGGGCGGGATCCTCGGCATGATCATCTCTGTTCCCGTTGCCAGCATGATCAAACTCACCGGCATAACCATCTACCGGCATTTGACCGGATTTCGGGCTTGATGAACAATAAAAAAAACATGAATACCATCGAGGAATAGAATGAATCTGATCCCTGTCTGGTTTACGGAACTGAATCCCATTTTCCAGGCCCTTTGCGCCACTTCTTTCACCTGGTTTGTCACGGCCCTGGGTGCCGGGATTGTTTTTTTCTTCAAATCCATCAACCGCAACGTTCTGGACGGCATGCTGGGATTTGCCGCCGGCGTCATGATCGCCGCCAGTTTTTGGTCGCTCTTGGCGCCGGCCATTGCCCTGGCAGAGGAATCCGGCCTGCCGGGCTGGCTCCCGGCCGTCGTCGGATTCTTGTGCGGCGGTCTGTTTTTGTGGTTGATCGACAACCTGCTGCCCCACCTCCATCTCGGCTTTCCCATGGAGCAGGCCGAAGGCTTGAAAACCGGCTGGCGCCGCAGCATTCTGCTGGTGTTGGCCATCACCCTGCACAACATTCCGGAAGGGTTGGCGGTGGGCGTAACCTTTGGTGCCGTTGCCGCCGGCGTGCCGTCGGCAACTTTGGCCGGCGCTCTGGCGCTGGCCATCGGTATCGGTATTCAGAATTTCCCTGAAGGCGCGGCCGTATCCGTCCCCCTGCGGCGGGAAGGCTTGAGCCGGCTGAAAAGCTTCTGGTTCGGCCAACTCTCCGGGGCTGTCGAACCGGTTGCCGGGGTCATCGGCGCGGCAGCCGTGCTTTTAATGCGGCCGCTTCTGCCCTATGCCCTGGCCTTTGCCGCCGGCGCCATGATCTTTGTGGTTGTCGAGGAGCTCATCCCGGAAGCACAATCCGATAAAAACAGCAACGTGGCCACCCTTGGGGCCATGCTGGGCTTTGCGGTGATGATGACCCTGGATGTGGCCCTGGGCTGACCTACGCGGACCGGCTGGGGCCTACTCGGCCAGATATGCATGGTCTATTTTTTCATCCATCATTTTCAGGCCGGCCCCAATTTGTCGGGACTTTGCCGGTCGAGGCCGAAGATTCCATAGGAACCCCCCAGTCCGCGGGAGCTTTTCCGGACGCCTCGCCGGCTTCACTGGGCGCATTTACTGCCGCGCTTTTTTCGCCGAACTCCGGGGTTTTATCAAAGGAAAATTCCACCACGAACTGGCCCTGGGGGGAATGGAATGGGATGGCGATCCTGGGCCCTTTGGTATGATGCACCACCCGATGGTTACGGCCATGCACCACAGTGGGAACAGACAACAGCAGATTGAAACCGCTTTGGGCGAGCTTGTCCACCACCCGGCCGGTGATCATATTGGTGAGCTCTCCGGCGGCATCAATAACCAGGTCATTGATGTCATTCATCTCCTCACCTAGAATGGCGGATACGATGGTGAGAATCATATTTTCATCAAAAGTCACCGCCACTGTTCCCCGGCCGGAGCCGGTCAAACCAATGATACCGGTAACATCACCCCGGCCGTATTCGTCCTTTTTTAGGTAAAATTCCCCGACATTAAAGTCGATGGAAGCCGCTTCCTTTAAGATTTCCAGCGTGGCTTTCAAAAAAGGATTGATCATTTTGGAATCCATTAAACCTTTTGTCTTTTCCGGCATGGCAATTTCCCTGAAATCTGAATTGGACATGGACACGTTGGCCGACATCAGGTACCATAACATGTCTATGACGGAATGAGCAAGCCCCCGCGGACATGGAACGGGGGTTATTGCATTTGTTTTTCGGGGTCGGGGTCGCTATCGGTATCGGGGTCGATAAAAATTCGATACCGATTCCGATACCGATACCGACCCCGAGAAAAAAATATTTGCATGCGATTCCCAGCGGACATAAAAGCCGGTATCGCACACTTTTTTTATGATTCTGATTGCAGACGCGCACATCGAAGACGGCAGTGAAAACCAGGCGGAGTTCTTCAGGATGCTCGCGGCCATCCAGAGAACCGACCAGGACGTGGTTTTTCTGGGGGATATCTTTGAATTGTGGATCGGCTTTGCCCGTTATGAAAAGCCCTGCCACAAGCTCTTCCTCAACTGGTGCCGGGAGCAAAAAAAACACCGCGGCATTGTTTTCCTGGAAGGAAATCACGAATATTTCGTGGCCCGGGAGCGGCGGGCCTTTTTCACCGTGTGTTTTGATGATGGGGCCTGGCAGGATGACCAGGGCAACCTGTTTTGCCACGGCGACCAAATCAACCGCCAGGATAAAAACTACCTGCGGTTTCGGCGGGCTGTCAAAAACAACCTGACCGGAATCATCCTGCGTTTCTTGCCTGGGGGGCCGGCCCTGGGGCTTATCCTGAAACGGCTGCTGAAAAAAACCAACCATGAATTCCGGAAACATTTGCCGGAAAAGGCCCTCCTTAATTTTGCCGCGGCAAAACTGCAAGGTGCGCCTAAAATCGTTTTTGTGGGGCATTTCCACCAGACCTATACCAATACCACAACCGGCGGCGGCCGAGTTCACATTGTACCAGGTTGGTTTCAGGAGGGCGGTATCACCTGTTTTGAGCCGGAATCCGGTTATATTGAGACCCTGCCGTGGAGGGTTTTGCTTGCCTCCCCATCTCTTAAAAAATCTGAAAAAAAATAATGGAGTTGATCCAGGCGGCTTTATCCCGGCTGTTCAACAGTGTTTTTCATAAAACCGAAATCCTTTTGAAAAATGGCGAAAATCTGTTAATAAACGAAATCAGAAAATTTGGCAGAAAGATCCGTGCGACTCATCCAACATTATTTTTTACACTTTCACGACCATTTGGAGACCACATGTCAGATAGCTTTAAGATGACCGTTCGCCAGGACAGAATCAACCCACCGACCGATCGTTGCAGCATCGCTCTTTTTGACCATATTTATCCCATTGAAAACTTCAGCGGCTTCGGCATCGCCGTTCGCAGCCGGGAAAGGCTATCTGATGAGTACTTTGACGCCTGTGTCATCGTAGACGGCATTGAAATCGGAAGACACCATTTAAAGAAGGTTCGGGAAGAACAGCCGTCTGAAAATGAATTTCTTACCGGGTTTGAAATAACCGGTGTGCCGCTGAATGCGGATTCGGTTGTAGCAGTAATGGAGACCAGGGATGTGCTTCAGGATTTCGTCCATGAACGCAAATTGTTTTTCAATGTTCCGGAGAAATTCGCCTTAAAGGCTTATCGGATAAAACATTGGCTGGAGGAGCTTGAGCAGGATATCAACTGTATTCAAAAGAGCGCCCTTGAAGAAAACAAGAGCTATAATCGCCAATTTGAAGAAACCGTTATTCAGATGGTCTCCAAATTTATAAGTGAATCCTTGTCCCCTGTTTACGATGAGCTGGCAGGTTACCTTGAAACCGTCCCGGCGGAAATCGCCGCCCAATCTTTTGGGTTCTTCCGCTCCCTTGTTTCCGGAATCATCTATCGGGCGCCCTTTGCGTATAGGGCTTATCGCAAACCATTGGGATATGCCGGAGACTATGAAATGATGAATATCATCTACGATCGCGATACCTCGGGAGACAGCCTGTTTATCAAATGCCTGCAGCGCTATTTCGTGGATGAACCTGCGGCCAAAGCCTTGAGGAACAGACGCAATTTCATTCAAAAAAGCATCATTGAACATTTGCTCTCCGCACCGGAAAACGAAATCTGCCGAATCATGTCGGTGGCCTCCGGTCCAGCTTCGGAAATCCAACAGTTGATAACAGATCAACCAGCCCTGCTCAAGCAAAGGCGCGTGGAAATCCATCTGATCGATCAGGATTGCGAAGCGCTGAAGTACTCGCAAAAAGTCTTGACAGCTTTAATCCGCAACAACCAGCTACCCCTTGCCGTTTACTATCATCATCTCAAAATCAAAGCGGTTATATGCGATAGCTTTTCCCAAAAGGACTTTAATCTCATTTATTCGGCGGGGCTGTTCGACTATCTAAAGGATAATGCTTCAAAATCATTGGCTGAAAATTTATTTTCAATGCTTCAAAACGGTGGTGAACTCATCATCGGAAATTTCAGCAAGGCCAATCCAAATAATTTCGGTATGGGGCTTGTTCTGGACTGGCATCTTATTCACAGAAGCTCCGCTGATATGAAAAATTTATTCGGCCATCTTAGCCGGAAATACCGGATTGAGTCCGAAGAAGAAGGCGTCAACTTGTTTGCCATTATCAACAAATGACCTCGCCTGGAAAAAAGCAATTAAAAGCCATGGAAAAGACCACCGCCAAAAGAAGTACCAGGTCAACAGACAAATCATCCTTTCCTTTTTCCCAAGCCGGTGCAAGCATCCACAGCCAGATGCAACTCAACCCCCTTACCCTTGCATTTAAAAAAGACGGTGAAAATCCGGAAAATGAATTTATTGACTATTATTTTTTCAAATCCATCAAACATGTCCGCTTTTCCCTCTTGGCCGCCATTTTCTTTTACGGCTTATTCGGCGTGTTGGATGCCATCCTGTTCCCTGAACTCAAACTTAAATTCTGGTTTATCCGCTTCGGCTTGGTCTGCCCCGCGCTTCTGGCCGTAATCATCTTCTCCTATACCGCCGCATATAAACGTTTCTTTCAACTATCCTTATGCATTTTATTCATTATCAGCAGCCTGGGGATCATCATGATGATCATCATGGCGCCGCCGCCCATCGGCTATACGTATTATGCCGGCATCATTCTCATTTTTATTTTTGCCTACACCTTTGTACGGGCCAGATTCATCTCGGCCGCCTGTGCCGGCCTTATCACCATGATCTTATACGAGATCGCCGCCGTCTGGATCAGCGACACACCTCTGCCGATTCTGATTCAAAACAATTTTTTCTTTATCAGCGCCAATTTCATCGGCTTGTTTGCCTGCTATTCAATGGAATATCACGAGCGCCGTGATTTTTTCCTCGCACGGCGACTCAGGGCGGAGCAGGATAAAGTCATCTCCATGAACCGCACATTGGAACAAAGGATTCAGGAAAGAACCAACGCCTTGGCCCTCATCAATAAAAATCTGGAAGAT
The DNA here is from genome assembly GCA_020723325.1 of Desulfosudis oleivorans. Lineage (GTDB taxonomy): Bacteria > Desulfobacterota > Desulfobacteria > Desulfobacterales > SURF-7 > DYJD01. The sequence continues at coordinate 55,592 of DYJD01000016.1, read as the reverse complement.
GAAATGGCGATACGACGCCTTACAGAAGAGGCACTGAGAAAAAGTGAGGAAAAATATCGAAGTATCCTCGAAAATATTGAGGAAGGCTATTTTGAGGTCAATCTCGCCGGTGACTTTACCTTTCTGAATGATTCCATGTGCAGAATCATCGGTTATACAAAGGAAGAATCACTGGGTATGAACAACCGGGACTATGCTACACCCCAAACTTCCCGGGAGATGTATCTGGAGTTCAACCGGGTGTACCGGACCGGAATTCCCACCAAGGATGTCAAGTTTGAAATCATAAAAAAAAATGGAACCGTCTGCCAAGTGGAATTGTCCGTCGCCCTGATTCGCAATGCGGAACAGGTCCCTATGGGTTTCCGAGGCATCATGCGGGATATCACCGATAAAATCATGGCCGAGAACGAAAAAAAGGAGCTGGAGGGCCGCATCGCCCGCATGCAGAAAATGGAAGCGCTGGGATTGCTTGCCGGCGGTGTGGCCCATGATTTGAATAACGTGCTCACCGGTGTGGTCAGCTATCCTGAAATTCTTTTGATGACCCTGCCCAATGACAGCCCCTTGAAAAGCCCCTTGCTGAAAATTCAATCATCCGGACAAAAAGCAGCCGCCATTGTAGAAGACCTCCTGGCCCTTGCCCGAAGAGGTGTTATAAAAATGGAAGCCCTCAATCTCAATCAAATCGTGACCGAGCATTTGAATTCAGCCGAATGCGCCAAATTAAAGGCCGATTACGGCAATGTTCGGATCAGCCTTGATTTAGCAGCCGACCTGCTCAATATTCAAGGCTCCCCGGTCCATCTGTCGAAAATGCTGATGAACTTATTTTTAAACGCCGCCGAATCCCAGCCCTTGGGTGGCGAAATCATCATCACCACCCAAAACCGGTATTTCGACAGTCAATTCAGTGGGTATCAGAACATCCCCACGGGCAATTATGCTGTTTTAGCCATCGAAGACAAGGGCAGCGGCATTGCCCCGGAGGACATGGAGCGTATCTTTGAACCTTTTTACACCAAAAAAATACTGGGACGAAGCGGCACAGGCCTTGGAATGTCGGTGGTCTGGGGAACCATGCAAGACCACAAAGGCTATATCCATATCCGTAGTATCCCCGGCAAGGGCACGAGTTTTGAGCTATTTTTTCCAGTCACCTGGGAAGAAATCAAAAAAGAGGCCGCCCGTCCCCCTGTCGCCGACTATATGGGTAAAGGCGAGCACATCCTCATCGTGGATGATATACCGGAACAACGTGAAATCCTCACGGCCATGCTTGAAAAACTGAACTACCGGATCACGGCTTTCAGCAGCGGCGAAGAAGTGGTTGCTTGCATATGCAAGCAAACGGCGGATCTCCTGATTCTCGATATGATCATGGACCCCGGAATGGACGGGCTCGATACTTATAAACAGATCCTTAAAATCCATCCGCACCAGAGGGCCGTCATCGTCAGCGGTTATTCCGAAACCGGCCGCATCAAAGAAGCGCTGAGGCTCGGGGTCTGTGCCCATATTAAAAAGCCTTACCGGATGGATCAGTTGGGTCTCACCGTTAAAGAGGCGCTCAAGACTTCCTGAAAGCGTTATTTCTCGTTCTTTTTCTGCAGCAAGGCCGCCAGGTCCGCAAACGGTTTGTGGGTGGAGGACGGCGCCCGGGCTCCGGGTTCCAGCCCGCCGTAGGCGGCTTCATCCCGGTTGCGGGAATGCTCGTTGTCGTGGCAGTAGAGGCAGAGCAATTCCCAATTGCTGCCGTCGGGCGGGTTGTTGTCGTGATTGTGATCCTTGTGATGGACAGTGAGTTCCTTGAGCCTTTTGCCGGTGAATTCCCGGCCGCAACTGGCGCAGATCCAGGGAAAAAGTTTCAAGGCCCGTTCCCGGTAGGTCTGCTTCCAATCCCGCTGAATGTCGGCCACCGTGCGGTCCAGTTTTTCCGTATCAAGCGGTGTCTTTTTCAACGTCATATCCATTCCTCCTAAAAAGATAATCTGTCTCTGCCAATGGTTTTAAAATTGACTTTGGCACTTGTCAATTGTTATCTTTTTGGAATGAAATCCACCGGCTTGCCCATAGAAGCAGTCCTCAGCGACTTGCAAACAGCCCTGGCCGCCCTTCCCTGCGCCGTATTACAAGCGCCCCCGGGGGCCGGCAAGACCACCCTAACTCCCCTGTTTCTCAAGGATGCGGCCTGGCTCGGCAACCGCAAAATCGTGCTGCTGGAACCCCGGCGCCTGGCGGCCAGGGCCGCCGCCATGCGCATGGCGGCCCTGCTCGGCGAAGAGGTCGGGCAAACAGTGGGCTACCGCATGCGCCTGGACAGCCGGGTGGGCCCCACCACCCGGGTAGAGGTGGTCACTGAAGGCGTGCTCACCCGCATGCTGCAAAGTGATCCGGCCCTTGCAGGCGTCGGCCTGGTGATCTTTGATGAATTTCATGAACGCAGCCTGGACGCCGACCTGGGCCTGGCTCTGTGCCTGGATATGCAAGGGGTGTTGAATCAAGAACTGCGGCTCCTGATCATGTCCGCCACTCTGGTGACCGATCCCCTGGTTGCCCTGCTCAAAGGGGCGCCGGTGATCCGCTGCAGCGGCCGGGAATTTCCGGTTGCGACCCGTTACGTGGGTAGACACGCGCCCGAGTCCTCGGTAGCCGGTGTGGTGGACGCCGTACTTGCGGCCACACGCCAAGAAACCGGCAGCATCCTGGTTTTTCTGCCAGGGGCCTGGGAAATCCGTAAAATGCAAGAGCGCTTGAAAGCTTTGCTCCCCAGCCCGGAATGGCTGGTGGCGCCCTTGTTCGGCAACCTGTCCCAACTGGAACAAGACCTGGCCATCGCACCGCCGCCGCCGGGAAAACGCAAAATCGTGCTGGCCACTTCCATTGCCGAGACCAGCCTGACCATTGACGGCATCGGTGTGGTGGTGGACAGCGGCCTGTCCCGCTATCCGCGTTTTGATGTCCGCAGCGGCATGAGCCGGCTGGTGACCGGGCCGGTATCCCGCTCCGCCGCCGACCAGCGCCGCGGCCGAGCCGGTCGCACCGGACCGGGGGTCTGCCTGCGCCTGTGGTCCCAAGCCGTGCACCCGACCTTGCCAGCCGCGGTAAGGCCCGAGATCACCGAGGCCGACCTTACCGGCTTGGTTTTGGAACTGGCGGTTTGGGGGGTGAAGGATGCGGGCGCCCTGAAATGGCTTGACCCGCCCGCAACCCCGGCCTTTGAAAATGCCAAGGCCTTACTGCAGTCCCTGGGAGCCCTGGATCATGATGCCGCCATTACCGAGCACGGCCGGCGCATGGCGCGGCTGCCGACCCATCCGCGCCTGGCCCATATGCTGCTCACGGCCGCGGACCGGAATCAAGGCGGCCCGGCTTGCGATCTTGCGGCCTTGCTCAGCGAACGGGATGTGCTTCAATTCGACTCCTTCCGGCAGCATGTGGATATACAGCTCCGCATGGACCTGATCCGGGCCGCCCGCTTGCGGCAACCATTTTCTCCGCCTTACGGCACCGTGGATCAAGCCGTTCTCCGCCGGGTGCTCCGGATTGCGGATCAATTGCGCAAGCGCCTGGGCTGTTCATCGCTAAGCCCTGAAACCCTCCCCATCGGCTCATTGGCGGCCCTGGCCTATCCGGATCGCTTGGCCCTGCAGCGCCCCGGCAGGCGCGGACGATTTCTACTCACCAGCGGTCGTGGGGCCTTTGTGGAATCAGAAGACCCCTTGTCTTCCCAAAGCCTGCTGGTGGCCCTGGAGCTGGATGGCGACCGCCGGGAAGCCAAAATTTTCAAAGCCGCCGCATACAATATGGAGGCCCTTTTAGAGCAATTCAAAGACCGCATTCAAACCGTGGAAATGGTCGACTGGGACGCAGAGCGCAAAATGGTCGACCGGCGCCGTGAAACAAAACTCGGCGCCCTGGTCTTGAAAAGCGAACTTCCGGCAACCTCCGACCCGCAGCAGATCCGCAATGCCTTGCTTATGGGCATTCTCAAGGAAGGCCTCGCCTGCCTGCCGTGGACTAGCAATTCCCTGCGCCTGCGGCAACGTGTCTCTTTTTCAAGACGTTTGCTGCCGCCTGAAGAAAATTGGCCGGACATGACCGATGCCGGCCTTTCAGCCGATTTGCAGGAATGGCTCGCACCCCATCTCACGGGCATGTCCGGGCTGCGCGATCTCAACCGGCTTGATCTGGAAAAAATACTAGCGCACCGTTTGACCTATTCTCAAAAAAAACGGTTGGATAACCTGGCGCCCACACATTTTGAGGCCCCCAGCGGCTCGCGCATTCCCATCGACTATTCCGGGGATGTGCCGGTGGTAGCCGTGCGCCTGCAAGAGCTGTTCGGACTCAGGGAAACCCCGTGCATTGCCGGCGGCAGCCTGCCCCTGCTCGTCCATCTGCTTTCACCCGCCGGCCGGCCGGTGCAGATCACCCGGGATTTGGCCGGATTCTGGCAAAATAGCTACCACATGGTAAAAAAAGAACTGAAGGGCCGCTATCCCAAACACTATTGGCCGGATGATCCCTTGCATGCCCAGGCCACGGCCAGGGTCAGACCGCAAAAGACTTCTTCCCCCTGAGTTGTCTACAATAGTTTACTAGTCGTAGCTTTTTTTATAAATCCGCCTGAACAAATCCCTCCTGTGCAAAATTTGTAACCCCAGGGTACTCTTTCGTAACTTAGTGCGAACCATGTTCGCGTAAAGAATGTTTCTTGCAGCCATCCCAACTTTAATTTTGCTTGGCACAACAGTTGCAGTAACGCTTTCACAAAGTCATCGCATTCTGAAAAATTACTATCCTAAGGAGGAAAGATGTTTACACGAAAAATCTGGATGGCGGCCCTCGGCTTGCTTCTGATCGCTTCCGGCCGCGGTTTGGCCGCAGATGTGGATGTTGAGGGCATTTACACAACAAACGGCTCGACGGTTGTGGCGGAAATTTTTGCCAATATCAGCGAAACTACCCCCATCCTCAGCTACGGGGTCAAACTGAACTATGATGCCGCTCAAATGACGGTAGTCTCTGCTGAAAAAAATGAAGCTGTCTGGTTTTTCGGCGATGGAACGCCCGCCGGCAACAAGCCTTATATGAATCCGGATACTTCCACCGCCGGCCAAGTGATCATCATCGGCGGAACCCTGAATACCGCCGATCCAACCGGCGGAGTCAGCGGCCGCAGGCTTTTGCTCGGCCGGGTGACCTTCAACCGCGCCAGCACAAGCTATAAACCCGTTCTCACCATCGCTAATGCCAAGGCCGCCCCGTACAGCAATTTCGTACGCACCAACGGCACCGTGCTGGACGGCACCGCCGGTATGGCCCTCACAACCAATGTATATGAATTGGGCGATGCCAATGCCAGCGGCGCAATTACCCCGCCGGACATCAATGCCGTCAAGGCTTTGATCGGATCAACCACCTATCATGTTTATGCGGATTGCAACTGCGATGGTAAAATCACTCCGCCTGACATCAATTGTGTAAAAGGAAAAATCAAGTAACCAGGTAAATACAACTCAGTTTGCAGGAGGTACAAAAGCATGAAGAAAATACTTATGTTGGGATTTCTATCGGCAATGATCTTGGTGGGGGGAGTTGGCTCCGCCGCCGCCTATACTTACAACCTGGATGTCAACATTCCAAATCCGGGCGCCATAAGTGATTTACAACTGCGGATCGGCATGATTTCCTTCACTGTATCCGGCGGCGATGACCCGACCTATAGTCTTGGGTCGGCAGTACCGTCAACCGGTAATTGGACTCTGGAAAATTTCGGGGGCGGCTGGATATCCTTGTATGATAATTTCCCTTTACCCTTATCCCCGTTAACCATCGCACCCTTGAGCGCGAGCGGCCGGCTTCTTACCATCACTTCAAATACGGAACTTCTGTTTTCAGATTTGGATTTCTCAAATTATAAAGGCAATTCCTTGAGCGCCGGCAGCGGATATTTTTCCACCGCCGGTTTCACGCTGGACAACACCCCGGTTCCCATTCCGGCGGCTATATACCTGTTCGGCGCCGGACTGATCGGCCTGATCAGCATCAGACGGAAGGCCTGAACAAGGGAGGCGGATTCAAATCGAATAATGAAAAAAGGAGGTTGCTCAAAACAACCTCCTTTTTTTATGGATGCTTGCTGTATAAACCTTAGAATTAAGGATGTGAAAATGAATTTGAAATTTGATTTCAGGGCAGGTTGCTTGCGGTTAGGCCCGGCAATGCTTTTCGCGCTCCCTTTGCTATTGCTGCTTCCGCTTGTCGCCCATGCGGATATCGTGGCCGACCATACCCGCACCAATATCACGGCTGTTCCTGTTGCCGCCATCACGGCCGCCAAGGCCGGCCTGCACATCGCCTACGGGCACACTTCCCACGGCAGTCAGTTGACCAGCGGCATGTCCGGCCTGGTGGGCTTTATGAATGCCAAGGGCTATCCTGCCAATTTATACGCCTACAACAACGGCGGCACCGGCGGTGCTCTGGATCTGCGGGACATGCCCTTTTCCGGTGCCAGCGATCTGGGCAATCCCAATCGGACCGCCTGGGCCACGGCCACTCGCAATTATCTCAACACCCATCCGGAAATAAATGTCATCATCTGGTCCTGGTGCGGCCAAGTGGACGGTTCCCAGGCGGACATCCAGCTTTATCTCGACTTAATGACCCAATTGGAATTGGAATATCCGAATGTTAAATTTGTTTACATGACCGGACATCTCAACGGCACCGGCGCGGCCGGCAATGTTCACCAGCGCAATGAGCAGATCCGCAACCATGTGCGCGCCAACAACAAGATCCTGTTTGATTTTGCCGACATTGAAAGCTATGACCCGGACGGCCTCGTCAACTATATGGAACGCCTTGCCACTGACAATTGCGATTATGACAGCGACGGCAACGGCTCCCTGGACCGCAACTGGGCCATTGATTGGCAGAGCAGTCACATCCTGAACACGGACTGGTACAACTGCAGCTCAGCCCACAGCCAGCCGTTGAATGCCAACCGCAAGGCCTATGCCGCCTGGTGGCTCTGGGCCAGGCTGGCCGGCTGGAACGAATGCGTGAACTCTCCCAGCCAGCTTTCCGCCGCCGCCGACAGTGTCAACCAGCGCATCACCCTGACCTGGCAAAACAATGCCGCCAATGCCGACACTATAGTCATTCAGCGCAGGGTCAACAGCGGCGCCTGGGATAATGATTATGCGGTGGTTCCCGCCGGCCTGACCAGCTTTCAGGATGCGAACCTGGCTGCCGGAATTTACGACTACCGGGTGGTGGCCCGGGCCGCCTGCGGTGATTCCGCCCCGTCCAATACGACTTCAGGACAGATCACCGCCCCGATTTGCGTGGTGGCGCCTTCGAATCTGTCCGCGACCCCCAACAGCCTGCTGGGACGGATCAGCCTCGCCTGGCAGGACAATTCCGGCAACGAAGACAGCTTTATCATCCAGCGGCAGGTGAACAGCGGTGCCTGGGACAATGACTATGCGTCCGTTGCCGCCGGCACCGTCGCTTATACGGACAGCGGTCTTGCCGACGGCAATTACAATTACCGCGTTCTGGCCCATCGCAATGCCTGCGGTGATTCCACACCGTCCAACACCGCCGGGGCCCAGATCGTGACCCCCACCCTGCCGGATGCCCCCACCAATTTATCGGCCCAATTGTCCGGCGCCAATGTGGCCCTCGCCTTTCAGGACAACGCCGAAAATGAAACCGGCTTTGTCATCGAGCGCCACATGGAAGGCCAGGCTTTCAGCCAGCTCGCCGTGCTGCCGGCCAATACCACCACCTATACGGACACTGCGCCCCTGGCCCTGCACACGTACAACTATCGGGTGAAGGCGCGCAATGACGTGGGCGATTCGGCCTATTCCAACGATGCCGCGGTCTATGTGCCCCAGGGAACGGTGAATCCCGTGACCATCAAACTCCAGACCACAACGGAAGTGGATGACGCCTTTCTGATGCCGGCCAGCCCCAACACCAATTACGGCGCTGTCTCCTATTCGGGCAGAACCAACCCCATCTACAACTTCCTCATCAAATTCAACCTCCCGGCAGCGGTGCTGGATCAAAAGATCACGGAAGCCAAAGTCGGCTTTTACGGCTGGGATCCGGGCTGCACCTGCACGGGTGAGAAGTTCAACCTGCTGCGGGTGACCCAGCCCTGGGTGGAAAGCCAGGTGACCTGGAATCACCGATCAGCCGGAGTTCCTTGGAATACCCCGGGGGGTGATTGCGACCAGGCCCATCCCATTGGCCAGGTGGACTATGCCGGCGGCCGCGACCATGCCTTTTTCCCGGCGACCCTGATCACCTCCACGGTCCAGGAATGGGCGGATGCCACGACTCCCAATTACGGCATGCTGCTGGTGCAGAGCGCCAGCGCCGCCCGCACCGGCTTGAAGGCCAGCGAATACAACAACAATATGCGCTCCTACCTGGAAATATCCTACATCCCTTGCCAGGTCGACAGCAATGGTGACGGGGATGTTGATGGTGCGGACCTGGCCGCGCTGGCAGCGGCCCATGCAGCCGGGAATATAGGCTGCTTGAAAAGCCTGGCGGCCGGTTTCGGCCGATAAGCTAGACGGGGCATTCCCACGCAGTTTTTTTCGGGGTCGGTATCGGGGTCGGAATCGGAATCGAAAGAATAGATCCGACGGCGATACCGATACCGACCCCGACCCCGATAAATAAGGAGTAGAACAAGATGTCTCCCCCAGTCAAATCCAGCCCTCAGCATACCGCTATCTTGACACTGCCCGGCTTTTTAATTTTTATCTCGATTCTGTTTGGAATAGGGGTGGCCCAGGCCGCCCAACAATTCGATCTGGACCATGATTTGGATGTGGACGGTATCGACATTGCCCTATTCGCCGCCGGCTATCCGGCGACTTATTCCAACATAGGCGGCCTCGCCGCCGAATTCGGCCGCACCGAAACCGCCGTTCAACCGGCCAACTGGGTCAAAGGTTACTACGTGGCCTACCAGGGCGATTTGGTGCCCCCGGAAGAGCTCAACTGGAAAGGCCTGACCGAGATCGTCCTGGGCCGCGTAAAAGCCAATGCCGACGGTTCCCTGGATGAGAATTTCGACATCGGTGCGCCCCAGGGGCCGGCCCTGATGCAACGGGTCGGCGCCCTGGCCCGTCAGAACGGAATCAAGCCCATCCTTATGCTGGGCGGCGATGACAACGGCTCGGCCATCCATGGCGCCGTGCGCTTTCACCGTGCTGCTTTTGTCGCCAATCTGATCAGCGCCATGAACCGCTACGGCTGTGATGGTTTGGATCTGGATTGGGAAAACGACCTGGACATGAACCTGTTCATTGCCCTTGCCGGGGATCTGCGCAGTGCAGCCCCGAATAAAATACTTTCCGTGCCCGTGGGTACCATCAACGGCAACTACCAGAGCGTTGATCCCAAGCTGGTGGAACTGGCCGGCAGGGTGGATCAGATGAACATCATGAGCTACTACCCTGCCACGGCCTGGGCCGGGTCCGGCTGGCTTTCCTGGCACAACTGCCCCCTTGCGGGAGCAAAAAGCACGACACCGGTGAGCATCGCCGACTCCCTGCAAAGATACGCGGCCGCCGGCATCCCCAAAAGCAAGCTGGGAATGGGCATCAGTTTCTATGCCATCGGCTACACCAACGGCATCACCGCCCCCAATCAATCCACGGCCGGCGCGGCCATTGTGGGCGGCGACAACGTCTATCCCCTCCTGAAGCTGTTCGGACCCGGCGGGGCTTATTCCGAGCAAGACCGGAAGTGGGACCCGGCCGCCCTTTGTTCCTATTTGAGCCTGCCGGCTCCGGCCAAACCCGATTCCTTCGGCAGCCGTTACATCTCCTTTGAGGATGAGCGCTCCATCCTGGAAAAAGGCAAATTCTCCCGGACCAACGGTTACGGGGGCATCATCATCTGGACCATCAACCAGGGCCATGTGCGCACCCATTCCAATCCGGGTTTTCTCATGGATGCTTTGCGTAAGGGCTTTATCGAGCCGGCCTATTCTTTGCCGGTGGGCGTGTCCGTAAGCCCGGCTGTGACCTGGCTGCTGCCGGGGACTTCCGTGCAGATGGAAACCCTGGTGACCGGTACCGGCGACAAGGGCGTGGCCTGGTCCGTGCAGGAAGCAAATGGCGGCAGCGTTGATCAAAACGGATTTTACACCGCTCCATCCTGGATTCCACCGGGTTCGGTAAACACCTTCCATGTGATCGCCAGCAGTCTGGCCGATCCATCCAAAAGCGCTGCCGCCCAAATGATGGTGGCCGAGGATATCAGTTGGGACCCGGGTTTGACCAGCTATGACCGCAATGAATGGTGGATGAGCGTTTTTGCCGAGGACGGCAAGACCCAGACCATGTTTGTGGAGCATAAAGGCGCCCTAGTACCCATGCAGCCCTGGGGAACGGTTTGGCCCAACAAACCGGCCTTTGCCGTTTCCACCCAGGTCAAGGCCGGGGAGGTCATCCGTTTTTATGCCTATTCCAGCGACGGAAGGACCGCCCGAACCGTGCCCATCACCTTTGTTTACGGCAGCGGGTATAGCCCTTGTCCTATCGAGGGGCCGATTCCGTAGAGAGATGCGGGAGACACAACACCCATGAAAAGAAGACCTATCTTTCTGATGACCGTGATTTTCCTTCAGTTGACTGCCGCCAGCGCCAGCGCGTTCAATGCGGATCTGACCGCGGATGGAGACGTGGATGGAGCTGATCTGGCCGTCTTTGCAGCGGATTTCAATGCAGACGAGCTGGCATCCTTTGTTGTATTTTTCGGAGCCGCCGGCTATTTTCCCGGCGACCAGTTCCAGGCCTGGGAAGGCGGACCCGCTTATTATCAACGCTGGCCGGCCGGGCCATTCACGGACTTCCATGTCTTTCCCATCGCCGTTTGGCTGCAAACCCCGGCCAATGCCAACGCCTACAAGGCCATCGGCATCAATCACTTCATCGGTCTGTGGCAAGGACCCAACGAAAGCCAGCTTAGCAGCCTCAAGGCGGCTGCCATGCCGGTGTTCTGTGACCAAAATGCCGTGGGGCTCAATTCCGTCAACAACAGCATTATCAAAGCCTGGACCCATCAGGATGAGCCGGACAACGCCCAATGGAACAGCGGCGGCTGGTATGATCCGCCCATCCTGCCGTCGGTGGTGGTTGCACGTTACCAGGCCATGCAGGCCGCGGATGCCACCCGGCCGGTATTTCTGAACCTCGGCCAGGGAGTTGCCTGGGATATGTGGTACGGTCGCGGCACCCGCACCAACCATCCGGAAGACTACCCGTTATACGCCCTGGGTGCCGACATTCTGTCCTATGATATTTACCCGGTCAACAGCACCCATACGGATGTCAAAGAGAAGCTCTGGCTGGTGGCCTACGGCGTGGATCGCCTGCGGACCTGGAGCAACTACGGGAAGCCCGTCTGGGTCTGGATTGAAACCACCAAGATCAGCGCCGGCTCCAATCGCCGGCCCACCCCGGCGGAAGTCAAAGCCGAGGTCTGGATGGCCATTGTTCACGGGGCCCGGGGCATCGGTTATTTCTGCCACAAATGGGATCCCTTTGTGGAGGCCGGGTTGTTAAGCGATCCGGAAATGAGAGCCGGGGTCAGTGCTGTCAACGCTCAAATCAGTACTTTGGCTCCGATTCTGAACACCCCCAGCGTGGCCGGCGCGGCCCTGGTGACTACCAGCAATCCGGCCGTACCAGTAGATGTGATGATCAAACGCGCTTCCGGCTGCACTTATCTTTTTGCAGTGGCTATGGGTCCTGAAAACATCGTCGCAACCTTTACGCTCAATGGGTTTACGGGTTTCCAGGCGGTTGAAGTTATTAGCGAAAGCCGGCAGATCAGCGCCACCAACGGCGTATTCCAGGATGGATTTACCGGCTACGGAGTTCATATTTACAAACTTCCAAATTCATAAGGTCAGTATGAAAACGAAAACAGCCAATACGATGACAGCGCTCATAATGCTGGTTACATTTCCTGTACTTGCCCAAGCCGCCACCGTTACGGTGACCACTTATGCCCAACTGGTTTCCGCCGTGTCCGCCGCGGCCCCGGGCGACACCATCCTGCTTGAGGACGGCATTTATCAGATGACCTCCAACTATTGGTCCGTGCCGGTGCCGGCCGGCAAGAACGGCCTTGTGATCCGCGGCAAATCCGGTGACCGCACCACCGTGGTCATCAACGGTCTGGGCATGCATGCGGCCGGTCATCACGGCTTCTGGGTGGCGGCCAATAATGTCACCATCCGGGATCTGACCATACAGAATGTCCGCAACCACTGCATCCAGACCAATACCAACGTGGACAGCCTCACGGTGCTCAACTGTGTTTTACGGGACGCCGGCGAGCAGATCCTCAAGGTGCCCTATAGTTCCAGCGTGCCGGATTCGTCGGAAAACGGCCTGGTGCAGGGCTGTTTGTTCGAATACAGTGCCGGCGTGGGCCCGCGCTACTACATCGGCGGCATTGATGTGCATTTCGGCAAGAACTGGATCGTGCGCGACAATGTCTTCCGTTTCATCCGCAGTCCCGGCGGTTCCCTGGCGGAACATGCCGTACATTTCTGGACCAATTCCCAAGGCACCCTGGTGGAGCGCAACCAGATCATCACCTGCGACCGGGGCATCGGCTTCGGCCTGGGCGCAAGCCCCCACAGCGGCGGCATCATCCGCAACAACATGATCTACCACGACGGTTCACCCGGTTTCAATGATGTGGGCATCGGCCTTGAAAACGCCGCCGGCGTCAAGGTGTTCAACAATACGATTTTTTTGGAATCCGCCTATCCCAACGCCGTTGAATACCGCTTTGCCGGCACCACCGCCGCCATTCAAAACAACTTGACCAATAAAGCCATTGCCCGCCGCGACGGCGGCAGCGCGCTGCTCAACACCAACGTGACCAACGCGGTTGCCACCTGGTTCACAGACCCCGCAACCGCCGATCTGCATCTTGCCTTTATGGTGACCGGCGTGGTGGACCAAGGCGCCGGTCTTGCGGAAGTGGCCGACGATTTTGACCAGCAGGCGCGGCCCTTTGGTTCGGCCATGGATATCGGCGCGGATGAATGGGGCGCCTGCAGTTTGGATCAAGACGCCGACAATGATGTTGACGGCGAGGATCTGGCTGCTTTTGCGCAACAGTACGATGACAATTGCCTGAATGCGCTTGCGGCCGCATTCGGGCATTGACGCATTCTTATGGAAGGACCTTTACCAATCGGCGGCGACATATTCCCCAGGGAATGAGGCCTGGCCGGCCCTTTTCGCCGCCTGTTTTGGACAATAGCTATCATCAGGAGAAATAAACATGATGAATCTGAAAAAAAAATGGATGTTGTCATTGCCCCGGCTTATTTTTGCGGCTTTCTTTCTGCTCATGCCGGCCGTTTCCGCTGTCCAGGCCGCCCTGTTGTTCGACCACGATCAGGACGGCGATGTGGATGGAGCGGATCTTCTTCAATATGCCGTGCACGGTGATCCGTCTCAAGCCGCGGACTTTGCCGTGGAATTCGGCCGCTCCCTTTCCGCCGGCATCCGCATCGAACCATCGGCCGCGGCCTGGGTGGGGGAGGAATTGTATTTCGACGCCTCCCGGGTAACCGGCCTTGGGGCTCCCGATACCTGCACCTATGCCTGGGATTTCGGGGACAGCACCATGACCGCCCGAATGGGCCGGGCCGTGGTCCATAGTTTTATGCTGCCCGGCATCTATACCGTGACCCTCTCTGTGACCGAAACCAGCGGCAGCAAACGCACGGAATCGGCCCTGGTTTCCGTGGGCGGAGAGTATATCAAGACCGCGCCCCGGCCGGCCACGGCTCCAATCCTGACCTATGCTTTTGAAAACAACCTGGCTGACGGTTCTTCCCAGCACCTCCCGGCCCAATGGCAGGGCGGCACCGGGGCTTTTGTCCCCGGCAGGGAGGGTCGGGCCGCGCGCCTTTCCGGGAATGTCTCCCTAGTGGTGAATAACGCCGCGGCGGTGCCCGGCGCCGCCTCCGGTCTCACGGTTTCCTTCTGGGCCAAAAAAGACCTGGCCGCGGCCGAAGGCTATCTCATCAACTGTCCGGGGGTGTTTTTCCTGCGCCTGCGCTCCGGTAGTCAATGGCTGGAAGGCCAGGTGCGCACCCACGCCGGGGTCCAGTCCGCCGATGCCTGGTATATGGGCGCGGAAGATACCAACTGGCACCACTATGTCCTGGTATATGACGGCGCCTTTGTGCGCCTCTATTTCGACGGCCGCGAACAGATCGTGGCAGGCAAATGCCCCCGGGCCCTTACCGGCAATTTGGTTCCGGCCACAGGCCCCATGTACATCGGCAGCCAATCGCCCACCGCAACGGTCATCGCCGGCGCCGTGGACGAGCTCCGCATCTATGACCGGGCCTTATCTCTTTCCGAGATTTTCACCGGCTTCGAACTGTGGCATGCCGACTTCCACAGCCGCATTGCCCAGTACATCCATGTCCAAATTCCGGGGGAAATCACCCGGGAGCCTGCCAACACTCTGGCAATCCGCCTGAGCAGCGACAGCGGCTACAACGCCGTGCTGGCCGACAAAAGCGCCCTGCGGTCCGAGGAAAAAGTCCTGCTGCGGAGCGGTGAGCTGCCGGCGGGGAATTACACCCTCACGGCCGAACTCCGGAGCGCCGCCGGAGCGGTGCTGGACCGCATCAGTGAGCGCTTTGCCAAGCCCTATGACGGCATTCCCAGGGTGGGCATCGACGAGAACAATGCCTTGCGCGTAAACGGTGAACTGTTCTTCCCGGTCACCCCTTGCGGCCTGCGCAACTTCGAGATCGGCGCCTGGGCTGCAAGCGCTTATATCAACAGCCTGCACAGCCAGGGATTCTGGGGCATGAGCGGCCCGCCGGTCTATACCGCCGCCGGCTGGGAAGAGTATGTCACAACCGGTATGAATCACGGCTTGATGTCCTTCGGCCCGGGCGGCAACTGGGAAAGCGCGGCTTTGGGCCGCAACGCCAAAATCGAAAAACTGGAGGAATATGTCCTGGCCCTCAAGGACCATCCCGGCACCCTGGCCTGGATCTGGCGCGACGAGCCGGAACTGGGGGGTGAAAATGAATACCTGCCGGCGGAAACGGTCAAGGCCTGGACCCGGCGCAGCCGTGCATTGGATCCGCAGCATCCGGTTTCCATCAACCTGGTGGGCCACTGGATCGGCGCCGAATACCCTTCCTGGGCCTTTGACCGCAGTGGTCATTATCTCTTCCTGAACAACGCCCGGCGCTTTGGCCGGCGCACCCTGGTGGCCGACATGTACAGCCTGGACTACTACCCGGTGGAATGGGCCGCCCCCCATTCCCGGGGCGCCACCATGGCCAAGCTGGCCGAAATCCTGGACACGGCCCGGGCCCGTTCCTACAACCTGGTGCCCTTTACTTCCTGGGTGGAGACCTGCGACATCAACGAAGCCGACGGCGCCGTGCGTCATCCCACCCCCTGGCACCCCACCCCGGATCAGCTCCGCATGCTCATCTGGTTGAATGTGGTCCACGGCATGAAAGGCATCAACTGGTTCCCCTGGCACAGCGGCACCCCGGCCGCCAACTATCCGGTCATGACCGCTTTTGTGGACCAGATCACCCGGCTGACGCCGGTGGTCCTGGGACCGGAAATCTACCCGGCCGTCACAGTCTTTGCACCGGGCGCCCGCATCGACACCATGGTGCGGCGGCATGCGGGCAAAACTTATCTGTTTGCCGTGCGCGTGGCGGAAAGCGATCTTAACGGCAATTCCATGGGAGCGCCGGTCACGGCCGCCATCCATGTACAGGGACTGGGTTCCTCCCAAGCCGTGGTGTTTGACGAAGGCCGCAATATAACCGTGACCGACGGCCGGCTTGAGGACCTGTTCCTGTCCAATACCGTGCACATTTATGAAATTCCTGAGTAGGAGATTCTGATGAAATCATTTTCCAGCCGCCGTTTTCAAAAAACCATCCCGGCCGGACTGGTGCTGGCCGCTGTTTTGTTGCCGCTCACGGTTTGGGCTGACGACACTCTCTATGAGATCGGCCCGGGCAAACCCTATGCCCATATTTACGATGTTCCCACCCACAATCTGCAACCCGGCGACATCCTGCGGGTGTATGCCAAGGCCGAGCCCTACCGGGAGAAGTTCCTGCTCCACGGGGTGGGCACCCCGGACAAACCCATCCTCCTCCTGGGCGTGCCGGACGCGGCCGGCAACAAGCCGGTGCTGGACGGCCAGGGCGCGGTCAGCGGCACGGCCAAGGGCAATTATTTCTGGAACGAGGACCGCGGCATCATCAAGGTCGGTCAATATACTCCCCAGAAGTCGGACCATATCATCATCGACGGTTTTGAACTGCGCAATGCCCAGCGCAACAACACCTTTGTGGACGATACCGGCGTCACCCGCTTTTACGGCAGCAACGCCGCCGGCGTTTTCGTGGAACACGGCGACCACGTCACCATCCGCAACTGCTTCATCCACGACAACGGCAACGGTATCCAGACCACCCTGGTCTACAACCTGCTCATCGAGCACGCCCATATTTATAACAACGGCGCCGGCAGCAGCACCTCGGCCTATGAGCACAATCTCTATCTTTCCGGTGGGCCGGGCACCAATGCCACGGTGCAGTTTTGCCGTTTCGGCGACCTCTTGAACGATGGCCAGCAGATCAAATTCCGCACGGAAACCACGGTGATCCGCTACAACTGGATCGAGGGCGGCAAGAACAGCCAGATCGATCTGGTGGAGGACTCCCGCAACGGCGTGTCCGATGCCTTTGTCTACGGCAATGTGATCATCAAACCGGCCGCCACCAACAACGGCCGCCTGATCCATTTCGGCCAGGACGGCGGCACCCACGTCTCCGGGGTTCTGCACTTCTTCCACAATACCATCATCAACCGGGCCGGCCGGACCGTTTATCTGTTCCGGTTGAGTTCCAGCAACCGCACGGCCCAGGTGCACGGCAATATCTTTCACAAAGAAAACACTAGTCCGGTATATCTTTGCGGTGACGCCGCCATGCTGGGCCGCATCAGCGGCAGCGCCAACTGGTTCCATACCGGCACCAACGAGCTCGGCGCGCTCCTTACCAATCACCTCGGCACCAATCCCGGTTTTGCAAACCCCGGCGCAGGGGATTATCATCCCACCGCGGACGCACCGGTGGTGAACCAGGCCGTGGGCTTTGTCCTGCCCATGGGCCATGCCCCCGACCTGGAATACGTCCCCCATCTTGGCGCCCAAGTCCGACCGACTTTCGGCCCCTTGGATCTGGGCGCCTATGAATATGCCCCGGAGGACCCCACCTGTACGGTTGATTTGGATCAGGACGGCGATGCGGATGGAGAAGATCTTGCAAGGTTTTGCCTCCAATATGACGGTGATTGTCTATCAGAAATGGCGGAAAGTTTCGGCCGGTAGATCTTCTATGTTCTAGGAGGTACTTGTTATGTTCAAAGGACTTTTCCGATTTGTTTGCCGATCCCTGTTTTTTTTGATTTTGTGGAATGTGGCTGTGACTCCTGCTGATGCCGGCCAGGTGGAAAATCACCTTACCATCCGGGAAGCGGAAGGCGTCACTTCCCAAAACTGCCCGATTCAAATCGCCCGGCCTTTTGTCCAGGGGGAAATTCGCGACTTTCCCCAGATCTTGCTAAACGGTGTGCCGGTTACCACCCAGGCAGACGTGAAACAGCGTCACCCGGACGGCAGCGTGCGCCATGCCGTCCTCAGCTTTCTGATTCCCACTTTGGCAGCCGGCTCTAGTGTAAAGGCGACTTTCCAAAATCAAGCCACCGGCCTCAACGGGCAACGCTTGTCCCAACCGGAAATGCTGGCTGGTGATTTTGATTTCGAGGCCCGCATGACCCTCACCCAAGGCACCGGTCTCAGTGCTTCAGGGCGGCAAATGCTGGCGGACGGCTGTTTTGAATATTGGCTGGCAGGGCCGGTGGCCACCTCCGTGATCCTCACCGATCATTCCGTCAACCGGGCCTATGACCTGGGTTTTGAACGCCGGGCCCTTGCCAAACTCACTGCCGATGCGAACAAAACCGCCACCAGCCTGGCGGTGGACAACATTACCGGATTCCAGGCCGGCGATTTCATCGAGGTCCAGGCCTTGTGGGGCGCCTCGGAATTCATGACCGTTGCCGCCGTGGATGCCGCCGCCAAAATCATCACCATCGGCGCCCGGGCCCAGAAAGGCACTTCAGCCCTGGATCATTACAAAGGTCAGTTCGTGGCCGCGGATGCCTGGCAAGCCACCACCAACCCCACTTACAAATCCTTCCGGCCCATCATTCATGCCACCTTCTGGCCGGCCATCCAGCAGGTGCGGGTGCGCTTCATCGGTGAGCTCGGCAATACCGAATCCTATCAGGACCTCATCTATGCCCTGGACCTGTACACCGGCCTCGGCAGCCCGCGCCATAATTACACCAAGGCCGCCTTCACCCACTATGCCGGCAGCCGCTGGACCAAGGAATTCTGGCTGAACGGCTATCGTCCGCCGCGGGTGTCCATTGATCACAACTTGGCCTATCTCAAGGAAACCCGGCTGGTGCCCAATTACGACACCACCAAGATCGTTCCGGAAAGCGAACTGGCCGCCCGCTATGCCGCCTGGCTAGGCAAGGCCAAGGACATCAACGACCCGGGCTGGTGGACCCCGGCCATGTTCGCCACCGGCGGACGGCCGGAAATCGGCCCCTATCCCACCTGGACCGTGCACTGGCTTTATACCGGCGACCTTCGCATGGCGGAGATCGCCCTGAAGCAGGCCGAACTGTGCGGGGCCTGGAGTTACCACTGGCGCGAGGGCAATCCTACTAAATATTTGGATCAGGACCTGACCGTGCCCGGCCTGGGCCATGTCATGTCGCCGTCTTCCCGGCCCACCATAAAGGCCGGCAGTTGGACCGACTACAACATAAGGGCCCAGGACAACATCAAGATTGTGGGCCAGTACACCACCGGCCCCTGGTCCTGGGATTCGGCCCACCAGGCAGACATGGCCTCGGTCCAATACCTGCTCACCGGCGATTTCTGGTTCCTGGAGGAAATGTATTTTCTGGCCGGCATGGGAGTGACCTCGACCCACGGCTACCATTTCAATACCTATGGCGGACGGGGTCCCACCGGCAAGGAAGGCGGCATTTACAACGACGGTCAGACCCGCAGCCAGGCCTGGGTGTTCCGCAACCGCATCCATACCCATGCCGTGGCGCCCGACGCCCATCCGGAAAAGGCCTGGCTGGGCCGTTTGATCAACGACGCCGTCGCCATCTGGGAAGGGGCCCGCAACCTGACCGGCTCGGCCTTTGAGGGCACGCCCCTGTGGCTCTGGGGCCAGAACACCTACGCCACCTATTTCGGCAGGGATATTTACAACCAGCCCCTGGGACCGCCGCCCTTGCATTACTGGATGACGGGCAACGCCGGCTCCATTGACAGCAATATGGACAAGACCGTCACCTATGCCGCCGATTCCCCTTGGATGATCCATTTTGTCATGTTTGCCCTGGGCCGGGCCGAAGAACTGGGTTACCCCGCCGGCCTGCTGCGGCGCTATCTGGGGGAATTCGTGACCGGTGAATTGACCGATCCGGGCTATAATCCCTATTTGACCGATGCCTACCGCCTGCCCACCCGGCGGGTGAGCGACCGCGGTTATTTTCAAACCTGGGCCGAGCTGCGCACAGGCTTTCTTCAGACCTATGTGGACGGGGCCCAGAGCCGCTTCCTGTCCGGCACAGGCATCGGCGATACGGAACACGGCTACCCCAACATCACCCTGGCCGCCGCGTCCTATGTCAAGGATCTGCCCAACGGCAATCCGGCCTGGGCTTTCATGGAACAGAACGTTCTGTCCAACCCCCTGCTCAACCGCAATCCCAAATGGGCCTTGGTACCGCGGCCGCTCTCGAGCACCTGCCCCTTGGATTCAGACCAGGATGGGGATGTGGACGGTAAGGACCTTGCGGCCTTTGCTGGCGGCTTTAACGGCACTTGTCTTGGGGAAATGGCGAGCGCCTTTGGCCACTAAAGGAAACCGCCGCAAGCTGATCAGGCTTTTCTCTTGGCACTCCTGACCTTGTAAAGGCGCTCGCTGAAGCCGCCTTCCTGCTCGAAACTCTTTGCCTGGGCCGCCAGTTGGCGGTCCAGCAGGCTGCAGGCCACGGTAATCAGAATGAGGGCGGCATTGGCGACGATTTCTGGGTAGCTGGGTTTTGTGGACTTGGTGGACGACATGGACGACATGGACCCAGTGGACACTGCTGCGGCCCCTTGTCCATTCCGTCCATTCCGTCCACTCTGTCCATCTCGTCCAGCATGAATTTCCTTCAGTTCCATTTTTTTGGAGGTGGCCGAAGCCTGGCTGCCTTCGGCAATGTTCTGCACCCGCTTCTGGCCGCCTGAACCATCTGGTCATGGGTGCGGCTGCGCTTGTCGATATAGCGCCCGCAAAACCGCACGGTCACATCGAAAACCAACTGGGCCAGCTGAAAGCTCTTCAAGCGGCGGTAGCCGCCGTGCTTGGGAATCAGGGGCGTCCGGTTCACAGCGACCTCCTTTATGGGGTCGGTTTTACTACTCCAATATCTGCTGAAATTTTTCTTTAATAACTGCTTCTGCCTGGGCCATGATGCGGTCCAGCAACTCTTTACAACTCGGAATATCCCGGATAAGCCCCATGCTCTGTCCGGCGGCCAGGGTGCCTTTTTGCATGTCCCCTTCCTGGAGCATCTCCTTACCCACCAGGCCGGACACATAGGGTATGATCTCTTCGATTTTCGGCGTTCCCCTTTTTTCGATCTCCAAAACCTTGTCTGCAGCCTCATTGTGCATCACCCGTTCGGTGTTGCGCAGGGTGCGCATGATCAGGCGGGTGTCGCGCTCGTTGTGGCTGATGAGGGCCTGTTTGACATTGACGTGCAACGGCGCTTCCTGGGTAGCCACGAACCGTGTGCCCATGTTGATTCCGTCGGCCCCCAGCCCCAGGGCCGCCACCAAGCCGCGGCCGTCGGCAAAACCGCCGGAGGCCACGATGGGAATGCGCACCGCGTCACGGGTCAGGGGGATCAGGATCAGGGAGGTCACGTCATCCTCGCCGGGGTGGCCGGCGGCCTCGAATCCGTCGATGCTGACCGCGTCGCAGCCGATGGCCTCGGCCTTAAGGGCGTGGCGCACGGAAGTGCATTTGTGGATCACCCGGATGCCGGCGGACTTGATGGTCGCCATGTACGGCTCCGGATTGCGGCCGGCGGTTTCGATAAAACGGACGCCTTCCTCGATGCAGATGCGGATATAGGCCGGATAATCCGGCGGACGCATGGTGGGCAGGAAGGTGAGGTTGACCCCAAAGGGTTTTTTCGTTTTTTCGCGGCATTTGCGGATTTCCGCCCGAAAGTCCTCGGGCTCTGCAAAGGTGAGGGCCGTCATAAAGCCCATGCCGCCGGCCTCGGCCACGGCGGCGGTCAACTCGGCCCGGGCGATCCACATGAGCCCGCCTTGAATAATGGGACGTTCGATGCCGAACAATTCGGTAATACGGGTCTTGATCATGCTGCTATCCTCCCTCTGCCCATGGGGCATATCAGTTTTAATGCGCATCAGGATACGAAAATTGCGCAGACAAGTCATTAAAAATAATTGCCGCACTTTCAAGCCCCTTACAAAAAAAACTTGACAGGTTTAAATTTTTGTTTAAAACATATATTTCAAACATATGTTTAATTCCATCCAAAGGATGTGGGAATGACTGTAGACGTTGCCAAATCAAGCCGGGAAAAAATAATAGATGCGGCCGCCGAGGTTTTCGGCCGTCGTGGCTATAAGGCCGCCACCGTGCGGGAAATCTGTAAAAAGGCGGATGTCAACGTGGCGGCCGTGAATTATTATTTCCAAGGCAAGGAGGGCCTGTACCGGGAGGTCACCCGGGACATGATCGCCAAAACCTTTGAGCGCTACCCGGTTACTCTGAAAACCGAGGCCGGCGCGCCGCCGGAACAGCGCCTGCAGACCTTTATCCGGGCCGTTCTATTCCGGCTCCTGGCCCCGGACGGGCTCAGCGGTTATCCGGGCAAGGGACAGCTTGTGGCCCGCGAGCTGGCCGATCCCTCCCCGATTCTGGACGGCATTGTGGAGGATTTTATCCGCCCCACCGCCGCCACCCTGGGCGGGATTGTCCTGGAACTCCTGGGACCCTCAGCCACGGAAAAAGAAGTCATGAAATGCCAGGTAAGTGTCATCGGCCAGTGTTTTCATTATGCCCTGGCCCGGCCGATTCTGACCCGGCTCACACCCTTTGAATTTTCAAACCAGGAAATCATTGAGGAGCTGGCCCGGCATGTGGCCCGCTTTTCCCTGGCGGGCATTGCCGGCATCCGCAAGCAACTGGAAGCGCGGATAACCAAAAACCCGGAATCTTCCGGGAACCGGGGAAATCGCTCCTCGAAAAAGACAAGGGAGTAAATTTATGAAAAAGCGCTTGCGTATCCTCATTCCCATTGCAGTCGTGATCGCTGGTATCATCATCTGGAACGTCTTTTTCCGGAATCAGCGTGATCCCAACCGCATTCTGCTGTCCGGCAATATCGAAGTCACCCAGGTGGACATGGCCTTTAAAATTCCGGGCCGCCTGGCCGAGCGCCTTGTGGAGGAAGGTGAACCCATCACCCAAGGCCGCCTGCTGGCCAGGTTGGATGCCGGCGACCAGCAGATGCAGATGCGCAAAGCCGCCGCTGACTTGGAATACGCCCGGGCCGTCCTGGCCGAACTCACCGCCGGCAGCCGTCCCGAGGAAATAAAGCGGGCTGAGGCGCGGCTGGAGCAGGCCCGCTTTGTGCTCACCGAACTGGAAAAAGGCAGCCGCAGCCAGGAAATCGCCGAAGCCCAGGCGGAACTGGCCAGGGCCCTGGCCGCGCAAGGAGCGGCCGAGAGTCAGCTCAAACTGACCAAGGCCGATCTGGACCGTTACGAAGCGGTTTATAAAGAGGGTGGCATCAGCCGCCAGGCCTTTGAGGCCTTTCGCACCAAGTACGAAACCGCCGACCGGAGCAAGGCCGAAAGCGCTGCCAGGGTTTCGGCGGTGCGCCAGCGCCTGAGTCTGATTGAGGAGGGACCGCGGGATGAAAAAATCCGCCAGGCCCGGGCCGCCCTGGATCAGACCCGGGCCGAATACGAACTCGTAAAAACCGGTCCGCGCCTGGAAACCATTGCCCAAGCCCGGGCCCGGGCGGCGGCCGCGGAGGAGGCTTTCAACCTGTCCAAAAAACAGGTGGCGGATACGGAAATCTTCGCCCCCTTTGACGGCGTGGTGCTCAGCAAATCCGCCGAGCCGGGCGCCTATTTGAATCCCGGCGCGCCGGTGGTGACCGTGGCCCAAATGGACCGGGTCTGGCTGCGGGCCTTTGTGAACGAAACGGAATTGGGCCGGATCAAGCTCGGGCAGGCGGCCTCCGTATCCACCGACGCCTTTCCAAAAAAGGTCTATCCCGGCAAGGTGAGTTTCATCGCCAGCCAGGCGGAATTCACCCCCAAATCCGTGCAAACCTTTGAGGAGCGCATCAATCTCATGTATCGGATCAAAATCGATTTGGACAATACCGGCGGGGAACTGAAACCGGGCATGCCGGCGGACGCCCTGATTCTTGTGGGAAAATGAGCAACGATGCCGCGATCATTCAAGCCCGGGGCTTGATCCGCACCTTCGGGGACAACACTGCCGTGGACGGGATCTCCCTAACAGTGGCCAAAGGCGAAATATACGGTCTGGTGGGTCCGGACGGCGCCGGCAAGACCACCACCCTGCGCATGCTGGCCGGCATTCTGGATCCTTCCAGCGGCAGTATCCGGGTGGCGGGCTATGCTCTGCCGGAGCAGCGCGGCGCGGTCAAGGAGCAGTTGGCCTACATGAGCCAGCGCTTCGGCCTCTACCTGGATTTGAGCGTGGAGGAGAACATCCTGTTTTACTCGGACCTGTACGGCGTGGCCCGCAAAGGCCGGGACGAGGTCATCAACCGCCTGCTGGATTTTTCCAATATGCGCCCTTTTCGCAAACGCCTGGCCGCCAATCTTTCCGGCGGCATGAAGCAGAAGCTCCAACTGGTCTGCGCCCTGATCCACACCCCGGCGGTGCTGCTGCTGGACGAACCCACCAACGGCGTTGATCCGGTCAGCCGCCGGGACTTCTGGCGCATCCTCTACCGCCTGCTGCAGGAGGGGGTCACCATTCTGGTGAGCACCGCCTATCTGGATGAGGCCGAACGCTGCAGCCGGGTGGGCCTGATGAACCAGGGCCGCATCATTGCCGAAGGGCCGCCTGAGGAGCTCCGCCGTTCCATGTCCAGCCGCATTCTATCCATTCGCAGTCCCAAGGCCAGGGAGGTGAGCAGGGTTCTGGCCCGGGAATTGGACCCGGACTGCAACGTGAATGTTTACGGCGACAAGGTCCATGTGGTCTGCGGCGACCCGGCTGCCGCGGCCGCTCAAGCTGCGGCCCTGCTGCAACAGGCGGGCGTGGTCGCCGACGAATTCAAGGAGATCGAGCCCGGCCTGGAGGATATCTTTGTGAGCACCCTGGGCCCGGCCAAACCCGCCGCAGCCATGGGATTCGAGCTGGATGAAGCCAATGGTGGCGGCATTGCCATCGGACCGGCCGGAAAATGGGCGGTGGAAGTTCAAGGACTGACCCGTTGTTTCGGCGATTTTACCGCCGTGGACAACATCAGCTTTCAGGTGCCCAAAGGGGAGATTTTCGGTTTCCTCGGCCCCAACGGCGCCGGCAAAAGCACCACCATCCGCATGCTCTGCGGGCTACTTGCGCCCACCGCCGGCAACGGCCGGGTGGCCGGCTGCGACATCCTGACCCAGACCGAACAAATCAAGGGCAGCATCGGTTACATGAGCCAGAAATTCTCCCTGTACGAGGACCTGAGCGTGGGGGAAAACATCAGCTTTTACGGCGGCATTTACGGTTTGGGCGGCCCGCGCCTTGGGGAGCGCAAAACCTGGGCCCTTACCATGGCCGGCCTCAACGGCCGGGAGAATTCCCCGGCCCGTTTGCTGGCCGGCGGCTGGAAACAGCGCCTGGCCCTGGCCTGCGCCATTCTGCACAAACCGCCCATCGTCTTCCTGGACGAGCCCACCAGCGGCGTGGACCCCTTGAGCCGCAGGCGTTTCTGGGATCTGATTTACGACATGGCCGGCCAGGGCGTCACGGTTTTTGTCACCACCCATTACATGGAAGAAGCCGAGTATTGCGACCGGGTGGCCTTGATTTATCGCGGCCGCATGATCGCCCTGGGCACCCCCCACCAGCTCAAGATGGGACTGGTGCATGAGGCCATCCTGGATGTGCGCTGTGCGCGGCCCCAGGATGTCATCGACGAGCTGGCCGGTCTGCCGGGCATAAGGGACGCGGCCCTGTTCGGCGCGGGCCTGCATGTCAAGGTGGATCAGGCAACCGCGGCGCAAGCGCGCATCCGGGCGCTTTTCAGCCGTAAGCAGATGGAGGATTTCGCCATTGTGCAGATTACGCCCAGCATGGAGGATGTGTTTGTTTCCCTGATTGAAAAAGAGGATGCCAAGGATATATGAACCGATCCAGTTTCCGCTTCAGAAGACTATGGGCCGTGGCCCGCAAGGAATTCATCCATGTGCTCCGGGACTGGCGCAGCCTGGTGCTGTCCATTGCCATTCCCATTTTTCTCATCGCCCTTTTCGGCTATGCCCTGACCATGGATTTGACCGATGTGCCCACCGTGGTGTGGGATCAATCCCGCACCCCCGAAAGTCGGGAACTTCTGAGCCTTTTCAGCGGCTCACCCTATTTTTCCCTGACCCGCCATGTGGATAATCCGAGGGAGCTCACAGCCATGCTGGACGACGGCAGCGCCATGGTGGCCCTGGTGATCCCATCGGACTTTTCCGCGGACGTTCGTTCCGGCCGGCAGGTCTTTATTCAAGCCGTCCTCAACGGCGCCGACGCCAACAACGCCAGCCTGGCCCTTGGTTATGTCAATGCCATCGGCCAGATTTACAACCAGAATGTATTTGCCAAACAACTCAAAAGCCGAGGCGGTTCGACTGCCGGGCGCCCCGTGGAACTGGAACCCCGGGCCTGGTACAATCCGCAATTGCGCAGCAGCAATGTGATCATCCCCGGCATCATCGCTTTGGTGATGGTGGTCATCGCCGCCATGCTCACCAGCGTCACCGCGGCCCGGGAATGGGAGACCGGCACCATGGAAATGCTCATCAGCACCCCCATCCGCGTACCCGAGCTGGTCATCGGCAAGGTGGTGCCCTATTACGTCATCGGCCTCACGGATGTGGCCGTCTCCGTGCTCATGGGTCGCTTTGTCTTTGATGTGCCCTTGCGGGGCAGCACGGCCTTGATCTTTGCCTCGGCCACCCTGTTTCTCACCGGCGCTTTGTTTCTGGGTCTCCTGCTCAGCATCGTGCTCAAAAACCAGGTCATGGCCAACCAGATGGCCTTGTTCTCCGGCTACCTGCCCACCCTGATGCTTTCCGGCTTCGTGTTCGGGATCCACAACATGCCCTTGCCCATCCAGGCCATCACCTACATCGTACCGGCCCGCTATTTTATCGCCTTGCTGCGGGGCATTTACCTGAAGGGCATCGGCCTTGAAATCCTGTGGCTCAATGCCCTCTTGCTCGGCATTTACGCCGCCATCATGGTGGCCCTGGCCCATAAGAAAATGATTCTGAAATTGGAGGACTGACCCATGCACCATAGGATCCGCCAAATGCTCATGAAGGAATTTCTGCAGATGTTCCGCGACGTGCGCATGCGCATGGTGGTGCTGGGTATGCCGGTGGTGCAGCTCACCATCCTGGCCTTTGCCCTGACCACGGATGTGAAGGACATCCAAACCGCCATGGTGGACCCGGACAACACCCCGGAAAGCCGGGAACTGATCAGCGCCTTCAGCGCCGGCGGCTATTTCGACATTATCCAGGTGCTGCGGACCGACGATGACATCCGGCCCCTGTTGGACACCGGCCGGGTCATGGCGGTACTGCGGATTCCCGACAGTTTCGGCGCCGACCTGCGCGCCGGCCGTTCCACCAAGGTTCAACTCCTGGCCGACGGTACCATGAGCAATGACACGGCCATCGCCCTGAACTACGCCGGCCAGGTGATGGCCGGCTTCAATGAACGTTTGATGCGACAGCGGGCCGGCGCCCTGGGGCTTGCACCGGTGCTGCTGGAGGTGCGGCCCCGGGCTTGGTACAATCCCAACCTGGAGAGCAAATACTATTTTGTGCCCGGCCTGATCACGGTCATGCTCCTGCTCATCGGCATGCTGCTCACCAGTATGGCCATTGTGCGCGAAAAGGAAATCGGCACCATTGAGCAGATCATGGTAACCCCCATCCGCAAGACCGAATTCATCATCGGCAAGACCCTGCCCTTTTTGATCACCGGCTACATCACCATGACCATGATGTTTCTGATTGCCCTCGTCATCTTCGGCATCCGCATCCAAGGCAGCTTGCCCCTGCTCTATTTCTCCGCCGGCCTTTATATGATCGGCAACATCGGCCTGGCCCTGTTGGTGAGCGTGACCTCCCAGACCCAGCAGCAGGCCCTGCTCACCGCCTTTTTCATCCTGGTGCCCTTCACCCTGCTCTCCGGGTTCATCTTCCCCATCCGCAATATGCCCGAGTCCGTGCAATTCATGACCCTGTTCAATCCCATGCGCTGGTTCCTGCAGATCATGCACGGGATCGTCATAAAGGGAGTAGGTCTCCGGACCCTTTGGGGTCCCATCCTGATTCAACTGGGAATTTCAGCTGCCTTTTTGACTCTGGCAGTGGCCAAATTCCGCAAGACCCTGGAGTAGAATCATGTGGATCAATAAGCATAAAATCCTGATGCGCAAATCCATGCTGCTTGCCGGCTTGTTCCTGACCATTGGACGCATGGCGGCATCCGAGCCCCTGAACCTGGACCGGGCGATGGCGGAAGCCCTGGCCAACAACCCGCGCATGGCCGAAGCCGAAGCCTATCGCCGGGCCGCGGAATATGCGGAAAAGGCCGCCTGGGCCGATTTCTTCCCGAAAATGTCCGCCGCTTACGGTTTCCGCAACCTGGCCGAGGAGCCCTATGCCAACATCATGGGCCGCAAGACCATCGTCAATAGCACCACCCAGCACCATTGGGAAGTGGGTCTGACCCAGCCGCTGTTCACCGGCTTCAGCGTCAGCTCCCAGCATCAACTGGCCAGGCTGGGTCTTGCCACCCGTGAACTGGAAGCGCGCCAGACCGAACTCACCCTGGCCCGCCTGGTGAAACGCAACTATTTGGGCTTGCTCATGGCGCAAAAGGCCTTGACCGTGGCTGAAACCGCCGAGAAAAATCTGGCGGCCCATGCCGATGACGCGGCCCGTTTTTATGAACAGGGTCTCATCCCCCGCAACGACCTGCTCAAAGCCCAGGTGGCGGCGGCCGAGGCTGTCCAGCAAAAGGTCAAGGCCGCGGCCAGGGTCCGCAACACCAGCGCGGCCCTGAATGTGCTCCTGGGCCGGGACTATCAAGCCGAAATCCAGCTCGCCGATGTGAGCCCCCCTGATCCGTTCAAGGCCGACAGCACCGCCCTGGTGGCTGAAGCCCTTTCCGGCCGGACGGATGTGGACATCCTGACCCGGGCAATTGCTGCCAAGGAGCAGGAAATCAGGCTGGCCCAAAGCGACTACTACCCCAAGGTGGAACTCCTGGGCAAATACGAACAGGACGGCGACGACCTGGGCGCCCGGCACAATGACTATGCCAACCAGTACAACGCCAGCATCGGGGTCCAGGCCCGCTGGGTGTTTTTCGAAGCCGGTAAAACCCGCGCCAGGGCCGCCAAGGCCCTCGCGGAACAAGAGGCCGTGGAAAAAGCCCTGCAAAGACTCAAGGACGACGTGCGCCTGCAAGTGCAGGAGGCCTGCCTGGACCTGGACACGGCCGAGAAGAACATCACCACCACCCAGCAAGCCCTGGAGCAAGCCCGGGAACACTTCCGCATCACCAACACCCGCTACCAGCAGCAATTGACCACCTCCACCGAGGTTCTAGACGCCCGCACCTATCTGACCCGGGCCGAAACCGGCTATTACGAGGCCCTTTACGGCTGCTGGACGGCCCGGGCCGACTTGGATTTTGCCATGGGCCGGAAATAAAGGTCGCGCCCGCGGAATAAAGCGGAAAACAATATGGCTTTGGATAAAATGTGATTATTTTTCTTTTCAAGACACGGATTACGCGGATTTCACGGATTTAAATTTGGGTGTTACCGTGCAACTACAGAGCGGCTTTTGTCCTGGATTATCGGATTGCCCGCCTGTTGTCCTACCATGCTTCTTGCCATTTACTTTTATCCGCGTAATCCGTGAAATCCGTGTCTAAAAAATCAGGCAATGCTTCCGGAAAAGGGCCAGATTCTTTTCCAGCATGGAACCGTCCATGAGATCTTCCATGGCTTGCTCATAGTGGGCGCTTTCCAGGCCGGGGATCAATTGTTGCTTTGCAGTTAGCCCGAGAACCACCATATTCTGCATCCGGGCGTCCGGCAGGGTCTCGTCAAACACGGCCAATTCGCGGATGGAACGCCGCGCGCATTCGGCGCTGATGATCTCCGGGCTTACCTCCGGTGCCGAATTCAAGCGTACTTCCAGGGGTTGCCAGACCGTATTGTAGTAAATCAGCACGCCGCCGTCCCGGAGCTGGGTGTTCAATCCCCGCAGGGCTTCATGGCGTTCCAGACCGATCACCAGATCCGCCCTGCCTGCGGGAATCAACGGTGAAAAAACAGCAGTGCCCAAACGGATTTGCGAAATCACAATGCCGCCCCGCTGGGCCAGCCCGTGGGTATCCACACCTTTGACCCTGTGCCCGGCATGATCCGCGGCCCGCAGAATCACTTCACTGGTGAGCCCGATGCCTTGTCCGCCCACCCCTGTCAGATGGATGTTGAATGACTGCTGCATCTTTACTCCTTACTTGTGCAAAAATCTTACCTCGCTTACCATTTCATATGGTAAAAACGCGAAAAAAGAATATCAGGAAAGACCGCCGCAGTAAACGAATTAATGTGATAAGCGCCAGGGCCAAAAAAATCAATGCTTCGACCGAAATTGACTATTTTAAAATCCTTTACCGTTCAGCCTTCGGTCCATAAGCCTATTTTGAATGAATTCCCGGATGATGGTTTCAGCTTCATCGATCCGGGCATAGCCCTTCACCGTCATCCCAGGCCCGCCGGCGATCATGGCCGATAGGGGGCGTTCGACCGCGGGGCGGTAAAGGCACAGAATGGGTTTGCCAAGGGCGCTGGCCCAGCCCAATTCATAGCCCACGCCCAGGGAGGGCACGGATACCTCCGCCACCAGCAGATCCGCGGCCCGCAGCCAGGCCATGTCGCGATCATGAATGTAACGGTCATTTGGGCCGTCGTCGCCCTGGACCGAAAGCCCGGGATCACCCACATGTTCCGTGAGCACTTCACCGAATGTACTCAAATAGGTGATTACGGCCTGGTAAATACCGGCGTCCTCCCGTCCGCCGCGTATGGCGCCGGCAAAATAGATTTTCATATTTCCTCCGTGTTCAGGCCTGCCCCCAAGATTACTCCAGGGGGATTGCAGGTCGTTTTTTTCGGGGTCGGCATCGGCATCGAAATCGATTAGTATTTCCCGCCCCGATACCGATGGCGGCCCCGACCCTGAAAATCAAATGCGATCGCCCAGGGGATTGCCCTTGACACGCACGTGAATCAAAAGCTAATATGCAACAATAATTGAATATACTCATATTAATCATCATGCTGATCAACCGTTAACCATATAACGGAATACACATGGAAACAATGCTTTTCCAACAGGGGATGACCCCTTGAAAACACCCAAACCTGTCATTTGTGGTAACGCCGCTGCCTTCACCTTAATGGAACTCCTTATTTCCGTTGCGATTGTCGCCACCCTGGCGGCCATTGCCATTCCCAATTACATCTTATACCGAGAAAAAGCCAAGGTGGCTGTGGCCATAGCGGAAATCCGGCTCATCGAAAAACAATTGACGGTGTATGAACTCGACCATGGGAGTTTGCCGGAATTTCTCTCGGAAATAGGACTCGGAAGCATGCTTGACCCCTGGGGTCATCCGTATCAATATCTCCGCATCCGCTTTGTAGATAAAGACAATTCAGGCAAGGGTAAAGGTGGCGATTCAAAAGTCGAAGGAAAAGTGCGCAAAGATCGTTTTTTACATCCGCTGAACACCGATTATGACCTGTACAGTATGGGCAAGGACGGTGACAGTGTCGCCCCGCTGACGGCCAAACCAAGCCGGGACGATATTATCCGCGCCGCCAACGGCACCTTTGTGGGATTGGCGGCTGAATTTTAGCCATGTTAAAGATCAATCGACAATTTTTCTTAAGCAAGGTCGGCCGCCGTTTTTTCATGCTTTTTATCTTCTGCGCCCTGATCCCCATCAGCGCGTTGTCGGCCGTAACATTTTATCAGGTAAAAAACGAATTATACCAGCAGAGCCGGGCGACCTTGAAACACCTGACCAAATACACCGGCATGGCCGTTTATGAACGTCTCTTGCTCCTGGAAACCGAACTGCAAATCATTTCCACAGACTTTACCGAAGGTGCGGGTGGGCCCTTTCCCGGCTATCACCGCAATGAAAATGGTTTCAAACAACTGCTGGAGCGCTTCACAGCCTTGTCTGTTTTTCAAGGCAGCCGCAAAGTGCAGGACATCATCGGCGCTTTTCCCCTGGCGCCGGATTGGAGCGCCTTTGATGATGAACTTTCCAAAGGCAAGACGATATTGTTCAGGGGCGGAGCCGCCAAGCCTCCGGTTCCCGTTTACATGGCCCGGCACATGGCCGGTCAAGGCCGGGACGCCCTCACCCTGGTGGGCGAAGTGAATCCCGATTATCTTTGGGGCTATGGCGAAGGGGCCATGAGCATGCCGTATATGACCGAATTCAGCGTGCTCAGCTCTTCCAAACAACTATTAGTATCATCCCTGCCGAACCCCGATTCTTTTTTGGAAGCGACCCTCAAGGGCAGCATTCGTGGAGCCACGGATTCATTCGACTTTCATTTTGATGGAACCGATTATCTAGCCTGCTATTGGACCCTGTTTCTCCAATCCCATTTTGCCGGAATGGACTGGATAATTCTCCTGAGTCAGGATAAGGCTTCTGTTTCGGCCCCCATTCATTCTTTTAAAAAAATGTTTCCCCTGGTGTTGCTGTTGTCTTTTTGGGTGGTTTTACTGCTCAGTGTTATATCCATCCGCAAAAGCCTCATTCCCCTGGAAAGACTCAAAGCCGGAACCTTGCGGATCGCCGGCCGGGATTTCAAGACCCGGGTCAGTGTGGACAGCGGCGACGAATTCGAGGACCTGGCCGGCTCTTTTAATCTCATGAGCGCCAAACTGGATCGCCAGTTTCAGGCTTTGACCACCATCGCGGAAATCGACCGCATGATTCTGTCCTCTCTGGAAACGGAAAAAATCATTGAAATCGTGTTGACCCGCCTGCCGGAAATCGTGCCTTGCCAGTCGGTGCTGGTATGCCTGATAGATTTGGAAAGCCGCAAAATGATCCGCTATCACATGAACCAAACTCTTCACAAGGAGAGTTATCTGGTAGTGGACGCTGATCTAAACGCCATCATGGCCAAGAGCGATCATCTGATTTTTGACGCCTCCCGCAACCTGCCGACTTTCCTTTTTCCGCTTTCGGGAAATCCAATTGATTCCGTGCTGGTTTTTCCGGTTTTTTTACACAAAATGTTATCCGGCGTGATTGCCATCGGCGTCGGTTCGGAAAAAAGTTTTCAGGAAGCCGATATCGACGAAGTCAGGCAGATCGCTGATCATGTGGCCATTGCCCTGGCCAATGCCGACTTGATCCATGAGCTGGACCAACTGAACTGGGGCACCATGATGGCCCTGGCCCGCACGGTGGATGCCAAATCGCCGTGGACCGCCGGTCATTCGGAACGGGTCACGGAACTTTCCCTTTCCATCGGCCGCGCCATGGGTCTGCCGCCTGGGGAAATCAACATTTTGCATCGAGCCTGCCTGTTGCACGATATCGGTAAAATGGGAGTGCCGGCCGCCATTTTAGATAAAGGTGAAAAACTCAGCGTTGCGGAATTTGAAAAAATCAAGGAACATCCCCGGGCCGGCGCCAGAATACTGGAACCCATCGGCACCTATGAAAAGGTTATCCCCATTGTTTTACAGCACCATGAGCGTTTTGACGGCTCGGGTTACCCTTTTGGCCTGGCCGGGGCGGAAATTGATTTCGGGGCGCGGATTCTGGCCGTGGCCGACGTATATGATTCCCTGTTCAACGACCGGCCTTACCGGGCGGGTTGGAGTCAGCCGGAAGTAATAAAATATATCCGCGATCAGGCCGGTATCCAGTTTGATCCGGCAGTAGTGCAAGCATTCCTGGAAGTGATCGACAAGCATTCCAGCTAAGGAATCGACCATATGTACAAAAAAGCAATCGGAACGGTGCTGTTGTTGTTGGTGGTTGCCGGCCTGCTGTACCGGTTTTTATTTTCAACACCGCAAGTCATTCCCATCTACGGCAAATGG
Source organism: Desulfosudis oleivorans (assembly GCA_020723325.1). Lineage (GTDB taxonomy): Bacteria > Desulfobacterota > Desulfobacteria > Desulfobacterales > SURF-7 > DYJD01. The sequence goes on along the minus strand of DYJD01000016.1, from coordinate 21,899 downwards.
ATCTCGGATGATCCGCCCTATGATGACTGCTACATGAAAATCACGCCGCAGGAAATCGTTTTTGGTGAGGGCCAGAAATTGATCGGCGCCTATCGCATTATCCGCATTGAAGATGAAACCAAAGCCGGTAAATACCTGTATACCGTTCATTACGATGACGATGGTGAATTGAAGATCGCTTTTGAATACAAGGCTGTCAACGGCGGGGAAATCCGCATCCGCAATCAGGAGCGGATCGTATGGACCCGCTCGGCCAACACCGATCCATCCTGATCTTTTAAACAGGTTCAGACACCTTCCTCTTCAGCCAATTTAAAACCCGCCAGGTTTTCACGGCAGCGCAGGGCCTGCTCTTTTGCGGTTGAAAGGGCGGCCGGGACCTCCGAGGGCGGGACCGCGCCTGAGGAAACAGCCTCCAGAATGGATAGAATTTCCTGATTGGCCAGCCGGCCGGCGGAAATGGCCTGGGTCAATTTATCCATCATGGTATTGAGCTGTTTTGCCTCCTCCTTTAAAAAATCGCGTTTGCGTAAGAAGATTTTGCGGGTAAAATCGCCCTGGGAGAGCATGGTCAATGTATTTGCAAAGTTGGTGATGGGGCCGCAAAATTGATGGCTGATGAAGATTTGATGAAAGAAACCGGTGATGAAAATGACGAACACGGCAAAGATAAAGCGGTCCATGATCAGGATGAACATCTTGCCGGAAAGGATCTGATTGCAGATCTGATTGGACTCGATGGCTTCAAGATAAAGGGGCGCCAGGATGGAAATAATCATCACCAGGATGATGGCCAGCATATACGCCAGATTGGTAAAGGCGATTTTGAGTTGAATGTCTTTTCGGACCACATAGTTTTTAATTTTTCTTTGATTGAATGTCATGGAGCACCTGCTTTCCGTTTCCGCCGGCCGCGCCTGGTTTGCGCGCGCGCGTTGAATAATCGTCATGGAGGGCCTTGATCATCGTTTCGGTCTTATCGCGGCTGGAAGCCGCTCCCACAATGAAGGTCGGCCGAAACGGTGATCAAGGCTGTTATGGGGCCTGCACCGCCTGGATAAAATTGGTTACGGCAAGGACCTGGTCCAGATCCGGCGCCCGCAGGATGTAGCCCATGTCTCCCAGGGCGCTGCTGAAAACCCCTGGAACCCGGTCCGCCTGAACAATGTAATCGCCATAGCGATCCATGATTTCTTCATGCCCGTGGCAATAGGTGTAATGGTTTTTGCGTCCGGCATAGCAACAATGGTATTTGCGTGAATAGGCGAGTTTTTTCTGATCGTTCACCAGCAATTGGGCCCAGGCCCGGTAGATATCCACATCGCAGGCATAGTTGAACATGTCCGTGGTGAATCCCCCGGGCGGACGCATATTGACTTCCAGGGCCACAAAGTCATCGCCGGCGGTCTTGAAGAATTCCAAATGGAAAAAACGTTCCTTTACTTCAAAGGCCGCAATGCATTTCCGGCCGAGGGCTTCCAGTTCCGCCGGGATTTCCCGCAAGGAATAATAGTACAAGTTGCGGGCCTGGTTCACGGTCTCCATGATGCCCTGGCTGAAGACATGACCGGTGTGGAAGACGAGGTTGCCTTCCCGGTCGGCCAGGCCGTCAAACGAATAAATAATGCCATGGATGAACTCCTCCATGATATAATCCACCGGCGGTTTGTGATGAAAGAACCGCATCAGCTCCGCTTCATTGTCCAGGCGGTACGTATCCAGGGCCCCGACCCCGGCATCAGGTTTGGCCACCACCGGATAACCGGTTTCCAGAATCAGCCCGCGGGCTTCCTCCACGGAGCGGACCACCCGGCCCCGGGCCACTTTCATGCCGGCGGCCTGAAAGCGCTCCTTCATATGGGATTTGCGGCGAATCCGGTCGATCTCGTTGCCGCGCACGCCGAACATATTGAAATCATCCCGGATGCGCGCCTCGATGCCCAGCCAGTATTCATTCAAGGATTCGAAACGATCGAGCTTGCCGTATTTATGGGTGAAAAAGCCGCAGGCACGCACCAGGGCGTCATAATCATGCATGTCGGCTATGCGGTAGTATTCGGTCAAGGCCGAACGTACTTCCGGCGCCAATTGATCATACTCCGCATCACCGATTCCCAGCACATTGGCCCCGGCCTGCTTGAGCTGCAAACAAAAACGGTGGTAGTGATAGGGAAAATGGGGGGATAAATACACGACGTTCATGAATTTAACCTCTTATATTTCCAACTTGATGCCCTTCCAAAAAACCAGATTACTCTATGTTGCCATTTCCCGGCGCCCTTGTCCATTTTTTTCATCAGCTTGACTTTTTCAGTCACATCGTCGAATATCGTAACAGCTTACGAACGCAACTATCAACCATAACAAAAGGAGGCGAACATGTTCCCATGGACATTTTGCCGGGATTTATATTATCGTTTTCCCTTCAGCGGCGATCTGGCCCAACGCATTGAGCCGGAAACGGACTGGTTCTTTGGACGGATCACACCGGAAACCGGCGATGGGGAAATCGAGAAAGCGGTTTTTTCCGAGGTGGCCACCTACGGCAAACAACTGGGTGTCTTGACAGAGGTGGTGCTGGCCTTGGTCGAAAAAGCACCGAAAGGCACGGTTAGTGATCTGAAAGCCCTGGATCAATTAAAGACCATCAAACAGCGCATTGAAGATGTAAAGGCCGGGAAAAAGGATCGCATAAAAGTAAATGCGGAAAAATGGCTGGACAAACTGGCGGCGAGCGACCCAGAGGGACTGAAAACGCTTCTGCGGCGCTATCAGGAATAAAAATGGAGGCATTTTTCCATGAAGGGCATCAGGCTTGTTTTACACCGGTTTCTGCCGGTTCTTCTGCTTTGTCATACAGGATGCCTCCAGAACTATTTTTACCAGCCCGACCATGTGCTTTATGATACTCCTGCCCGGGCCGGACTCGCCTATGAAAACGTGGTCTTTCCCAGCACGGACGGCACCCGGCTGACAGGCTGGTTTATTCCGGTTGCGGGCGGCGATCCGCGCAAAGCCAAAGGTACGGTCATCCAATATCACGGCAATGCCCAGAACATGACAGCCCACTTTCGCTTTGTGGAGTGGCTGCCCCAATGTGGTTTCAATTTATTTGTTTTTGATTATCGCGGATACGGGGCTTCCGAAGGCCGGCCCGATCCCCAAGGCGTATTCCATGACTCCAACAGCGCTCTCGACCATGTGCGCTCCCGGCCGGATGTGGACCCCGAGCGTTTGCTGATACTGGGTCAAAGCCTGGGCGGCACCAATGCCATTGCCGTGGTGGGGGCGGGCAACCGCCGCGGCGTAAAGGCCGTTGCTGTGGAAGCCACCTTTTTCACTTATTCATCCATTGCACATGAAAAGGTCTTTGGCTCAGGACTGTTCATGAGTGATACCTATAGCGCCGCCCGCCATATCCCTGCGCTGGCACCGATCCCTTTTCTGCTTCTGCATGGCACGGCTGATAAGGTGGTTCCTTATGCCCATTCCCAGCGGCTGTTTGCCGAGGCCGGCGAGCCCAAACGCCTGATCACCATTGCAGACGGCGAACATATCCGCGCCTTCACTGCCATATACGGCGATACTTACCGGAAAATCCTGGTGGAATTCTTCGAAGCGGCTCTTTCAAACAATTCCGGGACCTAATTTCCGGCTTTAATGTTTCATACTTTTTTGGTATGCATAATATCCTGTTTTTTCGAAAACAGGTAAGCGCCAGAATTAAGGAGTATGATACAGCATGTTGGTGACCCAAAAAACCCAATACACCCTGCGCGCCTTGGTGGAACTCGCCAAGCAACACGGCCGCGGTCCGATAAAAATCGCCGCCATTGCCGAGGCCCAATCCATCCCCATGCGTTTTTTGGAAGTGATTTTAAACCAGTTGAAACCCAGTGGTTGGGTCATATCCAAACGGGGGCATTACGGCGGGTATGAATTGTCCACAGATCCCCAAGGCATTACCGTGGGGGACGTGATCCGCTTTTTATCCAGATACCAGGACTCAGATTTCTGCACCATGAACGTGCGCCGCTACAAATGCGGCCTGAACGGCAACTGCTCTTTCCTGCCCATGTGGAAAAAAGTTCAGGACTCCATTTTTCAGGTTTTTGATATGACCACCCTTCAAAGCCTCTTGGAAAATGAAGGCCATGCAGTGAATCAGACCGACGCCGGCATTTGTTTTGAAAGAATTTGCGCGGGCTGACTCCAGATCCAATTCCCCATTTCGGCCGTATCGCGGCTGGAAGCCGCTCCCACAACGGAGAACGGCCAAAACGATGATCCGGGCCGCAGGTACGAAGAGAGGCCATCCTTTGGTGTTGGGCATTCCTTGTTGGATATTCTGCGGTTCGTTTTGACTGCAAAAGCGAATATCGAATATCCAACAAGGAACCGCAGAATAATGAAGGAAAGATTAAACCTCAAAATTATAATTGCTGAGAGAAACCCCATCTCTTGACACCCTTCTTTGAGTGGGATAGTCTCCCTGCGACAAGGCGAGCTGTTATTCCGGATTTTAACTTCCTTGAAATTTAATACGCAACATTCACAACAGGTGATCCGGTCCCATGAGACTTCCTGCTTACCTTACCGCAATTGCATTGCTGCTGTTACTGACCGCCGCCCCAGCGGGCTTCGATCTTGCCAAACCGGCCCAGGCGGCCGAAATCTCCGAACATAATGAGGATGAAGCAACCGCTGAAGCGGAAAACGAATCCGAAGACCAAGAGGATGATGCCGAAGCCACTCTTCTGAACCTGAAAGGTTTCATCGAATTTCAATCCTTCCTGAATACCTACCGGGATCAGAATTTCACTGCTGCCAATAAGAAAAACGAGCTGCGCGCCCGCATGGAATCCAAAATCGGAGCGGACGACTTGCATCTTTTTATGGCCGCTGATCTGTCGTACCAGTTCCAGTTCTGGAAAGAGGGCCTTGATAAAGACTACCGCTATGCCGCCGATGCCAGGGTCAAGCGCAACCTAAGGATCACTTCCCAGGATTTTGAAGCTGCATTCAACGAGCTTTATTTGAATATCAGCCGGGAAGGCTACCGCTTGCGTATGGGAAACCAGATCTACAGTTGGGGCACGGCCGACGGCATCAATGCCACGGCTTATTTCAATCCCTATGACCTGCGGGAATTCGTTTTCCGGGACGACGATGAATTCCGCTACGGGGTTCCTTCCCTGTCCGCCATGCTCTTTGGAAACGACTATACCCTGGAAGCGGTCTTCGCGCCCGTGCACATTCCCATGCAGCTTGCGCCGGAAAACAATTTCTGGTCCCTGCGCCAGGACGAAATTCTGTACCGCATCCATTTTGCTGAAAGCGACGGCATCAATGTTGAGCCGGGCAATTTCGCGTACGGCGCCAGGCTTTCCACCAGCCTGAAGGGCAATGATTTCTCCTTCAGCGCCTATCACGGCCCGGACCGGGAGCCGGTTCTGGTGCCGGAGGCGGTGAAAGTCCGGCCCAATCAGCCGGTTTCGGTAAATATTGAACAGCAATATTTCGTGGTGGACTATATCGGTCTGGATTTCAGTCGCACCATGGGCGACCTGGTGATTCAAGGTGAAATCGCCTATTCCCCGGACAAGCCCAACATTATCGAGCAGAACAAGCCCTTCATGCAGGTCCGTTTCCCCTACCAGGTGGAGCGTTCTTCCTATGTCTCCTATGCCGTGGGCTTCAATTATTTCATTCCCCTCCACCGTTTGCTGGAAGGTCATGACGGTGAGTCGGTCTTCACCTTTGAGTGGTTTCAATCCAAATTCTTTAAAAAGGGAGTTTCCCAGCCCTATTTGTTCAGCGACCTCTTGACCTTTCGCTATGAAGACACTTTCTATCGCGGCCATATTCCGGTTTCGGTCACGACGCTTTTATCCACGCGCAACGGCGGCAGGCTGTTCCGGCCGAAAATCGGCTGGGATTTTCAGAACGGAATGAGCCTGGAGCTGTCCTATGCCGGCATCTCCGGGGAAAAGGACGTGCACGAGCTGCTCCAGAACTCGTTCTATTACTATCGCAACAATGATTTGGTGATGATGAATTTACGCTATGAATACTGATCAATCAAAAGCGATTCTGACCGCGGTCCTGATCTTAACGACCCTGCTGGGCTGCGGCGAGCCGTCCGCCCCGCCGGACCTGTATGTTACAGGCAGCGTCGCCGGCGCGGCCCTGGCGGAATATCCCCATGACCCGGTGATGGTGCTCATCGCCCGCAAGGCGGACATAACCGCCATCCGCAATGACCCCATGAACACCCTCGCGGCCTATGTGGGCGTGGAACCCGGCAGCCGTTCCTTCCGGATTGATTTGGCCGCAAGCGGCCTCGGACCCGGGGATACCGTTTTCATTGCAGCCTTTATCGACCGCAGCCCCCGGGACCGGGCGCCCTATCCGGACACCGGCGATATCATCGGATTCTGGATCAATCCCCTGACCTTTGCCACCGAATACCGGCTTTCAAGCGGTGACAACAACCTGGGGCAAATCCCCATCAACCGTGAGATCTTTGATTTCAAGGCAGCGGTCAGCGGAATGGTGGTCGGCAATGAAAGCGGCGACATGACCGTATTCGCCTATGCCGGGCCCCTGACCTCTTTGAATTTGGCGGCCCTGGACCCGAATTTGATTGTGGGCTTTGCCCGTCTGAATCTCACCGGCAGTCCCGCAGCCTATGTTCTGCCCATTTTGCCGTACGGCTTCAATGTGCCCATTGAAAATGTCCGGATCATTGCCCTTTTGGACGTGAACCGCAACGGCGGTCCGGATGCCGGCGACAAAATCGGTTATTTCACTCTAGCCCCGCCCTTTTTGCCCGCACCCGTGACCATTACCGCCGGCGCGCTCACCGGCATCGACATCCGCTTCCTGCAGGTGCTGGGAGCGCCATAGGAATTTGAAAAAATTCGACCCGCTGTTTTTTGGCCTTGATCATCGTTTCGGTCAGCCTCCATTGTGGGAGCGGCTTCCAGCCGCGATAAGGCCAAAACAATGACCAAGGCCCGTTTTTTTTGGTATATAATGTTTTCCTTATAATAAACTTAGCCGCGGACCCGGGTAATGGTTCCGTCATTGATCATCTGATGGAATTGGGAAAGAAGCGCCTTCTCTTCCTTGTCCAGGACATTGTCATTCTGGGCAAGATCCATGATCTTCTGGTATTCGGTGGGGGTCACTTCCAGATCACTGATGGCGTGTTTGATGAGTTCCTTGAGATTTCCGGCGGTTTTGCTGGGACTTTTCATAGATAACCTCCTATTGTCAACTGGAATTGAGATGGGAAAAGCAAATTCATGAGAACATTATATCAAATTTTTCCGCCCGGACACCAGATGAATTGCATGGTTCCATTCATTTTTCTTTGGTGAAAAGGATGAAAAGGCAAAAGTCAAGCAAACCTAGCGCAAAGCCTCCTTGTTGAATACCGCATCGTTCATTTCCTTGTTGTATTCAACGCTGTTCACCTTTAATTCGGTCTTGGCATTGCCGTCGGCCATGGACATGACCAGAAGGTGGGCGGTGAGGATGCCGGTCACGGGCTTGATATCCAGATATTCGATGAATTTATGGAATTCATCGTTTTTGAAAAAATCAATTCGTACCACGAAAAAATCCGATTTGCGTACATACATAATGGACTTGCTGTAGACCTTGTTTTGTTTTTTAACGGCTTCCACCTTATGGCAGTCGAAACCGCCGGCGCTCCCGTCCCCCAGGGAATTGTAATCATATTCATCAATGTCACGGGCGGTCAGATCTTCGTAGTACAAATGGGAATTCACAAAGGATTTGCCCTTATCCGTCGAGACAATGCGTTTGACCTTGCCCGAGGACAGGCGCAGCCACTGGTCATCGTCCTGGTTTTTGTGGGAATGGGTGAGAAGTTTGATCTGGGTGGGTTTGGTGAACGTGATCAGGTTCTTGTCCTCATCGCCGGCATATTTTTTGGATTTGATCTCAAATTCCTTTTCCACCACCTTGGCCCCCTGGTGGATATACATGGACACCTGGCTGACGGCGGTCTTGGCCTCGGGCAGGGCATCGTTTTTCTCCATGATCTCCCGGCCGGTGAGGGCCGAGGCCTCAACAGCAGGCAACAGCAACATTCCGGCCAAAACAACAAGCAAATATTTGCGGTTCATGTGGGCGCTCCTTACTGTACGGTTGTTGTATTCTCTTCTTCCAATTTTAGTCCGAAAAACCGGCCGAGATCGATGTAACGCCAGATTCCGGTGTCCACTTCGCGTTGGGCCAGGTCCACCTGGGTCAGCTTGATGACCGCGGGCAGGATCAACAGGGCGCCGATGGTGGTGGCGGTCATGGTGATACCCATGAGCATGCCGAAAAAGATCACCGGCTTGAAGCTGGAAATGGTCAAGACGGCAAAACCCAGGATCAGGGCCAGGGAAGTGAAAATGATGGCCTTGCCGGCCACTTGCAGGGTTTTGCGGATGGATTCATCCACCGTGTGCCCTTGTTGGTAGATATTGCGGTAGGTGTTCAGGAAATGGATGGTGTCATCCACGCCGATGCCGATGGTGATGGAGGCGATGATGGAAGTGACCGTGTCCAGATTGATGCCGAAAAAGCCCATGATGCCGAAGTTGAAGATCACCGCCGTACTCATGGGTATCAGGGAAAGGATGCCGGCGCTGACTCTTTTGAAGAGCAGGGTGACGATGATGGCGATGATCACCAGGGAGGACAGCAAGCTCTGCAGTTGGCCGGCAATGATATAATCCACCAGCTTGACGTTCATCACCGGAAAGCCGGTGATGCGCGCCTTGATTTCCTGGGGCATGGTCTTGCGCAGATAGTCCTCCACCTGGCGGAAGATCCGCTTGATTTCATTGGTGCCGATGGAATAATCCTCCTTGTGGCAAAAACGCGCCAGCAGGCTTAAAGTTCGGAAATCACCGTCCACATAGGCTTCGAATTCGTCCACGCGGCCGTCCGCGTCAGTGTCCTCGCCGGAATAAATCTCCAGATAGTCTTCTATGTCCGTCTGGCTTTCCGGAATGCGGTAGTAGTCGCGGTCATCCTGATTCATGGCAAAATGCATGGTTTTGATATAGTCTGAAAAAGCATCGGTGCGGCCGATGTTCAGATGCTTGTTTTCCCCGGCGGTCATCCAGGCCCGGATGGATTCAACCAGGTTCAGCGCTTCCCTGGACTTGGCGCCGTCGGCCCTGCCGGTGTCCAGGAGCAGATTGAATCCCCAGCGGCCGCCGAATTTTTTCTCGATTTCAGTGGCGCTGATGCGGATCACATCGTCCTCCTTGAAATACATCAGAAAATCCGATTCCACATTCATGCGCATCAAACCCGCTATTGAAACGACAATGAGGCCCATCACCACCAGCAGCACTTTTTTATGATGCCGGGTGGCGCCGATGATGGACAGTTCCACCAGGTGATCGATGATGGTGCTTTTCAGCGCCTTGTTCTTTTTGAGCAGTAGCCGGGGCCGGCGGTGGGGCATGAGGGCCAGGACCGCCGGAATCAGGGTGCAGGAAATGACCAGGGCAAAAAGCACGCCGATGCCGGAAAAAACGCCCCATTCGCGCATGGCCGTGAGCTGGCTGGTGGCCAGGGTCACAAAGGACACAAAGGTGGTCAGGGCTGCCAAAAGGACGGTGGTGGCGATGTGGGCCATGGAGATTTTCAGACCGGCCTTGCGTCCGGTGCGGCCGATCATGTCAAAATCAATGTAGTATTGGTTCAGAATGTGAATGCCGTAGGAACTGCCCACGGCGATCATCAAGGGCGGCAGGGAAACCCCCAGGGCCGTGATTTTAATCCCGCAATAGCCCATCAGGCCCAGGATCCAGAAGGCCGACATGCCCAGGGTGATGGACGGCAGCAGAATCCCCCGAACGGAGCGGAAATTGAAGAAGAAGATGATGATCACCGCCAGCAGGGTGTAAGGCATGAATTTGCCGATATCCCGTTGCAGGTAGTTGTTGAACCAGATATTGACTATGGGCGCACCCTGGGGCACGATGGTGAGCTCATCATGGCTCTGGACAAGCTCTAGCATTTCCCGGGAAATGGGGTCCTGATCCTTGAGATTAATGAATTTGATGATGACCCCCAGATCCCGGATTTCTCCGGTTTTGGGTTCCCGGCTGTAGATTCCTTTTTCAAAAGCCGGATTGCGCTCCAGCTTTTTGCGCAAAGCGTCGAAATCCGCCTTTTGGGCCGGCAGAATGCGTTTGCCTTCCCCGTCCCTTGGGATCAGATCATAGGTTTCCAGGGTGTCGTTTTCGCCGGAGATGTCCTTGGAAGTGAAGGGGGAGATGATGCGATCAATGGTCTTGGCCTGTTTCAACTCTTTGGATGTCAGGGCCAGGGCTTCCAGTCGCTGAAAATCCCCTTCCGTTAAAACAGTTTTGTTTCCCAGCTTGCGCTGGATTTTGCGTTTCAGATAACGGGCAAAGGGCGGATCATCCGCAAACCGCTCCAGCAGGCGTTTGGTTTCAACCCCTCCTGTGGCCGCCGTCTCTTTCAGCCGTTTCAAACGGTTTTCTTCCCGGGTCTTGTTGTATTCCTTGTATTCCTCGATATCGGTGATGAGGCCGTCGATCATCTGAAAGGCCTCCAGGGACCACAGCTTTGGATGGCTCACGCTCATGATGATGAAGCGGCCGCTGTCGCCGTAGATGGTCTTGCTGTCGTTATAAAAAGCGTATTCGCTGTCGCTTTGGGGCATGAACACTTCCACGGAATTGTCAAAACGCAGCTTCTTGAGCCCGCCGGCCAGAATCACACTGATAAGCAACAGCACAAAGAGGGCGGATTTGGGCCAGTCCAAAACAAAAGCGATATAGCGGTTCATGTGGCTATCCTCAAACAAAAACCAAAAGGGTGAATATTAGCCCGTGGGGACCCCGCCGAAAATCACCCGGCTGCCTTCCCGGCGCTCGCCACCCCGCCGTTCTTTTGCGATTGATGTCCCCCCTGGAACTCCGGCGCGTGAATTAAGTCCGGATCATATGCAAGGAAAAACCGCTTGTCAATTCAGTTTTGAACATGGTTCAGAAAATTTTTGTTTTTGACATATGGATATTTTTTGTTTTATTTTCGGGTATAATTTTTACACGAGTGCCCGGAAACAAAGACAATGATACATGATGCAAAGCCCCCCAAGCGTTCCTTGGTCTTTTCCTTTTGCTTCAGCATATTGCTGGCTCTGCTGCTGTTTGTGGGGCCGGCCGCGGCTTTATCCTATTTCATGCCCATCGAGGTTCTGTCTTTCAAGCGCATTGAACAAAGCACAGCGGAGTTGAGAATCGAAAAGCGTTTTTGGGGGGTCCTGACCTTAGCCCAAGAACTGGTTCCAGTTGTTTCCGAAATCCGGATGAAAAGCGAGCTCATCGAACCGACCCAGCCTAGAGCCGGCCGGAAATCCTCCCGGCAGGGCTATCTTGAGTTTTATCATCACGCCGAACTTGTCAAAAAAAACCTGATTTCCGTGCACGGCCAGGAAAGAACCTACAATAAGATCAAAGCATTTCTCAGCGAGGAAGACCGTTCCCAACTGACGGTGTGGCTTGCCCCTAGTTGGATTTTCCATGTGCTCGCCCCGGGCATTCTGTTGCTCATCGGTCTGATAATTATTGCCGTAACTCTTTACGATCTTCTCATCCATATGGTTGCCAAAGTGTCAGGAGTCCGACAAAATGGCTGAAAAGCACACCTATGAAGAATTGGAAAAAAGAATCCGGGAATTGGAACGCGCCGAAACCGGCCGCCGATCCGAGGAAGAAATCCTGCACGAAAGCGAGGCGCTTTTTCGGGAAATTTTCGACATCAGTCCCATCGGCATTGTCCTGGGAATCGCCGAAACCCAGAAGTTTCTGAAGGTGAATCCTTACGGCTGCGCCATCCTGGGTTACACAGAGGCGGAATTGCAGCAAATGACCGTGCGGGATATCACCCCGGAGGAGGATTGGAATCGGGAAGTGAAAATGATCCAGGCCCGTATTGCCGGTGATCCATCGCCTTTCATTATTGAAAAGCGCATGATCAATAAGAAGGGTGAGGCCCGCTGGTTCCGCGTCACCGCCTCGGCCTTTCAATCCAAGCTTCACGGGCTCCGCGCCATTGCATTTGTTCAGGACATCCACGATTATAAGCAATCCGAAACCGTGAATGCGGCCCTCAAGGCCAGGATTCAGCGCCTGAAAAAAGCTGAAAGCCTCGGCCGCATGGCCGGCGCCGTTGCCCACCTTTTCAACAATCAGCTCAATGTCATCCTGGGAAGCCTGGAATTGGCCCTGAATGAAGCTGCCGGGAATGAAGGTCTTCGGCATAAACTGCAAAATGCCATGCAGGCGGTGCATCGTTCGGCCGAAATCAGCAATCTGATGCTGACCTATCTCGGCCTGAGCTTTGTCAGAACAGAATCCTTGGATATGGCCAACGTCTGTCGCCGGTATCTGCCTTTGATCCAACTGGCTGCGCCCAAAGGAATCTCCATGGAAACCGATTTTTTGCCTGCCGGACCGATTATCCGCGCCAACGAGGGCCAGTTAAAAGAGATCCTGACCCATCTCATCACCAATGCCTGGGAATCCATGGGCGACCGCCGCGGCAAGCTGACTGTGGCCATCAAAACCCTGCCCCTTGCCGACATCCCCGACTCCCAGCTTGATCCTGCCGATTGGGAACCGGTGGCTTCGTTCTTTGCCTGCCTGGAAGTGGCCGATACCGGCTGCGGCATGACCGAGGAGGAGCTTGAGAAGATTTTTGATCCCTTTTTTACGACCAAATTCCCCGGCCGTGGTCTGGGTTTGTCCGCCATCCAGGGCATTGTCAAATCCTGGGACGGCGCCATCCTGGTGGAAAGCAGGAAAAATCACGGCAGCGTTTTCCGGGTGCTTTTGCCTGTTGCGGATAATATATCCTCTCTGTCTCCTGAAAAGCCGTTTCCAGATGATGAGGTAGCTTTCCGGTAATAGGTATATCGGTTAGCAATAAAATTTGGTCTTGATGACCGTTTTGGCCGTATCGCGGCTGGAAGCCGCTCCCATGGTGGCGGATGTCCGAAACGATGATCAATGCTTAAAATGTGGTTGATCCGATTTTGTCGGGTCCGTGTATCGGGGGGGAAAAAAACTCGATACCGATTCCGATACCGATACCGACCCCGAGAGGTTGGATGGAATAGACAAAACCAAAGCACCCACGAATCGCTTTGTTTTGGTGGGCGATAGGATTCGGACGATTGCCCTGACTCTCATTCAGGGCAATCGCATGTAGTTCTTTTCGGGGTCGGGGTCGCTATCGGTATCGGGGTCGCCCATTAAAGGGCGTATCAAAATATAGCGGAATACGCGATCACGCGGTTTTTCATCAACCGATTGCCTTCATTCATCCGGAGATTCTCAAAATGGGCTATCAAAATTTACGGCAATGCCTGCGGGATTTGGAAGCCCGCAAGCAACTGGTACGCATTGACCGGGAAGTGGATGCCGACCTGGAAATCGGGGCCATTCAGCGCCGCGTGTTCCGGAACAAGGGCCCGGCCCTGCTGTTCACCAATGTCAAGGGCTGCTCCTTCCCCATGCTCGCCAACCTCTTCGGCACCCTTGCGCGCATGCGTTTTCTGTTTCGTGACACCCTGCGCAATATAGAGACGCTTGTCAAATTCAAGGTGGATCCCCTGACCGTTCTAAAGTCCCCCCTCTCCTTGGCAAGACTACCCCAAACCCTGTTCAATTCCTGGCCCCAAAAAACGGCGGACGGGCCGGTGCTGCAACGCAGGACCGTGATCAGCGCCCTGCCCCAGCTCAAATCCTGGCCCATGGACGGCGGCAGCTACGTCACCCTGCCCCAGGTTTATACCGAAAGCCAGGCCCGGCCCGGTTTTGCCCGTTCCAATCTGGGTATGTACCGCATCCAGCTCTGCGGCAATCAGTATTTGACCGACCAGGAGGTGGGACTGCACTACCAGATTCACCGCGGCATCGGCTTGCATCATGCCGAAGCCATCCAGACCGGGCGGCCCCTGAAGGTCAATGTTTTCATCGGCGGACCGCCGGCCATGACCCTGGCGGCAGTGATGCCCCTGCCGGAAGGCATGCCGGAACTGTTTTTCGCCGGCATGCTGGCCGGCCGCAGAATCAAGATGATCACCCGGCCCGGGGGACTGCCCATACCAGCCGAAGCCGATTTCTGCATTTGCGGCGAGGTGGACCCGGACCGGCAGTTGCCCGAGGGCCCCTTTGGTGATCATTTGGGCTATTACAGCCTGGTCCACGACTTCCCCGTGCTGAAAGTCGACGCCGTGTATCATCGCCCGGACGCGGTTTGGCCCTTTACCACCGTGGGCCGGCCGCCCCAGGAAGACACCGTTTTCGGTGACTTCATCCATGAACTGACCGGCCCGCTGGTGCCCACGGTTTTTGCCGGGGTGCATGAAGTCAATGCCGTGGACGCCGCCGGGGTCCATCCCCTGCTGCTGGCCGTGGGCAGTGAACGCTACGTGCCCTATGCAACCCGGCGCCAGCCCCAGGAAATCATCACCTGCGGTCTGTCCCTCCTGGGCAGCACCCAGACCGCCCTGTCCAAATACGTCCTGATCTGCGCCCGGGAAGATGACCCAAGCCTCACGGCCAAGAACATCCCCGGCTTTTTCCGGCATGTGCTGGAGCGGGCCGACTGGGAACGGGATCTGCATTTCATCACCCGCACCACCATGGACACCCTGGATTATTCCGGCATCAGCCTTAACCAGGGCTCCAAGCTGGTGCTGGCCGTGGCCGGCCCCCAACGCCGCAGCCTGTCCGCCCAATTTCCGTCCGCCCTGAACCTGCCTCTCGGCTTCCAGCAGCCCTTACCATTCACGGAAGGCATCCTGCTCCTGCAGGGCCCCACACATGTCCTGGAAAGAGATCGCCAGGACAAACACCTGGAGATTTTGGGACAAGAATTGCAGGCCCAAGGCGGACTCGCGGGCTTCCCCCTCATCGTGGTAGTGGACGACCCGCTCTTCACGGCCCGCTCCTGGGAGAATTTCTTATGGGTGACCTTTACCCGCTCGGATCCGGCCACGGACATTTACGGCGCCGGCGCTTTCAGCCATTGTAAGCATTGGGGTTGCACCGGCCCCCTGATCATCGACGCCCGGCTCAAAACCTATCACGCGCCGCCCCTCCTGGATGACCCCCAGGTGGAAAAACGCGTGGACGCCCTGGGAGCCCCCGGCCGGCCCTTGCATGGAATCATATGAAAAACAGGTGAACAGGTTGAAAGCTGAAGGCCATTAATTGTGAAGGAAATTCCAAAGTCGATTACTTAGACAGGTAATAATAGATGGATACAACGCAAAACACAAAAAGCAGTCCAGGCCCGACAATAGATGTAATGAATGATTTAATTCCCAACCTAAAGGCCATCAACACCACAGGAAGCAAAGCCAGCTCATTGACGTTGCTGATCATTACGATCTTCCTTTTTTTCAGTGCCCAAATAATCTCGACAAAATGGCAGGAAATTTTGATTCTGATCGGCGTGCTGCTGTTTCATGAACTGGGACATCTTGCTGCCATGAAACTGCTCAAATATAGTGATGTAAAAATGTTCTTTATTCCCTTCATCGGCGCGGCCGTATCTGGAAAAAGCCGGAATGATTCAGCCCTAAAAAGCTGTATGGTTTCCCTGATGGGACCTTTTCCCGGAATTCTGATGGGTATGTTTTTATATTTCCTTTTTATTCTGACAAAAAATTACTTCCTGTTTAAAACCGCCCAGGTGATGCTGCTGTTGAATGCTTTTAATTTTCTGCCGATCATGCCCCTTGACGGCGGAAGATACATCGATGTGCTCTTTGTGAATCGTAGATACTTCCGGTTTTTACTGGCACTTTTCGGTGCGGTCGTCTTTTTGCTTCTCGCAAGTTCGGCAAAAGATATTGTCATGGGCGTTTTGGGTGTCTTTGCCATGTATGCAGCCCTTGCCAACTTGAAACTTCATAGAATTTCCAATGAATTAAAAGATAGAGGTGTTCGGGCGGCATCTGTTGACGAACTTCTTGAAGATCAGAATGCCATGCAAATCATGATCGATTCTCTTCAGACCGGTTATCCCAAACTGTTCAAACCCAAGGTGATTTACCGTTCCATTTACAACCAATTGACAGTAATTGTAGAAACCATCAAGTTCATACCGGCCAAACTATTCTCCATCATCATGTTATTGTTTACCTATACTTTCCTGCTTTTGATTTCCCTATTGGTATCCTTTCTAATTATAGCTTCCAATTATCAAGAGAAACATCGTGTGATGGAAATCGAAGGGGAAAAGATCGCAGTTATTGAAAGGCATTTTTTCGGAAGGAAATATGCGGAGTGTCCGGTGAATGGGGACCTGTATTATGACGGCAAGGGCACCGCCTTCGGAGGGGAACCAGATTCCATCAGTGGTATTTTCTACTATTCAAACGGCTATCGGACAGGAGAATGGCTCACCTTCGACGTCTCCGGTGAAATTGTGGAGAAAAAAAATTATGATAATGGGCAACTGATGGAAATATCCAGGCTGGAAGGCGACGAATGGAAAACCTATTCCTACAAAGATCTTTCCTTTTTGCAAAGATGCTCGGAAGAGATTCAGCGTTTATCCCAGCCATACAAAACGTATTATAAATATTTTTAGGCGCTTTACAATTTCCAGCGATATTGGTAAGCATAGCGCCAAACCGAAGTTGCCTTCCAATGCAGTGTCAATTTTAAACTTAATTGATCGGAAGGATGACCGGTCTTTTTCGTCATCCTGCAAGGAAAATATCATGGGTGATCCAGTCGACAATCCGCAGCTTAAGCTGGCCTTTGATTTTGTACAGCATACCGGCAGGAACATCTTTCTCACCGGCAAGGCCGGCACCGGAAAAACCACTTTTCTGCACGCATTGAAGGAACGCTCGCCCAAGCGCATGATTGTTGTGGCCCCCACGGGCGTGGCCGCCGTAAATGCCGGCGGTGTGACCATCCATTCGTTTTTCCAGATGCCCTTTGGCCCGGTGTTGCCGGATACGGACACCCAGGGCGATGAAGGTGCCGGGCTGCCGCCCCGCGGTCATTACCGCTTCAGCAAGGAAAAAATCCACATTGTGCGCAGTCTGGATTTGCTGATCATCGACGAAATCAGCATGGTCCGGGCCGATCTTTTAGACGGTGTCGATGCCGTGCTGCGCAGATTGCGGGTAAGGGACCTGCCCTTTGGCGGCGTGCAGTTGCTGATGATCGGCGATCTCATGCAACTGGCGCCGGTGGCCAAGGCCGATGAATGGGAAATCCTGCGAAACCGCTATGACACCCCGTTTTTTTTCAGCAGCAAGGCCCTGCAAGCCATAGGCTTCGTATGCATTGAGCTGAAGCATATTTACCGGCAGAGCGATGCCCATTTCATCGACCTGCTGGCCAAGGTCCGGGACAACCGTATGGATGCCCAGACCCTGGCCGCCCTGAACAAACGCCATGACCCGGATTTCGCCAGCAAAGCTCCGGCCGGCTACATCACCCTAACCACCCACAATCATCAGGCCCAGGCCATCAACGCAGCCCGGCTGGCGGCTTTGCCGGGCCGGGAACGACGCTTCGCGGCCGCGGTTGAGGGGGAATTTCCCGAATACGCTTTCCCGGCGCCCAATGACCTGGCCCTCAAACCCGGGGCTCAGGTGATGTTCGTCAAAAACGACAGTTCAACGGAGAAGCGCTATTTCAACGGTAAAATCGGCAAGCTAAAGCGCATCGGTGAGGAAGATCTCACCGTGGAGTGTCCCGACGACCGCGAACCCATCACCGTTGCCAGGACCGAATGGCGCAATGTCAAATATACCCTCAACCATGAGACCAAGGAAATTGAGGAAACCGAAACCGGCAAATTCGTGCAATACCCGTTGAAATTGGCCTGGGCCATCACCATTCACAAAAGCCAGGGCCTGACCTTTGACAAGGCCATCATCGATTCCCAGGCCGCCTTTGCCGACGGCCAGGTCTATGTGGCCTTGAGCCGCTGCCGCACCCTGGAAGGCCTGGTGCTCAGCAGTCCCATCCGCGCCGGCAGCATCAAGACCAATGAAGCGGTAAAGATGTTTACAACCGCCGTTGAACGGAATCCGCCCGGTCAGGCCCAACTCCGGGAAGCAATCCGCGAGTATCGCATCACTCTTCTCAATGAACTGTTCGACTTCACCATTCTGTGGCGCAGGCTGCTCACCTGCATCAAGATCGCCAACGAGCATAAAACCATTCTTATCGCCCCCTCCTCTGTTTTGTTCAGCCGCATGGCGGATGCGCTGAGGTCCGAGATCACCGAAGTGGCGGAAAAATTCGCCTTGCAGCGGGCAAACATCCTCCGGGAAGTAGCTGATCCGGAAAGCGACGCCCATCTCCAGGAACGGGTGGCCAAAGCCGTCGACTACTTTGCCGCCAAACTCGAATCCTTGGTGGCCGTGAATTTGCGGGGCCTATCCGTGGAAACCGACAACCGCGAGGCGCGCAAGGCCATAACCAAGGCCATGACCGCAGCCCTTGATGAGACTGTTGCAAAATTGTTCTGCCTCAATGCCTGCCGTTCCGGAATTGTGTTTGCCGATTATCTCAAAGCCCGGACCAGGTCCCTGTTCCAGAATGAACCGGCCAAGACCGTGACCGCTCCGGATGGGAAACAACCCCCCGAAACCATGGAGCATCCTGAATTGTATCGCCGGCTGAAACAATGGCGGGCTGAAAAGGCCGAACAGGAAGACAAGCCTGCCTTCTGGGTGCTGCACAACAGTGCCCTCGCGGCCATCGCCGCCCGCTTGCCCTGCGGTCTTGCCGAGTTGACCGCCATCAAAGGTCTGAAAGGCAAAAAAGGCAAACTGTTCGGTGACGAACTCCTGACAATCGTGGCCAAGTATCGCCGGGAAAACAACCTGCCTGCCCCGGAGACGAAAACCGAAGACAGCAAAAGCGAGCCGGCTCCACCCCCACCGGCCAAGCCCAAAACCAAGGAGGAGTCCCTGCGCCTGTTTCAGGAGGGCCGGAACCCGGCGGAAATCGCCGCCATCCGCGGGTTGGCCCAGTCCACTGTTGAAGGCCACCTGGCGCATTTTGTCGGCACCGGCGAGTTGGAACTTAACCGCCTGGTGACCGCGGCCAAGGCCGACCGGATCACCGCCTACTTCCTGCGCAGCCGGGATCCCCAACTGAATTCGGCCAAAGCAGCTCTGGGCGATGACGTCTCATACGGCGAATTGCGCATTGTGCTCAAGGAGCTGGAACGCGCCGGGAAAATGAAGCCATCGGCCCATCGCGAGGAATAAAGAACTTGCATCAACTCCCCGCCCTGGCAAGCTGAAAGGGTTTGACTTCAAAACGCTTTTATATTAACAAATTGAATATACAATAATTATATCTGGTAAGGACGCTTATGTTTATATACACAGCGGACAATTTTTTACCAACATGTTTTTTACTTTATTGAGCGATTTCACTCCATATCATGGAATTTCCGGTGTTAGGGCTCAAGGTCATGTCGGATTCTCTTCTGGTCAGTTGGCGTGGCAACATTGTTGGAGAACTTCAAAATCCAATGCCTGATATGTGGTACTTGGATGGCGAATGGGTCTCGAATGGTTCTAAGCACGCCCAAGATTTTGAAATATTGGTTCGAAATTTTGATACGAAACAGGTCTATCAAGACCATACCAAAGGAACACGCGCATTACTTTTCGAAACAAAATCACTGGAAGGCTCGGGCATAAACGCAGTGATTATTTCCCTTACAGATAATCGTCTTTTTTTGCGCCGCGTTTTTGAAAAAGAAGCAATTGAGTGGCTCGTTGCCAATGTTAGATAAATATCTAAGCAGTGGCTCACTGAGCCCTAACGAATAAGGATAGATCGTGAGATTCGTTCGGCATAGGCTTTGACAAGTATATTGGCGCGCGAGTCATGGTATTGAAGGTGGGACATGTGGAACTATAGAGTGGTTCGAAAAAGACACGTCAGCCCTGATACTGACAGGGTAAGCTACACATATGCCATACACGAAGTGTATTACGATAACAACGGCCATGCAGGGGCAGTTACCCAGGACCCTGTGCAGCCGTTTGGAGAAAACGTAGAAGAACTGCGTCACTCTTGGATAATGATGGCAGAAGCATTTGGCCTACCAATTCTTGATTTTGACGCCATTCCCGAACCTGATTACGAGAGAAAAGAAGACCCACTGGCCTCCATTCTTGATCAAAGAATCAAGGAATTGGAAACCGGTAAGGTTAAGGGAATCCCGTTCGAACAAGTAAAGAAGGACTTTGAAGAGAAGTTTGGTCCCTTTGATGGACAAAAGTATGAAAAGCAGGTGGAAGCCGAGAGAGTGGAGAAGGAGAAGAAACACGCCGAAACTTTTGTCTCCACCACACCATTGGAGAAGCTGGTGCGTTTGATTTTCACCGACTATCTGGAATATTTAGATCGGGATAGGACTGAAAACCCATGGAGATACAAAGAGAATGCCGAACGATAAACCCGAGCGGACCGGCCAACCAAATGCTATACTTATATTTTCGTGGCGGCAGGCGGCTCGGATGTTTCTCGGGACGGCCGCTCAGGCCGGCGTTGGGCGCGGTGGAAAAGGCAATGCAACCCTCGCGGAGTAATGCTGAAAAGCGGTATTGTGATATCATGGGTTTTAGTGAAATACTGCAGGTCTACCCCGACTTGCAGGCGGAAGACATCGCCGAGGCACTTCGATATGCCAAGGAATCATGGTTAAACCATAATATATTCATCGCCAACTATTCCTTTTTCTCCTCCTGATCCCCTGGGTAACCAACGGACTGGGCTAAAATGATCCGCTGCTCCGGCCGGAGATGTAACAGCGCGGCCAAGGCCTCGCGATCCATCAAGCCGCGCACCACTGTGGCAAGCCCTTCCGAGGCGCAATACAAATAAACGTTCTGGCTGATGAATCCCACCGCCGTATCCGAAAACATATCCCGATCCGCCGTGCTCATGGTTTTTCCAATCAGGCCGGTCCGTCCTGCATCCACTACGAAAACCAGATTGACGGCCGCCTTTTTGACAAAGGGTTGAATGATGGAACCGGTGGCGCCGCGATGATCGCCGTTAGCAATGGGCATTAAAAGATTTTCCTTGGCATCATATAAATAAACTCCTTGCTCGGTAAAGACATAAATATCCGTCTCCTGCCAATTCAAGGCAGAAGGTGCTGTGCGACGGCCGGAGTCAGGCCGATTGATGCCGAAGGCAGCCCATAGCAAATTGGACAGTACTTGGGGCGGCAAGGGGGTGGGAGCGAAATTGCGGCTGGATTTCCGATCCCGCAAGGCCTCCATTAAAGGCTTTCCTCCGGTTGTTTGGGGCTGTGGCAGCCGGAGCAGCTCAAGGGAGCTATCGGTGACCGGAGCCTGTTTTGTACCTGCGCAACCCGATATACCTAGTATCCATACAAGCGCAATTATGACAGAGAAGATTGCCCATCTACCGGATTTCCCCTTCATAACCATCCTCCTTTCTCGAAAAACTCCACATTGATGAAACAATCAGACCTATTTGTACCTATCCGTTAACACGATATATTTTGTCTTGACAAGTGTTTTTCTGTTGTAGTTCTGAATGAGCATCCCGTAATGATGAAGATAAATTATAATCGCATTTGGTTTTCGGAATTTCCGGATAAGATCGGCGATTACTCACCAATCCAGGCTTGACACGGCGCGACGACCCCGCTCCCGAACATTCCCCCCACATTCCGCGTTCCGCGTTCCACGTTCCGGGTTCGCCACGTTCCGCGTTCCGACTTCCGCATTCGGCATCAGGGCAATCGCATGTAGTTTTTTTTCGGGGTCGGGGTCGGTATCGGGATCG
>DYJD01000015.1:82169-149869 GCA_020723325.1 Desulfosudis oleivorans | reverse complement strand
GCACCTTTAAGAAGAACGGCAAGGGCTTTGCCTGCCGCTGTCCGTTCCCGGACCACGCGGACCAAAACCCGTCCTTTGTCGTGACCCCCACAGAAAACCTCTGGCACTGCTTCGGCTGCAAGCGCGGCGGCGATATCTTCGCCTTTGACAAACTCTATTTCAATCTCGATTTTGCGGCATCCGTCCAAAAGCATGAAAACGCATCCGGCCTTGTGCCGGTCCCGGCGGCTGTTCCGGCCGAACGCCCCTCCGAGGCCAAAATCCGGCAGCACCTCAGCCGAGCCGCGGGCCTGTATGCCAAGAACCTTGCGGCCGGCAGTGGGAAAATGGGGACAGGTCCGATACAACAATTATTTGTTGACACCTAATCTTTCTTGATCTATGTATCGTGGTATAAAATTTGGTCAATAGAGTAAAATGCACTGAAAATATAAAATAATTTTGCTGTAACCCATTGAGAAATCATAAGGGGGACAAAGCCATGCCAAGAACCGCGCGTCTTTTAATTCCGAATGAACCGGCAGTGTATCATGTGATAACCCGGACAGCTCTTGGGGGATATCCTTTGGGAGATGTGGAAAAGGACTTTCTGGTGGATCTGATCAGGCGCTTGAGCAAGGTATATTTTATTGAGGTATTCGGCTTTTGTATCATGGGAAACCACATCCATGCCCTGCTGCGCATGTTTCCGGAAAACTCCGTATCAGATGAGGATGTCAAGAAACACTATGCCCGCCTGCATGGCCAGGACAAGATATGTCTGGACGGCCAGATTCCGTTCCTGAAACAGAAATGGACCAGCCTTTCCGAATTCTGCAAGGAACTCAAGCAGACCTTTTCCCGTTTTTACAATAAGCGCCATGGTCGCCGAGGTTTTTTCTGGGGCGATCGTTTCAAAAGCCTGATTGTGGAGAAGGGTGAAACCCTGATCAACTGCTTGGCCTATATCGACCTTAATCCGGTGCGGGCCGGGCTGGTGGCAAAGCCAGAGGAGTATCGCTGGAATTCCATCAGCTACCATGCCCAGCAGAAAAACAAAGGGGATTTTCTTTCCCTGGATCTCGGCCTGAAGGAGTTCGGTGTGCTGGATACAAAGGAACGTTTGCGTCTTTATCGAAAATTCTTGTACGAAGCCGGGGCCATAAAGAAGGGTGAAGGGAGAAGGGTGAAGGGGGAAAAGGGAAAAGGCATAGAGCAGAAAACCGTGGAAAAGGAGCGGAAAAAAGGTTACCGCTTCACCCGCACGGACCGGTTTCTTCATCGCACACGTTATTTCACTGATTCCGGCATCATTGGCTCCAAGGAGTTTGTGCGGCAGCAATACTTACACGTCAAGGATCTATTCCAAGCCCCAAAGGAGAAGAAACCAAAACCCATTTCGGGTTTAAAAGGGCTTTACTCTTTGAAGCGCCTTACAGAGTGAATGGTTTCACCAACGACCCAAATTATCTACTGATGGTTTCAACTGAAACCAATCGAATTTAATTATTTTGATTCAATTATTCCATGTTTATTCAAGGGCAGCATTTTATGCTCCCCTACCCTCTACCCTTTCAACTATCAATGCGCGATGTCCGATTGGCGTTAGCAATCCTTTTCCGCTCTTTCCCTTTTCCCCTTTCTAAGAACACTATTTTAATCAATCAAGTTTCTTCCCGCGGCCTCTCACGCCGGGCGGGCGGGGATACAATGACGGCACTCCTCATTCAAAGGGTGGTTGGGCGGGTAGTTCTTTTGGATCAAAATCAGACCGGCTGCCCCCGCAGGTGCGGAAGACCGCCGCTGTTTGGCGGACTGGAACCCGAGGAGGCAGACGCTTCCGCAAGGGTGGCGGGCGGGTAATCATCAAAATTAACGCCGCTTACCTCGTCCCCGCTGGGCACCGGCGGGATGGCTGTCGGAACCTTGCAGCGATCATGCCGGCGCCGGGCGTTAAAATAGACAAGCGGCATCCTTGTTTTTTACTTCTCCGTGTGCGGCTGCGAAAATGGGATTGGGTAGGATAGTAGTTGCAGGCCTTTTATAAACCGATAATTACGTTGATTTTTCGATACGAGCTGCCAATCTGATGTGATTGCCGTGGCTGCAATGAGCGCATCGGCGATCAGCAGCCCATGGCTCAGGCGATAGCGCTTTAATAAATCAACCGCGCCGTCGGATATCGGTCCATCCAGGCCTATGATTTGAAACCTTTTTAAAAAATTTTCAAGCGACCGGAGTTCCTTTTTATCTCGGCAGCCGATGATCAGTTCCATTTGGGTTACAACGCTGACAGCCACGGATGATGCCTGCTCAATTTGTTGCAGACAGCTTACCGCTTCATCAATACCCCGGCCGGCGTCGATCAATATAAATGATCATATCAAGCGCTCGGTTCACCCCATTCCGATTTTCGAATATTGCGGAGCCATGTGCCGCTGTCTCTCATCTCTTCACGGTCTTTCCATATGCCGATAAAAGATTCATTAGCAAGGTCGGCTTTCCGGGGCTGCTTTTTCGCCGGTGACCGCTGATAGCGGGTTCTTAGAAAAGCGATAAAATCAAAAACCTGTTTTTGAGCCTCGGGCGGGAGATTTATAATCTCATTAAAGATTTTATCCGTTTCCATTTTTTTTGCCTCAATGACGTTGGTCGTATGGTCAAAATATTATTTAGCTCATTTACGCCGCCAAATCAATCGGTTGTGATGACAAATATGGTAAAAATCCGTCCGTTTCCGGTATTTTGCTGCGATAATAGTACCTTGGCAGGCCATTGATGCGCATTTGACAGACAAGCGCTCCGGCATTCAGGTTCGGGCTTCGGAACCGGATAGCTCATGCTTGAGCGGCTCCGGCTTTCCGGAGCCATCGAACGGATCGCGCTGAACTTCTTTGATCAGTTTGATGATTTTCAACGCCTTCTTTCGATCTTTTTCGATCCACCTGGCAAGGTCTTCAAATCCGACAGGGTCAAACTCCATTGCCACTGGATTTCGTGAAGACCTGAAGGCCGGCCTCTTTCCAATAAAGGTGGTATCAGTGAATGAAAACGGGTGGAGGCGGCTTCCCTTATCAAGGCCAAATATCCTGTTTCCTATGCCGATGCCTTCTGTATTGAGCTTGCCAAAGACATGAACCTGCCGGTCCTCACCGGTGACCATGAATTCGAATCGGTAAAAGGCATCGTTGGCGTGGAGTCCATGTCAACGGCTTGGTAATCATATTATTGATGGCCGCCCGTTCCGCGCCAAGTTTACATGCGATTCCCCTGCGGCTCCAGTGCCCGCCGATTGACAAGCCCTCACATCGCAGGTATAATATACCGAGATTTAAATGATTCTTTGTTTATTTATGGGTCCCTAAACCAAACGAGCGGCGCCCGATGAAAATCCTCGTGGTTCACAATGATCCGGCGGCAGGCCGGGTTCTGATCAAAACACTCAAGGAAATGGGGTATGAAATCCTCCTGGTTTCCAACGGCGCCGAAGTCCTGGCCATGCTGACCCAGGAACCTGAGGCCGTCATCATGTCCATTCGCCTGCCGGACATGGACAGTTTTGAACTTTGCCGCCGCATCCGCGAATTCGAAAACCGGCTGCATATTTATATCATCATGCTGTCCCAGACTGATGAAAAATCCGAACGAATCAACGCGCTTTTGTCCGGGGCGGATGTGCTTTTATCCAGGACCGCGGAGGCGGATGAAGTCGCAGCCCAACTCCAAGCCGGAATGCGCCGTCTGGGCCGGCCGACTGATCCGGATCAACACGCCCCCACGAATCAAACTGCCCAGACAAAAATTATGGAAACCCCACGGACAGAGCCCCCGGTGGACCAGCCGCCTCCTGATCAGCCTGATCCGGCCAGAACCGCAAAGCGGGATTCCATCAAAATCAGCGACACCACCAAGCATGACCGGGTCCTGGCCCAGATCGCCCTGACCAATAAAATCCTCACCAAAAAAGACCTGGCCGAGGCTTTCACCGTTCAGTTAAAAGAAAAATCCGCCGGCAGAAAAACCGCCCTGGATGAGATCCTGCTGGCTCGCAAAATGATCACTCCTTCCATCCGGGAAGATCTTCTGGTTGCCGTCAAACGCCGCCTGGGAAAACGTTTCGGCGCCATTGCCGTTCAAAAAGGACTTGCCACCCAGGAACAAGTGGCCATGGGCCTGGCCGAGCAGGCGGAAGAATACAAACGTCTGCATTCCTGTCGCCGTCTGGGAGATATTCTTACGGCCAAGGGAGTGATTACCGAAGAACAACGCGATCAGATCTGGTTGGAACAGGAAGCCGTGGAGGTCCTGCCATCGGAATCCATCCCCTCCTCCACGGCCCAAACAAACGGACCCACTGAAGAAATCGACGACATCAATCCCTTTGCCCTCAGCATCTCGGCGGACGCCATGACCGCCCATATTTATCGCCGGCCTGAGGCAAGCGCCAAGGGCACCTTGGAGCAAATCCAAGCGATTTTGACGGAAAACCGGATCAAACACGGCCTGGTCCCGGAGGATCAAATTCTGCTCTATCTGAATGATCCTGAAAAAAGCCATGACCATTTCTTGATTGCCGAGGGCGCTCCGCCGGTGCCCGGCCAGGATGCCTCCATAAAGTATCACTTCAGCACGGATTATCTGATTGCCGGTAAAATCAACGAACAGGGGGATATCGACTACAAGGACCGGGGTGAACGCCCGCGCGTATCCAAAGGCGACGTGCTCGCTGAAAAAACGCCGCTGATACCGGGTCAGGCCGGCATGGATATTCTGGGCAACATTATTCCCGCCACCGAAGCCGAGGACATTCCGATCTATTGTGATGAAGGCACCGAGCTGTCCCCGGACAGCCTGAAGGTGATCGCCGCCATTGACGGCGAACCCAATCTGACCAAATCCGGTCACATTTCGGTTTTTGATGAGTTGGTAATCAAAGGTGATGTGGATTTCAGCACCGGCAACATTCATTTTAACGGTAATATTCAAATCAAAGGGGCTGTCCACGATGGCTTCCTTATTACCGGCGGCAATATCACCGCCCAGGAAATCTTTGCCGCGGAAATCGAGGCGGCCGGCGATGTAACCGTCACCGGCGGCATTCTGGGAGCCAAGATATCCACCGAGGGCAACGTCTCCGCCAAATATATCGACCATGCCAATATCAAATCTTTCGGCAACGTGATCGTGCAAAAGGAAGTGCGGGATTCAAAAATCAGGGCCAGCGGCGAGTTCAAGACCGAAACCGGCGCCGTCATTTCTTCTTATGTGGCTGCCAAACTCGGCGTGAAAGTCAAAAACATCGGCACGGATGTTTCCGAACCCTGTAAAATCCAGATCGGCATTGATGAAAATGTGCGCAAACGCATTCAAGCCTATGGTTTCCGCCATGCTGAAAAAACCAAAATTCTGGAAACCCTGCAGAATGAATATGAGGACCTGATCAACAAAAGCCAGGAGCTCCAAAACCAAATCGCCCAATTGGCCCAGGTTCAAGACCGGGCCATGAACTCCCGCCGCTCCCTTTCCAATCGTGCGGCGGCACTCGATCCAACCGACCAGGCGGATGAATTGAAACAGATCCTGCGGGAATTGAAAGAGCTTGACGACAAAGTAAAAGAAGCGGATACGGAATTAAACAAACATTTTCAGGGCCAGGAAAAAATCGATGCAGCGGCATCCAAATTAATGGATGAAATCGAAAGCATCATCGCGGGCATTGAAACCATCGGCAATGAAAAAAACGCCGTGCTCAAATGGTCGGAAAAAAACAAGGCCCAGGCCTTGTTGCGGGCCACGGGCACCATTTATTCCGGCACCAAAATCCTCGGCCGCAGGGCCGCCCTTGCCCTGAAAGAAGATGTCCGCAATGTCAGCATCCGCGAAGTCAAGGTCGATGAAAGCGAGGACACCTGGGAGCTTGCGGTCAGCAAAGGATAAATTTTGACAGTTTTTCATTTTCTTTGTATTCAAGGAATTGAGGATAATTTGAGCATACCGGCGCAACCGCTAATCTGGAAGAAAATGAGCCGTACCATCGCCTGCCATGAATGTGATCTGCTTCACCGGATCGGTGATATGCCCCAAGGGGCTTCCGCCCGTTGTGTTCGTTGCGGCGCCTTGCTGTACCGCAAAAAGAACAACAGCCTGGATCGCACCCTGGCCTTTGCCCTTACCGGCATGATGCTCTTCATCCTTTCCAACACCTTCCCTTTCCTTGCTTTTAAAATCGAAGCCCAGGTCCAGCAAACCATTCTGCTCACCGGGATCAGAACCCTTTTTGATCAAGGTATGCGGACCGTGGCCGTCCTGGTGTTGTTTACCATCATCATCGTGCCCTTTCTGCAGATGGCCGGTTTGTTGTATTTGCTGCTGCCCCTGAAATTCGACCGGCTTCCACCGGGACTGCCCCAGGTGTTTCGATTCGTGCGCTGGCTCCAGCCCTGGAGCATGATGGAAGTTTTTATGCTGGGCATTCTGGTGGCCATGGTTAAACTGATGAAAATGGCCACCATTGTTCCAGGCGTGGCCGTATTTTCTTTTTTGGCCCTGATTTTCATCATCGCGGCCATGACTGCGGCCTTGGACCATCACCAGGTCTGGGAAAAATGGGACGAACTCCGATGACCTTTATCCAAAAAACCAGCTTGAACCACGGTCTGATCAGTTGCCATAGCTGTCATCTGCTCTGCCGCCGCAATTCCTCGGCCGGAATCATGCGCTGCCCCCGTTGCGGCGCCGGGATGCACTTGCGCAAGCCTTACAGCATCCAGCGCACCTGGGCCCTTATTATCTCGGCCTTGGTTTTTTACGTTCCGGCCAATGTCTTGCCCATCACCACCGTGATTTCCCTGGGCAAAGCCCAGTCGGACACCATCATGAGTGGTGTGATCTATTTTATCCGTACCGGCATGTGGCCCATCGCCCTGGTCATTTTTATCGCCAGTGTTTTTGTGCCCGTCCTGAAACTGCTGATTCTGATTTTGCTGTTGATTTCCGTGCAGCGCAAATCCGCTTGGAGATCCAAAGACCGCACCCGCCTGTATCGCATCACCGAACTGGTGGGACGCTGGTCCATGGTGGATATCTTTGTGGTGACCATTCTGGTGGCATTGGTGAACCTGGGGGCCATGGCCACTATTCATGCCGGACCTGCCGCCTTCTATTTTTCCGCCGTGGTGGTCATCACCATGTTCGCGGCCATGAGCTTCGACCCCCGCTTGATCTGGGACACGGAGGCCTCCAGCCATGGGTGAAACCCCAAACAATCTTCCGGATCTGAAGGAATTGCCGGCCGCGGAAGTCCAGTTGAAACAGCGCTCCTTCTCCATTGTCTGGGTGGTGCCCCTGGCGGCCCTGCTCATCGGCGGCTGGCTGGTGCACAAAACCTTTTCTGAAAAGGGCCCCACCATCACCATTGCCTTTGAATCCGCCGAAGGTCTGGAAGCCGGCAAAACCAAAATTCGATATAAGGATGTGGATTTGGGCCAGGTGACCGCCATCGATCTCAGCGAAGATCTGTCCCAAGTGATTGTTACCGCTGAACTGGTAAAATACGCTGAAGGCTTCATTTCAGAAAACACGCGCTTCTGGGTGGTCAAGGCCCGGGTGGCGGCCACAGGGGTTTCCGGCCTGGGCACGCTTTTTACAGGGGTTTTTATTGCCATGGATCCGGGTAAAAACGGCAACTCGGCCCGGCATTTCAAGGGCCTGGCCGAACCGCCCATCATCACCACGGATCTGGCCGGCCGCAATTATTTGCTCAAAGCCGCCGATCGCGGTTCATTGGAAATCGGTTCACCGGTCTACTACCGCAAAGTTCAGGTGGGCAAAGTCGTGGCCCATCGGCTTTCAGATGACGGCGGGAGTGTGGATATCGAAATCTTCATCGACGGTCCTTATGATCAATATGTGTATGAAAATACCCGCTTTTGGGAATCCAGCGGTTTCAATATCACCCTGGATACGGAAGGTATGCGCATAGACGCCCAATCCTTTGCCGGCATCGTCATCGGCAGCATTGCCTTTGGCCTGCCCCCCAAAGGGGAGTCAGGCCCGGTGGCGGCCAAAGAAACGGTTTTCCAATTACATAAAACCATGGAAGAGGCCACCCAAAAAATCTATGAACAAAAAGACCGCTGGGTATTGCATTTCCATGAATCCGTGCGGGGCCTGCTGATTGGGGCGCCGGTGGAATTCTACGGCATCCAGGTCGGTCAGGTGGTGGACCTCTGGCTGGAAGCCGGTCCTGAACGCAGCGCCTACCAGGCTTCGGTGGTCATTGAGGTGGAACCGGACCGCGCCATGCTAAAGGGCGATCGCCTCAACACCCCGGAAGAACGCCGTAAGCGCATCGAGTCCCTGATCCAAAGCGGCCTGCGGGCAAGACTGGAAACCGGCAATCTCCTCACCGGCAAGAAATTGGTCTCCCTGGATTTTTACCCGGAAGAGCCGCTTGTGGTAAAAATTACCAAAGGACCGTATCCGGAGTTGCCCACCATCCCGTCGCCCATGACCAATATCGGCAACAAAATGAGCCGCATCATCAGCCGGGTGGAAAGCATGCCCCTGGAACAGATTGCCGATGAATTAAAGCAAACCATTCAGGGGGCCAAAAAGATCACCAATTCCCCCGAGATTTTGAAGGCGGTCCGGGGCCTGAACGCTTCCCTTAAGGAGGTTCAACTTCTCATAGCCGACCTGCGCACCACGGTCACGCC
The DNA here is from genome assembly GCA_020723325.1 of Desulfosudis oleivorans. Taxonomy (GTDB): domain Bacteria; phylum Desulfobacterota; class Desulfobacteria; order Desulfobacterales; family SURF-7; genus DYJD01. Next base: position 141,173 of record DYJD01000015.1, on the reverse strand, counting down.
GGAAATCGACGCCACCCTGGAACAGGCCCAGCGTTCCTTGAAAGCCGCCGAAGAGATGATCCGCACGGATTCCCAGCTCCAAACCAAGTTAAAAACCGCCCTTGACCAAATTGCGGAAACGGCCAGATCTCTGCGCCAACTGGCGGAATATCTGGAGCAGCACCCGGAGGCCCTGCTCCAGGGGAAGGAAAAAGACGAATGAATAAAAATCACAGAACAATCTGGTTCGCCGCCGCAAGCTTGTTGGCTTGGACCCTGCTTTCCGGCTGTTTTGGACGATCTCCCAAAGTACATTACTACCGTCTGCAGGCCCTTGAGACCAATTCTCCGGAACACAAATTTTCAAATAAACTCAAGATCGCCGTGGGCCCGGTATCCATACCGGAGGCCCTCAAGCGCACCCAAATCGCGGCCCAGGACCCATCCGGCAGCATCACCTTTTCCGAATATAACCGCTGGGCCGGTCCCCTGCCGGAGGAAATCGCGGCTGTGCTTGCTGAAAACATCGCTGTTCTGCTGGGCAGCCACCAGGTGGTTTCCCATGCCCAGGAAGGGGTTCTGGAACCGAGCCATCGCATGGTCGTCAGCATCAGCCATTTTGAAAGAAGGATTCCAAAAGAGCTGGTTCTGGAAGCGGTCTGGAGCATCAAAGCGGAAAAAACCAACCAACCCCTGACTGTGCGCAGATCCAACATCCGCGAACCGTTGCAATCCGAATCCTATGAGGAAATCGTCCAGGCCCACAGCCGGGCCCTGCGGACCATGGCCCGGGAGATGGGTCAGGCCGTAGTGGAAAATATAGGAAGTGACTAAAACTTTTAAGGTGTTCTTATGCCCCTGTCAGTAGTGGATTTGTATCAGAAAATACTCCCCAAAACCAATTGCAAAGACTGCGGTTTTCCGACCTGTCTGGCCTTTGCCAGCATGGTGGTGTCGGAGAAGCTGCCCCTTTCCAAATGTCCCCATCTCAGTGAAGAAACCATCGCCCGGTGCCGGCCGGAACTGGAGGCCCAATACGCGGCCGGCAAATGGACCAAGAAAGATATGGCTCAGGAAGCCCTGCAATGGGCCAAGGAGCGTTCGGCTTCCATGCGCATTGAGGATTTGCCGGATCGCATCGGCGGCCGCTTGATCAATCAGAACGGTGACCCGGTTCTCGAATTACCCTATTTTACCGGCTCCGTATGGATCAGCAAAGGGCAGATCTCAAAAAATGACGGCAGTCCTTTGAACCGCTGGGAACAGGTTTTTCTGTACAATCATATTGCCCAGGGCGGGAGTGTTCGACCCGGAACCAATTGGAAGGGCCTGGAGCAGTTTCCCAACACGGTGTCCAAGATCAAATCCATGCGGGAACATGTGGAAGCCCCCTTGGTGGCACGCTTTAAAGGACGGGTCGATGATCTGACAAGGGCGGCCCAAAGCCTAGGGGGAACAGCCGTAGACCAGGGCGTGGAGTCGGCCGACGCCGCCTTCCGGTTCCAGCCCCTGCCCCGGGTGCCCTTGCTGCTGCTGTTTTGGGATGAAGTTCCGGCGGACGGCTTTGAGGCCAAGGCCAAAATCCTGTTCGACGATACGATTCCACAACATCTGGATATCGAATCCATGTTGTTCGTGAGTGAGCGATTAAGGCAACTATTGATCGAATGCGCTACCTGAAAAAATTAAATTCGAATTTCGGATTTTTCTGACCAGCCGAATCAATGATCAAGTCCTTATCGGTGAAAGATGCTGACGATTCTGTTTGGGTTGACCAATTTGATTCTTCTCGCCACTTCTTGTTTTTCCAGAAGGCTACCGCAAACCCATCGCAAGTTTTCACTTGCCATTTTACAAACCCTTTTCTTCTTGCCTCTTTTGGTCGCGGAATATCTCGTTGCGGCCCTGAACCTTATTTCTGATTTAGAAGGATTCACCATTCTGCTTGCTTCCCAGAATTTATTTCTGGTCATCTGGAGCACCGCCGGCCGCAGGTTGCTGGATGCCATGTCCCCGGATCGGCCGTCGTCAGCTTTTCTCGGTCTGATTCATACGGTTCTGGTCGCCTTAATCCTATTGATCACCGCATATCAGATCAGCCTCCCCAGTTTCGTGATTGCACAGGAAGGCATTCATTTTGCCATGTTCGGATCCATCTATTTCGCTTCCATCATCTGCCTGATGGTCATGCTGTTCATGGCTTGGCAGATGGAAGCCTTCTGGAGGCAGTTGCCCAAATCCAGACGACGGGAATACGGCCTGTTTGTGGTGGGCAGCACCCTGGTCTGCATCGTGCAGGGTGGTGTCGCCTCCTACCGGCTGACTTATCTGGAATTGACCAATAACATTCTTTTTCTTCAGGCAAGTTTCCTATTGTTTTCCTGGATTTTGCTTGCCTTTGCCGTACTCCGCAACCGCCTGCTCAACCGCGATCTGTTCATTTCCCGTAAAATCGTATATTCCTTTGTCGCCCCCTCCATTTTTGCCGCCTATTTTTTACTGCTCGGTATAATTTCTCTGGTGATGCGTTTTTTCGGTTATCCGCTGGAGTGGGTGTTATTCTGGCTTTTTCTGGGAATCGGAGCCGTAGTCGTAGCCATTCTGGCTTTTTCCGAAGGGATCAGGCAGCGTTTGAAATTTTTTATCAGCACCCATTTTTATGTCTATAAATACGAATTCCGGGATGAATGGATAGCCTTTTCAGCCCTGCTTCAGACAGTTCAGGAAGAGAGCCAAGTGCTGGGAGCACTGCGCCAAGTTCTAGTGGACAGCCTCTATACAAAGGAGATTTGGATTTGGTCCGGTAATGAGACAGATGGTTTTCAGCTTGTGGTTTGGCCGGACCTTTCCGAAAAGCCGACGATTCATCTTGCTGCCCATGATCCGCTCATCCGATACATTCGGCAACAACCGCGTCTCGATTTGGGCGAAAAAACCACGAACAAGACGCAAAAAGAACTCTGGGAACGCCTTACCGATCTTCCGTCGCCCAAGCCGGTGCTTTTTGTGCCGTTGACTTCAGGGGGACAACTTGTCGGATGCATTGGGCTCGGTCAGGAGTATACCGGCGGACGTTACGGTCAGGATGATTTTGACCTTCTAGCTGCTTTGAGCTCCCAGGCCGCCTCGGCCTTGCTCGCCGTACGCCTGATGGAGGAGACCGCGCGCTTGCGCGAGCAGCGGGCCTTGCAAAACCTGTCGGTTTTTTTAATCCACGATGTTAAAAATGCCGCTTCCATTCTTTCCCTGATTCACACCAACGCCAAGGCTCACATGGATAATCCGGAATTCAGAAAGGACATGCTCATTGCTGTAAACGATGCCTTGCAGCGGATGAACAAAGTGCATGCCAGGCTCAGCTTGTTGCGAGACCAAGTCGTACCGGTCTTTCGGGATGTGCACTTCTGTATTTTTCTGAATGAACTGTTACCCAGATTCAACCGGCAGTTGGTCGGACTTGAGATTACCCTTGACTGCCCCAAGGGAATCATGGTGCGCACCGATCCCCAGCTTCTGGAAACCGTCATGGAAAATATCATCCTGAACGCTTACGAGGCTTGCAACGGCAAAGGCAGGGTGCAACTAACCGTCACTCCCTCCGATGACAAATTGATCATATCCATTCTCAATGACGGCCCAGCCATCCCCGAAAACTTGCTGCCGGACGGACTCTTCCAGCCTTTTGTCTCCATGAAGCCGGGCGGAAGCGGCATCGGCCTGTGGCAGGTCAGACTTATTTTGAAACATCTGGAAGCCGCCATCACCGCGGACAATCCCGCCCATGGCGGTGCCAGATTTGTGATTCATCTGCCCGATGCCGTAGTATCCCCTCGCCTTATGGAGCCGATCAATGATATGTAAAGTAAATCGACACCTAAAAAGCACCGAACTCTGTCACATGCCTTCAAAAGCAACTGTTCCAGTACGGTATTTGACAAGAAATGCCGACTTCGGACCCATATGCCCTTATCTGTGCGGGATGTCGAAATAGTTTACAATCTTTTTTTCAGGCCTCAGCGTATGATTTAAAAATACTGTAATATAAAATAGATATAAAAATGGCATAACTATTGCGTAAACAATTATCGAAAAGTGTGGAAATCGTTCTGCACGGTATTTGACAAAAAAAAATGAATTCTCTTAATAGGCTTTAAATAGCATTTTCAGTGCGGAGGTGAATATGAAAAGAAACCGATTTTTAAAAAGGCTCTTAACGCCATTGATGTTAGGGCTTGTATTTATTGTAGCAAGCGACGCCGCTTATGCTCTTCCCATGTTGCAACTGGACATCGCTGGAGGCGTATATAATACTCTTGATCAGACCATTTATGCCACAGACAGCTCTTTTAAACTGTATGCCTTGTTGGATACAACTAAAGCCAAGGCTACTGATATAACACAAAAGTATTATATTTCTGCTGCTGTCAGCCCACAAGTCGGCCCGGCTCCAGCCTCACTGGGAAGTTTTACTTTTGGCGGCAGCACCATTGACGTTACTTCCGATATGGTATATGGGGTTCCACCCATAGAAATGGACGGCACTGCTGGTTCTGATCCAGGGGATCTGCCGTCCCACGGTATCTTTGATACCTTTTTCACGGAATTTTCCTTTACATTCAACATTGCAAAAAGAGCAACCGCATACAATTCCCAGAACACGCCCGGCGGTTTGGTGGCAAATCCTCTGGGGGCGCTTCTGTATGCCGACTTTCAGGTCGACACATCCGGGTTGGTAAACGGCTATACCATTCATTTTGATCTTTATAGTGAAAAGTATTGTTTGGACAAAAAGGGAAAAGTGAAAGATATCGATATAAATCAAAAGGCCCCATTCTCCCATGACGCAAACAGCGCGACCTCTGTACCCGAACCAGCGACCATGCTGCTTCTGGGCACCGGTCTGGCGGGTTTCGTTTTGGCCGGAAAGAGAAAGGGCCAAAAGAATTAAAGAGACCGATTAACCCACACTCACCAGCACAACCCCGGTATGCGATTGGGCTGCCGGGGTTTTTAATTTAAGGTAGTTGAACAGATGGCCGCCAACATCGGAAAAAAAACAACTGCCAAAGAGCGTCGACAGTCCCCCCGTTATTCTGCCTTGGAGAAAGCGCAAGTCGGGATGAGCGGGGATGACCTGAGACTCCCATACCATTTAATCAATATCAGCCAAGGCGGAATGGCCTTTGAATATACAAATGAAAAGCCGTTACCATTGACCCACACCCGGATGGATGTCTATCTGAACCTGGATCTGCATGTGGGACGGCTGCCTATTGAAGTTGTGGCCGACAGGCTCATGACAGGCGGCATTTTTCCTGAACGGCGTTGTAGTGTGCGCTTCGGCAAGCTGACCCAGACCCAGAAGCTTCAACTGGAAACCTTCATCCGATTACACAAATCCGTCCCAAAAAATTCTTAGACATTCATCCTTATCATTGAATACCGCAGCTTTGTCGGCGCAGTCCATTAAAGTGTGATTTTGTGTTTTTTCAGAAGGTCATGCAAGGTCGGACGGCTGACGGACAACAGACGGGCCGCCTGGCTGATGTTGTTGCCGCTCAGGGCCAGGGCCTGCCGGACAGCCTCGGCCTCTGCGCGCCGTTTGGTTTCAGCCAACGAATCGATTGGCGGTGATTCTCCGGATGTGCTTTCCGGTCCGCTCAAGCCGAGATCCGCTGGTTGAATGACGGTCCCATTAATTGTGGCCAAAGCCCGGCGGACAGCATTCCTGAGTTCCCGAACGTTTCCTGGCCAGGGATGAGCTTTAAGGGCCATATGTGTTGCCGGCGACAATGTGAGCCGCCCCAGCCCCAACCCCTTGCGCTCCTGTTCGATAAAATGGTGGGCCAGAATTATTATATCGTCCTGACGCTCCCGCAAGGGTGGAGCGATCAATGGAATGACATTCAACCGGAAATAAAGATCCTGGCGAAATTGGCCGGCCGCCACGGCCTGGTCCAGATCGACATTGGTGGCGGAAATAATGCGGAACGATAAAGGAATGGGCCGGCGGCCGCCGATGCGTTCCACGGTTTCCTCCTGGAGGGTTCGCAGGAGTTTTACCTGCATGGGGAATGGCAATTCACCGATTTCATCCAAAAAGATGGTCCCGCCATGGGCTTCTTCGAACTTCCCCTTGCGACTGGTGTGCGCCCCGGTGAAAGCGCCTTTTTCATGGCCGAAGAGTTCACTTTCAATGAGTTGTTCCGGAATGGCGCCGCAATTCACCACAATAAAGGGTTTATCCCGGCGTTGACTCAACAGGTGCACGGTCTTGGCGATCATTTCCTTACCGGTTCCGGTTTCGCCTGAAATCAATATCGGGAAATTATTGGCAGCCGCCCGTTTGAGTACAGCGAACAGCGCCTGCATAGCCGATGAGGCTCCCAACATGCCGTAAAAATTGTGATCATTGCTTGAGTCCGCATCCTGTCTTGCGCCGGCCGCTTCAATGGCATACATGCGAAAGGCCCGGTCGATGAGCACTGCCAAATAACCAAGATCCACCGGCTTTGGGCAAAAATCGGTAACACCGAGACGGACAGCTTTGACGGCGGTCTCCTCCTCGGCATTGCCGGTCAGAACGATTACTTTAGTACCTGCAGGGATCAACCCTTCCTCAAGAATGCGCAGGCCGACGGTGGGACTGTTGGGAAAAGGCGGCAGGCCCAGATCCAGAGTGACCACTGGAAAAACGGCGGATTTGAAGGCCTGCTTCACTTGGTCGGCATCAGCGGCGATTGATATTTCGTATTTGTTCCCCAACCCCCACTGAAGTTGACGGGCAACGGAAGTTTCATCTTCAATGATGAGTAATTTATATAATGATTCAGAATGCATATAATTAACTACCCGGACGAAAGCGCAAAAGAATTCAAAAAGTGATCTGTCTCGCTGCTGGAACGCACATTTCTGCCCACCATCACCAGTTGATACAGCCGGCTGCCCACCATGAAAAAGCGTGCCTTGCCATTGCCGCCGCTAGGCATTTTCGCGGAGGGCGGAAAGCTGAATTCAATCTCCCGGCCCACATGAATGCCGAGGGAAATATCCTGCTGGCTTTCAACCTTGCCCTTGACATTGCCCATGGCGCCGTTCACGGCTCCATCCAGCAAGGTTCTGGTCTCAACCTGCTTTATCATCTCATTGGGATAATCCGAATAGCCCACCAGACAGGCATATTCCCTTTTTTCATACAAATACATGTTCACGGTAATCTTCCCCACCGGCGTGCTCACATCCTGGGTGGTAAGGGATGGTTCCCCGGGAAAGAATACGGAGAAATCACCCTCTGGTGGGGAAAAGAGCGGCTCCGTGACAGTCTTTGGACCGGAAGCAAGCCATTGGTCGCTTGATAGAGAGCGGGTTTCCTCCTGCACCAGACCATTACAGTCAATCCAGGACTCCAGTTTGCGTTCCAAATGCCTGCCCCTGGCACGGAAACAGGTGCCGTCCGCACTGACGATTTCCACGGCAATACCCGGTGTGGTGATATACATGTTCAGCGCCGCCATGCTGGTGGTGTACTTGCCGTATTTTTCAAAATAGCGGCCCTGGGCATCCTTAACCCTTTCCAATTCCTCATTGATGGAAGCCATCTGGGCTCGCTCCCGGTATTTGATGAAATTGGGAATGGCGATGGCGGCCAGGATGCCCACAACGGCAATAACCGCAATGATGCCTGCGCAAATAAAAAGGGCTGCCATGGCCGTATTGGAGCTGGCATTGGGCTTGATTCCGCAATGGTGACAAATCCGCGCTTTCTTGCGGATGATCTTGCCGCAGGTCGGGCAAGGGATTTCATCCGGACCTGTCAGGGGTTGGCCGTTGGCTATGCTGTCCTTGGCACTTTTACCCCCTGCTTGGGGCCGGTCCGAATGGGATAAGCCGGAGCCGGGTCCTGCCGCCGGCTTGTCCAGGGGCGGCAGGGGCGGAGGGCCGCCTTCTTTTTGAATGGAACAAATCGCTCCGGCTCTTTTAAATGCATCCACCACTTTTTGACAGGTGGCCTGATCCGCCTTTTTTTTGATGACAACGGTTTTCCCGGAAAAAAAGGATTCGACGGTGGCCGGATTTTTATACACTCCCGCCAGGGCGGCCTTGACATCTTCCGGTGAGCGTCCCGGCAGGAGTTCGCCATTGAAAACAACACGATATAGTTCTGTTCCCATGTTTACTTCCACAATTTCAATTCAGTAAGGTTCATTTGTTTTCTTCAAAACGGACTTTTGCCGATGCTGCTCTGCGGCGTAACAAGACATAGGTGGCCCCTGCGCCGCCATCGATATTTCTGGCACTGGTGAAGGCCGCGACCCATTTGCGCCACCTGCCGCAGGTGAGCCATTCCCGCACCTTGGCCTTCAGAACCGGTTCGCCCGGCGAAGACAAGCCGCGGCCGTGGACCACCAGCACCGCGCATTTATGGGTGGCAACGGCTTGCTCCAAAAAGGAATCCAGGACGGCTTTGGCTTCAGCCGCACTGTAGCCATGCAGATCGATATGATCTTGAATGGGGAAATCCCCGCGGTGCAATTTTTCAGCAACCAGCGGATGAATGCCGTACCCCACCCCTTCCCGGTATTCCGGGGTCAGGGCCACAACAAAACCGTCGCCGGTGTCCACAAGACTGGCGAGTCTCTGAAAAATTTCCGCTTCCGGATCTTCAGGTTCCGGGCCAAAGTTTTGAGCTGTTGCCGTCCGCTCTTGTTGATTCCGGTTTTCCAAGGGTTTGACCCCGGCCATGGCTTCCAGAAAAAGCCTTTGGTCATCACAATTGTCCGGTTTCACCCCCGGCCCGGGCTTGTCCGGCCTGCCCCCATTCAGGACCGGCCTTTGGGCGGCCTTGTTGGGCTTGGGGCCCCCTGCCGGGCGGAACTTGCCGCTTTTTAGCAGGCCACCGAGTTCATCAAAAGATTTAAAACGTTCGGGTTTGCTGTTTGAATTCATCAGCCCCCCCTTTTTTTTGCAGGATTTTATTATCTTTTCGGAAAAATGTCCCGCAGCTTTTCGCCCTCTTGGTAGCGAAAATAATCCGATACAATCCGGGCATGATCAAAGACAATGGGTTGCGGCAGGGTGTTTTCCTGAAAAACAGCCGCCTCCTTGGCATCATCAGCCGCTTTGGGCATGCCCTTGGCCTTGGCAATGAAAACCACACTTACGGTATGGTGTCTGGGATCACGTCCTGGATCCGAATAGGCATGAAATTGCTCCACAAGTTGCACATTCAAAGAGGTTTCCTCCAGGGCCTCCCGCCGGGCGGCGTTTTCCAATGTCTCGCCGTAATCCACAAATCCGCCCGGCAAAGCCCAGCCATGGGGAGGATTCTTGCGCTGAATCAGGACAATGCCGTTGTTGATCTCGATGATGATATCCACGGTCAAATATGGATTTTTTGGCAAGGCTGCATGCAAATGATTTCATTCCTTTTCAAAAGTTAGTCAATATTTATAAAATACAACTATCCGGATTGCAATGCAGAAAAATTCCCGCCGCTATCCCGCATCCCGTATCTCGATTCTAATTTTTCGATACCGACCCCGACCCCGACTCGGTACCCCGCATCTCAAATCTCAAATCTGAAATCTCAAATCCTCCCGCCCTTATTCCACCGGATTTCCCTCAGAATAGGAAATGGTCGCCACCTCCGGCGCATCGCCCATGCCGTGCTCGGTGTAGATGGGAATATCGGACAAGCTGACGGCCTTTGCCGCCGTAAGGTTCAGATCCCCTGGGTCGGTGATTTCCGCAAGGAAAATACTGCGCTCAAGGGGTTTGATAAGATATTTGATGTTCGTGGCTGTCTCTGTCAACTCGGTCCCGGCCGGCAGGTTGATGATCTTGTCACGGATGGCCGTGGTGATGACCCACTCGCTTTTTTCCAATTCACTGTATAAATCGGGAAGTCCCGACATCCAACCGTCAAAACCCAGGTAAAGGGTTTTGGTGCGGCCGGCGGCATTGGTGACGCTGATGGGATCAAAACGCATGGAGTCGTCCAGCAGCTTATAGTTGTTGCCCTCCATTAAAAAGGAGACCGCGTTGGCCCTGGAGGTCGCATCGTATTCCCAGTTAAAGCCGACGGTGGCGCCGTTGATGGTCGCTTCGATCCCCCACATGGAGGGCGCCGTGTCCCCCACCGCGACAAGGGGATTCCCGTTCTGATCCTTGTCGTTGTCACCGATGGAGCGATAGACCAACTGCATGTATTTCGGATCAGCGGGCTCGGTCACAAAGCGATAGGTGGAATCGACTTCCGGATTCCACTGGCTGTGGAAAACCGTGCCGGCCCCATCTGGTAGGATGCTCAAGACATTGGTGGGATTGCAGACGGTCTGGATTTCGCTTTTCACGCTGGTGACCCCGTTTTCCTTGCTGACGATGTATCCGTTTCCTTGCATGTTCACATACAATTCGATCCCATCCGGGAGATTGAAGGAACGGTCGCCGGCCGGGTCGAATTTCGGGGTCCAGGTGAATTCATCGAAATAGTCCACTTTTTTTTCAAACCAGCCGGAAGCACCCTTGTATTCCACGAAAATACTGCCGGACACATTGACCCACAGCCCGCGGACGCGCCTGGTATCGATGGGAACCCGCGGAGTAAGGGGCCGGAATACCGGTCCGAACCGACCGGTGACTTCTTCCGCCTCGTAAAAACCGGCCTGATTTCGATTGATGAGTGCGGCCGCCTCGTACACAAAAGCTTTTTCCTTGTCAGCGACTTCATCCCAGCCGTGGATGGAAACCCGTTTCATGAAATTATCTGCCGTGGTGATCAGGGTGTTCAAGCCCACAGCAGCGTCGAAATCCACAAAATCGCCGGAACTGCATACCGGCGGATCAGCCGACCAGTCCATTTGGGCGCAATACAGCCAGGCATCGTTATGGAAAAATAAATTATAGTCGCGATTGATCAAGACCTCCACCGGCATGTTGCGGATATCATCCATTTCCGCCTCCTGATAGCTTCTTTTGACAAGGACCCCGTTAAAGGTCTTTCCCACCGTATATTCCTCAATCGGTTGATCCGGCGGGATATCATCCCGGTAAACCTTTGTACCTTCGGCAATGGTGCCTTCATCCGGAGTCCAGAGATTATGCCGCCCCTGCCAGGCGCCGTAATAGGCCTGTTTGTCGATCCCGTTTTCCGTATAGCGCACAGGAAATCCAAAGGACTTGGTTTTCAAAACATCTTCGCCGCTTTCAGCATGAAAAACGCCGTAGCGTTGGGTTATCATGATCTTTTCATTGCGGTCTTTGTAAATCACTTCCCCATCTTCATCTTCCTGGACAGCCAAATGATTTTCATTGTAGGCATAGACTGCGGTTTTGTGGGGCACGCCCTGGGTTTGATCGCAATCCGGGCAGAAATAGGCCGCAAAATCCGGGTGATAAATTTTGCCGTAGCCTTGGGTCGCTGATCGGAACAGGACGGCTTTGACCTTGGTATCCAGTCCGGCTTCGCTGATCTGCCCTTGACCGGACAATTTTTCATACAATCTGATCTTGGCAAAACCGTTTGTCCCGGCTTCACAGGCGGCAACAAAATAATCTTCATCGCCGATATCATCCAGCTTGACGTTCATGAGCCATTGCCCATAGTCCTGGTAGGTGCCGTCACTGTTCCGGGTGGGCGGGGAATAGATCTTGAACTCTGCTTTAATGACGGGCATGCCGGGGGCAAAGGTTTTTTCAATCCAGGCCCGCACCCGCAAATATGGGGCCGTTCCATCCGTAGTGATGGCCTCGGATTGCACGGTCCAGGTTTCCAGTTTTTTCTGGGTTCGGCCTTCTTTTTCCTCTTCAATGGCCACCAGGGCTTTATAAGCTCCCTGGCCGATCTCCTTTTCATACTGGGTCTGATCAATGGCTTTCAGGATCTTTTCAAGCCGGGTGAACTGATCCAGGGTGCGCTCTTCCACATAGGTGCGCGTGTCGGTATTGGTATAATCCGTGCCCGGATCAGCGGCGGCATGGAGCAAATCCTTTGGTTCTTCCAGTCCCGAAGGGGTATTTCCTACGCTTGTGGCCGGCACGGCCGACAATTCGCTGGGCATGGTATAGCGCGCCAATTGGGTCCTCACCGCCTCTGGATTGGTGGGGGTGGTGCCGCTGGTGCTCAACACATTGGCGCCGGAATCATAGGTACAGCCGGCCATGACCAGCATGACAAGGAGCGCGCAACCGAAACCGGCGGTTCGGGCAATCCAGGCAGAGCGCCGACAAATGGGACGCCCTCCATATATTCCTCGGTTTGCTGCTTGGGTTTGAAACACCATGATTTTTCCTCCTTGCGACGATTGGCTTGACAACCAAAATGGACAATTGGGCCGTGGCTCCCATCAATTGCTGTAGGACGCCGAAAGATAGATCCTGAGATTCTGGATGTCGGCATCCTGGATCACGGCGGTATCGTTCAAGGCCTGGGCTTCGCCTTTGCCCAGTCCGTACAGCACCCCCAGGGTGATGTTGGACATTTTGTAATACAGGGTATAGCTCAGGCTCAGTCCGTAAATATCGATGTGCTCCGGCTGGTTGGTCCTGCCGGAGCGCAATTCGGGTGTATTGGCATGGTCGGTGTGCAGGCCGCAGCGGAGGGCCATGTCGTCCCGGAAAAAATATTCCGCGCCCAAAAACAGATTCCAGACCGCATCCTTTTCATCGGCCTGGCCGTACCAGGCGGCATCCCCTGTGATCAGCAGCTCCGGGGAAATGAAATAAGCCGCCCCCAGGGTCAAGGTGAAAGGCATGGCCGGTTTGTCGTCGGTATTGGCGCTTTTAAAATAGAGGGTATCGCTGCGGGTGAAGTCATACGCAAGTCCGTCGATATTCATGGGCTGGGCCGCCACGGTATTGCGGTAGATATCATGGCGGGTGGTGTCATCGGCAAAAATAAAGACCTGGGACATGCACAGACCCAAGGCCAGTTTGTCCAGCGGCTCCCAGATGGCTCCCAGGCTGGGACGCGCCCCCCAGTCGTTCACGGTTTCGTAGTAATTGATCAGAATATGCTGGCCGCGATTGAACTGGATCACCTGGTTGCGGATGATTTCCCGGTCCCGGAAATAGGCATACAAAGTGGCGCCCAGGGCCAGGGAGTCGGAAAGGCTGTAAGCATAGGAGGGCCCGAAAAGATAGGTCTTGTCACTGTCGTTGATGTTGATCATGACCGTGTCCGCCGGATTGTCGGCGAATTCCGTGCGGATATTCTGAAAATACTGCTTCTGCCGGCGCTGGATGGCATCCGTCACGGCATAGGATAGCCCCAGCATGCCGGCGTCGCCGAATTTCCGCACCACCCCGAAAAAATTGGGCAGCAGGCTGGAAGAGATCTGCTCCCAGTCCCGGGAGCCGCCGTCGGTGCCGGTCAAAACCTTTTGATAGGTCTTCTTTTCCGTATTATAGGCGTTCACGCTGGCCGACAGGCTCAGATTCGGGGCAAAGGCAATGCCGGCCGGGTTGTAAAAGCAGCCGGCCGGATCATCGGAAAGGGCGGTATAGGCCCCGGCCAGGCCGGCGGCCCGATCGCCGATGATCATGTTCACATAATGGTAGTCATCCCCCCAGGCAACAGCGGCAACCAGAAGGGAAAGAAAACCCACCAGCATCCTGATTCTAATGGTTGACATTTGCATAAAATCTCTCCGCAAGCGTTGCTTTTTTCGTCCGGATCGCATTTCCGGCAGCCAAGACCATGTTCATCTTTTCCACTCTAACCATATGGGCCGGGTGATCGCCCTTATAAGTCTCATCCTCTTTTTCAAAACGCTTCTCCCGGCTCAGAAAATCCTGCAAAGCCATGGGATCATATCCGGCGGAAGCGGCCATGAGCATGCCGATGGCGTCCGCCTGGATTTCATCCTGAATTTTGTAACCGTTTTTAAACAAGATTTCGGCGGCCCGGTCCATGGCCTGTTCCAGGGATTTGACCGTGCCGGAAGTGGCCCCGCTGATGAGACCGGCAATACCGGCCACCGCGGAGCCGTCCGCCCCCCGAATATTCAGTTCACGGATCACATGTCTCTCCGTGACATGGGCGATTTCATGACCCAGGACACACGCCAGTTGGGCTTCGTTTTGCATTTTCAGCAAGGCGGCCCGGGTGATGAAAACATAGCCGCCGGGCGCGGCAAAGGCGTTGAGCTCTTCCGAATCCAGCACACCGAAATGATAGGTCAGCTCCGGCCGGCCGGAATGCAGGGCCACAGCCCGGCCTACCAGATTGACATAGCGATTCAGCTTGGGATCGTCGCAAAAGCCGTAATGCCCCAGGATCCGGGCCGCCAGCTCACGGCCGAAGAGAATTTCCGCCTCCACATCCGCGAGCTGGTCGGACTGGTCGACGATATGGGCAATGCGCTTGCGCGCCTCACCGCCGAATGCCGGCGCGGCCGGCAGCAGGCAGATTACCGCCAAAACAAGCCCAAGGTATTTACAGCGATTTTTCATTTTGCATGCCCTCCCTCAGAAATTCCATGACCTGCTCATCCGTGAACTGCACGGCTTCCAGCTTTTCCAAGGCCTCAAAATCCAGGCGGTACTGGACCGTGACCCGCTGCCGGTGTTCCTTGAGGCCCCTGGCGGCGGCCACGGAAGAATACGCCGAGGAACGCCTGCGCGCCCGGGACATGAAGGTTTCGTATTTCTGAAACAAGGAGGAGAAAGTACCATAAATTTCATTTTTTTTCACCGGCGGTTTTTCCCCAACCTGAAATCCATAGATCCAGCCGGTCCGGCTTTCATGATCCACCTGATGCCAGTATCCGCTTTTGCGCACCCCGTTGAGTTTGAATCCCTGTTTGACCTCGAACAAGGCTTCGGAAGTCGTGTCCGGCATCAGGTAAATGGAGGCCTTAAGGCTGGTGACATACAAATCATAACTCCGCCCCTGGTCCGGTTTTAAAAAGATCAACGCTGCAATCCAAAGGAAGACGGTCCAAAGCTTCCTTTGCCTTTTGCCGGTGTGTTCATTTTGTCTTGTGCTCATAATAACCGTCCCAATCATCAGGCGGCGCCTGCTCAAGATATCCCCGGCAGCGGCCTATGAACATGTGGGCCAGATAATCGTCCGGCCTGGTTTTGATGATATCTTCAAATAGCCCCATGGCAATCTGGAAGTTGCGGCAGCGGTATTCGGAAAAGGCTTTTTCCGAGAGTTCGACGATTTTCAATAGTGGGGGGGCCACCGCCCCGATTTCACCTAGTACTTCAAAAACGGCAATGGCCTTGTCTTTCCCTTTGACCTTCACATGGTCCACCATACGACAAACGATCTTTTCCCTGACCAGTTCCCAGGTGTCCTGGGTGATTAGGATACCGGCGTTGTAGCTTTTGGTCAAACCTTCCAAACGGGAAGTCAGATTTACACTGTCGCCGATCACGGTGTAATCCAGCTTTTTTTCCGAGCCGATATTCCCGAGGATGACTTCACCGGTGTGAATGCCGATGCCGATGTTGAGTTTGGGCAGACCGGCGGCCAGGTTTTCCGTGTTCATTTCATACAGCTCGTTTTGCATGCGCAGGGCCGATAAAACCGCTTTATACGCATGGTCTTTAATTTTCACCGGCGCGCCCCAGAAGGCCACGATGGCGTCACCGATGAATTTGTCCAGGGTGCCCTGGTGTTGGAAAATGATATTCACCATGCAGGACAGGTAGCGGTTGAGCATTTCCACCACCTTTTCCACCGCCAGTTTTTCCGAAAGGCTGGTGAAGCCCCGGATGTCTGAAAAAAACACGGTCAAAAACTCCTTGGAGCCCACCTCGGCCTTGAAATAATCCTCCTTGTAGTTTTCCAGCACGTTTTGCAGCATGGCCGGCGACACATACTGCCCCAGGATGTTGCGGATGCGCCGTTTCTCACGGCCTTCGGTGGTCATGTAATGTCCGAATCCCATCAAAAATGCTGATAGGAATGCAAGGGTCGGAGAAGCCACCGGTAATACGATGTTGCGGTTAAAAACATGAAAAGCGACTGCATACAAACCAGCCATGAACGACACCGGCACCAGAACCCTGAGTTTCATTTTTTTGAGATACAAAATCGCATACAAGGTCAAAAAGGTACTTAGACAAATTACCAGAATATTGTATTGGGGTTCCGCAAAGCGCAGGAAGTCGCCGGTCATAATATTGGCATAAGCTGCGGCATGGAGTAATACACCCGGCATGCGCCGGCCCATGGAAGTCTGCTTTAGGTCCTCCACTGCAGCGGCGCTGGCACCTACGAAAACCACCTTGTCTTTGAACTCCTCCGGATTTACCATGCGATTGCTGAGATCATCCTGCTCAGTTTTTATAATGGCCTGGAGAAGGCCACTATAGGATTTTTGCTGATAATCGTTGTACATATTGATGTAGTATTTGCCGTCATCCTGCAGGGGAATTTTGACAGTACTCCCCTTTACCGGGATAGTCATTGTCTGATTTTCAAGCAGGACATTTCCAATCCCTAGACGGGCCATGGCAGCGGCCAAACCCAGGGAAGGAAAACGTTGTCCCTGATAATCAAACACCAGTGCTTCGCTGCGGTACACATTGTCATGGTCCGGCAAAAAAGTCACTACACCCATGCCGGCCGCATTTGCATACAATTCCTCATAGGGCAGATAAAAATTGTTATATTCCCGAGGGGAAAGCCGGCCTTGGGCATTCACGGAAAAACGCTTGATAAAATCCTTCGGCATGGGGGCGTTTAATAGGTTTTGATTATACTCATCCGGTATATCATCCACCAACTGGAAGGCATATAAAACATTGTCAGCCGCTCGACTCGCTTCCACAAGTTGAGAATCCGCCCGCCCCAATCCGTCGGCTGATACCTCGCAATCCTTCTGACGTTCCGAAAACAGAATGTCCATCACCACCAGGCGCGCCCCGCATTGGTACAGAAAGTCAATAAGCTCACCGTGAACATGCCGGGGCCAGGGCCATCTGCCCACCACGGGATCCAGGGCATACAAGGAGGCATCATCAATCAGAACCACCGCGACATCGTCCGGCAGAGCGGTTTGAGCCCTGGTGAGCCCCATGCGCCAATCAATGGTTTTGCGTTCCAGGCTGTCCATATAGCCCAGCCGGTCCAAGGCCAAGACGGCCAAACTGATCAGGGCGCCCATCCAGAAGCCGCGCCACCATTTGTTTTTTTGAAAAGATGCCATGGTTATAACCATTCGAATATGATACTATAGAAAGGTGACCAAATTCCGGCCGCCTTTTTTGGCCTGATACAGGGCCTTGTCGGCCCGTTCCAGCACATCCTCCCAGCGGTTGATGCGATCCGCCAGGCCGGCGATGGTTGCTCCGAAGCTGGCTGTCAAGATCCCCTGCTTGGCCCCCTTGTGCCCGATGGCCAGGATCTCAATGCCCCGCCGTACTCGGTCGGCCGCTGCCCGCCCGCCGTCGACATCCTGATTCGGTAAAAGAATTACCACTTCTTCGCCTCCATAGCGATATATTTCATCCGACACCCGCAGGGATTTGACCATACACTCCGCCACCTGCTTCAGAATCTGGTCACCGGCCAGATGACCGTAAAGATCGTTGTAGGCTTTAAAATGATCGATATCAGCCAGAATCAGGCAATACTGCTCGCCGTAGCGGCTGAGCCGGTCATGCATTTTCTCAATGTTGCGGTACAGGCTGCGACGGTTGCCGATTTCCATGAGCGGATCAATGCAAGCCATGGTCTCCAGCTTGGCATTGAGTTCCAGCAGTTCTTCATTTTTAACGTTCAACTCCTGCTCTTTTTCCAGAATGCGCGCGCCGGCCCGCAAGCGTACCCGCAATTCTTCCAATACAAACGGTTTGGTCACATAGTCGTCGGCACCGTTCTCAAGCCCGGCCACTATGTCTTCCTTGGCATCCTTGCCGGTCAGGAGGATAAAGTAGATGTAGCCCATGCCGGTCATGGAACGAATTTTCCGGCAAAGGGCCAGGCCGTCCATTTCCGGCATGATCCAATCGGCAATAACCAGTTTGATTTTATGTTTCAGAATCAATTCAAGGGCAACCACTCCGTTTTCCGCGGTAAAAACCTCATGTCCCCAGGTTATCAGAACCTTTTGGAGCAACTGCAGGGTTATGGGATCATCTTCCGCTATTGCGATTTTCATCTTGGCCTTTCTCTTAAGTCTGCGCCGGCTCCGATGTTTCCCGGCAGGTTTTGTTCAACACCTGCCTGATTTTATCCGCCAAATCAATTTTTGAAAAGGGCTTCTGGATGAATTGCACCCCATCCTCCAGCACGCCGTGGCGGGCGATCAGATCAGCCGTGTAACCGGACATGAACAGGCCCTTGAGATTCGGATACACGGCTTGCAATTGTTCAACCAGATCCCGGCCGCTCATTTCCGGCATGACCACGTCGGTCACGAGCAATTGAATTTCGCTGCCGTACTCCCGGGCCAGCCGGAGGGCCTCCCCGGGCGTGGCTGCCCTGAGCACCCGGTAGCCTAATTTTTCCAGCATCATTCCAACCATTTTTAAAATGGCTGGTTCATCCTCCACCAGCAACACGGTTTCATGGCCGCCGTGGACGGTCCGCGTCGATTCGTTCAGCCGATCCCCGGCAGCCGAATCCTGATAACGGGGCAGGAAAATTTTAAAACATGCCCCCTTACCCGGCTCACTGTGAACGGTGATATGACCATGGTTCTGTTTTACAATACCGTAGATGGTGGCAAGTCCCAGCCCGGTACCACAGCCCACCTCCTTGGTGGTAAAAAAGGGTTCGAAGATATGTTCCAGGGTTTCCTGGTCCATGCCGCAGCCGTTATCACCCACGGCAAGCAGGACATATTCACCTGGGACAGGTTCCGGCCCTTCGGGGAGAAAGGCCCCATCGAATATCACGTTTTTCGTTTCAATCAGGATCTCGCCTTGTCCGACTATGGCATCCCGGGCGTTGACGCAGAGGTTTGCGAGAATCTGATCGATCTGGGTTGGATCCATTTTAATGGGCCATAGCTCTGCCCCTGGTTTCCAGGCAAGATGAATTTCCTCGCCGATGAGCCTTTGAAGCATCTTGAGTATGCCTGCCACAGTGTCGTTCAGATCCAGGACCCTGGGCGCGATGGCCTGCTTGCGCGCAAAGGCCAGGAGTTGCCGGGTCAAGTCAGCGGACCGCTGGGCCGCCTTGCGGATTTCCTCCAGATCCGCCCGAAGTGGCAGAGATGGCTCCAACTGCTCCATGGCCAATTCCGTATGGCCCAGAATCACACTCAACATATTATTGAAATCATGGGCCACGCCGCCGGCCAACCGACCCACGGATTCCATTTTCTGGGCCTGGGCCAGTTGCTCCTGGAGTCTTTCCCGTTCCTGCTCCGCCTGTTTGCGCTCGGTGATGTCGCGCATAAAGGCGAAAATCCGTTCTTCACTTCCGGGTAATCTTTGGGCACTGACCTCGACGAAAAGGGGGCCGCCGTCCTTACGGCGATGGGTGGTTTCAGAGCGGGCATGCTCACCGGCAAGAACCCGTTGGATATGAGCCAGCACCTCCGCCTCCGATACAACAGCCTCCACATGCTGAATGGTCATCTGCAACAACTCTTCATGAGTGTAGCCGCTCATCCTGCAATAGGCTTCGTTCACATCGCAAATTTTCCCGGTCCTATCGGCAATCCAGAAGCCGTCCAAGGCAATTCGCAGGATGGCCAGGGAACGCGCCTCGCTCGCGCGCAGGGCCGCTGTCCGCTGCTCCACCAGGGTTTCCAGATTCCTGAAAAGAAATGAATTTTTCAGTATCAGCGACAACAGACCGGAAACATCTTTCAAAGCATCTAGGATTTTCTCGATACCCCGGCTGTCCATGATATCCAGTAGTAAAAGTAGACCGAATATCTCCCGGCCGACCCGCAGGGGAACAACAAAGGAAGCCTGCATGTCCAGCTTCTTCAACAGTCCACCGATCTCGCCCTCTCCCGGCATGACAAGGGTAGGTTCTTCAATACAGCCGGCCCGTTCCACCAGCCTGGCAAGTTCCGCATGCTTAAACATGCCTTGCCTACGTTCCGGACAGGCGCCGATCAAACACTGACTCCCGCCTGGATTGGTTTCAAAAAGCGCCACGACACGGGAGCCGATGATCTCACGGATCTGGGTCGTGATATGGACGGCGCATTTCCCAATATCCTCGGAATGCCGGAGAATGTTGATCAATAGGTCTTCCTGAAGATTGGCGACAAGAGCGTCATGACCCATGACCGGTTATCCCTTCAAGGCGTTCCATGGCTGATTCCACCGACCTTTGCAAATGCACCAGTGGAATTGTTACGATTGACACCGGCATTTCGAAAAAAGCGGTGATCTCTTGAAGCTCCTGCCGGGGGACCGATGCAACCCCGGTATCCAGATAAACAAGGCTGTTGCGGTTTTCCTGCATGAATTCTTTGGCCAAGGACGGATCGGAAAACCCGAGTTCCTGCTGGAAAACCTCGCGCCACCGGCGCGTCCATTCCGGTAGAAAAAGAAAGGCCTTGGCATTCCGGTATTTTTTATAGGCTTCCTGTCCCAGCAGCAGTTCAGCGCAATTGGCCCCATGGGTCCTTACCCGCTGCGGTTGTCTTTCGATTTGCTGCATATAGGCATGGCAATCCCCATAGACTATCAGGCAGGCGCTGTTCGCTTTGCGGGACAGAATGGCCTCCATGGTTTGATAAAGCTTTTGCGGATGCATGTGCAGCATGGAATCGATAAAAATCAGGTCCGCCTGGGGGCAGCCATGTTGCAGAACGACTTCCAGTTCCCGGCGGAGGACCGAGCAGCAGAGCACCACCAGGGAACGGTTCATGCGGCCCCCTCAGCCGAACGGATCTTTTCCGCTATGGCTGTAATCACTCCCCGGGGTGTGTCCCAAGGCACGTCTGCGGCGGAAGTGGCAAAAATAAAGCAGGGGTCGTCCTGCCGGTCCGCTAAAATGCGGTCGACCTTATCCAATACTTTCTCCAGCCTTAATCTGGAAAGGGTCGGACCATTTAAATTGCCGAGCAACAGCCGTTTCGGGCCCAGGATGCCCCGAGCCGCGGTCAATGAATCCCGATGATCCACAGCAAAGGCGGCCACGTTGGGAAGGTTTAGATAGTCTTTCAGAAAAGGAACCATGGGGTTGCCGCCATGGTGAAAAACCAGGGGACCTTTCACCTCCTGAAAAGAGCGCTCCAGGGCCGGCAGGATGATTGTGTTTATCAATTGCGGATACAGGATGGCCGGATTGGTGAACACTGTGGCCAGGGCGATGAAATCAGCCCCGTCTGAAAACAAGGCATTGGCCAGTCCGCTGAAATGACGGCTGGTTCTGTTCAATATGTCCACAGCCGTCTGCTCATGGAAAAGCAGGGTTTCGATCCACATGTCCAGGCCCATGATGATGGCCGGAAGATCCACCGGCGCCGTCAAGACACCACAGATGGGCCTTTGGCCCTTATATTTGCGCGATAGAAGCCCGATACTTTCCCGGAGGTACAGAAGACCTGGATGAAGATTTATATCAGGCGGTTCAATTGCCATGAACTCCTTCGGACTTCCTATAACGGGCTTGCGCACATTGGGTGGATTAAGCGGTAAAAATTTGATTTCGCTGCCGAAGGCCTCGGCTTCAAGGGACAAGGCAAACGGACCAAAAAGAATGTCCGGATCGCAGAGTTCCACCACAGCCTCCTGCCCCCGGGCATATTTCTCCGGATTGCGGTAGTATTCCGGCAACGGACAACCCGTCAATTTCGCGCCGTAGAGGCTCAAGGTCATGGTAAAGGGCGGTCTGCCGTGAGGCTTGCCGGAAAGGGCGGCCAGTACTCTTTCAAGGGAGGTCATGGGCATCAACCGACCTCCATAGTTGTTCCATCAATCCAGGAGTCTCCACGGCATTCACTGCCGTTCCCTCCCCGCCCACTTCGGCAACCAGCTCAGGTCTTATCTTAAACACCGCGCCGCCCACTGCCAGCCGGATACGCCCTGAAAAGCCCCGGGTATCAATTTCCTGGCGGATTTTAATGATATTCTGAGCAGTGGTAAACATCATGGCGGATACGCCGACAATCCTTGCGCCATTGTCCACGGCCGAATCCACAAAATCAGAGGCAGGAACATCATTCCCCAGATCAATGATCTTCCAGCCTGCCGTCCGCAGAAAAATACCCACCAGTTTGCGGCCCAATGAATGATAATCGTCCTCCACATTGCCGATGACCACCGGGCCCTTTGTCTCCGGCAGGATCTCCTCGCGCTGATGGGCTTTCAGCAGCGTATCCTCGGCAATCTTGCCCGCCAGATAACCCGCAGCCAGGCTTATTTTCTCCGAGGCCCAGAGTTCTCCGATGTCCCCAAGGACCGGCTCGAGCACATCGGTGATGGCGCTTCGATACTGGTAAAGAGCCGACCATCCATCCAGCAGCTCTATGGCTTCCTTGCGGTTTCCGGAAAAAATGAATTCAAGCAGTTTTTTTCGGGAAGTTTTCAAATCCATTTTTTCTCCTTGATCACTGTAAAAACAGAAATTCAATTGAAGGAGATTCACCGATTATGGACGAGCGTAAATCTGGGAAATGTCTGTGATGGAATAGTACTGATAATAGCACAACCAGACCGATTAATCCATGGATAATTCGGGGCTATTTGCGCTGATATAATCCGATGAGTTCCGCCTTTTCCAGAATATGTCCGTCCATGGCTTTTTCCAGTTTGGGCTTGGTGGGTTTGTGCAGATCCGGAAGGACAATGTCCAGGGCATACAGTTTATGAAAATAGCGATGCCGGCCCTTGGGCGGACAAGGCCCGCCGTAGCCGGTGCGCTGCCAGTCGTTGATTCCTTCCAAAACCCCTTGGGGCAGGTCCCGGGGCTGGATGCCTTCCGCCAATATATTTATATTTTTCGGAACATTATACAGCAACCAATGCACCCAGGTCATTTTTGGCTGGGCCGGGTCCGGCGCATCCGGGTCATCCACGATAAGACAGAAGCTTTGGGTGCCTGCCGGGGCATCGGACCAGGTAAGGGTCGGTGAGCGGTCGTTGCCGTCACAAGTAAATGTTTTAGGGATTTCCCCTTGATGTGAAAAACTCGGTGATGACAGTTTCATGGTGATGTTTTTCTCCTTTCTTGAAAAAGCCGGAAGTTGGAAAGAAGAACAAAAGGCTGAAAATTCTCCTTATGAATTAGGGGATTTCAGGAGGCATTCGACGTTGTTGATCCAATTTATGGCCGATCCAATATGCATCCAAAGTGCCCAATACCCAGGCAATTAAAATCAAGATCAGGCAAAACTCCATGGCGCGGCTGCCTGAGGTTGTAGACGTTTCCACCGCGGCACGGGAAATCGCGGCAATATCCATCAGACCGCCGCCGGCTGTCAACTTTTCCAAAACGGCCAGGGCTTGTTGGATTGCCTTCACGATGATATAGATCAGGCAGACGACGACCGGCAATAGTATGACAAGGCCCCGCGCATAGTGTTTAAGAACCATCTGTCCTGTTCCTGGAAATACCAGGCCGGAAAACAAGGCACCTTTAACGGCGTTTTTCATGAGCCGGCCTTTCTTGCGGAATTTTCTTCAGCGTTCTCCCTTTCCAACATATGGGCCAAGCTGGTGATCACTTTGATTCAATAATGTCCGAATCCCAAGTTACGATGACTCCGGGTTCCAGACGAACGCCTTCCTTGAGCGGAACTTTTGAGCCTTGATCGGTTTCCGCTGTCGGATCGACAAAGCCCAGGCGTGTCGCGCCCTGCCTACCGACCACCGCGCCCATGGGCCCCACCACCATGCGTTCATTGTTATCCTCTCTGAAAACCAGGGCCTGATAGGTTTGAATCTTCACATTCTGATATTCCGTATTCCAGGTGCGCATGGGCGCGCCGTGTTTTTCACACAAGTGGCCGAGAAAATCCTCTTTCTTGGAAAAATGTTCCCAGACTTGGGGCAGAAAGGTGGAAGTGCCGTAGCGGGTTGTTATAATCACACCATCTGTGCCTGGTCTGAGTTTGGCTAGTAAATCCTCAGGAGAAGTAAAAAGGAGGTTTTGGGGTTCGGTCAGCACGCTGATCTCAATGTAGATGTCCTTCAACTCCGGGTAGGTCACCGGATTTTGTTGAAAGCGGAAATCATGGGCCGCGGCCACGACGCGGCTGATGACATTTTGATACAAGGGTTTGCTGCGCTCAAAAATTCCAATGCAGCCGCGCAGACCTTTGCTTTTATGCTCCAGGGTCACAAAACACCCCAGTTTCTGCTGCAGGCGGGCATTCAATCCGCTTTCCGGCGGCTGGGGCAAAACATCGTATTTCAGGTGCCACAGCACGGTCTGGCGGGCCAGATCCAACAAATATTTTTTATCCCTCGCAGTGATAATCTCATTTTGCCCGGTCTCTGCCATTGCCGCGGCAGCACACAGCATGACTATCCATACAGCCTTGGCCGCAATATTTTTCATTCACGACTCCTGTTTTATTTTTGTGCCGTTGCCATGAAACAACCGCCGCTTCTAGACCCGCCTGCCCCTGTAACCGTGATGGCGGCCGACTTGGCGCCGACACCGCCGCTGTGAACAATCTTGCCGTTTTCAAGACCATCCTCGTCACCGTAACCGCCGTCTTTAAGCTCCAGGGACGCCTTGTTTTGATCAGCCGCGAAAGCCGCATGATCATAAGCAACAAGACTGTTGCCGCCGCTGAGCTGCTGCCAGTTCAACGTGATAAAATTTTGTCCGATATTTGCATACGACAGGGAAAGATTGGCAATGCCGCCGTTTTCCTTGACCGGGATTTCCAGGCTGATCAATCCCAGGGGCAGGTCCAAATCCTGGCCGGTGGTTGTCTTGTCCAGGGATTTGACTTGAATCCCATGAAAATCGATGCCGCCCGCATTTGCCGCCTGGGCAATTATCCCCACCAGGCCGCCATTAAAACATTTCAACACCTTGATATCATTCTGGGCCATATCGGGCTGATTGTTGTGGTCCAGGTCCACTAAATCATCCACGCCGGATTTCAATTCCTGGGCATCGGGAATACCGTTGCCGTTTGCATCCGCGGGATTTTCCGAATTCATGACGCTGAAGTAAAATACCGCGGACCATTTTGAGACGGTTTGATGATGATCAAAATTGCGCACGCGCCAGTAGTAAACCCGGCCGAAATCCAGGATAAAATCCACGACCTGAATTGAATACAGTTGGTTTGAAAATTTTTGGTCATATACCATGGTGCCGGCTTCAAAAAGCGCGGATGTGCTGATCTGCCACTGGGTGGCGGCATGGATGGCCGCATAAGCAGGGTCGGAAAGGGCTTGGGATTGCAAGGCAGGGGTCGATGCCGTGGCATCCGTACCATTTGAAGGGTTCAGCAAGACCGGCTGATAATTGCAGACTTCGTTGGAATTTGACGATTCAATCCCGCTGAAAGCCACCGTCCGCGCCACAAAAAAATAGGTATTGTTCTCCTGAATATTGGTGATGATACAGCTTGTATCTGCCCCGCTCCAATCCGGACGATTAAAGTCATAGCTTTGGCCGGCCGGCCGGACATAAATCCGATAACCCGCGATTTGATCCCCGGCCACCGCGTTCCAGGACAATTTGATTTCAGCCCCGGCCGCGGCCCGGCACTGGATGCTGACAAGAAACAGAATATATAATAACCAGTTATTTTTACATTTCGCGATCATCAAATCCATGGATACTAAATGCCATGATGCCCGTTGAAATACAAGACCAATCGATTTGTATTTTCCGAACCAGCTTTGTTCGGTTTCCGCAGGGGGCCCGGCCTCGGCCGGCAGGCTTTTTTTCTTGGCCGGAATCACCCCCTCATCCTGCGTCTCCAATTGGACAAAATAAGGGTAGACCTTGGAAATGCCCCGGGCGTCCCCGGCATGCAGTGCCGGAACCAGACCGCTCTGCATGACCATGCAAAAGATGATGCAAATGCCGACGGTTCTTTTCCGACTCAAATTTTGAAAAGATTGAAAAATCCTATCCATAAGCGTTTGCACTGTCAAGCAAAACTTAAGGATTTGACAGATCCATGCCGATTCTGGTAATGTTCTTTTATCTGATCCAAATCCGAATGCTGTCCGCCTGAATGCATCTTCCCGATGAATGTTGACAAATTGCGCCTTCTTTCAACCATCAGCCTAAAGGAGTTCTCCTTATGGGACCTGAAAAGCTGAGGACGAATCTCTTTGATTTGGTCATGGCCGTGGCCCGGATTGTGGATGTAATGAGTCCGGCCATCGGCGGCCATCATCTGCAGGTGGCTTATTTGGCTGCCCGGATCGCTGAAGAAATGAACCTGCCCTTGGAGGAAAGAATCGAATTAATGATGGCCGGTGCGTTGCACGACATCGGCGCCTTTTCGTTGCAGGATCGGTTGGATCTGCTGGAATTCGAGGAAGCCCATCCGGAACGGCATGCCTTGGCCGGATATCTGTTGTTGCGATCCTTCAAGCCCTTTTCCGGTCTGGCACGATTGGTCAAATATCATCATGTAGACTGGGAAAAAGGCAGGGGCTCAAGCCGGAACAACGAAACCATTCCCCGCGGCAGTCATATTCTGCATCTGGCCGACCGTGTGGTTGTGCAACTGAATCGCTCCCGGCCGGTGTTGAGCCAGGTGGCAGGCATCTGCGCGACAATCGCCAAAAGTCGCAATCATCGCTTTGCACCGGAACAGGTGGATGCCATGCTGGTTCTGGCTCAAAAAGATGCGGTCTGGCTAGAGCTGACATCCGATTTTCTGGCCGGCATTTTAGGGAGAAAGGCCTATCACCCCTATCATGAGTTGAGCATGGATGAAATGGTTGT
The DNA here is from genome assembly GCA_020723325.1 of Desulfosudis oleivorans. Classification (GTDB taxonomy): domain Bacteria; phylum Desulfobacterota; class Desulfobacteria; order Desulfobacterales; family SURF-7; genus DYJD01. Next base: position 114,394 of record DYJD01000015.1, on the reverse strand, counting down.
TTTTGCCCGATTCATTTGCCGTCTAATCGATTTCAGAAGTAATTTCACCGCCACCCATTCCAGCGGGGTTGCATCCTGCGCCAAACTGCTGGCAAAATTCATCGGCTTCTCCGCCAATGAAATTCGGCTTATGGAAATCGCGGCGTATCTCCACGATCTTGGTAAATTGGCCATCCCCAGAGAGATTTTGGAGAAAAAAACGCCCCTGGACACCCACGAATGGTTCGTGATGCGCGCCCATGTGTATTACACCCATGAGACCCTGGCCGCATTTGAAAGCCTGGGCATCATCAACGCCTGGGGCGCCTTGCACCAGGAACGCCTCAATGGTTCCGGTTATCCATTTGGCTATCATGCTGATGAATTGCCCCTAGGAGCCCGAGTGATGGCAGTGGCCGACGTTTTTACGGCGCTAACGGAAAATCGCCCTTATCGCAAAGGATTGGGGCGAAAGGATGCCTTGGATCTGCTGATGCGGATGCAAGCCGACGGCGAACTTGATCCAGCCTTGGTAAAAAAAGTCACCAACAATTTTAATGAATTGAATTTGGTCCGGACCCAGGCCCAACAGGCTGCCGGTCAAGAATATGATGCTTTCAGAATCCAAGAAGGGAGTTAGATGAATACCCTATTAGACAAGGAGGTGGCCTATGCTGAATCCATCCAATAATATCCACCCTGCCGGCAATGTCCAGGCGGCAAACCAGGGCCGGTCGGAACGGCGCTTTCAGCAAAAAAGGCGAAAAAAAGGGGGAATGCTCGCCTTTTATTTGGCCGGCGGCCCTGAACACCGCTATCAGAACGATCGCAGACAAACCCTTGCCCGGGAAAAAGACTCCCTTGGCACATCTGCCGAAAAACGCGTGGGTAAAGACAGGCGTAACATTGTAAAATCCAAATATATCGACTGCGGCAGAATCATGGACAGACGAGATGCGGTGCGACGGCAAACAGACCGTATCGATCCGGAGGCCCTGGAGCGGGAGAGTATGGAACGGCTGGGCCCCGGCTGGCTGTGATGCTGCCTCGTTATTATTGTCATTAACCCTTTGGGAGCGGCTTTTATCACCCCCCCCATCGGCTGCGTTTCGACCTGCCATATATGCGCAGCCGGAAGCCGCTCCCATACCAACCCAATCATTTCCTGTTTCTTATAGTTCTGATTCATTACTTTTCTAAATTTTTATAAAAAGTAATTATTATTTATTTGACATATCTATATTAATAATTAAATTTTATTTACCAAATGCATGCAGGTAAATTTGTATACAGATATGAACAGACAGCAATTATCCAGGAGGAAACGAACATGGGAAAAATAATCGGAATCGACTTGGGAACCACCAATTCCTGCGTGTCGGTAATGGAAGGTGGGGAAGCTAAGGTAATCATGAATCGGGAAGGGGGCCGTACTACTCCTTCGGTTGTGGCCATCATAGACAGTGGTGAGCGTTTGGTGGGACAGATTGCCAAACGCCAGGCCATCACCAATCCGGAAAATACGGTTTTTGGCGTGAAGCGCCTGATCGGACGCAAATTTGATTCGCAGGAAGTGGAAAATGATTTAAAAAACCTGCCTTATGCCGTTGAAAAATCGTCCAACGGTGATGCCTGCATTCGCATGCGGGGGAAAAAATTCAGCCCGGCGGAAATTTCCTCTTATATTCTTGCAGATATCAAACTATCCGCAGAAGCTTACCTGGGAGAAAAAGTAACTGATGCGGTGATCACCGTCCCGGCTTATTTCAACGACAGCCAGCGCCAAGCCACAAGGGATGCAGGCAAAATAGCGGGTTTGAATGTTCAGCGGATCATCAATGAACCCACAGCAGCTTCACTGGCCTATGGTCTTGACAAAAAAAAGGAGGAAAAAATTGCCGTGTTTGATCTGGGTGGCGGTACTTTTGACATTTCCATTCTGGAAATCGGCGATGGTGTTTTTGAAGTCAAAGCCACCAACGGTGATACCCATTTGGGCGGAGACGATTTTGATTTGCGTCTGATGGATTATCTGGCAGATGAATTCAAAAAGGAACAGGGTATCGACCTGCGCAAAGATAAAATGGCGCTGCAACGCCTGAAAGAAGCGGCTGAAAAGGCCAAAATGGAACTGTCCAGCGCCATGGAAACAGATATCAATCTGCCGTTCATCACCGCGGATGCCGGCGGTCCCAAACATCTTCTCATCAAACTGACCCGCGCCCGGCTGGAGGCCCTGGTGGCGGATCTTTTGGATAGGCTGGAAAAACCTTGTAGAACGGCCCTTGTGGATGCAGGCTTATCCATTGCTGATATCCATGAGGTCATCTTGGTGGGCGGCATGACCCGTATGCCGGCGGTTCAGGAACGCGTAAAAAAGCTATTCGGCAAGGAACCCAACAAAAGCGTGAATCCGGATGAAGTGGTGGCCCTGGGGGCCGCCATTCAAGGAGCGGTATTAAAAGGCGAAAAGAAGGATGTTCTGCTTCTGGACATAACCCCCCTCTCTTTGGGAATCGAGACCCTGGGCGGGGTGATGACCAGACTGATTGAAAAAAACACTACCATTCCCGCCCGCAAGAGTCAGATATTTTCAACTGCGGATGACAACCAACCGGCGGTTTCCGTGCATGTTCTGCAAGGTGAACGCGAAATGGCCGCAGACAACAAAACCCTCGGACGTTTTGAACTGGTGGGAATCCCGCCGGCCCCGCGGGGAGTGCCCCAGATCGAGGTGACCTTTGACATTGATGCCAACGGTATTGTGGAGGTTTCCGCCAAGGATATGGCCACCGGCAAGGCCCAATCCATTAAAATCACCGCCTCTTCCGGCCTGACCAAGGAGGAGATCCAGCGGCTGATCCGAGATGCCGAACTTCATGCGGAAGAAGACCAGGACAAAAAGGAGCAGGTGACCGTTCGCAATGAGGCGGATGCCCTGATTTACAGCACGGAAAAATCCCTTGCAGATATGGGCGCCAATTTGGATACCAGCCTGGGTGCTGAATTGGATAAAGCCATTGCCGATCTCAAACAGGCGGTTAAAGACAATGACACGGATCGAATCAAACGGAAAACCGAGCTGCTGCAGAAAATGATGCACGAATCAAGCCAGGCAGCCTATTCCCAGACAGGGCCGACCGGAAGTGGCCCGGACCGTCCCGCTGATGCCTCCGCCCGGCGGTCCAACCCCCGCGAGGAAGAGGATGTGGTGGATGCCGAGTTCAGGGAAGTGGCGTGAGGGTTCCCATGCACTTGATGGAGGTTGGGGGGAATGCCCTGTCCCCCCATTCCCCAGGCCTCCCGGAACTTTAACTTGTCCACTCTCCCCTCCCATGGTATGATTTTAAAAAATTTTGATTGTTATCCCTGGCATACCAAATTGCATCCAAATGAATTCATAATTGAGGGAAACTTTGCCGCAATCAAATCCTGCCATCCTGCCATGGCCCCTTCTCACTGCCATGACGTTCCTTGCATTCTGTTTATATGCATCCACCGGTTTGACCGATGACTTGCGCTCCATCACCGTCGCAGGTGATTTTTCTTACGCTCCGTTTGAATTTTCCGAAACAAACAAGGCCCCCTGCCGCGGGATTTTTGTGGATCTCTGGCACCGTTGGTCTGAAAAAACCGGTATTGCTGTAAACTACCGTTGCATGCAATGGGACGATGCGTTGAAAGCGGTGGAGGAAGGCCGGGCGGATGTTGTGGGCGGCATCTTTTTCAGCCCGGAGCGGGCCCAGCGCTTTGATTTTTCCAAAATACACATGGAGATCCCCACCGCCATTTTTTTCCACCGCAGCATCTACGGTTTGCAGCAGTTGGAGGATCTCAAGGGTTTTCGGGTGGGCGTGGTCAAAGAGGATTTTGCCGAAAATTTTATCAAACAGAACCAACCGGACATCACGGTTGTGCCCTATCCTTCCAATGAGGAGCTGGTCAGGGCTGCGGGCAAGGATGAGATCCGGGTTTTTGTGGCAGATACCCCGGTGGCCCTGTTCTATTTGATCAAATCTGATTTGACCAACGAATTCAATTATTCGCAGCAGGCCCTGTATAAAAATAAAGTATATTCCGCCGTTAAAAAAGGCAATGTCGGCTTGCTCAAGACCATTGATGAAGGCTTTGACCTAATCAGCAAAAACGATATCAACGCCATTGAAAAAGATTGGACCGGGTTGTCCATCGTGTACATGCTTCCCTGGACCTGGATCGGTATTGCCTGTGTAGCTTTTGTGGGACTCTGCGCCTCCGTGTTGCTTTGGAACCACCAACTGCGTGATCGTGTGAAAAAGGCCACCACCAGTCTGGAAAACCATCAGCACAAACTCGTGGAACAGATGCATCTGCTCGCCATTAATGCCGAGATCGCCACCGTCATGATCAAGGGCCGGAATATTCAAACGACCCTCCAAGCGAGTACGGAAATCCTGGTGCGCCATCTGGAGGTCGCCTTTGCCCGAATTTGGCTTTTGAATGAGCGCAACCATACCCTGGAGTTGTGCGCCAGTGCCGGAATGTATACTCACCTGGATGGGGCCCACAGCCGCATTCCAATGGGCGAATCCAAAATCGGCCGGATCGCCGCTGATAGAAAGGCCGTCATCACCAACCAGGTGATCGGCGATCCGAATGTGGAGGATCAGGTCTGGGCCGGGACTGAAAAAATGGTATCCTTTGCCGGTGCCCCCCTGATTGTGAGCAACCGCCTGGTGGGGGTGATCGCCTTTTTTGCCCGGGCCCCCCTTTCCGACACGGCCCAACATGCGCTGATATCCATCGCGGATCAGATCGCCCTGGGAGTAAACCGCAACCGCATGGAAGCCGAGCGGCAACAGACTGAGATCGAAAAAAACGAGCTGGAAAGGCAGTTAAGCCGTGCCAAAAAAATGGAGGCCCTCGGTTTGCTGGCAGGCGGCGTGGCCCATGACTTGAACAACATCCTTTCGGGCATTACCAGTCTGCCGGAACTTCTGTTGATGGATGAAAATTTGCAGCCCAAACAGCGTCTGAGTATTGAGACCATCCAAAAAGCCGGTCAACGTGCTTCAGCGGTGGTGGATGATTTGCTGACCATCACCCGCGGAGTGGCCGGCATCAAGGAAGTGCTGAATATCAACCGCATCATCCGGGAATACACCTTCTCGCCTGAATTCAAAATATTAACCCTTGCCCACCCCGCCTTGAAAATCGAAACCCGACTGGATCCGGAATTGATGAACATCAAAGGCTCTTATATCCATATCCGCAAAGCATTGATGAACCTGGTCACCAATGCCGTGGAAGCGGTGGCTGTAAATGAAAACCGAACCCAACAGGTGTGGATTGAAACCAGCAACCAATATTTGGACCGCCCCATGCAAGGCTATGATCACATCCATATCGGTGAATATGTGGTGCTCACGGTTTCCGATACCGGCCCGGGCATAGCCGATCAGGATCTGGAAAGAATTTTCGAGCCGTTCTTTACTAAAAAAATGATGGGGAAAAGCGGCACCGGCCTTGGGCTTGTGCTTGTTTGGAACGCGGTGCAGGATCATCAGGGCTATATCAATGTAAAGACCGCTCCGCAGGGTTCTTCCTTTCAGTTGTATTTTCCCATTACCCGGGAAAGCTTGACCCTCAAGGAAGATAAAAAGCCCATGACGGCCTATATGGGCAAAGGCCAAACGGTTCTGATTGTGGACGATGAGGAAAAGCAGCGCGAGATCGGCAGTCAGATCCTTGAAAAACTCGGCTATTCCGTCTCAGCCGTAGCCAGCGGCGAAGCAGCGGTCGAATTCCTGAAAAACAATCCCGTGGATATCATCGTGTTGGACATGATTCTGGGAGAGGGCATGAACGGGCGCGAAACCTATGCCGAAATCATCAAATTCTATCCAGGCCAAAAAGCGGTCATTGTCAGTGGGTTCACTGAATCCGAGGAGGTTCGCCGTGTGCAGCAAATGGGGGCCGGCGAGTTTGTTAAAAAGCCCTACAGTGTCGAAAAAATTGGCTTGGCCGTCTACAGGCTGTGGGGGGTCACACCTTGATTTTTGACTTTAATTTTTGATGCATTTTTTGGATTTGGTTGTTTCGGCTACTTCTCAATTCAGCTTTCACATGGGATATCCGCCGGCTTACAGAGGAATAAGTAATGTTAAAGAGCTCCGCGAGTCTTTGGTTGCCGTACCCGCCGCCCTCCCATAAATAATATAAAATGACATCCCGCTTGTCGCGGTCATCACCCCGCAGCCTTTTGGCATCCCTAAAAAATTCGAGGCTGCAATCCAATATAGCCGCTGCTTTTGCAACGGTTTCCTCCGGAATCGCTGTCCGCAACAATCGATTCAATTGGGGTAGTTCGACATCCGGATTTCCGGATAAATAGTTTGTTTTGATATGGTCCAAAAACTCTGTTGATCCATAAACCAACCCGTATTTGACATCTTCCCAGATCCTGCCCTTTTCATCAGAATAGCTTTTAACTTTCCACCGATAGGCTTTGCGCCCTTTCGTGCCTGATCCGAACCGTGATTGAATCAATTCCATTCGCAGCCATGCATGCGGCTTTTTGCCGTATGCATAAAATGGATAACTGCTCCAACGATGATCCGCCAACCGTTCCACCAGTCCTGCGCGCAATGGATTCCGGTGAATATAATGGGAAAGCGTCAGTGCATAAACGTCGCTTTCAATAATGATGCCTTTGAAACGGCCCTGGAACAAATGCCCGGTTTGGGAATGTCGCAGGTTGAACCGCCGGGTATAGGTGCTGCCCAGCCACTGCATGGCTTTTGACAAATTGGGATTCAGAGTGCGCAATAATAGATGATAATGATTGTCCATCAATACATACGCAAATATTTCCACCATGAATCTTTCGGACATTTCCGCCAATATATTCAAAAAATCATGGCGGTCTTCATCGCTGCGGAAAATCACGCAGCCGTTATTCCCGCGTGAAAGAACATGATAATATGCTCCGCTGAATTCTATTCTGAGTTGTCGCGCCATGGATGAGACTTACCTAAAGAAAAATATTTTGTCAAATATTAATTCAATAATCAAGGTTTGACCCCATATTATTCTTGACGTAGCTTCAGCTTTTATGTATTATGTACAAAATTAGTTATATACAAAATTCAGCAGCATACTCAACTTGCGCTCTGATTATTTTTTAACATTTGCAAACACCTTTCGGGCGAATCGAAATTCCACCGTATTTTTCATGATGATCCTCTCAGGCCGGGGGAGTTCCCGCGATGATTATCATATGAAAAAAAAACAAGCCGCCGAACATAAAACAATTGAATACACGCGCTCGATCTCCTTTCGTCTGCTACGGAATATCCTGCTGGTCAGTTCGTTCATTACTTTACTGATTACGGTTTTTCAATTATTCCTGGATTATAAAAAGGATGTTTCCCTTCTTGAAGACCAGTTCCGCCAAATAGAAGTAAGCCATCTGCAGTCCATCAGTATGGCCTTTTATAATTTGGGGGAAGAGGAAATCAAGACCCAGTTGAATGGACTCCTGGAGTATCGTGATATCATTCAACTGGAGATCCGTGAACTGGATGGAAATCGCTTTATGGTGGCCGGCGGTCCCAGGCCTGAAAAATGTATTATAAAAACTTTCCCCATTTCCTACAGAAAAGATGTTCTCGGTTTTTTGGAAATCACTGCCACCATGAGCGGAGTATATCAAAGACTATATGATAAAATCCTGATCATTCTCACAGGCCAGACCTTGAAAACCTTCATTGTTTCCATCTTTATTCTTTTCATCATCCGACAACTGTTGATCAAACACCTTGCCGTTTTGGGACAGTATGCCAAGCAATTGGATTTGACTCGTCTCGGTGACCCCCTGGTGTTGAAAAGAAAACCGAAAAAAGGCGCGGATGAATTGGATCTAGTGGTTTCCGCCATCAATGACATGCGCATGACTCTGCAAAAATCCACCCAAGCCTTAAAGGATAAAGCCCGCATGGAAGGGGAACTGAATGCGGCGGCGTCTATTCAACGTTCCATGATGCCCTATGCTCCGCCGCAAATCAAGGGCTGGGACCTGGCCTCCGTATTTGTTCCGGCCCTGGAGGTCAGCGGCGATTATTTTGATTTCATCCGGATCGATCCGCACCATCTCGGACTGGTGGTGGCCGATGCTTCCGGCAAAGGCTTGGCAGCCGCCCTGCATGCCAATGCCGCCCGGGTGCTCTTGAAAGACAAAACCGCTTTGCATGTAAATCCCAAAGCCCTTTTCAGCTCCCTGAACTGCAGTCTGGAAAATGAATTTCCTCCCAATCAATTTCTGACAATGGGTTATGCCTTGGTGGAAACAGATACCGGCAAGGTTACCTGGGTCAGTGCCGGCCATGAACCGGCCGTGCTGAAACCGTCCTTCGGCAACGGCTACCGCTTGATCAAACCCCTGGGTTTCCCTTTTTGCCAGCTCTTTTCCCCCCAGTTTGAGAGCCGGATGCAACTCGCGACGTTTACCATGTCGTCCGGCGATCTTCTCGTGCTTTATACCGATGGTTTGACGGACGCAGTCAATGAAACCAATGATCGCTTTGGTGAAGAACGACTCTGCAATCTGATTCACGATCTGCACGGCAAGATCGCGGATCAGATTGTGAAGACCATCACCCAATCAGTCCGTGAATTCCAGGGGGAATCCCAACAAACCGATGACATGACCATGATCGTTCTTCGACGACTATAACATTCCAAATGATGAAAAAGGCGTTTTCAGCAACAAGCCTTTTCTGGACAGGGGCTATGCCGGTAAGAGGAGAAAGGAGAAAATGAAAAAAAATGATCCCGAAAAGCAAACTCGATGACTGGGCCCAGTATATCAAATCAGAGGGGCGAAAGATCGGCATCAGTGAAAAGGTGCTTGATCAGATCACACTGGAAACCGCCTCCAACATTCGTTTTACCTTTCCTAGTCATACTTCGCAACTCGAATTGATCAGGCGGATAACCAAGAGAGTCGCCTCCAGCTCGCCCCATCTCACCGAGGATGACCTGGAAGATATCGGCCTGGCCATTGACGAAGCCTGCACCAATGTCATCACCCATTCCTACAAAGGCGATACCAAGGGAATCATCCAGGTGGAAATCAACCTCAGCCTGCACAATATCACCATCACCCTCACCGACAAAGGTGAAGAGGGCCAAATCTTCAATCCGGAAATCCTGTCCCCCCCGGACAAGGAAGAATATTTCAAAAGACTGACCAAGGGCGGACTGGGTGTATACCTGATCCGCAAGATCATGGATGAAGTCAAATACACGGTTTCCCCAGGCATCAGTAACTGTTTGACCATGGTCAAATATATACGCCCAAAGAAAAAATAAGGATATCAACACCATGCTCACAGTAACCCATGAAATCATTGATAATGTGGATGTCATCAGCCTTACGGGTATATTGAATGCCGACACCAGTCCCAAACTGGAGGCTTTACTTGACCCCATTGCAGAAAAGGAAAGGCCCTGCATCCTGATGCAGATCCCGGGCCTCACCTACATCAGCAGCGCCGGTGTGGGTTGCTTTATCGGGGTGATCAAGAAGATCCGCACCAAGGGCGGCGATATTCGTTTCTCCAATACGGATCCAAGGGTCAAACGGGTATTCGCTTTACTGGATATGGATGAATTTTTTAAATTTTTTGTGGACATGGAAGCCGGCCTGGCCAGTTTTCATGGGTGAGCAAATGCAACCAAAGGATCCGCATTCATGACCGCAGTGCCCGAAAGTTTCAACACCGACATCGAAAAAAAAGTGCTGGAGAACGAAGCGATAATTGAGTTTTCCCTGGCGCTGAATGCCGCGCACAGCCTGGACATGATTTACCAGATCATCATGCGGACCTGTATGGGCCAAAAACGGATTACCGTCACGTCATTATTCTTATCGGAAACCTCCCAGCCGAAAGCATTCCACATCGTTGCGTTAAAGGGCGGGGATTCCAAGCTGATCGGCAGATCAATAGTCTTACCGGACTTTATCATCAAGCGCCTTGCGCAAAAAGAGGTGATCACCGTTCAAGAGCTGTGGGAGCAAGAACTGACCGCTGACACCCGCGCCATGGCCACGGATATGGAATGTGTTCTGCTGGTGCCCATCACCTTTCAGCAGCAACTCATCGGCGTCCTGGTTTGCGGCCCCCAGATTCACACCAGCGGCTATTCCAAAGCCGATATGGAATTCTTGGGACAGATCGCCAGCCATGCCGGCGTTGCCATCGACCATCTTTTGGCCCTGAAGGCCTTGCAGGAGAGTTATACCCAATTGGAAAAACGGATTTTTGATCTTAAGGCAGTGGAAGAGATCAACCGTTCCATGTCCGCCACCCTGGATTTGCAGGAAGTCTGCCGTGCGCTGATCTTGACCCTCATCGGTCATCTCACGGCTGATTCGGGCGCATTGTATTGTTGGAATGAAGACCGCCCCGGCCGGTTTGAACGCATCACCCAGATCGGCATCAACATTGCCGATCTACCCCAAGAAATCCAGGTGGACCTGCAATTCTTCGATACCATCGAGAAACAACTGTTTATTGAATATCAGCCGGATCTACCGGAAAAAATCACCATGCTTTTGCAGCAACTCGGCGCCCGCATATGTATCCCGGTGGGCTGGTCTAAAGAAGCGGTGGGCCTTTGTTTTTTCGGCGCAAAAGCCACGGGCCAGCCGTATCAAACCAAAGAGCTTGAATTGGCCTCCCTATTGGCCTCCCAGGCAGTTGCCCCCATCCGCAACAGCAAGTTCTATCAAATGATTCTGAACAGCAACCGGGAACTGCAAAGCGCTTATGAAAAGCTGACCACAGAAATGGCCGAACGGTTGACGGCTGAAGCAAAAGTCGCTGAAAACGCCCTGCGGCTGAGGACCATCCTGGATACCACCAACGAAGGATTTCTGGAAATCGACGCCGATGGCATTATCACGGATGTGAATCCCGAAGTTTGTACCATGCTCGGCCGCAAACGCGAGGAACTCATCGGACACACCCTCTTTGACTTTGTCGATCCATCCGAGACCGACATTCTAAGCACCCAACTGGCCGGTCGCAAGGAAGGCAAGAAAGGCGCTTATGAGCTCTCCTTCATCGGCGGCGCTGAAAAAAAAATCAGGTGTTTGATTCATGCCAGCCCGATTTATGATGAAAAAGAAGGAAAACGCATTTTTGCCGGATCATTCGGCATGATTACGGATATCACCCAGCGGAAAAAGGATGAAGAAGATCTGCGCGAATATGCCCGAATCGTTTCATCATCCAATGACATGATGGCCCTCATCGATAACAACAACCAATTTTTAAAAGTGAACGACGCCTTTTTGGAAGGATTCGGGGTCGACCTTGATATAATCCGCCGCAGTTGTCTGGAGGAGATTTTCGATCAGGAAGCATTTGAAGAGATTCATCAACGACTTCATCATTGTTTTGCCGGGGAAAACATTTCCATTCAATGCTGGGTGGCCTTGCCCACCGGCACACACCGTTTCATGGATGTGGCCCTCTATCCCTATCTTGAAAACGGCGGCAGCAATACCGTGTCCGGGGCTATCATCATCATGCGCGACATAACCCGCATGAAAAGCCTGGAGACTCAACTGATTCAGGCCCAGAAATTGGAGGCCATCGGAACCCTGGCCGGGGGAATCGCTCATGATTTTAACAATATTCTCTCCGGAATTTTCGGCTACACCCAGTTGGCCATGTCCATTCTGCCGGAAGGATCCGCCGCGCGGAAGCACCTTGACAAAGTTTTAACCGCCGGCAATCGCGCTGCTGATCTGGTGCGGCAAATTCTGACCTTCTCCCGCCAAACCGGCCAGGAAAAAAAGCCCATCATAATGGCGCCGATTGTAAAAGAAGTATTGAAACTGATCCGCGCCTCCCTGCCCACAACCATAGAGCTTCGTCAGCGGATTGCCGCCGAGCAGATTCTGTGTTTGGCCGATGCTACTCAGATTCATCAAGTGTTGATGAATCTCTGCACCAATGCTGCCCATGCCATTGGTGAAAAAAGCGGGGTGTTGGAAGTCGAACTGGCCCTGGTGGATATTGACGCCCAAAGCGCCCAAAGCCTGGATCCTGAGCTGATACCCGGACGTTATGCCCAGCTTTCGGTAAAAGATACCGGGCAAGGCATGACCCCTGAAATCATGGATCGGATTTTCGAGCCGTTCTTTACCACCAAGGAACCCGGCAAAGGAACCGGGATGGGTCTTTCAGTGACCCATGGTATTGTCAAAAGCCACAACGGCGCCATCACCGTCGCCAGCAAACCCGGAGAAGGTTCCATATTTCAGGTTTTTTTTCCGGTATGTGAGGAAAAAACCATCGCGGTAAAAAAGCAGGAACCCGCCCCCGCCCCCACCGGCAATGAACGGATTCTTGCGGTAGATGATGAGGAAATCATTGCCTCGGTGACCAAGGAGCTCATTTCCTCCCTGGGATATACGGTCACCATGATGACGGACAGCCGCGCTGCCTTGGAGACCTTCAGCGCCGCTCCCCATCAATATGACCTGGTGATCACCGACGAGACCATGCCGGGGATGACCGGGATCGAATTATCGAAAAACCTCTTGCGGATCAGAGCAGATATTCCCATTATCCTTACATCCGGATTTTCTGAAGATCTCAAACAGAATAAAATCAAGGAAAGCGGCATTCGCGGATACATGAAGAAACCATGGGACATTAAACATCTGGCTGCCCTGATCCGCGAAGTGCTCGATAAAAAATAATAAATACAGGTGCCGATCTCCGGCTAAAAACGGTCATAATGGACAAACTCTTTGAGATCTTTTCGTTTCGGGGGTGAAGGACTTTTAGCCGGATAGCCCAGAGGAATGAGCGCCACTAACTCATATCCACCCGGAACTTGCAGTGCTTGCTTGGCCTTGTCATGATCGAACAGCCCCACCACCACCGTACCGAGCCCCAGGGAATGGGCACACAAACAAAGACTCTGGGTGGCGATTCCAAGATCGAACATGAACCAATCACCGAATTTGGTCGTCACCACATCACTATAGTATCCCGAGCTCTTGAGTTTGCCGCACAAGACCAATAGCACCGGTGCATCCACAATGGCCTTGGCCGCAGGGTTTTTCGGCAGGAGCGTTTCCTGGAGCTTTTGTCTCAACGCCGGTTCGCGCACAACAATGACTTCCCAGCACTGGGTATTGGCCCAGGACTGGGACCATTGCACCGCCTCCAGCACTTTATCAATGGTTTCAGGGGTGACTTCTTTATCTTCGTACTTGCGAATACTCCTTCTGTTTTTCAGTAAATCCATAAAATCCGTCATGCTGCCTCCTTAGCAATTCAACAGCTCCCGACATCTTCATCAGGACTTCTTGTTTTTCTTTTGCTCCGCCTCATCCAAGTTCTTTTTGACAAATTCTTCCGCGTTGTTCCATTCCGGCGTGATGATGATATTTTTAACAGTGACACCCCGCAGTCTACCTCCAAGATAAGGACTGATTGCCTGAAAAAGCGCCTCCCGGATGCTCTCGATTTTATCCATGGTGTTCACATCGCGATGGGCCAGGGTGCTCAAATATAAAACAGCCGTTTCCTGCACCCGGGGATGCAGCACAAAACCTGTTTGGGGCTCACCACCCGGATCAACAGCAAGCTCTATATACACGCAAAGATATTTGGGCTTTTCCTCCGGGGCTTCGCCGGCCACATTCACCACGATGGGCTTCATGGGAACGACCATGAGTTTAACTTTGCCTTTTTCCTGTTTATGACTTCTGACCAGAGCCCAATTTTCCACGATTCCATCATCCTGGCGCAAGCCTAAATTTGCTTTGGTAATGGTAACCACTTCAAAAGTAGCGGTCTGACCGGCAAGCCAGCCCCCCAAAGCGCCATCCTTATCCGGTGTTATTTGCAAAAGGCTTTCTTTTACATTCCAACGTCCGTTAATGATTTCCTTTTTCTCGGCCCTTTTATTCGCCCGTCCCGGTCCCTGGATAACTATTTCTCCTGCCCAGGTCCCGTCTGATCGAAAGGTCATTTTTTTATTCACATGCTGTTTATGAAAACGCCAGCTTCCCAAAAAGCGGTCGCCCTCTTTTGGGTCTTTCCCGCCGCATCCCACGGCAAAACAAATGCACAAAGTAATAAATATGCTCCTGATCATTCTCTGCATGGTGTTTTCGGTTTGATTCTGGGATTGTCAAAATACCGGACTATCGTTTCCCCATATCCGCAATCCTAATCGTTTTCTTGTGCCATGTCCACATTTATCCTTTGATTACAATAGGTGCTTGACTGAATAAAAAAAGGCGACTCCTTTTTCCGGGAGTCGCCTTCTTAAAAAATCAGATCGGATTGCGCTCAAGAACCGCAGGTTTTTGTTGTTCCACAGCCTGAGCAACCTGATTTCAGATCAATGCTCGATGATATGCTGAAGCCGAATCCGCCAAAATCGACCTTGATCGGTTTGGCTTTTTCCATGAAAAGGGAGTCCACTAAAAAGGTGAATTTATCAATCTTATATATTTCATCGGTTTCTCTTGACTCATCCAGAGCCATTGCCAGAGATGGGCCGCCTCATCCACCCTCATTCAGGAATATTCGGATCGGCTTAATCTCTTTGCCCTTGAAATATTCGCCGATCTGCTGCTGCGCCAATGCTGTTACTTCGACCATAAAATACCTCCTAAAAAAATCGGTCCGTCTAAAATAGAACAGGCCGTATCAAGAATGACACCCCGACAAACTCGTCTAATATGGATTCTAGGTACTCTGGCACTGGTTGTCAAATAAATAATTCCTGTCCCAGGCTTGCAGACGCGGGAATTGAATTTGAGATTTGAAACTTGAAATTTTAAATTTGAGATTCGGGGTGCGGCGGCGCCGCACCCCGCTATTCCGCGTTCCGCGTTCCGAGTTCCGCGTTAGCTAGAGTCGTTCCAGTTGATCCTGATACACCCCCAGGTCATGATCCGAGAACAGGGCAAAAACAACCTGTTTCAGGTCGCTGTTGCTTGCCAGATGATCGCAGACTGTTTTTAGGGCCACTTTAGAGGCGTCCTCAATGGGGTAGCCGTACACCCCGCAACTGATGGCCGGGAATGCCATGGTTGCAATTTGATTTTTCCGGGCCAGGGCCAGACTGTTTTCGTAGCATGATTTTAACAACCGACGGCTTTCTTCGGATTTTAAAGCATTGTATACCGGTCCCACCGTATGGATGACATGTTTGGCCGGCAGGTTATATCCCTTGGTGATGCGCGCCTCCCCTGTGGGACAACCGCCCAATGAACGGCATTCTGCCAGCAGTCCCGGACCGGCGGCGCGATGAATGGCTCCGTCCACTCCTCCGCCCCCCAACAGGGATGTATTGGCGGCATTGACAATGGCCTCAACCTGCAGGCGGGTGATATCCCCTTTTATAATTTGAATCCGGTCCAGAATCTCTTTTTGCATGATTCCTCCTACAGATCGTAAAGGGTCTCGTCTTTTACCGGTGCCGGGCGCTTCCCAAAACCGGATTTATTTTTTTTGGATGACATGACAAAAGGGTCCTCCCCTTCCAGCAGATCTCCCATTTCAGCCTCGATCTTGTCCGGGTCCTCCCCCTGTTCCATGCGGCTCAGGGCTTCCTGCATGCCGGCACCAAGCTGCAGGCCGGTCATATCCGTAAGCTTGCGCATCAAATTGGCTGCCTGCCTGGGATCATCATCCTGAATACGTTCCGCCTCGCCGGCCAGCATTTGCATGGCCCTTTCCATCTTGCTTTCATCCAAGGGAAAATCATCTTGACCGCTTTGCTCTCCGGCACTGCCGGTGACGGCAAAAATGGACATTTGCCTTTCAAGCACTTTTTTTTTGCATTTTGGACAGCCGGGATTTTTACTGGTATTGATCCGCTTGGAAAAAAAAGTAAAGATCATATGGCAGTCGCTGCAATAAAATTCATATATGGGCATTACTCCACCTCAATCCGTTGTTCGATAATGATTACGAGCACCGCTTCGCTGAGCTTGGGCACGATGGGCACAATAAAAAATATTCCACCAGTGAAAAGCTTGTCAAGGGATTTCGGATAAACTTGCAAGCCCGATACGGAACGAAGCGATACCATCCTTTGTTCGTTGACTTGCCGGCCTTCATCTGGTATGGCTCCGGGCAAAGAATTTTCTTGAGAAAGGAAAAAAAATCAATGGAAAGAACATTATCCATCATCAAACCGGACGGCGTCCAGCGCGGGCTCGTGGGCGAAGTCATCAGACGTCTGGAAAAAAACCGACTCAACATCGCTGCTATGAAAATGATCCACATGACCAGGCAGCAGGCCGAAGGCTTCTACGCAGTTCATAAACATAGACCATTTTTTGCCAGCCTGACAACTTTCATGTCTTCCGGACCTGTCGTGGTCATGGTTCTAGAAGGTGAAAATGCCATTCAACGCTACCGCGACCTGATGGGGGCTACCAATTACAAAGAAGCGGCTGAAGGCACCATTCGTAAAGAATTTGCCACCGACATTGAAAGAAACGTGGTGCACGGTTCAGATGCGCCGGAAACCGCTGCCTTTGAAATCGGTTATTTTTTCAATAGCTTTGAAATTGTCGGTTCATGCCCCACCGAGTAAAGCTTGACCATGTGGCCATTGTCCTGCAGCGGCCCCGGTATCCGGAGAATATCGGCGCTGCTGTAAGGGCCATGCGTAATATGGGGCTTGAACGACTGATCGTGGTGGAGCCGGAAAATTACGACCTGGAGAAAATCCTTAAAATGGCCACCCATGCCTCGGTTGCGGCAGTCCAGGGGATTCAACGGTTTGATGACCTCGGTCAAGCCCTTGCTTCCTATGAATATGTTGTCGGAACCACGGCGCGCTTGGGCAAACAGCGCACAGAATATGAAACTCCGGCCCGCATGGCCCGCAGCCTCATCCAGTTTTCACAGCACAATCGCATTGCCATCCTGTTCGGACCCGAAGATCGCGGCCTGACCAATGAAGACATCCGTTTTTGTCATGCCTTGGTGAATATTCCCACGGCTGAATTTTCATCCCTGAATCTGGCCCAGGCAGTCATGATTGTCTGCTACGAGTTGTTTCAAGCCGCCCAACTGGAACCGGAACGTTTTGCCCCGCGCCTGGCCAATCGCTTTGAACTGGACAACATGTACCAACAATTGAAAGATGTCCTGGTCAGAATCAGTTTTTTAAATCCCACCAATCCCGAATATTGGCTGAACAACCTGCGGACCTTCTTCACCCGCATGCAATTGCGCGCCAAGGATGTAAGTATCATCAGAGGAATTTGCCGCCAAATCGACTGGTATGGGGAAAAACGCTATCAGGACGGGCTGGCTGACGGGAAGACGCAAACAACAACACCGCCGCCCGCCCCTCCGCCATAAAAGGGAGTAAGGATGCTGGTATACAAAAGGGGGATGGCCGCCTGTTTCACCTTATTGAAATCCGGCCGGGATCGGATTTTAATGTTCATGGCCATTTTCGGCTTGATGTTGCATACGTTGTTTACTTTTGTTTGTTTGCGGTTGGACTGTTTCTTTTTCCCCGGCTTCCGCCGCATTAAAGTACAGCGGCCGGTATTCATCATCGGCCATCCCCGCAGTGGAACCACTTTTATCCATCACTTGTTCACCCAGACCGGTGAAATGGCCGCCTTCAAGGCCTGGCACATACTTTTTCCAGCCCTCACGGCCCGGGTCTTGCTCAAGCCCATTATCGATTATTTCATCCGCAGAAAAAAAACCGTGCTGCTGCCTGCGGAAACCGGCCATCTGATTGCCTTGGACAAAGTGGAAGAAGAGGAAATGCTCTTCTTACATCTCCATGACACCCAATTTATAACCGTGGGCACCCCTTTGGGTCTGCTTGAGGATGATTTCAGGGACCTGCGTTTTCACGATCTTCAACCCCGATCCCGGCGACTGGCTTCCGTTGCCTTTTTAAAAGAATGCTTTCAACGGCAGATCTACCATACCGGCAACAGCCAAATCTTTTCCCAGACCCATTTTTCCACCCATCGGCTGAAAACCCTGCTGGAGGTTTTTCCAGATGCCCTGTTTATTTATATGCATCGTCTGCCGGAGGAAACCCTGCCTTCCTATTTTTCGCTGAACTACAATACCCTTGACACCATCTGGGGGCTTAAGCGCCTGCCTGCCCAGCGTGTGCTGGCCTCCTTTGAAAGACGCTATCAGGCCAGTCTGGAACTCTACCGCTATTTTCATGATCTTTGGCGCAGCCGCGCAATCGACCATAGCAAAGTGCTGATCATCCCCTATGCCGCCCTGGGCAATGATCTTACAGCAACTTTTGAAAAAATAATCGCCTTTACCGGCATCACACCAAGCCGAAAACTGCGGGACATGGTGGAACAACAGGTCCGGCGCCAGAAATGCTATCAACGCGAACACCGGGTGAAAAAGCTCGAAGAATTCGGCATCGACTCCAGCCGCCTCCGGACAGACTTTGATTTCCTTTATGAGGAAAAAGATTTCAAATCTGAATTCTGAAATCTCAAATCTCAAATCTCAAATTCTATGAGTTCCCCTCCCCGATGCGGGTGACGGATGGGATCCGTAATTTATCATCCGGCTGCAAGGCGTTGAAGTCTTGGCCCGTATTGTATTTGCGGATGAGCCAGAAGGGAATCTCAAAGGTCTTCTTGCATAGGGCCCAGATGTTGTCGCCTTTCTTCACCATGTACTCGCTTTCCCCATTGATGCGATAGACCGAGAAAAAATCTTCTTCCAATTCCTTGTGGTACTCATAGCGTTTTTCTTCAAAACTTTCTTTGGAGACCTTGGTCAGGGGGATTTTAAGCCGCTGATCCATTTGCAGGGGTGTATGGCCTTTCAATCCGTTCAATTGTCGAATGGCAAGGGCCGGGACATCCAGCCAGCCGGCATAGTGTCCGATGGTCTCTTCCGGACCGACTTTGATAACACCGATGGTCTTGGAACCGATTTTCGTGGTCTCCTCAATGAGGAAATCACCGATCACCACTGTCGGATTCACTTCCGCTTCGCTTAGAGAAGCTGCCGGGGTCGCCTGGCCATTGTTTCCGGGTGTCCCATTGCCGTTGGTTTCATCGTAGCGCACATGGATCTCTTCCGGAATATATTCCTTATAAACAGCGGCCTTTGCCGGGACGGTTTCCGGAGCGTCCGCTTTCGGTGTCTGCTCTTTTGCGGCTGCTTCCAGGGGGGCTTCCTCTTTCCGGGCGGTTGTTTGGGGTTTGTCTTCCTTTACCGTTTGTTTTTCCGCCGCTGCTTGTTTTACCGGCGGCTCAACGGACTCTTCTTCCTTCGCGCCGGTTTCTTTAACGGTCTTCTCGGTCTTGTCTGTTTTTGCCGCTTCCCTATCCCGGTTTGGAGCTGGTTTTTCGGTTTGGGGCCCCTTACCGAGCAGGGTCTCGGTTTTCACGGACCTCACTTTTTCCAGGGTTTGGGGCGCGACCGCAGCCAGCAGCGTGGTTTGCTCCCCAGCACTGGGGATTCTCAAATTCTGTCCCACATAAATTTTGGCCTTGGCAGACAAGCCGTTGGCTTGAATCAACTTGGCTGTTGTTATCCCCTGGGACTTGGCAATGCCGCTGACCGTATCCCCTTTGCGGACCTGATAAAAGCGGGTGGGAAGCTGGCTGGAACGAATGACATCCCCGTCGATCTTATCCACTATGGCCACAAGGTTCTGACCGGCCCTCCGCGGCAGGCGCAGGCGATAGCCTTTGGGGACATATTTTTGACCGAGAAAAACCGGTTCACGCAAGGCAAAATTGTACTCCCGCAGGGTCTGAACATCGGTCTTAAAATGATCGGCCAGTCCTTTAATGGAGGCATAGCCGGGCAATACTACTTCTTCATATTGCACGGGCGGGTCCATTTTCAATCCGATAAAATACTTCTGATAATTGACCGCCACATCCAGGGCGGCTAGAAATTCCGCATAAAAATTGCGCGAAGCAAAACCGAAACTTGGGCCGTTGTATTCCCGCACGATCTTTTCAAAATCGCCGCCGCAGGCCGCCTTGGCCCGCATCATGCCGGAGTCGCCATGATTATAGGCGGTAAGGGCCAAGGGCCAGCTTCCCAATTTTTGATAATTCTGCTTTAAATAAGTCGCCGCCGCGTGGGCCGCCCGGAGGGGATCCCGACGTTCATCCTGTACATAATCTATGGTCAGATATCTTCGGCCCGTGGCATGGGTGAACTGCCAAATACCGGCGGCGCCGAATTTGCTATAGGCTTTATAGTTAAAAGAGGATTCCACATGGGGCAAATAGGCCAGTTCCTCGGGCAGGCCTTTGTTGCGGAAAATGCGTTTGATCTCATCCAGATATCTTCCGGAGCAGATCAGACCTTCAATAAACCGGTCTTTCTGCCCCAACTGATAGCGGACTCTTTCCTGGGCAGCCAGCAATGTCTCCCGGTCCGGATTCTTTCCGAAAAAACTCAATACTCTTTTTTCATCATCGGACTGGGCCGGATTGCCGTCGGCCAGAGACTGCAAGATGGATTGGTATTTGGATTTGACCGCCTTGACTCTTTCCTGATTGATTTTAGCTGAGCCGCCGCGATTTTGATCCTCCAGCCAGACAACTTCGTAAATGACGTCAAGCCTGCGGTCATCATGAATGACCCCCTGACGGGTGGAATATTGGGTGTAAATTTTTTTCCAGAAAGCCACGGCCGGTTTTAAACTCGGGTAGAGGGGGAAAGCTCCTTCCGCGTGCACCCAGGTTCCTGCCTGAAAAACAACCAACCATATCGTCATCAGAAAAATGATGATAAAAGCCCTTTTTCTGCCACAATCCGCTTTCATAAACCTCCCAATAAACCAACCTCGCCTGTATGAATACCAATCACTTTTTTTATCACGGAGCTTCTACCTGAAAATCTAGACACATGCAAGCTGAATCAACGGGATGCGGGATACGAGATCCGGGATTCGAGATGCGTGATACGCGTTACAGCTTTTTAACCAGTATCCCTTATCCCGCATCCCGTTTCTATCTACATTCTGGTCAACTGCCGGTATTTGATGCGATGGGGTTGATCTGCGGCCGGTCCCAACCGCTTCTTGCGAT
The DNA here is from genome assembly GCA_020723325.1 of Desulfosudis oleivorans. Lineage (GTDB taxonomy): Bacteria > Desulfobacterota > Desulfobacteria > Desulfobacterales > SURF-7 > DYJD01. The sequence goes on along the minus strand of DYJD01000015.1, from coordinate 93,312 downwards.
CAGCCTCATAATCCGAATAATTGCCCTCAAACCAGACCACCTGGCTCTCACCCTCAAAGGCCAGAATGTGGGTGGCCAGGCGATCCAGGAACCAGCGGTCATGGGTGATCACCACGGCGCAACCGGCAAAATTTTCAAGGGCTTCTTCCAGGGCCCGCATGGTATTCACATCCAGGTCGTTGGTGGGTTCATCCAGCAGCAGGACATTAGCCCCGGACTTGAGCATACGCGCCAGGTGAACCCGGTTGCGCTCGCCGCCGGAGAGCATCCCCACTTTTTTCTGCTGGTCGGTTCCGGAAAAATTGAAGCGGGAAACATATGCCCGGGATTTAACCATGTTCTTGCCGAGTTCAAAAACTTCCTGGCCGCCGGAAATCATCTCCCAGATGGTCTTTTCCGGATCAAGCACATCGCGGCTCTGATCCACATAGGCCAGCTTCACGGTTTCGCCGATGCGAATGGAGCCTGAACCAGCTTTTTCCTGGCCGGTGATCATCCGGAACAAGGTGGTTTTGCCGGCACCGTTGGGTCCGATGATGCCGACGATACCGCCCGGCGGCAGGGAAAAATTAATTTTGTCCATCAGCAATCGGTCTTCAAAGCCTTTGGTGAGATTTTCCGCCTGAATAACGATATTGCCCAGGCGTGGGCCCGGCGGGATATAAATTTCCAGCTCCCCTGCCCGTTTCTGACTTTCCTGGGAAAGCAAGGCTTCATAAGCGCTGATGCGCGCCTTGGACTTGGTGCGGCGGGCTTTGGGCGTCATGCGGATCCATTCCAACTCCCGTTGCAGGGTTTTCTGGCGCTGGCTCTCACTCTTTTCCTCGTTTTCCAGCCGGGCTTGTTTTTGTTCCAACCAGGACGAATAATTGCCCTTCCAGGGAATACCCCGGCCGCGGTCCAATTCTAGAATCCAGCCGGCCACATTGTCCAGGAAATAACGGTCGTGGGTGACAGCAATGACCGTTCCTTCATACTGTTGCAAATGATGCTCCAGCCAGGCCACGGTTTCAGCATCCAGATGGTTGGTGGGTTCGTCCAGCAATAGAATGTCCGGCTTTTGGAGCAACAAGCGACACAGGGCCACCCGCCTTTTTTCACCGCCGGAAAGGACCTTGACCGGGGTCTCGCCGGGCGGACAACGCAGGGCGTCCATGGCCATTTCCAAGCGGGAATCCAGGTCCCAGGCGTTCAGATTGTCCAGCTTTTCCTGAACCACCCCCTGGCGCTCAATGAGCCGGTCCATTTCATCAGCCTCCATGGGCTCGGAAAATTTTTCCGTAAGGGTATTGAATTCTTTGAGCAGATCAACGATTTCCTGGACCGATTCTTCCACGACCGCTTTCACGGTTTTGTCAGGGTCTAGTTTGGGCTCTTGTTCCAGAAATCCCACTGTATACCCGGCGGAAATGATGGTTTCGCCCACGTATTCCTTGTCCACCCCGGCCATAATGCGCAGCAGGGTGCTTTTACCGGCGCCGTTGAGGCCCAGAACACCGATTTTGGCGCCGTAAAAATAGGAAAGGGATATGTCCTGCAACACCGGTTTTTTGTCGTGAAAACGCCCCACCTTCATCATTGTGTAAATTATCTTGTTGCCTGGCGTACTCATATGTTTGCTCTCCGATTTTTGGATTGGGTTATTCTGTACAAATGAGGTTGATAACCATACCCTTGACCACCAATCGGGATCAACAAAAATCTTTTTTGATTTGAGATTTGAGATTTGAGATTTGAAATTTCCAGGGGGATGGGTTATCTGGATTTGAGATTTGAAATTCAAAAATTGAAATCTCAAATCTCAAATCTGAAATCTGAAATTTTAAGCTTGATGTTGGCAGGATTCATTTTCATATTGACATATTTGGGCGTGGCCCTGGGGCGGATTCCGGGATTGAATCTGGATCGGACAGGCATCGCCCTGCTGGGTGCCATCGCCATGGTGGTGTTTGGTGCAGTGCCCCTTGACCAGGCGGTTCAGGCTGTGGACATTTCCACGATTTTGCTCTTGTACGCCCTGATGGTCATTTCAGCCCAACTGCGGCTGGGCGGTTTTTACACCTGGACAGCCCTCCGGATTTCCTCCTGGCTGAAGCGGCCGCGCCTGTTTTTACTTCTCAGCATGCTGGTCAGCGCAGTTCTGTCGGCCCTTCTGGCCAATGACATTATCTGCCTGGCTTTTACGCCGGTTTTGTGCGCTGTTCTGATTTCAGCCGGCCTGAACCCCCTGCCCTATCTGTTGGGCTTGGCTGTATCCAGCAATATCGGCTCGGCCGCCACCATCATCGGCAATCCCCAAAACATGCTCATCGGCCAGGTGGGGCTTCTGCGCTTCAACCATTTTCTGTTTTGGTGCACCCCACCGGCCTTGTTGTCCTTTGCCATGGCTTATCTGCTGATCATCCGGACCTATCGGCTTCATTTTGCGCCGGCACAACCGGCCCTGCCCTTTAAACGGGATCAGCACTGGCCGGTATTCAACCGCTGGCAAAGCTATAAAGGATTGGCTGCCATCAGTATCCTCGTCTGCCTTTTTTTTTCGCCCATTCCCCGGGAACTGTCCGCCATTGCCTTGGCCGGACTGCTGCTGTGCAGCCGCAAGATGAAATCCAGGCACATGCTGGAACTTATCGACTGGCATCTGATCACCCTGTTTTGCGCCTTGTTCGTCGTGAACAAAGGCATCGCCCTTGCAAACATCCCGGCCGATATCATTCAGGGCTTGCAACAACATGGGTTGGGCCTGCGCCACCCTCCCACCCTAACCGGAATTTCCGCGATTATGAGCAATCTGGTCAGTAATGTTCCGGCAGTGATGCTGTTGATCCAATTCCTGGATCCTGCCAACCCGCTGGAATGGTATATTCTGGCGGTCTCAAGCACCTTTGCCGGCAATTTGTTCATCATCGGCAGCATTGCCAACCTGATTGTCATCGAACAGGCGCGCAACAGCGGCATTGTTATCGGATTCAAGGCCCATGCGGCGATTGGAATACCTGTCACTCTGTTTTCATTGGCGATCCTTATAGGCTGGATCTACTTCTAAAATACTCACGTAACACTTTGCTTTAGTGAGCGATAGTATTCGGACGATTGCCCTGGCATTGAGTCTCATTTCGCTTGCTTTAACGGCAACACAAATGTCTCCCGGATTCCGGTGCGTTGTAACTGAATGGCGTTCACCGGACAAAGATCCGCGCAAACCCCGCAGCCGATGCATTTATTCTCCCGGATGGTGGCGATTTCATCTTCCAGGGCGATGGCTTCCATGGGACATTTTTCCACACAAAGGCCGCAGCCGCTGCAAAGCTCAGAATCATTCTGGGCCAAAAAGGAGGTATAGGTTTGCATGGGCGCTGCTCCGCCGTAGTAAAGCTGAAAAGTGCCGCAGCAGCATTTGCAGCAGTTGCAAACGGCGAACTCGTCTTTCTCGATATCCTGGCGGATATGAAAAGTTTTGTGCACCAGACCGTCTTCCCGGGCCTTGGCAATGATGGTACGGGCCTCTTGTTTGGAAATGGATCGGCCGAACTTATAGTCCAGAACGAATCTGGCGGTCTGACCAAAGAACAGGCAGTTTTCTTTTTCTTTGGTCACGGTGCAGGTATGGCCCAGCAGATCTTTCTCATGACGGCAGTAGCAATGGGCCACGGCAATGGTGTCGAACTTTTCGATGATGGCGTCCATGTCCTCGTGGGGAATGACGTTGTCAATCTTCTGCGGGACGGCACGATTCACCGGCACCACCCGGGTGATGGGACGGGCGCCCTTGAACATCCCCATGGCCAGATCATAATTGCTCTGAACCATATTGGAAAGCTCACTAAAAAGCCGATCAAAAATTCGCGCCAATTTCTTTTCCTTTTCACCGCTTTCGCCGCGCATAAGGGTGAATTCGAACAAACCCGGAATGGGCGGCATCAGGCGATAGACCACCTGACCGGACTGTTTGCTGGGAATGCCGGTGATCACGCCCTTGATCATCAAGGTCTCTAGCATGGCCGTCAGCTCCTCCGGCGTTAGATTGGTTTTCTGGCTGATTTCAATTTGATTTAACGGTTTGGTAAAAATTGGAATAAATGCGGCTTCCTGCTCATTCATCACCGTCTGCACCAATTCCAACATGGTTGCACTGACCGGTATGGGAAACTGCCCTGCATTGACAATGGCCTGGGCCGCAGCCTGCCAAATTGTATTTTCCATGATCCACCTCCAAATTGCTTGATAATCTCATCACCCACCGGAATCGGTTTTGGGTGTATTTTAGAATATAATTCTAGAATAATATTTCTATGTCAAGTTATATTTTTATCGATTACGACCCTATACCGTCTCCCCAAAAAACCGCATGGGATATCCTTGTTTATCCCTTTACAGAATCTTTTTTTTTCAATAGGATCACGCGATGATTGTCGATCTTGAAATCAAAACAATGCAATATCGCTGGCTGATCTTTACCCTGCTGGCTGCGAGCTATGTGCTGGTCTATTTCCACCGGACTTGCCCGGCCGTACTGGCTGTGGATATCATGCGCGATCTTCAAACCGGCGGTGCCTTGACCGGCCTTTTATCTGCGGCCTATTTCTATCCCTACGCCCTGATGCAGCTTCCGGCAGGATTGCTGGCCGATTCGTGGGGACCGCGCAAGACCATCACCCTGTTTTTCACCGTGGCCTTTTTAGGATGTATGATTCTGGGTTTTGCCCCAACAGTTTTCTGGGCCATCGTGGGCCGAACATTGGTGGGTATCGGCGCAGCCATGCTGTTCGTTGCGGCCATGAAAATTCTGGCAGAATGGTTCCGTATCAGCGAATTCGCATACATGACCGGCATTCTCATGGCCATGGGCGGCGTCGGCTCCCTCAGTGCCGCCGTGCCTTTGGTATGGCTGAGTTCCAGCATTGGTTGGCGCCATTCCTTTGTGGTGGTCGGTATCTTCACCCTGTTGCTGGCATTATTGGTTTGGATTTTCGTGCGCAATCGTCCGGCTGATTTGGGCTGGCCTGCCCCGGCCGATACTCCCCGCAAAAACCAACCCGGTATAGGTCTTGCCCAGGGAGTAAAGCAGGTCCTGGCCCACGGTCCTTTTTGGACTCTGGCTTTATGGTTTTTTTGCAATTGCGGCATCTTTTTCGCTCTTGCGGGTTTGTGGGGCGGCCCTTATCTTCAGCATGTCTACGGCCTGAGTAAAGTTGCCTCGGGCAAAATCCTCTCCATGCCGGCTTTGGGCATGGTGGTGGGCAGTCCTTTTTTGAGCTATCTGTCGGATCGCGTGTTTAGAGGACGCAAAGTAGTATTGGTGCTATGCACTTGTGCCGTGGTGGGCGTTGTCGGCCTGCTGGCCTTTCAGACAGAAAGCTTGTCCATCCCGGCGTTATACGCTGTTTTTTTTATGCTGGGTTGTTTTTCCAGCGCCGTAGTAGTCATCGGTTTTACCATGAACAAAGAGTTGTTTCCTATATCCATAGCCGGAACCGCTACGGGTTTGATCAATCTCTTCCCTTTCATCGGCGGCGCCTTATTCCAGCCCTTGCTGGGCCATATCCTGGAAAAATACGAAAAAACAAGCGATGCATTTTCTTTGGCCGGTTATCGAGCTGCTTTTCTCATTCTCTTTATTTCGGCCGTCATTGCCGCCTGTGCCGCGGCCATGACCAAGGAAACCCTGAAAAAAGACACTGAGTAGGATCACAAAAAAAAATAAGCTATAGTTATTGACAGGCCCCATCTGTTATGTTACTGGAAACACATGTAAGCGCGTGTGAACATCGTTTAATATAGAAAAATATAGTGTAAACTATATAGGTTATATTAAACTACCTATCGCCGATTGCACGATATAAAAAAATTGTTGGAAATTTTTCAGGGGCATTCCTCACACTTGTTTTTTCCTAAGATGTTCCTGGATTTTTCTCATTGTTGGGGCTATTAATACTGGGTCATGAGCCTGCACCCTTTGTGTTTGCGGTTTTCCCGCAATCGTCACCCCTGACTGCACTCGCAGTTTTACTGCCATCGAGTCCGGACGAGACGCCTTTTTTTGCCCCATACAAGCGGATTTTATTACGCATAATCATGCGTGATTTTTAATTTTTAGTAAAAACTTTTATAACTTCAATTCACAACTAGTTCAAGGAATAGGGGGGAATAATGGCGACAATTTATGGAACACCCGGCAATGACTCATTGGTCGGGACATCGGGAAACGACAGCATTTATGGCTACGAAGGAAATGATACCTTAGACGGCGGCGCAGGCTCCGACTCCATGTATGGCGGGCCCGATAATGATCTCTACTTTGTGAACAGCACGGGTGATCTGGTATCGGAAAATTCCGGTGAAGGCATCGACACGGTGAGTAGTTCAATCACTTACACCTTGGGAGCAAATGTTGAAAATCTGATCCTCACCGGCACTTCGGCCATCAACGGCACCGGCAATACCCTCGACAATGTGCTGACCGGAAATACCGGGGTCAACGTCCTCAGCGGCGGCGCCGGGGCGGATACCATGCTCGGCGGAGACGGAAACGACACTTACACAGTGGACAACATCGGCGATGTCGTCACGGAAAATCCCGGCGAAGGCACGGACACCGTCAACAGCTCCATCACCTATACTTTGGGATCAGATGTAGAAAGACTGACCCTCACCGGTACCGCAGATATCAACGCCACTGGCAACACCCTTAACAATACCTTGACCGGCAATGCCGGAGCCAACATACTCGACGGCGGCGCCGGAAACGATACTTTGGTAGGCGGTGCCGGCAACGACATCTATCATGTCGATAGCACAAGTGATGTTGTGACGGAAAGCAACAAATCAGGTACGGATACGGTCAACAGCTCCAGCTCCTTTACTTTGGGATCCTACATTGAAAACCTGACCCTGACCGGTGCTGCGGACATCAACGCCACTGGCAACACCATGGCCAACGTGTTGACCGGCAATGCCGGCGCCAACATCCTCAACGGCGGCACCGGCGCGGATACCATGCTCGGCGGCAGCGGAAATGACACCTACACTGTGGACAACAGCGGCGATATCGTCACGGAAAATCCCACTGAAGGTGTGGATACCGTCAGCAGTTCCATCACCTATACCCTGGGAGCGAACGTTGAAAACCTGTCCCTCACCGGCACCTCGGCCATCAACGGCACCGGCAATACCCTTGACAATGTGCTGACCGGAAATACCGGGGCTAATATCCTTAACGGCGGCGCCGGCGCAGACACCATGATCGGCGGCGCCGGAAACGATACTTACACAGTGGACAATATCAGCGATGTCGTCACGGAAAATCCCGGCCAAGGCACGGATATCGTCAACAGCTCCATCAATTATACCCTGGGAGATAATGTTGAAAACCTGACCTTGACCGGCAGTGTGGACATCAACGGCAACGGCAACAGCCTTAATAATAGGTTGACCGGGAATGCAAGCGTCAACATCCTCGACGGCGGCGCCGGCAACGATACTTTGGTAGGCGGTGCTGGCAACGACATCTATTATGTCGATAGCACGAGTGATGTTGTAACGGAAAGCAACAATTCAGGTGCGGATACGGTCAATAGCTCCAGCTCCTTTACTTTGGGATCCTACATTGAAAACCTGACCCTGACTGGTGCTGCGGACACCAACGCCACTGGCAACACCATGGCCAACGTATTGACCGGCAATGCCGGCGCCAACATCCTCAACGGCGGAACCGGCGCGGATACCATGCTCGGCGGCGCCGGCAACGACACCTATATTGTGGACAATACAGGTGACTTGGTAACGGAAAATACTGATGAAGGTACGGATACCGTCAATAGTTCCATCACATATACGTTAGGGGCAAATGTAGAAAACCTGAGCCTGACGGGAACTTCGGCTATTAATGGGACAGGGAACAGCCTCGACAATTTATTAATGGGAAATACCGCGGCGAATCGCCTGACGGCCGCTGACGGCAACGACACCATTGACGGCGGCTCCGGATCAGACACGATGATCGGTGGTATTGGCAACGACACTTATTATGTGGGTACCGCCGGCGACATCATCACGGAAAACACAGGTGAAGGTACGGATACCGTAATCAGTGCCATAACCTATACCCTGGGTGCAAATTTAGAAAACCTGAGCCTGACCGAAACAACGGACATCAATGCAACCGGAAATAGTATTAATAACCTCCTGACTGGCAATATCGGAAACAACATCCTTGACGGTGTAGCCGGCGCGGATACCATGGCCGGCAATGCGGGCAACGATACTTACTTTGTGGATGATGCCGGTGATGTGGTTGTGGAAAACGTTGGTGAAGGAACCGATTCGGTGAATAGTTCCATCACCTATACCCTGACCGCTGATACAGAGAACCTGAGCCTCATGGGATCTATGGATATTAACGCAACCGGTAATAGTATTAATAACCTCCTGACTGGCAATACCGGAAACAATGCCCTTGACGGTAACGTCGGTGCGGATACCATGGTTGGCGGTGCGGGCAACGATGCCTATTTTGTGGACGATATCGGCGATATAGTGACGGAAAACGCCGATGAAGGCATGGATATGGTGAATAGTTCCTTCACCTATACACTGGGAGCAAATATTGAAAATCTGACTCTTACCGCTACTGCGGATAATAACGCCGGCGGTAATGCCCTCAACAACCTCCTAAGCGGCAACAGCGGTAACAATATCCTCGATGGCGCCGCCGGTGCCGACACCATGATCGGCAGCACAGGCGACGATATTTACCTTGTGGATGATGCCGGCGATGTGGTGGTAGAAATTTCAGGCGAAGGAATCGATTCCGTGTATAGTTCCATCGCTTACACCCTCACTGCTGATGTGGAGAACCTGACCCTAACCGGTACTGTTGATATAAACGGCGCAGGCAACAGCCTCAATAATATCTTAATTGGCAACACCGGCAACAACAGCCTCGACGGCGCCACCGGTACCGACACCATGATCGGCGGCACAGGCAATGATATTTACCTTGTGGACGATGCAGGCGATATGGTGACGGAAAACACTGGGGAAGGTACGGATACCGTGAACAGCGCCCTCACCTATACCCTGGGAGCAAATATAGAAAACCTTACCCTCACGGGCACCGCGGATATCAACGGCACCGGCAATACCCTCGACAATGTGTTGACAGGTAATTCAGGGAACAACATTTTTAACGGCGCCGGCGGTGCAGATACGCTGGCTGGAGGAGCGGGGGACGATATTTACTTTGTGGATGATGCCGGTGATGTGGTGACGGAAAATGTCAATGAAGGCACGGAAATTGTGTACTCTTCCGACACATATTCCCTGGGAGCGAATATCGAAAACCTGACCCTTATCGGCACCGCGGATATCAATGCCGCCGGCAATGCGCTCAACAATGTCTTGATCGGCAACACCGGCAACAACAGCCTTGACGGTGCCGCCGGCGCGGATACCATGCTGGGGGGCACAGGCAACGATTCCTACCATGTGGACGATACCGGCGATATAATCATGGAAAATTCGGGTGAAGGTTTAGATACCATAAACAGTTCCATCAACTATATCTTGGGAGCAAATATTGAAAATCTTACCCTGACCGGTTCGGGACTAATCAATGGAACCGGGAACGAACTTGATAATATCATCACCGGCAATAGCCAAGCCAATATCCTAATTGGCGCTGCCGGTAGTGACACCCTTACCGGAGGGGCCGGCGCTGATACGATGGACGGCGGTTGGAATGCAGATACATTTATTGTGGATGATAGCGGTGATGTAGTAATGGAGAGCTGGAATTTTTGGGAAATTGACACAATCAACAGTTCGGTTTCTTACAGCCTGACAGATGTTGACTTAGTATATTATACCGGCACCGGCTTTGTTGAGAACCTGACCCTCACGGGTTCGGCCGATATCAACGTGGCAGGTAACAATATGAACAACCTTCTGACCGGCAATTCTGGAAACAACATTATTGACGGCGGAGGAGGCCAGGATACAATGATCGGCGGGATCGGCAACGACACTTATTATGTGGATGATGCCGGTGATGTGATCATGGAAAATGCCGGCGAAGGCATAGATACAGTCTATAGTACGGTTTCATATACATTGAGTGCCGATGTTGAGAATCTGATCCTTTCAGAAGATGTTTATGGAGGAGGCAGTAATGTTGATAACCTTCTAATCGGCAATGCCAGGAACAATATCCTTGACGGTGCTACCGGTGCGGATACCATGATGGGCGGGCTGGGCAACGATACCTATCATGTGGATGATGTGGGCGACACAGTATTGGAAAACCCGGATGAAGGGACCGATACTGTCAACAGCTCCATCACTTACACCCTTACCGATAACGTGGAAAACCTGAACCTGACGGGAGCCGCGGATATCAATGCCTTCGGCAATAGCCTGAATAACGTTCTGACCGGTAATTCCAGCAGCAATATCCTTGACGGCGGCACAGGTGCAGATACCATGGACGGCGGCTGGGGCTCTGATATTTTTATTGTGGATGATGGTGGTGATGTAGTAAACGAAAGTTGGAATTTTTGGCAAATCGATACGATTAACAGTTCGATTTCTTACAGCCTGACGGATGTTGATTTGGTATATTATACCGGCACCGGCTTTGTTGAGAACCTGACCCTCACAGGTTCGGCTGATATCAATGCCGCCGGAAACAATCTAAACAATATCCTGACCGGAAATTCCGGCAACAACATCCTTAATGGCGGCAGCGGCCAGGATACAATGATCGGCGGGTACGGGAACGACACCTACTATTTGGATGGTGCCGCCGATGTGATTGTGGAAAATACCGGTGAAGGCGTTGATACCGTCAACAATACCGTTTCCTATTCACTTGGCGCCAGCTCGATAGAGAACCTGACCCTGATTGGAACAATGGATATCAACGGTACCGGAAATGCGACTGACAATCTCCTGACAGGTAATACTGGCAACAACAGCCTTGACGGTGCAGAAGGCGCGGACACCATGCTCGGCGGATTAGGCAACGATTCCTACCATGTGGACACCACAGGCGATATCGTAACTGAATACGCTGCCGAGGGTAACGATTCGGTCAACAGCTCCATCACTTACACCCTTACCGATAACGTGGAAAACCTGAACCTGA
>DYJD01000015.1:0-82069 GCA_020723325.1 Desulfosudis oleivorans | reverse complement strand
AAACAATATCCTGACCGGAAATTCCGGCAACAACATCCTTAATGGCGGCAGCGGCTCCGACACTTACCAAATCCGCAAAACCGACGGCATGGATGTCATTACCGATACGGGAACAGACCCGTCTGATCAGGATATGGTCAGCATGACGGATGCAGTACGCACCGATCCGGTTATCGTTAAAGATAACAACAATCTCTACCTGTTTGTGGATAGTAACAATTACATGCAGGTAAACGATCAGTTTGCGAGCGCCACGGACGGCATTGAGCGCCTGCAGGTCTCGGATGGCTATTACATCAACCGCCAGGATATCGAGAATATCGTTAATACCATGAGCTCGATCAACAATGATCCGGGTCTGGACCTGATTCAAAAGTATGAGGCCATGCGTGTGAATGAGACTTATATCACAACCCTGGCTCAGAGTTGGCATCAAGTATAGGTGACCCTTTAAAAGGATCTCAGTAATTCCGCTCTTATCCATCCTACTCTCTCTTAGAAGTCAGCGGGTGGATAAGGGCGCTGATTTTTTGCATTGATTCCGAAGCGATATAATCCGCGAGCGTCTTTGGCCTCATTGGCAAGGCTGACAGGTATTCTCCCCTTTTGATTCGGCTATGAACCTTTCAAAATCCTGCTCTAGAAGTAATTTTTTTTCATATCCGGCCAGGATCTGTTCGCTTGTCAGCAGTTCGCTCTCTATTGTGAGTTTTTCTTTCTCCATGCTCAGGACCTCGGCATCGTTTCTTTCACCAAGTTTGCCGGCTTTGCTGGAAATTTGCAGCAATTTTTCATACTGGTCCAATAGCTTTCGGTACTGTTCAACCGATCGAGTCAACTCCGCATACCCCGATTGAAGACGATTCACTTCTTGACTGTTCTTCTCACCGGCTGCCCGGAGAATTTGTTCCTGATGCCTGATCTCGGCGTTGTTTTGCCGTTTTTTCCAGGCCCGCAATCCGCCATCTATCAGCGGCAGACTTATATAAACACCGGTTGTATAGGAATTGGTTCTTAAATTATGCAAGGCATCATCCAGACTTCGCTGACTGTCACCGTAGTAATCATACCGTGCATAAATGGAGATATCCGGCCAGTCGGCATTTTCAGCCGACTTCGCCTTAACCCGCAGAGCCTCTAATTCGACAAGACGTGCTTTATATTCCGGCGCATCAGTCTCGCTTCCTTCAGTTGTAGTAAGCGATGATACCCCTTCCACATCAAACGGTATTATAGAAGTTTCCTCGGTATACTTTTCTCCGGTCATCACAGCCATCCGTGCAAAATTTTCCAACAATCCTCTGCGAACAGCGGCAGCCTCCTTTCGAACACGGGATAAATCCGCTGCGGCTTTCAGCATTTCTTCTTCCGAGATTTCCCCTTTTGCCTTTGCTTTTTGTTTTAATTTATATACGCCTTCCAAACATGTTAAAATTTTTTCATGAAAACGCAACCGAATCTTGCTTATGCCGGCATTCATGTACAAATCAATCAATTCGCGGCATACATTTTTAACCTCCACTATGCAATCCTGGACTTTAGTTGACTGCATTTTTTCATAATAGCTTACTTCATAATCCTTTTTATACCAATTGGACAAGCGATATTGCCCCAGGGCATAGACACTGGAACGCCACGAATCTTGATTGCCGCCGATAACTTCATTGGAAATCGTCACGGTGCTTTGCTCGTCACGGTTGTCCAGATCACCGAAACGCTCTATTTTACTGTTCAGCGAAACCTCGGGATATAGAGCTGCGAATTGCTGACGATACTCCGCCTCGGCGATTTTTATTTCCTCTTCCTTAACCTTGATTCGCGCCGAATGTTTCAAGGTATTTCTTACAGCAGTCAAATATGATAATTCCTCGGAATTGGAACTCAATGGAATTGTAAAATGAATCAAAATTATTAAATACAATATCATTAGTTGTCGCATATCCTTATATGCATCTCCCTTATAAATCATTATGTGTTGATGATTGCCGGAAGTGAATCATGACGATCCAAGCAATTATAGTCAAGCAGTAATTTATTTTTTCAGTTAGGAATGGATGAGGATGTTTTTTTATGGTATATAGGCCGATCTGGGTGGGAAAGACTATAGGCTGAAGATTTAAGGTAATCAGGGTATACAATCTTTCATAAAACGGTTTTGTATGGAAACAGGCCTAATCAGCATTGAAGTCGTCTCAAAAATCCATGCCAAGGATATTGATATCCAGGCCATACGGCGACGCCACTTCATCGAGACGGAATTGAAGGCCGAGGAAATGATCCGCATCCTGCGGGAGAATGGGATGCGCGCCCGGTTGAAAACCATTCGAAATTTGGATGGCCTTAGTCAGTACCCCTTTCCCATTATCGCCGGACTAAAGGACGGTGGCTATACGGTAGCAGTGGGCCGTAAAGACGGCAAGGTCTTTATTTTCGATTGTATGGAGAAAAAAATCCGGGATCTGGCCGAAGCGGAATTCACCGCCATGTGGTCCGGGGCCGCCATCGCCGTGTTTCCGCGTTTCACCAAGACCGAATTCTTTCTCAACATCCGCTGGCTTTTCAAGGAATTTTTCAAACACCGTCAGGTTTTTTTCGCGGTCATCTTTGCTTCCTTCTTTATTCAAATTTTCGCCTTGCTCACCCCGCTCTTCATTCAGATCATCATCGACAAGGTTCTTGCCAATCATGCCTTGACTACCTTGACGGTGGTGGCGAGCACATTCATGATCCTGCTGGTGTTTGATACCATCATGCACCTGATGCGCAATTATCTGCTTTACCACACAGCCAATAAAATCGATGCCAGTCTCGGCTCCAAGGTTTACCGCCATCTCTTGTCCCTGCCCTTCCGCTATTTTGAAGTCCGCAAAGTCGGCAACATCATCGCCCGGGTTCGTGAATTGGAGAATCTGCGCCAGTTCATGACCAATATCTCCCTGACGGTCATGCTGGATACGCTATTCTCGGTCCTGTTCATCGCCATCATGGCGGTCTATAGTGGCTTCCTAACCATTATCGTGCTTGGCTTTGTTTTGGGTATTGCCTTGATCTCCTTTTTCGCCACGCCCCTGATCAAAACCAGACTCAACGACAAATTTCAAAAAGGCGCGGTGAATCAGTCCTTTCTGGTGGAGTCCATCACCGGTATTCAGACAGTGAAATCCCTGTCCATTGAGGGCAAGATGATCAAGGACTGGGAAAACAATCTGGGGGAATACATTCTTTCCGCCTTTCGCCTTTCCAACCTGGCCAATTTCGCCGTGTCCTTTGCCCAATTGCTGCAGAAATCCATGACCTTGGCCGTGATTTACTTCGGCGTCTCCCAGGTCTTTAACGGCAGCATGAGCGTCGGCCAGTTGATCGCCTTCCAGATGTTCGCCTCCCAGCTCAGCGGTCCCATCCTGCGCCTAGTGCATATGTGGCAGGATTTTCAGCAGGCGCGTTTATCCTTGGAGCGCCTGGGTGACATCATCAACACCCCTTCGGAAGTGGTGGGCGGCGCCGCCAGTCTCAATCGTCTGCAAGGGGAGATCACGGCCAAAAATGTTCAGTTCCGCTATGCACCGGACGGCCCCCTGGTCCTGGATCGGGTCAGCTTTGCCATCAAACCCGGCATGATGGTGGGCATTGTCGGCCGCAGCGGTTCCGGTAAAAGCACCATTGCCAAGATGATCCAGCGCCTGTACCTGCCCATGGAAGGCGCCATTATGATCGACGGCGTGGATATCCGCCACATCGATCCCTTGTTTCTGCGACACCGCACCGGCGTGGTGCTTCAGGAATGTTTCCTTTTTAGCGGCACCATCCGGGAAAATATCGCTGCCGCGGCCCCTGAGGCCAATATGGAACGGATCATCCAATCCGCCAGGATCGCCGGAGCCCACGACTTCATTTCCGAAATGCCCTTGGGCTATGACACCTATGTGGAGGAGCGGGGCGCTTCCCTTTCCGGCGGCCAAAAGCAGCGCATAGCCATTGCCCGGGCCCTCATCACCAATCCGGCCATCCTCATTTTTGACGAGGCCACCAGCGCCTTGGACTATGAATCCGAACGGGCCATTTACCAAAACCTGAATCTCATCCGTCAGGGCCGCACAGTCATCTTCATCGCCCATCGCCTGTCCGTGATGAGCAAATGCGATCTCATCATCGTCATCGATAAGGGCCGCATCGTTGAAATCGGCCCCCAGGCGGCCCTGCTTCAGCACGGCGGACTGTACGCCCACCTCTATCGCCAGCAGGAGGAGACACGGCTTTGAAGACACCATTGCGCCAACAACTTTTTAGGTATTTTTCCCCATGCGTCTGAATACCGATCATCACGATTTCAAGCCGATCCTGACCGAGATCGAGGAACAACCGGCCAATCCCCTGGGCATGTGGTTTTTATGGACCCTCATCGCCCTGATGCTCAGCGTTCTTTTGGGCTTGTATTTCATCAAGGTGGATGTGGTGATCTCCGCCCGGGGCAAACTCATTCCCGTGGGTGATGTGAAGATCGTCCAGCCCCTGGATACCGGCGCGGTTACCGCCATTCATGTCAAGGAAGGCGATTTTGTCAAAGCCGGCGATCCCTTGCTCTCCATTGACCCCTCCGTGGACCAGGCTGATCTGGAAGGCAAGGAGCAGAACCTGAAAGTGGTCTGCCTGGAGATGGAACGTGTCGAGGCGCTTCTCAACGGTAAAGAATTTGCGCCTTCCATGGCGAATTATCCAGCGGAAATGATCACGGCCCAGACCGCGCAATACCAGTCCCAACTGGCGGTGTATCATTCCACCCTGCAGGAAAAAGAAAAACAAATACTCGAAGTGCTCACCAATTTCAATGCCGTCAAGGAAGAAAAGCAACGCCTGGAAGAACTCTTTGCCATTGTTCAGGAAGACGAAACCAAGCAAAAAGCCCTGGTTGAGATCGGCGCCCTGGCGGAAAACCGCTATCGGGATAAACTCAAGGAACGTATGAACATTGAGCGGCAGATCGGCGTGAAAAACGGCGAATTGGACCAGGCTGAGGTCAAGATCAGCCGCATCAAGGACGAAATCGCCACCTTTCAAAACGGCTTTCGCGAAAAACAAATGGCGGAATTCACCGTCAACCTGCAAAAGAAAAAC
Source organism: Desulfosudis oleivorans (assembly GCA_020723325.1). GTDB lineage: Bacteria > Desulfobacterota > Desulfobacteria > Desulfobacterales > SURF-7 > DYJD01. The sequence goes on along the minus strand of DYJD01000015.1, from coordinate 76,957 downwards.
AGCTTGACCGCGGAAGTGAGCAGCCTGCGCTTCAAACAGGATAAACGCGTGATCACTGCACCGGTGAACGGCTATGTCCACCAACTGCCGGTGAAAACCGTAGGCGGTGTAGTGACCACGGCCCAATCCGTGGCCAGCATTGTTCCGGAAAAATCGCCCCTGGAAGTCAATGCCCTGGTGGTGAACAAGGACATCGGTTTTGTCAAGGAGGCCCAGGCCGCGGTTGTAAAGGTGGATTCCTACGATTTCCAGAAATACGGTTTGCTGGAAGGTTCTGTCCGTACTATCAGCCCATCCAGCATTGTGGCCGGCGAAAGGGAAGGTGAAAGGAGCGCGGATGCCCCCAAAGGTGATCCGGCCACCAACGCTTATCCGGTCTACATCAAACTGCATTCCGAGGAGCTGAAGAGCAAAGACGGTAAGACCTATAAAGTCAAGGCCGGCATGTCCGTTACTGCGGAAATCAATGTAGGACAACGCCGGGTGGTGGAATTCTTCATCTTCCCAATGATCCGCTATCTGGATGAGGGGCTGAAAGTACGGTAAGCCGGCCATGCGCATTCTTTTTTTACATCGGAATTTCCCGGCCCAGTTCCGCCACCTGGCTGCCCATTTTGCCCAAAGCCCTGAAAATCAAGTGGCCTTTATCACCGCCCGGCAGGATCGCGCCCTTCCCGGTGTGCTCAAAGCCGCCTACACCCTGCCTGCCAAGATCAGCACCCGGCCCCACCGCTATCTGGTTCCCTTGGAAAATTCCCTGCGTCACGGCCAGGCTGCAATCAACGCGGCCCTGGGTTTGAAGAAACGTGGATTCACCCCGGATTTGATTTACGGCCATACCTGGGGCCAGGGCATGTTCATGAAAGATGTTTTTCCAGACGCACGCCTGATCGCCTATTGTGAATGGTTCTACCGCGCCCGGGGTTCCGACTGTGATTTTAATAACGAAACCGCGCCCACCCTGGAAACGGCAACCCGCATCCGGCTGAAGAATGCCAACATTCTCATCGAGCTGTATTCCTGCGATCTGGGCATCTGCCCGACCAACTGGCAGCTTCAGCAATTCCCGCTGGAATTTCATCCCAAAATCCGGGTGATCCATGACGGCATCGATACGGATTTTTTTCAACCCGGTAACAGCACTGGCCTGAAATTGCCGGAGATCGGACTTGATCTGCCGGATGCAACCGAAATCGTGACCTATGTATCCCGTGGTCTTGAGCCCTACCGCGGCTTTCCACAATTCATGGAAGCCGCGGCCCTGATTCTGGCAAGACGGCCCAAATGCCATATCCTGGTGGTGGGTGAAGACCAGGTATTCTATGGCAGGCCGCGACCGGACGGCAAAACCTATAAACAAGCCCTTCTTGCGCAATGGAACCCGGACCCGACCCGGATGCATTTCACTGGCCACCTGCCCTATGCTGCCTACCTGAAAATCCTGCAGGCCTCGGCGGCCCATGTATACCTGACCTATCCCTTTGTCTTATCCTGGTCCCTGCTGGAAGCCATGGCCGCGGGTTGCCTCATTCTGGCTTCCAATACTCCGCCGGTAACGGAAGTGATCCAGGACGGTGACAACGGCCTGCTTTTTGACTTTTTCAATCCCACTGAAATCGCCCTGCGGATGGACGAAGCGCTGCAACATCCGGACCGCATGGAGCCACTGCGCACCAGGGCACGGCAGACGATTCTGAAACGTTATGCCTTGCATAAACTTCTGCCTGAACAGATCCGGCTGATCAAAAACTGTTCTACCAATATTAATCCGCCTGTTCACAGGTCTTCTTAAACAAATAACTTTGGCGCCCTTGGCGCTGGATAAAAAAGGGCGCTGCCCGGTCTATAATTTTTTACCGAACAAGTTCAAGCTGGTGAAGCGGGTGATCCTGGCCCAGTCGGAGCGCCTCTCAAACAGCGAGCGCCGCTCCTTCTTAAAACGCCTTGATTCCACCACCACATACGGCTCAAGAATTTGAGGCCGGCGCCGGTCATCAATGGTCCGACGGTCAAATTTTTCCCGTGTAGGAATTTTTTCCGCGGTTTGCATAGGCTTTCCTCCTTATGTTTAAGTGGCATGCCAAATGAATGAATTGTCATTTATTATGACCCTATCCGGCAGAGGAGGATAAAGAAGGGAATTTCCGAAAAAATCCGGTCCGATGCCATATTCTGCTCCAGCACCGCATTCGATGGTTCAATTATAGGTAAAAAGCGGACAAAATGCAATCAAAAGAACCGGGGTTTACAGCTCAAAAGCGCCCGGTTTCTCAGGGCTGACGGATTTCACATTTTCGCCTTTGGTCTTGGTCATGACCTCGGTGCCGAGCTGTTCACCATTGTAGGTCGTCCATTGTCCTGTAAGGGAATCCCCCTTATCGGAAATTTTGTAGGCCGCAATGCCGTACCCTTTTGAACCGGAGTCGGAATATATCACCGATAAAACATCATCGGTTAAAATTCCCGTGCCGATATAGCCTATGCCGCCCACATTCCAGATCAATTTGTAGGTATCACCGGCCTTTTGGATAACCACATTTCCGCTGTAAGTAGATGTGCTCATGGGTGTTGCGCCTTTCAGTATATAAACACCCACAAGGCGTTGCCCTATGGCCTCTTTGTCGGCTGCAAAGCTGGAGGAAAAGAATAGAAAAACAAGCAATAGGACCGACAAGGCCCTCTGTCCAAGGACTCGTTTGTTGATGAAAAAATTAGTATGGCTGTTCATGTCCGTCATTTCTGATTTCAGGAATGGAAATAATTCTTGATCCCTTCCGGATTTTACAGGGCCCATTTGCATTCCTGGCGATTTCCCCCCTTGAAGATATTTCATCATAAACAGGGCCGAATGGGAAGTCAACAGGATCTCTCTTTCATCTCCGCTGAAAAAGCCGTGTTCCCAAAGCCGCTGTCAACGGCGCGCAAAATATCAGTAAGGCTGTTAAATCGCTTTCAACCCAGCGGCCGGTGAGGCGATAAGGGATCAAAACCTGATAGGCCAGTAATACGGCCCAGGACAAGCACAAGCCCGCCGGTCCTCTATGGAAAGGCAACATGGCCGTCAGATAAATAGCATACCAGGGATGCATGGTGGGTGTCAGCAGCAAGTAGGCCAAAGCAATGCGATAATACGCCCGAAACACACCAGCACCCCCGGCGGGATCATTGTTGTGCTCCGCAACGAAATGATAGATATAGATAAATACGATTACCGTACCGAAGAAAGTCAGCAGGAGGCCTCGGGCAATTGCTCCGCTTTCAAGGGCCAGGCGGAGCATGCGATACAGAAATCCTGAAAATTCCCAATGCCGCAAATAAACCGTAAGGGTTGTCAGACAGTTTTTGATTTCAGGCCAGAATCCGAATATGAACAAAAAACCCGCAATGATAACTCCGCTCCAAAAAGCCCGGCCGCGGCCGTGTCTTATGAATTCCGGCAGACCGGGCAACAGAAGGATCGGATACAACTTGGTTAAAAAAGCGGCCATAAAGGCCAGGCCCGCTGCAAAGACGCTAAACCGGTCCAAGGCCGCCCCCATCACCGGAAAACTTTTGAAAATTTTAGCCGTTCTCTCGTCCTTGTTATTGCTGTCGCCGGCGGTCAATATTAAAAAAACTGTAAAAAACAAGCATATGGCAGCGGCATCGATGTGACCTGAATGGGCCGTCTCCAACACAACCAAGGGATGCCAGGTATAAAGGATGGAACAGATCACCGGCTGTTGAAAAAATGTGAGAAGCCGCAGGATGATCCAGCAGGAGGCCATATCAATTGCCACCAGCAGTGTTTTTATTCCAAACAGACCCCCCAGGGCTGCTCCGGCGGCAAAAAACATTTGGGCTCCGGGTGGATAAATGGTCACCAGTTCGGGATGATTTACCCGAGCAATCAGGCCGGCCATTTCCGGCAATCGGGCGGCAACAGCAGTCGGCGCAGCAGCATAGGGATTGGAGCCCATGAGGATCATTTTGCCATCCAAAACATAGCGCCAAATGTCATCGGAAAGTTGCGGCTGTGAAAACAGGAACAAAAGGCGGAACAGAAAAGCCGCACCAAGAATTGCATGCGGAGGTAGATGAATCTTGCGCTGTTCACCCCGGACAACCAAAATACCCAGCCAAATAACGATCCATGCACAAACACCGACCATTTCAGGAATGCAATGGCTGATATCCGGTAGCACGGCCAGGTATACATATGCGACTAAAACAGGCAACACCATGCAATAATCTTTAGATTTTGAACGGCCCGCACCATGATCCGTCATCCGGCCCATCCTTCCCCAATTTCCCATTGCAAAGCCGAGGAAAAAAAACTAAAAATACCCGCAAAACAAAAACCCTTCAACCATGGGAGAAAAAAATGCAAAAACAAACAAGAACCTGGCTCATGATCGTCACCGGGCTTTGCCTGGCAAGTTTGTGTCAGCCGGCGCATGCGGATATTTATATGAAATACAAACAACATACCGAGCCCTTTCAAATGATGGGCAAGACCCAGCCCGCCAAAGACGAAATCCGGGAAACCTGGATCACCAAGGACATGATCCGCAGTGATACCAAGGAAAGCACGGTAATCATGCGTGTGGACCAAAAACGCATTTACCATATCAACCATCAGAACAAGACCTACATGGAAATGCCCCTTGAAATGGATAAAATAGCGGAAAAGGCCATTGATGAAAAGAAGATCAGCGCCCAGGAAAAGGCCAAGGCCAAGCAGTTCATGCAGGGCATGATGCAAAACATGACCAAAATGCAGGCAACCGTAACGGAAACCAATGAAAAGAAAAAAATTGGGAAATGGAACTGTACCAAATATCTGCAAAAGATGACCACCCCCATGGGGCCTTCCGAGAGCGAGATCTGGGCCACTGCTGAAATCAAGATGGATACGGATTTGGCAAATCGTATGCAGGCCGCCGGAATCATGGCCATGCCCGGTATGCAGGCGACCATGGAAGACCTCATCAAGGAGATGAAAAAAATGAAAGGCGTTCCGGTTCTGACCATCTCTACTTCCAACGTGATGAATACCTCGGTGAAAAGCACCCATGAATTGATGGAGCAGGCCGAAAAGCAAGTTCCAACCGACTTCTATGCCCCCCCCAAAGGCTACAACAAGCAAACCATGTAGATCGCACCTTGCATTTACAACAGCACGAAAGCGGCAAAAACAGCATAGAATGATGGAACCGATCATCAAAGTCAAGGAAGTTCACAAATCCTTTAAAAACGTTCAGGCGGTGAAAGGCATCAGCCTGAATGTTCATGCCGGGCAATTCACGGCCCTGCTCGGGCCCAACGGCGCCGGCAAGACCACCCTGGTGGAGATGATCGAAGGAATCCAAAAACCGGATCAAGGGGAGATCTTTATCATGGGGAAAAGCTGGAAGGGTCATGCGGACGAACTGCATCGCCTGATCGGCCTCTCCTTGCAGGAAACCCATTTCATCGACAAACTCACCGTCCGGGAAACCTTGCGGCTCTTTGCCGCCTTTTATGACCTCGGCCGCAAGCGGGTTGCCGAGATCATCGACCTGGTGGGCCTTGCCGAGAAACGCGACGCTTACGCGGTCAACCTTTCCGGCGGCCAAAGGCAGCGCCTGGCCCTGGGCATTGCCTTGCTGAACAATCCCAAAATACTGCTTTTGGATGAACCCACCACCGGCCTGGATCCCAATGCCCGCCGGGAGATCTGGAATATCCTTTTGCAACTCAAGGAACATGCCCGAACCTCCCTGATCTTGACCACCCACTATATGGAAGAAGCGGAACATCTCTGCGACTACGTCATCATCATGCACCAAGGCCGGATTTTAAAGGAGGGCACGCTGGAGCAACTCTTGAACGGAGACGGCGCTGAAAAAATCATCGAATTCACCCTGGAAAAACCGAATCAAGCCGCGGATCTGCTTGGGAGTCGTGTGCCTTTCCCCATTCAATGGGAGCCTGATCTCGGCCGAGGCACCTTGCTGGTCTCACATTTTGAAACCCAAATTCCTTCTTTTTTTGATTTCCTTAAGCAAAAGAATGTCCGGCTGAAAAATCTGGAATGCCGGCGCAAAACCCTTGATGATGTATTTACTTCCATGACCGGCAGGCGCCTGGATGAATAAGAACACATTACTACCGCGGCAACTCATTCACCTGATTGCCGCTCTTTTCAAAGACATTTTCCGGCAACCGGCGGTGCTGTTCTGGGGAATCGTGTTTCCCATTCTCATGTCCCTGGGATTGGGAGTGGCCTTTACCCAGAAGCCGGATGTCTTCCATACTGTAGCCGTCATTAAAAATGAGGAAGGGAGGCAAGCCCAGGCAACACCGCGCATGGACGCCTTTTTTGCAGCCCAGACCGCCCCTTGCGAATCCAGCGCCGATCAGACCCCTTGCTTCAAACTTTCCCTGCAAGAAGAGCAATTGGGGCGTACCACCTTCACCTTTCTCAAGACCGACCGCGCCCAGGCCATGGTTTTGCTGAAACGCGGCCGGGTCAGCATTCTCCTGGAAGAAAAGGAAGAAGTTCTTAAATACCAATTTGATCCATTAAATCCGGACTCCCAGCTCACCTATTTAAAACTGGTGCGTCTGTTGAACCGGGGAAAGCCGGATTCTGTTGATTCTATCGGCCACAACGATATTCAGCCCTTGACCGTGACCGGCACCCGCTACATCGACTTTCTGGTGCCGGGCTTGATGTCCATGGGTATCATGATGTCCTGCATGTGGGGCTTGAGCTACGGCATGATCGAAAAGCGCTCCAAAAAACTCTTGCGGCGCATGGTGGCCACGCCCATGAAAAAATCCTACTTTCTCATGGCCCTGATGATCGTGCGCATCGCCATGAATTTCATTGAATCCGGCCTGCTGGTGCTGTTTGCCTACCTGGTTTTTCACATCCGCATTCAGGGTGAAATATTGGCTTTGATTGTCTTCTTCGTGGCCGGTAACATCGCCTTTGGCGGAATCGCCGTCTTTATTTCAGCGCGCACAGCCAATACCGAGATCGGCAACGGCCTCATCAATGTGGTGGTCATGCCCATGATGGTGCTGTCCGGGGTTTTTTTCAGCTACCATAATTTTCCGGATTGGAGCATACCCTATATCCAAAAACTGCCCCTATCCCTGCTGGCGGATGGAATCCGCAGTATTTTCATCGAAGGCGCCGGTTTTTCCCAAATCGCAATGCCCACTTTGCTGTTGTTTGCAATGGGCATCGGCTTCTTTGCCGCCGGCCTGAAAATTTTCAAATGGCATTAATTTTCAGACGCTTGTGAACATAAAAAATCGTTTCTCAGCGTCATTTGGATTTTGTCCTTATTTTTTTGAATCATAATATATTGTTGTCGACACATATGAATTGGAAAAATCTCTTGACAATGACGCATAGCGTCATTAAAGTCATGTCAGATCCTGTCCATGCAGTTGCAAATCAGGCATTGCGAACGATGGAAGCATGGACAAAAATGGCTTTTGTAAAGAAAGGAGGCCACTATGATACTGTTGAGCAACCTGTCCCATTATATGGACATCTGCAGTCTGTTTAAATTCGGTAATCGCTCATGGTCGGGAACGCCCTTCAGCACCCAAAATGATTACCTCGGCTCAGACAGCCATGGGAGATTCAGAAGCATCAGGGAAAAAGGAGTTCAATTTGATTTCAGCGACAGCCTGAAAGTCATGTAACTTCGGAAAAAAGTGAAGAGCAAGAAGAGAAACAAGAAGAGAAATAAGATGAATCATTAAAATAGCCGATCACGAAAATTAGTTGATCATCCTCCTGAAAAAGCCGGAAGCAGAGATTGCTTCTGGCTTTTTTTTTGGATTTGCGCTATGACAACATTCATAAAATTATACGCTACCATTATTCCTCAACCTGCCACAGGAGACCGACCATGGCAACCCTGACATTTTTGCGTATCGGCAAGCAAATCCATGATGAGTTGGAGGTTTTGCTGGCAGAACACCTGGCTCAGCGCCAGGCGGGCGGGTTGAAAAAAATTCGATTGAAATTAAGGGGGCAAATCAAACGACTGATCGCAACCATGGTGCGCTGGGCCGGTTTCAATGGGTTGATTTGACAGGCCCTGACTGCGGCCGCGTCTGCCTTTTTTTATTTGACAGCGGCCGGCCTTCATTTTACAACAATGAGTAAAAGGCTGTAACCTTTCTTATAACTCAACGCAGGAGGAAAAGAAGCATGATCATCATCGGAACCATCACATTTTCAGAAGAATGCGCCAGTGATGTGGCCAAATGCTATATGAATCTACCGCCGGTGCCGGATTTCATCAAAATCAACGGAACCTATGTTTACAATAATCCCGGTGAGGAAATCCGCGCCTTTGCAATTTTCGAATTTGATGAAGTGCGGGCTGATGAAGCCAATGAATATTTCAAGGCACGCAATAAGGTTTTCAGCCAGGTGTCTTGCCTGAAAGCCAAGGCCGAGGAATGGCTTGATGTTCAAGACGCCTTGAGATTGGTTGAAAAGGGTGATTACAACCTGAATGCCTTGTCGGCCGGTAATTTTTAATTTGGGTTGAGAACAGGATCAAAGCCTTCAGCCCCAGGGATGCCAACAAGCTGCTTCCCTGGGGCCGAAGGTAGTTGTGAAAGGATTAGATCTGACCGGCCTGCTTGAGGGCCAGAATAACGATCTTCTGCATCATGCGCTCCTGGCGGTTGCCGGGCTTATCCAGTTGCATTCGCTCCAGATATTTTTTAGCCGCCTCGGGCACCGGCGCCACCAATTGGCCCACTAGCCCTGACAGAACCGCCATTTTGCTTTCCGCTGCTTTTTCTTTGAATTCCCGCAAGGACTTTCCAAGCACGATTTCCTCATCCGTAAAAGCTGTGCCAAAGGGAAAGACCGGGAAAAGGCTTTTTTCTTTGTAGGTCGCAAGGGCCTTTTCCAAACGTTCCGGATAATTGTTACGGAAGCGATCCGGAATTTGATAGGTAGCAGGGATCTTCTTGGCCTGCTTGGCCCGCTGTAAAAGACCGTCCTGAAAACGGGAGTCGGTCACGTTGAGCAGGGCGCAAATGACATTCTTATCACTCTTGCCGCGCAAATCCGCGATACCGTATTCGGTCACGATGATGTCCCGCAGGTGGCGCGGAACAGTGGTATGACCGTAATTGAAAACCACATTGGAGCTGACATCCTTGCCCTTGGCCCGGGTGCTGCGGATCATCAATACACCGCGGGCGTCTTCCAGGGCATGGCCCTGGGCCACAAAATTGTATTGGCCGCCCACGCCGCTGATCACCCGGAGATCTTCCAGGCCGTCGGAGACCACTGCGCCGGACAACATGACCATCAGGCCGGCATTGATGAAACGGGCGTCCTTGCGTTGCAGCATCTTGAGCTCTTCACTTGAATAAGGATTGTTGCCGTAAAGCTGATTGGTGTTGAGCACGCTGGTCATGTTGATCTGCATGCGCTCTTCTTCGGACATGTTGTTCAACACATCATAAAAGTCGGGCGGCCCAAGGAAAAAGCCGGCATGCATCCAGAAACCGTCCTTCAGTTGTTTTCCCAGACAGGACTGGAACAGACGATCCTTGCTGTTGGCATCCCGCAGGTCGGCAACGAAACGGTCCTTGCCGTTTACGATTTCCCCGTTTTCATATTTCAGCTCCGCCTTTAATATGCCGTACTCCTGCAGAAAAGTAAAATCCTTGGCTGTCAACCGGGGATGAATGGCGGCTTGCTCGGCCAGCATTTCGATGATCGCGGGGGTCACCTTTTGCTTGACCTGAATTTTTCCGGCATTCAACAGTTTTTGGAGGGGAACATTGTCGTACACCTTGCGTTTCATGATGCCGGCCTTGTACAGATGCAGGAAAGCATCCACCAGCATCTCGGTGGAACCATAAATACCCTTTTCAAAAATAGCGGTCCCGCCCACGCGATTGATAATATCCCCGAAATTGTCATGAACGCCCAGATCGCGCATCACGTTGTTGTAGACCTCGTTTTGCAGGTGACGGATGCGCATTCCATAGGCAATGGCATCCCCCAGGGAACCGATACCGATCTGGAGCGTGCCGCCGTCTTTGATCAAGCCGCTGGCGTGCATGCCGATGACGTAATCTATGACGGTCACGGGTTCACGCGGTGCGCCGAACAGGGTGAAATGCATATCCGGCGCTTCCAGCACGGCATCAAAAAAATGGGGCTCGATGACCGCATCTCCATACATGAACGGCAGGTTGTTGTTCACCTGGCCGATGGCCGCCACCCTTTTCCCTTCTTTGCGCTGCCGTTCGATCTCGCGGAAAGCATCCAGGGCCGTATCCGAATTGGAACTCATGCTGAACATGGGTTTGCCGTTCAGCACTTTTTTGGCCACCAACTGCCCGCCCACATTCATGCCGTTGTCGCGCACATCCCGGGCCGCATGGGTATAGTTGGTGCTGGTGTAATTCTGCTGCATGTGCTCGTTGTCCAGATAGCCGCCGGCCTTATAGAAAAACTCGCCGACTTCCACATTGGGCGGCAGCTCATTCTTGCGCACGGCGGTCACATAATCCAGGTTCACATAACCTTTCCATACCCGTTGCACCAGCGGTTCTAGGAAGCGTCTTTCCAGATCGCTGGACCAGGTGGGCGGCTCAAGGGAGAGGGCCGTTAAAATCTTCAATCTGAGATCCGGATCTTCCTTGGCTTTTTTGTAAATGGCATTGGCAAAATGGTTGGGTTTACCCAGCCCCAAACACATTCCTAGGACGATGTTTTTGCCCACCTTATCGATTATAAAATCGACAAGTTTGTCAGGATCGGTAAAATAAATCGGTCGTTCATTTTGCATACACTTTCCCCCCATTCAAAATTCAAATTCATCATTTATTAGTTCTAAAACACTGATGGATACTCACAATATATCTTGTCTCCTTTTCCGGAAACAGTTGCTTCAGGCAAAAAACAACGTTCTGAAAAAACAATCATTTTATAGGTCCGACACCGATTTTCATTCAGCAGCGCGCGATTGAATTACAATACCATTTCACATTTTATTTGATGTTGACCTAAAATTTTTCTATATAAAAAAGGAATTTCTAAAAGTCAACCAAATGCAAAAAAAATTTGAATTCGATCCAATGGGCATACTCCAACATCCTGAATGGGACCAACAATCTATGGAAAAGAAAAATGTTCCTAAAACAACCAGCCTAAAAAAGCAGATTATCGATTTTTTAATTCAGATGCCCCTCTTCAATCAGCTTGATTCAAATGAACTGACCCTGATTGCCGACCACATGAACTTCTTTGAAATCAAAAAGAACGAAATTCTTTTTAGAGAAGGCGACAAGGGGGATTATGTCTGTTTTATTGTGGATGGTCAGCTCGAGGTGATCAAGGAAGCCGCCACCGGACTTGGCAAGGTTATCGCCACCCTGCCGGCCGGCAGGACCATTGGAGAAATGTCCATTATCGATCACACTCCCCGGTCAGCCACCGTCAGAGCCTGTACGGATACCACCCTGGTTGCGCTTACGGGCAAAGGCTTTGATTTGATACTGGAGCACCATCCCAGAATCGGCATTAAAATATTAAAGGGTCTGGCGCGCCTGCTGAGCATGAACATGCGCAAAACATCCAGCCGACTGGCCGACACATTGTAAGTGATGGCCCGCGGTATCGTCTCTGATAAAAAAGGCTTCTGGAAGCCGTCATGAACAAAACGAGAGTGGTTATGATACCAAAGATTATTTTCAGTTTAGTGTCGATTTATCTGGTGTACTGTCTCCTGGCATATTTCCTACAGCGTTTCATCTTATTCCCCCGCCACCTGGTTGAAAAACCGCCGGAAGCCCCAGCCGCTGTTCCCGGAATAACCAAATTCCATCTGTCCCTGCCCTTTGGAAAAACGGAAGTATGGTTCATGGCGCCGCTGGAAAAAGAGCGCTCCGAACCTCCCAAGCCTTCACCGGCTTTACTCTTTGCCCATGGCAACGCCGAATTGATCGATGACTGGCCGGCCTTTTTCATTCCGCTCACGCAAACCGGCGTGGCGGTTTTATTGGTGGAATATCCCGGCTACGGCCGCTCCGAGGGAAGTCCTTCCCAGGAATCCATTCATCAAACCTTGGAAGCGGCCCATCAATGGCTGGCATCCCAGCCCCAGGTGGATCCGAATCGAATCATTCTGATGGGGCGTTCCCTGGGAGGGGCCGCGGTTTGCACCCTGGCCGTCTCCCAGGCCGGTTGCGCCATGGTGCTCATGTCCAGTTTTTCAAGCATCGGGGCCTTTATGAAAAATTATCTGCTGCCTGGTTGGGTCATCCGGGATCCCTTTGACAATCTTGCCGCTGTGGCCGTATATACCAAACCCGTGCTGGTGATCCACGGCAACCATGATGAAGTGGTTCCTTACAGCCACGGCCAACAGTTGCATCATGCTGCATTGAAGAGTGAAATGCTGACCTATGCCTGCGGCCATAACGACTGCCCGCCGGATCAGGAACGTTTCTGGCAGGATGTTAATAGCTTTCTGCAAAAAAACGGCATTTTGAACGAGCTTTAAATTCAAGGAGAGTCCCCATTGGAAAAACACGTTTATTCCGGTTTGGCCGTCCATCTTTTCATGCTGTTTCTGACAATCGCCGCGGTATCACCCCCCCAAGGTACACAAGCGCAACCGGCACAGGATGAAGGTGAGGAAGCGGTGAAGGGGGCCATTGTCAAAATTTATACCACAGCCAATCTTCCGGACTACTTCAATCCGTGGCGCATGTTCGAGGTGCATAATAAACGCGGTTCCGGAGCGGTCATCTCCGGCAACCGGATTCTCACCAATGCCCATGTCATTGCGGATCAGACTTTTATCCAGGTCCGCCGTTACGGCGCCGCCAAACGCCACAACGCCCGTATTTTGGCCGTTTCCCATGAAGCCGACCTAGCCATCCTCACCGTGGATGATCAGCGCTTTTTCGACGGCGTGAAACCTTTGGCGGTGGGGGATCTGCCCTTTCCCCGTCAGGAAGTACTGGTCTTCGGTTTTCCCTTCGGCGGTGATTCCCTCAGTATTACCAAAGGCATCATGTCCCGCATCGAACATCAGCTTTACGACCACAGCAGTGGTTATTTCCTGACCGGACAGATGGACGCGGCCATCAATCCAGGCAACAGCGGCGGGCCGGTAATCATCAACGATCAGATCGTGGGTGTGGTCATGCAGAATTCCAATCCAGGCGAATCGGAAAATATCGGCTATATGGTGCCGGCCCCCATTGTGAGCCATTTCCTCCAGGACATGGAAGACGGAAAATACGACGGCTTCCCGGATCTGGGGATCGAAACCCAGAAAATGGAGAATCCCAGCCTCAAGGACAAACATCAGGTTCCCCAGGCCCGCACCGGCGTACTCGTGGTGCATGTTCATCTGGGTTCACCCGCTGAAAACATCATTCAAAAAGGAGATGTATTGACAGCCGTGGACGGCTATCCCATTGCCGATGACGGTACTGTGGAATTCCGTCCCAAGGAACGCACCCACTACTACTATTATATCGACCGCCATCAAATGGGTGAAAAGGTTGAACTGGAGGTTCTGCGTCAAGGCGTTCCCAAAACCTTTTCACTGCCCCTCAACCGTATCCAAAGGGAATATCTGCTGGTGCAACCCGAACAATATGATCAACTGCCCCGCTTCTATATTTTCGGTGGAATCGTCTTCAGCCCGCTCACCAAGAATCTCATCAAGCGCTGGGGCGGCGACTGGGCTAAAAGCGCTCCAGACGAATTTCTAGTGGAGATGGCGGATTGGATCACACCCCGCAAAAAGGAAGTTGTTGTGGCTGTTCAGATTCTGGCCGGCGATGTCAATATCGGCTATCATGATCTGGCAGCCTGGATCGTCACCAAGGTCAACGGCGAGCCCTTTTCCGACTTCAATCAATTTTATCGCCTGGTGAGGGCTACTGAAACCCCCTTTATCGTCTTTGAGAACAAAAAAGGCTACCAACTAGTAATTGATCGCCAAAAAGCCCTGCAAACCCATTCCGAAATCCTGAGCCGCCATCATGTCACCCAGGATCGCTCGGCGGATTTACCCGATATCATGAGGATCGCGAAGTGATCCAGATATCAACAGCCGGTCAAAGAGCTGATAGCTTACGTAGATCAAGTCCGCAGCAAGGTAAAGGACAAGGCCGCTGAAATCAAAGGCGGAGGAGGAGCTATCAACCTGGCTGTGCCGGCCGGTACCAAGCTGCATCCCTTCACCAAACAAACATTTGAGAAATGGGCTGCCAATATCGCTGAAGACATGGCGATTCTGACAAGCAATAAGAGTGCTGAAGAAAAAATCAATGAACTGGAAAACGGCCTGCGCTGGTTTCAGTCCAACCATCAAGAACTTGTTAAACACCCGAATTTCGAACAAGGCAATGTTAAAATGAACCAACTTATGCTGGGCCTTGCTGAGTTAAAAAGCAAACGAGCTGTTGAATTCGCTGAAAAAGGTCTGAAAGATATGAATCCCAATATGTTCAACGAAAGCTCCGGCACTTACCAGCAGATCAAGGAGGCTGAAAAACTGATCACGGAATTCGGTAAAGGAAATGAAACCGCCCAAGCTACTACTGCCGTTAATAGCGCCAAAGCAAGTGTCAAAGAATTATCCGAGCAATATAACAAAAAAGCGGCCGCAAGCTTTCGATTGCCCGCCGAAGTTTACAATGGCGGAGACAAGTCTGATCTGTGCAAGCAAGTATTGACCAAATGGAAACAAAACTATTCCGATGATCAAATTATAGGTGTTGTTTTTCTAAAATCCGACTGGGAACGGCGCAAAGAGTCCAACTACAATAACGGCACCTGGTATCACTATGACAACTCGGTGCTTCTGGTATATGTAGTCATCAAGAAATCCTCCGAATTGGCCACTGTATACCCGGCCTACATCAATAAAAACAATCAATCCGGGGCTATTACCATCGGCGCTGAAACCAAGGGCGATTCTTACTCTCACCAGGACATGCTGATGAAAAACGTCAATCTATAAAAGGCCTGAGATATCTCTCTTTATTCGTCGCCGACCCATAATTCCGGGCGGGCCAAGATGTAATTATATATTTTATCTAATATTTTCTTTAAATCTTCATTTTTGTCACAGTATTGTACACCCACGCGGACGATTTTCTTAGGGGCAATGGTAT
Source organism: Desulfosudis oleivorans (assembly GCA_020723325.1). Classification (GTDB taxonomy): domain Bacteria; phylum Desulfobacterota; class Desulfobacteria; order Desulfobacterales; family SURF-7; genus DYJD01. Next base: position 61,789 of record DYJD01000015.1, on the reverse strand, counting down.
GAATCCAACGAATCTCCACATCGGTGACAATGGGGGATTCCAATATGGGGACATCGATTTCAACAGTCAATTTATCGCCGGCCATGCGTGCTGCGATGGGATCATCCATCTTGGCGTAAAATCCAAATCCGTTTTCCCCCAGATCCAGAAGCGGATATGTATTTACCCGTTTCAATGTAAATGCTATGGGTGATGCCTCTGTGTATACGATTCGGCAGAATGGCTGTTTATCTTTTTTCAGAGAAGCCGGAATGTCTGTGGATAGCTGACTCTCCTGGATGATTTCCCGGCCGGTGTTGCGGTTTTTCAACTCCATTTCGGTGGGAATCGCTACGGATCTGTCGCAACGGTCGCAAATCCACACCTTGCCGTCCACTCTTACTATTCTTTCAGCCAAGCCACAATTGTCGCATCGGATTTGAATAATTTCGTGTTCCATTTGGTTTGATCCTTCTTGTGGTTTGATTTTAATTGATAACCATAATAGTGGAATGGGCTGTTGGTGTCAAGATATCCAAAAAACAGCCATGTTATCTCAAGGGAACGCTAAATAAAACAGCATTTGCCCTTTTGTAAACCTATTGGGTAACCCTAGATCTCGATAAAAGCTTTTCGATAAAGCGGTGAGTGCCTTCAACGCTAAATCACTACGTTCGAGGATGATGGCTTTCATAAGTGTGCACAGCATTCGGCGACGTGCGCGCTGCTTTGTCCGACAATGAGCCCGCATGTCGACTGTTGCAATTTTCGTTGTTGCTGCTTCAATCGATACCTTACCTTATTCATGGTTTCAATTTGCCCTGGCGCTATGCCCGCAAAAGCCTCGAAAAGCATTTTATCAACTCCCTCTAAAATTCGATTTTTATTATTAACTCCTTTTCTTTCCAAAGGCACATCACCCCCTCAAATATCCCGACTTAACATCTTCAAAACATGTTTGACCGGAATATCCGAATTTGTTAGGTTATTAAATAAGGATCAACACTTCAATAAAGGAGGTCCCCATGCGCGGAGCATTGATTGTCATTGTCCTGATCACCTTGCTGATTGTCGGAGTCTTGATGATTAAAGACATGCGGACAGAAACCCAACCCGGCGTGGAAAAGCGACAAGTAATTGAAAAAGCCAAAAACGCAGCCCAAGAAGCGGAAAAAGCAAGTCGCAAAGCTGCCCAGACCATGGAGGATGTCATGAGTAAAATAAAAGATGAAACCCAAAATGCCGGCGCAAAAGAATGAGTTGATCCGTCCCCGGTGCGGAGTTTTCGGCTAGCCTCCACGGACTTGGTCTTGTAAAAATAAAGCCAGCTTCTCCTCTTCCAAACAGCCCATGGTAATCTGCAGCGGTTCGTTCCGCTTGGCGGCCAGCCGCAGCCAATTGCCGATTTCCGCCATAAGATCCTCCGCCCCCACCCCCTTCCGCGTTACTGCCGGTTTGGGGACAACATGATCCAACCGGCCGGAATTGATATAGAGCCATTGATCATTGGATTTGCCCACAATACCCGTATGGCCGCGGGTGGGTGTGGAAAAAGACAGGATTCGGCCATTGTCCAAAAACCCTGCCATTTCCCTTGCAATCTCCTGCACCTGCTGCGCATGACCACCGCCGGGCAAAATGGTTTTGGTGTAGAGCTGTTTGCCGGAGGCAAGAATCACCCCCTCACCGCTTAAATATGAATTATCCGTGAGGCCTTTTTCCCGGGCCATTTGTATCAATCGATCTTTTAATCCACCATTGCCGTGATAACGCACTCCCATTTGTTTTAAGCTGTTCACCAACAGCTCATAACAGTCGTTTTGATGGTAACCTGTGCCCACATAGGACTGCACAGCCTGAAGCAATCGAATCCCGCATGAATCCTTACCACCGGCCCCAATATTCTTGATGCTGTTTTCCATGGTCGGCAAGCTGGGCTTTACAGGTGCCGGAGAAACATCATACTCCCAGAAAATTTCCTTGCTGGCAGGATCGATATAGATCGGCGTGCCCGGCATGATCCGATGGTAGGGTTTATAACGATTGAGTTGAGAGTGGATGATTCGCCAGCAATCTTTTCCAAAAACAGGATCAACCGACAAAAGATTGGAGATTGTGGGATTGGTTTTATCGACAGTGCCGAGCAGATAGCCCTGCCCGGCTGATTGCACGGGAATGACAGGTGTCAAATCTTTGACGTTTGCCTGCAATAGGCCGGCAGAATTAACTTTTAATTGCTTCTGTTTCCAAACCTGCCCCAAACATGCAGGGAAAGATGAGCCCCGTCCTTGTCTTGAACGGCGCGGGGTTAAATATGTATTTTTTCCATCAGAAGAGCGCCGGATCTTCAAGGTGCCTCCTTTTCCATGGGTGCTGCCGTCTTATTTATTGCGATAATTATTGATCAAGCAACTACCATACCAACAATAAAAATACAGGCCCCATGCCCGTCTGGTTGTCCCAGGCTTCCCGCACATTTTTTCATTTTTTAATTTATTTGTCGGCTTTGACGTGTTATATTGCCTGCAAAACAAGTATTTGAAGGTTTCCCATCTGCAACCTTTCATCATGCCCGATTGTGGTGAGTGAACAGTAAGATGAACATGGACGAATGAGCGGTGGCCTAGGCATGAATTTCATCAAAAAACATCCGACTATGATCTGGGGACTTGGGATCACTTTTTTCTTTTTGCTGTTTAGCCTGGCGCGTTTGACCCTCTTGGATGCCCTTGAATTGAAATTCTACGATTTGCGAATCAAACTCTTGGGTGAGCCGGATACCGCCAGTCCGCTTGTGATTGTGGATATCGACGACGAATCCATTGAAAAACTGGGAAGATGGCCCTGGCCGCGATCCCTGGTGGCCGAGGCTGTACGCAAGATCAATTCCGGCGCTCCCAAAACCATCGGATTGAATATCATTTACAGCGAGCCGGAGGACAGCAATGGTTTAAAGGAACTGACGCGCCTGGAAGGATTGTTTGCCCAAAACGCCGCTTCTCAATTCACCGAACGGGAAGAAATTTTCCTAAAGGCCTTGTCCGAGGCGCGCAACCGGCTGGACAATGATAAAAAGCTTTCCGAGGAGATCCGGGCCGCAGGCAATGTTGTTTTACCGGTTTTTTTTAAGGAACAGTCATTTGCCTCTGTAAAAAATGCCACGCCTGATCCGCTGTTAAAGACCCACGCCATTTCCCAAGTAAGGGACCCGGAAGGCGGCGCAACTCCCAGCGTGTCCAATCTGGTTCTCCCTATTCAAGCCTTCCTCGGTGTTGCCCGGGGCATCGGGCACATCAATTTTGCCTGCGATATGGACGGCATTACCCGCCGGGAACAACTTCTGGTGGAATATCAAGGCTTGTACATTCCGGCTTATACCCTGGCTTTGGCCGCTGATTTTCTGGGAATTCGTCCTGAGACCATCCAGGTGGACCTGGGGGCGGCCATGGACCTGGGCCGGCTGCGTTTGCCGATCACCCTGAATTCAGAACTGCTGGTGAATTTCAAGGGACCGCGAAAAAGTTTTAAAAGTTATTCTTTTTTTGATGTGATCAACGACAAAATCGATTTGGCGGTTTTCAAGGATAAACTCGTACTGGTGGCCACTTCCGCCGCCGGAATAATGAATCCCCTCAGTGTGCCGACAGATCCGGGTCTGCCGGTGGGAGAATTCTCGGCCAACACCATCTGGACCATCCTGAATCAACGCTTCATTCGACAGCCTGTCTGGGGCGGCCTTATTGAAACCCTTTTGATCATCCTGGTGGGGATTTTCCTGACCACCTTGTTCCCCCGCCTCAAAGCCATGCCGGCCGGTCTGGTTTTTCTCAGCGTGACTTTCATGCTTATCGGCGGAGCCACTTATATCTTTGTGGCGCAAAAACTCTGGCTGCAGATTACCTATCCTACCCTGCAACTGCTGCTGGGCTATATCGGCGTGGTCAGTATCCGCTATTTCATCACCGAAACCCGCAAGGAAAAAGTGGAAGGCGAATCCGCTGAAACCAACCGCATGTTGGGTTTGTCTTTTCAAAGCCAGGGAATGCTGGACATGGCCTTTGACAAATTACGACGGGTGCCGGTGGATCCGGAAATGAAGGACATTCTGTATAATCTGGCCCTGGATTATGAGCGCAAACGCCAATTCAACAAGGCTGCCATGGTGTATGGCTACATTGAGGAGCACGATAAAAACTTTAAAGATGTAACCGAAAAAAAGAAAAAGCTCATCCAGGCCAGCGAAACCATGGTTTTCGGCGACGGCTTTATCGGCGGCGGAGCTGCCCGGGACAACCTGCTTTCCGATGCTTCCACCACTCGTCCCACCATGGGGCGCTATGAAATCATCAAGCAACTGGGCAAAGGCGCCATGGGGGTGGTATATCTGGGCCAGGATCCCCGCATTCATCGCACCACCGCCATTAAAACTTTCCGTTTCAGTGACGAACTGGAGTCCCATGAAATCGATGAAATGAAAAAGAAATTTTTTCGGGAAGCGGAAAGCGCCGGCACCCTGTCCCACCCCAATATTGTCACCATTTACGATGCCGGTGAAGAACAGGATTTGGCTTATATAGCCATGGAATATCTGGAAGGCGAAGATCTCCAAAAATACACCCGGCCGGGAAACCTGTTGCCTATTCGCAAAATCATCGACTACTGCGCTGATATCGCCTCTGCCTTGGATTACGCCCACCAACAAGGAATCGTCCACCGCGATATCAAGCCCGCCAATATTATGTTGTTGAAATCCGGCGTGGTAAAAATAACGGATTTCGGCATTGCCAGAATCACCACCAGCTCCCAGACCCGTACCGGAATTGTGAAAGGCACTCCCTATTACATGTCGCCGGAACAGATTTCCGGTAAAAAAGTCGACGGCCGATCCGACATCTTTTCCCTGGGGGTCATGATGTTTCAGCTCCTGACCGGGACCGTGCCCTTTGACGGTGACAGCCCGGCAGCGCTGATGCATCAAATTCTGAACGTGTCCCATCCGGATCCCAGGCAGTTGAATCCAAAAATTTATGCCCCGCTGGTTTCCATGATGAATAAGGCTTTGGCAAAAGATCCGGATACAAGATACAAGCGCGCCGGGGAGTTGAGCGCTCATTTGCGCAAACTAGCGGAAAAAATCGATGCAGCCCTGGTCAAACAGCAGTCTAAGTCATAGAAGGATTATCCATGACGATCGTTGAATCCGCCGGCCTCACGGATGTTGGTAAGAAACGCAAAAACAATGAAGACGCCTATCTGACCGACGATGATTTGGGCCTTTATATCGTTGCCGACGGCATGGGCGGGCATCAGGCCGGTGAGGTCGCCAGTCAATTGGTGGTGAACACGCTAAGGGACTACATGCTCAAACCTGCTGAAAGGGAGTCCATTGATCTGTTGATTGAATTTGACGGTGCGCTTACCGAAGGCTCCAACCGACTTCTGGCCGGAATCCAATTGGCCAATCGGGCGATCCATGAAATTTCCCAGAGCAAGCAGGAATATCAAGGCATGGGCTCCACCCTGGCAGCGGTTTATATCCAGCAAAAAACGCTGATTGCCGCCAATGTGGGTGACAGCCCGATTTATCTCGTCCACCAAGATGAGATCGAGCTGATTTCCGTTCCCCACACTGTCATGGCTGAGCATGCGGCTCTGGACCCGGATGGCAACCGCAAACTCGGGCCGGCTTTTAAACATATGCTCACCAGAGGCATGGGCATCGAGACCTCGGTCAAGGCGGATATTACCGAAATCCAACTTTTTGACGGGGATATTCTGATCCTCAGCTCCGACGGCCTCAGCGACAAGGTCTCGCCCGCCGAGATCCTTGAAAACGTCACGGTCCATCCACCGGAAAAAGCCTGCCAGGCATTGATCCAACTGGCCATGGAACGGGGCGGCGAAGACAACATTACCGTCATCGTCGTCAAGATTAAAAATGTTGCCAAGGACCAACGGTGTCCTGGGCGGTTTTTCTCAAAGATCCAAAAAGCATTGAAAGATGCTTTTTTCAATTCGAACCACATCTAAACAGAGGGGATTCCAATGCCGACGATAACGCTGAAATTCAAAGAAAACATCATCAAGGAAGTCCGGCTGGCCAAGGATGAGTCACTCACCATCGGACGACGGGATACAAACGATATCGTCATTGAAAACCTGGCTGTATCCGGGAGTCATGCTAAAATCGATTCATTGGAAGATGGATTTCTGATCACGGATCTGCAAAGCAAAAACGGCACATTTGTGAATGATCAACTGATCACTTCCCATTACCTGAATCACGGGGATGTCATCACCATCGGCAAGCATGTACTGTTGTTCACATATGGAGAGGATGAAAAGCGTCCGAAAAAAACTCCGCCGACCATGGATCAGACCATGATCATGGATACGGACAAACAGCGTGAAATGCTGGCCAGCACAGCCTCGGACAATCTCCCGCCGGGAATGCATTCAGCCGGCCCCATTGGTGTTCTGTCCTTTTTGGAAGGCGGTGAAGGGGAAGTTGTATTGACCAAAAAACTAACCAAAATCGGCAAGTCGCCGGATTCCGATATTGTGGTAACCGGCTTGCTGGTGGGGAAAAGCGCTGCCACCATCAGTCAACGCCCCAAAGGCTATTACATCAGCTATGTGGGCGGCATTGCCAAGCCCAAGGTGAACGACCAGTCGATTAAAAATTCGGTCAAGCTGGAAGAGTTCGACATGATCCAGATCGGTTCAGCCAAAATGCAATTCATTCATAAAAAATAAACAAGCCTGCTTACATCCATTTCTCAAGCAAATTGCGAATGGCTTGAAGATAGGACTGCATGCCGTATTCAAAAATCGAATTATGATCGGCCCCTTGGATCTTTAAGAAGGTTTTGAAGGGGGAAGGACAGGCATTGAACAATTCCCGGCCGTCTGCGAATGGAATAATATGATCGAATTCCGCATGGATGATCAGGGTGGGCTTATCAAAGAGGGCAATTTTGGAAAGATTGCCGATCTCGTGATCCTCCCGGATACCTAGGCCGGCCACATCAACGCCGATCCGTTTCAGCAAGGGAACCGCATGGGCAAAGCCGCTTTCGATAATCAGTCCGTCAATATCCTGGGGATGGCCGGCGGCGATTTCCAGGGCCGGGGCGCTGCCTAACGAACGGCCCATGATGATCAATGGACCGGTAAATCCGTTGGCGGCCAGTTGTTGTTTTGCATCTTTCAAAATCACATGGCTGTCCCTCAGCAGGGCTGTGACCGTGGGAAAACCGTTTGAGCGCCCATAGCCCCGGTAGTCCACCGGAAAAAAATTAATTCCCATCCCGGTAAACAACGGCGCCAGATCATCATAATCAGCGACAATCTCGCCATTGCCGTGAAAAAACAAAATGACGGGCAGATGTTTTGCGGCTATGTGAAGCCGGCCGCAAATCCGGACGCCCTCCTCCACCGGTATGGATATTTCCAGTTGATCCGCTCTGGTTGGGTGCGCGCCGACCTCTTTACGGGGATGAAAAAGGAATAACAGAATTTCCGGACGATCCAAGGCAGAATAATTCAATTCCATCTGATCAGTAAACTCCTGTAAAAATTTGCTACAGTTGATTCAAAAAATTTCATTTGGATTGGCGATAGCATAAAGTGCTTCATCATCGAATGTCAAGTCGATGAAAAATAATTCATACGGACATGCGGAATATCCCCTTGACATCGTCCGAATATTTTCGGATATTTCATCATCCATGCAGATGTGACCATAGAACTTCCATGAATATTGTAAGGTGGAATCATGAATATCCTGGTTTGCTTTGATGAATCCAACGCTTCGCTTTCAGCCTTGAATCTGGCCGGTAAATTTGTAAAGGCTTTTAACGCCAAGTTGTTCATTATCACTTCCATGCGCGGCGGCGAGGAAGATTCGGCCAAAGAAATCAAACGCATTGAAAAAAATTTAAATCAACTGAAGCAACGTTTTGAAGACTTGGGTGCAGCCTGCGAAGTTCATTTGCTGATCCGGGGTTTATCCCCAGGGGAAGATATTGTGCAATTCGCCCAGGAAAACGATATTGATCAAATCATCATCGGTGTTGAAAAAAAATCAAAAGTCGGCAAACTGATTTTCGGTTCCACCGCGCAATATGTCATTTTGGAAGCTGCCTGCCCGGTTGTAACCGTCAAATAGCTCATAGATTATTTCCAGCCGCCGAGCAAATGCAGATGCAGGTGGAAGATCACCTGGCCCCCTCCCTTCTCCACGTTGAAGAGCAATTTGTAGCCGGAGCGGTCTATTTTCAATTTCACGGCCATCTTTTGGGCTGTAAAAATCATTTCAGTCAGGATTTGGCCGTCGGAGATGGTTATATCGTTGATGCTGCGAAGATGCTGTCTGGGCACGATGAGCTGATGGACCGGGGCTTTGGGGTTGATATCCCGGAAAACCACCAGGTTTTCATTTTCAAATAAAAAGTCGGCAGGTAGTTCTTTTTGGATGATTTTACAAAAAATACAATCCGATTGCATCACCATTTCCTTTCCGCAATATGCCGTCGTCAATCCTGAAATATAGGATCCTCCCATTTTCCACAAACCGTTTCCGATAAAAGTGCTTTTTTCAATTCCCGCAAGAACTGCGCCCTTGGAATCTCACGCGCTCCCAAACGCTGCAAATGCCCGGTAACCACCTGACAGTCGATAAAATGATAGCCGCCGGCGGCTAAATGCTGCACCAAATGAACAAAGGCGACCTTGGAAGCATCGCTGATATAGGCAAACATGGACTCCCCGAAAAAACATTTGCCCAAGGCAATGCCGTATAATCCGCCTGCCAGCCTGTCGCCCTGCCAGGCTTCAATGGAATGGGCAAATCCAGCCTGGTGCAGACAGATATAGGCCTGCAGCATGTCATCCGTGATCCAGGTGGCGGTTCTTTGTTTTGAACGGACAGCGGCACAGGCGGCAATTACTTCCGGAAAAGCCTTATCCGCAGTGATTCGAAAGCTATGCTGCCGGAGTTTTTTTTTCAGACTGCTGGAAAGATGCAGCTCGGCAGGGTACAGGACCAAACGGGGATCGGGACTCCACCACATGATGGGTTCATTTTCAGAATACCATGGAAAGATCCCCTCCCGATATCCCAGCAGCAGTCGTTCCATGGTCAGGTCGCCGCCCACGGCCAGCAAGCCGTCTTTTTCAGCCAGTCGCGGCGGCGGGAACAGGAGCTGTTTGGAAAGTAAAAAAACCGGCATGGGAGTCAAGGGAGCTTTTGATGAGCGCAAGCAGCGGTTGTAGTCCACATGGGTCAATATTCAAAGATAAGTTTGTCCCCGCAGAGCTCAATGCGCACATCACCACCATTCTGCAATTTCCCGAAAAGGATTTGATCGGAAAGTATATCCTTTATCTCGGTCTGAATCAGTCGATTCAGCGGCCTGGCCCCGTAACAGGGATCATAGCCCTTGACAGCCAGCCATTTGCGGGCTTCATCTGAAAGCGACAAGTTGATTTTTTTCTGAGACAACTGGTCTTGCAGTTCCAGCATGAATTTATCCACCACTTTGACCATGATTCCCAAGTCCAGCGGGTTGAAAGCGATAATCCCGTCAAGGCGGTTCCTGAATTCCGGGCTGAAAAAGGTTTCAAGAGCCTTGCGTCCCTTGCTTTCCGCATCGGCATGATCATGGCCGAATCCGATGGAGCGACTGCTCATTTCCCGGGACCCGGCATTGGACGTCATGATCAAAATCACATTGCGGAAGTCGGCACGTTTGCCGTTATTGTCGGTTAAGGTGGCATGATCCATGACCTGCAGCAGGATGTTGAATAGGTCGATATGGGCCTTTTCGATCTCATCCAGCAGCAAAACACTGTAAGGATGTTTGCGGATGCCGTCGGTCAAGAGTCCCCCCTGCTCAAAGCCGATATATCCGGGCGGGGCGCCGATGAGTCTGGCCACGGCATGTTTTTCCATATATTCGCTCATGTCAAAGCGGATGAATTCCACCCCCAATATTTTGGCGATTTGCCTGGAGACTTCGGTTTTGCCCACGCCGGTGGGCCCGGTGAACAAAAAGGAGCCCACCGGTTTTCCAGGAGTTCCCAGACCGGCCCGGGAACGTTTGATGGCCGTGACCAGGGAGACAATGGCGCTGTCCTGGCCGAACACAACTTCCTTTAATTTCTGTTCCAGGACTTCCAGTTTTGACCGATCCGTGCTGGAAACCGTCTGGGAAGGAATGCGTGCCATTTTGGCAACGATTTTTTCAATGTCGGCCACATGAATTTTTCTACGCCTGGCAGAACCGGAAAGCCGGATGGCAGCACCGACTTCATCGATCACATCTATGGCCTTGTCCGGCAGGAAACGGTCGTTTAAATATTTGGCGGACAGTTCCGCCGCCGCCTTAAGCGCCCCTTCGCTGTATTCGATGCTGTGATAAATCTCATAATAGGATTTCAGGCCTTTTAAAATCTTGACGGTCTGGGGGATGTCCGGCTCGTTGATTTCGATTTTCTCAAAACGGCGCGACAAGGCGCGATCCTTTTCAAAATGATTTTTATATTCTTCATAGGTGCTGGAACCAATACAGCGCAACTCGCCGGAAGTCAGCACCGGTTTCAGAATATTGGAGGCATCCATTGAGCCGCTGCTGGTGGCCCCGGCCCCCACAATGGTGTGGATCTCGTCGATAAACAAGATAGCGTTGGTCTTGCGTTGGAGGGAAAGAATCACTTTTTTTAATCTTTGCTCAAAATCACCGCGAAATTTCGTGCCGGCCAGCAAGGCGCCGAGGTCCAGCGCGTAAATACTGGTTTGTTTCAAGATATCCGGGACAGTGCCCTCGCAGATCCGCTGGGCCAAGCCTTCAGCCATGGCTGTTTTTCCAACACCCGGCTCACCTACAAAAACCGGATTGTGCTTGCGACGTCGGCATAGGACCTGGAGGGTCCTTTCCAGTTCCGATTCCCGGCCGATCAAGGGATCAAGCTTGCCCTCCCGGGCTTTTTGTACCAGATCAACGGTAAAGACCGTCAGCGGATCGACCTTCTTTTTCTTATCCTGCTTATCGCCTCGGTCGGTTTCCTCAGGCCCATCTAAAAAACTTTCATTGGGCACACCGTGGGAAATGTAGTTTAATACATCCAGCCTAGAAATGCCCTCTTCCTGTAAAAAATAAACCGCATGGGAGTCTTTCTCAAGAAAGATGGAAGCCAGGATATCTCCCAACGTGACTTCGGCTTTTTCCGCAGACCGGGCCTGATTCACAGCCCGCTGAATAACCCGCTGGAAACCGATGGTCTGTTGCAGGACATATTCCCCGCCTTCGGGGATGCGTTGAAAGCGCTCCGTAAGAAATTTATCTAATTTATTTTTTAAATTAATCACATTGCCGCCGCAACTCTCGATCATTTCGCTCCCGCCGGTATCCTGCAAAATGGCGAATAGAACATGCTCCAGGCAAACATACTCGTGCCGTCTTTTCTTGGCTTCTCTTACTGCAAAACCGAGGGCGGCACTGAGCTCTTTGCTGATCATTGGGGTTACTCCTTTTCCATGGAACATTTCAGGGGAAATCCATTTTCCTGGGCCAGGGAATGGACGGCATCCACTTTGGTTTCAGCCACTTCATGGGTATATACCCCGCAAAGGCCCAAGCCTTTCCGATGTACATTCAGCATGATTTGGGTGGCTTCCTCCGGAGTTTTTTTAAATACCGCCATCAGTATCTCGATAACAAAATCCATGGTGGTATAATCATCATTGTGCAAAAGAACCTTGAACATGGGAGGCTCTGCAATATTTTCACGGGTTTTTATGGAAATCCCTAATTCGGTTTCCGGATTGTCCGCACTCATCCCATCCTCCGACTTGTCTTGGAAAATGCGGGTCGGTTGCGACCGTTATTGATGATATGAAAAATTTTAAGTTCTGGGCTGAAAAAAATCAAGCACGAATTCATCCCAGGGCCAATTTACTTACCACAACACTTTTTATATTTTTTGCCGCTGCCGCAAGGGCAGAGCATATTTCTACCGACTTTTTCCGCAGCACGTTTCACAGGTTGCTTTTTCTCATCATCCCCGCTGCCGTGAGAAAAAATCAGATTCTGTTCCTGGGGTTTTTGCATGTCTTCCAGTTTGCGGGGTTCAGCCACCTGAATTCTAAAAAGAATGGAAACAGTTTCCTCCTTTACTCTGGAGATCATGTCTTGAAACAGTTCAAAGCCTTCTTTTTTGTAGACTAGTAATGGATTTTGCTGGGCATAGCCCCGCAGGCCGATGCCCTCCTTGAGGTGATCCATGGAAAGCAGATGATCTTTCCATAAATTATCAACAGTTTGCAGCATGACAATCCGTTCGATTTGACGAAAATCCTCGGATCCCACCATGGCTTCTTTTTCAGAATACAGGGACAAGGCTTTGTTGCTGATCAGGTTTCCCAGGTCTTCCATTGTCAAGTCAAGCAGGGTGTTCTCATCCAACTGCAATCGAAAATTGAATTGTTTGAAAACCGCCTCGTAAATGCCTTTGGCATCCCATTCATCCGGCAAGGCTTTTCCGCCTGCGAAACTTTGAGCGATTTCATGGGCCTTGTCCAGGATCATTTCCTCAATGGCCGGCTTTAAATTTTCACCGCTCAAAGCTTCACGGCGCTGCTGATAGATGACTTTGCGCTGTTGATTCATCACGTCATCATATTCCAGGAGGTGTTTGCGGATATCGAAATTATGCCCTTCCACCTTGCGTTGGGCGTTTTCAATGGCTTTACTGATCAAGCGGTGTTCAATCACCTCGCCTTCTTCCATACCCAGCCGATTCATGATGGCCGTGATTCTTTCCCCGCCGAATATGCGCAATAGATCATCTTCAAGGGCCAGATAAAACCGCGAAGAGCCAGGATCACCCTGACGGCCGGAACGGCCGCGCAATTGGTTGTCGATCCGTCTGCTCTCATGCCTTTCCGTCCCTATGATATGAAGTCCGCCCACTTCCTTGACGCCTTCGCCGAGCACGATATCCGTACCGCGTCCGGCCATATTGGTGGAGATGGTGACCGAGCCTTTTTGCCCGGCCATTTTAACGATTTCAGCCTCCTTGCTATGATTTTTGGCGTTCAGAACCTCGTGCTTGATACCGCGCTTTTTTAATTTTTCACTAAAACTTTCAGAAACATCTATGGAAATGGTGCCCACCAGAACCGGTTGGCCTTTCTTGTGGCATTCCACGATTTCATCCAGGGCCGCGTTGTATTTTTCCCGTTTGGTTTTATAAATCATGTCAGGATGATCCGTCCTGATCATGGGCATATGGGTGGGGACCACCACCACGTCAAGATTGTAGATTTTCTTGAATTCAGCAGCTTCTGTATCCGCAGTACCGGTCATACCCGCCAATTTGGAATACATGCGAAAATAATTCTGAAAGGTGATGGTGGCCAGGGTCTGGTTTTCATTTTCAATCTTAACGCCTTCCTTGGCCTCCAAGGCCTGGTGCAGCCCCTCGCTGTAACGCCTGCCGGGCATCAACCGGCCGGTGAATTCATCCACAATGATCACCTCACCGTCTTTCACGATATAGTCCACATCCCGTTTAAACAGGGTATGGGCTCGCAGGGCCTGATTGGTATGATGCAGCAATTCAATGTTCTTCGGATCATACAGATTTTCCACTTGCAATTTCTTTTCCGCTTTGGCCACCCCCTCCTCGGTCAACACCACGGACCGGGCCTTTTCATCAATGGCATAATCCTGATCCCGAACAAAACTGGGAATGATGGTATTGACTTCATAATACAGACTAGTTGATTTTTCAGCCGGACCGGAAATGATGAGCGGGGTTCTGGCTTCATCAATAAGAATGCTGTCCACCTCATCCACAATGGCGTAATTGAGCTCCCCTTGGACAATGGAAGCTTGATTAAATTTCATGTTGTCCCGCAGATAGTCAAAACCGAACTCGTTATTGGTGCCGTAGGTAATATCGGAATTATAGGCGACTTTCCGTTCTTCATCATTCAAATGATGCAGGATGGTGCCCACCGAGAGCCCTAAAAATTTATAAATCTGGCCCATCCATTCCGCATCCCGCCGCGCCAGGTAATCATTCACGGTCACGATGTGGACCCCTTTGCCGGAAAGGGCATTTAAATAGGCCGGCAGGGTCGCCACAAGGGTTTTGCCCTCACCGGTCTTCATTTCTGCAATGGTTCCCTGGTGCAGGACCAATCCGCCGATGAGCTGCACATCAAAATGGCGCATTTTCAGTACCCGCACGGAAGTCTCACGAACAACGGCAAAGGCTTCGGGCAGAATGTCTTCAAGGGTGGCGCCCTGATTCAGTTTTTCCTTTAATACGGAAGTTTTCCGCTGCAAGTCTTGATCACTCAGAGCTTGCACTTCTTTTTCCCAGGCATTTATTTCAGCAACAATGGGTTGAAATTGTTTCAGTGTTCGTTCATTTTTGCTTCCAAATAGCTTTGTTAGCGCATTTAATAACATGTATTCTCGAATCCTCCGGTATCAATATTGTTTCCGCTTGGGGTGCATAAAAAAGGAACATTAGCACAATTGCCGCGCTGGAAAAATGATTTATTTGGATATTTGGAGGTTCAGGCAGGAAGATCAATCAACGATGTATTTTTCCGGATTAACGGAAATGCCGTTGAGGCGGACGTCATAGTGCAGGTGCGGACCGGTTGTTCGGCCGGTATTGCCGACTTCCCCCAGGATGTCGCCGCGTTTGATTGAATCACCACTTTGCTTGTAGATTTTGTTCAAATGGGCATAGCGCGTGACCAGGCCATGGCCGTGATCCACAATCACCATATTGCCGAGCAGACTTTTATTATCGGAAAAAGTAATCACCCCATCGGCTGTGGCAAAAACCGGCGTGCCGGTTCTGGCTGAAATATCAAGACCTTTGTGCAATTCCCGTAAGCCGGTAAAAGGCGATTTGCGATAGCCAAAGGTGGAGGTTACCCAACCCCTGGTTGGATTGATGGCCGGTGTGGCTGCCAAAAGATTGCGCCTTTCCGTGAGATATTCTGCCAAAGACTCGAAATTTTCCTTCTGATTTTCCGATTCCTCGGATAATTGTTCAACCTGCTCATGCATTTCCCTTAATAAACTGTCATGGGATTTTGTAAATACTATGCTGGGGTCCAGATCCTCTGGAATGGAGCCGCCGATACCGAACACATTTTCCTGTCCGGTGGTCGGTTCAATATTTGCGAGAACGCGGATCTTTTTCTCAAAGGTATTCAAATCCACGATTTTATTCTTGAGGGTGTTGATTTCAGAGGCAAACAATTGAATTTGTTTTCGTTGTCCGCTAAGTTCCTGTTCTTGTCCCTTTAAGCGCGACCATAGTGAATCCGATTGCACGGCATTTCGTTTCAAATTGGTATAATCAAAGAGCAGCAAGCCCAGAACACTTATACAAATACAACAAATAATACCGACAGCGCACAGACAGGTTCTGGAAACAACGACTTTTTTGCTCAAAGAGCCGCTGTTGCTCGCTATGAAGAAAGTGATATTCCTGTTCATTGGGATTATACAATTGAAAGATGGGTTTTGAATTCCGGGAATCAGAATTATTTCCCGCAACAGCAGACGACAGCGAAAGTGTTTATATTTGATTTATTATGATATTTATCAAAATTTGCAAAAACTGTCAAGCAAACTGCTGTTTGAGGGGCGATATCTTAGGATAACAAATTGATTTTCAAAAGATTCTATTAAAGGATAAATGGCTGTCGCCAACAGCAGCGCCCAAAAGCGCATCAATCGTCAACAAACGCCCGGTTTCCGATTGATGCGCAGGGCCATTGTCCAAACAAGGACTTGATTTGCCTAGGCCAAAGCACCGCCATCCACAACTATGGTGGCGCCGGTGGTAAAGGAAGCAGCATCGCTCACCAGATACAACACGGCACCGGCCATTTCATCCGGCTGGGCTGCCCGGCGTAAGGGGATGGTGGGCAGGATCACTTTATCCATGAGCTCATCGTTTTTCACCATTACGGATGAGAATTTGGTATCCGTGAGACCAGGCAACAGGGCATTGACCCTGATTTTAAAAGGGGCCAATTCCTTGGCAAAGGCCTTGGTCATGGCCACCACACCCGCTTTGGTGATGGAATAAATCCCCTGCATGGGTGCAGGCCGGACAGCGTTGATGGAAGCCACATTGACAATACTGCCGCCCCCATTTTCCACCATCATTTTAGCGGCGGCCTGACTCATGAAAAAATATCCTTTCAAGTTTACTTCCATGGTCTTATCCCAGGCTGATTCCGGTGCATTCAGCACATCACCGAAATAAAAATTGGTGGCGGCATTGTTCACCAGAATGTCAAGACGACCATAACGTTCCTTGATTTCTTGAAAAAGACGCCCGATTTCATCCAGTTTGCCGTTATGACAAGCAAGGGCCAAGGCCTTACCGCCATTGGCCCTGATTGTTTCCTCCACCGGACGCAACCCTTCAATTTTACGGCTGCTGATGATTACTTCCGCACCATGGGCTGCAAGGGTTGCGGCAATGGATTCGCCGATACCCCGGCTGGCTCCGGTTACTAGAGCGATTTTGTTATGGAGTCTGAATTCGAGTTTCATACCTGGATCCTTTTCCTGTGTATGGTTTTGATGAATTGAATCTTGATTGATTTCTCCAATTCTTCATCCATGAAAATGAATCGTTTGTCAATGAATTATAAAACGAGCGTTCGTATTATTGGCGCATTGGAGCCATTACCAGAGGCAATGGTAATCAGGCCGACCGGTACTGTGATCTGAATTGACTGTATGACCAAATGCCATTGCATGCAATAATCCCTTTTGCTGAAAGCGTGCAGCCGATTGTGAAAGCGCCATGACACAGATTTTGCCCCAGGAACTGATGGAAATCCCTTCCCCGGACAGCAGGACTTTCTCCCTACCCTTGGGCCAGGTTACAAACAGGGCACCCCTTTGGCAGACAATGTGGATCAAACCTCCGCCCATACCGACCACCTGGTTTGCAGATAGTAGAATGGATTGATCCTTGGTCTTGAAGATATCTTTGAGATTCATTTGCCGCTCCTCCCTTGTGAGTGTTCTTAATAATAGAAAAATATACCTGCCGGCCAATGAATGACAGCGGCAATTCAACCCAATCCACCGGATACACATTGCTTTTTCCAGGAACTGTATCCTTGTGTTCAACCGTAAATTGTGTCTTTTATTTGCTTTGATTTCATTCAATAGTTATGATGCGGAAATGCAAAATGGCTGGCATGGGAATTTTACAAGGAGAAAAAGGATGAAAGCAACTCGGTACGAACAGGTGGCGGAACGGATAATTCATCTGATTCAAAATGGGATTCTCAAAGATGGTGACAAAGTCCCATCCATCCGCCAACTGAGCCGGGAGTTGCGTGTCAGCGTCAATACGGTAAAGGAAGCCTATTGGAAATTGGAAAATCTCAATTTTCTGACAGCCGTGCCCCAGTCCGGTTTTTACGTAAATCCGCCCACGACCTCAGCCGGTTCCCGAGCAGAACCGGACCCCACGCTTTTAGACCCCCAAAAAGTGAGTCTGTGCCGTATTTACGGCAGTTTTCAGAACAATGGTCAATGCTCACCTGAAATCAGCCTGAGTATAGCCACCCTCAATCCCGAATTATGGCCCACTGAAAAAATGGGACGTTTTTTCCAGGAAGCCATGCGCAATCAGGAATTTGAAGCCTATAACTACATCATGTCTCCGGGATATGGCAATCTACGGGAGCAAATTGCCCGTTTTAGCCTTGCCTGCGGCCTGAACCTGTCGCCGGACGAGCTCATCATCACCAACGGCTGCCACGAGGCGGTTTTCCTGGCCTTGATGGTGCTGTGCAAACCCGGCGATACGGTGGTGTTGGAAAGTCCTATTTATTTCAACCTGCTGCATCTTTTGGAGCAGTTGAACCTGAATATCATTGAACTCCCCAGTGACCGGGAAAATGGAATCAATCTGGACACCCTAAGGTTCGTGTTGGAAAACCAGCCGGTCAAGGCCATGTTCAGCATTTCCAATTTCAACAATCCCATGGGCTTTGTCCTGTCCTCCATGCAAAAAAAGAAACTGGTGCAATTGCTGGCGGAATTCAATGTCCCCCTGGTGGAGGACGATATTTACGGTGACATTGCTTTTCAGGAAAGACCGGATGTGTGCAAGGCCTATGACCTTTCCGGGGATGTGCTGCTCTGCTCCTCCTTTTCCAAAACCATTGCCCCTGGCCTGCGGGTGGGCTGGATCGCTCCGGGCAGACATTATGATGCGGTCATTAAATTGAAAACCCTCCTCAACATTTCCACTGCCTCCGTCAATCAGATTGCCGTGGCCAAATTCCTGAAAGCGGGCGGATACGGCCGGCATTTGCGCAATCTGAGCAAAATCCTGAAAACCCAAATTGCCGCTCTGCGCGCCTGTATTCTAACCCATTTTCCCAGGGGCACACAGGTTACCAATCCCAGAGGCGGCTTCCTGCTTTGGATTGAACTGCCGGCCGGTGTGGATACGGATATCATCTACCGCAACGCATTGAAACAAAACATCCTGTTTGCGCCGGGAAGGCTTTTTTCCATGAAGGATAAATACGCCAACTGCATGCGACTGAATGGCGGGATCTGGAATCAACGCGTGGAAAAAGCCATTGCCCATTTGGGGGCATTGGCAAAGGACGCCCTTTAAAAAGAAGTACGAGATTTGAATTTCAAAATAGCCGAAACAAAGGGAAATAGCCTCTTTACAAATGTAATTTATGAGTTAGAGTATGGGGCAATGTAATTATTCACAAAGGAGATGATTGTGGGAAATCTGATATTTGCAATAGCCTTTCTTGTGGAAAAAGCCCTGACGATCTATTTATACATTATCATCGTAAGTGCCATCCTTTCCTGGGTCAACCCAGACCCCTACAATCCCATCGTACGCTTTTTGCGGAATGTCACTGAACCGGTTTATCAACACATCCGACGCTACATGCCGTTTCTGATCGTGGGCGGCATTGATCTCACACCCTTGGTGGTGATCGTCATCATCCAGTTTTTACAAATCGCTCTGGTGGGCAACCTGGTGGATTTGGCCAATTCCATGCGCATGTCATCCAATCTGATGATGCGCCCATAACTCATAGGTTTTTCCCAACCAAACCCTCTGGCAAAAATGCGAAACCGGGAAGGATTTTATCCTTTCCCGGTTTCCACTTTAGACTTTCTGACTTTCTGAATAGCCTTGCTATTCCTTATTCCGCAGTGACGGAGCCCATGCTGGCTTCGCTGCCTTTGCCCAGGGCGATGTTGGCGGATTTGTCCACCTTGGCGTCGTTCACGATGGTGCCGGACACCTTGGAATCTTTCAAGGTCACGGAGCCCATGTTGGCAGTTGAGCCTTTACCCAGGGCGATGTTGGCCGACTTGTCAACTTTGGCCTTGTTGACGACTTTGCCGGAAACATCCGAGCCTTTCATGGTCACGGAGCCCATGTTGGCAGTTGAGCCTTTGCCCAGGGCGATGTTGGCGGATTTGTCGATCTTGGCATCGTTCACCACCGTGCCGGACACCTTGGAATCATCCATGGTCACCGAAGCCATATTGGCCTTGGAGCCTTTGCCCAGGGCAATGTTGGCAGACTTGTCAACCTTGGCCTTGTTCACTACTTTGCCGGACACTTCCGACTCTTTCATGGTCACAGAGCCCATGTTGGCGGTGGAGTCTTTGCCCAGGGCGATGTTGGCGGACTTGTCAACTTTGGCATCGTTCACCACCGTGCCGGACACCTTGGAATCCTGCATGGTGACAGAACCCATATTGGCTTTGGAGCCTTTGCCCAGGGCAATGTTGGCGGACTTGTCGATCTTGGCCTTGTTCACCACCTTGCCGGAAACTTCGGAATCTTTCATGGCCACGGAACCCATATTGGCTTCACTGCCTTTGCCCAGGGCGATGTTGGCGGACTTGTCAACTTTGGCATCGTTCACCACCGTGCCGGACACCTTGGAATCCTTCATGCCCACGCTGCCCATACGGGCGGTGGAATCCTTGCCCAGGGCAATGTTGGCGGACTTGTCGATCTTGGCCTTGTTAACTACCTTTCCAGAGACTTCCGTCTCGGCAAATGCCATGGTTGCTCCCAAAACCAAAATTCCGGTTGCTACAGCAATAATCTTTTTCATCGCTTTTTTCCTCCTCATTTTTTGTTATTGATTAAAACGAATATTACCACTTCCCCTCACAAGCATGAGCGCAGAATAGCCCAATCATCTTCCAAAAGAAATGAAATAGATCACAACCGAATTATGAAAGTCCTCACCCCGGCGGAACGTTTTGGGATGCGGCCTGGGTAGGGCCAGGAGGTCGACACCCTTCGGTATTTGCAGCCGCTTCCACGGCTGTGGCTAGAGCCGCCCCGGCTTTTTGATCAGCTTCATTCAAGCTCTTCTCGATTTTTTGTTGTTCAGCCATTGTCAAAAATTTGGGAAAACCGGCCTGTTGTGCGCAGGCCCGGGCTTCCTGGGCGGTCATCATGGCTTGGGCAGCGGCAGTGGCCGCGATTTCGGCAAAATGAAGGCCCTGCCGCCCCACATCCGTTCCGGTCGGAATGATGGATTTAAAGGCCGCCATCTCAATATAGGTTCTGGTATAACCGGCAAAAAGTTCGGCCCGCTCGGCGGATTTGCGGGTAAGCGCAAGGCAGTCCTGTATTTTTTGAATCAACCGCTCTATATTCGTGTCTGTGGGAGCCTTTGCCGGCTCCTGATCCGAGTCCTGAAAAATCAGATTGGCCGCATCCAGGGCCGCTTGTGCGGATTCCACCGTGCTCCGCAAAGCTTCCTCAGCCTGCATTGCCGCCACCTGAACCGCCTCAGCCACATCCCCGGATTTAACTGCCGCCACCGCTGCCAAAGCTGCTTTTTCAGAGGCGTTCTTGGCATGGCACCAGGCGGTTTGTGCTTCGGTTGCATATCCATCCGCTGCCTTTGTCCCCAAGGCTTTGGCCTTCAGTAATGCATGTTTGGCATATGTCTCTGCGAAAAGTGCAAATTGTTTGGCCCGTTTTGCTACCATGACCACGTCTGTTTCACTGTAATCGCGTCGCGGCTCCAAAATTTCCTTGGGGGTCGCGGCGGTTGTTTTCGGCCTTTGCATATGATTTATCAGAGTCGCGAGCACCAGGGCCTCTGCGGCAGCTCCATCCATTTCAGGACTTGTGTTACGGATTTCCAGAACCATTTCCTCCAGGTCGGATCTGTTTAGCCAAATCCGTCTGGATTCAGCCTCCCAAACAGAATTCACCTGCGGTGCGATGATCACTTGAACTTCCTTTTGAACAGCAAGCTCAATCCCCAAATCCTTTTGAAAAGCGACTTTGAAAAAGTCATACTGCTGCAAGTATTCTCCCAATTTTTTAACATCCAGCCGGCCGGCCGGATTTTGAAAGGCGGCCACATCCAGCTTGAATTCCCGCAATTTTTCCTCAATCTGGTAAAACAATTTTTTCCTGCTTACAGAATGGTTATCCTCAGAATGAATATCCAGTTGGTTAAAAATCATAGCCTGACCTTTCTTGAGCTGATCAGCGGATCTGTCCGCCGGATAATGTGGTGGCGGCCACAGGCAATTCAGTGCCCCGAACCCTTCGCAGCAGCAACCGCAGACAAATCGTGGATGCCAGATTTCCCAAGGCCAGCCCTAGTGGACCGATCAGGCAACCCCGGATACCCAATTTCAGAGAAACAGCACCGGCCAGAGCCACTGCACCCATGAAAACCCCCTGCCCCATGATTACCGTCAAGGGTTTGCGGGCCAGACCGGCCAAGCCCTCACCTTGGGCCCGGATGGCCACGCAGACCGGGTAGACAAGCAAAGCCAGGGCTGTGAGACGAACCAATGGCAAATCGCCCGGCGGCAGATTTTGGAGCCGGACATAATACAGCTCGCTGAGCCCCGGCAAGATGAAAACCAGGGGCAAAATTCCCAGGCATAACCCGGCCGAAAGGGCAAATCGCATGGTTCTCCGCCGGTTCCCGGCCGAAGCGCCGAAGGCCAGGACCACCTCCTGAACCCGCGTGGCGCCGTAGGCCACCGGCGTGGCCAGCCCCAGGGCCAGATAATATACCGGCAGCATTTGTTCAGGTTGCCCGGCCCGGGCAATGAAAGCCGCAAGAACGATGGCGGACATGGCCAGCAGATAACCGCCGATGGAGAGCGGCAGGTTGAAAAAAAACAACTCGCGTTTGCCTGGGAGCGGGCCATTACCTGGTTTCAGCTTTTTGATATATGGCCGCGCCAGCCATCCGGAGACAGCCACCTCCAGCCCCACCGGCACACTAAGGCAAACAATCGCCCAAAGGGGTCCTACCAGGCCGGTACGGCAAAATGCAGGTGAAAGCAAGGCCGTTAATAAGATGCGCATAATGGTGGCGGTACTGGCCCGGGCAGTACGGCGCTCATTATACATGGCCACCTGAAAGGGAATGCGCAAAAAAAATAAAAATTGCACCGGCACACTGGCCATGAGCGTAATTTGGGCTGGTTTTGCAATGGAAACCGGCAGTCCGATGAACCGCTCAAACAACCAATATGCAGGATCGGGCAAACTTAAAAAGACCTGCAGGGCAATGACCGCAAGGCCGATGCGCAGGGTTACTGTTTGAAAGCGGCTGAATCCTTCCCGGTTTTGGCCATAAACCATACCGGTGGTAATCAAACCGAATCCCATGGTTCCGAGGATGAACATCACGGTGTTGGACTGGGCCAATCCGGCCAGATTCAAAGCCCCCCCTGTTCCCTGGGATGCCACCATGGCCACCAACGGATAGGTCAGCCCCTGGGATGCGGCCTGGAGGGCCAGTGGAGCAAAAAACGAGGTAAAGCTGCGGCCGGCAGCCTGATCGGATTGTACTGGGTCCATTATGTTTTTATAGGTCTTATAAGTCTTATAAGTCAAATTTTCCAGGCCATGATACAAGAAAAAGACCAAAAGCGGAAACGGAAATTCATTGGATATACGAGAATCCCTGCAAAAGAAGGGTTTCTTGCAATTCAGGTGTATCTGGTCTACCTTGAAATTTGATTGTGCTTTTGCGTTGACTCCATGCGGCGAGGTAAGTCATGAAGCATTTCCTTTTAATCATTTGTTCCGGTGTGTTGTGTCTCTTGGCCTTAACCGGCTGTGCCTTGCTCAACCGCTATCAAACCAGCGGGGAAATAAGTCTGCCGGGATTGGGTGCGCCGGTTACCGTGGTGCGGGATGAAAAAGGTATGGCCTATATTCATGCCCAAACTGTAGGCGATGCCTTGATGGCCCAAGGATTTGTCACAGCCCAGGACCGTCTGTTTCAGATGGAATTGATGCGTTTGCTGGCCGCCGGCCGCATTGCCGAAGTGGCCGGGGAAAAAGCCTTAGTTGTGGATATTCAGATGCGCACCATTGATTTCATCCGCTATGCGGCTGTTCATGCTGAAATTCTGGCCCCGGAAACACGCTTCTTATTTGAAAAATATATTGAGGGTGTCAATGCCTACATCTCCTCCCACCAGGCTACCCACCACTTGGAATTTAAACTGGCCGGAATTCAGCCCTCCCTGTGGACCATAGCCGATGCCCTCTCCATCCTTTATTTCATGAGCTGGCAGACCGCCGGGAATCTACCGACCGAGTTCATCACCCAAATGCTGCTGGAAAAAATCGGTCTTGAAAAAGCCCGGGAAATTTTCCCCCTCAATATCAATACCCAGGATGAAGCCCTGGATTTTCAAAAGTCTCTTTACTTTTCCACGGAGGTCCTCCAGATCCAGCCCGGCGGTCACGGGCCTAAGGATGGCTTTCCTGTGGAACCTTTGAATCTCGGCAGCAACAACTGGGTGGTCGAATCCAAACGCTCGGCAAGCGGCAAGCCGATCCTGGCCAATGATCCCCATCTAGATGCAAGGATTCTGCCGGGGCCATGGTATCCTTGCGGAATCATCACCCCCGGAAGGCGGGCCGTGGGGGTCGGTATTCCCGGCATCCCCGGTATGACTATTTTCAGGACTGAATATGTGGCCTTGGGGATTACCAATGCCTATGGCGACTGCCAGGATTTGTATGTGGAAACCCCTGACCCCAGTGACCCGGGCCGCTATCTGGAAGGCGAAAATAGTTTCCCTTTTGAAGAAACCAGGGCCGTTTTCAAAATCAAGGACAAGGACGCGCCCCCCGGTTTCCGGGAAAAGGAAATTATCATCCGCAGGACCCATAGAGGCCCGGTGATTTCCGGATGTTTCCCAAAATTCAAGACCGATAAAATCATCACCCTACGCTGGGCACCTTTGGAAACCATGGGCCCCATCATCGGCCTCGAACGTTTGTTGTTCTCCCGTTCGGCCCGGGAGGTCCGAAGTTGCCTGTCCGACGTAAACATCATCATGTTGAATGTAGTCTTTGCCGACCATACCGGCAATTTCGGTTGGCAGACCACCGGAAAATTGCCCATCCGGGCCCAACAGGATGGCAACCTGCCCTATCCCGTCACCGGCACCACGGACAACTGGAGCGGTTGGATCCCCTTTGAACAAATGCCCGGCGCCCTCAATCCGGAACAAGGCTGGCTTGCCACCTGCAATAATGCCAACATCTCACAGGACTTCCCGTATTACTACTCCTCTTATTTTGCCTCTTCCTATCGTTATCGCCGCATCCGTCAACTGCTGGAATCGCCCGGCGTTCACTCTGCGGGCGAGCACTGGCAATTCCAGCGCGATGAGAAAAACCTCATGGCGGAAATCATCGCCCCCATCATGGCCCGGGCCCTGCTCACCCGGACAGAGACCGCCGAAATAGGACGTCTTTTAGAAACCTGGGATCATCATGATTCTGCCGACTCAGTTGCTCCCACTATTTTCCAGGAAGTCTATCGAAATTTTGCCGGGCTGGTATTTCAGGATGAGCTGGGTCCGGAACTGACCTCGGCCATGTTGGACCACTGGTATTTCTGGCAGGAACGTCTTCAAAAGATGGTCGTGGACAACAACAGCCCCTGGTTTGATGATATCAAGACCCAGGATATCCGCGAAACCCGCGATGACTTGTTTTGCATGGCAGGGTTGGATGCCTGCAAAAGATTGGCCGAAATATCAGGCTTAGGCCCCCACGGCTGGAAATGGGGCGAATTACACCGGCTGGAATTTGTCAGTCCGCTTCGGCGGGAGGGATTGGGCAAAGGCTGGCTGGGCGGCGGCTCCCATCCCATCTCCGGTTCAGGTGAAACCTTGTTACGCAGCCGCTACAGCTTTCATGAGCCCTATCAGGTCAATCTGTCCGCCTCTCTGCGCATGGTGGCGGATATGGGTGATCCAGACAAGGTTCTGGCGGTCCTGCCCGGCGGGGTCGCCGGACGCTTGTTCCATCCACACAGCATTGACCAGATCGAATCTTTCATGAATGGAGAAAAAATCTATTGGTGGTTCAGTGATGCAGCCATTGCGGCCCATACGGAAACCACGCTGCTGCTTACGCCTTAGAGAAGATTTGAAATTTGAAATTTGAGATACGGGATGCGGGAAAAGATGGAATCAGGAGCTGCTGTCGTCGACCTCGGGGGGACGTGGTTTTACGATAAATCTGATACGCACGGAATCGGAACGTCCCGGCGCCAGTTGCAACGGGCTTTCCGGCGCAAGTTTGGCGATGATCTCGCCGCTTTCACTGATGTTATCCAGCAGCACTTTTTCCGTATAAACGGTTTCGCATTCGTTCAGCAACATGCTCAAGCCGCTGAGGCGCACGGCGGCAGGCAGGAGGTTGACCTGGGAAAGGATCAGATCCTCCCGCAAACGCCCCACCCAATCCACCTGAACAGCCACCTCCTTGATGATGGGGATATCTGCGACCACATCCACCTTAGGCGGATCGATGCGGTTGAGTTTGATGCCGGGGGGTAAACTGATGTTGTCGGAAGTGAGCAAAAATGTGTTCTTGCCCACCACTGCCTTTCCCAAATCCAAATTGACCTGCACCTGCTCTGCACTGACGGAACGGATCAGGGCGCCGGAACCGCTTAATTGCAATTGGATGATATTGGCCGTGGTCTCGACGATTTCCACTCCCGGCCTGCGGTTGGAATAGCGAATGGGAACATCAAGGGTGATCAGGGTATCCATGCTGCGGGTGAAACTGACCCAAACACCGGTGATGAATAAAAAAGAAAGAACCGCGGCGGCCCTGCGCATATACTTTTCCCGTTGGAAAAATGTCTCGGCCTTATATTTTATGCCTTCCCGCTCCTCCAGGATTCTCACCAGGTCCTGGCGCTGTTTGACGGGATATATTGCATTGCCCTTTGCCACGGTAACAGAGCCGGATTCCTCGGAAACAGCCACCACCACCGCATCAGAGACCTCGGCCAGGCCGGCCATGGCCCTGTGACGGGTACCGTAGTGCGATGGCAGATCCTTGCGATGGGAAAGGGGCAGGATGCAGCCCACCAGCTCCACCCGGTTTCCGTGGATGACAACAGCGCCGTCATGCACCGGGTTGTTACGAAAAAAAATGGTGCGGATCATTTCTTTGGTAATTTTTCCATGCCATACTACCCCGCCCTGAATCACTTCGGTTAAATTTTCCCGGCCTGGAAAAACCACCAAGGCGCCGGTCCTTGCTGCCGACAATTCAAACAAAGCTTCTGCAATTACAGCCACCGGCGTCTCTTTGGTTTGCCGGGGATTACCCCACAAGACACTGCGCAGATTTTGGGTCTGAAAAACACTGCGAATCTCATTGCGAAAAATAACGATAATAATGATGGCGGCCGCGGCGGTGATGCCCTGAATCAGCCAACTGGTGACGATCAACCCCAGGTAAATGGCAATCTGCTGAAAAAACCAGAGCCCGGCGATTCCCAGCATGACTCGAAAGGTGTTGGTTCCACGAAAAAGGACATATAATCGGAAAAGGATATAGCTGTTGATGGCAATGTCCAGCACATCCTGCCACCGCAAACTGGAAAGAAAAATCCTGATGTCGTTCATCCTGAATTAATCCACAATACTGAAGCGCAGCACGCTTAAAATCTCTCCGTTTTCACCGGTGACTTCCACCCGCCAGGGACCTTTTTCCGTTTCCCGCAACGGCATGCTGCTGTAAATCGACCATTTCGGGGCTTGGAGTAACAGTTTGATCTTGGCAACAGACACGTCCCGCCGGAACCAGTTATGAAAAACATAGGCCTTGCTTCTCACATCCTGAAAATGTGAAAAGCAATATACTTTCTTGTTGGACACGGAAAAAACCGCGGCTGGATTAACCGGCTGGCCGTTTCGCTGTTTTTCATACACGGCCGAAGAAGTCATGACGTACGGCTTGACCGGCGGCCCTTCCGCTTCCTTGCCGTTTTGCGCCCTTGTAGGGGAAGCAAAGACCAGGGTCGTCAGCGCGAAAAAAAACATCAGTGCAATTTGGATTTGTCGAAAGTCCATCTTCCTGGCCCGCTTCCAATTCAATAGATGCTTACAGTTGCACTGTAGAAGATTCGCGAAAAATATGTCAACAGGTATTTCCTATTCCTGGCTTACAACCAATTTTTCTTTTTCAAAATGATGATAATCAAGGATATGATCCCCGCCATCAGTCCCCAGACAAACGCATATCCATATTTCCAGTCCAGCTCCGGCATATATTTAAAATTCATTCCATATACGCCGGCGATGAAAGTGACGGGAATGAAAATCGTGGAGATCATGGTCAGCACCTTCATCACCTCATTGATGCGGTTGCTGATGGTGGAAAGGTACAAATCGATCATACCAGAAAGGATATCCCTGAAAGATTCGATGGTGTCAAGGATGTGGACGGTATGATCATAGACATCCCGCAGAAAGACGCGGGTTTCGGGCTGAATTATATCCGCTTCACCTTTGGCTAGTTGATTGACGACTTCCCGCAAGGGCCAGATCTGCTTGCGCAGGAAAATCATTTCGCGCTTCATTCCATGGATGGCCTGGAGCGTCCTTGGTCGGGGATGATCCAGCAGTTGATTTTCCAGTAATTCGATTTTCTCTCCTATCTTTTCAAGGATTAAAAAATAATGATCCACCACGGCATCAACAAGGGCATAGGCCAGATAGTCACTGCCACCTTTGCGGATTCGACCTCTTCCCTTGCGGATTCTTTCACGGATGGGCTCAAAAATCTCGCCTTTTTGTTCCTGAAATGAAATCAATGTGCGCGGCCCGATGATGATGCTGAGCTGTTCGGATCCAATCAAAGTCTCCCTTTCCTCAAAACACAGCATTTTTAAAACAATATACAGATAATGCTCGTAATCTTCGACTTTCGGGCGCTGACCGACGCTGACAATATCTTCCAAGGTCAAGGGGTGAATATCAAAGTGGGCGCCGATCTGTTCCATCATGTCCAAATCGTGAACCCCTTCGATATGAATCCAGGATGAGCCGGGAAATTCGCTCAATTCAATGGCAGCGGCAATGGAGGCCGGCGCATGTTCCTGAACGCCGCGTTCGGCATCATAGTTCATCATGGAAATACGAATTGCCGATAGGTCGCCCTCCCCGCTATGCACCAATGTGCCGGGGGAAGATCCGGCTATTTTGGAAATTTTTTTGGTAAAGCGCGGTATGGTCATCTCACCGAGGTTTCCTGGAATCTACAGACCGCCCCCAAAGCATGGCGCAGTTTACACAGCGGCTGTTTTATTTGGTCATGTTGACGATCTTCTCCATTTTTTCAGCAGCGGTCTTGCATACGATGCAATGGGTGGCCACCGGTCTGGCCTTCAGTCGTCCAAAGGAAATCTCCTCGCCGCAGGTTTCACATAATCCATAGGAACCATCCTCGATTCTTTCCAAGGCATCCTTAATCTTGTTGATAAGCCTGCTTTCCCGATCCTTGATTCGGAACAGAAATTCCTGGCTCGCATCATTGGAGGCTTGGTCAACCAGGTCGGCATAGGCATTTTCCTGATCTTTTAGGCCGGAAACCGTTTCTTGCCCGCTTTTGACCAGATCCTCCAGTTGGCTGATCAGCAGATTTTTTAAATCATCTAATTGGTCCTGCTCCATCTTTTATGCTCCACAAATGAAAATGTTCATCATCCGTATCAGCCGGCCGCCGGCCGCTGAAATGATCTGCCCGAGATTGATTCCGAATATATACCATAGATCCAAGGTCGGAAACAGCCTTTAGTCAGGATCAAAGCCTGGATTTGGTTGGGGGCCAATCCAGTCCGGCCAGACGGCAAATGCCGTCCGCCACAATGTTCATATCTTTGCGGGGCCATGCCGGCAATGTCGTATCAATGGCATCATCGGTCACAACCGCTATAATGTCGTTGCTTTCATGACAAATGGGCCGGCTGCCGATTTCCTTGCGCCAGACTTCAACCTTTTTTCCAGGCCCGTGGATATATCCCTCAACCAATACCAGATCTGTTCCGGCGAATAACGGGGCAAGCACTTTTATGGGTTCATCGCCTTTCCGAAGGGGTAAATAGACTGCCAGTTGATCCGCCGTAATCACCGCCGCCGGTTCCCCACCGGCTTCTCGATGATAATAGGAATCCTTTCCCGGTTTATCCAGCTCATGGGTGTGGCCGCTGTGTTTGATGGAGCCCACCCGAAAACCACGGCGTCGCATCTCCTGGATTAATTCGACGATCAGTCTGGTTTTGCCGTTGTTCTTCCGGCCCACTATATGAATCAGATTCATGCCCATATTTTGCCCAGTTTGACATTTAAAGCCCGCTGTCCAAAGGTTTTGTACCGATGACAAATGAGCAAAACTATTTAAAACATTCCCGAGTTTATGTCAAAAGGATTCTGGCATCCCGGCAATTGACAAGCAAACATTGATCAAGTAGAAAAAAGAATAAAAAGGAGAAATAAGGAGAAATAAGGATGAGCACCCTATTATCAAATCAAAAAATATGTGGAAAATCCAGGGAAGATTTCCTGGCGGCCATTGGGGCTTTTCATGGTTGGAAGGCGCCCGGTCTCGTAATCGGCGGTTTCATGGTGGACCTGGCCCAGGAATTGATCGGACCAGGCGTTGAAACCGATGCCGTGGTTGAATCCCGCCATTGTCTGCCGGATGCAATTCAAATTTTTACACCTTGCACTGTGGGCAACGGCTGGCTGAAAATTCTGGATTGGGATAAATTCGCCCTCTGCCTGTATGACCGCCATGGTTTAAAGGGCTACCGTATTTGGCTGGATATTGAAAAACTAGGCAAATACCCCAATCTGTACAACTGGTATATGCGCCTGGTACCCAAAAAGTCCCTGCCGCTGGAATTGCTTTTAGATGATATCCTGGCAGCAGGCCGAGCCATCCTCTCATATCAAGCCGTCACCATGACAGGTCTATATCAAAGAGAGAAAAAAAGTGAGACCGGCATCTGCCCGTCATGCAAAGAGGCTTATACCCTTACTCAGGGGGATCGTTGCCGGGCCTGCCAGGGGGAAGCATATTACATTTCCAATTAGTTTTTTTCAGGACCCTGCTTTCCAGGGCATCGGCAACATACAGGTCCCTTTGCTGGCGCGGGGACAGGCAGCGCCCTGTCCCCGCACCCTGATGCTACCACCAAAAAACATTCCTGCACCCTGGAATTTTCGCGAAAAATCAAATAAAGATGGATGGAATACAGTTATACCATCGGCAAATTCAGACTCATTCCCTGCTCTGTTACCCCTTTATGATCCAACCCCTGTTTTTCCCGGCTTGCCGGTTTTTTCAACCACAATCCGCTCCTTGTTGAGTTCATATACTTTCTGACCGATGCCCTTCACATTCATGATGTCCTGGGGTTGTTTGAACAAGCCGTTTTTTTCACGGTATTCAACAATTTTTTGCGCATATTTGGGTCCCACCTTGTCCAGTTTGGTCAGCTCCTCCACCGAAGCGGTATTGATATTGATTTTTTCCACTTCGCCGGCGGACACGCCACCGCACAATGCCCACAAAACCACGACTACGGCAAAACATGTCAAGAATTTCTTCAAAATGTTCATTTGTCGCCTCCTTGGATTTTAGAAAAAACTTGTAATGAAAAAAATGAACATCTTTTGCCGAACGATCAAAAACGGCTGTTACCATCCATTAAAAAACTTGAAATCAAAAACAGAACTGCCTATACGAGGAAGAACGCCGCTGGTTTTTGGGTGGTGCCTGGTGCCAAAACGGGTGGAAGTTTTTTTTATTGGTGATTTTTCGCGAAGGAAATGACGATACCGTGGCTATCAATATCCATGGCAATTGTCAATCTCTTTTTAAGGGCAGAGGATGAAACTTAACCGACTGAATTCCATCTTAACCTATTCAGGCTTGGCCCTGCAATCCTGCATCTATGCCTTGTTCAAACATGCCCCCCTTGTAAAGCCAAGATCTCTCCCATTTTTTGAGAAACAGGACGGATTTGTCCCCACCCAATCAGCCATTTCCAGAGCCTTGTTGGAAAATTTCATCCCCCAATTCAGCCCTTCCTCTTGTTCCGTGGCCTCCGCCGCCACCGTGTTGAATGCCGCTATGGTCCATCTAGGGTTGAGCGGCGACGGAAAGCGGATCACCCAGAGGGAAATTCTGGAGAAAATCAATACCGTTAACTGGAAGGAACGCGTGGGCAAGTCAGGCTATCAAGGCCGCCGCGGGCTTCCCATTGAGCTGCTCGGCACGGCGCTGGAAAGCTGTTTCCGCGCCTTCGGCATTCCCTTTCGCGAAATTCAAACCATTCCACTGACCCGCCGCACCAACCATCTGGGCTTGCGAAAAAAAGAATTGCACTCAAGACTGACGGCTTTTCATCAGCAGGAGAATAGTTTCATTGTGGCCCACTTCAACCAGGGTGTTTTTATCAGAGGGCTGCACCTTCCCCACATTTCACCTGTGGGTGCCTATAATCCAGCGCAAAAAAGCCTGTTGATCCTGGATGTGGATCCGGACCAACCCGCACCCTATTGGATCTCCTTGGATACTTTTTTTGAAGGGTTATGTTGGGATTATGGCGGTATTTTAAAACCATATGGTTACAGCGGCGGCGGCTATGTCTGGATCCGCCTGGAAAGGTAATAACCAGGTGAACGAATATCGCCTTTTTCTCAGATTTCTCCATTTTTTGATTGATAAATTTCACCGACACTGCTATCGGATAGCCGACCAAAATAACTATTCGAACACTATCCACCGGGATAACTTGCCAGTATGGCATTGAACATGCTTAATAATACAGATATCTTTATCCCGAAGCCTGAAAAGCGCAACCCGATGCAGAGCAAAATCGATTTTCGATCAAATTATGCTCATTTTTTTCGAAGGATAGCCATTGCCTTGCCATTGTGGACTTCCTTGCTCGGTGTTGCCAAAGCGGATATCGTCGCCGACCACACCCACACCAAGATCAACAACCTGCCGATATCCGCAGTCGATCAAGCCAAATCCAGGCTTCATATCGCCTTCTGGCATACCGGTTACGGCAGTCAATTGATCAGCGGCATGGAGGGGATAGTCGGTTTTATGAACCATCTGGGTCATCCCAGGGATCTATACGCTTTAAGCAAGGGCAGAGGCGACAGTGCCTTGGATCTGCGCGAGTTGGTGATTTCCAAAACCAGCGATTTGGCCAAGGCCAACCGCGAAATCTGGTCCACATCCGCACGCAATTTTCTGAAAACCCATCCGGAAATCAATGTCTGGTGCATCCAATTGGACAGTAAGGAATCAGATCCCCAGCCGTATTTGAAATTGATGAGTCAACTCGAATCGGAACATCCCTCGGTAAAATTTGTTTACATGACCACCCATCTGGATGGTGGCGGTGAGGGCGGCATTGCCAATCGACGCAATGTCCGCATGCGCAATTTTGTGCGTCTTAACAATAAGATTTTATATGATTTTGCCGATATTGAAAGTTATGATCCGGACGGCCAAGTCAATTACATGTCCCTTTTCGGCAATGCCAACTGCGATTTTGACAGTGACGGCAATGGTTCCCGGGAAAGCAACTGGGCTGTTTCCTGGCAGAAAAATCATGTGGAAAATCAGGAGTGGTACAAATGTGATTCTGTCCATAGTCAGGCATTGAACGCCAACCGCAAAGCTTACGCCGCCTGGTGGCTTTGGGCAAGACTAGCGGGTTGGAGTGAATGCGCCGCCGCACCATCCAATCTTTCAGCAGATGTGGTTGACGACAAAGGACTGATCACCCTGAACTGGCAGAACAATTCCCCCAATGCCGATGAAATCATCATCCAGCGCAGGGTGAACGGCGGCGCATGGAATTACAATTATACCTCTGTCACAGCCGGCATTAACACCCTTCAGGACGTCAATCTGCCCGCCGGAACATACAGCTATCGTGTCCTTGCCCGGGCAGAGTGCGGTGATTCCGGCTATTCCAACGAACCCACCGCTTGTATAATTCCAGGCCCATTGAATGCGACTAAAACCGCTCCACAAAAAGTGATGGATTTTGTTGATTCTTTTTTGATTCCCATGACATCGGCCTGTGCCGGCGGTTTGAGCTGGTGAAAAAAAAGATCCCCCCCCAAATTCAAAAGGAATTCAATCAAGGCCTTGATCTCTACCGATTTATTGTTGAGAATTCACACATCGGCATTTTTGTGGTCAATAACAATTACGAAGTTGTATATGCCAATAATGAAATCGCCGAGATTGTCGGATGTCCATTAAATGAAATTGTCGGCAGCGATTTTCGGAAATTCCTGACCCCGTCCAGCCGGGAAATCATCTCCGATCGCTATGTCCGCAGGCAAAGGGGAGAAAACCTGCCCCAACGGTATGAGGTGGAGTTCTTCCGAATAGATGGGGCCCCGCGGATAGCAGAAATCAGCGCGGTGGTAAATTCGACCAGGCCGGATACTATTCTAACGATTGTTCAGGTATTCGATATCACAGAGCGAAAACGTATCGCCGCCAGGCTGGGACAAAGCGAGGAACGCTATCGAAACATCATGCAAAACCTGGAAGAAAAGGTCAAGGAACGGACCAAAAGCCTTCAGGAGTCCAATATCACCTTGGAAGTGCTGCTGGAAAAACGCGAGCGCGATCGACAGGATCTTGACCAACAAATCAAACTGACCATTCAAGAGATTATTTCGCCGTATATCAAGCGACTGAAAAACTCGCCCTTGAATGAGCGTCAAAAAATATATCTGGACATTATCGAAAGAAATCTCAAGGAAATCACCGCGCCTTTTATGCCCGGACTTGCCGCGGCCTTTCACAAATTAACGCCCACTGAAATCCAGGTGATCAATTTGATCAAGCAGAATAAAAAGACACAGGAAATTGCGCGACATTTGGGCGTATCACCCAGAACCGTCGAATACCATCGCGACAACATCCGCCGAAAAATGGGCTTACAAAATCAAAAAATAAATTTACGCTCCTACCTCTTGTCCATCGGATAACTCCCCAGCCTTGATCATCGTTCCGGCCATCCTCCATCGTGGGAGCGGCTGCCAGCCGCGATGGGGCCGTAACAGCGACCAGGGCCACCCCCCTTATGAAAATACGGGTTTTTTGACCGTATTTCCACCGAGAAAAACCACTATTGCCCTAACCTCGGGCTTCCTTTACAAAGGAGCATTACATCTGGCGATCCCGACCTGGGATGACAATCAAAAAACGGCATGTCAAGAAAACGAGGAGGAAAACACATGAAAGGCCTTACCGTTAAATCATTGGCAATCGGTGCATTGGTTTTATGTTTGCTGGTCTCCGCCTGCGGATTCATGGCCAGCGTGCCCTGGATCAGAAATGCAACCCGCAACGATGTGGTGAATCTGGGGGACTCCATCTTCGCCTTGTCCGGCAAGGAAAGCGATTATTTACATAGCTGGTCCGGCCAGACCTTCAGAAGATATGCCGTGTCCGGTGCCGAGATCGAGGGCGGCATTCTGGCTCCGGATATCGGCAGCCAATATGCCACTGCCAAAAGCGACAACTCCTACATCCGGACGATTTTCATGGATGGCGGCGGCAATGACATCCTGATCCCGGCCACGGCCTTTGATCCGTACAATTGCAAAGTGGATTGGTGGGAAAGCGGGCTTTCTTCCTCCTGCAAGTCCTTGATCAACGATGTCTACGTGGACACCGTGGATCTCTTGAACCAAATGGGCCGCGAGGGAATTAAAAACATCATTTTCCAGGGTTATTACTATCCGAAAAACGGCCTGATCGGCAGCACCACATTGCGGCAGGCGGTTGATTACGGCGATACCAAACTGGCCCAGGCGGTTGCCAATGCCACGGCCGCAGCCAATTATCGTGTTTTTATCGATCCGCGGCCTTATTTCACCAATTCCGATATCATTATCGACGGCATTCATCCCACCGACTCCGGCTCCTATAAGCTGGCCAGCCTGGTGTGGGCCAAACTCCAACCTAAACTGTAGGCCCGGCCTACGGATAAACAGGAGCAGCAAATAAGAGCTGCCTGTTTCCTGTAATGTAAGTGTAAGAGCCTGTTGACGGAATGCACCCAAAAGGGTCACGGGGAATTTTAAAAACAAACCCCCTGACCCTTTTTCATTGCCGCTGTATATGCTACATATGAGTGTCATTTTTATTTGAGATGAAAAAAGGGCCTGAGCCCGAGGCCACCATTGAAGGACAAAAACAAACGCATGAACAAAAAAATAAAGAAATTATCCATATCCATCGCCCTTGCCGGAATCGCTATCACCCTCGGTCTATGTTATTTTCTCATCATGGGAGTGCCTGAGAACAGCAAGGATTACAGCAGCCTTGCCTCGACCGAAGCACCGAAAACGGTTTCAACCGCTGCCCAAAACAAAGACTCTTCCAAAAGCGAAGCTGATCCAATGGCAATGCCCCTTGAGGACCAGCTTGTCAGGGAACTGAAAAAATATTACGGCAAAACCATTTCCCGGATCAGCACCCAGGCCAGCATTTACGATATCCGCAATTCCATCATCGGTTCCCACCCGGAAGGAAAGGTTTTTTTTGACAAATTGCTGAAACGGGCATTTCCGGATCTTGCCGCTGAAATATCAAAAACCTTGACCAAACTTGATAGTTACAACCAATGGCTGGCGGCGAATGAAGCCAAGCTTTCCCAAATGACCAAGGAGCAGAAAATAGCCGCCTTGTGGGAAAAAAGAAGAGAACTATTCGGCGATGCCGCCGAGGAGATCTGGTCCGATGAAATGCTGGCCACGGAAACACGTAAAGAAAAGGTTCAGGATGCCCTGGCTTTTTTAAACGAAGACCGTGATACCTCCATGGAACAAAAACTCACCTTGTATCAAAATGTCTTGAAAGAGACCTATCAGGGCTCGCCGGAAGAATATATCCTTACCCAGAAGCCCATCCTGGCCAAAGTGTTTTTCAGCATCGACTCGGTACAGGATGAACTCAAGCAGATGAGCCCGGATCAACGTCAAATGACCATAAATAAAATCCGAAGGGATATTGGTTTTTCGGAACAGCAGGTCGAAGACATGGAAAAACGGGATACGGACCGCAATCAGCGCTGGGATGTGGGCTTGAAATACATGGAAGAGCGCAAACAAGTCATGGCGGAATTTCAAGGCCCGGAACAGGAGGAGAAAGTAAAGGCCCTGCGCGAAAAATATTTCAAAGATGAGGCCCAGACCATCGCCCTTGAGGAAAAGGACAATTTCTTTCGGTTTGAAAGACAGCGCTTCTATGGGAGAAATTAGCGTATCGTATTATTCTGAGTTCTGACTACTGATCGGTTGCAACACCATATTTTACCTTTAGGGCGTTCAATCCTGCCAAATACTGCTCGCGATACATAAGCCCTCTCTGAGTTTGGATATCCAAGACCAAAGCATTCAAATGGGGGCGCAGATCCAGGCCAAGGAAATTTTGCTCGACATCGTTGGATAGATCAACCACCAGCAAGGCATAGTATTGGATCAGAATCCGCAAGCGGGCCTCACGCCGCAACAGATAGCTGCGGCCGCCCAGGCTGTTGAGGAGAAAGCAGGCATGGGAATACAGGCATGACAATTGCGGCGGCTTGGAATCCGAATCACAGGCAGTCTGGCGGGCAAACAGCACAGCCAAAGCCGGCTCCAGGATATCCGCTTCGCTTTTTGTGATTTTGATAAGGAACTGAAGACGTTCCTTGCCCAGCACCCGGTAGAAATGGGTGGCATTGCTGATCAGCCGGTGGATATCCTCGGTCTCGCCCACATTTATGGGCGGATGGTCGCAAAGATCCTTGAAAATAGATGCTGTCAAGTCCTGGTAGCTGATTTTCAGATCCGGTTGAATATCGGCAGCCTTATTATGAATATACTGAAAAAAAGAAGCTGCCTGGGAATTGATGCGACCGCAGTCGACTGTTTTGCCGGGCATAGGCACGGTGGGCTCCATGGGACCGAAAATCTCAGTCAATTCAGCGGCAGATGGTTGCTTATCCCGCAGTTTTTCCATCTCCGTCCCCAATAGATTCACTTCAGCTTGGAGTTGGGAGATTTCCTGCTTGCATTTGGTTTGTTCCTGCTGGAGGACTTGATCGATTTTCCCACCGTGCCACTGTTTGATCCAGCGATACCCGACCAGTCCGCACCCGATCATAACAAACACCGCTATCAATGCTTTTGCAGCCTTGTTCATGCTCGTCGATCCTTGCCGGCCATGGTTCCAAGGTTTCAATTAAATTGAGTAGTACATAATTCAGTGATCCGGTCAAGCATATTATCTGAGGTGGATTATAACAGATCCGCAATACAAAAAGAATGTTACATTTAACCTTTATGCGGTTTTTCTTCTTTTTTTTCTGGTGGGAATGTGCGCCGGGCTGCTATTATCGGCGAATTGTACGCGGACTTCCCGGCCGTCGATACGAGTTGTGAGCATGCATTTAAGCACTTTATCCGCGAGGTGCGCGTCAACTTCAAAAAAGGAAAATTCGCGCATGATCTCGATGCGACCGATGCTGGCGGCCTTGATCCCGGAGCGATCACAGACATTCCGGATGACGGTGCCGGAGACAATATTATCCAGGCGGCCGGCGTTCATAAAAAATCGCCTGGTTTTGCCGGTCGGCCGGCGCTCGGCAACCGCGTGTTTGCTGATGGATTTGCTCGGGGCCTTTGCCGGTCGGGTTGCATTAATATCCCCGGCGTCTTTATAATAATCCAGGAAACGGTTGAACTCCGCGGAAACGAATTTTCGGATCAACTCCTCCTTGGTCAATTCGGCCAACATTTGATAGACCGGGGGTAGGAATTGCTCGATTTCAGCATGATTGACATCCACGGCCGCCAGCTTATGGACCATGGCATAGAGCTGATTTTCGCAGACCGCCTGGCCATTTGGAACCCGCATGTAGGTGAAAGCGAGGCCGGATTTGCGTTCGATCTGCTCCAGCTTGTATTTTTCCTTGGTGTGGATGATGGCCACGGACTTTCCGGATTTGCCGGCCCGGCCGGTTCGGCCGCTGCGATGAGTATAGTTGTCCGCCTCATCCGGCAGGGTATAGTGAATTACGTGGCTAATGTCCTGAACATCTAGACCTCTAGCCGCCACATCCGTGGCAATCAGAACCTGAATCGCCTTGGCGCGAAAACGCCCCATGACCTGGTCCCTGGCCGGCTGGGTCAGATCTCCATGCAAGCTCTCGGCGCTATACCCGTCCTTGATCAGCTTTTCGGCAATTTCCTGGGTTTCCTTGCGGGTACGGCAAAACACGAGACCATAAATATCCGGGTGGAAATCGATGATGCGTTTCAAGGCCGCATACCGGTCTTTTTCCCGGACGACACAATACATATGCTCGATGTTTTCGGCAGCGGCATTCTGTCTGCCGATGGTGATTTCCAGCGGCTGAGTCATATATTTTCGGGCGATACCGGCCACGGATTTGGGCATGGTGGCGGAAAACAGCCAGACGCGTTTGTCCACCGGCGTCTGGTCCAGGATGGCGTTGATATCTTCCTGAAAACCCATATTGAACATCTCATCGGCTTCGTCCAGAACCACATATTTCACTTTTGCCAAACAGAGGACGCCGCGCCGCATCAGATCCAGCATTCTTCCGGGCGTGGCCACAATGATCTGAGCCCCGTTGCGGATGTGGCGGATCTGCTTGTCGTAGGCGGCACCGCCATAAACGGCAACGATGTCGGCCGAGGGGATGTATTTGCAGTAACCTTGCATATCCTGGGTAATTTGAGCACACAATTCACGGGTGGGACAGATGACGATTCCCTGGATATGGTCGGCATGGAAATCCGTCAACTGAATCATGGGCAGACCAAAGGCCGCGGTCTTACCGGTACCGGTTTGGGCCAGGCCCACCAAGTCTTTATCGCCGCGGATAATCTCCGGAATGGCTTTGGTCTGGATGGGGGTGGGTTCGACAAATCCCAGGTCGCGCACAGCCTTAAGCAAAGCGGTGTTTAAATTCAAATTTTCAAAACGCATTTTTTTTCCTGATTCAATTGAAACGACATCTTCCCAATCATCCCGAATGCCGCCGCAATTATTTTTTGTTTCCCAATGGATGTTACGATTAAATCAAAAAAAGAAGTGTGCTCAGAGATGGGCGGGAAGTGCTGAAAACTTGCTTTTTTCGAGAGCTTGCATTTTACGGGGAGCGAGTATGAACAATAGCGCTGCAGATGTCAACATAATTCGGCGGCTTTGATGACCATGGGCAGGAAAAAATTTGCCATTCTGGCAATCGGTGTTATTTTCTTTGAAAAGAACGGTCTGAATGATTTAATGAAACCATGAAAATGCAAAAGGAGAATGCTATGGCGACAATTACCCTGAGAGGAAATGCGATCGAAACCGTTGGTGAATTGCCCAAGGTCGGCCAGTCTGCTCCGGCCTTTACCCTGGTGGGAAAAACCTTGGCCGAAGTCAATCTAGGCGATTATGCCGGTAAAAACGTGGTGTTGAATATTTTCCCAAGCATCGATACGCCGGTTTGTGCCATGTCGGTCAGGCGTTTCAACCAGGAAGCAAGTAAATTGGCAGACACAGTGGTCCTTTGCATTTCCGCTGATCTGCCCTTTGCCCATAACCGCTTTTGTGAAACCGAGGGACTTGCCAACGTGGTGGGTCTTTCCGTATTTCGCAGCCCGGCATTCGGCCAAGACTATGGGGTGACCATTACCACCGGTCCGCTTGCGGGTTTGCTGTCAAGAGCCATCCTGGTCATGGATAAAAACGGCAAAATTGTTTACCGGGAGCAGGTCCCGGAGATCGCCCAGGAGCCGGATTATGCCGCGGCTCTAAAGGCAATCCAGGGGCTCGCCAAATGAGTTGGTGATGCGGGATCGGTTTTATTCCCATTCAACCGTATAACCAGATTGTTTTAATTCAGCGGCGATCTGTTCCAAGTGGGAGCGGCCCCGGGTTTCCAGTTCCAGCTCCACCCGGGATAGGTACAAAGACGCATGCCGGATGTTGCGGCTGTGGCGGATATTCAGCACATTGGCTTTCAAGTCGGCCAGGCGGGTCAGCAGCCTTGCCAGGGACCCGGGGAAATCTTCAAGATAGACCCACAGCCGCATCACGCGGCCATGCTCCACCAAACCTTTGCGCAGAATGCGGTCCAGTAAGGGGCTGTCCACATTGCCGCCGCTGATGATCAGCACGGTTTTCCCCCGGACCGGCGGCCGGACGGCTTTGCCCAGCAATACCGCTAGAACAACTGCCCCGGCTCCTTCGGCCAGGACTTTTTCTTTTTCCAGCAACATGAGAATGGCCGAAGCGATTTGTTCCTCAGTGGCCAGGGCGATTTGCTGAACCCATTGCCGCAGGACGGCAAAGGGCTGTTTTCCGATTTTGCGGACACTGATGCCGTCGGCAATGCTGACCGCGGCCGGACAAGTGCGTATTTTACCGTCACGCAAGGCCTGATAGGCGGCCGGACAGCCGGCAGCCTGGGCTCCCACGATTTTGACCTTGGGACAAAGAGTCTTTGCCGCTGCCGCGATGCCGGCAATGAGTCCGCCGCCGCCCACCGGCACCACAATCATTTTCAAATTATCCACTTCTTCAAAAATTTCCAGGGCCACGGTTCCCTGTCCAATGAGCACGTCCTCATCATCAAAAGGATGAATGAACATGCGTCCTGATTGGGAAAGCTCCTTGGCTTTTGCCAGGCTCTCCTGAATGCTCCGGCCGAATAGAATCAATTCTCCGCCATATGCCCGGGTAGCCTCCTGCTTGGAAATGGAAGCCCACTCCGGCATGACAATAGTCGCTTTCACGCCGGCTTCACCGGCGGCCAGGGCCACCCCCTGGGCGTGATTGCCGGCCGAGGCCGCCACAACGCCGTTGGATTTGATTTCCTTTCTTTTGTTGATTATCTTGCAGGTCGCTCCGCGGATTTTAAAGGAGCCGGTCTTTTGCAGATTTTCGAGCTTTAGATAGATCTCGCCGCCCAGCAAGCGGCTGAGGAAAGCCGAATATAACAACGGGGTTCGCAGAATTCTGCCTGCTAGTATCTGTCGGGCTTGGTTAAATCGATCAATGGAGATCATAATTCATAATTCAAGCACAAGTATCTTTTGACTTAAGCAATTAAATGATGATATTAGAATTTGTTTAAATATTCATGGCCGGTCTTCATCATGATGAAAACACCTAATAAAAAGAGGCTGCCGTTATGAACCGGTCAGCCTCTTGTTTTCCATGGCGCGCCTGAAGGGATTCGAACCCCTGGCCTACGGATTAGAAGACCGACCCTTTGAGCTTTCCAACTTCCTCGATTTGTTTTATATAAATGAAATTATTCATTATACGAATTTTACATTTTTGTCAATTTCGGAAATTTCCGCTGATTTTAGAAATTTTTCTCACACGGATTCTCACACAAAAATGGGATTATGACGCTTCTTTTTTATGCTCTTTTCCAAGGATTCATTTAAAGGTTATCTCGGATTTTTCTTTTTGAAGGGCCTCAAGCGC
This sequence comes from Desulfosudis oleivorans, assembly GCA_020723325.1. Classification (GTDB taxonomy): domain Bacteria; phylum Desulfobacterota; class Desulfobacteria; order Desulfobacterales; family SURF-7; genus DYJD01. The sequence goes on along the minus strand of DYJD01000015.1, from coordinate 19,861 downwards.
CGCTTCAAAAGCTTCGCAGATATCACCACTCCAATACACGTTTGCTGCTTGAATATTTTTCTTTAAGAGGTTATCGAGGTAAGATAATTTTCCATATAAATTATTGATGGCAGCGTGAACATACGCCCGCTGGTTCAGACTTAATTCACACAGGCCATTAATTTCCTTTAGGAAAGAATTCATATAATTCGATATAAAATTATCAGGTTCTTTTTGGGTTTGTTTTTTTTCCATCATATATTTCAACCCATTCTGAATAATTCGAATATTATCCTCCGCCGATTTATTTTTAACAAGGCTTGATACGTTCCGCGTGTTTTCTGATTCTCCGAAATTATCAAACGCCATAGCCTCATTGAACATTGTCAAATCAAGGGGCCCTATATCCCAAAAATAGCTATAAACTCTTGTCAAAGTGGCTTTTAATTGTCTGACATTGCCGGGCCACGGAAGATTTTTAATTTTTTGCATTATTTCTTCGGGTATCTCTTTGCCCAATTTCAATTTTTCCTTATATTGCTTTGCCAATGGACTCTCATTTTCTTTCTTTTCCATTAGCTTTTCCCAAATATGCTCGACATGCAATGGAATATCCTCTGGAACGTCCTTCAAACCTTTTGTTTTAATCACAAACACAGCCAATCTGAAATACAAGTCTTCTCGAAAGTGTCCGGTCTTCACCATTGAATACAAATCACGGTTGGTTGCGGCGATTATCCGGACATCAATATATTTTGAATTTTCACCACCAACAGGTGTGATTTGATTGTCCTCCAAAACCCGCAAGATTTTGGCTTGATTTCTCAGGTCCAAATCACCTATTTCATCTAGAAAAAGCGTTGTTTTATTGGCTAATTCAAAAACTCCTTTTTTATCATAATAGGCCCCGGTAAATGCGCCCTTCTTGTGTCCAAACAAATCCGATTCGAAAAGTGTATCTTGTAGCGTTGCGCAATTAATAGTGTAATGATTGGTTTTGCTACGCCGACTCTGCGCATGAATTAATTTGGCGATCAGCTCTTTTCCTGTGCCGGTAGGCCCCAAAATCAGAACTATATCATCATTGCTAGCAGCCCGATCTATCAGCTCTCTGACCCGTTGAGCATGTTCAGATATGCCGATATAATTATCCGATAAGTTAGGTATAGAATCAGATTCAGGCTTGGTATCGCTTTTCTTGATTTTTTGTGATTGGGAATCATCATCTCCTGTATTATTCCTCGAGGGGGAATCGAAGAATTCGATCTCCTGAGGGCATTTCTTGATAAACAATTGATAGACGTGCTCCTTGACCACGATGATATAGAACTTCTCTTCATCGGCTCCCAAGGCCTGCTTCCAGAAATTATCTATAGCTGATTCAGCTCTCCTACCACTGCTGTATTTGCTTTCCAAAATGATTCGGCTATCTCTATTAAGAAAGTAGCGTTTTGGTTCCTTCGCACCGATTTGGCTATGGATCTCAATCTTTTTATTATTGATTTTAATATCCTTAAATGGATCCTTGGAGGTAACAATAAAAAGAGCAGGCAGATTTGAATTCAAGGCCGTGAGCATGTCAACGGGTTTATCAGTCTGGAACTCAAAACGATGCGGTTGGGTACCATTTTCTTTGCAGTATCTTATCGCCTGGATCATTCCCATGATTCCTCCATTCATCGCGAAAGTCTTACGCATGCAAATTTAATCGTGATGATATAATTCATCAGGAATTGATATAAGTCAACTTCATTCCGATCTCCCGCCCTATCCCCTCTTTTACCGGAAAACCATCTGCAACCCCAAGTACCCGGACCACTTTATTTTTTATCAACAATTCTCTCTAAAAGCATATTATGAATCCGCTTGGCCTCATTGACTTTTAACAGATCAAAACCATCGGCAGACAATTCATGAAGCAATTGCTCGATCATCGCCATATTCCAATTATTCTGATGGATTTGCTCGCAGGAGTCCCATAAAGGTTTTTCATCCAACTCTTCAATGGGATCACCGGCAAAACACAAGGCCAGGCAGCCCAGCCAGGCGCGAATGATTTTATATTTCCGGTTCAACACATACGGTGAAGATTTGATATAGATCTCAACCGCTTTTTTCCAATTGTGAAGCAATAGATAGGCCTGGATTACATGAAGCCAGGAATCCTGAAAATTTGGGTTTCTTTCCACGACACTGCTATAATCCTCAATGATCTGTTCCAGAATGGAATGGCGCTTAGATCTGATCAATTGACTATCTTGCGCCAGCTTTTTGAGGTAAATGGAACCCCGCAGATAGTAATTGATGCTGCGCTCCGGGTTTAATTCAATGGCCTTGCTGGTGTTGACGATGGCATTTTCCAAATCATCAAGAAATTTATAAATACAGGCCCGCTCAGTGTAATAGGCGGCATTCAGGGGATGGTCTGAAATGATCTTATCATACAAACCCAGTGCTTTTTCATATTTTTTTTCATTTAGAAATTCATCGGCCTTTTCCTTTAATTTTTCTGTCGTCATGGCATACCTCATCATAATTTAATGGCAGATACATAAGCTCTATCCAACTCAACTCTATCGCTAATGTACAGAGCATTCATCATGCCATTTTCAATGCGCAAAAATAACTTTTTTTAAGTAATCGCTTTTTTGTGGACTTTGGGCTATAGCGCGAATATGGTCTTTCCGGGCCGGGTGCTGTGAAAAGATTTATCGAATCTCTAAAACCATTTTCTTTGAGTGCAACATGAAAAATGGCCTTGTTTCAAAATCGCCAAAACTCCAGAACTGGATTCGTGGCCTGCAGCAAGGAACCTTTAAGGAGTTTGCCGCTATCTCCGATATTCACGGCAATCTTGGGACGTTTAAGGCCTTGGTGGATATGTTTTTAAATTTGGGTATCACCCGTTTCCGGCTTAACGGCGATTATATCGATCTGGATGAAGAGCACAATATCGCCGTCCTCCGATTCCTCAAAAGCCTGAAAGAGCAGCAATACGGCCTGAAAGATGAAAAAACGGGAAAAACCGTTTATGCTGAAGATGTGGTTATTTTGCTGGGAAATCATGATCTCAAATTCATCCAAACCATGATCGGCAGCCGGGAGGCATTTGTGGAATGGATCAAGACCGGCGGCTTATATGTATTGCAGGAAGCCAAAATAGAACATCATGCCTTAATTCACATGCTGGAAACCATCGTTAAAAAAATTGAAAGGGAGCTGCAAGGCAACCCTGTAAACATCATCGGCAAGCGAATCGGGCTTGAATTGAATCAATTCATCCGGGAAAACCCCCAAGCCATAGCCGACCTCATGGACAAAGCCAGACAGCAGCAAGATTTGATGGCTTTAGCCGGATGGCTCTTGAACACAGGCAAGCTGTACTTTGAAGATGAAAACGGCATTCTGTTTGTTCATGCCGGTCTGCCCATGGGAGCAGATGGCAAGGTGAACATCGAGAACTATAAAGGTGTTGCCGGCTTGTCTTCATTGGATTCGCTTTTGGAAGATTTTCGAAAATCAGGAGTACTCATCGGCCGGGATGTTACTCCGGCAGGGATTGCCCCTTACAGCGCAGTGTTCAGCAGCATAATGAATCTTGCCGAACTGGATTTCCTCAAACAACTATCCCAAAATCCCCAGCGTGCCCAAACTGTCTTGGATCAACTCCATATCAACTGCCTCATCGTCGGCCATAAAAAACAAGACCGGCTTTTTTCAATCGGCGGGGCAAAAATTTTTGGAATCGATCTGACCATGCCAAGATACTACGGCAGTCACGGCGGTGCTTTGCAATTCAGTCAACAAGGGATTACGGTTTATAAGGTCCACAAGGGTCAGATTGAAATCGATACGGCCGCCTGTCTTAGCAAAGATCAACTTATTGCTGAATTAACAAACAGATAAACAGAGAAAAACCGAACCTGAATTTGACCGACACCTTTTACCACATGCAAGCGCAGCGGGTGGTTGAAAAAAGGATAGTAGACTGGATGGTGGTGTTGATGGGGCTCGGCTTGGAACCAGTTGGTAGGCGGGATTAATTTTTTTTTACCACGAAGGACACGAAGGGCACGAAGAAAAAAGTACTTTATGCCGGCGCAGCCGGGAAAAACTTCGTGCTCTTCGTGTACTTCAGCGCAGCGGGTGGTTGAAAAAAAAGACAAATGTACTGAAGGAATGTATCGATGGGCCTCGGCTCGGAACCAATTGGGAGGCTGTATTAAAATTTATTTTTACCACGAAGGACACGAAGGACACGAAGAAAAACAGTTCTGTTCCGGCGCAGCCGGGGAAACTTCGTGCTCTTCGTGTACTTCAGCGCAGCGGGTGGTTGAAAAAAAGACAAGTGTACTGAACGAATGTATCGATGGGCCTCGGCTCGGAACCGATTGGGAGGCTGTATTAAAATTTATTTTTACCACGAAGGACACGAAGGTCACGAAGAAAAAGCAACAGCAATTTCATACCAGCGCAGCCGGGAAAACTTCGTGGTCTTCGTGTACTTCAGCGCAGCGGGTGGTGGAAGAAAAAGATAATCGAGTTACCGGTTAAATAAAATGCCATGGATCGAAAATAGGCCCTGAAAATGTCAAAGAAAAAATAGGCTCTGCTCCACAAAAAGTGAAAGGTCCCCTATATTTTTCATAACCCCGCAGGCCGTTCCGGTTTTTTTGTTCTGATTCTTTTCCACCAGGGCAATGCCTTCCACTTGGCCAATTCCTCCTGGTATTGGATGTTCATTTCCGCAGCGCATTTGGGTCTTTTACGTAATGGTGCTATTGAATACCATTGGACATCGTTTTTTGAAGAGCGCCTTCCACTATTTCCCAGAGTTGCTTCAGTTGGCCGTGTATGACTCCCCGTTTTATCATGGGTACCATGGTTTCCTTAGCGGTGGTGAGCCATTTTATTCTATCCTGAAGTGGACAGATCCGGTACATATTCAAACAACTGCCGGCAAAATCCATGCGGTAATCGGTGCGGTCGGGCTCTTCTGCGACCAGCTCCTCCAGGACCCGGAGGGATTTATCAAACAAGGCCAGGGCCTTTTGACTGTCGCCCATGGCCCTGTAAATATTTCCCACATGGAAGTAACTTCCGGATAGGTCGTGTCTGAAATTCGTGCGATTGGGCTCTTTTGCGACCAGATCCTCCATGACCCGGAGGGATTTTTCATAAAAAGCCAAAGCCTTTTGGCCGTCGCCCATTGCCTGGTAAATATAGCCCACATTTATAAAACTGGCAGATAGGTCACGTCTAAAATCGGTGCGGTCGGACTCTTTTGCCACGAGCTCCTCCATGACCCTGAGGGAATTTTCATAAAAGGCCAGGGCCTTTTGTCTGTCGCCAATGGCCCTGAAAAAATGGCCCACACTGCCGAAACTGACGGATAGGTCGTGTCTGAAATCGGTGCGGTCCGGCTCTTTTGCCACCAGATCCTCCAGGATCCGGAGGGCTTTTTCAAACAAAGATAGGGCCTTTTGGCCATCTCCCATGGCCTTATAGATATTGCCTACATTGTTGAAACTGCTCGATAGATCGTGTCTGAAAACGGTGCAGTCCGGCTCTTTTGCCACAAGATCTTCAAGGATCCGGAGGGCTTTTTCAAACAATGATAGGGCCTTTTGGCCATTTCCCATGGCCTTATAGATATTGCCTACATTGTTAAAACTGCTCGATAGGTCGCGCCTGAAATCGGCGCGGTACGGCTCTTTTGCCACCAGATCCTCCAGGATCCGGAGGGCTTTTTCAAACAATGATAGGGCCTTTTGGCCATCTCCCATGGCCTTATAGATATTTCCTACATTGTTGAAACTGATGGATAGCTCGTGTCTGAAATCGGTGCGATCCGACTCTTTTGCGACCAACTCCTCCATGACCCGGAGGGATTTTTCATAAAAGACCAAAGCCTTTTGACCGTCACCCATGACCTGAAAGATAGTTCCCACACTGCCGAAACTGATAGATAGCTCGCGTCTAAAATCGGTGCGGTCCGGCTCTTTTGCGACCAGATCCTCAAGAATCCGGAGGGATTTTTCATAAAAGGCCAAAGCCTTTTGACCGTCGCCCATGACCTGGAAAATAAGGCCCACACTGCCGAAATTGATGGATAGCAAGCTTCTGAAATCTGTGCGGTCCGGCTCTTTTGCAACCAGATCCTTAATGACCCTTAGGGATTTTTCAAAGAAGGCCAGGGCCTTTTGACTGTCGCCCATGCCCATATAGATAGTTCCCACATTACTGAAACTGCCGGATAGGTCGAGTCTGAAATCCGTGCGGTCGGGCTCTTTCTCGACCAGCTCCACTCTTACCCTTAGGGATCTTTCAAAGAAGGCCAGGGCCTTTTGGCCGTCGCCCATGTCCCGATAGATATTTCCCACACTGTCGAAACTAACGGATAGGTCGCGTCTAAAATCCGTGCGATCAGGCTTTTTTACCACCAGTTCCTCCAGGACCCGGAGGGATTTTCCATAAAAGGCCAAAGCTTTTTGACCGTCGCCCATGGCCTGATAGATATTTCCCAGACTGCCGAAACTGACGGATAGGTCGCGTCTGAAATCCGTGCGGTCAGGCTCTTTTGCCACCAGTTCCTCCATGACCCGGAGGGTTTTTTCATAAAAGGCCAAAGCCTTTTTACCGTCGCCCATGGCCCTGCAAATATGGCCCACATTGACGAAATTAGCTGATAGGTTGCGTCTGAAATCTGTTTGGTCCGGCTCTTTTGCGACTAGATCCTCAAGGACCCGAAGGGATTTTTCATAAAAGGCCAGGGCCTTTTTACCGTCGCCCATGGCCCTGGAAATATGGCCCACATTGCAAAAACTGACGGATAATTCGTTTATGAAATCAATGCGGTCGGGCTCTTTTGCTACCAGCTCCTCAAGGACCCGCATCATATTGAAGAAACAAAAAAAGGCCCAAGGGGAAGCACCTGTCTTTTCAAAGAGGGTTCCCTTAATATTAAGAAAAGTCGAATAGTTTATTGATGGCTCATCCTTGGCAAGCTTTTCGGTTGCCGGCTTCAGGGTGGTTTCTCCTTCGTAGGAAAAGGATTCGACCGTCCAGTCAAAGAGAGTACCGGCAATACCTTGATAAATCTGGTAGGTGTGGTCCTCAAGGGTAAAGAGATCCCGCAACAATTCATACAATCGTGTTCCATCTTCTGATTGATAGAGATAGATGCCTGTATAGAGGATGGTGTTGGCAGTGTCGCCGGTTTTCTGAAGGTATTTGGCCAGGCCATAATCAGCCAATATTTGAAAATATCGGCGCTGGGTTTTTTCATCCCGTAGATAGCGCTTTTCCACCGCATGCCGTAACTGCTCATGAAAAAAGCCGATCAAGCCTTCGTGGTTCTCATCGGTATTGCGCATATAGGCGGACAGGGACCGGCTCAGTTGGGCCCAGATATTCACCGGCAGCCGGTCTTCATTATCCCGCTTCAGCAACTCCAGCAATTCGCTTTCCAACAGGCCGTGGCGGGAAGAGGCGATCAGGCAAAGGGCATCGGTGACAAGGCCACGGCCATGATCATTTTCCAGGCGGTCCAGGACCTGGGCAAAGAGATCCGGGGTGTTGCCGGGAAATTGCCGGATGCGCGCTGTGATTTCCTCAAACCGGGGGGACACCCGCAATTCCTCACAAGCCACGGTCAGATAAAGGGGCAGACCGGCATCTTGCTTGTCCAGCAGAAGCGCCATCTGATCAGCTTGCTGCTGTTTGTCATACCCAAGGCGCTTGCGATACACATTCAGGAGATCCGTGACCAGGTGGCGACGAACATCGCCGGTCAGGGAGGAAAGCGCCACCACCGGGAGGGCGTGCTTTTGGGCCGCCTCCAGGATGGCTCCGGGCAGAGTGCTCACGACCATGCGGACATTCTCCGGAAGGCGTTTGGGCAGCCAGCTCAGGCTATGGGCATTAAAAGTAGGCAGCAACTGGTTTACAGCATCGATAAAGATGACCACCCTGCCCTTACGAGCGGCCATGCGCAGGACCAGGCGCAGGGCTTCGCTGATTTTTTCCATATTCACCAGGTCCTGCGTGTCAAAGGCCAGGTCGAACTTGCGGGATATGGTTTCGATGATGTTCAGGACCAGGCGGTCCACCGCCAGGGAATTCGGGCTGGCGCCGATGAACCGGCTGATCAGGCAGGTGTCGGGATGGGTTTGCTCCCAGTCCATGGCGGCCTTGGCCATGACCGCGGACTTGCCGCTGCCGGCCGCGCCGGATAGGATAAGGGGCGAATTCACCGCACCGTCTTTGAGGTATTGCTCGACATCGGCAAGAATATGGTCTTCCCGGCTGATAAACAAGCGGGTGCGCTGTTCCAGAAAGCGCCGGTGATGGCGCGCTTCCACGGCCAGGGGGTCTGCCGCTGCTTCCGTGTCCGGGTGTTCCTCCTGGATGGCCTGCCAGAGATCCTGGAGCACGGCTTCCCCAAAGGCTTCCAGGCCGTTCAGGTAGATGTCGCAATACTGGTCGATGGCCGCGCGTTGTCGCGCATTCAGAAGGGCGTATTCTTTGATGTTGATGAAATTGTCATCACCCCCAACCTTTGCGAGCAGGGCCATATCTTCGGCTGTCAGAGTCTTGCCCAGTTCCGCCTTGGCCTGAATCCAGTTGATCCGCAGGCCCTGGTAGCGGCAGGGGTAGTTTTCAATAACATGGCCCTTTAAATTGTCCTTGTCAAAGGCCTGGCGAATTTCATTTTTCAAGGCTGATAGCTTGCCTGCGGCTGTGGCGTTTTCCGCAGCCACATCCGGGCGCTTGTTCTCCGGCACCTGACTGAGAAAAGCCGGATCACGGAAATAAAAAAAAGCCCGGGGTTTCATGGCCTGGTTTTTCAAAACACCATGATAAATCTCCAGGGCTGTAACCGAATGCCCCTTATCAAAATCCCTGACCCAGTCATAACGTGCCATATCCGGCACATCATACTGCTCCGGGACCCAGCCGTAACGCTCGCCCAGGAGGCCGATGAAAAACGGGCGGCAGTTTTCAATCTCATCCAGGCAGATCTCAAGAACTTTGCCGCGTTCGGCTTCTTCCTCGGTCACGCCCCAGCGCAGATCCACATCCACCAGGTGCAGGCCTTTTTTCAGACAGCGCTCGCGCAACTCCGGAAACACCACACGTATAAGGTGATCCCGCTCGGAATGCATGTCCCGGAAGGTGGAAGAAATGAAAATGCGGATGGTTTTTTCCTGCCTCATCGGGCCTCCTTATTTTGCCTTGAATGCAACCCTGGTTGCAGAGCTCATCTAATTCCATGATTGATATTTATAGTCGCTTATAAACCGAATTGTTTGCGCAGACAAGCTGTATAACATACTCACCAGCCTTCGAAAGCGCACGATCAACAATAGTTCACCAAAAACGTTTTTTTACTGGGATCATATTTTGTTTTTGCATTTTCTGAAGCAGATTGGCCATGTTGTCTTCTCCTGATTCGAAAAAGCGGAACTCGAATTCTTTTTTCTGGCCACATTTTTGACAGTTGCAGACAATCCAGGCCCGCGGATTGGATGGAACAAGGGCCGAGGATGTAGTAATTATTTGCCTTTTCTCTCCACACGAGCAAAATTGGGCATCAACATAAGTCCTTTCGAGAAAGACTGCCTTTGCCACCTGTGTGGTGGGTACAATAACGATCTCTTTTGCTTGGTCCGGTTGCGCCGGTTTAGTATTTGTATGCTGTGGCTCTTGGCTTTTTTCTTCATTGGAAAACAAGGGGGTATTTCTACGAAAGACAGGAGCAACCATACGCCGAAGTAAATTAAACATATTCATATCTCCTCCATTTTTATTTGACCTGGGCGGCTAGGCCAATCATCGGCCCACCGTATGCTTGCATAGACCTCAAAAGTAAGATTCCCGCTGGTTTTTCAAGCCGGCGCCGAAATTCAACACCCGTTCAGACACAAATTCCCTATTGTCGGTTTGACCTTCTCCAAGCGCCTTCTCCACATAATTGGGATAAATACATTCCGGGTCATGTGAACTGACCGGCACCATATGATTTATGGCGATTCTTTCCAGGCGCTCTTGTGGAAAACCGGAAAGGGGGAAAAAACCCACGTCAATGCCGAATTGTTTTGCTCGCTTAAAAACCATGGGATCAATTTGATAGTCATGGGGAGCGATCACGGTAAGGTTCGTTTTTGCATAGGGTATTGCTAAAAACATCAAAACCGTTGACCAATCATAGTCTTTTATCGATTTCCCATGCTTTTCCATCATGATCGCTTCCAAAAGGCTGCAATTTAATAATCTGTTTTCATGGCAATAAGGGTTGCGATGGAAGTCGGTGACTTCCGCCCAAATAGTGAATTGCCTCAAGGTCCAACATAAGGGGTGATAGATCAGGGCTCCATAATAACGGTCGCTTCTGATCGAAGGAGCTATTTCAGAAGCTTTTGTTGCAATGTTCAAATCTCCATATCCGACGATCGCGACCATCCGATCACTCTTGCTTGATACATTTGCGTTAAAATGCATGCGATTGCGAGCATATTTTTCCATGCCGTCGCACTTGGCGGAAAGGGGATGAAATTCAGCGCCGGGATGCTTACCAGGCTTTAGAATCCACACGACCGGGAACCCTCCTTCATTGAGCGATCCATCACAGACATTCTTTTTGATGCTGTCCCGGACATAAATCGTTTCCTTGCCCCGGGAATATTCCCGAAGGCTGGCCTTGATATCGATTCCCTCAAACACATTTCCCGCAAACACATCGGTCGTTTGTTTATACTGCTTTCTTTTCGCGTAACGGATTGCATGCAAGGACATTGCGGTAATCAGATAATCCCAAGGCGACCAAGTGTATAGATGATAGTCGATTTTACCCGCAGGCTTATCCGCTTTGTTTTTCATTTCTTCCCAGGTATAGTCAATTTGGGATGTAAACCTTCTATTGCCGGGGGATGAGTAGATATAACAATCAATACCCTGACTGGCCGGATTGTTTTCTTCTGACACGGAGCAAAGTGATCCGTCCTGGTCGCGGGGGGATGACGCTACAATGGGTAGGCCTTTCAATCGTAAAGGGGTTACCCAGGGAAAGGCCATGAGGGTTTTTGTCAATGTTTGAACAAATGCGTTGCTCATGGTTTCTTCAGCGGCTGTGACGATCATTGGGATGTCGGGTACAATACGATGTCTGAGCAGGCAAAGGTTTTGGAGATAGCCTTCAAATTGCCGCTGTGCTTGCAAGTCTTGGGCTGTGTCGAATCGGTGATGATCCTTTTTGCTGTTGTTGATAAAAAAGGAATGATAGGCCTTTTTTAAAAGGGATTGTAAAATGTACGCCGGGGACAGGTCGGGCAGAATATTCCCTTGGTTCTCTTCATAGGCCGGTCTGCGGAGTTTTTCATATTTCTTCGTCAATGCCGGGAAATACGCCATATACTCAACGGCAATACATGGGTGCACGATGACCCGCTTAAAACCGTTGCCTTTATGACTTTGCATATCGGTTATAAGCGCCGGCTTAATGGAAGAATCGTCAAGATGGCGTTGAATGTGCGACCAGTGGGCGAGGCCGCAGGTAAAAACCACCCGCGGGAAATCCCGCATGAGCGCCTTGAGACGGGCTGTCATGGCGATTTCCCGGCGTGTGTCGATCTCCTCGTCGCGCAAATGCGCGGCAAAGGCGGCATTGCGGTTGATGAAGGCTCTTAAATCCTCGGCTTCTCCCGGGGGGTGTTGGATCATGGCCGGGTTTTGGTAAATACCGCACGCCATCTCTTCCAGATCGATCCCGAACACCGGGATATCCAGCTCGACAGCGCATCGAATGGCTTCGATAATTGAGTCCGTAGGGGATAGACAAAGCAGGGAGGAGTTGCTGAATCCAAGTTCGCGGTGCAAAACCGACAGAGGGATTTGACTGAGTTTCTGCCCGGTTTTTTGTTGGAGTTCAATGGCTTTTTGCCGGTAGGAGGCCCGGATCATGTTATTGGGTTTGAGAAGCCCTATCATCACGGGAAGCTTTTTCTGACAGCCCGGTCCTTGGCCAAGTTCTTTTAGCCAAGCTTTCACCGCCTGAACAGTTTGGGCGCCTAATTCCACGGCTACTGCAGCCGGCCGAGTCTCCTGCTGTCTGCAAATCCGGTTGATTTCAACGGCAAAAAGATGGTGATAATGAAAAGCAGGAACTGCAAGCAGTTCACTCCCGTGTCGGCAAACTTTTATGGGTGCGTGGGCCATTCCGGTCTCCTTTTATCGGTCTGGAAAAAGGTTTCAAAAGCCGATTCCAGGTGCCTGGGCTGCAAATCATTTGAAATGCCGCAAATATCCAGATGATTTGCATGGTCGTCGCCGGCCGCATCACGGTCGGCCAGGTTTAAGGCATAGCCGAATATGTAAATGGAATCACGAGGGGATGGGGGAAGATCGCCATGTTTATCCTGCCACAAGGTCCAGAAATGTTCCACCAGTTTGACGCTGTTTTTTTTCAAAATCGGAAAGCGGGATCGGATTACCCGATTTAAATGTTCACGGTCGGGATATTCCACTCTGATCGCCGGACAGATTCTGGACCGGATAAAGTCGGGTAGCGCATTAGCGTCAAGATCCGTTGTATTGGTGGCCGCGATAAAACGGAAGCCGGGGTGCGCGAAAATTCTTTCCCCCAAAAGATTGGAATCGATGTATCGGCGTTCATCCAGCAAACTGGCCAAAGGCGCGAGGGCTCGACCTCTGATTTTTCCGATTTCATCGATGAAACAGATACCGCCTTGGATCATGGCCGAGACCAAAGGTTGAACAATATAATCCATTTTTCGCTCGGGATCATCACTAAAACGAACGGCGCACATCAGGTCCTCTGCGGTGACATCTTCATGGCCTTGAAAGATGAAGAGTGGCTTTCCGCAAATTTTAGCGCATTCATACACGATTCTATTTTTTCCGATACCTGGTTCGCCGATCAGGAGCGGAGAAAGCGGCAAGCGGTCGGCATCGCCTATCCAGGCCGCCAGTATTTTCTGGATCACTTCTTCCCGGTCTTCAAAGCTCGTGGCCATTGCATGGTATGGCCGGCTTAAAAGAACCGATTTCCGATTAATGCTCGTCATATAATCACGCATAAAAGTACCTCCTATGAATTTGCTTTGATTGCTATCGGTCTATATTGCCATGGCACTGTGTTTTATTAGATGTTGTAGATATGCTTCATCCAGTTCCGGATACTTGGTTCTGCTTTGCTTGCAGGATGCGATTGCAAGTTTAACCAGGCGTATGGCGGTTTTGAATCGATTCCGTTTTTCCTGGATTTTCGCCAAAAGAATCAGAGGCTTTCGGGCATGCCAGGCATGGGACGTTTTAAGAATCTTGAAAATGGTTCTCAATTCCGTTTCGTTTTTTTCAAATATCTCGAATTCTTCGCACTCGAATTGGCAGAGCAGACAATTGGCCCTGGCATTGGCATGTTCAAAAACAATATTGAGATTTTTAAACATTGTGGCGGCTTTTGAAAAATGCGGGATAGCTTCGCTGAATCTGTTCTCGAGGAGAAATTCAAAAGCATAATTATTGAGGGCAACAGCCAAGCTGGCTTGATCATGGTGCTTAACGCTGATGTCGATCAGTTTCAACAGAATTTTTCTTGCCTCATCATAACGCCTTGAGTGCTCGTAAAAACGAAAAAGCGGGCCGCTTATCATCTTGACGAGTTGGTCGTTGTTGATGTTGATGGCAAGAGTCCATATCTGTTCGGACAATCGACCGGCGGGTTCCAAGTCCAGATCCAGCAGCGGCATCGGATAATTGGGTACGATCTTGGAGATCATGGCCGTCAAATACAACGCCGTTTCTTGTGATATCGGCCTTTCTTTCAACACAAACTCGGAAATTTTTTCAACAAGGCCCTTTGTATCGCCGCGATCGTGAAATTCCAGCATATCCCGGGTCAAATCCGAGGCTTCCTGGAATATGTCCGAACAGGTGGGCCCGGACATGTCTTTTCCATACAGAATACTTTCCAAAGGTTCATCGTCAAAGAGGAGTTCTGATGGCCGGCAGGAAATCCCGCCATGTGCGTTCGGCCCGTTTTCCGACAAATAAGCGATTTCAACAGGTGCTGGTTTTTGTTCTTTTCCATCCATATCGGTTGATACTCCCATTTTTAAAAGACTTCATTATTGATTTGCTTCTTTTCCCCGGTTTGGGTTTTCCGGTGGAATTGCGATTGCTTTGTTTTACTGCAAGCGGCGGGCCATTTGATCTCAACTTTTTCTATGAGATCGATTTCATAATGTATATTTTTAATTTAAACAGAGATCAGTATGGTTGAGTCGTTGAGTTTCGTTGTACAATACAGAAACGAATTATCACATGGTATTTGCAATCCCATGGAACATGCGATAAAGCCTATTAAATAGGCACAGGCTCTTCCTCCTGCCCCTTTCGGGCCTTTCATAAAGGAAGAGCCTTACTATATTTCTCACCGGAACCGCAGAACCTATTCGGGTTGTCCACCAGATGTGGAGGGTTTAGATTAAAAGCTAAAATAGTTAACATTGCAGGAAGTCGCCCATGCCACAACCGACCAAAACTTTTCGAGTCTTTGTCAGTTCCACCTTTACCGACTTCAGGGTGGAAAGGCGGATATTACAGGAGAAGGTCTTTCCGAAACTCAAGGCTCTTTGTGAAAGTAAGGGGGCAACTTTCCAGGATGTGGACCTGAGGTGGGGTGTCAACGAAGATGCACAACTCAACCAAAAGACCATGGACATCTGCCTTGGCGAGATCGCCCGTTGCCAGCAGCTCTCACCCAAGCCCAACTTCATCATCCTTCTTGGTAACAAGTATGGCTGGCAGCCAGTTCCTGCAAGGATTCCAAGTAGCGAGATAAGACTCATCAAGGAGAGAACGACAGAGACGGAAACAATTATCTTGAGCCAATGGTACCGGGAAGACCTGAATGCAGTTCCTCCTGTATATGTGCTCCAGCATCGGAAAGGAGAGTACCAGTCTTATGAACATTGGTTGCCGATAGAGGAAGCTCTTCGAGAAATTCTAAGACGGGCAGTGGCCCAACTTCCGCTTACTGAAGTACAGCGCGTTAAATACTTCGCCTCAGCCACACACCAGGAAATTCTGGCAGGAGTACTCAATCCACCTCCCGGAGCGCCAAATCCCGAAGAGCACGTATTTGCTTATCTGCGCACTATCCAAGACTTTCCGCAAGACTTGAGAGCAAAGGATTTCATTGATCTTTCAGGGAACACAGTCGACCTGTATTCTAAAGGCCAGTTGGAGGTATTGCGAAAGGAGCTGGCAAACAAGCTACCCAGTGAGCACATCCATTACTACGGTGCACACTGGAATGACGGCTGCATCATAGATGATGCCAAGGCCTTTGGAGATAGGGTCTACAATGATATGAAATCCATCATCGAAACCCAACTGCTGGAGATCGAAGAGGTTGATCCGCTCAAGAGGGAGATAAAACAGCAGGTGGAGTTCAAGCAACAGCGCCTGGAGCACTTCACCGGCAGGCAGGAGGATCTCGGAGCCATTAAAAACTACCTGAACTCAGACGCTGATAAAGCATTTTCCATCATCGGAGCTTCAGGAACAGGCAAGACCTCCCTCATGGCCAAGGCAATCGAGCAGGCAAGCTTGCGCAAGGGAGTGATCGTCTTCCGGTTCAGCGGCACGACATCCGCCACCTCGGACACTTACCGGATGATCTCGGGCATCATTAGGGAGATTACGATCAGCTATGGCGCTGAGATGAATTCCCTTTTGAAGGAGGAAGAGGATGAGACACGATTTTCAACTCTGAAAGGCCTGAAAGAAATATTCCCACGGAGCCTTGAGCTTGCCACTCAGGAAAAACCCCTTTTCATATTCCTCGACGCACTTGACCAGCTCAGCCATGACTATCAAACTTTGATACTCGACTGGATACCGCCGGAGGTCTCAGGGAATGTGCGTATCGTGCTTTCCGCCCTGCCGGAGCTGAAGGACAAGCTGAATCATACCATCATATACGATCTGGGTGCTATGTCGGATGACGATGGTGCAGCGCTTTTGGACCGATGGCTCGCCTCGGCCGGCAGAACGTTGCAGTTCGGACAGAAAAATGAAGTGCTTTCAAATTTTTCCTCCAACGGAACCCCGTTGTATCTCAAACTCGCATTCGAAAAGGCTCGGATGTGGCGTTCCTATTCCGAGGATATTGTCCTCCGCTCAAACATCGACGGGGTTCTCGATGAATTCTTTGATGGGCTCGAGAAGGATCACGGACCCCTTCTCGTTCATAAACTCTGCGGCTATCTCCTCTCCGGCAAGTATCAGGGACTCATGGAGCAGGAGATCCTCGATCTTCTGGTATTCGACAGGGAATTTTGGCAGGATTTCGTGAATCAATGCCATCCAGCCCATAAAACAGAGGTTCAGCAGATGGGTAAGCTCCCCATAGTGGTCTGGTCGAGACTCTTTCTTGATCTTAAAAAATATTTCACGGAACGCGAAGCCGATGGACTGCCCATCATATCTTTTTACCACCGGAAGTTCTCCTATCATCTGAGACAGCGATACCTATCTTCTCCTCTTCCCTATCATTCAAAACTGACTGACTACTTTGAAAAGAAGCCCCTCTACCTGGATGCCAAAGAAGAAACTCCTCATATCAGAAAGGTCGCTGAACAACCTTACCAGCAGATTATGGCAGGGCATTGGGGAGATTTAGCAGACAAGTCTCTTGCAGACTTCCCTTTCCTGATGGCCAAGACAAAGGCGGATATGGTCGAAGGGATTATGGAGGACTATGCCTTTCTCCGGGACAGAGCGCCTGATACGGTGACAATGACAAAAAAGCTGGATTTATATCGGGCATTCTTTACCGAACGCGTCCATATCCTTCGCAGGGGCTATTCCGAATGGCCTGCATACAAGATCCTGTTGCAACTGGCTGTGGAGCACTCCGATGACAGTCCCATAACCACCAGCGCAGAGAAATGGCTTGAAGAAGGCAGTTGTGACTGGCCCTGGTTGCGCCGCAATCTGCGGTTGCCACATGCTCAGATCAGTCAATGCCTCGCTGTACTTGAGGGACATACATGGGAGGTTATTGGTGCCCTGGAAACGAGAGATGGCCAGTTCCTTTCCTGGTCAATTGACCGTACCCTCCGATTATGGGACAGGGACGGTAGACCTCTGGCAGTAATTAAGGGACATACAGGAGGGGTTATAGGCGCTTTTGAAACAAGAGACGGCCGGTTCCTTTCCTGGTCAGATGACCGGACCCTCCGGTTATGGGACAAGAATGGAAGGACTATTGCTGTACTCGAGGGACATACACTCGGGGTTAAAGGCGCCTTTGAAGCAAGAGACGGCCGATTCCTTTCCTGGTCAGATGACAACACCCTCCGACTCTGGGACAGGGACGGTAGACCTCTTGCCGTACTTGAGGGACATACAAATTTGGGTTGGATCAATGGTGCTTTGGAGACGAGAGATGGCCGGCTCCTTTCCTGGGCAGATGACCGGACCCTCCGGTTATGGGACAAGAATGGAAGGACTATTGCTGTACTCGAGGGACATACATACGATGTTTTTGGCGCTTTTGAAACAAGAGACGGCCGATTCCTTTCCTGGTCACATGACAACACCCTCCGACTCTGGGACAGGGAGGGCCGGCCTCTGACTGTGCTTGAGGGACATACAAACGGGGTTCATGGCGCTTTTGAAACAAGAGACAGCCAATTTTTTTCCTGGTCAGGAGACCATACTGCACGGCTTTGGGACAGAGAGGGTAGACCTCTTGGCGTACTTGATGGACACTCAGGCTATGTTATTGGCGCCCTGGAAACGAAAGATGGTCGGTTTCTTTCTTGGTCATCTGACAACACCCTCCGACTCTGGAATAGTTGGGGTAGCCCGCTTGCCATACTTGAGGGACATACACATAGGGTTATTGGCGCCCTGGAAACGAAAGATGGCCGGTTCCTTTCCTGGTCCCCTGACCGGACCCTCCGGTTATGGGACAGGGAGGGCAAACCCCTTGCCGTCCTTGAGGGGCATACAGTCATTTTATATGGTGGAGTTGAAGGTGCCATAGAGACAAGAGACGGCCGGTTCCTTTCCTGGTCAGCTGGCATCACTATTCGACTCTGGGACAATGAAGACCGACCCTTTACCAAACCCGAGGGACACACGGACAAAATTTTTGGCATCCTGGAAACAAAAGATGGTCGCTTCCTTTCCTGGTCAAATGATCAAACCCTCAGATTATGGGACAGTGAGGGCAGGCCTCTTGTCGTACTTGAGGGACATACAGACTGGGTTTATCAAGCTATGGAAATGAAAGACGGCCGCTTCCTTTCCTGGTCTTTTAAAACCTTCCGCTTCTGGGACGGTGATGGCAGGCCTCTTGTAGCTCTTGAGGGATATTTTAATTGGCCTTACGGAGCCCTGGAAATAAAAGATGGCCGGTTTCTTTCAAGAGCAAAAGACAACACCCTCCGGATCTGGAATATTGAAGGCCGACTTCTATCCATACTTAAAGGTCATACAGATGAAATTCAAGGAGCTCGAGTAACAAGTGATGGGCGAATAATTTCCTGGTCATCTGACAACACCCTCCGACTCTGGGATAGTTGGGGTAGCCCGCTTGCCATACTTGAGGGACATACACATATGGTTATTGGCGCCCTGGAAACGAGAGATGGCCGGTTCCTTTCCTGGTCAGCTGATCGGACCCTCCGGTTATGGGACGGGGAAGGTCTTCCTCTTGCTGTACTTGAGGGACATACAGAAATGGCTGGGAATACTAATGTACTAGGAGCCATAGAAACGAGTGATAACAGGTTCCTTTCTTGGTCAAATGACAATACCCTCAGGCTCTGGGACAGGGATGGCAAGCCTCTTGCCATACTGGAGGGGCATAAAATATATATACTTAGCGTTCTGGAAACGAATGATGGTCGATTCCTTTCCTGGGGATATGATAAAACCCTCCGGTTATGGGATAGAGAGGGTCGTCCTCTTGCCATACTTGAGGGACATACAGGAATTGTTTATCAAGCTATAGAGATGAAAAACGGCCAGTTCCTTTCTGAGGGGGATAACACCTTCAGGCTCTGGGACACTAATGGTAAACCCCTTGGCTCATTGTCTTATGATGATTGCCTGCAAAGTTTCCCGGAATATCGTCTCGCGAAGTTAGGTAAAAATATAAATCTGTCTAATAATTATTTCTATAGTTTCACGAATATCGGATGTCTGACTACCATAACTGATAAAAAACAAGCAGCAGCAGTAAAAATATTCTGGCATGGAGAGTCGGAATGTAATGCCTGGCACCTCAAACAGGACGGCTTAGCAGTACTCACTCAGGCAAACGGACAAGTCTGTTTTCTCAACCTATATCACGGCAACAGGCGAATCTCCATTAACGAACTCGAGGAACTATACCGAATTGGCAAAAAAACGATGAATCGCTCAAAAAAAACATATGAGTTACATAATGATGATCAAAGGCAACAATTATCAAAATTTATGGAATATGCAATGTCCAATAAAAGGGCCTATTAACCCATTGCCTTTCAATCATTTGGGTATCGAAGGATACGTTCCAAGAAAGTGCGCACTATGCCCATATTTGTTTGAAGGTGAATGTCAATGGCAAGACATAAAAATAAAAAAAGCGTCCAAATCATTTCATCTGAAAATCACTCAATCGACGTGTTCCGGGCAAGATGCTATTCATAAAGCGTTAAAAAGAACCATTGATAAATTTTCGCCGTTGCCTCATTGTATGCGAGTTCTTTTCGTTATAGAAGGTAACCTCGCACAAATTAGATTAGGTCCCGGATGGCCACCCAAAATCCCCCACTTGTGGCCACTTGAAAATCCCCCACCT
>DYJD01000053.1 GCA_020723325.1 Desulfosudis oleivorans | reverse complement strand
GAAAAGCCCTGGTTTTTTGGGGCGGGGGCTCCCAAATTATTTTTTCGATACCGATTCCGATACCGACCCCGACCCCGAAAAAAAATTACATGCGATTGCCCTGTGATAAATCCCCTGCTGACCCCCAAATCCCAACACGATGACTCTACCGTAGGGGCGGTTCGCGAACCGCCCCTACCCATCGACGGGACGTCCCGACCCGTCCCAACGGACAAAACAATCATGACATGCGGCAAAAGGCGTGATATAGTACGGCAAATATCCAAGAGCTACAGAATGCTTGTCATCCAGCCGTTCCGGCCCGCAAAGGGAAAAAATGAGCAACAGGTTGTTCAGACTTGCGCGCCTGATGGTTTATAGAAAATAAATGAAGATCTGAAAGCACTGCACTATGAGGATCGGTTGAAATTATATTTGAAGACTCCCCAGTGATATCGGAACAAGCTGATGAACGAACCCCAAAAACCGGATTTTCAAAGCCAGGAAAAACTGCTGCGGTATCTGCTCGACGCGGTGCGGGACGTGGTCTGGGCCGCAAATGCCGACGGTACGGAATATATGTATATCAACAGCAGTGCCGAAGCCGTCTATGGCCGGCCGCTTTCCGACTTCAGCCGTAATCCGGGCCTGTGGATGGATGTTGTTCATACCGAGGATCGCGAGCAGGCAAAGGAATCCGACCGGCTTCTGTTTGAACACAGCGGGGTGGAAACCGAATACCGCATCCTGCGGCCCGACGGCGGCATCCGCTGGCTCAATGACCGCAAATATTTGATCCGCAATGAACAGGGCGAATGCATCGGCATGGGTGGAATCGCCGAGGACATCACCGCCCGGCGCCTGGCCGAAAGCTCCCTCCAAGCCAGTGAGCGCCGTTATCGCTTATTGGTGGAAAACTCCTTATCCGCGGTCATGATCATTCAGGAGCATCGCATTGTTTACAGCAACGCCGAACACGATCGGTTGCTGGGGCCGGTGCCGGATGATCCTTTCTGTTACCGGCATTTCCGCAACATCCACCCGGATGACCGCGAAGCGATGAATCAGGTTTACAATCGCATGATATCTGGCGAAACCACTGTGGCGGATATGGAAATCAGGGTATATCCCTATGCTTGCGTGGGCAATGAGGCTGAAATGAAATACCTGCATTTCCGCGGGACCCACATGGAATATGAGGGAAAGCCGGCGGTTTTCATAAACTTCATGGACACCTCCCAGACCAAAGCCCTGGAACATAAGCTCAGGCTCCAGGACAAAATGGCTTCCCTGGGCCGCATCTCGGCAGGCATCGCCCATGAAATCCGCAATCCCCTGGCCGGTGTCAATATGTACACCAGGGCCTTGGAAGAGCGCTTCAGAGCGCCCCACAGCCTGACGGAAGCGGATTGGATGGATATCCATACCTGTCTTGAAAAGATTCAATCCGCCTCGGACAAGATCGAAAGCGTCATCCGACGGGTTTTGGATTTTTCCAAGAGCGCCAATTCCCGCATGATACCCACGGACATCAACCACCTCATCGAGGAGGCCATCGGTCTGGCGGCGGTGACCCTGCGCAAAAACAACATTCATCTTGTTAAGGCCATGCAGCCTGATCAGCCCCTATGTCTTGCGGATGCTTCCATGTTGGAACAGGCCCTGTTGAACATCATCAACAACGCGGTGATGGCCATGCGGGATGTGCCGGGACCCAAGCACATGGAGATCCGTACAGCCTATGAAGGCGGCTTTGTGCGCATCGCCATCGGGGATTCAGGCCCGGGTGTGCCCAAGGAATTGCGCAAATCCATCTTCGAACCGTTCATGAGTACCCGCAAAGACGGCGTGGGCATCGGCCTCAGCATCAGCCGGCGCATCGCAGCGGATCACGGCGGCGGCATCGAGTTAAGCGACAGCAAATGGGGCGGCGCGGAATTCATCATCAGCCTGCCCATGGAAAAAGGAAGACGCCCGGAATGAATCCCTTCAGCATTTATGTGGTGGATGACGAAGAAAATGTGCGCGAAGGCGCGGCCATGGCCTTTAAACGCAATTACCAGGTGCAGACTTTTGAAACCGCGGAAGAAGCTCTGGAACTGATTCCTTCCGCCCCGCCGGATCTAGTTCTGCTGGATATCGGCCTGCCGGGCATGGACGGCATCCAGGCCTTGCGGGAGATCAAACGTTTGAATCCGGAAATCACCGTGATCATGATCACCGCCTATGAGGATGTGCGCTCGGTGTTGGGCGCCATGAAAGGCGGGGCCCAGGATTATATCCTCAAGCCCTTTCAGATGGATGCCCTGGCCCTGAGCGTGGCCAATGTGTTTGACGGTCTGCGCTTGCGCAAGGAGGTCCAAGCCCTTCAGGAGCAGTATCTGCGGGAAAACATTCCCTGCTTTATCGGCGAAAGCGCCGTTATCCAGAATGTGCTTGAATTTGTCAACAAGGTGGCCAAAAGCCCGGACACCCCCGTCCTGATCGTCGGTGAGACCGGTACGGGCAAGGAATTGATCGCCAAAACCATCCATTTCCGCAGTCCCAACTACAGGGCGCCCTTTATCGCCTTTAATTGCGCGGCGATTCCAAAGGAATTGCTGGAAAGCGAACTTTTCGGTCATGAGCGCGGAGCTTTTACCGGCGCCAATGCCGCCAAGCCCGGCCTGGTGGAAGGCGCCCGGGACGGTACTTTGTTCCTGGACGAAGTGGGCGATATGGGGATGGAGGCCCAGGCTAAAATGCTGCGCTTCATCGAAAGCGGCGAATATTACCGGGTGGGCGGCATCCGCAAGCTTCAGGTAAGGACCCGCATCATTTCCGCCACCAATCATAACCTGGAAACCCTGATAAGTGCCGGACGATTTCGCGAAGATTTGTATCACCGTCTGGCGGTGGTCAAGGTGGCGATCCCCAGTCTGAATGAACGGCCGGATGATGTCATCCCTATTGCTAATTACTTCCTGTTTGAATATGCCCGCAAATTCGGCAAACATTTCAACGGTATCGCTCCCCAGGCGCAAATCATCTTGCAGCACATGCGCTGGCGCGGCAATATCCGCGAACTGCGCAATCTCATCGAACGGGAGGTCCTGGTTGGAGACGGTCCCTTGCTGGAGCTGAATACGCAACCGCCCCATGCCGCGGTTCCGGCGCCGGCCGCCCCCGGTGCGGAAAGAAGCGAAACCTTGCCCTGTATCCTGCCCTTTTCTCCAGAGGGCGTTGATCTGCCCGCGGCCCGTTCCGGACTGGTGCAATACTACCTGAGGGAGGCCCTGGAGGCTGCCACCGGCAATGTGAGCGAAGCCGCGCGCATGCTCAATATCAGCCGTCACGCCCTGTTGCGCCAGATGAAAAAATATGGTTTTTAACAGAGGGGATTTCCACTGCGCGTTTTCGCACACCGAAAACGCGCTGAATCGCCCTTTCCGCTCACTTCTCCAAGGATCAGCGCGCCTTCGTTCCAAGCCGGATTTTCCGTATTTTGTACAGCTTGAGCGGAAAGTTGATTTTTTTTACCGGGCTTGCACGCTGTTTGCTATTCCACTTAATCGTTAAAAAAATCCCATTCTCGGCACTGACCCCCTTTTGCAAGGGCGAATCGGAATATGGCCGATATATTATTGATCAACCCGGACCAAATGGATATCGATCTACTGCGGTTCATCTGCAAGATGGAAGACTGTAGGCTGGTCATTGCCGGCAGTGCTGAAGAGGCCCTGGATAAAATGACAGCGGATTATTTTGATCTCGTGGTTTGTGATTATCAACTGCCGGGAATGAATGGATTGGAGTTTTTCAGGCGCCTCACCGCGGAACCGGGAACTTTTATCAAGGTTCTCATTTCCGAGAGCTTGACGCCGGAAATTATCGATACCGCATTTGAAATCGGCATTCATGAATGCCTGCGCAAACCATTAACTTACAGCCGTCTTGAACCTATTTTGAGCATGATCGGGTGGAAGACCGAAAAGGAGCGACAATGAAATCTGCACAAAATTTATTGAAAATGACTGCCGGCTTTCAACGGGTAGCTTTTCAGAACTTTTCCAATCTGATGGCGGTGGCCCAAAACCAATCGGAAAAAATCCTGAACATCTGGCTGGACAAAGTCCAATGGATCCAGTCGGAAAGCCTGGCAGCGGTGGATACCTGGATACAATCGAACAAGGCCAGGCGGGATTTCATCAAAGACATGGTGGACCGGCAATTGGACAAGGCCGCGGGAAAATAAATGCAAGGGCGGTTCGCGAACTTGTAGGGGCGGTTCGCGAACCGCCCCTACCTGACAACCGCGAACGCGAGGTGCTATGGACATTTATATGGATGCCGGCGGCAGACGTTCAGGCGTGGAGAGGCGTTGTGCGCCTGTATTGAAATATCATCCGGAAAAACGCCGCGACCTGGACCGGAGAAGCGGCCTGGATCGCCGGAGAATCAGTAAGAAGAAATATGGTTCGGGCTATGACACCTTGCAGCCGCTCACGATAGAATCCGTGCTCCAGCATACCGCTTTATGGCTGTAAAGCCGGTATTTTAGGAGATTGAAAATTTTGATTTACCATTTTTTAGGATTGAAATATTTCGTAACCACGAAGCGCACCGCATTTTATTTATCGATGTAATTCGGCATCAATTCGCTAAACAGTCGATAAAACCTGCTGAAGCAACCCCGGCAGGGCTTCCACGGCGTAGAGCGGAATGGACAGCACGGAATCCGTAAATGACAGGGGATGGAGGGAAAAGCGGATGCCCAAGAGAGCCTTTTTCTCAGCAAGAAACAGCCGCAGGCTTTTCAGGGCACCGGTTTTGCCGGCTTTGACTTCCACCGGAAAAATGTGCTCCCCTTTTTGCCATAAGTAATCGACTTCCGCAGCGCTGCCTTTTGCTTCCCGGCTCCAGTAATGGAGTTCAGGCTCTTCAAATACCCGGCGCATGGCCAGCAGTTGTTGCCCGACAAACTGTTCGGCCACGAGCCCCTTGTAAGCGGCCAGAAGATTTTCCGTCAGATAGGTGTCCATGGAAATCCCCATGGCGCTCTGTAAAAGCCCCACAATGTCAAATTCATCCGGTTGTTTTTGACGAAGATGTCAAAAACAATATGGTATTTTATTAGCAATCAACCCTAATAAAAGGCCGGAGTCCAAGGAAAGTGCAAGACAGAACATTACCTACTGTTCAGGGATTTATATCCTTTGATTGATAACAGTTCCATGCCTTGGTTGAGAATTGCTGTAATAAATACATAATTGTGGTAATTGACAAATACTATCGCCGTGGAGTATCATTGACTCTATTATTTTCGACAGCAACTCATCTTGATTACTGATTCCATCTTGTACATAAGTTGATTTTCCGCATCATTATTTGAGGTATTTTAGGCCTGATGCGCTTCTCGCCATTCGGCCCCCTTGGGAAGCTGGTGGATGCAGGATGGAGAGAGCCGTGGCCCCTAAAAAGAAATCCGATAAATTCAAAAAATTACGCATGGAGGCGGAAGCACTCCTCCAGCAGGGGACGGGTGCGGCCCAAGCTGTCCCGTCGAATATTCTGGAGCTGATTCATGAGTTCCAGGTCCAGCAGGAGGAGCTGGAAATCCAGAACGAGGACCTCCTCCGGGCCCAGCAGGAAATCACCCGCCTGCAGATGGAATATATGGATTTATATGAATTCGCACCATGCGGGTACATCACACTGAATCCCAAAGCCATCATCACCCGTATAAACAATGCGGGCGCGGAGCTTCTGGGGGCGGACAAGGCGCGGATATTGGGAAAAGGGCTCGTCACTTGGATCGCACCGGGTTCGCAAAGCTTATATTATGCGGCCTTGCAAAAGGCCGGAGAAACCGGTCAAAAACAGAGTCCGGGGTTGCAACTGATCCAAGGGAAAGCATCGACCCTATGGGTCAGGGCCGATATCACGGCGGACCGGGGGGAAACCGCAGTGGTGCACCGGTGGCGAATAGTGCTCACGGATCTATCCCGGGAAAAGGAGATCGAGGCGGCCTTGCGTCAAAACGAGGAGACCTACCGGGCCATGTTTGAGCACAACCAGGCCGTCAAACTCATGATCGATCCGGAAACCGGCGACATCGTGGACGCCAATTCCGCTGCCGCCCAATTCTACGGCTATCCCCTAGAGCACCTGCGCTCCATGCGCATTTTCGAAATCAATACCTTGCCGCCTGAAGAAATCCGGGCCAAGTTGGCTCTGGTGCGACGGGGGGAACGCTATCATTATCAATTCCGGCACCGGCTGGCCGGCGGGGAAATCCGGGATGTGGAAGTTCACAGCGGCCTGTTTCAGATGAAAGGCCGTCCTGTTCTATTTTCCATCATCCATGACATCACGGAACGTATTCAGACGGAAAAAGAATTGCTGCTACAACAGCGCCTTCTATCCATCCGCAACCGAATCAACCATATTTTTCTCACCGTTCCGGATGATGAAATGTATGCCGAAGTCCTGAAAGCGTTCCTGGGGGGGACGCAAAGCGAGTACGGCACCTTTGGATATTTTGATGAGCGCGGTGCCTTTGTGGCCCCGGCCCTGAGCCGGGATATATATTGGGAAAAATGCAATGTTCCGGACAAGGAAATCATTTTTCAAAAGGGAACTTTCAGCGGCATCTGGCAGGAAGCCATTCAGACCCGGCAAGCCGTCATTCAAAATACCGGTCCTTTTCGCACACCGCCCGGGCATATCCCCATCGGCAACACCATCGTAGTGCCCGTGATGTTCCGCGGCCAGGTGATCAGCACCATCCATCTGGCCAACAAATCCGGCGGCTATGATGATAACGATCGGCAATTGCTGGAAAGCATCGCCCAAGACCTGGCGCCTGTGTTGTATGCGCGCCTGGCCCAGAAACGTCAGGAAGCTCAGTGCAGGCAACTGGAGGAAGTGCAGTTTTTTCTATTGCAATGCGGCGCCGACGGCGAGGACTTTTTCGCCTCCCTGGCCCGCTTTCTGGCGCAATGCCTTGGAATGGATTATGTTTGCATCGATGAATTGATGCCGGACAATCTTTCGACCCGTACCGTGGCTGTTTACTATGAGGGCCGGTTCGATGACAATGTTACCTATACCCTGAAGGACACCCCTTGCGGTGAGATGGTGGACAAAACGGTTTGCTGCTTTCCGAGGGATGTATGTGCCTTGTTCCCAAAGGATGAAGTGCTTCGTCAGATCCGGGCGGAAAGTTACGTGGGCGCGACCATCTGGGGTTCAAACAACCGGCCCATCGGTCTCATCGCCGTCATCGGAAGACGGCCCTTGTTGAATATGGAAACTGCAGAGGCGGTTTTGAAATTGACGGCCATGCGGGCGGCCAGTGAAATGGAACGCCGGCAAGGAGAGAAAGTTTTGCAGGATTCGGAAGAGCGTTATCGCGATCTCTTTGACAATGCTCCGGAAGGCATCCTGGTGGCGGATTCAGAAACGCGTAATTTCCTTTATTCCAATTCCGCCATTACAAAAATATTCGGTTA
The DNA here is from genome assembly GCA_020723325.1 of Desulfosudis oleivorans. Lineage (GTDB taxonomy): Bacteria > Desulfobacterota > Desulfobacteria > Desulfobacterales > SURF-7 > DYJD01. The sequence goes on along the minus strand of DYJD01000053.1, from coordinate 20,085 downwards.
TTCAGCCGAGGAAATACTTGGGTTACGGATGGATGATATGCACCCTCATGAAAGCCTGCCGTTCGCCTTGAGAGCGTTTAATAGTATTGCGTGCGGTAAGAATAAAAAAACTACCAATGATATTCCCTGTATGCGTAAAGACGGTAGTTTTTTTTGGGCAGATATCTCCGCAGTTAATGCTGTCATCAAAAGGAAGGCCGTGGTGATCGGATTTGTCAGCGACATCACCGCCCGCAAGCAGATGGAGGACGCCCTTCGGATATCCTTAAAAGAAAAAGAAACCCTGCTCATGGAACTTTATCACCGCACCAAAAACAACATGCAGGTGATCATGGCGTTGTTGGACCTGAAAGCCGGAGCGCTTGAGGACCCCCGGACCGTCGCCGCTTTCCAGGAAGTCAAAACCAAGATCAAATCCATGGCCATGGTGCATCAGAAGCTGTATCAATCCAAAAATCTTTCCAGTCTGGATCTCGGGGAATATATGCGCGAGCTTGCGCCCATGGTGCTGGAAAGCCACCTGTCCGGAGGTGATCGGGTCAAACTGCGCTTTGATTTGCAGTCGGTGCAGATCAGCATCGATTCCGCCATGCCCTGCGGCCTGATCCTCAACGAACTGATCGTCAATGCGGTCAAACATGCTTTTCCGGCTCAAAGACCAGGGGAGATTCTGGTGGGGGTGCGAGCCTGTGGGACCACCGGCGAGATCGAGCTGAAGGTGGAGGACAACGGTGTGGGCCTGCCTGCCGGCATGGATTTCCATGCGGCCGAATCCATCGGGTTCCAATCCGTGCGCCTGCTGGTGGAGCTTCAGTTGCGGGGCAAAATAGAAGTCACAAGCCGTCAAGGAACGCAATTCACCATCTCCTTCAAGGAGCAGGAGCGTAAAAGAGTATAAGGAGTCGGGATGACAAGCAATGACCATATACAGCCTAAAGCCAGGATCCTGGTGGTGGAGGATGAGGCCGTGGCGGCTTTGTCTCTGCAGCGGGGACTCAGGATGAGCGGCTATGAGGTCTGCGGCCTCACCGCCACCGGCGAGGAGGCGGTGGTGATGGCGCTGCAATGCAAGCCGGACGTGATTTTGATGGACGTGCTGCTGGCCGGAGAGAATAACGGCTTCGAGGCGGCCCGGAGAATCCGGAGCCGGGCGGACACGCCCTTTGTTTTTCTCACCGGTTACGCGGACAAATGGATCGAGGAGCAGATGCAATCCCTGGGAGAAAACGCTTATTTGTTGAAACCCTTTGGACCCGAGGATGTGCTCGAGGCGGTGCATGCCGCGCTGGCGAGAAAAAAAGGGGAGTTTGAACCCATATGAAGGCAGTGAAAGGTATGCTCGTCCGCACCCGCTTCTGGATATTTCTGCTCAGCCTGGGGATTTTGGCCGGCGGCTTGTATTATTATCATGTTCAAGTGGACTTCCTCCGGGAACGACATTATCGTGAAATTGCCTCCATTAGCCTGCTGAAGGCCGCTCAGATTCAACAATGGTGCCGGGAACGCATCGAGGACGCGGAAGTATTGAGCCAAAGCCCTTTTTTCCAGCAGGCGGTGGCGAGATTTGTGGGTGTGCAATCAGACCCGGTTTTGCAGGCCGATATGCAAAAGCGCCTGAAACTGGTGGAAAAGGGGCACCATTATTTTGCCGTTTTTGTATGTGACACTGACGGCCGGGCCCTGGCATCCGGTTCCCAGGATATGAGAAGCGCCTTCTCTCCCCGGAAAGAGCTGCTGGCCCAAGCCGGCGCTGAAAATCAGGTGGTGCTGGGGGATATTTTCCGCGGGCCGGATGAAGACATCTTATTGGATGTTGCCTCGCCGGTTGCGGCTTTGGAAGGCGACCTGCAGGCTTTCGTGATTCTGCGAAGCCGGTTGGAGGAAAATCTTTACCCCTTGATTCAATCCTGGCCGGTTCCGACAAAAACCGCTGAGTCGATGTTGATACGCCGGGAAGGGGATCAGGTGCTTTTTCTGAATGAATTGCGCCATCAAGCCGGGGCCGCCCTGGTTTTGAAAATACCCCTGACCCGCCTGGAGGCTCCGGCCGTGCAGGCAGCGCTGGGCCGGCAAGGAATGTGGGTCGGCAATGACTATCGCGGTGTGGAAGTGCTGGCGGATCTGCGGCCAGTGCCGGACACACCCTGGTTCATGGTGGCCAAGGTGGATATGGCCGAGATTTTGCGAGAGGCCGGCTACCGGGGCTGGGTGACCTTTATTTTTGTGGCGCTTTTTACCTTTCTTGTTTTTCTGACCATGGCCTTCCAGCAGCGATATCGTCAGACAGCCCTTTATCAGGCCATGTTCGAAGCGGAGAGAGAACGCAACAAAGCCCTGGAGACATTTCGGACCACGCTGTACAGCATCGGCGACGGGGTCATTACCACGGATACCAAGGGCCTGGTGACCCGAATGAACCTGGTGGCGGAAAAGCTCACCGGTTGGTCGGAACAAGCGGCCCAGGGCAAATCCATCGATGAGATTTTTCATATCGTCAACGAGGAAACCCGGGCGGTCGTAAAAAATCCGGTCCACCGGGTTCTGGCTGAAGGGCTCGTGGTGAATCTGGCCAACCATACCCTGCTCATCGCCAGAGACGGCACAGAACGCGCCATTGCCGACAGCGGCGCGCCCATCCGCACGGAAACAGGCGAGACCATCGGGGTGGTATTGGTCTTCCAAGACCAGACCAAACAACGGACGGAGCAGGAAATGCGCCGGGAGAACGAGGCGCGCCTGCAGGCGGTTTTGGAAGGGAGCCGGTTGGGGTTCTGGGACTGGGATATTTTCACGGGCGAGGTGCGTCGCAATGATATCTGGGCGGAAATGCTCGGTTATAAACCGGAAGAGGTGGATAGCAGCCTCAGGCAATGGTCGGATCTGATTCATCCGGATGACCGTAAAAAGGCCCTGGAAATTTTGAATGAATATATTATCGGCCAAAGGCCGGTGTATGAAAGCGAATACCGCATGCGCAGCAAATCCGGGGAGTATCGCTGGATATTGGATCGCGCCGCCATCGTCAGTCGGTATAAGGAGGGCCGGCCCTTGCGCATGAGCGGCACCCATGCGGATATCACCGAGATAAAGCTGAGCCAAGAAATGCTTCAAAAAGCCCATGACCTCTTGGAGGAGCGGATTCAGGAACGCACCCGTTCCCTTATCCTGGCCAATGAGGAATTGGAACGGGAGATCGAAGACCGCATCCGGGCTGAAGAGAAAATCATCAAGAGTAAGCAGATGCTGCAAACGGTATTCGACAGCATTTCAGAACCGCTGCAGTTGCTCGACGTAGATATGACCGTAAAGATGTTGAATAAGGCGGCTTGGGAATATTATACAATACCGCAGTTCAGTGGGGTTCTGGGGAAACCCTGCTTTGTGAAGTATTCAGGATTAAAAACATTCTGCGTTGATTGTAGTATTCCTGAGATTGTTGCCAATGGAGAGAACGTAGTATTCGAGCGCCGGAGCAGAATCTCTCCGGAAAGAGTGGAGCAAGTTACTGTTTTCAATATTTCAGACGAAGAGGGCAAGCCTAAAGGCGCGGTGGTCCGCATCAGGGACATTACGGACATGAAAGCCATGCAGAAAGCCTTGTTGCGCAGCGAAAAGTTGGCTTCCATCGGTGTTTTGGCCTCGGGCATCGCCCATGAGATCAACAACCCCAACAACTTCATCACCTTCAATATCCCGATATTGAAACGCTATCTATCGGTGATTTTGCCAATAGTGGCGGAATACGCTGCGGTCCGGGACGGCTTTCAGCTTTTCGGCATGCCCTTTGCGGAATTTGAAAAAGACTGTTTTGAACTGGTAGGCAATATCGAAAACGGCTCCCAGCGCATTAAAGCCACGGTTTCCGAACTCAAAGATTTCTCGGCCTTGCGGGCTGAGGAGAAAAAAGAACTGGTCAATCCCCGCCGGGTGGTTTACCAGGCCGTCAACCTTGCACGTGGGGAGATCAAACACGCTGTGAAGCGTTTTGAGGTGAATGTTCCAGAGAATATGCCCGAGGTCCTGATTGATTCCAAGGCCCTGGAGCAGGTGATCGTCAACCTGCTTATCAATGCGGCCCAGGCTGCTGATAAACCCGAAACCTGGATCAGGCTTGACGTTGAAGCAGCCGCAGCCGGAGATGAAGAAAAAGAGCTCATTATCGCCATCCAGGACAACGGCTGCGGTATCGAAGAAAAGGATTTGGGCAAGATCTTCGACCCGTTCTTCACCACCAAACCCGCCGGTCAGGGCACCGGTCTGGGGCTGTACGTGTGTCACAACCTGATGGAAGGCATGGGTGGACGGATTGAAGTGCGCAGCACAAAAGGGGAGGGGACGGAGTTTAAGATCAGGCTGAAGACTGAAGGCTGAAGGTTGGCGGATTACCGTGGAATCGCATGTAGTTTTTTTCGGGGTCGGTATCGGTATCGGTATCGAATTGAATTCTTTTGCCTTGATCGGGGGGAAGAGAGCGAAAAAATAAAAAACTCGATACCGATTCCGATACCGATTCCGACCCCGAGAGGTTGGATGGCAGAGAAAAAATCCAATCATTCACGAATCGCTTGCCCTTCAGCCTTCAGCCTTCAGTCTATGAACCTTAAGTATGGAGTTCCTCATGACCAACAACATCCTAGTAATCGACGATGAAAAAGACTTCCTCACCAGTGTCCGCCGGGCTTTGACTGCCGAGGGCTTCAGTAAGGTGACCCTGCTGAATGATCCATATGCGGCGGCGGAACTGCTGCAACGGGAAGAGCCTTTTGATGTGGCCCTGATCGATATGACCATGCCGGGCATGAACGGCATGGATGTGCTGGAAAGGATCAAAGACATGAGTCCTTCCACGGAATGCATCATGATCACGGCCCGTAATGAAGCCCGCATTGCCGTGGAATGCCTGCGCAAAGGGGCCTATGACTACCTGGTCAAACCCATCTCCAGTGATGATATGATCATGGTGATCCGGCGCGCCCTGGAACGAAAGCGGTTGCTGGAGATCGTCGATCTCACCAAATACCAATGTCATACAGGCCTGACCAATCCGGCAGCCTTCAAGGCTTTCATTACCAGTTCTCCCAAAATGAAAATCCTGTTGCGGGAGGCGGAGCTGCATGCGGCCAGTGAATTGCCCGTTCTCATTTCCGGCGAGAGCGGCACAGGCAAGGAACTTCTGGCCCGGGCCATTCATGCCGCCAGCCCCAGGGCCGGCAATGTTTTTACTCCAATCAACATGGCCTCACTTTCGGAAAACTTGTTTGAATCCGCTTTTTTCGGCCATGCCAAGGGGGCCTTTACCGGTGCCCAGGATGAGCACGTCGGTTTCCTAGAATACACCAACGGCGGCACACTCTTCCTGGACGAAATCGCCATTTTGCCCCTTGATCTGCAGGGCAAGCTGCTGCGCATGCTGCAGGAGAAGGAATTCATCAAACTGGGAACCAACAAGCCCCGCTCGGCGGATGTGCGTTTTGTGGCCGCCACCAATGACGATCTGCAGAAATTAATGGCCCGGGGTCTGTTTCGCAAAGATATCTACTACCGCCTGCGGGGCGCCCAATTGCATTTGCCCTCCTTGCGGGAAAGAAAGGAGGATATACCGCTATTGATCTCCCATTTTATAGGGGAGCTTTTTCAGGAAAACAAGAACCCGCAAGTCACCGAAGAAGTCATGGCGACCCTTATGGAATACAGCTTTCCCGGCAATGTCCGGGAACTCAAGGCGGTTGTTCAGGCGGCGGCCAATCTTTGCCGGGGCGATTCAATCACCCTGGATATGCTGCCCCGGGATATCCCGCGGCTGCAAAGACGGAATCGCGACCGGTTACAGGAAAAAAACCGCGCCATTGTTCCCCTGGCAGAATTGGAAAAGGACCACATTCATATGGTCTTCAAGGAGACCGGCGGCAACCTGACCCGCACGGCCGACCTGCTCGGAATCTGCCTGAATACCCTGCGCAAGAAGCTGCGCGAGTATGGAATCCGGTAAGCAGAAATTCCACTGTTTAAAAAATGCACCCCCTCAAATAAAGTTCACGATCCTCTTCAGAAAAACCCATTGAAAAAAACAAAGCAGGGATATATTCTGATTATTAAGTTTTCGGATAACAAAGGAGTTTTTTGTGCTGATTGGATATATGCGAGTCTCTAAACAAGACGGGTCACAATGCTTTGATCTGCAACGAGACGCTCTGGTTCAATCGGGGGTTCAACCCGAACGGATTTAGGAAGATTTGGCTTCCGGCAGAAAAGATGCGCGTCCCGGGCTTGATACGTGCTTACAAGCCCTTCAGCCTGGAAATTCTCTGATAGTGATGGGTCTCTGAAAGCACTGGGTCAGGAATTGATTGATCGTTGATATTCTCTGAAGGAGAATTTATATTGAATTTTGAGATTATTGAGCAAATTTCCGCTTCAGAGATGATTTCTGAGGGAAAATCCATCCGGGAATTGAATCGATTGCAACGGGTGTATGGCGAAGGCAAATGGCGAAAATTGAAAGGTCTGTTTATGATCCGGTTTGAATCGGGAGACATTTGCAGAGCCGAACTTCATTGGTATGAAGCGCATGGCCTCGGAAAAAAGGATATAAAAATTAAGTATTTTTGGTCCCGCTAAAAAAAGGGAGAAAACACCATGTTGAAATACGATTTTGTGATTTGCATTGACAACAAGGACAATGAGGCATCACTAGAACGTTTTAAAGTTTATCGAGCATTAAAAGACGATCAAGCGAAAATCCAGAATTTACTGCGGGTGATCGATGAATCCGGCGAAGATTATCTTTTCCCATCCAACCATTTTGTACCGATCTCATTGCCCCAAACTGTCCAAGATGCAATGATGCTTGAAAACCCTCTCAATCGATAGGGTTCACCCGCTATGAAACTTTTTGACGATTTATACATAGAACCCTAATTGGAAAAGGACCACATTCATATGGTCTTCAACGAGACCGGCGGCAACCTGACCCGCACGGCCGATCTGTTGGGAATATGTTTGAACACCTTGCGCAAGAAGCTGCGCGAGTATGGAATCCGGTAAGCAGAAATTCCACTGTTCAAAAAATGCACCCCTCCCTTTATTGTCAAATAATCAACTGAATAAATAGAACATATTTTTTCAGCTATTCAAAAAATGAATATCGGCATCTGCCCGCCGCCCCAGGCGAACGCTCCTGTCGCGAAGTTCCTTTTGCTACAACATGTCGAATTTTCAATAAATAAAATATTATGTGGCCATTTGGATAAAATGGCATTTCCTTTGCTAAGAACAAAGCCGGAATGATTCTAGCATGTCTGCAATCTGTAAACGCGCCATGCCCTGACAAGGCTTAGGCCGTTGAACGTCTTCGATAAATTCTACCCTTAAAAATAAAGGTGATAGCCGTGGAAATCTCGAATAAGTTTTCGCGGGTCCATGATCGGAAAAAGGCCGGCAACGATCCAGCGCTGGTTGAAATTGATCCTGAAGTCAAATCTATTGAAAACTTGAATAAAAGGATCTTCGGGCAAGGCAGAATTCTGGTGGTGGAGGATGAAGCGCTGATTCGCGATTTGTTCAAAAAACGCCTGACTGCATTACAATATGAAATCATGGAGGCCGAGAACGGCGAAGAAGGGTTGAGGCGCTATCGCGAAAATCCGCCGGACCTTGTCATAACCGATATTGTTATGCCGGATAAAGATGGGACCGAGTTCATCATGGCCTTGAAGCGTGATTTCCCGGCTGCAAAAATCATCGCCATGTCCGCTGGCGGCAGAAACCAGCCCAATACCTATCTTGAAGTCGCGCGAATCCTCGGTGCACGTTATGTTTTTGCAAAGCCGGTCAATTGGTCGGAACTTGTGAACGCAATTCGAGAGCTTATGGAAATCCGTATTTAACTGAAAAACCGACCATCCCAGACTGTGGGAGCGGCTTCCGGCCGCGCTTCGGCCGGGAGTATGGGAAAGATGAGTGCTTGTATGGAGAAAAACTATGAAAATATTAGCCGTCGACGATGAACCCATTCAACTGCAATGTATTCGCAGCGGGTTGCGCACCGAGGGCCATCAAGTGATCCCGGCCCGGAGTGTGGAAGAAGCCTTGAAACAGTTGAATGACTCTCCGGATCAGATCGACCTGATTTTAACGGATTACATCATGGCCGGTGCCAGCGGCCTGGATCTGCTCAAAGCCGTACGGGAGAAAAACAGATCCATTCCGTTTATCCTGATGACCGCCTATGGGGAAAGAGAACTGGTGGTGGAGGCGTTGAAAAACAATTGCGACGGCTTCATCGACAAACCTTTTTCCCCGGAACAGCTCCTGGCCGAGATCGAGCGGGTCAAAAACAAACAGAGTCAGGATAGCAATTCCCGCTTGTTATATGATATTTTTCCCAGAATCGCACACCAGTTCAATAATCCCTTGATGGTCATCCGGGGGTTCAGTGAGCTCGGATTGCTGGATCTTGACAATCCTTCCACCATGAAACGTAATCTGGAAGCCATTCTGGAAGCCACTCAACAACTTCATATGATCAACAACAAGATCCTCAGTCTGGGCAGGATTGCCGTGGATGACAAGGTGAAAACAGAAGTAACCGAAATCATAGATAGATGCTTGAAATGCTTTGCCGGCCTGATTGAACTGAATGGAATTCACCTGGAAAAAGAAGTCGCTGAAAGTCTTTTGAATGTACTCGCAAATCCTTTCAGCTTGGAACAGATTTTCAAGAATCTGATCATGAATGCCATTGAAGCCATGGAGGGAAGGCCGGAGAAGCGGCTGGGGATCATTGCCGGCATGAAACCTTCAACCGCCATGGTATGGGTGCAGATCAAAGACACCGGCTGCGGCATCCCGCCGGCGGTTTTGAATTCGAATTTCTCTGCCTGGAAGACCACCAAAAAGAACGGCACCGGCTTGGGTTTGCGGGTAGTCCGGGATCTGCTGGAAAGACACGGCGGCCGTTTGGAAATTCAAAGCCGGGTGGGCGAGGGCACGGTAATGGCCGTGCTCCTGCCGGCCCTGAATTGATATTTGAGGCAGGCATGGGGCATGTCGCCTGCACAGTCCCGACAAATTACGAACCATCACTATAATTGAAAAGGAGAAAGATGCCATGTTCAAAAATTTGACTGTCGGAAAAAAGATCGGTTTGGGTTTTTCCTCTGTTATCGGGCTGCTGCTTGTTGTCGGTTTTATTGCTTACAATACCATTAGTGATAATTCGGAGGGCTTCAACCACTACCGAGCGTTTGCACGCCATACCAATCTGGCGGGTCGTATTCAAGCCAACATGCTTAAAACGCGAATGGTAGTCAAAGACTTCATCCTGACGGCAGAGGAGAAAAAATTCGAGGAATTCCGTGATGATTTCAAAAAAACCGAGGAATTTATCAGCCAAGCCAAGGAGCAAATTACAGAAAAAGACCTTGCCGAAAAAATTCGCAAGATCGAAACATTGCTAAACGAATACGCCAAGGCCTTTCAAAAAGTGCATGGGCTGATCGCAGAGCAAAAGCAAATGGTTGAAAAAGTGCTCAATATCAAGGGGCCGATCATGGAAAAAAACCTGACCGCCATTTTAGAAGGCGCGCAAAAAAATGCGAATGCAAACGTGGCTTTCGAGGTCGGCATGAGCTTGCAAGACCTGTTGCTGGGGCGGCTCTATATGGTGAAATTTCTGGAGTCCATGGAAAAGAAGGATGAAGACAGGGCTGCGTCCGAGTTTGCTGAAATGGACAAAAGGCTGAGCGTTCTGAATAAGGATTTGGAAAACACCGAGGACCGCGGTAGATTGGCGGAGGTGGCGATGGCCTATAAAGAATACACGAGTACGTTCGACAAGCTGGTGAAGGCGGTTTTGGAGCGTCATGAAATCATCGAACAGACCATGGACAGAATCGGACCCGAGATCGCCGATCTCACGGAAGATATCAAGCTGGCCTACATGGCGGAACAGGATAAACTGGGTCCCAGCCTGGTGGCGGCAAACAACCGGAGCATGGTTATTGTTCTCATTGTGGTCGTGGCTGCCCTTTTAACGGCTGCCCTGCTGGCTTTCGGCATCGGCCGGGGCATCAGCCGGGCCCTCCAGCGGATCATTGAAGGTCTGAACGAAGGCGCCGAGCAGGTGGCCTCGGCTTCCAGCCAGGTATCCACAGCCAGCCAATCTTTGGCCGAAGGCTCTTCCCAGCAGGCGGCTTCCATTGAGGAAACTTCCTCCTCTCTGGAAGAGATCGCCTCCATGACCAAGCAGAATGCCGAGCATTCCAACCAGGCGGACACGTTGATGAAGGAAGCCAATGCCGTGGTGGGTCATGCCATTGAGTCCATGTCCGAATTGACCGCCTCCATGGGCGAGATCACCAGGGCCAGCGAGGAAACGTCCAAGATCATCAAGACCATTGATGAAATCGCCTTCCAGACCAATCTCCTGGCTCTGAACGCGGCGGTGGAGGCGGCCCGGGCCGGTGAAGCCGGGGCCGGTTTCGCCGTGGTGGCGGATGAGGTGCGCAACCTGGCCATGCGGGCCTCGGAAGCGGCCAAGAACACGGCCAATCTGATCGAAAGCACGGTTAAAAAAATCAAGGATGGTTCCGTGCTGGTCAGCCGGACCGACGAGGCTTTCAGCAAAGTGGCTCAAAGCGCGTCCAAAGTGGGCAGCCTGGTGACCGAAATCGCCGCCGCCTCCCATGAGCAGACCCAGGGCATCGAACAGGTCAACAAATCCGTGGCGGAAATGGACAAGGTGGTCCAGCAGAATGCGGCCAATGCCGAGGAAAACGCCAGCGCTTCCGAGGAAATGTACGCCCAATCCTCCCAGATGCAGAATTTCGTGGGTGACTTGATGGCCATGGTCACCGGCAACCGCAATGGAAATTCCAGCGGAGCGGCCAAACAGCTCAGCCTGCACCACGCTCCAAAAAAAATGAACACCGGCCGCCAGGCAAAAAGAAAAGCCTCCTCCCATTTACCGGTGCCCGGCAACGCCCGCAAATCCGAGGCTTCACCTGAACAAGTAATTCCCCTGCTGGAGAATGACTTCAAAGACTTTTAACAAACGCGGAACGCGGAATAAAAACAATGATGGAATACCACAATTCCTAATTCGTAGTTCCTAATTCATAATTGCATTTACAAGGAGGTAGAATGAACGAGATCACAACCATCGATCAGGCTGTAAAATTCGCAAGCAATCGCGAGGGCAAGTATTTGACTTTCAGCATGGCCAAGGAGGAGTACGGCATCAGTATTCTCAAAATCAAGGAAATCATCGGCATGATGCCCATCACTTCCGTGCCGCGCACACCGGCCTTTGTAAAAGGCGTGATCAACCTGCGCGGCAAGGTCATACCGGTGGTTGACCTGCGCCTGCGTTTCGGCCTTTCGGCAGTGGATTACACCGAACGTACTTGCATCATCGTAGTGGAAATCCAGGCCCCCACCGGCACCATCATCATCGGCATCGTAGTGGATTCGGTTTCGGAAGTGCTGAACATCAAGGGGGCCGACATCGAAGATACCCCCACCTTCGGCACTCGTCTGGACACGGACTACATCCTGGGCATGGCCAAGATGCAGGGCGGGGTCAAGATTCTGCTGGACATCGACCGGGTGCTCACCACCGAGGAACTGGTGTTGATCGATAAAGCCGCGTGAAACAATAATGAGTTGAAAACCTGGAAGAGAAGAAAGGAAAGCAGCCATGAAAAATATGAGTTTGAAAATAAAGTTGATCGGCGGATTCGCTTTGGTGGCGCTGATTACGGTTGCCATCGGCACGATCGGCTGGAAAGCGGTGGCTGATACCGGAGCCGCCCTGATGGAAGTGGGCGAGGTGCGTTTGCCGTCCCTTTATGGGCTGGAAATAATAAACGAGGCCCAAACAGCGATTCAAAGAGCGGAGCGCACGTTATGCATTCCTGAAATTTTCAGTGATCCAAGACAGGTGGAGGATCAGACCAGGCGCTTGGCAGATGCCTGGCAACGGGTGGATCAAGGCTGGAAAATTTATGAACCACTCCCCCAGAGCAAGGATGAGGAAATCCTTTGGAAGAAATTTACGCCCAACTGGGAAGTGTGGAAAAAAGATCATCAGCAGGTGATCGATTTGATCAAGAGCGGCAAACGCGAGGAAGCGTTGGCGCTTTCCATTGGAAAGGCCAGAGAAAGCTTTGGTGCTGCTGAAAAATCGATGGGAGAGGTGATCGAGATCCAAGGAAAGGAAAGTAAACATTTCATAAAAGAATCCATCGGCGATATCGATCGACCCAAGATCATCATGGGAACGAGCATGGCGGTGGGCACCTTGATCGCTCTTTTCCTAGGGATTTATCTGAGTATTTCCATAAGCCGAACCCTTATACGGATTTCTCAAGGCATGTCCGAAGGCGCGGACCAGGTGTCATCCGCTTCGGCCCAAGTATCATCCGCCAGCCAATCCCTGGCCGAAGGGACCAGCCAGCAGGCTGCCGCCATTGAGGAAAGTTCGTCGTCCTTGGAGGAAATGTCCTCCATGACCAAACAGAATGCCGACAACGCCAACCAAGCCAATGCCCTTATGACCGAAACCCGCAAAGTTGTGGCTACGGCCAATGACTCCATGGCCCGTCTGACCGAGTCCATGAAGGAGATTTCCAAGGCCAGCGAAGACACTTCCAAGATCATCAAAACCATCGACGAGATCGCCTTCCAGACCAATCTGTTGGCCTTGAATGCAGCCGTGGAAGCGGCCCGGGCCGGTGAAGCCGGGGCCGGTTTTGCGGTAGTGGCGGATGAGGTACGCAATCTGGCCATGCGGGCCTCCGAGGCAGCCAAAAATACGGCCAACCTGATCGAGGGCACTGTTAAAAAAGTCAAGGACGGTTCTGAAATAGTTGATCGTACCAACGAGGCCTTTCAGCAAGTGGCCGCCAGCAGCACCAAGGTGGGCCAACTGGTCAGTGAGATCGCCGCCTCCTCCAATGAGCAGGCCCAGGGTATCGAGCAGATCAACAAGGCCGTGACCGAGATGGACAAAGTCACCCAGCAGAACGCCGCCAATGCCGAGGAATCCGCTTCGGCCTCCGAGGAAATGAACGCCCAGGCCGAGCAGATGAAAGGCATGGTGGATGAACTCGTTGTCATGGTGAGCGGCAGTTCAAACAGCAACGGCAGGTCCCATGCGGCGCCCTTGAAAGCAAAACAATTGCAGACCGGAAGGAGCCGTGCCGGAAGATCTCAACGTGCCCTGACCCTGCATCATGGTCCGCTAAAGCAGACGGCTGCGGCCAAGATTACCAGGGAACAGAGGAATCCTGCGGAAGTGATTCCCATGGAAGAAGATTTTAAAGATTTTTGAAACGGGATAAGGGCAGGCAAAGCCTGCCCATCAAGCAATCTATACCAAGAGCAAAGTATAAATTGACAGAATACCACAATTCCTAATTCGTAATTCCTAATTTCCAATTGTTTTCACAGGGGGTGAGTGGTGCTGAACGACTTCGTATTAGAAGCCCTGGAAAGTCTGGACAACATTAAAATTGGTGTGGCAGAGCTGGAAGATGAACGGTACAAAAGCGAAATCATCAACGGCATTTTCCGGACCTGTCACACCATCAAGGGCGTATCCGGATTTTTGGGTTTTGACATGATCAACCGCTTGGCCCGATCTATGGAAAATCTGCTGGAGGATCTCCGTAAGAATATTTTGCAAGTAACGCCTAGTCTGATGGATTTACTCCTGGAAGCAGTGGATCTTCTCAAGAAAACCCTGGTCGTCGCCGTCAACCAGTCCGGTGCCGACCCCATTGATCTGGAGCATATCGGCCACATGCAGGCTGTGATGATGAAGATGGCGTCACGGTGCGGGATGCGAGATGCGGGATACGGGATCAAAAGCAAAGTATAAATTGACAGAACACCACAATTCCTAATTCGTAATTCCTAATTCATAATTGTTTTTTCAGGTGTTTCATGAAGAAAATCCTGGTAGTAGATGATGATGTCGGCAGCCGCAAATTTCTGATAATGTGCCTCACCGGAATGGGCTACCAAGTGGATATTGCCCAAAACGGCGAGGACGGTCTCAAAAAGTTCAGGGACGTTGCGGCTGATCTGGTGGTCACGGATTGCCAGATGTCCAATATGGACGGGTATACCATGACGGCGGAGATCAAGAAAACTTCGCCGGAAACACCGGTGATGATGCTGACCGGTTCTTTCCACAAAGATATTCATCGAAACTGGCGGGAAAAAGGCGTTGATTTGCTCGTGAAGAAGCCATGCCCTTTAAACGAACTGAAAACTTCCATTCGAACACTTTTACAGGAAACAACCATACCCTGACATGGAATGTATTCATCGAAACTGGCGGGAAAAAGGCGTTGATTTGCTCATGAAGAAACCATGTGTTTTGCGGGAACTGCAAACTTTCATTCGAATGCTTTTACAGGTTCCGGTTCATCCAATCGAGTCGTTCGGTTTTACCGCCCAGGGGCTCGTCTTGTGAATCCTTCCGCCGGACAATTGCCTTGACAGCCGGCAGCTTTTTCTGCTGCAGATGAAACACCGACAGCAGCATTTTTACCTGGGTCGCCTGGGAAGACAGTTCCTCAGCGGCTGCGGAGGTCTCTTCGGCATTGGCGGTGTTTTGCTGGGTCACATTGTCTATCTGGGATAATCCTAAATTGACCTGGGACACACCCTGGGCTTGCTCTTTACTGGCGACAGCTATCTCACTGACAAGATCCGTCACCCTGACAATGCCTTCGGCGATTTTTTGCAGTGCTTTCTCCGTGGTTTCGGCAATGGTGTTGCCTTCCTTGACTTGCCTGACCGCACCTTCGATCAATTGGGCGGTTTCCTGGGCCGCTTTGGCACTGCGGGAGGCCAGATTGCGAACCTCCTGGGCCACCACGGCAAAGCCCTTGCCGTGTTTCCCGGCCCGGGCTGCTTCCACGGCCGCGTTCAACGCCAATAAATTAGTCTGAAAGGCTATATCATCAATAGTTTTGATGATTTTGAAAATATCCCGGCTGGAATTGTTGATGGCCTCCATGGCGGTGACCATAGCATGCATGCGGGCGAGGCCGCTTGTGGTGGTGTCTCGGACCTCCTCGGCCAGTTGGCTGGCTTGGCCGGCGTTATCCGCATTGGTTTTCGTTTGGGAACCGATCAAGGTCATGGAACTGGTGATTTCCTCCAGAGAGGCTGCCTGTTCCGTGGCACCCTGGGAAAGGGACTGACTGGAGTCGGAGATTTGCCTTGAGCCGGCATCAACCTGTTCGGCTGCCTCCCGCAGTTGAGAAACGGTTTTATTGAGACTTTGAACCATGGTGTCCAGGGCTTTGCCGAATGTGTCCTGTTCAGAGGTCACAATGACTTGCTGCTGTAGGTCTCCATCGGCTATTGCGGCAGCGATCTCCGCTTTGGCTTTCAATTCACGAACCACCGCATTGAGAGCCGCTCCCATGCGGCCCAGTTCGTCGCTGCCGGTTTTCAACTCAGCCGACAGGTCGCCCTGCTGGAGCTGATCGGCGAAAGCGCTGACACTCAATACCGGCTTGATGATGATGGCATTCATCAGCAACCAGAGGCCTATGCCGAGGAAAACGGCGACAGCCAAACCGATTATGGTGAGTACATTGCGCATCTGATCTGCACAGGCCATGACTTCATAAACCGGCGCCGTCACAACCGTAAACCAACCGATGGTCGGTTCTTTGATAAAAGCGCTGAGTTTGTCCACTGTTTGATCGGTATAGCGCAACACTCCCTTTTGTTGCTCCAGCATTGCCCTGCCGAAATCCGATTTGCTGATGTCGGTTGCAAGGACTTGTTGCTTATCGGGATGGGCGATGATCAGCCCCTGATTGTTGACGATATAGGCGTGACCAGTGTCGCCTACCTTGATGGTATCCACATGATTATGGGCAAAACCGGACAGGGATACGGCGCCCAACAGAATTCCGATTACTGTTTTATCCGCGTCCCGGACCGGCACGGAAATGATGAACACCGGGTTTCCGGATGTCTTGCTGCGGGTGACTTCCGATGTGGCGCTCTCACCCTTGATGGTTTGCTTGAAATATTCCCTGTCGGCCATATTGATCTTGCCGATGGCCTGAATATCTGAGGCGGCGATGATGTCACCTTTTGCATCGACCAGGGCAATAATTTCATAGAAGTCGTATTCCTTCACCCAAGCGGTCATCAAGTCGCTGGCACCGACTCGAAACGCTCTGCCGACTTCCGTATCGGGCGCGCTGCTTACGATGATTTCCTGTTTGGACCAGTTGGCCAGGTCAAGCCGGTTGCGTTTGATCCACTCGCCGATGGAGCTGCTTGTCGATGCGGCAAGTTGTCCCATCTGGTCATTGACGACCTTCTCAAGGGCATTGTAGGCGCCGCGGTAGGATACAAAGGTGCTGATGGACATCCCGATCAGAACCATGGCAAGTGTCGGTACAAGTAGTTTCAGTTTCAAACTGGATTTCATATGAAACCTCCTTGAAATGACCTTACCGGCTTGTTGGGGATCGCCGGCCCAAAAATCAAGTTGGGAGGAAAAGCTGCAATTTTCTTCGGGCCGTTGCCTGCAGTGCTCATGGATTCGCCCATGCCACGGACGGCAGGTCCTTTAATAGTGTCTTTTGTTTGCCGCTTTACCCTTGCCCATCTCCATATAAATGCTTGCAATTTTAATGCAAAAACGTATACTTTTTGATTTCTTGTATTTTCAAAATATTATCGAGATAATGTCTGGGGTAATATGCAAGGGTATGTGCGAAAACGAACACAGGGCGGGTTTGTGTGGGCGAAAACGCATAATATTATGAAACGATATTGGTCATATTTTTGATTGACAATTCTGCCATTGTAACATACAAAATTCACCCGAAGTCGGGACATGGCTCAGTCTGGTAGAGCACAGCGTTCGGGACGCTGGGGTCGCAGGTTCAAATCCTGCTGTCCCGACCAATTTTTCATTTAAATATAGACACTTACCAAAAAATACCCAGGTGCAAAATCGGTGCAAAATCATTCGCCGGTTTTCCGCAATGGAATCAATTTTCCGCGTAGCTCATCCAGTCTGATGGCTGTCTTTTCCTGCCCGCCTTTCCGCTTCACATAATACCGCGAGAATGCCGCATTAGTCCTGTGATCCGTTGCTTCTCTGCCTGCATCTTCTCCGAATGCATCGGCCAAGGCTGTTACAGTTGAATGTCTTGTGAGGGCGTAGAGATCCACGTCATCAATGCCGTGTTTTTTCATGGCGGCTTTGGCCACTTTGTAAAGGAGTTTGACGCCAAATGGACTATCCGGCTTTACCTTGTTATGTTTTGGATGGTGTCGGAAGAATGGGACACTAGGCAGGGCAGGGAACCGCTTTTTCATTTCGATAATCATTGTTTGAAGTTCGCCGGAGGGGCAAACATAGACAACATGGAATCGATTTTTTTTCTTGGTCGGCTTTCGGATGATGATTTCACCCTTGGCGGATACATCGCCTTCATCTATGCGGCGGATATCATCGGGCCGTAATTCAAGATGATTGCAAAGCAGGGCGACCGCAATGTAAATTTTTGGGTTGCTAATATAATGATCATCATGGATCTGCTGTAAAATTCTTGTTTGGGTTTCAATATCGACGGTATTTCTCCATCCAAGATCAAATTCAATCTCCGGCATATCGGGAGGGATGAATAAATTCGGCCGTTCCTCTTTTTGAACAAATCTAAAAAAATTGCGGAGTTGGGTCATGTGATTGTGGCGGGTTTTATCTGATACATTCAATGCGAATAAATATTCGGAAAGATCGCCCCGGGTTATTACTTTGACACTTCGTTTAGAAAAAAATTTGGCGGCCTGGGTAATTATGCGTTCAACTTCTTGGATGGATCGCAGCCCCTTCCGGCGTTTTGCTTCAAGGTAGCGGGCCGCATAGCGTTCAAAGGATAGAGGACTCTCTTTTTGATATTCGCGTGCGTCGAATTTACCCTGGGTTGATTCATGCCGTAAGCCATGGAGGAACTGATACGCCGCCATCCAGTCTGTACCGAAGCGCTTGAATATCCCCTGGGGGAACTTGACGAATATCTTTGAACGGTAAACCTGTTCAGGATGCTGATGGCAAAAAAAACCTTCACGTTTTGTGTCAATCTCAAGGCTGTTGTTACAGGTTGGGCATTTTTCTTGGGTGTAAAGTCCGCCGAGCATGCAGATTCTCCCTTGCTGATAGGGTGGAGTATATAGGCTGATTCTCTGCATGTATTAATATAAGGAGTCTTTTCCGTCAATATTTGTTTGTGGTTAATGGCTGATAACTATTAACACGCCTAAGCGTCTATAACAAAATTTTTAATCATTTATAAATAAAATCAATTCTTTAATCACAAATATTCCCATCCATATTTCTATCAATCGATTCAAATCCATCCCCACAAAAAATAAAAAAAACGTACGTGAAAATTAAAGAAATAAAAGTTTTGTACGTCAATTTTATTTGTAAAAAAAGATGGTTAGGTTAAAAAACTTTTATTGACCCGCCTTACTTTTCGATCTAATATTTTGGTCAAAAGTAAGGAAACCCGTTTATATAAGGAGTAAAAAATGCTCAAAAATTTGATAAAAACAAGTCGGTACAGGTATTTAACAGTAGTGGCGGCAGAACTGGGGATTTCGGATGGTATGCTCCATCGCATATGTCGCGGTGACCGGTTTTTAAAATATGCGCAGGCCGTGCGATGTGCCGAACTGCTAGGCGCGGGAATAAATGATCTTTTACCGTATGTGAATCTCAAAACACTTAATCGAGGAAAGGGGAAAGTCAATGATACCAGTGTTTCAAGACCGCTTGAATTTTAATGATGGTGATTGTTTCCGCGCCTGTACCGCTTCAATTCTGGAAGTAGATGTCACCTCGCTGCCTGATTTTACCGAGCGCGGCGAGGAATCGTTTCAGAAGAAAATACAAGAATTCAATAATAACAGTGGGTTCTTGATGTTCACATTGCCGGTTGTAGATTGGAAGTATTTCAAAAATGTCCATTGCATTGCTATCGGTAGTAGTCCTAGGAATATTGAAAATAAACATGCGGTAGTTTATCGAAATAATGAAATGGTCCACGACCCGCATCCAAGCGGTTCGGGGGTAGTGGGGAACCCGGTGAGTTATACATTTTTTATAAAAAAATAAAACAGGAGATTATAAACATGATTGAAAAAAATGATGTCGTTAAAATTGAACAAATGAACCTGCGAATCAAATTCGCTAATTACCGGGGATGGGCCGGTGTTAATGGCATATCCGATCCTGCTGTTATCGCCCAGGGCGAAGTTGTTATGGAGGAATTATTATCACAGTGCCTTATTTTCAACGAGATTCTATGGAAAGTGAGCGAGAACTACACCGGGAAATATTTGATCCAAAAAATGGATGCTGGTAAAAATGACTTCCTGAAAATCATAAGGAAGATATGCGGGGATTTTTTGGACGGCAAGGCGTCGAGCTATGTCTATGATAGTTGCTTGCGAAAATTCTCCGCATTTATTCGGAAAGTAGTAGAGGAAAAAGCCGGTAGTAACGAAGTAGTAGTTTATGAAAAAATGAAAGAAATCCGTTTGCTCATTGCCGCAATGCCCAAAACTGAAAGAGAGGCTAAACTTTTAAAGATGGCGGAAAAGGGTGATGAGGATTTCGCCATCGCCGCGATTTTCGACTCGCCGCTGAAGGTAGTTGAGAACAAAATTCTTGAAAAAATCCGGTATTCCGTAATCGCGAGGATTGCTTCGGGTGAATACCAACTCCTACTTGATTTGAGGGGTGTGGAGGGCATCATCCAGAACGCTTATGAAACGATTCTGGGAATCTATGCGCCATCTGACGGCAGCATTGCGGCAGTAGCATAGGCGTAGAAAGAAAAACCCCGCAAACTGTCCAATTTGCAGGGTTTTCGGGCGGAGCCCAATGAAAATGGATTTTAAACTCTTGACTTGTCCATAGCATATCGGCTTCCGCGTAAAATGTCAATAAAAATTTTTTATGAAGGAGCCTGTATGTATCTAAAATCACATGAAATTTATTTATCCAAAGCACTCGAACAGCAATTG
>DYJD01000052.1 GCA_020723325.1 Desulfosudis oleivorans | reverse complement strand
CTGGGACAACAAAAAAGCAGCATAATGATACGCCAACAGTTTTGATTACACCCCCATGAAATATACCTGCAAAGCTTGACGTTGTTTAAAATAATGCGTAAATTTTCCATAATCCGCGGGCCATATCTACCCATGTGGTTGCGGCCGTACAAATGGCATGGAAACTTATATAAGAAAGACCTTGAAATGGGATGGATCGGGAAAATCGTCGGTGGGGCCATTGGTTTTGCCCTGGGAGGACCTTTGGGGGCCATTGCCGGTGCCACCTTTGGGCATGCATTTGACCTGAATGAGCAAGAAGGAATTGCGGATAGAAGAGAAATCTCCCATCTGTCCGCAGGTGAGCGGGAACAGCTTACTTTTTTTGTCGGGGCTTTTTCCATGCTGGCCAAATTAGCCCAGGTGGACGGCGGCGTCTCGGAAAAGGAAACGGCTGCCGTGGAGCATTTCATGGCCCGTGATCTGAATCTGGATCCGGCCAGCCGCAATGTGGCCATTAATATTTTTCTTGCAGCCGGCAGGTCGCCGGAGACTTTTGAAAGTTTTGCCGGGCAATTCTACAACCAATTCCGTTTCAGACCTCAGATATTGACCTTGATGATCGATATCATGCTGCGGGTTTCCGTGGCCGATGGGCATTTCAATCCTGCTGAAGAAAAGCTGATTCTAAGGGCCGTGGAAATGTTCCGCTTCAGCCAGGAAGATTTTCGCAAGTTGAAATCCAAATATGTCAGCGATGCTGAAAAATATTACAGCATTTTGGGTTGCGACCGGACCGACCCGGATGATAAAATCAAAAGACAGTACCGGAAACTGGTGCAGGAATACCATCCGGATAAAATCGCCGCCAAAGGCCTGCCCGAGGAATTCATCAAGTTCGCCGGCGATAAATTTCGGGAAATCCAGGAAGCCTACGAAAAGGTCAAGAAGGAACGCGGAATATCCTGATCACAGTGCCGTGAAGTCGTCTAAGTCATTAAGTCATGTCTTATAAATCACTTCTATTTCTTGATTTAACCAGGATCGAGGGAGGTGCCCATGAAAGCTGTAAATCAAAATCAGACTACTGTTCTCCACACAATGGCAGCGCTGATCTTGCTTTTTCTGTCCTCCTGCGGGGGTGATTCCGATGACAGCCCGTCGCCGACAACAAATAATGCCAATACTCAAGTCAGAATAATCTCCATCCTCGTTTCGGCCTCACAAAATTCCCTCACCAGCGGTGATTCATTAAGCTGCCTGGCCACCGCCTCCTATTCCGACAATTCCAGCGGTGATATCACCACCTCCTCGGTTTGGTCATCTTCGGATGTGGCCATTGCTACGGTGGATGCCAATGGTGTTGTAAGAGCCCTTGGTGTTGGAAGAGTGTTCATTACAGCAACCAAAGACGGGATAACGAGCAATTCCTTGGAAGTGAATATCACTGAAAATACTACCGCGCCTCAAATTATTTCCATCTCCGCCACGGCTCCTGCCCCGTCCTTGCATACCGGACAATCCATGTTGTTATCGGCAATCGCAACCTATACGGATACATCCACTGCTGACATTACTGCGGCCGCTACCTGGTCATCCGCGGATACTTCCGTAGCCACCGTGAGCCAAACCGGGCTCTTGGCCGGAATCAGCGCCGGTACAACGACCATCACGGCTTCCAAAGACAATATTACCAGCAATTCTCTTTCGATTACAGTCACAGCGGCGCCACCGGTTCCCGCCGTACTCAAATCGATTACCATCAGTAGTGCAACAACTTCCTTGAGCGCCGGACAAGTGGCGCAGATCAGTGCAACCGGCACCTATGCGGATGGGTCTGTCAATGATATCAGTGCATCGGTGACCTGGTCGGCTTCTGCTGCAACCATTGCTTCCATGGGCGCAGACGGAAAATTGACCGCCCTGGGTGCCGGCAGCACAACCGTTGCCGCTGCCATGGACGGAATTACGAGTAATTCATTAACAATCACCGTTTCGGAAACGTGGGTGCTTGCCGGTTATGCCGTGGGCAAAACCCTTGGGAATGAATCCAATGGAGCCGCTATGTCCGAAGTCATCCTGTTGCCCGATGGTTCCTATAAAATGTATTACGGCACGACGCTTTCAGGGGGACTGACCGGCATCAAATACGCCGAGTCAAGTGACGGCGCCGCATGGACCGTCAAAGGTACCGCCCTCCAAGGGGCCGGCAGCACGACAGATCCCGAATATCTTGTAAGCGGGCCGAGCGTATTAAAACTTTCCAACGGCCAATATCGGATGTATTATCAATCCGCGCCCCAGATGGCACCCGGGCAGACGCCGCAATATCATGTCCGCAGCGCGATTTCCAATGATGCCGTCACCTTTACCAGAGAAAACGGCGTTCGCATCAACATAACCGCCTATGATGCCGCCTCTCCCTTGCGACTGGCCGGCCATGGCACTTATTTTTATGCAGCCGACGGTCAGACCGTTGTGGCGATTTTTTCCGGCGAGCTGGCTACGGACAGTCCGGGCCCCTCCAGTTTGATCATGGCCACCTCCAGCGACGGCTTGACCTTCGGCAATGTTCAAAAACTGTATTCATCCTGGCATGACCCCATTGTGGTCAAGTCAAACAACGTATTCCGCATGTATGCTACGTATATGCTTGAAAAGCAGGGAACAGCCGCATCCCTGGACGGCCTCGCCTGGCCGGCCGGCATGACCGATCTGCATTTTCAAAACAGCCAGGGCAGCATCCTGACCGAAGGAAATGCCGGTATCGGCGACATCGGGGGCGTTGTTCTTGCAAACGGGCAAATCAGGCTGTACACAAATTATGGCAGCCAGTTGGCATCCGACGATATTGTTTATTTCAACAGATGATAGGGCTTTTTTGAGCGGGTGAGTATCCGGCGACCGGTTTGTTTCCTTGGGTTTGTTCATTTCCGGAAGCGGCGATTTCAGCGATGAGGTCGGAGACCTTGTTGATTTGAACCTGGATTCGGCTCAAAGCCTCGGAAGTTTTTTCAGCAATGGCATGCCGTCTTCCATCTTACGGACCGCGCCTTGGATGAGCTCCGCCGTTTCTTGGGCCGCTTTGGCGCTTCGCGCGGCCAGGTTTCTAACCTCTTGGGCCACAACGGCAAAGCCTTTGCCGTGCTTGCCGGCCCGGGCCGCTTCCACTGCCGCGTTGAGGGCCAGGAGATTGGTCTGGAAGGAAATCGAGTCGATGGTCTTGATGATTTCAGTTTCCTCGACTTTTATCCGCAAAAAATCCCGGATCTGATTCAGTATGGTGATGGTCTCCTGGCGGCTGGAACGGCTTCTTCCAGCAGAATCATGGTGGCACTTTTCAGATCAGCATCGACATCCTGTTGCTTCAGAATGGATTGATAAAGCATTTCAGCCGGCTTGCGGATTTGTTCCAGGAATTGCTGGAAAGTGTTGACGGCCGGAGCCAGGGTTTCCATGTCCTTGACCTTTTCTTTCCAAGTGTGAAGGCCTTTTTGGACAGTTTCGAGATAGAAGAAAAGAAAAAGGCTTGCATTCGATTGATTGGGATTCTTCTTTGCCACCGGGAACAGAAAATGCAGCGCTTGATAAATGCGCCATTGATGATGAATCGGATTTAAATATTTATAAAATTATAGTAGGGAAGCACTTGCACTGTCAAAAATTTTTACAAAGGAATGCTTAAGGAATGCTTATGGATGGGACATTGCGGCGGCAAATTCGTATAGGCATGGAAGTGGCCATTGTCTTGAAAAAAGATCAGGGAACCGGTAGGCTGACCCATGGTGTGGTGGAATCCATCCTCACCAAGTCAGACCATCATCCCCATGGGATTAAAGTTCGGTTGACGGACGGTCAAGTCGGGCGTGTTAAAGAGATCAGGATGGTTAGAGAGGAACCAAAAGTGAGTGACAAGTGAATGAACAGATACTGCGGGAATTTTCGGAGCTGACCCCGGATCGGATTCTGGATTGCATTGAAAAAACCATTCAGCGGCCCATGACCGGATTAACCTATCCCATGCCGAGCTACATCAACCGGGTGTACGAGTTGCAGACCCGTGCTGGGGAGCGCATCATCGCCAAGTTCTATCGGCCGGGCAGGTGGGCCAGCGCGGCCATTGCCGACGAACACCGCTTCGTGCTGGACTGCGCCGCAGCCGAGATCCCGGTGGTGGCGCCCATGACGTTTCCGGACGGCGCCACCCTGGCGGAGATGGATGGGTTTCGTTTTGCCGTTTTTCCCAAAAAATCCGGCCGGGAATTTGAAGTCAAGGAGGATACGGATTGGGTGCGCATCGGGCGGTTGGTGGCCCGCCTGCATCTGGCCGGGAGTCTGCGCAAGGCCGAGACCCGGATCCGGTTGCATCCGGAATTTTCCATGGTCGCGGATGTGGCCTATTTGATGGAGAGCGGAGCAGTGGCACCACGCCATTTGTCGGCTTTTAAAGAGGTGGCCGACCGATTACTGAAGCTCAGCGAGGCAGGGTTCAAATCCGTGGAGAGCATCCGCATCCATGGGGATTGCCACCGGGCCAACCTCTTGGAGCGGCCCGGCGAAGGCTTGATGGTGATAGATTTTGACGATATGGCCATGGGGCCGCCGGTTCAGGACATCTGGTTGCTGTTGCCGGAGCATGCCGAGCACTGTGGCCGGGAGATCGATCTGATCCTTAGCGGCTACACCCAATTCCGGGATTTTGACCGCAGCACCCTTGGTTTGATCGAGGTGCTGCGAGCCATGCGCATCATTTACTATCTGGCCTGGTGCGGCCGCCAGCGTCAGGATTTCCAATTCCGGCATACCTTTCCGGACTGGGGCAGTGATCGTTTTTGGGAACATGAAATCGCGGATCTGAAAAAACAGCTTTTAAACGCGGAACGCGGAATAAGAAAGGGGACTTGATCATCTTTTCGGCCGGTTATAGAAATCCGAAATTCGAATATCGGATTTCGATATTCGAATTTATTTTTACGGCCGAAACAATGACCAAGGCCATAAGAAGGACTTGGGGAACGTGGCAAGCCTGAGTCGGAATGGGGAGTAAAAATGGGGCAGGGGCAGGTGATGTTGGAATATCAGCAAAGGGGGCGGTATTTTGCCCAGATCTCCGACGGTGTGGAAGGGCCGGCCATGGCCGAGCTTAAGGCCTTGGGGGCCGAGGCGGTTCAGCCGGGCTATCGGGGATTGCATTTCAGTGCAAGCAAAGCCGTTTTGTACGGAATCCATTACCAGGCCCGGGTGTTGACACGGATTCTGGCGCCGCTCTCCGCCTTCAACTGCCGCAACCGTGATGATCTCTACCGGGCTGGCAAGTCCCTGGACTGGCAAGGCATTTTTTCCGTGGAGCAGACCTTTGCGGTGAATGCCAATGTGTCCGGCAACGACCAGATCCGTCATTCCAAATTTGCGGCCCTGTGTCTGAAGGACGCTGTGGTGGATCGGTTTCGGGACAATTGCGGCCGGCGGCCGGATGTGGATGCCCTCAATCCGGATGTGCGGCTATACCTTTATATCGAAGGGATCAAAGCCGGAATATATCTCGACACCTCGGGCGGTTCCCTGCATCGGCGGGGTTATCGTAAAGAGGCAGTGGCGGCCCCCATGCCGGAAACCCTGGCCGCGGCCATGGTGGCTTTTTCAGAATGGGACGGGGTCAAGCCGGTGTATGATCCCTTGTGCGGGTCAGGTACCTTGCTGTGTGAGGCTTTGATGAGGGTCTGTCACATTCCGGCCGGATTTTTGCGGAAGAATTTCGGCTTCTTTTTTTTGCCGGATTTTGACAAGGCTTTGTGGCAAAAAATCAAACACATGGCTGACCAAAAAATCCGGGCCTTGCCCAAAGGGCTGGTGGCCGGCAGCGATATTGCCGGTGAGGCCTTGAAAGCCGCCAGAGCCAATTGCCGGTTGTTGCCCGGGGGCGACGGGATACGCCTGACCAAGGCGGATTTCAAGGACCTGCCCGGCCTGGAAAACCACGTTATTCTGTGCAACCCGCCCTATGGCCTGCGCTTGCAGGAGGAGAGCGACCTGCCTGGATTCTATAAAGCCTTTGGTGATTTCCTGAAACAGCGTTGCAAGGGGTCCGAGGCCTATATTTATTTCGGCAACCGGGAAATGCTGAAATGTGTCGGTCTCAAACCGGCCTGGAAAAAACCGGTACGGAATGCGGACCTGGACGGCCGCATCGCCAAATATGAACTCTATTGAAAAACGGCTGGAGCGCTGACATGGCCTTGATCCAAATGCGGGAAGTATCCTGGGGCTTGGGCGGGGCGCCCTTGCTGGAAAAGGTCTCCCTGGAAATCGAAAAGGGGCAGCGGGTCTGCCTGTTGGGCCGCAACGGCGTGGGCAAATCCAGCCTGATGAAATTGCTGAGCGGTAAAATTCCGCCGGATCAGGGTGAAATCCGGCGTCAACAGGGGTGCACCATTGCCTGTCTGGAACAGGATGTGCCGGCGGGTACCACCGGCACCATTTTCCAGGTGGTGGCGGAGGGCCTCGGGGACCGGGGCCGGGCCCTGGCCGAGTATCAGCGTGTTTGCAGGCTCGCCGAATCAGCCCGGAACCGGGAACTCATCCAAAAAAGGGATGAACTTCAAGCTTTTCTGGATGGGGAAAACGGCTGGGCCTTGTTAAAACAGATTGAAAACACTCTTTCCCGCAGCCGTTTGGAGCCGGAGCAGCCCTTTTCCGATCTTTCCGCCGGCATGAAACGGCGCACCTTGCTGGCCCGGGCTTTTGTTCTGGAAGCGGATTTGCTGCTGTTGGACGAGCCCACCAACCATCTGGATATTGACGCCATCCTATGGCTGGAGGATTTTTTGTTGCGCCATGTGAAAACCCTGTTATTCGTAACCCATGACCGGGCCTTTATGAAAAAAATCGCGAGCCGCATTCTGGAATTGGACCGGGGCCGGCTTTTTGCCCATAATTGCGATTATGATACTTTTTTGTCCCGTCGCCAGGCCGAACTGGAGGCGCAAGAACGTCAGGACAGCTTGTTTGATAAAAAATTATCCGCCGAGGAGGCCTGGATCAGACAGGGGGTCAAGGCCCGGCGCACCCGCAATGAAGGCCGGGTGCGGGCCCTTATGGCCATGCGGGAGCAATACAAGGCCCGCCGCCGCAAGGTGGGTGAGGTGCGCATGCAGGTGCAGGAGGCGGAAAAAAGCGGCAAGCTGGTGATGGAAGCCGACAACATCAATTTTTTTCATGGGGAGCGCTGCATCATCCGGAATTTTTCCACTGTCATCATGCGCGGCGACAAAGTCGGCATCATCGGGCCCAACGGCGCAGGCAAGACCACCCTCTTGCAGATCCTGTTGCAGCAAATCGCCCCTGACTCCGGCCGGGTGCGCCACGGCACCCGCCTTCAGCCGGTTTATTCTGATCAACTCAGATCCCGGTTGATGGAGGACAAGACGGTCCAGGAAAACATTGCCGAAGGCAATGACTTTATCGAGTTCAATGGCAAAAGACGCCATGTGATCGGTTATCTGCAGGACTTTCTGTTTGCGCCGGACCGCTGCCGGACTCCGGTCCATGTTCTTTCCGGTGGCGAAAAAAACCGTTTGATGCTGGCCAAGCTCTTTGCCAAACCGTCCAATTTGCTGGTGCTGGACGAACCCACCAATGATTTGGATGTGGAAACCCTGGAACTTCTGGAGGAAATGCTTTTCGAATACCAAGGTACCTTGTTGCTGGTGAGTCACGACCGCTCGTTTTTGAACAATGTGGTCACCGCTACCCTTGTATTTGAAGGTGACGGGCGCGTGGAACCCTATGTGGGCGGATACGATGATTGGTTGAGCCAGAGAGCCAAAGCCGTGGAACCGGCCGCTACTCCCGGCAAGGCTCTCAAAGACGGCAAAACCAAGGTCAAATCCCCATCCCCCCGCAAGCTTGGATATATGGAAAAACGGGAACTGGCCGACCTGCCGCGCAAGATCGAAGAATTGGAAGCAACCCAAAAGGCGGTATACGCTGCCCTGTCAGCCCCGGATTTTTATAAAAAGGACAAAACCGAGCTCATTGCCCTGCAAAAACAGCACGAAGAACTCACCCTGGCCATCGAGGCCGCTTATCTCCGCTGGGCGGAATTGGAGAGTATCAATCCATGATGCATCTCACCCCTTCCCCTTTTCCCTCCTGCTCCTAATCTTGTCTTACTCTTAATCTTACTCTTAATCTTAATCTTAATCTAATATCTTAATCTAACATCTTAATTTTAATCGTAATGATAGTGTCTCCCCCCCAACCACCATAGTGGGAGCGGCTTCCAGCCGCGATATGACCAGAGCAATGATCAAAGCCTAAACGACCTCCCTCACCGCAAATGGACACGAATTAACGCAAATAAAAATTATTTATCCTTAGCAGACCCGGCCGAAAGAAAATTTTTATCACCCTTCATTTTAGGCTTGATTATCCTGATGAAGTGGGATAAAGCTGAACCATTAAAGAAGGCTGCTGGTTGCAGTGCAAATCAGCCCACCTCTGCTTGAAGCTGTTTTTCTTCGTTGTGGTCCGTCACTCCGGCACGTACGATTTCAGTTTGTAAGTTATTACAAGATTTACAGTAAACTTCAAATACGAAAAATCCCGGCGGAAGGTGCCTTAAAACAGGAAGGAAAAAACTGCGACTGTGCTGCCTGACTGTGTGTTTTATGAGGGAATGTAGTTTGTTCACAAACCCCCGGTTCCCTCTATAACCCCTTTGGTATTACAATCTTTGATGTGGAAATGGGAGTTGGGCTGCGCCCGGGTAGGAATCCGGCTGTCGGTCCGGAAAGGTCTCAGGCCGGGGTTGGATCAAAGAGCCAAGGGTATGATTAACCAAAATATGAAGAAGGTAACAAAGCTATGGAAGAGGATAAGAGAAAGAAAATTGAAGCCAGACTTCGTCAAATGATCGCCGCGGAAAAGAGTTCTTCCGAAGAGAGCCGGCCGGCCGAGGTCAAATCCTATAACGTTACAGTGATCCGCCGCCGCAAAGGGAATCCGGACACCCAAATCGAATAGATTGAAGAACGGGCAGGATTGAAACCGCCGGACAATCCACCGGCCATCGCATTGAAGCCGAATGACTTCAGAGCAGTCCTCCCCAGTTGAGTTGAGCCAGGACAGAGCGAAATCCGTTGTCAGGTTCCGCAGTAATTGTAACATCCTTTCCTGTTATCGGATGGTTGAATTCTATTTCCAAAGCGGCCAACAACAGCCGACCACAATTGAAACGATCTCGAAAAAAATAATTATGGACGCTTTTGCCATATCTCGTATCACCGATAATGGGGTGGTGGATATGTTTCATATGGCGTCGCAACTGGTGCCTACGCCCGGTCCGGGGATAAAGATTTATCAGGGAATACCGGGTAGTGGGATAGCGATCCACCTGAAAAGGGAGTTCAACAACCGCCAGGCGTTTGTAATCAGTAACGGCCTGGATTCGATTTTCCGGGGATGACTCCCGGCCGGCGATAAATCTGTCCGGAACCGTCCTGATGGGATGGTCCACGCTGCCGCTTTCATCAGTATAACCCCTCACCACTGCAAGATATTTCTTCTGAATCCCCCCTTTTTGAAACAAGACCGCGGTTTGTTTGGCAACTTCAGGCGAAAGGGCAAACAGCAGGACGCCGGATGTGGCCTTGTCCAGGCGATGAAGCGGATACACATGCCGGCCAACCTGATTGCGCACCATCTGCAGGGCGAAGCGTTTTTCATTCCGATCAATGGGACTGCGATGGACCAACAGTCCTGGGGGCTTGTCCACGGCCACAAAATAAGGGTCCAAGTAAAGGATTTTTAGAAGGTCCATTTGTACACCTTTCATAAAGAAAATCGAATATCGAAATACGAAATTCGAAACAAATTCAAAACCAGAAAAACCAAATTACCAAAACAAGAAACTGTAACTCAAAGGCCGTATCGTTTGCCAAGGCCTTTTTGATTTGAATTTTAGTAATTCGAATTTGTTTCGGATTTCGGTATTCGAATTTCGGATTTTCCTATTCGGTAGAAGCAATGGTCAAATCCCGCCTTTTAAGGTCGCTCCCAACTGGCCGCAGGCCGCCTTGATCCGGCGCCCGTGCTCCGGCCGCAGGCGGGTGAAAAGTCCTGCTGCTGTCAACCGGTTCTGAAAACGCCGGATGGTTTCCGGCAGCGGAGCGCAGAAGGCCGCCTGTTCACCCGGATTGTACGCGATCAGATTGATCCGCACCTTCAGACCTTGCAGATAGGCGGCCAAGGCCCGGGCATGCTCCTCTGCATCGTTGATATCCTTTAACAGTACATATTCGATAAAGAGCACACTGTCCCTTCCCAGGGGGACGGCCGCCAGGGCCTCTCTCAGCATTTCCAGGGGATAGCGGCGGTTGATGGGCATCAGGCGGCTGCGCAAGGGGTTATCGGTTGCATTGAGGGACACGGCCAGGCGCAAATTGGGCATGTTCAGGGCCGATAGTTCGGCCAGGCCCTCCACAAGCCCTGCGGTTGAAATGGTGATGCGGCGCAGGGGGAAATCCAGGCCGCGCTGATCCGTGAGCACCTGGATCGCCTGGATGACATTGTCGAAATTGTCCAGGGGTTCGCCCATGCCCATGAAAACCAGATTGTCGATTTTTTGATTCAGGACAAAGCGAGCCGCATAAACCTGCCAGACAATTTCCTCCACCGTGAGGTTGCGTAGCAAACCCATCCGGCCGGTGGTGCAGAAGACGCAACCCATGCGGCAGCCCACCTGGGAGGAAAGGCACAGGGTGGCGCGGCTCCGGGTGGGAATGATGACGGATTCAATCAGGTTGCCGTCGCTGAGCATGACGGCGAATTTGACGACACTGTCTTCCTGGATTGCGGCTATTCGACATCCGGGCAGGCCGAGATCCGCCTCAAGAACGCCAGCCAGGGCCGGCGAATTCTTAAATTCGGGTGCGGTGCTGAACAGAAGATTGCCTCTTTTAAATACTTCCCGATATACAGCCGCGGTTTGATATAACCCTTTGCCGTAACGACGGTTCAATTCGGCGGATAGTTCGGGACAGGTTAATTCAAACAGGTTCAATGTCATTGTCGGATTTGAAAATGAAGTATTTTTTAGTAGTTTTATATTTGCTCTTAAATCTAATTATTTGAAGCGGCTATGTTTGCTGATAGAATTGATCTTGCATTTTTTCTTTTGATAACTTTTTCCCCTTTTTCCTTCATTGAAAACATTGCCTTCATCATCAATTATTTGTCCAGTATATGCATTTACCCGATACCACCCAGCGGTTGCTGTATGGCCTTCTACAGCATTATCCATAATCAAAGCATACTGGTGAAGATGATAGATCGGAGATTCAGTAGTCGGATAACCGTCTATCTCAAGAATATTAGCCCATTTTAAATGTTTTTGCACTGCTGCAAGGTTGCGGACAAGTTTTTTAGCCGCTGCCGGTGTAATAGGTAAATTTTGGTAATCTAATTCCGGCGTAGATTTTTCGCGAACGCTTGAAAACTTTCCTTTGTTTTTTATAACGTTGGATGTGGTCGCATATTTAAGTTGATTTGAAAATTCATACAAAAAATGTGGGAGATTCTGATTGTCCAAGCAGAACTGTACAGTGCAATTCATCCCAAAATCAACAACCTGCCTATTCCAGATGTCTCCATCTTGCTCCAAATATCTCAGTTTGCTTTTTCCGCTAGGACAATTTCTGAAGTCCACGTATGCTATATGAAATTTTTCTGATGAATCAATTGCGATAAATGGGAGTTGGGCATCTTTTGTATTATGAATTCTAGTCGATTTCGCATCGTCTGCTGAAATGCAAATTTTCTCTATTTCATCCTGGTTGTTGTTGAAAGCAAACATATAAGGAACCAGGCCGCGGCTGATGAAGATCGGAATGTAGTAACTATAATTACCCTTTTTAATTGACCGCAAAACTGTTTTACTTTCATTATAATATAAATACTTTATTTCCTTGTATCCATCCTGTAGCTGGGAAACATAGCTTATATGCAAATCATTACGACTGTCGGAACATAGATAACGATGAATCGGTTCCTCACTTTCGTTGAGCAGCGTTTTTTCTTCGGTTTTGATTTCCTTAAGGGAAATGTACATGAGTTTACTATTCCTGAGCCTCTGACGATCATCTGAACAGTCGTAAACAAGATGAAAAAGACCATCAGCACTTTTTACAATATTTAGATGAGATATCATTACGTGACTTACTAAGCTTTGAAATTTCCAATTTCTATCTTCCAAGGTTGCGAGCTGAATTGTTTCCAGTCCTTTTTTTTTATCGGCTTCTATAAAGAAAATATGTGGCTTATCGTTGGTATCAAGAAATAAATGCAGGTTTGATTTGTAGTTGTCGCACTCCTTTTGTTGTATATTATCAGATATCCATTTATCACCGGACCAGAATTTATAAATTAGTTTTCCTTCCTTATCCGATTCATCCTCAAAACCATGGATAATTATATGAGGCAGCCCTCTGGAGTCTATTGCTAACTCAAATTGATATAGAAATGAAAATTTACCAACATTCAAATATTGCCAATGTTCGTTCTTCTCAGCGGCTAAGCACCAACGGCTGCTAAAAGTTAATATGGTGAATATTGCAAATAGAAAAGAATTAATTTTCAATTTGTTTAACCTTTTCAGCAAAAAAAAGGCATAATGCTCTATTAAGGGGTGACCAACCGAACCGTTGGGAAATAGGTTTGATACCGGCTGGCGTCCCTTGTAATCAGTTTCATATCCAGAACCGCTGCCTGGGCGCCGATATAGAAATCAGGCAGGGGCGATCTTTTTTGACCCTTATTTTTTCTGTATTTGATGAAGGCCTTGCCGGCAAGAAACAAGGCCTCCTTGGGAATCGGTAGTAATTTAAAACCTGTTTTTATCAATGTGGACTCCAGATCCTCGATGCGTTCAAAACAGATGGAGATCTCCGAATAGACCACCGGGTTGATGCATAGAAACGAATTTTCGGAATATTTTTCCAGTATGGATTCAGACCAGTCGGCCCACTGGGGGTCATCCAGGAAGACATCAAGAATTACATTCGAGTCCACCAAAACCTCGGTCATTTATCACCCCTGGTAAGCGCCATGATCTCGTCCGTAGTCATCTTGATGGAGGCGATTCCTCTCAATTGATTGAATCTGCGCTTGGCACTATTCTTGCCCTTTTTTTTCATCAGATAAACCCGGCCTTTCTCTTCTATAAAATCGACTTCACTGGCAGGCGTTATGCCCAGTTTTTCACGGATATTCTGGGGGATGGTGACTTGTCCCTTTATCGTTACTCGCATGATCGGCCCTCCGGTAATTGGTAATACCAGTATTAGTATTACAATGGCCGCACAATGTCAATTTTATTGCTTCAATGATGGGCTGGGAAAAATTCAATTTGCCTTTTTTCTTGTCCGCGTTCCTGCTCCTGCTCCTGCTCTTGCTCTTAATCTTAATCGTGCTCGTAATCGTAATCGACTATTCATATGCTGATTAACGATCCCGTTCGATTACGATTACGAGCACCGCTGCGCTGAGCACGAGCACGTATACGTGCACGGGCGTTATTCGTTATTTATAGAGGCAATTTGAGGGCCTGAATATCCCGCCATAGATTCTTGCGATTTTTATGGATAAGGCGCCATTCGCCGATAATGCGGGCATATCGAGCCGGGCTGATTTCATGGAGCGCTTTCAGCCATTGGGCGTGAGGAGTGTAATTTGAAGCGCGGGCAAGGGTAGGGTTGGGCAGGATTCGGCCGAGATGCTTTTCCCAAATTTTCATGATCATGGGATACTGTTGATCCATATTCAATTTTTTCAAGGCTGCCCGCCGACTGGGGGTTAGATCGGAATCACCGTAGTCGTTAGGCAGGACTGTTTTGGTAAAAAAGGGAAAATCCTCTTGAATCCGCCTTTCGTTGGGGAGATCCTTGGTCAGCCTGGCCAGTTCGCGCCAACGTTTGTCAAAAACATTCCCGTTCTGATTGATTTCATTCAGCCATTTTCCCATTTTTTCATGAAACAGAGCGGCATTTTCTTTGGGATTCAGCTCAGCCGCAAGCAACCAGTGAATATAGGTATCTTCATGCTTACCCGGTTCGCGGCGTTCGAGACTGGACTGGATGGTTTCATTCTGCCATTGGGTAATCAGTTGCTCAAGAACTTTTTCAGTATCCGGTTCCAATAAGCGGTTATAGTTGTCGATGACCTCAGCCCAATTGTCCCGGGAATTGTAAATGACACGTTGAAGCTCAACTGCGGCGCTTCTTTTATTATTACCCCGTTGCTTGGCCACTTGGGACCAGATTTCCAACAAAGCGCAAATTTCTTTATGATCATTATTTTCTTTGGAGGAAAAATAGTACATTTCTTTCAATAAACCGTTCTCAGGCTGCCAGGGATTATCAGTGCCGATTCTTTGCAAAGCAGCAAAAGTTTTTTCCAAGAAGGCTTCAGCCTGCTTCAGGTCGGTCCTTTTAAGGGCATCCTGAATCAACGGCAGGCCATAGCGCCAGTTATCGGCAAGATATTTTTTGTTGGTTTCAAGGGCCTTTGCCGGATCAAAGGCTTTTTCAAAGAGGTGATGGATTTTATGCCATTTGGAATGGATGCTTTCCATATAAAGCTTTTCCTTGCCGGCTTTCAAATGCAGATAAACTTCCCGGCGGGCGGTTTCCGGAAGTTCACTGAAAAAAGCGATGGTTTCTTGATCATCCAGTGCTACCAGTTTGAGATCGTCTTCCATATCCAGCACACGGGACACAAAGACAGCGCCCGGTTTGGATTCTTCCTGAACCGCAAGCCAAAACCATTTCAGGACACATTTGGTTGTATTGTTTTCAAGAGTGCAGCCATCATAATCTTCGACACTCATCCATTCCGGATATCCATGGATATTGTCTTCGATTTCTTCCAAAGCGGCTGAAAACATTTCCGGATCATCTTTCAGTGGAAAGACGGCTTCAATAAGAGGCAGCATCTCTTCTGCTATGGGTTCAAGATCAAAGGCCAGGGCCGAACCGTCGAAAAATGGTGGCTCCCAATCATTCTCGCTTTCGGCGTATTTTCCATGTTCGTCGCCCACCTGGTACACACAATCGTTCCACTTGCGCCAAAGGGAATCCCAGTTTTCCAGCAGGCGTTGTTTGGATGGGGCCAAGGGCGCTCCGGTTTGATTTTTATTCCTATCTACCAAGGCCTCGGCATTGAGGATCGTTTCAATCGTGGCAGCCATATCCGCGTCGGCCTTGCGGAACCGGTCCATGAAACGATGGCTTTCCTTGTCGGAGAAGAGGATATCCAAAATGGTCGCAATTTGATTGGATGTCAGGGATTCCATGAGTGCTTTGCCATTTTTTTGCCGGGTGTTGACTTGGGCTTTTTTCCCGGTAGATGCGGCTTTAGCTTTTTCCATTTGGATCCATCCTTCAGTCTTCAGCCTTCAGTCTTAACACCTGAGCAGTTACATTCTGTCTTCTGACTCCTGACTCCTGACTTCTATCTTCCTACTTGAACCCCATCAACACCATCCCGGTCTCCACCGTATCCCCGGGCTTGATGTGGATGCTATCCACGATGCCGTCGCAGGGCGAGGCCACCGCGCTTTCCATTTTCATGGATTCAATGACCACCAGCTCCTGGCCCCGGTAGACCCGGTCCCCGGATTTCACATTGATCTCCACCACCAGACCGGGCATGGGGCTTTCCAGGACATTTTCACGGGTCCTGCGGGCCGGCGGCGGCATGTAACGCGCCAGTTCCCATTCCCGGGGCTCGTAGATCTCAAAGGTGCGGATGATACCGCAGAAGGCCGCTTCGATGAAATTGCCGTCGTAGCGCAGGCGGAACATGTTGGGTTCATTGTTGATGATCAGTTTCAGGCGGCGGCGGAAGAATTCCAAGGGCGGGGTTTTTACCTGATAAGTCTTGTCACCCAATTGGAATTCCCATTCCAGTTCTGCCGGCATCTGCCGTAGGCGGATGTTGAAAATGTCGTTTTCGCTCTTGGTGACATAGTCATGGTATTTTTCCGGGGTCATGGCGCCGCCCACCTGGGATTTTAAGGGCAAAAGGGAATTGCGCACCAGGGCCACCCGCAAATGGTAGATGAGCGTGGTGGCCATGACCATGCAATGCAACTGCTCCAAGGGCGGCGGAAGTTTGGCGTCTTCCCTGAGCAGATGATCGGCGATGAAATCCGTGGTGAGTTCCCCGCGGATAAAAGCCGGATGGTTGATCACCTGGTTGGCAAAATCCACATTGCTGGAGACTCCTTCAATATGGTAGCCGTTGAGGGCCTGGATCATGGTTTTGCGGGCTGTTTCCCGGTCCGTCCCCCAGCAGATGAGCTTGGCCAGCATGGAATCATAAAACACATGCACCCGGCTGCCGGCGTTGACCCCGCTGTCCACCCGGATGTTGTCGCCCAGGGGCTCGGCATAGCGGGTGATGAGGCCCATGGAAGGGATGAAGTTCCGGGCCGGATCCTCGGCGCAAATGCGCGCTTCAATGGCCCAGCCGGTGAGACGGATGTCTTCCGGTTTCAGGGTCAGTTTTTCACCGCCGGCAATGCGCAACTGCCATTCGATGAGATCCAGGCCGGTGACCATTTCCGTGACCGGATGCTCCACCTGCAGGCGGGTGTTCATTTCCAGAAAATAAAAATTCTGGTTGCGGTCCAGGATGAACTCCACGGTGCCGGCATTGCGGTAACCGGCCCGCAGGGCCAGGTCGCAGGCCATGGCGCCCATTTTTCGGCGCAGTTCCTCGTCCACGGCCATGGAAGGCGATTCCTCGATGATTTTTTGATACCGGCGCTGGATGGAGCATTCCCGTTCCCCCAGGTGAATCACCCGGCCGTTATGGTCGGCCAGCACCTGAATCTCGATATGCCGGGGGGCTTCGATATAGCGCTCGATGAAAATGCTGTCGTCGCCAAAGGCTTTGCGGGTTTCCTGGCGGCACAGTTTCAAGGCCGAATTCAGTTCCTGGGGCTGCATGACCACGCGCATGCCTTTACCGCCGCCGCCGGCAGCGGGTTTGAGCAGCACGGGGAAGCCGATTTTTTCAATGACGGCCATGGCTTCCTCATCGGACTGCACCGGCGCCGGATGGCCGGCCACGATGGGGATATTGAGCTCCGCCGCCAGTTTTTTGGCAGCGATCTTGTCCCCCAAAGTCGCGATGACATCCGCGGGCGGGCCGATGAAGATTAAACCGGCTTCGGCGGTCATCCGGGCAAAGGCCGGGTTCTCGGACAGAAAGCCATAGCCCGGATGAATAGCCTCACAGCCCGTGACCCGGGCCGCATCGATGATTTTTTCCTTATTTAGATAGGATTCGGCCGGCCGGTCGCCGCCCAGGTGATAGGCCTCGTCCGCCAGGGTTACCGGCAGGCTGCGGGAATCCGCGTCCGAATACACCGCCACGGTGCGAACCCCCATTCTTTTACAGCCGCGGATGATGCGCACGGCGATTTCACCGCGGTTGGCAACCAGGATTTTACTGAACATGCGTACACCTCACAAAGGGATATTGCCGTGTTTGCGTTGGGGCCGGGCGGCTTTTTTGCTTTCCAGGAACTGCAGGGTGCGGATCAGGCGGTGCCGGGTGTCCCGCGGAAAAATCACGTCGTCGATATAACCGCGTTTGGCGGCCAGGAAGGGATTCACATAGACCTTGCGGTATTCCTCCATTTTTTCCTTCAGCAGGGCCTCCTGGTCCGCGGCTTCCTTGAGCTCCTTGCGGTGGATTACCTCCGCCGCCCCCCGGGGCCCCAGCACGGCGATTTCCGCCGTAGGCCAGGCATAGTTGATATCGCAATGGATATGTTTGGAGTTCATCACCAGATAGGCCCCGCCGTAAGCCTTGCGCACAATCACGCTGATGCGCGGTACCGAGGCCTCGGTAAAGGCGTAGAGCAGTTTGGCGCCGTGGCGGATGATGCCGCCGTGTTCCTGCTCCGGCCCGGGCATGAAGCCGGGTACATCCACGAGACAGATCAGGGGGATGTTGAAGGCGTCGCAGAAGCGCACAAACCGGGCCGCCTTGAAGGAAGCGTTGTTGTCCAGGACCCCGGCCAGCACTGCCGGCTGATTGGCCACCAGGCCGATGGTCTGGCCCCCCAGGCGGCCCAGGCAGCAGATGATGTTGCCGGCAAAATTGGGCTGGACTTCCATGAATTCGGCGCCGTCCAGAATGCTGCGGATGAGCACTTTCATGTCATAGCCCTGGTTGGGGTTGGGCGGCACCAGGTAATCCAGGGCCGGATCAATACGTTCCGGCGGGTCGTTCAGGTCCAGAAAGGGCGGGTTCTGGCGGTTGTTGGAGGGCAGGTAGTTGACCAGTTGGCGCACGGCCCGCAGGCACAGGATGTCGTTGGGATAGACAAAATGGGCCACCCCGCTTTTTTCCGCATGCACGCCGGCCCCGCCCAATTCCGCCGCGGTGATGTCCTTGTGGATCACGGTTCTGACCACATTGGGTCCGGTCACGAACATGTAGGCGGTCCGTTCCACCATGAAGACGAAATCCGTGATGGAGGGACTGTAAACCGCGCCGCCGGCGCAAGGCCCCATGATGCAGGAAATCTGGGGAATCACCCCGCTGGCATTGACGTTGCGGTGGAAAATCTCGCCGTAGGCGGCCAGGGCGTCGACCCCTTCCTGGATGCGGGCGCCGCCGGAATCATTCAGGCCGATGAGGGGCGAGCCCACCCGCTGGGCCAGGTCCATGACCTTGCAGATTTTTTGGGAATGCCCTTCCCCCAGGGAACCGCCGATTACGGTGAAATCCTGGCTGAAGACAAAGACCTCCCGGCCGTTGATCTTGCCGTGGCCGGTGATGACGCCGTCGCCGGGGCAGGTGGCGCTGCAACTCAGACCGTCCCGGCCGACCTTCAGGATGTCGAATTCCTCAAACGAGCCCTCGTCCAGGAGCAGATCGATGCGCTCCCGGGCCGTGAGTTTTCCAGCCTGATGCTGGGCCTTGATACGCTCCTGGCCGCCGCCCTGCAGGGCCACATCGCGCAGCTCAGCCAGCTCCAGAATATTTTTATGAATAATATCAGCCATGGCGGCTCCTCCCTCGGCAAAACATGTTCAAACCCAAAATCCAAGGGAGGAATATATGGGAAGGGCGGTCGGACTGTCAATGCTAATCGAAATGTTAAAAAATTCGATACCGATACCGATCCCGACCCCGACCCCGAGGGGTTGGATGGTTGAGACAAAACCAAAACACTCACGATTCGCTTGATTTTGGAGGCAATAGTAGTTAGGACGATTCTGTCCATCATCGGGGTCGGGGTCGCTATCGGTATCGGGGTCGGAAGAAATTCAACAGAAAAAAAACTTGATTCCGACCCCAAGAGGTCGGCGGGTAGGGGCGGTTCGCGAACCACCCTGCACGTCTTCCGCAACCATGTACGGCGAACGATCAATCACAATTATTGCTTCTTCTTTACTGAAGTTCTCCCACAACTTTTTCCACTGCTCCAACAATGGCGTGATCCTGCATCAGACTTTTAATTTTTTCAATATCCTCGGCAATGATCCGGTCCTTATCCAGATGGGCGACCGCCTGGCGCACAGCCCGGTAGGCAGCCAGGGTTCCTTCCCCGGGTTTCAGATTGGTGAACAGATCCATGGCCTGGGCCCCGCACAACAATTCGATGGCCACGACATATTCGGCGTTGCGCACGATTTCCCGGGCCTTTCTGGCGGAAATGGAGCCCATGGAAACATGGTCCTCCTTGTTGGCGGAGGTGGGAATGGAGTCCACGCAAGCCGGGTGGGCCAGCACCTTATTTTCCGATACCAGCGAAGCCGCCGTATATTGGGCGATCATCAGACCCGAATTCAGGCCGCCGTCGGCCACCAGAAAAGCGGGCAGACCGCTGAGCATGGGGTTCACCAGGCGTTCGATGCGCCTTTCCGAGATGCCGGCGAATTCCGCCGCGGCCATGGCCAGTGCATCCATGGCCATGGACAGGGGCTCCCCATGGAAATTGCCGCCGGTGAGGAATTCACCGGTTTCCGGAAAAATAAGGGGGTTGCCGGTGGCGGCGTTCATCTCGGTTTCCACCACCCGACGCGCGTAGGCGATGACATCCCGGCCGGCGCCGTGCACCTGGGGCGAGCAGCGCAGGGTGTAGGCATCCTGAATGCGCTTGCAATCCTTGTGAGAAGTGATGATCTCGCTGTTGCGGGTGATGCGCAGCATATTATCCGCCGAGGTGACCTGGCCGG
This sequence comes from Desulfosudis oleivorans, assembly GCA_020723325.1. Lineage (GTDB taxonomy): Bacteria > Desulfobacterota > Desulfobacteria > Desulfobacterales > SURF-7 > DYJD01. The sequence goes on along the minus strand of DYJD01000052.1, from coordinate 10,116 downwards.
GATGGGGCCGCAGCATGTGGATGCGGGGATCGAATTCCGTGCGGCTGCCCATGAGGACTTCCAGGCTCATGGCAGCGGCAATATCGCTCAGTTTGGCCAGATGCATGGTGTCGTACAAGGCCAGGGCCCCCACCGCGGTCATCACCTGGGTGCCGTTCACCAGGGCCAGGCCTTCGGCTGCTTCCAGTTCAAGGGGTTTCAGGCCGCAACGCTGCAAGGCCTGGGCACCGGTAAGGCATTCGTCCTTGTGAAAGGCCTTGCCCATTCCGATGAGAACCAGGGCCAGATGGGCCAGGGGCGCGAGATCGCCGCTGGCGCCCACCGAGCCTTTTTCCGGAATGCAGGGGCAGACCCCGGCATTGAGCAGGGTCATCAGATGATGCACGGTGCTAAGGCGGATGCCGCTGTGACCCTTGGCCAGATCCTTGATGCGCAAGGCCATGGCGGCCCGCACGATTTCCGGTTCAAGACATGGTCCCACGCCGGCGGCATGGCTCATGAGGATGTTTTGCTGGAGCTGTTTGGCGTCGGCTTTGGAAATGGCCACATCACTCAAGGCCCCGAAACCGGTGGTGATGCCGTACACCCTTTTTTCCTCGGCCACCCAGCGTTCCACTAGCCGGCGGGCCTTGATGATGCGCTGCTCGGCGGCTTTGGTTAGACCCACCGGCGTGTTTTTGCGGGCCACGGCGATCAGTTGTTCCAGGGTGAAGCCCTTATCGTTGAAAAGGATTTTTTTCATGCCGGCTCCAAGATCCGCGCCACCATGGCCAGGATGCGCTGTTCTTCCTTTTCCAGCTCCAGGGCCAGATGCTCCGCCGCCCGGGCGGTTTTGTTGACAAAGGCCTTGTCAGTGATGGATAGCAGATTGATTTTCACATTGTACAATGCGGCCTGGACCGCGGCCCGCACGGCCAGGACCCCGGCGGCGCCGTCGCTGACGGCGTTGCGGTTGCCGTTTTCGATCACCTCGCCTAAAATGCCGAGGAGCGCCATGCCTTCCCGGGCGGTCTGCAAAGGCACTGCCGCCGCACTTTTTAGGGCTTGCTGAACGGCCTGCTTGCGCCGGTCCTTTTGGACATCATTATCTTTGGGCAATTGCATGGCCTGAATTACTTCCCGGTAGGCGGCGGCATCCTGATCCATGCAACTGATCAGCATTTCCCGGTGATTCAGGGCCGCCGTGGCCAGGGCAGCCATGCGCCGGCTGTGCTGCTCATAGCCTTTTTTGTGCACGGTGAGGTTGGCCACCATGGCGGCCAGGGCCGCCCCCAGGGCGCCGCACAGGGCCGCCACGCTGCCGCCCCCGGGCACCGGAGTGCCGGCCGAGGTTTCTTCCAGAAAACGCCGCAAACTGAGTTCAATCAACATGCCGAGGATACTCCTTTCCATTTTTCATAAACAACGCAGCCGGATTTGATCACGGTTTCCACGCAATTGACGCCGGTGTGATAGGGCAGATAGACGTGGGAGGGGAATTCCAGAATGATCAGGTCGCCCTTTTTCCCCACGTCCAGACTGCCGATTTGATCGGCCCGGCCGATGGCGGCGGCGCCGTTAATGGTCAGGGCCGTGACCGCTTCCGCCGGCGTCATGTGCATGTTCAGCACCGCCAGGGCCAAGAGCAGGGGAATGGAGCCGGAAAAACAACTACCGGGGTTCAGATCCGTGGCCAGGGCCACGGCGCAACCCCGGTCGATCATGCAGCGCGCCCGGGCATAGTCCTTTTGCATGCAGAAAGCGCTGGTCGGCAAAAGTACGGCCGTCACTCCGGCATCGGCCAGGGCCGCAATGCCCTGATCCGAGGAACGCAGCAGATGATCGGCGGAGACGGCGCCGATTTCCGCGGCCATTTCCGCGCCGCCCAAGGGTTCGATTTCATCCACATGGCATTTGGGCTTAAGGCCGAGGTCCTTGGCAGTCAGTAGCAATCTGCGGGACTGGTCCAGGCTGAAAACCCCTTTTTCGCAAAAGACATCGCAGAATTCCGCCAGACCCCGGGCCGCCACCTGGGGCAGGAGGGCTTGGCATAAAAAATCCAGGTAATCGTCTGCGCGAGCGCGGTATTCTTCCGGCAGGGCATGGGCGCCCATGCAGGTCACGGCAATGTCCAGGGGGTGAAGATCGGCCAGTTCCGCCATGACCGAAAGTTGTTTTAGTTCGGTCTCCATATCCAGGCCGTACCCGCTTTTGCCTTCCACGGTGGTGACCCCCTGGGCGAGCATGCAATCCAGCCGCTGAAGTCCCATGGTTTTCAAGACTTCCCGGGTAGCCTTGCGGGTGGCTTGCACCGTGCTCAAAATACCGCCGCCCTGGCGTAAAATTTCCAGATAGCTTGCGCCCTTCAGACGCAGAAGGAATTCCTCCGGCCGATGGCCGGCGAAAAGGAAATGGGTGTGGCTGTCCACCAAGCCCGGCAAGACGGCCTTGCCCGCGGCGTTGATGACGGTTTTGTCCTTTGGGTCCACTGCGGCCATTACTTCATTTGAAGGACCCACGGCGGTGATGACGCCGTCCTGGATCACTACCGCGCCGTCCGGGATGATGTTGAGATCGGCCATGGCCTTGCCGGACTTGGCTGAGAAGCCGGAGCAGGTGACCAGCTCGGCGGCGTTGTGCACGATGAGATCGCCTTTCATACCTTAATCCTCCAGCAAACGGGCCTCCATGACCTGGTTCAGGGAGAAGTTTTCCAGGCCCAGGTAATATCCGGCACTTTCCACCAGGGCCGCCATGGGCACTAGGCCCACGATTTCACTGCCGCTGATGGAAACGCCGTAGCGCCGGGCCTCCACCCGGATCAGCTCAAATGCCGTGTACAGGGCCGTTTGGGTATAGTCGGTGAGATTCATGGATACCTGCACCATATGGCGGTTTTTCAGCTCAACGCCCATGGCCTTGCAATGGCGCAGACCGCCGCTGATATGACGCACTTTGGCGGCGATTTTGCGGGCGATTTCCAAGTCGTCGGTATGGAGGTTCACGTTGAAGGCGATGAGGGGCGGCCTTGCGCCCACCGCCACAGCGCCGGCGGTGGGATGGGGCCGGTGGGGGCCGAAATCCGGCTGCCAGTCCGGTTGCTGTAGTTTTTGAAAGAGACCCTCGAACTCGCCCTGGCGGATCACGGCCAGGTTTTTGCGCTCCGGCCGGCGGGCCGCGGCCTCGTATAGAAAAACCGGCAGATCCAACCTCTCGGCCAGTTCGGCGGCGGTTTCCTCGGCCAGCGCCACAACGGCGGCCATGGTCATCCCGGCAAGAGGCACAAAGGGAATCACATCCACGGCCCCCATGCGCGGATGCTGGCCGCGATGGGTGTTCATGTCGATCAGGGCCACGGCCCGGGCCGCCGCGGCCGTCACCGCCGCCCGCATGGCCTGGGCCTCGCCCATGGCCGTGATCACCAGGCGATTGTGATCCTCATCCTGCTGGCAGTCCAGCAAACGCACACCCGGCGTGGTTTTAAAAGGCTCAGCGATTTGGGCAATGATCTCCCCATTGCGGCCTTCGCTGAAATTGGGAACACACTCGACCATGGGGCGTTTTATGGTATCCATATGCTTTTTCCTTGGCTTCGACTTATCCTCGGGGTCGGAATCGGAATCGGTATCGTCTTTTTATCTTTTCGATTTTTTTCGACCCCGACCCCGATTATCTGCCCTTTGAAGCCTGTTCCACACTCTTGCGAACAAGCTCCTCATCCGATTGAAAGGGAAGGGTGATCTGATCCTTTCCCTTGCCCCGGCGATTGTACTCGCTGCTGGTAGTAAGGGCATTGGCATTGCCGGCCCAGGCCCGCCGCGCCACCCCGCCCATGACATCCCAGGGAACGGCCCGGCGGATGATGTTGTCCACCCGGCGGCTGCCGTCCAAAACCAGGCCGAAACCGCCGTTGACCGCCTTGCCGATGCCCACCCCGCCGCCGTTGTGCAGGGCCACCAGGCTCATTCCTCTCGCGGCATTGCCGGCAAAACAGTGGACCGCCATTTCCGCCATGATGTTGCTGCCGTCCTTGATATCGGCGGTCTCGCGAAAGGGGGAATCGGTGCCGCCGGTGTCGTGATGGTCCCGGCCCAACATGATCGGGCCGACTTCCTTTTCCCGCACCAGGCGGTTGAAGGCCAGGGCGATGGTTTTGCGGCCCTCAGCATCCTGGTACAGGATGCGGGCCTGGGAGCCCACCACCAGCTTGTTTTTATTAGCATCCCGGATCCAGGCATGGTTGTCCCGGTCCTGAAAACGGCGCATGGGATCAATGCATTCCATGGCGGCCCGGTCGGTTTTGCGCAGGTCCGCGGCCTTGCCGCTCAGGCACACCCAGCGGAAGGGGCCGTAGCCATAGTCGAAAAGCAGAGGCCCCATGATATCCTCCACATAGGAGGGCAGCACAAAACCGTCGGTGGGGTCCTGGCCGTTGCGGCACACTTCCGTCACACCGGCGTCAAAGACCGCTTTTAAAAAACTGTTGCCGTAATCGAAAAAAAAGGCGCCTCTTTCCACCAGTTGCTTTATCAGGGCGTAATGGCGTTGCAGGGAACTGTCCACTAGATTCCGGAACCGGGCCGGATCATTTTCCAGCATACGGGTGCGTTCCCCAAAGGTCAATCCTTGGGGGCAATAGCCGCCGTCATAGGCCGCATGGCAGGAGGTCTGGTCGGAAAGCAGTTCAATAAGCACCTGGTTTTGCACGGCCCATTCCAACAAGTCCACCACATTGCCGTGAAAAGCAATGGCAGTTCCTTCTTTTTTTTGCCGGAATTTTTCCACCAGGTGAAAAGCCTGGGCCGGGGATGTGGTCACATGCTGGAGCCAGCCCTGGTCCAGGCGGGTTTGGATCCGGGAGAAATCCACCTCGGCGATGAGACCCACGCCGCTGGCGATCTGCACTGCCTTGCCCTGGGCCCCGCTCATGCCCCCAAGGCCGGAGCTGACAAACAGGATGCCGGCCAGATTCTGTTCAGCCGGAATCCCCAGTTTGGATCTGCCGGCATTCAGCAGGGTGCTGTAGGTTCCGTGCACAATGCCCTGGGGCCCGATATACATCCAGCCGCCGGCGGTCATCTGGCCGTAATTGGCAACGCCGAGGGCCGTGGCCCGCTGCCAGTCCGCGGGATTGTCGAACAGGCCCACCATCAGGCCGTTGGTGATGATGACCCGGGGTGCTGTCGGAGCCGAGCGGAACAGGCCCGAAGGATGGCCGGAAGCCACCACCAGGGTCTGGTGCCGGGTGAGGATTTGGAGATAGCGCTGGATGAGGCGGTACTGCATCCAGTTCTGGCAGACCTGGCCGGTTTCGCCATAGGTGACCAGTTCATAGGGATAAAGGGCCACCTCAAAATCCAGATTGTTGTCCATCATAAGCTGGAAGGCCCGGCCTTCCAAACAGTTGCCCGCATAGGCCCAGACCGCTTTGGCCTTAATGGGACCTTGCGGCCGGAAACGGAAGCCGTAAATCCGGCCATGGATGAAAAGTTCCTGGGCAAATTCCGGCGCCAGCACCGGGTGCCATTTTTCCGGGATGTAGCGCAGGGCGTTTTTTACGGCAAGACAGGTTTCGGCCGGGGTGAGGGTGAGGTTACGTTTGGGGGCCCGGCGGATCCCTTCCCGGAACAGCTGGGGGGGCGGCAGTTCCGGCAGGATATCATCCAGGCGGACAGACATGCTTGCATGAATTCGGGTGCTAGCCATCATCGTTTTTGTTTCCAGGAAGGTTAACGAGGTGAATTCATTTTAAAGATCTACAGTGGTTCTGTCAAGTGGATGTGCGCCGGTCAGGGTGTTTGGGGGAATACCATATTTTTTTCGGGGTCGGAATCGGTATCGTCTTTTTGTCGTTTCGTTTTTTTCGACCCCGATACCGATAGCGACCCCGACCCCGACAATGGACAATGATTCGCATCGAGCCAAGGCCCTCAAGAGCCAAGCGAGTTATATTTGTTTTGGTTTCGCCTCAATCATCCAAGCTCTCGGGGTCGGGGTCGGGGTCGGGGTCGGTATCGGAATCGGTATCGTCTTTTTGTCGTTTCGTTTTTTTCGACCCCGATACCGATAGCGACCCCGACCCCGAAAGGAATGAATCTTGTCATGGTCGGCCTTGGGCAGCATTTATAGAACAATGTGGTACAATCAGCAATAATGTGCTAAAGCAGCAAGACAATCTGAATTGATCCTCCCAGCTCCACAAAAGAAGGCGGAGGTATCATTATTGAAAGGGAATAACCATGTATTTTTGTGTGTTAGGCCTCCTTTACACCATGTTTTTTTTATCCGGTGCGGCCGCGTTGATCTATCAGGTGGTCTGGGTGCGCTCATTGGGCCTTGTTTTCGGCGGCTCCCATCTGGCGGTTACCGCGGTTCTTTCCATTTTCATGGCAGGCCTGGCCATGGGCGGGTATGTGATCGGAAAACGGGTCGACTCCGTAAAAAAACCTTTGCGTCTTTATGGCTGGCTGGAGCTGGGCATTGCTTTTTTCGCCTTGGTGTTCATGGGATTGATGAAAATTTATCCGGACATCTACATTCCCCTTGCCCAGGGGCGGGATGATTCGCCGTTGTTTCTATCCTTGATCCGCATCCTCTTTTCCATAGCTGCTTTGATCGTGCCGACCATCTTGATGGGCGGGACCTTGCCGGTGCTGTCTAAATTCATTGCGCGGCAGGCCAAGAATCTGAGAAATCATCTGTCCTTTCTCTACGGCTTCAACACCCTGGGAGCGGTGGCCGGGGCAACGGCGGCAGGATTTTTCCTGCTGCGGTTGTATTCGGTGACCGTCACCCTCTTCATCGCCATGGTTATCAATACCGCCATCGGCTTGATCTGTATCCTGCTGCAGGACCGGGCCGCAGACTTGCTTGGATTCGCAGCACCTGTTCCCGAAGCCGGGGCGCCCCCCAAGGCTGGATCACGGGAAAAGAGCGGCTATTTACTCCCCCATAAACTGGTGCTCTGGGGAATCGGGGTGAGCGGGTTTTGCGCCCTGGGGTATGAAGTGCTCTGGTCCAGGATGCTCACCATTGCCATCGGCGCCAGCGTGTATGGGTTCACCATCATGCTGGTGGCCTTTCTCACCGGCATCGCCCTGGGTAGCGAAGCTTACGGGTTGTTTCCAAAACTCGTCCGGCGGCCGGATACGGGGGCGGACAGGGCCATTGCCTGGTTCGGTATCGTCCAGGTGATCATCGGCCTAACGGCAATTTTGGTGACCGTGAACATCCCGAACCTGCCCATGAACATCACCGGCCTGCAAAGTCATTTCCTCAAGGGCGGAGCCGGCTATTTCCAGGCCAAATTATGGGCCAATTTCTTGCTGGCCTTTGCATATATGGTGGTGCCGGCTTTTTTCATGGGCCTGGCTTTTCCCCTGGCCGGACGGGTATATGCGGAATATAAGGAGCTGGTGGGCAGGGCCGTGGGGGAAGTGCTTGCCTATAATACCATCGGCGCCATCCTGGGCGCGGCGGTGAGCGGGTTCGCCATGATCTACCTGTTCGGGATCGAGCGTTCGCTGCAGATGCTCATCGTCATCAACCTGGGTTTCGGGCTGCTGGTCTTTTGCATTGCAAAACAGGCCAAACAAACAGCCATAGCAGTCTCCGTGGCGGCAACGGGCCTGCTCGTCTTTCTCGCCTTCAATGACCAAGCCTTGAGAATGTGGGATACCAAGTATTTTGCCATATACCGCAACAATCAGCCGGAAGCGTTTCACAGCCCGGAAGTCATCCGCGAGGCCGTGGCCAACACCGATGTGCTTTACTATGGGGAAGGCATTGAAGCGATTGTCAGCGCGGTGCGGATAAAAGGCGGAGGCCAGTCCTTCATCACCAACGGCCGGGTGGAAGCATCCACACTTCTCAAAGACCGGCAATGCCAGTACACCCTGGGGCATTTGCCCATGCTGCTCAACAAGGCTCCCAAGCAGGTGCTGGTGGTGGGGACCGGCAGCGGCATGACCCTGGGGGCCACATCGGTTCATCCGGGGGTGGCACAGATCACCCTGGCGGAAATCGAGCCCAAGGTCATCGGCGTGGCCCGCACCTTTGCGGAATACAACCACCATGTGCTGGACAATCCCAAACTGAAGATCGTCTTCAATGACGGCCGCAATTTTCTGATGACCACTAAGCAGACCTTTGACGTGATCACGGCGGATCCCATTCATCCCTGGTTTCGCGGGGCCGGCTATCTCTACAGCAGCGAGTATTTCAAGCTGGCGGCCGGGCATCTCCGGCCGGGCGGGATAATCTGCCAGTGGCTGCCCATCTATGAACTGACGCCGGCTAATATCAAGTCCGTGGTGAAAACCTTCCAGGAGCATTTTCCGTATACCATGCTCTGGCTCACCCATTTTGATGCGGAGATCATCGGAAGCAATGCCCCGATTGTCATCGACGAAGCCGACCTGGACAAGCGGATTGCCGAACCCGCCGTTGCCGGTGACCTGAAGCAGGTGATGATGGGAACGGCAGAGGAATTTTTGAGCTATTTTGTCATGGGCACCGCGGGCATGAAAAAGTTCGCCCAGGGCGCCGTGGTCAATACCGACGACAATCTTTATCTGGAGTTTTCCGCGCCCTATTCCATCGGTCAGTTCACGGTCATGGGGGAAAATGTCACCGCCATCCGGCAAAACCGGGAAGATCTGCTGTCCTATCTGGTGCCGCTACAGGACGAAACCGCCAGATCCGAGCAAGTCCACAGATGGAACTTGAACCGGGCCGCCGCCGACCTGGCCGGCACAGCCCATGAACTGTTTCTGAAAGGAAAATATGAATCTCACGAATTCAGCAAACACATGGCCGCCCTGGAAGCCGCTTATCCAGCCTTTGCACCCGGACGCTTTTTAAAAACCGAATACCAGGCCCAGGCAGAACTCAAGCCGAGCTTGATTCAAAAGACGGCCTTCCTTCTCCAGAATGAACGCCATGAAAAAGTGCGCATCGAAATCTGCGCCGTCCTGGTGCCCATCAGCAAAGAACAAGCCACCATCGCTTTTGTGGACAACAATGCCAGGGTGGTCTACGGCGAGGTTCGGATCGGTGACTATCAAAACAACCCCTCCTCCCGCAACCTGGTGCAGAACGTTCTGGCAAGCATCCAGGCCGCCTATCAACAGGAAGCGGCGACAACCTTTGCCCAGACACAAAGACTGCCCGCTGTCGGACCCACCATGCAGAAGATCAAACAAGTCATTGTGGAAAAACTACAGAGCTATCATGAATGATCATCATGCGCTACTGTTCCAATCTTGATCATCGCTTTGGCCATCCCCCATTGTGTTGTGGGAGCGGCTTTCAGCCGCGATGGGACCGAAATGATGGTTATGCCGGAGCGGCCTGCCGACCCGCAGGATCACCAGGGTGATGTAACAGTTCGTCCTGGGTGACCAGCGCCCCCAGGTGCTGGTGACGAATATCTTTGTTGGTTTTTATCAACAAGATGGAATGTCAGAATCTGTGAGAAGTATACTCACGGCCAGGGTGTTTTGATCTATCTTGGCCGTTACCTGCGCGGCGGACCGATTTCAAACAGAAGAATCATCGGTATTAAGGACAATCAAGTCTTTTTCCATTACGGACGCAAAAAACGGGAAGTGATGTCCCTATTCCGGAATTCATCGAGCGCTTCCTGCAGCATGTGCCCCTTCCGAACGCCATGCTTGTGCGCTCCTACGGATTGTATTCGCCCGTTAAAAAAGAAGAGCTGCTGCAATGTAGACTGCTGCTGGGTCAAGGGCCGGTCGAACTCCCGTGGAAAATCGGATGGCAGGATTGTTTCGCAAGCAGCAAGGATCATCCCGAGCTTTGCCCGCTTTGCGGCAAGCGCCTGGTACGTTCCGTCATCCTCAACCCCATCCCCATGGTTGCGCATACAAGCGATCCGCCAATACCCCATTTCACCGAGCGATTGGCCGCATGATCTCGTCATTCGGAATATATTCGCTTGACGCCGGCGGCGAGCTGTTGCTAAATTCAGCTTTAAATTGCAGAGATTGTGAATTTTTTGGGACAGGACGCCATCGGAATCGGAAAAGCTTGGAAATCGGTATCCGGGAAAAAAGCATTATGAAGCTAGGGACAGGTCCTATACGTAAAATATTTATTGACACTCATTTTTTCTTG
>DYJD01000014.1 GCA_020723325.1 Desulfosudis oleivorans | reverse complement strand
TTTTTTCGATAGGAGAGGTGTTTTTTCACTTGACTCGCCCTTTAATGGGCGACCCATTGCCCACAGATGACAGCCTGCGCACCCTCGGAACTGATTACAAGGATTTAAATCTGTTTCATCGGTTTATCAAATTTTGCGCCGGACACACCGGGCAACTGTTGAATATTAACAGTCTGGCCAGTGATACGGGTATTTCCCACACAACCGCCGGCAACTGGATTTCGATTCTTGAGGCAAGCCATATCATTTTTCTGTTGCAGCTATATTACAAAGATATATCCAAACGCCTAGTCAAATCACCCATGCTCTATTTTTATGATGTGGGGGTGGCCGCTTTTCTGCTGGGCATCGAAAATGCGTTTCAGGTATCGCGTGATCCGTTGCGGGGTAATCTTTTTGAAAATATGGTGATCGTTGAGGGCTTGAAATACCGGTTTAATCAAGGCAAAATTAGCAATCTCTATAATAACAGTGACAGCAAGGGCAGCGAGGTCGACCTCCTCCTCGTCAATGGCGCTGACATCTTTCCCATAGAGATTAAGCCAAGCATGACAGTTACCAGAGAATACTTCAAAGGACTGCGTCACAACGCAAAGGTATTTCCGAATGAGATTTCAAAAGGCAGCAGTCTTGTTTATACCGGAGATAATAAACAACAACAAACGAATGTATTAGTTGTTCCGATTCTTCACCTGCAAGAACTTTTCGGTGTAAGCCAGGAATAAACCGAACCTGTTTCAGTTATCATTACCAATGCCCGTCACCATCGCAACAAAACAGGCGGGCTGACCTACAGTTTACTTCAATTTGGACGCAACAGGGGTCTTGCGTCCGGATTTTTTTGCCGGTGAGTTCTTCTTTTTTTCCTGCAGCATCTTCTCCAACCAGCGACGCTCCTGAATCCGAAGCTGAAAAGCGACATCGCTGCTGATCTGTTCACCATCTTCAAACTCAATGATCATTTGGTCTTCTTTAATGGACACGACCGTAAAATTGCCTTTTTCGTTCGTATATTTTTGTCCCACCTCGAATTCTATTTTTGGTTGTTCCATGTTGCCCTCGATCCGATTAAGTCTCTCCGAAGGAATAGATCTAATCCGCTATAGTTTCACTATCCTTATTTTCTGAGATAGAAAAAATTTATTAAAAGATCATTTCAGCCGAAAAAAAAGGCATCCTTTCGCAATAGCAAAAGGATGCCCTTTTTCAGTAACGGAAATTTAGCTTACAGTGACATTGGTTGCAGCCGGGCCTTTTTTCCCTTGCTCAATGTCAAAGGTAACCCTATCGCCTTCATTGAGACTTCTATAGCCGCTCGTATTAATAGCCGAATGATGAACAAATACATCCGGCCCGTTTTCCTGCTCAATGAATCCGAACCCTTTTTGGCCATTAAACCACTTAACAGTTCCTTTAATCATGATTACACCCTCCTTTCTCAGAAATTCTCAAAATCTTAAACTGGAGGATGCCATGTAAAAGAATGGATTGTTCCTTCAGAAGAAAATCGCCCCGCCAAGCAAGGCTGGGCCGAGTTGATGAATGGATAATAACATTTTATTGTCTGATAGCAAGCGAATTCTTCATTTTTTTTCAGAAATTACCCATCGGACGTGTAAAATTTTTGTAAAAACCAAATTAACACTGTCACTATTTTCTAAATTCGTTTACGATCCCCTTTATTTGACATCAACGCTTTCTTCTAAATTCCAAAGGATTTCTTCATGAATGTATTCATGGTATACGTACGGGACGAAAACTATTATCAAATGCTTCCAGCGGAACTATGTGGCCCAGAGACCGGGGAGGACCGCGTAAAGGTGATGGCTTTCCCCCCCCTGGGAATCGAAACCCTCGCCCCGATTGTGCGTCGGCATGGACATCGGGTGAGAATGTTTGACACTTGTCACCCGCGCATGAAGGCGGAGCATATTGCACAGGCAGTTAAAGAAGAAAAACCGGATGTCGTCGCCCTTTCGTTCCTTTCAACAACCACCTATCCTGCAACCAAAAAGCTGGCTGAAAAACTGAAATTCGCAAGTCCGAAAATTCCGATCATCCTCGGGGGGGTTTTTGCCTCCTTGAATGCGGATCAAATCTTGAAAGATTGTTTGCAGGCCGACTGCATCGGTGTCGGAGAAGGCGAGAAACTGTTACCGGACTACCTGGAAAACATAGATAATCCCGGAGAGGTGGCTGGATTGGTTTGGCGAAATGGAGACGAAATTGTTCATAATCCACCTCGTCCCCTCGAGTGGGATCTGGATCAGTTTCCCTATCCGGATCGCAGCACCCTGCCGATTGATTATATCGAATCTTTACCCCTTGATGTCCCGGCCGTGCTTTCTTTAAAAAAATTTTGTACGGTGCAAACTTCCAGGGGGTGTCCGTATCAATGTATCTATTGCGATATTCCTTCTTTGTTCAATTACAAGTGGCGCAGCCGATCTTCCCAGCATATTCTCGGAGAATTGCAACAACTCGATGATGCCGGGTATCGTTCGATTTATTTTACGGACGACCATTTTTTAATGAAGCGCAAACGCATCACGGAGATATGCAACGGCATAATAGAACGTGGGCTACATTTTCACTGGGGTTGTGAAGGTCGCGTTGATTCGGTCGGCATAGATCAACTACCGATAATGAGTAAAGCCAACTGCACCTTTTTGGCATACGGCATCGAAGCCGGCACACAAAAAGTTTTAGACCGCCTGAAAAAGAATCAAACCCTGGAACAGATCGAGCACGCCGTCAGTGCGGCAAAACAACATGGGATTGAAAGAACCCATGGTTTTTTTCTGATTGGCACACCGGGTGAAACCATCCCGGATATCTTGGAAAGTTTTCGCTTCGCGGCCCGGTTGAAGCTCGATACTTTCGGCTTTAATCGTTTGTGTGTCTATCGAGGGACTCCGTTATGGCGGGAATATGTTGATCGTGGAATCATCGACGATGAACGCGATTGGAACAAGTGGTTCAAGTGCAGCGATATCGATCCGACCATACTGCCGAGTGAAATTGTCAACCAAACAAGGATGCGGGGCTACGGCTTGCTTTTTGCGAGGCGAATCTTCGGCCGTCCTCTTCAAACTTTTAAACTGCTGCGTTCCTTTGGTCGATATATGAAAATATCTGATATTTTAAGGCTGCTCTACAGCCCTTTCCGCAAGCGCGCACTTACCTGCAAACCTGAACTTCCGGCCCGAATGTTGGACCTTGTAATAGAGAAACCCATGCCTCAAACCTCAAATTGATGATTTCAGATTTTGAAACGCATTCATGTTTGCATGAATGACGAAATCATTGTTGATCTATTCGATTTCGAATGGAAGCAATCAGGGTTTCGAGTTCGGTTTGGCTCAATTTTTCTAAAAAATCGATATTATTCTCGGTATTGAGAATTCGTTTCAGCATTTCAATCAGATTTTGTTTGTTCATATTTCATTTTCTATCAAAATCTATAACCCATAGCAACCTTCAGTTTGTGCAAGCGGTAACTTATCAAACAGAAATCGAATATATTCGTACGGCTTCAGATTATTCGCTTTCGCCGTCCCTATCATGACACGGATTTTTGAACCTGTGAAGATGGTGTTGTTTGAGCGCTTACGATCATACGAATCGGCGAGCTAAAAGTAACCTGAATCTTGAGCTGATTTATTTGTATACTTCCAAACAGGTTGAGGCCTATCTTTTTCTCTTTAAATCGCTCTGCAGACAGTTGTGTTAATCGAACGAACCGCGAGGAAGAATATCAAGCAAAGAGATAAAGGGCTGAATGATTTCATGCCCAACAAAATAGACTATCGAACGGCAAAGGTATAGTATTTACTTAAAAAATTCGATTATGTTGTCAAGGGTAACCTACTTCTACCGGATGGCGAATCCTACGGCTATGTATCGGAATTGAACGAGACGCAAAAAGATATTTTGTCAATTCTCGAAGTTCCGTTTAAATGCTATGCGTATGAATATATTTTCGATACGTCCTAAACCAGCTTTTTATTTTTAAATTGTATCAATCAATATGCCGAAAATAAAAAAATTAAAAATTGTCTTTTTCAAAAAGCGAAATGTAAATTATTAATTTTTATTTAAATATCAAGAGTACTTACTTCAAGCGCGTTATTGTGAATAAAATTTCTCCTTGGTTCGACTTCATCACCCATGAGTAGGGTAAAAACAGTATCTGTTTCCGCTACATCTTCAATTTTCACTTGGAGTAAATGGCGTTTGGATGGATCCATGGTGGTCTCCCATAATTGATCCGGATTCATCTCTCCCAAACCTTTATACCTCTGAATATTAAGGCCTTTTTTTCCTTCATCGATCATCATGCTGAAAAAAACACGTTTGTCATGGATGATTTCAGGTTCTTTTTCAGCCTCACTATCTGTTATTGAAAAAGGCGGCTGATTGTATTTTTTAATTTTCTCACTTAAAATTAAAGTGTTTTGAAAAAGGGTGGAATGAATCATGCCTCGTCCGATTTTAATCGGGCCGGACTGGCTTTTCATGCTTAGATCAACCATATCCTCCACAAGCTTCTGCCGAGAGGGCGGTAAAACATATAGCTCATAAACACCGCGGTCTTCATTCCATTGTAACTCGTCGACTTGATAACCATTATTTAATAATTTGGTTTTTAAGGTCAACATGCGATCATGATTTTGAAGAAAACTTTTATCGCTCACACCTTCTGAAATAAGAAGTTCAATCAGGGATTCATCTAAACCTCTCCGTTTTTGAGCTTCAATTAAGGATAGATATTCTGAGAGGTCGGCTATAAATAAGTATAATTCAAAATCTGATAGAATTCTTTGCTCTTTTCCAATGGAAATCCGTTTCTTTTCACAAATCCTTTTAAATATATATTCATTATAATTATTTTCATCTTTGAGATAGATACCGCCGGTTCCTTTTCCAACCCGATATAGAGGGGGTTGGGCAATATATAGATATCCTTTTTCTATCATTTCCGGCATCTGCCTATAGAAAAAGGTCAATAATAATGTTCGAATATGAGAGCCATCCACATCCGCGTCAGTCATTATAATAACCTTATGATATCTTATCTTGTTAATATCATATTCTTCCGTGCCAATCCCCATTCCCAATGCAGTGATGATATTTTTGATTTCATCGCTGCGAAGAATCTTATCAAATCGGGCTTTTTCCACATTCAATATTTTACCTTTTAGAGGTAAAATAGCCTGAAATCTTCGATCCCTTCCTTGCTTGGCAGACCCGCCGGCCGAATCACCCTCCACTAAGAACAGCTCTCTTTCAGCCGGCTCAGAGTATTGACATTCTGCCAACTTGCCAGGAAGAGTCGAGTCCATCAAAGAACCTTGACTTCTGGCAAGATCTCTTGCGCGTTTGGCAGCATCTCTAGCCCGGGCGGCTTCGGCAGCCTTGGCCATTATTTTTTTTGCAACAACCGGATTTTCTTCAAGATAACGGCTTAAATATTCATTCACCAGGGATTCAACAAGCCCTTTGACTTCACTATTGCCGAGTTTGGTTTTGGTTTGGCCTTCAAATTGGGGATTTTTTATTTTTAAACTGATCACAGCGGTTAAACCTTCCCGAACATCATCACCGCCGATTTTAATTTTCATGTTTTTCGGAACATTGCCGTTATTGGCATATTGATTGATGGAACGGGTTAATGCGGTTTTAAAACCAATTAAATGAAAACCCCCTTCAACTGTATTGATATTATTTGCAAAAGAAAATAGTCGCTCGGTATAGGTATCATTATATTGGATGGCCACTTCAATTTGAACATCATTTTTCTCACCAGTTATAAAAATCGGATCATGTAAGCTGGTATGCGAGCGGTTAATGAATTCTACAAATGAAATGAGTCCACCTTCATAACAAAAATCGTTTTTTTCATCGGTCCGTTCATCTTCAATAATAATTCTGACACCTTTATTCAAAAAGGCCAGTTCGCGACATCGTCTGTTGAGAATATCAAAATTAAAATCGTTTTGATTCATGATACTCATGTCTGGATGAAAATGAACCTTAGTCCCCCTTTTTTCGGTATCGCCGATGATTTCGAGCTCACGGGTTTTGTTACCTTTTTCATAAGTCTGATAATAAATTTTTCCTTTGGAATAGACTTCAACTTCTAAAAATTCAGAAAGAGCGTTGACTACCGAAATCCCGACGCCATGTAAGCCACCGGAAACTTTATAGGAATTATTATCAAATTTACCTCCGGCATGAAGTTTTGTCATCACTACTTCCAGCGCCGGCACCTGCTCTTTTTCATGAATACCAACAGGAATTCCTCTGCCGTTATCTTCAACACTGACACTGTTATCTGTATGAATCGTTACCCGAATAGTATCGCAAAATCCGGCCATGGCTTCATCAATACTATTATCAATCACCTCATAAACCAGGTGATGAAGGCCTTCGATATCAACATTACCAATATACATGGAAGGTCTTAGTCTGACAGGTTCCAGACCTTCCAGAACATCAATACTATTTTCGTTATAATTACTATCGTTTATCATATTTTCATCGGCATAATAATACTTAAAAAGGTTTTATCATCCTTACCCAAAACCAAACAGGGATTTTCTTTATTCTTAAAAAATAGAAATACAGTATCGCTATCAATGAAATTCAGTGAATCAATAAAAAAATAAGGATTAAAGGCAATTTCTTCTTCTCCATGCGAATAGTCTATCGGCATATCTTCTTTGGATTCACCGATTTCCGGATTTGCTGTACTGATGGTTAAATTGTTGTTCGCAAATTTAAAATAAACCCCCTTATAATCATCAGATGTTAAAATCGACATCCGTTTTAACATCATTCTGAAATCCTGCTTAACCACCTCAACTTTATTTTTTTCACCTATTTCTAATAAACCGTCGTATTTTGGAAATTCACCTTCCAATAGACTTATAATAATGGTTTCATTTTCCTTTTTAACAATAAAATGATTGTTTTTGATTCCAATGCGAACGATTCCATCTGTATCTAAAAATTTACCGACTTCATTTAGTCCTTTTTTCGGTATAATTATGTTTTCAGGAAGTTCTGTTGTGGATAATTTTCCCGAAAAAATATAATCAACTTTCGACAAGCGCTTACCGTCTGTAGAAACCATTCTGATAATACTTTCATCTTCATCTGTTGTAATACATTGCAAATGGGTTCCAAGAATATGGGCGCGTTTTTCATCTGATGCGGCGCTGATCATTACTGTTTTCTCAATCATTTTTTTAAAATCAAATGAATTGATTTCAAAAAAATTAACATCATCGACAAGGGGAATTTCCGGAAAATCATCAGGATTGGATCCTACAATGTTGTACTCAACCTTTTCATTACCGATCTTTAACCAATGGTTCTCAACTTCGTTGATGATGATTTCATCTTTCGGAAAATTTTTTACAATTTCAAATATTTTTCTACTATTAATGGCAATAATGCCTTCAATTTCAATTTCGGCTGGATAAAATCCGATAAACCCGGTTTCAAGATCTGTCGCAGCAACCGAAATTTTTGAATCAGTTGATGTAATAAGAACATTTTCAGTTATTGTCAGATTGCTTTTTCTATTTGTAATACCTTGAATTTTAGAAAGAACATCAACAATATCAGTTTTTCTAATTGTAAATTTCATAAAGATACCGACCTTGATCTTGATGGTAAAATAACAGAATTTGTATGGTATGCGTGATGGCTATGAATAGTAACTTATATGCAAAAGATCAATATTAAAATATATATTTAAGAATACATTTTATTTATATTTTTAAATATTAGGGTAAGATATGCCTTTTAAAAAGGTAATTAATTATTTAATTATCTAATTTATATATAAATTTTATCTAAAAAAAACGGTTGAAAATTGTTGATCACACATAGTTTATCAACAGGTTCTGTTTGTTCTGTTGATAAAGCAATAATTATCGACAAATATTCTTACACATGTATACAATTAAATTATTTAGGTTTTATAATTAAATCAATACGTCGATTCATGGTTTGCCCATCGGCATTGTCATTACTGGCAATTGGTCGTGTTTCGCCATATCCAATATCCTGAACACGGTCTTCAGAAATATTAGAATTAGAAATAATGTATTCTTTAACAGCCTTGGCTCGCTCCTCGGACAGTTTTTGATTGGTATCATCATTACCGCGGCTGTCTGTATGCCCCTCAATAGTTACGCTACAACCCGGGAATTCATTTATAGCATCTATTGTTTTTGAAAGCATTTGATAATACTGAGGTTCAATAATTGCCTTACCAATCGGAAAAGATAGGCCCAAAAGTCTGATTATTACACTATCGCCATCCAGGAGGATTTTCGCCTCCGAAGGATTGAACAATAAGCCAATTCGGTTGAGTTTTTTTTGTCTGATCTGCTCTTGATCAACTTTGGACTGCAATTTATTTTTTGTGGATGATAATTGATTAACCTGCTCATTTAATTTTAAAATTGTATTTTGGGAATTATAAATTTCTGTATCTTTTTGGGATAAACTTCTAAAATATTGTTTTTTTTCTTCTTCTAATTTTTGAGATAAGACCCTACTGTTTTGCTGTAGGGTTTCAACAGCTTGCGTAACATCCTTTGCGGCTTGTTCAACTCCTTTATTAAATTGCAAATTCATATTTATAATGGAAGCTATATTTTGCAAGGAATCCTCCAATGATAAAAAAACATTTTCCATTGTTATATTACTATCCATGATTTTTTTAATTTTTTCTGTTAAATAGATAGCATGGCTGACTTCATATTCTGCATTTCCGGCGAGTTGGGCAGCCTCGGTTTGATCATATCGACTATTTCGCAGCATTAAAGCAGCTTTATCAGCAAAAGTTCGTCCTTTTTGTAATGTAATTGGAGCGTATTTTTCCACATTCAGCTTTTCTGCTTTTTCCAACAGCAGCCATGTTTCTTTTAGATATTTGCTTTGGATGGCGTATAATTCGATTTCACGATAAAGCGCTTCTGATTCTATTGATTTTTTCTTAGCATATTGATCATCTCCGTCTTCGAGTGATTCCGCTGCTTTTTGGAAAAGCTCTTCGGCTTCATTCCATTTTTCTATATTCAAGGTTGATCCTTCTACACGTAAAGTATCTTCTCTCGCTATTATAGTTGTGGAAAAAAAATCAGCGGCCATTTGGGCATGATTAACCGCTGTATTGAATTCAGATATTGCTTTTTTTATTAACTCTTCTATTTCAATTGAATTTTTATTAGTTATTATTTTTTTTTTGGCATCATTATAACATTCCAAACCTTCAGCAAATCGTTGCGGAGAAAAAAAATCAGCCTTGGCTTTCGTGGCCTGCAAGAGAATTTCATCAACACTATCAAATAGATTTTCCTTTTGCGCCAATTGATCAGATTGAACTTTTGTGGAATTGATCAATATTAATAAAAGACAGAAACAAAAGAATTGAAATTCAGCAAACCGTTTCATTATTTCCTCCATCACCTTTTCTATTTATTTTAGTAGCGATATTACAATTTTTCTATTGGTTTTGGCAATAAAGTTAGGGCAGAAATATATCTATTTTTCATGTTGACATATCTGTATATAAATGAATTGATAAAATAGATAAATTAAGATATTTTATTAATAAAATCAAATATATAATATTATTAAGGAAATAGACTTGGTAACGATAACACTTAAAAAAGGCCGCGAGGACTCACTAATCCGTCGGCACCCATGGATTTTTTCAGGAGCCATTGCAAATATTGATGGTGTTGTTCAAAATGGTGAGACTGTAGCAATTAGATCTATTGATGGGGCCAAATATGGAGTAGGGGCTTTTTCCTCCCATTCACAAATAGCTGTGCGGGTTTGGTCTTTCAATTCTGCGGAGGATTTATCCCATTCATTTTTACAGGAACGCCTGATAAGGGCAATTCAACAACGGACAGAGCACCAAATAAGAACCGGGAGCAACTGCGGTAGAATGGTATATGCTGAATCTGATGGTTTGCCTGGTTTAATTGTGGATCGCTATGGAAATTTCCTGGTTTGTCAATTTTTATCTGCCGGTGCGGAATATTGGAAAACAAATCTTGTTTCTATTCTTAAAGAATTATTACCCTGTATTGGAATTTATGAACGATCTGATGCAAAATCACGGGTAAAGGAAGGTTTGCCTATTCGAAATGGTGTTCTTTGGGGTCAAACCCCGCCGGATCATATTGAAGTAACTCTTTATGGGGATTCATATTTTGTTGATATTAAAGGCGGGCATAAAACCGGTTTTTATTTAGATCAACAAGAAAATCGCATGCGCGTGCGGAAATACATGGATGGAGCTCAAGTTTTAGATTGTTTTACATATACCGGTGGATTTACAATTTCAGCATTAAAAGCAGGTGCCACCCATGTGAAAAGTATAGATAGTTCGGCAGCATCACTCAATCTTACTCAGAAAAATTTAGTTTTGAATCAGCTTGATTTATCCAGAGCCGAGGTTGTGAAAGACGATGTTTTTTCATTACTTCGGAATTACCGCAATTCAGGTTATCAATTTGATACGATTGTATTGGATCCACCAAAATTTGCTTTTTCCCGCCAGGATGTGGAACGAGCCTGCCGTGGTTATAAAGACATTAATATGCTGGCCTGTAAGCTGATTACTACCGGGGGAAATTTAATTACTTTTTCCTGCTCTCAGCATATCCATATCGATTTATTTCAAAAAGCAGTTGCTTTTGCGGCCCTAGATGCCAAACGCGATGTTCAAATTATCGAATGGCTACATCAATCGCCCGATCATCCCACGGCTTTGAATTTTCCTGAAGGCAATTACCTAAAAGGTTTGATATGCAAAGTTTGGTGAGGAATTGCAACTGGATTACATTTGTAATAAAAGTTCAATATCTGTTATTGGATAAGCGTTACAAGGATGTATATAGCCGAATTTACGATCCGACTTTCTGATTCGCACCCCTTCCGGGTGAAAAACTCTGCCTGAGATCAATTTTGTTCGACATAAACTACATTCTCCTGAACGGCATAATACAGGTATGTTGATTCCGCTTTTTTCAAGAGACATCATAAGGGATTCAGAGGCTTTAGCCTTAAAATTATTTTTCCCTTTAACAGAAACACTAAAAACATCTTCTGATCCTATTTCATCTGGCCAGCCGGGCTCAGTAGTTATATTACGGGGGGGGCCATATACTTCCGTACGAATTTTCGATCTTCGAATATCAAGTTTTTCAAGTTCTTTTAGGCAAAAGGAATACATTTTTTCCGGACCGCAAAGATAAAAGGTCTTGGAAGAAGGATTTTCAACAACTTCCTGGATAAGATCTGCGGTTATGAAACCAATTTTACCAATATAGTCTGGGGAAGGATCTGAAACAACAAGTGTATATGAAAAATTACAAAATTTATTCGCCATGACAGAAATTTCGTTCTGAAAAATAATATCCGTATTGCTGCGACAACCATATATTAGTTGGATGTGTCTGGAAGATAGATTCAAATCCACCGTTTCGCGAATCATACTGATAAAGGGTGTAATTCCACTTCCGCCGGCGATAAATACAAGATCATTTCCATGAAAAATAGGATTGTGATGGAAATTTCCATGTGGAGATGAACTTTCCAATTCATCGCCCACTTTAAGTTCATCTAAAAAATAATTGGAGACAAATCCATCCATCACACGGCGTATGGTGATATCATAATAACCTGTTTGATTGGGTGGAGAAGAAATGCTGTAAGGTCGACTTGTTCGAATTCCATCAATATCAACAGAAATATTTAGATATTGTCCGGCCTGAAAAGGTGGCAGAAAACCATTTTTAGAGGTAAAACGAAATGTACGGGTTGATGTAGATTCCTCTATTATATCGGATAATTTTAAATATATTTTTTTCGGATGTAAGCCTGATATTATTTTCTCGACATTTCCCTTTGAAGAAGCATAGTCAGAGCCATATTTTTTTAATATTTCAATTTCATTTACAATTTCCGCATATCCCTCAATATCCTTCAGCACATCCTTTAAGGCCATTTTTTATTCCTTATTTGTTTTTAGTTGACTTTAAAATTGAGCGGGCTGTTGATAAACCAGAAGTCAATGTTGGTTGGAAACCACCACCGGCAACCCAGGCCCCGGTGTGATAAAGCCCTTTAATATGGGAATGATTCGTACGGAAATAGGCGGAGTCCTTGGCAAACTGATCAAAACCATAAATTGCTCCATCTGGATGACCAAGATATCGTAAATGGGTAAGCGGAGTGGCGGCTTCTGCCTCTTCAATCTGATCACGTAATCCTGGAAAAACGCTTTCAGCCAGTTTTAACATATTCTCCGCATATCTGTATTTTGTCTGCGCATACTGGTAAGGTGGAACCAAATACCAAGGCTCGGCATATTGCAGAGCTACAAGAGCGGCTTGACATTTTCCCGGTGGTGAGAAATCCGGGTCCGACACATCATAACAAGTAAATAGAGCCCATTCTTGGGGTTCAAGTGTCCGCCAGAGATCAAAAGCCCTATTCATATCGGTAGTTGCTAAAATAAAATTGGTGGCCTCATGAATACCTAAATCCAGGGGATTACAATCCAGGCCCAAATATAAAGTGAATGCAGAGGGGCCGATGGTTTTGCTCTTAAAATAGTCTAATTGGCTTAAGGGTATTTCTTTGCGATCGATAAGATCAATGTAGGTTTGGATAATACTTGCGTTGGAGACCACACATTTTGTTTCAATTCGTTCGCCCTGCTCAGTGATAACGCCTTGAATTTTACCGTTTTCTACTAAAATTTTAGTAGCAGCACAATTTAATCGCGCCTTGCCGCCATGTTGCAGGAATGTATCAAAAAGTGCATTGGAAAGCGCCTGGGAACCTCCTTTCAGATGATAGGGCTTAAATTCAATATAGGCCCAAAGCAAGACAGCCAAATCTCCAAAAGGAAGTTGTTTAGGAGGAACACCCATGTAACCCCAATAGACACTTAGAATCGTTTTCAAAAGCGGATCTCTAAAATGATCATCCAACACTTCTTGGGTATTTCGAAAAGCATATTTGAAATAGAGTGGATATTTATCTTTAGAAATATTTGGATCACGGAAAAAAATTCCCTCGACAAGCTGTTGGCTGAAGCTGTAAACCAGGTCAAAAAAACGCTGGATAGAATTGGATTCTTTGGGAAAGAATCGGCAGAGCTCATCAACTACCGCACCACGCTCGGCTTTTAGGGTGATGTCTATCCTATCTGGAAATATTACACGATAGAGATTTTGCATTTCCACAAATTCTAGTTTATCCAGGACCCCCATATTACTTAGACTGGCACGTAAAGGGCCGGGCCGTTCTCTTGAACCCAAACCGCTGAGTTGATGAAGGGCTACTTCAAATTCAAAATTTCCCCGGATGAAACTTGTGGCACAGCCGCCTGGAATATTATGCCTTTCAAGGAGGAGAACACTGCGTCCAGCCTTGGCAAGAGTCAAGGCCGCTGCCAACCCGCCGTTTCCGGCTCCAATAACAACCACATCAAAATTTGGCATAAATACTCCCGTCTATAAAAAGACATAAGTCCGTTGCGTCTGCAACGGACTTATATTGGGTCTTCAACAAAGATTAAATATCATAATACAAGAAAAACTCATGGGGATGGGGACGCAATTTTACGGCATTGGATTCATGCTTGGTTTTATACTCTATCCAAGTATCGATCACGTCCTGTGTGAATACATCTCCTTTAAGCAAAAATTCAGAGTCGGCTTTCAATGCGGCCAAGGCTTCATCCAGAGAACCAGGCGCTGAAGGTACCAAGGCCAGCTCTTCCGGTGGTAAGTCATAAATATTCTTATCCAGCGGTTGACCTGGATCAATTTTCTTTTCAATACCGTCAATGGCAGCCATTAAAATAGCTGAAAAAGCCATGTATCCGTTACAGGAGGGATCCGGTGTGCGGAATTCGATCCGTTTGGCTTTGGGAGAAGAACTGTACATGGGAATCCGAATGGCGGCACTGCGGTTGCGGCTGGAATAGGCCAAATTCACCGGCGCTTCAAAACCGGGAACCAAGCGTTTATAAGAGTTAGTGGTCGGATTGGTTATCGCGCATAGGGCTTTGCAATGTTTCAATATTCCGCCGATAGCCCAAAGGGCTTCTTGGGAAACGCCTGCATATTTGTCACCAGCAAATAGCGGTTTGCCTTCTTTCCAAATACTAAGATGTGTATGCATGCCGCTGCCATTGTCTTCAAAAAGCGGTTTGGGCATAAAGGTAACGGTATGGCCGTTGCGTGCTGCCACGTTTTTCAGAACATATTTAAACCACACCATTTGATCACTCATTTGCAGAAGCGGTTTAAAACGCATATCGATTTCAGCCTGGCCGGCTGTGGCTACCTCATGGTGTTGACATTCCACATCAATACCGAGATCCTGGAGGGTCAGCATCATCTCGGTACGCAGGTCCTGAAATTTATCCGTCGGTGGAACCGGGAAATAACCTTCCTTCAATCTGGGCTTGTAACCAAGATTCGGGGATTCTTCTCTGGCGCTGTTCCAGATACCCTCGATTGAATCAACCTCGTAAAAAGCCAAATTGCGGGAAGATTCAAAACGTACACTATCAAAAATAAAGAATTCTGCTTCCGGCCCGATAAAGGCAGTATCACCAATGCCTGAGCTTTTCAAAAAAGCCTCTGCCTTTTTGGCAATATTGCGGGGATCACGCGAATAAGGTTCGCGTGTGATCGGATCAACGATATTGCCGATCAATACCAGGGTCGGTTCCTCAAAAAAAGGATCCATTTTAGCTGTTGTCGGGTCCGGTATCACCAACATGTCGCTCATATTGATCGGCTGCCAGCCGCGGATACTGGAACCATCAAAACCAAAACCGTCTTCGAAACTAGATTCCTCCAGTTCACAAATAGGTACTGAAAAATGCTGCCAGATACCCGGAAAATCCATGAAGCGAATATCGACAACTTTAACGCCATTTTCCTTTGCCATTTGAAAAACATCTTTAATAGTCATTATTATCCTCCTTAGGTTTATCTAACTTAACGCAATGTTAAAATGATTCCCACCCGTAATAATATATTGGAAAATCAGAAAAAAAGTCTTCCAACCAGTCTAAATTGCTTCTTTGCCCTTTTCTCCGGTTCTAACGCGAATAGCCTGCTCAACGGGAAAAACAAAGATTTTACCATCACCAAGTTTGCCTGTATTGGCCGCCTTGCGGATGGTTTCAATTACTTTTTCTAGAATATCTTCTTCAACAATGATCTCAATTTTTATTTTTGGTATGAAATCGACAACGTATTCAGCTCCACGATAAATTTCCTTATGACCTTTCTGGCGTCCATAGCCTTTTACTTCTGTAATGGTCATTCCCTGAATACCGATTTCGTTTAGGGCCTCCTTTACATCATCCAGCTTGAAGGGCTTGATGATTGCTTCTACCTTTTTCATGGTAACTCCTCCTTTCAAGATTTGGCCGGGTAATGATGATATCCAACATCCGGCTTGTGCATACCGGAGCCGGCCTTTCAGGGTGGGTGTTGGAGAATAATTGCGATCTTTTATCATAAAGCATTGGAGAGCTGCAATCATTCTCTATTCTGCCCAAGCTTAATTTTTCAGAAGTCATCTTGTCATTGTGGATTCCCATGAAAACGGATGGAAGAAAGAACGTTTTCAATTTCTGACTTAACGCGATTGACATGTTCTGGAAGATCCAGTTTTTGTCCGAATAAATCGCGCACATAAAAAACATCCACTACCTGGTCAACCTTGGTGGCTATCTTTGCTATCCAAACATCTAATTCTTGATTAAAAAGCACATCGGTGATGCGATAAAGCAGCCCTGGCGAATCATTTGTAATTACTTCTATAATCGTGAAAAAGCTGGAAGCGGAATTGTCAATTTTAACACGAAAAGGCCGCTGTGCTATTGAACGCACCCTTGGTTTTTGATCCGCAAATTTATCTTGCAGAGCAGAAGCAAGGTCTAGTTCACTTGAAAGGGCTGAATGTAAATTATTTTCCGCGCGAACCCAGCGTTGATTTTCAAAAATAAGGTCAACAGGTGGTCTTACAGTAAAAATATCCAAGGCGATGTTATTACGCCATGTGTGAATTTCCGCGTTGAGTATGTCTAATCCGTTTAAGGTGAATACACCAGAAATTTTAGAAAAAAGACCGGGGCGATCTTTGGCGCAAATGGTAACCGTGCGAGTATTTAAATCCTTATTTGTGTCAATCTGCCAGACAAAATCGCGATCGGCGAGCTGGTGATATAGTTCCATATGAACCAGTATCATGGCTACCGGTGTAATCATAAGGTATCGAGGTGTCAGCAAATCAAAATGCTTTGCCAAAACAGAGCGTTGATCTTTGGTGACTGCCGACATGACAATTTCGATCTTTTTTTTCCTGACCTCTTCCACAACTTTGCGCGAAGCAAGTTCTCCCCCTTCTAATATATTCATTACCTTGAAAAAGAGATCTCGCAAAAGAGCGGCGGACCAGTCATTCCAAGCCTTTGGCCCGGTGGATATGGAATCGGCCACAGTCAAGAGATAAAGCATTTTTAATAAACGAATATCTTTTATTCTTCGGGCGCAAAAAATGGAGGTTTCTTCATCGTGCAGATCCCTTCTAGTCGCGATTTTCATCAGAAAAAGATGTTCTTTGACAAGAAAGGCAATGGTATCAATTTTATCTTTTTCATAGCCGAATCGGGCCAAAACTTTCCGGGCGATTTCAGCGCCGCGGGAAGCATGATCATAACCTTTTTCGCCCTTACCGATATCGTGGAGCAAAGCAGCCCATAATAATAATTTTCTTTGAACGCCTAATTCTTTTACAAGATCATGACAAAGCTCTGTTGCTGGGTTATCTTCAGTGGATAGAAAGCTTTTAATCGTTCTTACCGTATGAAGAGAATGGCGATCCACAGGAAAAAGATGATATTCATCAAATTGTATGCGGTTAACGATCTGTCTGAATTCAGGGATCAAGCGGACCAAAAGGCCTGTGTTCAACATTTCATTCAAGGCATTGAATGGAATGGCCGGAGTTAATAGGATAGATTCGAATACTTTGAGGTTTTCCGGGTTGTGTCGGAACTGATTGTTTATAAGATAAGCTAATTCTTGGACCACCCGTCGTGCTTCTGAGCTAAGGGGAATTTTTAAATGGGCGCTTTCTTCGAAAATTTTCAACAGCAGACCAGGAGCGGCCAGGATGTGTTCAAGGGAAACAAAATTCAGCATATTTCGGATTATTTCCAACCCCATCACACGGCTCTCTTTTACAGCCGGTTTCCGTTTGAAAAGCGATTTGCGGCCATATCCGATTTCAGCCAGAAATATTAAATTGTGCTGCTTAATATATTCCATTTTCCCATGCAATCGGCCTAAAAAGCGCTCAACCGCCAGTTGACCATTGCCGTCCCGAAATTTTAAATTTTCAGCGAGCCGCTGTTGTTGCTCAAAATTCAGTTGATCGGTTTTGCGTCCAGTAAGACGATGCAAGAGATTCCTGACATTCCAAATAAATGCAAGCGCCTCACTGAAAGATTGGTATTCGGAGTGGGATAAATATCCATGATATTCAAGATCCCGTGGTGATTTAAGATTGCTTTTTATCCGGGCAATCCAAAGCAGTGTATGGTAATCCCGTAATCCGCCTTGGCCTTCTTTCAAATTCGGTTCAAGACGATAGGTGGAATCGCCGAAACGGAGGTGGCGCTCCTGATTCCGATGGATCAAGTCTCGAATCAGCTTTTGCGATCGATTTTTAATAACACGGGTGGTGATTCGATCCATCAACTCTATATATAGGGGTGATACACCGCAAATAAACCGTGCATCCAGTATGGATGTAAATACATCCAATTCTTTGGCAGCCAGTTTGATGCTTTCTTGAATAGATCTCGTCGCATGACTTACTTCCATTCCAAGATCCCATAATGGATATATTATTTCCCGGATTAGATCCTCGGCTTCTTTGGGTACGCGTTTTTCAAAAAGGAAAAGCAAATCCACATCTGAACGGATGCATTGTTCCTGCCGCCCGTATCCACCAAGAGCTATGATGGCATAGGGTTTTTTAGAAATGTTCATGCGTGGTCCCACCATGCTGTGCTCAAAACTTTCGACAAAATAATCATCCAATAAAGATGATAATTTTTGTTGAAAATCAGTTTTATGACCTTTCATAAAGGCTGTGATCAGTTTTTCCCGACTTATCTGAAGTTGGCTAGCAGCTTGATTAGCTGGATGTTGCATGGTTTCGGATTCCCTTTTTTGATGCTATTGTTTGAGCAATACCTGTGCCAATGGTTGATTTTTTGTTTATATATTAATATCAGCTCGTTAAAACCAACAGCTTTAATCGAATAATAATCATAAATACAAAATTGTAAAAAATAAGATGGATAAAAGACGAAAATGTGCCCTTATTTTTTCAATGAAAGCACTTTTTAATTCCGCGAACAATTGAAATTTTTTGTTCTGCCATGGTGACTATGGCTTGACTTCAATAGGTGCTTTCTAGTAAATATAAATTAAAATCCGTTGCTTTGAAAAAAATGCAGTATGGTAATTGTGTGCAGGGAAACTTGAAAGGCATCCCAAATTTTATTTATCATCCATTGCATAGGCGGTCCTGAATATGAAAAAAAAAGATATTGAATTTTTTAGGGAATTACTTACCCAACAATTGGACGATCTCCTTCGCCGAAGCAATGATACGGTTGCACAGTTGAAAGATCAGGAGAGCTCCTATTCTGATTTAATCGACCAAGCCTCGGCTTATACAGATCAAAACTTTTTGCTGCGGATAAAGGATCGGGAAAGTCGACTGATCAACAAGATCAGAAGCGCCCTGGAACGGATCGAAGATGGCTCCTTTGGGATTTGTGAAATTTGTGATGAGGAAATTTCCATTGGACGTTTGAAGGCCCGCCCAGTGGCTACTCAATGCATTGAATGCAAAACCAAAATGGAAGCTCTGGAGAAAGCTGCAAGCTTCTAGGCGCTCTTTTAAATTGCGTTGGCTTTTTGAGTAAAAAGACCATTCTGATCCAGGGCGGATCAACGATTGCGTGCGCTTTTGCGCCACCTCTTAATGAAAACCAACCGGCAACTGTTTATTATGGATTAAATTTTACTAATGGCCTCAAATAATGTTACCCGAGACAATGGCGACTCTGAATTGCAGGGTGTCGGCGAGATTGATGAAACAAAATTTGACCGAATTTTGGATATTCAATTGGATTTATCTGTTGTTTTAGGTGGTTGCAAATTGAATGTTCGGGATTTGATTCAAATCGAGCCAGGTTCGGTAGTAGCCCTAGACAATTTGGCTGGAGAGCCGCTGAAGGTATATATCAATAAAAAGCTGATCGCTTTGGGTTCAGCCGTAGTTGTTAATGAAAAGTTTGGCATTAAAATAACTGAAATAATAAATAAAAATGATGCAATAGCGCAACCGGAATCCGATTAGTTTTTTTTCACCGCACAAGGGGACAAGGAAAGATTTTGGATCAAACCAGCCAGCCAAGAAAGATTTTTGTTCTTGACACCAATGTAATCCTCCACGACAGTTCCTGTATTCATCAATTCCAAGAACATGACGTTGTCATTCCCATAACAGTATTAGAGGAATTGGATCAATTCAAGAAAGGGAATGGTAGTCTGAATTTTCATGCCCGCGAATTTTTACGCACTCTGGATGCTTTAAGTGGTGACAAGCTTTTCAACGGCGGCGTTACCATTGGGCAGAACCGAGGAAAAATATTCATAAAGTTGGAGCAGGGCATTCACGCTGATTTAAAGCTGAATTTTTCAGAGAAAAAACATGACCATAATATTTTAAATATTGCTTATCACCTATTCAAAGCCAAACCGAATGAAAAGGTTGTTCTGGTTACCAAAGATGTGAACCTAAGAATGAAAGCAAAATCCGTGGGCATGACTGCCCAGGACTATACTACAGATCATGTCAAGGATATCGCGGCCCTATATACGGGCTGCCGAATTCTGGAAAATGTGCCTGAAACTGTAATCGATGCAATGTATCACCCCCCTTATGAAGTTGCTGTGGACGATATTCCGGGACACGATGGTTTTATAGCCAACGAGTTTTTTATATTAAAAAATATAAAAAAATCGGTTCTCGGCACCTTTGATCCTCAGAGCAGAAAGGTCGTGCGGGTTGAAAAAAGCTCAATATATGGTATAACTCCACGAAATGCAGAGCAAACATTCGCCCTGCATGCCCTTGTAAATCCCCATGTACGCCTTGTGACTTTATCCGGAAAGGCCGGGACAGGAAAAACGCTGCTGGCCCTGGCCGGCGCCTTGGAAACGCGCAAGCATTATCGACAGATATTTCTTTCCAGACCGGTTGTTCCCCTAAGCAATAAAGATCTTGGATTTTTGCCAGGAGATATTGATTCAAAATTGGATCCGTATATGCAGCCGTTGTATGACAACCTGGGCGTTATCCAAAATCAATTTGCAGATTCGAATCCCCATCATCGGCAGATCAAAGAATTTCTGGAAAAAGAAAAGCTGATTATTTCACCATTGTCATATATCCGCGGTCGCAGTCTTGTTAAAATTTATTTCATTGTGGACGAAGCTCAGAATCTGACTCCCCATGAAGTAAAAACCATAATCACAAGGGCCGGCGAAGGCACGAAAATTGTTATCACCGGTGATATTTTTCAGATCGACCATCCTTATCTGGATAGTCATTCCAATGGGTTAAGCTATTTGATAGAAAAGATGCAGGGTCAATTAATTTATGCTCATATCAATCTAGAAAAAGGGGAGCGATCAGAATTGGCGGATTTAGCGAGCAATTTGCTTTAGTTGTTCAGCGTTGGCAAATGTTTACCGAGATAGAATGCCGGTTATTCTGTCTAAAATTGCCATCAGCGATAGTGCCGATAGCTGATATCATGTTTCTGGGCCTTATAGGAAAACTTCCGAACAGTGGTGCCGAGTAATTCCGCAGCGGTGGTTATATTACCGCGCGAATTTTTAAGCGCATCGATTATCATCTCCTTTTCAAGATTGGCAACAGCGGCGTCTAGCGACAAGGCCGGCAACGTATTGGATTCACTTCCGGTCTGTAGTGTTGCCGGTAAATGATAGCTATGAATAACACCTTCTTCACACAGAAGAACGGCTCGTTCGATTACATTTTCAAGCTCCCTTACATTTCCAGGCCAGTGGTATCCCATCAGCATATCGATGGCGGGTGTAGATAATCTTTTGATTTCCTTGTTGTTTTCGTTGGCATATTTTTCAAGGAAATAATCCGCCAATAAGAGGATATCGGTTTTTCGCTCCCGCAACGGCGGCATGTAAATGGGAAACACATTCAAACGATAGTAAAGATCGCCTCGAAAAGATTCTTGTTCAACCGCTTGTTCCAGATTTTTATTGGTTGCGGCAATAATTCTTACATCTACCTTTATGGTTCTGTGGCCGCCCACACGTTCGAATTCTCTTTCTTGAAGAACCCGTAACAACTTGACTTGAACATCAAGATCAATGGAGCCGGCCTCATCCAGAAAAATAGTTCCTTTGTTGGCCAATTCAAATTTGCCTATTTTTTGTTTAATCGCTCCTGTAAATGCTCCTTTTTCATGACCAAAGAGCTCACTTTCGATCAAATTGGATGGTAGTGCCGCACAATTGACTTTTACAAAAGGAAATTTCGTTCGATTACTGTTGTAATGAATGGAATTAGCTACTAGCTCCTTGCCTGTGCCGCTTTCACCCCGGATCAAGACAGTGGCATTGCTCTTGGAAACTTGAGAAATCATTTGATAGACTTCCCGCATTTTATTGCTGTTGCCGATGATGTTGTTAAATCGATATTTTTTTTCCAATTCATTTCGTAAGCGCTTGTTTTCGTCTTTCAGTTGTTCTTTTTCCAGATTAATGGTTTCCAAATTGATGACTTGGCGCTCGATCATTGTGGCAACAACCGATAGTATTTTTTCTCCTTTTTTCAGCGGGAAGCCTTCATCATACAGTCGATCCACACTTAGGGCGCCGATAACCTGGGTTTCTTTTTTAATCGGAACACAGATAAAAGAAATTTCTGGGGTTTGTGCGCCTTTGCGTGTAGCCGTGCGGTCCAGAAAAAGGGGCTCTTCACTGACCTTGGGGATGGATATGGATATACCGGTCTGGATTACCCTACCGGTGACCCCTTCGCCAAGTTTGTATTTTCCCCGGTCCATGGCGCTCTTGGAAAGGCCGTGGGCCACTTCAATATTGATTTCATTGCGCAAGGGATTCAAAAGGGTGATGGTTCCACGGATCATGTCCAGGTTGTTGGAGAGAATGTCCAATACTTTATATAAGGATTTTTTCAGATCCAAATGTTCATTTAAAGCTTCGCTGATTTCATAAAACAATGTAATTTCTTCAATTTTTTTCATTCGGCACCAATCATTGTTTCAACAAAAACCGTTCCATATTTTTCAAACCCAATGATTTTGGTTTGAGAACTCCCCAAAAATAACAAATTTGTAACAGGCATGCTGGTTTTTGTCAATTGCAGATAAATGCGCAAAGAAGCCAAATTTAACAAGGGCTGAATCAAATCAAGGCATATCGAAAACAGTCGGTGGTGTGGTCATTTACCATTCCTACGGCTTGCATGAAAGCGTAGCAAATAGTCGGACCTACAAATGCAAAACCCTTTTTACGAAGCTCTTTGCTCATTTGATTTGATATCGGAGTTTGGGAGGGGATATCTACATGACGGCGCCAAGCATTTCGGATGGGTCGGCCGTTCACAAATTTCCAAATATAGCTATCAAAACTACCGAACTCTTCGACAATAGCGAGAAATGCACGTGCATTCTGGATGGACGCTCTGATTTTAAGATGATTTCGAATCAATCCTGGATCGGCAAGAAGGCTTCTTATTTTTTGTTCAGAAAAGCAAGCAACTTGTTCGGGGTAGAAATCAGCAAAGGCGGCTCTGTAATTTTGCCTTTTTTTTAGAACAGTTAGCCAATTTAATCCAGCCTGGACACCCTCCAGGATCAGAAACTCAAACAATTTTCGATCATCATGCAGAGGAACGCCCCACTCTTGATCATGATACTGAACATATAAGGGATCTGTACCAACCCATTCACAGCGCGTGGTTTTCGGATGCATGAAATAATGTCATAACTCCTTTATAAAAAAGTAAAGTTGCGCTATCATATCTGCCGGACAACTTATTATCAAGGATAGATTCTTAGGTACTTAAAATTAGGAAAAAATGCGCATAAATCAAATATTACCGATGGGCAGATTCGACGCAACCGATTGGCAGGACTTATTATCGGCAGCGATTGCCGATCCGGACCGATTGGCGGCGATTTTACCTGTAGCACGAAATGAAATTCACAGCGTGACCCGTCAATATCCCATGCGCATCAATCCATATTATCTGGATCTAATTCAAAAAACAAACGATCCTTGCTGGCGTCAAGCTGTGCCGAATATTCAGGAATTGGATCATATTGATTCTCTTGAGGATCCCCTTAGTGAAGAAAAGCAGACCTGTGCCCCGGGCATTATTCAACGTTATCCGGATCGAGTGCTTTTTTTGGTTTCCAATAGTTGCGCGCTGTATTGCCGGCATTGCATGCGCAAACGCAAACTAGGCATGAACATACCGGTTGAGCCTGCAGCAATTCAAAAAGGCCTGGCCTATATCGCCGCAAATGATTCCATTAAAGAGGTTGTTCTATCCGGCGGTGATCCCCTGATGATGTCGGATCAGGCCCTGGATGATTTATTAAAGCGGTTATTTGACATCGCCCATATCGAGCTGGTGCGAATACACACACGCATGCCCTGTGTTTTACCCCAGCGCATCACCACTTCCCTGGTTGAGGTATTGGGCCAGTATCATCCTCTTTTTATGAATACCCAGTTTAATCATCCTGTTGAAATTACAGAGGCATCAGCCAGGGCCTGCCGCTTGCTGGTGGAGGCCGGAATTCCCCTGGGCTGCCAGACAGTATTGTTAAAAGGTGTCAATGACCAGGCAGCGGTCATGGGTGAACTGATGCGCGGGCTTGTGAAGATTCGTGTCAAACCCTATTATCTCCACCATCCGGACCCGGTGCGGGGCACGATGCATTTCCGAGTGCCGCTTGCCACTGGAATGGAAATCATGCGGGCCATGCGCGGTCATATTTCAGGGCTCTGTATTC
The DNA here is from genome assembly GCA_020723325.1 of Desulfosudis oleivorans. Lineage (GTDB taxonomy): Bacteria > Desulfobacterota > Desulfobacteria > Desulfobacterales > SURF-7 > DYJD01. Next base: position 151,230 of record DYJD01000014.1, on the reverse strand, counting down.
CACAGTATATGCTTGATCTGCCAGGGGGCGGCGGCAAGATTCCGATTTTACCGGAGTACCTTGAGCAGAAAAAGAATGGGATATGGCGGATATGTAATTTTGAAGGTAGATTTTTTGAATTTACTGAATAGGGCCTATCATTTGCTTCAATGTGGAAATCAGGTCCCAAGAAAAGGCCTCTGTTTGGCAGGGGAAAATGGCATTATTGGTATAAATAGGATCAGCCTCAAGATCATAACGCGAGGCTGAAACCGCCTCTGCCCATAGGGAAGTATGGGGAATGGGGGTATAGTATGCGATGATAGGCGTGATCCCTGTGCTTTTCACTGTTTGGATCGAGTACGCCAAGCTTTTCAAAGACTGCCCCGGTAAACCAACAAGCAGATAAGCGCCGAGCTGCTCCTTCTTAAAACCGCTGTTTTTCAAATGAAGGGCAGCTTGATTGAATTCAAAAGCGGTAACTTTTTGGTCTAATTTTTGACGGTCGTTAAAAATAGCGGTTTCAAGACCCAAACGGATTGTAGAAAAGCCGGCCAGGTGCATCAACCGAGCTGCTTTTTTTGTAATTTCTCTTATATGCATGGCATTTGGCGTATGAAAACGCAGTCGAAGCCCTGAGCGGATAATGCCTTCCAAAAGGGGAAAAATATGTGCTTCGGTATCTATCATCAAGGCATCGTCATAAAAAATAAAATCGATAATATTATGATGGCGGTGCCAGTATTTTATCTCCTCCAACACCGCCGCCGGGCGGCGGCGGACCAAGCGCGGATAAAGATAGGACGAAGCGCAATATGAACAGGAAAAAGGGCAACCTTTTGAAGTCAGAATAGGGAGGTATCCGATTTTCGTCTGCAGGTCAAAAGCCGGATATGGAAAAGAATCCGGATCATCGATATTAATCCGGGGTTGAACCGAAAATCCAATTGATCGGGCCAGTATGTCAAATAATTGGGCTTCGCCAGACCCGGCTACCACCTGATCGGCGCCCATATGGATTTCCGCATGCTCTTTGCATAAACTGGCATAAATACCACCTATGATTAAAGGTGTTTTTGGAAAATTGCGCCTTAGAATCCGTATGGTATCGGCAACCCCCGGATACCAATAAGTCATCATGGAGGTAACCAGGATAAGATCCGGCGGCGCTAGGGCGGATAAGTCCGCCTGCAGCCATTGTTCTTGAATACCATAGCGTGAAAAACGGCGCTGAATATCTTCAAGACCCTTTGGTTTAGGGATAGGCGTTTTCAGATATGGACCACGACCGTATCGTGCCAAATGATCAGTTTTGGCCGCCATTGGGTGGAAACGATCCAGGCAATCGATATAGCTAATTAAAAATCCGTGGGAACGCAAAATGGCTGCAAGTTGCAAAAGGCCCATGGGCTTGGCCCAGAAGTCATAGGCAGCAAAATCGTGAATCCAGGGGTTCACCAGCAAAATATGAGGAAAATCGCGAACCATGCGGAACCGCAGATTAAACCGATAGGCAATTGAACCTATTCTTTTTCAAAAGGGATCTTACATTTAAATTACATGTTTGTCGGCTTTTGGTTTTTTTCAGGAAAAAGACCGACAAGACCCTCATGGGAAGCTGTGCAAATTCCCCGTTCGGTTATAAAACCGGTTACCAATCTTGCCGGCGTGACATCAAAGGCATAGTTGGCGGCCGGGCTGTCGGCCGGTGTCACCAGGACGCTTTGAACGCGGCCCTGACACAGTCCCTGAACATAACGTACCTCACTGGGATCGCGCTTTTCAATGGGGATATCTGTAAGGCCGTCCTGAATGGTCCAGTCAATGGTGCTTGAAGGCAGGGCCACATAAAAAGGGATATCGTTGTCTTTGGCAGCGAGCGCCTTCAGGTAAGTGCCGATTTTGTTGGCCACGTCACCGGAACTTGTGGTTCTGTCCGTGCCCACGATAACCAGATCCACCAGATCATGTTGCATCAAGTGTCCGCCGGCATTATCCGTGATGATCGTATGGGGAATGCCGTGTCTACCAAGTTCCCAAGCAGTTAAACGGGCTCCCTGGTTAAGTGGGCGGGTTTCATCCACCCACACATGAATATTAATTCCTCTATTAAAAGCCACATACATGGGGGCCGTGGCTGTACCGTATTCAACACAAGCGAGCCAGCCGGCGTTGCAATGGGTTAAAATGTTGACAGGCGCACCGTTTTTTTTTTGACTGACGGCCTCGATTAATGGAAACCCATGCTCCCCGATTCTACGGCAATTCTCAACTTCTTCCTCGGCAATATCAGCGGCAACCCTGCGGGCTGTATTCACGCGCTCAGGGAGGGGTGCTTGCAGAATCGCGGCAAGGACACGATCCACACCCCAACTGAGATTTACGGCTGTCGGTCGGGCAGCTTTCAAACGGTAGCTTTCTTGAATAAGGTAGTCGTTTTCCGGTTTTCCTTCTGGAGCATTTAGTGCAGCCAGAAAAAGACCATAAGCGCCGGTAACTCCGATCAGGGGGGCGCCGCGGACAAACATGTCTTTGATGGCAGTGATAACATGATCCACGGTTCTTAATTCGGCAACAATGGATTCATGGGGTAAAACGCGCTGGTCAATGACATTGACGGTTGATCCATTGTCATCCAGCCAAATGGGGCGAAGCACACGGCTTTCCATACTCATTTTTTTTTCCCTTTCAACAGCAAGTCCTTTGCTTCCTGGGCTAATGGACTGTTCGGTCGGAGCTCAATCACTTTTTCCAAGGAGCGGAAAGCTTTTTTCATTTGATTTGCGGCTGAATAGGCCTTGGCCAATTCAAAATGCAATTCTGCCTGGGTTGGAGAAATATCGATTGCTTTTAAGATAATTGTGACGGCCTCTTCAGGTCTTCCAGTTTCCAGGTACAAGCGACCCAGTTCCAACATGGCCGGTATATATTGGGGTTCGATTTTCAGGGCCTTTTTATAATATTCTTCAGCCTCTTGATAATTTTTTTTTAAGAAATAGGCCCGGCCGAGTCCGTATAGTGGGAAATGCGGTGTTACATAGATGTAATTATCATTCAGTTCCTTAAATTGTGCAATGGCGGTATCATAATCTCCTTTGGCCAAATACGCGAGACCTAGATTGTTGCGTACCGGGGCATATGTGGGCTCAATTTCCAAACATTTTTGATAATTCTCAATGGACAAATCATATTTTTCTTTTTTAAAATAAAAACAGCCAAGGGCAAAATAGACGTTCGCATCACTTGGATCCAGTTTTTGCGCTTCGGATAATTCTTTGAAAGCGGCGGCATCTTTGCCTTCTGCCAAATAGGCTTCACCAAGACGCCGCAAGGCTTCGGCTTTTTTTTTATTGGTAAAGGCTTCGTCTGAAACACAAGCAAATAATCCCATTAGAAGGAAAAGAACAATCCATTCCGATTTTCGAATCCTTCCCATTTTACACCACTCCTTTGTAAGAAAAGTCATGATTTGCATTCACTAAAAAATTATTTGGGTTGAAGTTTAAGAGTTGTAGCGATCTCTTGGGATACCCGTTGTATAAACAGATCGAAGGCCTCAGGATCAATGCTTTTCCCCGGCTCCGGCACTTTTTTCAGATCTTTTGGTTGAATATATTGGGGGCGATTTATCAAATCCGGGTTCGGCGAAACCTGATATTCAGCAGGAAAGCTGTTTTCAAAATACATTTGCTGGAATCCTGAAAATTTTAAAGCATGGGCCGTGGAGTCGATAACGGCAATTTCATTTCCATGAACATAACCCCTGGCTTTGGCCTCAACCAGTCCTGACAGGGTTTCTCCTCCATGGGTACAAGCAATGTGGCCGTTACGGTTGGCCCGCAATTCCCAGTCCATAATCGATTGCTCGGAAACCGCCACAAAAAATATTTTTTGCCTGCCAGCGGTTTCATTATAGCGATCTACCAGATGAACCACACGCGGCATGGAAACCGGATTGCCGATCATGGCTGCTTGGGCCACACTCGGCTGAACCGTTACCGGCTTGAATTTACGTTTTGTCGTATCAGGTTCAAGATAATAGCGATAAACCGGGTCGGCATGAACTGATTGAACACCTATTATTTTTGGCAGGTTATCTATGATGCCGACCTCGTACCATTTTAGAAAGCCGTTGATGACCGCAGTGATGTTGCCGGCGTTGCCGATGGGAACCACGATCACTGTATCCCCAAGTTTATAATCAAATTCCTGTGCAATTTCATATGAATATGATTCCTGGCCTAAAATACGCCAGGCATTTTTGGAATTCAGTAGGGCCACGCTGTAATTTTCCGACAAAGATTCCACAACCTTCATACAATCATCGAAAACACCGGGTATTTCAAAAACAGAGGCCCCGCTTCCCAGGGGTTGCGAGAGTTGTTGGGGGGTCACTTTTTTATGGGGTAAAATTACTGCCGATTTTACCCGCGGGTGCATGTAGGCTGCATATAAAGCCGCCGCGGCCGAAGTGTCGCCGGTTGAAGCACAAATAGCTAAAACATCAGAGACTTGTCCGGTTTGAATCAAGTAATTGATATAACTCATGGCACTTGCCATTCCCCGATCCTTGAAAGATGCGCTGGGATTTTGGCCGTCATTTTTATAGAAAAAGGGAAGACCGACCATCTTTTCAAGATTTTTATTGGCGGCAATCATGGGTGTATGTCCTTCACCAAGATAAATAATTGATGAAAGGGGCAACACTGATCCGATGAATTCATGATAACGATAAATGCCTTTCAGTGCCGGTAGTCTAGTCATTTTGCGAAAATCGAAAATTCGTTGCCATTTTTCAGCCGGAACAGCTTTTAACCGATTGAAATTCTTGTCATGAATCAGTAAAACCTGACCGCAATCAGGGCATGTATACAAAAGCTGTTCAATGCCGAATTCAGCCGAGCACTCCAGACAGCGATACAGCAATTTTCCGGACGGCTGAGGAATAATGTCTGCTTGGATATCTTTGGGAAACAGATCGTTCTTCATTGTGTTATTCTTTCTATGCCGTGCATATATGGGCGCAGGACCTCCGGAATAATCACAGCTCCGTCAGCCTGCTGATTGTTTTCCAGTATCGCCGCCACGGTGCGACCGACAGCAAGGCCTGAACCGTTCAGGGTGTGTACCAGTTCCGTGCCTTTTTTTCCCTTTTGCCGAAAACGGATATTGGCGCGACGGGCTTGAAAATCTTCAAAATTGCTGCAGGAAGAAATCTCACGATACATATTTTGCGAGGGCAACCATACCTCAATATCGTAGGTTTTTGCTGCAGAAAAGCCCATGTCGCCGGTACAGAGGGTAATGACCCGATAAGGCAATTCCAGTCGTTTTAATATGGTCTCGGCATTATTCAAAAGGCTTTCCAGCTCAACATAGGAGGTATCTGGAGAGGTGAATTTTACAAGTTCCACTTTATTAAATTGATGTTGCCGGATCAATCCGCGGGTATCCTTGCCGTATGAACCGGCTTCTGATCGAAAACAAGGCGTGTAGGCCGTGTATAACAACGGTAGTTGCTCTTCATCAAGGATCTCGTTTTGATGAATATTTGTCACCGGAACTTCCGCTGTTGGAATCAAGAAATAATCCCAGCCTTCTATCTTGAACAAATCGGCTTCAAATTTCGGCAATTGACCGGTATGGGTAATGGTGGAACGATTTACCATTAACGGCGGCAGAATTTCCCGGTAGCCATGCTCGCAGGTATGTACATCCAGCATGAAGCTGATTAGCGCCCGTTCCAGTTTTGCACCAAGCCCAAGATATAGTGGAAAGCGTGCGCCGGTGATTCGGGCAGCTCGTTCAAAATCAAAGATTTTTAAATTTTCGCCCAGTGTCCAATGGGGCAAGGGTTCAAAATCAAAGGCCTTTGGAGTGCCGATCTGTTTTTCAAGCCGGTTGTCCTTTTCATCGCGACCAATGGGAACACTGGCATGTGGAACATTGGGAATTTCCATTAAAACAATATTCAGATCCGTCTCATTTTGTGAAAGGGATTTTTCAAGGCTTTTTATCTGGGCTGAAACTTCACGCATTTGCACAACGTGTGACTCGGCATTTTCCCCCTTTTTTTTCATTCGGGCAATTTCATCTGAAACAACATTACGTCGATGCCGTAAGGTCTCAATCTCAAGCAATAAGGCCCGATGTTCATCGTCAAGATGCTTTAGCTTTTCTATGGCCAAGGGATTGCCGCGGTTTTCAAGGGCCTGCAACAGTTTTGAAAAATTATTCCTGATCCACTTGATTTCCAACATAATAGTACCTATATTGACAATTTTGCATATATTTGTTTGATAAGTTTATCGATTCACGCTAATAGCAGCCGAAAAGAGAATGATTCGGGCTAAAATCCTGAATCATTCGACATGGGTGAAGAAGCTATCATGCATACTATATTTAGTCAATAATTATTACGAGTTGCGACTTGACAGCGGAAGGGCTGGATATACTATATGTAATGTAATACATTTTCCCCATTTTATTGCTGATCGGATTTTCAACCAGGGTTGAATATTCGTTCGTACGGATCGATGCAGGCAGCGATGGCTTGTGATGGTTTTCAGCATGTGAATTGAAAAAACTGTCCTTCAACCGACCATACATTTGGCAAGGGAATAACCTGGAAGACTCGGAGAGGGGGTTATGGAGGATATTAAAGATAGAAAAAATGAAATCCGCAAGGAAATGATCGAGGCGATCAATCAGATGTCTGAGGCTGAAAGGACAAAAAGCCTGAAAAAGGTGGAGGACCGTCTTTTTTCTTTTGCAAACTTCATTGAAGCCAACATTGCACTGCTGTTTACCAATCGCAGTGTTGAAATCGAAACGCGCAAAATCATTCAGCGCAGCATCTCTGCCAATAAAATTATTGCCTTGCCGACTTTTGATGCCGACAACCGCGAGATGATACCGATGAAAATCGACAGCATGAAAACAGATTTAATCATTGGCGCGCAGGGTCGACTTGAACCGGATCCAAGCAAGTGCAAAAGAGTGCCGATTGATTGTATTGATATTGCCATTGTGCCGGGACTGGCCTTTGACGAAAAAGGTGGAAGAGTCGGAATCGGTGATGGGTATTATGATCGTTTGATGCCCAAATTGCCGATTACAACCCGTAAAGTTGCTTTGGCTTTTGAAAAACAAATCATCCAGCATGTTCCCATGGAAAGTCATGATAAATATGTGGATATCATTATTACCGACGCGCGGATTATTTATAAGATCTGATGAATAAAGATGAAATAAAATACCAACGCCGGCGGGACGAAATGATTCGCGATCAGATCGAAAAGCGCGGTATTACCGACCAAAGTGTTTTGGAAGCCATGCGCAAGGTCCCACGCCATATGTTCGTGAGCGAGGCGCTAATGGATCAGGCTTATGGTGATTTTCCGCTTCCGATCGGTGAGCAGCAAACCATTTCACAACCCTATATTGTAGCGGAAATGACCCAGGCATTGAGTTTGTGTTCAGATGACCGGGTGCTGGAAATCGGTACCGGGTCAGGCTATCAGGCAGCCATTTTAGCTGCCATTGCCTATCGGGTATACACCATTGAGAGAAAACATTCCCTGCTTGTTAAGACAAGGCAATTATTTGATAAATTACAGTATCACAATATAGTAACCCGCTATTCGGACGGCACTTCAGGTTGGAAGGAGGAGAGTCCTTTCAATGCCATTATCGTCACAGCCGGTTCACCCAAAATTCCAGCCACCTTGGTTGATCAATTGGCTGTTGGCGGCCGCTTGGTCATGCCGGTGGGTGATCAACATTCCCAGGAGCTGATCAAACTCGTAAAAGATCAAAACGGAATAACGACTACGAGTTTAGGTGGATGTCGGTTTGTGAAACTCGTCGGTGAACATGGTTGGCGGGAATAAGGGTTTCAAACAGGCCTTTTTAATGAATTGAATGAACATCTGGCATAGCGGCGAAGGCGTACGCTGCCGATGTTGCGTCAAATAGAAGCTGCGTTTCAGATTTAACCCTTTGATGGATATAGCCCTCAGTGTACCGGCTTTGAGATCTTCTTCCACGGCAATGGGGGACAAGATGGAAATACCAATCCTGTTTTTAATACCTTGACAAACAGCAGTTGTGCTACCCATCTCTGCAACAATGCGTAGTTCCTCCAGTTTATGTCCACTGGCCGCCAAACTATTCACTAGAGACTGTAATGTTCCAGAACCTTTTTCTCGAACAATAAAGGGTTCTTTTAATAATTGGGCTAAACCGACTTGTTTTATTGTCACCCAGGGATGATCATAAGGGATAATCAGCTTCATTTCATCTTCGATGAGCATATCTTGATGAATATGTTTATTCTCAGTGCTTGCACCCACTAGACCAAGTTCCAACTCACCGCTTAAAACTTCATTTATTATCGACTGAGTATCGCCAATGCGGATGGATATGGTAACTTCCGAATAGTCCCGGACAAAAGGACCGATTAATCGAGGTAAAATATATCCGCCCGGAATTGTGCTGCCTCCGATTGCCAAGCGGCCTTTTACTATTCCTTGAAAATTTGCCAAAGCGGTTTCGATTTCGTCCCTGAATGCCAGGAGCTTTTGGGAATAGCCATAGAGCATTTCGCCGGCCTTGGTGGGAAGCACTTCTTTTCCAAGCCGATCCAGCAGTCTGCAACCAAAGTGATCTTCCAAATATTTAATATGGCTGCTCACAGTGGGCTGGGAAAGATTAACGGCTTTGCCTGCCTTTGAAAAACTCTTGAATTCAACTACCTTACGAAAAACATGCAGATGCCAGAGGTCCATCATTTTTTCAGGATTTATTATTAAATTTTTCCCGGACTTTTTGATTGACAATGGCCGGGACCATTCCATCAATATTGCCGCCAAAGCGTGCCGCTTCTTTGATAATGGAGGAACTTGTAAAGATCCATCGCAGGCCGGTCATTAAAAAAACGGTCTGGACTTCACGATTCAAGCGGCGATTCATCAGCGCCATTTGAAACTCATATTCAAAATCCGACACGGCGCGCATGCCCCGCAGAATAGCGTCGGCCTTTTTTTGATTGGCATAATCCACCAGAAGTCCTTGAAAGGCATCAATTTCCACATTTTGGTAGCCTTTCAGACTCTCCTCGAGCATTTCCATCCGTTCTTCAATGGAAAAGAGCGCCTGTTTGGCCGGATTATGCAGAATAGCGACGATAATCTTGTCAAACAGCCTTAATCCGCGTTTGATGATATCCAGATGGCCGTTGGTTAATGGATCAAAAGATCCTGGATATATGGCGGTTTTTTTCATTCACATTCACCTTTGGGTCCTTGAAGCGTTTATAAAAGATCCTCATTCCAATTGAGTTGGGGGGCAAAGCTGTTTCCCGGTCAATTCATTTGCCTGTGTAATGTAAAAAAGAGATCATGGCGCGGCCGTATTTGCGATGATCATATATGTGAAATTCAGAGCCTATGCTGGAAAACAATTCGGTATGATCATGCTCGATGATTATTTGGGCTTCATGGGCAAGGGCTCCTGATGCATGTAAATTGATAAGGGTTTTTTCCACATAATTGCAACCATAGGGGGGATCCATAAAAATTAAGCCAAAGGGTGGATCGGTTGAACGAATGCAATCCAAATTTTTGAGAATATTCCATCCGATCACTTTGGAACGCGCCTCCATGTAGCACGCTTGCAGATTTTTTTCAATCATGCCGAGTACAAAACGATCGTTATCAATGAATACAGAAAAGGCGGCGCCGCGACTGAGAGCTTCAATGCCGAAAGCGCCTGTGCCGGCAAACAGGTCCAACACGACAGCGTCTTGTAATTGGAATGAAATAATGTTGAATATGGCTTCGCGAACCCGGTCGGCAGTGGGCCTTGTCTTGAGTCCCGGCACTGACTTGAGCCGCTTGCCTTTGGATATTCCGGCAATGACCCGAACGCTCATGGACGTTCAAATCCCATTTTTTTAAGTTTTTTATGAAGATGGGTCCGTTCAACCCCGATCACTTCCGCGGTCTTGGTTATATTATTCAGATTAAGAACCAGTTTTCTGCGAACAAACTCCTCTTCAAAGGCCTGTTTGGCGTCTTTCAATTGTTTAATTGAAAAAAAACGGGAGTCCCCGAAATTCATTTTGGCGGAGAATTCCAGGTTATACGGGGCCGGTAAATCCATTACGCCGATCTCATCCGTGGGGACCATGATGACCAGTCGCTCAATGAGGTTTTTTAGTTCACGCACGTTTCCCGGCCAATTGTGAAATGTCAAGGCCTGTAGGGCCTCATCCGTAAGTCTTTTCACCCTGCTCCGGTTTTGCGTGGCCAATTTGTTTAAAAAAGTCTCCACTAAAATGGGAATATCTTCCAGGCGATTGCGAAGGGGTGGCACTTCAATAGGGATGACATTTAATCGAAAATACAAATCCTCCCTGAAATTGCCGGCTTCAATTTCTTTTTCTAGATCCTTGTTGCTGGCCACAATAACGCGTACATCCGCTTCCAGCTTGCGGCTCCCCCCCACGCGCTGGAAGGTCTGTTCTTGCAGGACCCGAAGTATTTTGGCCTGCATTTTTAAACTCATATCGCCGATTTCATCCAAAAAGATAGTTCCTTTATTGGCCAGCTCAAATTTGCCGCGTGATTTGACATTGGCTCCGGGAATAGCGCCCTTTTCATGACCGAATAATTCACTTTCAATGAGTTCCTCGGGAATGGCGGCGCAATTCACATCAATCAAGGGTTGTTCGGAACGTGTGCTGAGTTGATGAATCGTGCGGGCCACGAGCTCCTTACCGGTCCCGTTCTCTCCGGTAATCAGAATCCAAGCGTCGGTGGGCGCAGAAACCATGATCTGCTGCTTTAAAGCCACAATCGGGGCGCTGTTTCCGTCAATGGAATGTTTTTCGATGGTTTTTTTTCGTAAATAGCGGTTTTCCTCTTCTAACCGTCTGAAATTCAGGGCATTGTTGATGGCCACAATTACCTTTTCAATGGAAAGCGGCTTTTCAATAAAGTCAAAGGCGCCGAGCTTGGTTGCATTTACGGCTGTCTCAATTGTTCCATGCCCGGTTATCATGATCACTTGGACATGGGGGGTTTCCTTTTTAATTTCCTTCAAGGTTTCGATTCCATCAATTCCCGGCATCCAAATATCCAGAAGCACGAGATCCGGCGCGTCGGTGTCAATAATTTTAAGGGCTTCATAACCATTGGAAGCGGTTACAACTTCAAAACCTTCGTCAAATAATAATCCACTTAAGGACTGAAGGATGGATTGCTCATCATCCACGATTAAAACAGTTGGAAACATACGGGATCTCCTTTGTTGCCGGAGAAAATTCCAGCGGAAAAACCGCTTTCAATAACTTCGGCGTTACAACTCATGTGACTTGGCGACAGGCAGCTCCACCACAAATTTTGCGCCATAGGGTTTATTATCCTGCACGCTGATCATACCATCATGATCGGCGATAATGGTGCTCACAATGGTCAGCCCCAGTCCCATACCGGCTTTTTTTGTCGAAAAATACGGTTCAAAAAGTCTTGTTTTTTCACTATCGGAAATGCCTTTGCCGGTATCGGCGACCTCCAATCTGACTTTATCCAGAATCGAATCATGACTCAAGGAAATGACAATCCTGCCTTCCCGGTCAATTGAGGCGACCGCATTATCCACCAAATTGATCATGGCTTGTTTGATTTGCTGTCTATCCAAGTTCAATTTTGGAATATCATTGTTGAGTACGATTTCAAATCCGATTTTTGGATGCCCCTCCCGATACAAAGCAACGGTTTCTTCAATGATCGGTGGCAGTTCACACGGCACTGGCTTGGCACCTGGAAATCTGGCAAAGGCAGAGAATTCATTGACCAGATTTCGAATCAAATCAACATGATCGATGATCATTTGAGTGCATTCATTAAAAACCGGATCATTGATCCGCGCCGCATACTTTCGTTTCAATCTTTGGGCTGAAAGGGAGATGGGGGTCAAAGGATTTTTAACCTCATGGGCGATTCTTCTGGCTACTTCGCGCCAGGCGGCCATGCGCTGGGCTTTTTCCAACTCCGTCAAGTCGTCGATTACCATGACAATACCCATATGATTTCCGCCATCGTCTTTCAGCGCATTCAAATGTACGAGAAAACTGCGGGACCGGCCCGCGATGTTTAATTTAAAGGGCATTTCTATGGCATTGCTGCGAGAGTTGGTCAGCTTTTCCATAATGTCATCGGCCAGTTCCAAATGCGGACCCTGTAAAAGGCTTTTATAGCTCTTTTTAATGATTTCATCCGGTTTCAGCAACAACATGCGCTCGGCCGATTTGTTGATAGTGGTGATAAAACCATTTTTATTCAGGGAGATGACACCGGCGGAAACGTTTTTCAGCACGATTTCCATATATTGGCGTCGTTCTTCAATCTCCACATTTTTGTCATGGAGCGTACGGGCGGAAAGCTCCAACTGTTCCCGGCCCACGCGCAGGTCTCGTGTCATTTTATTGAAAGATTCAACAAGGCTACCGATTTCATCATTGGCCACGAGATCGATGTTGAAACCCAGGTCGCCGTCGGCAACACGGCGTGTGCCCTCGGCAAGCTCCATGATTGGAATGGTTATAGATTTGGCTAGATAAAAACCGAACCAGACCGCGCAAAAAACCACCAGCAGCGCAACAATGGAAAGAGTAATGTAATAAGTTGTTTGAATCGGGGTCTTCAGCATTTTAATTTGCTGATATTCCTCAAAACCCCTGGTGATGGCAGCCATGTTGTCGGAAAGGTCGGCCGGAATCAGCATGGTAATCACCACAAAAGCCTCAGCAGCATTACGATCTATTCCAAAAGGAATTGTTCCAATGGTGCGGATGAGTTCCCCGCCTTCGATTGTATTGGATATGGTCCGTACACCGGGGGGCGGGGTGGGTTTCAGCAAATCATCAGGAGAAACCGGCTCAAAAGGTTTGTTCTCCAGCTGGGGTGATAGTGCATAGGCAAGACGATGGGCCTTGTTGTTATAGATTTCCACAGCATCATGGTTGAATTCTCGCTGAACCACCTGAATATAACGAAAAAGCTCCTTTTGTCGGTCTTCTTGAATCCATTTTTTGGTCTGGATTTGATAGGCGGCTCTTTCCAGAAAAAACATATTGTTTTCTTCCACATAATGGTAAAGGTGTCGCCCCACTGTAATGGAATTTTCAAGAGCCTGCTCAACCGGCACATTAAACCAGAATTCAATGCTGGCGGTTATGAAATTGATGGAAAAAAAGAATAAAACCGTGGTGGGAAGCAAAGAGAGCGCGATGAAGGCAACCACCAGTCTTGTGCGCAGCTTGGCACCCATAACCCTGCGCCGGCGGTCGTAAAATAATTTTACCAGGTTGCGGAAAACCAGAAACAAAAGCAAAATCAAAAGCAGTAGGTTGATATTGATCAGGATGAACATCAAGATGGTATTGGAGATTGGGAAATCGCCGCCGAATCGGATGATGCGTGTTTCAGCAAAGGTCAAGATGATAATAAAAAGAAGACTTACCACAATGAGGACAAGTTCGCGCTTGCGTCGCCTTTGCTCATCTTTGGGAAGCGGTTTTCGATTGGTTTTACGTCTGAACTGAATCATCATGAATCGGTTACATGCGGCCGCAGTGCGCTTATTCAATATGTAAACGCAATGACGGCCCAGTCTGTTTCAAAATCCCACAATGAGACAAAAAAGAAAATATAATGCAGATAAAGCGGGAGTGTCATCTTGCTGAGTTCAGCCTTGGCTTTTAATTGATATTGTGATCCTTTTTCCAATTGACTAAGGGGAACGACCTTCAGTCCTTCAATTACACTCATGAGTCGTTGAACTTCTGAAAAAGAATCGGTGATGGCTGGTTTGCCTTTTTCCCAAGACCGCGAGACAACAAACTCTTTTTTTAAATTGTTATATTTAACCGTATGGGTGACATTGAACTCGGTGATTTTTTCATTGATCCAAAAGGAACGTGCGCGATGGAGTGAAATGATAAATGAAAAAGAAGCCGGGACCCCGTTCAAGATCGCTTTTTCCATTTCTGCCGTAAAGGCCCCTTTTACATCCAAATACAAAAGCAGGTCATCACGGGTATTGGTAACCACAATATTGGTCAGTGTTGCGTCCTTGGGAAATGCCGTCTGTTGAAAAATCAAAAGGCAGATCAGGATGGACAATACAATTTTACATTTTTTTTGAAAATTTCTCATAATTCACACGTTTATCAAAAATCCGCAAAACGAAAACAGCGGACAGGATTTTACATGGCAAGTGATTTTAATGAATCACTATTCTTTTGGTCAAGACGATTTATTGCACTGGTTTCCCAGGCATGTTTACTTGAAAAAAATTGTTGCAGAAAGGCATGATGAAAGGAATGACCTGATTTATGGGCAATAATATGACCCAGGAGCGGCAGACCCAATAAGGAAAAATCTCCCAGGCAATCTAAAATTTTATGGCGAACAAATTCGTCCGGGTATCTCAGGCCTTCTTCATTCAGAATACGGTCGTTACTGATGGCGATACCGCTTTCCAGGGAAGCCCCCCGTCCCAGGCCATATTGTTTTAAATATTCGATATCTTGAATGAAACCAAAGGTTCGGGCTGGTGCAATTTCGGATTCAAAATTGTGGTCGGATAATTCTATGGTATGGGTTTGCCGTTGGATCAGAGGATGGCTGTACTCGATGGTGCAGGTGATCTTGAGTACCGGTGCAGGATAAATGGCCACGGATCGCTCCTCCTCCTCAAGGACAATCGGTTCTTTGATGACAAAAAACTGTCTGGGAACCCTCAATGTTTTTATTCCGGCTTTTTTAATAAGTTCGGTAAAAAAGGCCGCACTGCCGTCCATTATGGGCATCTCATAGGAGTCAAGCTCCACCATGGCATTTTCAATGGATAGACCTGCAAAACTGGCCATGAGGTGTTCAATGGTGGAAACAATCGCACCGTCTTTTCCGATCACTGTGGCCAAGCTGGTATCCACCACCATTTTAAACAGCGCCGGAATGATCGGGCTATTCGGTAGATCCACGCGAATAAATTTAATACCGTTGTTCTCCGGAGCTGGCTTGATCGTTAGGTTGACCATTTTGCCCGAATGAACACCGATACCGGAACAGGAGATCGGCTTTGCAATGGTTCGTTGCTGAATATACATAAAATAATTTAAAATTCAATTGTTAAGCGCAAAATAGCGCGGTAATGCCATTCAAAATTAAGCTGGTTCAAAAAAAAAAGCAAGTATAGACATCCGGTTGAGGTGAATATGCTTCTTTTGGCATTGTTTTTTCAAACCCTTTTGATATTACCAGCATGCCATCATTCTGCTCCGGCCCAAAAGGAGGAAATATGCTTGCCAAGGTCTTAAGCGGCGCGGTTCTTGGTATTGACGCCTACCTAGTGGAAGTGGAAGTAGATATAGCTCAAGGCTTGCCGACCTTTACTACTGTGGGCCTGCCGGAAACCGCGGTCAAGGAAAGCAAAGAACGGGTGAAATCCGCCATCAGCAATTCAGGATATGTTTTTCCGGCCGATAAAATTACCGTGAATCTGGCACCGGCTGATATAAAAAAGGAAGGCACCGGTTTTGATTTGCCCATGGCCCTGGGTATTTTATCAGCCACCGGGTTGATACCCCAGGAAGCCCTTTCCAATTATTTGATATTGGGTGAGTTGTCCCTGGATGGGCGTGTAAAACCTGTCAAGGGTTCATTGCCCATGGCCATTGCGGCAAGGGACAACGGCTATGCCGGTATCATTGTGCCCCATGGCAATCGCAGGGAGGCCGCCGTAATCAAGGATATTCCGGTTTATCCGGTGCGAAATCTGTTCCAGGCCGTGGACTTTATCCGCGGAGTCCGTCCCATTGAACCGGAACAAATCGATTTGGGAAGCATTTTTAATATCGATGTTCCTGTGACAACGGATTATTCGGAAGTTATCGGCCAAGGGCATGTCAAACGCGCTATGGAAATAGCCGCTGCCGGTGGCCACAATCTCCTGATGATCGGTCCGCCCGGATCTGGCAAGACCATGCTGGCCAGACGCCTGCCGACGATTCTGCCGCCGCTTTCTTTTAAAGAGGCCCTTGAAACCACCAAGGTTTTTTCCGTGGTGGGCATGCTCGCCAGCGGCCAAGCCCTGATTTGTCAACGGCCTTTCCGAACCCCGCACCATACCATTTCCGATGCCGGCCTCATCGGCGGGGGCCATATCCCGCGCCCAGGCGAGGCCAGCCTGGCTCATAACGGTGTCCTGTTTTTAGATGAATTGCCTGAATTCCGGAAGGCGGTCATCGAAGCCTTGCGCCAGCCCATGGAGGATCGAAGGGTTACCATTGCCCGGGCTGCCTCTACAATCACCTATCCATCATCATTCATGCTGGTTGCGGCAATGAATCCCTGTCCTTGCGGGCATTTTTCCGATCCTAAGAAAGAATGCCTGTGCACCTATCAAAAAATCCACAAATATCGATCCAAAATTTCCGGACCGCTCCTGGATCGAATCGATATCCATGTGGAAGTGCCGGCCCTCTCCTATGGCGAACTCCTGTCAGATCAAAAGGCCGAGCCGTCGGCAGCCATTCGCAAGCGGGTGATGGCGGCCCGGGCCGTCCAGAATGAGCGTTTTCAGCATGAAAATTTTTTTTGCAACGCCCAGATGGGCAACCGCCAAATCCGGCAGTACTGCAAAATAGATCAAGCCTCCATGGTGCTTCTAGAATCGGCGGTCAATAAATTGGGTTTATCTGCCCGGGCCTATAACCGCGTTCTCAAAATCGCCCGCACCATTGCGGACCTGGCTGGAGAAAAAAATTTTACGCCGGATCATGTGTCTGAGGCCATCCAATACCGTGCCTTGGACAGACGGAAGCAGCCTGGGATGACGCTATAGAGAAGAAGTACCTGACTAAATAATTTTCACTACTGACCTGTCCGAGCTTTTTTCAGCTTGGTCCGTCCACCTGGCGCTTTTTTTCTTTTTTCTCGACTATATGCAACTTCAAGGGTATATTTGTCTACAATAATAACTTGAATGCATCCTATTTTTATCAACAAGAGGGGGCATGAAGCCAACCGTCTATCTGGAAACAACGATCATCAGCTATATGACTGCAAGATATAGCCGGGACTTGATCATTGCCGCCCACCAACAGATCACCCATGAATGGTGGGAATCGGCACTGCCCAAATATGAAGCGTTTGTTTCTCCAATCGTGATAGAAGAAATATCCCGAGGAGACGTGCTGGCAGCTCAACTTCGGTTGGACAAAATTTCAGGACTCACAGTCCTTGAAGTTGTTCCGGAAGTGCGGACATTGGCGGACGCCTATTTCAGTGCGATCGATATTCCTGAGAAAGCAAGGGCGGATTCATACCATCTTGCAATGACGGCGTGGCACGGACTGGATTTCTTGGTATCGTGGAACTGCACCCATATTGTCAGCGGCCGAGTAAAGATGATTATTGAAGAGATAAACGCCGGATTTGGGATACGCACGCCGGTAATATGCACACCCGAAGAATTGATGGAGGTGTAATAATGATACAAGATCCGATCATAAAGGAAATTCGAAAAATCCGGCATGAAATTGAAGCGGAATGCGGCAATGATGCGGACAGATACTTCCAACATATTCAAGAAATACAAAAAAAATATAAGCAGCTTGTCCGCCGTAACCCAAAACAAAGACTGCAAATGAAAAACTCAAGACAAGGGTTGACTGCTTCAACATAACAAGAATGCCGTTTGTCTCTTTAACGACTGGCCCCTGCGGGCAAGAACAAGGTAAGCAGCCACCTGATGTTGAGCTAAAATCCTTGACTTCCTTCAATAGTGAACTGATCACTCCGTAAGGCGCTTCAAGGAGTAAAGCCCTTTCAAACCGGAGATGGGTTTGGGTTTTTTCTCCTTGGTGGATTGGAATAAATCTTTAACGCGTAAGTATTGTTGTCGCACAAAGTCCTTGGAGCCGATGATGCCGGAATCGGTGAAATAGCGTGTGCGATGAAGAAACCGGTCCGTGCGGGTGAAGCGGTAGCCTTTTTTCCGCTCCTTTTCCACGGTTTTCTGCTCTATGCCTTTTCCCTTTTTCCCCTTCACACTTCTCCCTTCACCATTCTTAATGGCGCCGGCTTCGTACAAGAATTTTCGGTAAAGGCGCAAACGCTCCTTGGCGTCCAGCACACCGAATTCTTTCAGGCCGAAATCCAGGGAAAGAAAATCCCCCTTGTTTTTCTGCTGGGCATGGTAGCCGATGGAATTCCAGCGGTAATCCTCGGGTTTGGCCACCAGCCCGGCCCGCACCGGGTTGAGGTCGATATAGGCCAGACAGTTGATCAGGGTCTCGCCCTTCTCCACAATCAGGCTTTTGAAGCGGTCACCCCAGAAAAAGCCACGCCGGCCATGGCGTTTGTTGTAATAGCGCGAGAAAGTCTGCTTCAGTTCTTTGCCGAATTCGGAGAGGCTGGTCCATTTGTGTTTCAGAAAGGGAATCTGTCCGTCCAGAAAGATCTTGTCCTTGCCGTACAATCTCTCATAATGCTTTTTGACATCCTCGTCCGAAATGGATTTTTCCGGCAGCATTCTAAGTAGCAAATGGAAATGATTAGACATTATTGTATAACCAAAAATTTCCACAAAATAAATCCGGCTGAGCCGCCGAATCAGATCCACCAGAAAATCCTTTTCCACATCCCCCAATGGAAATCCGTCCAGGGCCGTTCTGGACATGATATGATACACCGCCGGTTCATCCGGAATCACAATCCGCGCGCTTCGTGGCATATCCCACCTCCTGTTCAATTAACCAATTTGAATAAAACCATATCATGATCGATAGTATCGGTTTTGGTGATTCATTACGCCCATTCCGAATCATTATATAAACCCCTCATAAATCTTATCGAATTGAATTGCAAGTCATATCTCGCCTGTCCCGCCTGTCTAATTTGTCTGGAATATACAGAAGAACCTTAGGCTTCCTGTGATTTTAATCATAACAGTCATTCGGCGATCGTCGACGGCAGTCAAACCAGGGTGAATAGTAAACGGATGGTAATAATTTTTACCTGGTTTGACAATGAATGGGCATATACCAACCGTATGTTGGATACGGCTTTGGCTTTGCTTCAAGCGCAATTATAAGTATCTGTTCTATTATTGTGCGTCCAATACCAACTGATAGTTTCTTGATTTACTCTGGATTTTAAATAACCGGATTCAATGATACCGTGAATAATTTTTTCAACGATATGCTTTTCCTTATTCAGGGCGTTTGAGATTATATCAACCAATCGTTTTTGGGAATGGCCGTTTCCTCCGCTGATTGGAAAGCTGCCCTGGTTTTCGATGACATTTTTTCGAAACAGTTGGTGGACAATCTCGTTTTTTTGCCTTCCGATATAAAGCAGTTTTTCAATTTTTGTTCCACCCCCTGCTTGGCATCGTTTCAAAGCTTCGGCTTCTTCAGTTTGGATGGGGAAAAAATAATTTTCGTTCACAAACCGCTCAATATCTTCTGCTGAAAGATGCGATGTCCTCACAATGGCCCGATTGGCATCAAAGCGCGACCAATCTTCGGTTAACAATTCCAGGTCGTACTGGTCCATATTTTCTTTTATAGTTGTTCCTGGAAAAGGCGCTAAAAAATGATAGCCGTATTCGATTCCCAGTTCCTCGGCAAATCGATGGCTGTCCTTTAAAGTATCAAGAGATTCGCCGGGAAGACCGACGATAAAAGTTCCGACCACACGCATCCCCACTGCCCGGCAATCTGCCACAGCCTGGCGGATACGGTCAAGTTTAACCCGCTTGCGGATGCGATCCAGCATTTCTTGGTTGCCTGATTCTATTCCAAATAGAACAGAATCACAGCCTGTATTCAGCATGGTTTTCAGCAATTCCTGGTTAACGGAATCAGCCCTAGCAAAAGCGCTCCAGCCGAATTTCAGGTTGCGCTTATGAATTTCTTCACAAAACGCAACCACCCGTTTGCTGTTGGATGTGAAAAAATCATCGGCAATATTGATACGGGTAAAACCGTAATCCAGGATTTCTTCAATTTCATCAAATATACTGGATATGCTTCGATATCGTACCTTGGCGCCTACCATCCGTCTACCCTGGCAGAAAATGCATTGATTCGGGCAGCCACGGCTGGTTATGATGCTCACCGGAAAACCAAGGGCCAGATATCGTGACAAAGGTATCAAATGACGGGCGGGCAAAGGTAACGTATCTAAATCCTGAATAAAGTCTCTTTCTCCCGTGAAAAAGACGTTCTTATCTTGGGTATAAGCAATTCCTTTTATTTGGGACCAATTACGGCGATCCCTTCCCTTCTGCACCAATTCCCGAATGGTATCTTCACCTTCACCTACAACAATCAAGTCTATTTCCGGATATTGATTAAGAGTATTTTTATAATCAAAAGTCACGTGCGGACCGCCCATAATAGTGATGATTTCTGGAAAACGCAGCTTTACATCTCGAAGTATATCAGCGGCTTGATAAAAATTTAATGTAACCGAATTTGTTCCCACCATATTCGGTTGAAACTGTAGAATCTCAGAGAATAATTTTTCCGGTGTGTAACCCCGTACTAGATAATCAAATATTCTCACCTCGGCACCAGCTGTTTCAAAAGCGGCAGCGGCATAACACAAGCCCAAAGGGGGTGCCGGAGATTCTGCCAACGGATACGGGGAAACGATCAATGCGACTTTCATGAAATTTTTACTTTCCAATCAAGGTTAATAAACATTCCTAAAACCGCCTTTCGGTCACACGGTTTTAAAAAGGGCATCTGTTTATAAATTCTGCTGTTCCATGCTGTCAAATATTATTTAGTGTACGGTCGGCTGCTGGAAACGTTCGCTTACCAGGAGTTGCGACGACATGCCTCCTGGCGGGAAGAGGCGGTGGCCTTCAGCCATTTCCGCGATAAGGATCTGGTGGAAGTGGATATTGTGCTGGAATCCGCCGGGCGCATGGCCGGGGTTGAGGTGAAGGCGGCCGCAACAGTAACCAACGATGATTTCAGGGGCTGCGCAAGCTGAAGGATGCCGTAAAAAACAACTTTGCCGCCGGCGTGGTGCTTTACGATGGCGAAGCCGCAGCAGGCTTTGGCGACCGACTCTATGCCGTGCCCATATCCTATCTATGGGAAGGTGACGGATGATATATATCGAAGACACCCTCGTCCAGCAGACCCCCACCGAGTACCTGGAAGAGGAGCTCGGTGGGGAGTCGGTGCATGCTTTCAACAATGAGGATGATCAAGGCCACATTTTCTCATGACGAAGCGGGTGGTAGAAAAAAAACAGCGGGACCCTGCCTTTTTTGCGATCCGCTGCTGCATTACTCATAATGCGTCCACATGCAGATGATTTTTTAAATTTTGGTGATTCGAATTTGTTTCGTATTTCGATATTCGAACTTTCCAGCATCAATCCTGATTCGGATCAAACCTCCTGCAAACGCCGGTCAGAAGTGATCCATTTGCGGATGGCCGGGATTTCTGTTTTACTCCAGTCATTGGAAAGGCGCAGTTTGGTGAAATGGGCATACAAGGTCTGCACCATTTGGATAGCCTTTTCATAGAGGTAGATTTTATCCAGCACGGTGGCTTCAATGTCATCCTTGCTTGCCATGGGGCCGGTCTCGGGCAGTTTCAGGCCGGACAGGCTCAGGCTTTCACCGATGAGGGTGAAACTCCAGGTAAAATCATTCTCCTTGTAGGTCAGATGGATTTCCGTGACCAGGGCGCCTTTGCGCAGGGCCATCAGGCCTTCTTCGAGACCGGCGTCATCCCCCTTGATGGTGATCTTTTCGATCTTGTTTTCAAGCCCTCTTTCCAGCACCATGCGGTTGCCGATGCCGATCTCGCGGGCCTCGTCCCCGGTTTTGTAAAAGTGTCGGGATTCATTTTCGATCACAAACCACAGCCAGGTCAGGAATTCATGACCCACAAATTTGTAGCGGTTGTAGGCAACGGAAATATCCAGCATTGATCTACTCCATAATGAAAGTGGAAGTGAGGGTGCTCAGTTGATTCTGCGCTTGATCATCGGCCGAAAGGTAAGCGGCGGTATACGGGAAGAGCCGGATCAAATGCAGATTAAAGGATTTGGTGAAAAGGGTTTCCAATTCCTCATTGGCGGCCTTCAAATTGGAAAAAAACCAGAGGGAGGACTTTTCATAATCCCAGACAAGGTCGTAGGTGCTCGGTGTGGCCGGAATCCGTTTGGCCAGGAGCAGAACCACATCTTCTTTGAGGGCCTTTTTTTCATTCTTTGACAAATATTCCCGTTTGGATTCAGCCAGGCGCTTGTTGGTTTCCTGGGTCACGTGCTTTTTGATGATTTTGGCCGAGATGTTTTTTTTGTCAATGCGCAGGCAGAACACAAAATAGGTGCCGAACACAAAATGATCTTTATCAAAATTCGTATCATAGGGTTGTTCCAGGCTGGTCCAGCCGCAAACTTTTTCAATGGTTTCCTCATCGCCGTTTTTGGCCATGGCAAATTTTTTAAGCCCGCTCCGGACGGTCTCCAGCACCGGTCCGCTGATTTCACCTTTTACATGATAGCGTGTGAGGGATACACTGGTTGACAAAAGGCCCATGACGGCAACTCCCATAAATTTATGGTAATGATAACAGATTGATCCATGGCGGCCAGACATCACGGTTGACGCCGGCGCCATAAGCATATAGCTTGTTTGATCGAGGGTGACAAGCGCATAAAAAGGCATAAACCATTTTTCAGCCAAACCGCGGCCGGCCGCCGCTCCCACAAAAGGGAAAAACCATGCGATTCATAGCGGATTTTCATATTCATTCGAAATTTTCCCGGGCCACGGCCCAGAATCTTGATTTTGAGCATTTGTACCTTGCGGCCCAACAAAAAGGCATCACGGTCATCGGCACCGGGGATTGCACCCATCCAGCCTGGTTTGCCGAGATCAAAAACAAGCTGGTGCCGGCCGAACCCGGACTTTTCAAGCTGCGGGCTGACCTGGCATCCGAGTGCGACAAACTTATCCCGCCCAAATGCCGGGGACCGGTGCGCTACATGCTCACAGCGGAAATCAGCAACATTTACAAGAAAGACAAAAAGACCCGCAAAAATCACAATCTGGTTTTTCTGCCGGATTTACCATCCGCCGAGCAGTTCAACCAGAGGCTGGCGGCCATCGGCAACATCGCCTCGGACGGCCGGCCCATCCTCGGCCTGGATGCCAAATACCTGCTGGAAATATTGCTTGAAACCAGTCCAGAGGCCTTTCTGGTGCCGGCCCACATCTGGACCCCCTGGTTTTCCCTGCTGGGCTCCAAATCCGGTTTTGATTCCCTGGCAGAATGTTTTGACGAGCTTACCCCCCACATCTTTGCCGCCGAGACCGGTCTTTCCTCAGACCCGCCCATGAATTGGCGGGTATCGGGTCTGGACCACCTGACCCTCATGTCCAATTCCGATGCCCATTCCCCTGGAAAATTGGGGCGCGAGGCCAATCTCTTTGATACGGAACTAAGTTTTACGGACATCCGCGCGGCCCTGCACAGCGGTGATCCGGCCCGGTTTTTAGGCACCTTTGAGTTTTATCCGGAAGAAGGCAAATATCATCTGGACGGTCATCGCAAATGCAATGTGCGCCTGTGGCCCCAAGAGACCCGGCAGAATGAAGGGCTCTGCCCGGAATGCGGCCGGCCCCTGACCCTGGGGGTGTTGTACCGGGTGGAGGAGCTGGCCGATCGACCCGCGGGGGCCCAAAAAGCAAACCAGCATCCATTTTACAGCACCTTGCCCTTGACGGAAATTCTGGCGGAAATTTTCCAGATGGGGGTGCAAAGCCAAAAAGTCCAGGCTGCTTATGAAAACGTGCTGGAAAAACTAGGTCCTGAGCTGACCATCCTGCATCAGGTCCCCTTGGAAACCATCGCCTCCGCCGACATTCCCCTTTTATCCGAGGCCATCAAAAGAATGCGGGAGAAAAACATCACCATGCTGCCCGGCTTTGACGGCGAATTCGGCCGCTTGAAAATTTTTACCGACGAGGAACGGGACCGCCTGCGGGGGCTGCAGAGTTTGTTTCCCATGGGGCTTGCGGAGCAGCCCTTATTCCGGGAATTGGAAAACCAGGGCAAATCCAAGCCGGCCCAGGCAGACCTTTCCCGGCATCCCCAGCCCAAGGATCAACCCAAGGAGGAGTTAAACCAGGAAAAAACCAAAGGCGCCGCCTTTGCGAACCTCAATGGGGAACAGCAACGGGCGGTCACCTATCCGGCCGCGCCCCTGTTGATCGTGGCTGGACCCGGCACCGGCAAAACCCTCACCCTGACACACCGCATCGCCCATTTGATCAACCAGGAAGGCATTGCCCCCGGGAACATGCTGGCTGTCACCTTCACCAACAAGGCGGCCCAGGAGATGTCCGAACGGCTCAAGATCCTGCTGGGTTCGGCCCCCAGCCTGCCCCTGACCACCACTTTTCATGCCTTTTGCTTTCAGATGCTGGGGGAGCTTGAAAGCCCGGCCGAATATGCCATCGCCGACGACCTGGAGCAACTGCATCTGGTGAATGCGGCCCTGGGCCTTGCCCAAGCCAATTTTCCGGAAATCTCCGCCGGTCCAGCCGAATTTCTGGACATGATTGTTGCCGCCAAACAGCAACTCATCGCCCCCCATGAAAATCTGGAAACCATCGCCCTTGGGGCCGGATGCAAAGCCGAACATCTGCGGGTTGTTTATCAAACTTACCAAGACCTACTGACCATTCAGGGCCGCCATGATTTTGATGATTTGATTTTCAAGGTGGTGCGGCGCCTGGAGGAAGATGAAAGCCTGCGCAAGCACTATCAGCAACGTTTCCCCTATATTTTCATTGACGAATACCAGGATTTGAATCACGGCCAGTACCGCCTGGTGCGGGCCCTGGCGCCGGAACAGGCCGCCATTTGCGTGATCGGCGACCCGGATCAATCCATTTACGGCTTCCGGGGTTCGGAGGTGGCCTATTTCAATCGTTTTGTGGGGGACTATCCCCGGGCGGAAGTGATTCATCTTACAAAAAATTACCGCTCCACGGAAACCATTCTGGAAGCCTCCCACCAGCTCATCCGTGATCAGCATGTGACCGTCACCGGGGCAAGGACCTATTCCGGCATCCATGGTCAAAAAACCATCAGTATCATTGAGACCGCCTCGGAAAAAGCCGAGGCCGTGACCATCGGCAAGATGATCGAGCAACTGGTGGGGGGCATGGGCTTTCATTCCATGGATTTCGGCAAAGTGGAAGATTGGCGCGCTTCCCGGGAGCTCAGTTTCGGGGACATGGCCGTATTGTTCCGCACCAATGCACAAGGGCTGGTCTTTTCGGAGATATTTGAAAAGGCCGGCATCCCCTATCAAGTTGTGAGCAAGGCGCGTTCCTATTCCCGCCGGGGAATCCGGGAAATCCTGGCCTTGTATCGCATCTTGTCGGATCAGGGCACCTATGCTGATCTGGAGCAAAGCCTGACGGCCCTGGTGGATGGAATCGGAAAACAGACCTTGGACTTGCTCTTGGCCTGGTGTTTTCAAAACAAGCTGCCTGCCGCCGAAGCCCTGGTCAATGTTGGGCGTTTTCCCATCAAGGGCCTGCGCACCCAGCACCAGGCGAAATTGGCGGAATTTTTCCAGCGGTTGCTGGATATGAAAAAACTGTTGAAAAATCAGCAAGCGGTGGATGTGCTCTTGTATTTAAAAGACCAGATCAAACCGATTGCGGCGGCCCTGGAAGCTGATCCAAAGGCCGGGGAAATTTTCGACCGTTTGCTACTGCGGGCTGAAAGGGCCGACTCGGCCCGGGATTTTTTGGAAAACCTGGCCTTGCAAAGCGACCAGGATATTTACCTTTCCAAAAGCGAGCGCGTGGCCTTGATGACCCTGCATGCTGCCAAGGGGCTGGAATTTCCGGTGGTCTTCATTGCCGGGTGTGAAAACGGCCTGGTGCCGTATCAGCGGCCCGGCCGGCGCCAGGACCTGGCCGAGGAAAAACGCTTATTTTATGTGGGCATGACCCGGGCCAAGGAGCAATTGATCCTAACTTACGCAAACATGCGGCGTTTATTCGGCGAGACGGTACCCAGGGAGCCGTCAGCCTTTATCAGCGATATTGAAAAAGAACTGATCCGCCGGGAAAAAGCCGGCCGGCGCAAGAAATCGGAAAATCCGGAAAACAAGCCGCAACAGGTGCAGTTGGATCTGTTTTCATAAAAAATACTGGAAATTATTCTGTGTTAATAATATGATAAGGGGGTCGGCAGTTGCAAGGGATTTGGGAAAAGGGTTTCTGATGAATTCAGGTTTGGGTACAACAGCGCGTGAAGAAGTCCGGTAAACTGATATTTGCCTGCTTGGCGTTCGGGTTATCCGCCCTCGGGGCCTCACCGGCGGCGGCGGACATTTATCGTTATATTGATAAAAACGGGGTATGCCATTTTACCAATGTACCGGTTTCCTCCGGCTATGAAATTTTCATCAAAGAGGAGCCGGGGGGCGAAGACGACGGTGAAGTATACACCTCGGACAAGTATGATCACTTTATTCTGCAGGCCTCCCGCAAACACGGTCTTGATTTTTCCCTGATCAAGGCCCTCATCAAGGTGGAATCCAATTTCAACCCCAAAGCCGTCTCCAGAAAAGGCGCCAAGGGTTTGATGCAGATCATGCCGGAAAATTATTCAGCCCTGAACATTACCGATCCCTTCAGTCCCTGGGAAAATATCATGGGCGGCAGTTGCTACTTAAAAGAGATGCTGAATCGTTTTGACGGCAATCTCTCCCTGGCCCTGGCCGCCTATAATGCCGGGCCGGGCGCCGTGGACCAATACAACCGGATGATCCCCCCCTATCCTGAGACGGAAGATTATGTAAAGAAAGTGCTGAATTATTATCATGCATTGAACCGCTGAGGGTGGATAGTGCTCCAGCCGGGCAGGGAAACAAGGGAGAAAATACATGATCATCGTGAAAACGCCGCTGCGCATCAGTTTTGTGGGCGGCGGGTCGGACATGCGCAGTTTCTACAATAAACACCAGGGTGAGGTGATCTGCACCGCCATTGACAAGTTCGTTTATGCCATTGTGAAAGAGCGCTTTGACGACATGATTTACATCAATTATTCCCGCAAGGAATGTGTCGGCCATGTTTCCGAGATCGAGCATGACCTGGTGCGGGAAGCCATGAAACTCACTGGCGTGGAAAAAGGGGTGGAGATCACCACCCTGGCGGACATCCCCTCTTCCGGCTCCGGCCTGGGCAGTTCCAGTTCCATTACCGTGGCCTTGCTGCATGCCTTGTATGCCTTTCAAAACGAGCTGGTGACCGCCGAACAGTTGGCCAGGGATGCCTGCCATATTGAAATCGATATTCTGGGAAAGCCCATCGGCCGCCAGGACCAATATGCCGCGGCTTACGGCGGGGTCAACCGCTTTCGATTTCTGGCCGGCGACCTAACGGAACGGCTCCCCCAAAAAATGGATCCGGCCGTGCTCCGCAAATTCTCCGCCTCCTTGCTGCTCTATTTCACAGGGATCACCCGCAGCGCGGACGAGATTCTCACCCGTCAGCAGCAGGGCTTGAATCAGTCTGAAAAATTGGAGAGCATGAAAAAGATGGTCGAGCTGGTGGAGCCCTTTGCCCAGGCCATGGAGCAAGGCGATATTCACACCTGCGGCTTGCTGCTGGATCGCAACTGGTGCCTGAAGCAGCAGATGGCTGCGGGAATTTCCAACGACCAGATCGATGAGATGTATGCCAAAGCCAAAAACGCCGGGGCATTGGCCGGAAAAATCGCCGGTGCCGGCGGCGGTGGTTTTTTGTTGTTGATTGTTCCCCGGGAAAACCAGAATGCCGTTTTCGAAGCCTTGAAAGAGTACCGCGAATTGCCCTTTATGATGGAAAAAAGCGGCAGTAAGGTGATCTTCGAGGATCATTCCTATTCCAGCAAATAAAATGAAGCCTTTTTCCGGAGCAATCAAATGAAGATTCTTGTCACCGGCGGAGCCGGATTCATCGGTTCCCACACCACCGACGCCCTGATCCAGGCCGGGCATCAAGTCCGGATACTGGACATTCTGCAACCCACCGTCCACCCAAAGGGCAAACCCGCTTATCTGCATCCCCAGGCGGAGTTCATCCGCGGCGATGTCTGCGACAAAGCCACCTTGCAGGCCGCCTTGGCAGATGTGGAAGCGGTATATCATTTCGCTGCCTACCAGGATTATCTGCCGGATTTTTCAACCTACTTTCAGGTCAATGCCGTTTCCACCGCGCTTTTGTATGAGCTCATCGTGGCCCGGGGTTGGACCAACCGCATTCGAAAAATCATCGTGGCTGCCAGCCAGGCGGTGATGGGCGAAGGGCGTTACTACTGCCCGGCCTGTTCTCCCCAAAAGGAGCGTTGCCTTTACCCTTCCATCCGTTTGGAGGCCCAGCTTTCCAAAGGGATTTGGGAGCATGCCTGCGAAGCCTGCGGCCGCAACCTGCAATGGCTGCCTTCGGATGAAAGCGTGGCCACACCGTGCAACCAGTACGCCATTTCCAAATTCACCCAGGAGCAAATCGCCCTGCACCTGGGACGGCGCTACGGGATTCCCTCGGTGGCTATGCGCTATTCCATTGTCCAGGGACCGCGCCAATCCTTTTACAACGCTTATTCAGGCGCCATGCGGATCTTTGCTCTCAGTCTCTATTTTGATCACCCGCCCACCATTTTTGAAGACGGCCGTCAAGTCCGGGATTTTGTCAACATCAGCGACGTGGTGGCTGCCAATCTGCTGGTGCTTGATCATCCTGCGGCCGACTACAATGTATTCAACGTGGGCGGCGGAAAAGCCTGGACCGTCCTCGATTTCTACAACCGCATGCAGGGCCTGACGGGCAAAGCCGTGCCGCCCGTCATCTCCGGGTACTATCGCTATGGGGATACGCGCCATATTGTTTCCGACACCGGCCGTTTACAGGCCCTGGGCTGGCAAGCGACCCGCGGCATAGAAGACAGCATCCGCTCCTATTGGGCTTATCTGGCCGAGCAAGAGGAAATCGACGATATTCTGGAATATGCCAAAACCCATATGAAAAACCTGCATGTCATCCGTCAGGCGGGAAAGCCCGAATGAAGGCCTTTCTCCTGGCTGCGGGCAAAGGCACGCGTTTGCAACCGTTGACCAGCACTGTCCCCAAATGCCTGGTGCCCATCCGGGGCGTGCCCTTGCTGGAAATTTGGCTGGCCAGGTTGGAAGCCGCCGGCGTGGCCGAGGTGCTGATCAATCTGCACCACCTGGCGGATCAGGTGAAAGCCTTTTTGCAGGAAAGACAAAGGCGCGCCGCAAACAACCTGAAGGTGGTCTGGGTATGGGAAGAGGTGCTGTTGGGCAGCGGCGGCACCATCTGGGCCAACCGCGATTTCGTGGCTGACGAAGAAACCTTCCTGATCGTCTATGCCGACAACTTGACCGATATGGATCTTAAGGATATGCTGGCCGATCATCAGGGGCGCAGGGAGAAGGACTGCGTATTGACCATGGGACTGTTTCATACGCAAAATCCCAGTGCTTGCGGAATCGCCGAACTGGATGGGCGCGGCAAGATCTTGAGCTTTGTTGAGAAACCGCCACATCCGGCCACGAACCTGGCCAATGCCGGGATCTATGTGGCTTCCCGCAGGCTGTTTGATTTTTTTCCTGCGGCGGTAAATCAGCGCCAGGATCCCGCCGTGCTGGACCTGGGGCATGACGTGCTGCCGCGGCTTACTGGAAAAATGTACGGCTATCGAATCAAGGGGTATCTGCGGGATATCGGCACCCTTGCAGCCTATTACGCGGCCCAGGAAGAATGGCCGCTGGAAAGGAAGTGAAAAGAAATGGCGCTTCAAGCATTCTCCCATGGGTATATCAAACGTTTACAAACCCTATTGGAGGCCTTTGATCATGAGGGCTTTGCCAAAATCATCGAGGCCTTCATGGAGGCCTACTGGGCCGGCCGCCGCATCTTTGTCATGGGCAACGGCGGCAGCGGCGCAACCGCCTCCCATTTGGCCTGCGACATCAACAAGGGCTGTTGCTTTGACCTTACCAAAAAATTCAAGATGATCTGTCTGAACGACAACATGCCCACGATACTGGCCCTGGCCAATGATGTGTCCTATGAAGCGGTGTTTGTGGAGCAGTTGAAAAATTTTTTTGAACCCGGCGATCTGGTGGTGGGGATTTCCGGCTCAGGCAATTCACCCAATGTGCTCCGGGCCGTTGAATATGCCAATCAAAACAAGGGCCGCACCATCGGGCTTTGCGGTTTTTCAGGCGGGAAACTGGCTCAAATGGCCCGGATACCGTTTATTGCCGCGGTAAACGATATGCAGCAGGTGGAGGATGTTCACATGGTGGTGGTGCATATGATCATGCAGGCCGTGCATGGTCTTTTGCACAGTCAGATAAATTCCACCGGTAATTGTTGCTGAAAAGGTCAGGGCATTCAAATCCAGGTATTCATCGCCATCGCCGCTGATCAAAACGAATGATCCCTGCGCCGGCAGCGGCCTGGATGGCAGCTTCGAATTCAGCCGCCGTAATGGCGCGGTTCAGGCCCTTGGTTTCCCAGGCCCGGCCGCAGGGCCGGTATTGGGGCATGATATTGACATAGGTGTGGGGCGAGATGTTTTTATAGACAAAACCCATGATTTCACGGGTTCCGGCCAGATCATCGGGCAGCACCAGATGCCGCAAAAGAATGCCACGCCGGGCCAATCCGTTTGCATCCATCACCAAATCCCCCACCTGCCGCTGCATTTCCGCGAGGGCGGTTCGGGCAACCTCGGGATAATCCCTGGCCTGGCAAGTCAGAAGGGCCATTTCCGGGTCCCAAAACTTGAAATCCGGCATGTAAATATCAAAGACCCCCTCCAGGAGGCCCAGGGTTTCAACCTGGTCATAGGCGCTGGTATTGTACACCAGGGGAAGATGGAGCCCGGCGCTGACAGCGATCTTCAATGCCGAAAGAATTTGAGGGACCACATGGGAGGGGGTTACAAAATTTATATTGTGGCAGCCTTCCTGTTGCAGGGCCAGCATCATCCGGGCCAACTGCCCATCTGAAACCTCCCGGCCTTCGCCCCCATGGCTGATTTCGTAGTTTTGGCAAAAATTGCACAACAGATTGCAATGGGAAAAAAAGATGGTTCCGGAACCATGGGCCCCCACTAGAGGCGACTCCTCGCCGAAATGGGGATGAAAGCTGCACACCACGGCATTTGCTCCGGTTTTGCAGATTCCGGTTTCCCCTTGGGAGCGATTCACTCGGCATTTACGCGGACAAAGCACACAGTCCTCCAGGATGGAACGGGCCTCGGCGATTTTAGAATCCAGGTCGCCGCTTGCATTGGTTTCAAGATAAACCGCTTTAAAAGATGTCATCATTCCCGCTCCCTGACCTGGAAATTTTTCGGACAAGCCCAGGGTGTAAAAACCGTTGCCCGGTAACCATTTTTGCGCACTCTTTTTCGTTGGGACGGTGATTCCACTATAAAGCAGCCGGATGGTTTTTTTCAATCATCTTCTGATAACAGCATGAATTTAAATATAATATATATCTACCAACCGATTCTTGATTGAAAGGGTATGGTTTTTGCTTTCTTCTGTAGTCACTTGGTTTCCAGTTGGCTGTCAATGGAAACCGGATGTCGCCTGATAGCAAGCTGGAACGCTAGGAAGGGGTTCTTATGGCTAAAGAACTGAAAAGCACTGTGGACCGTCCATTCTTTTTTTTCTTTCCATCCCTTGATCAAACCAATGTCATCTTTCGTAAGTTGATGAAAGGGGAGGATTTCCTGATACTGGTCATCGGTGAACAGGGCAGCGGCAAGACCACCTTTTTAGAAAGATACATCGCCGCTTCAAGTGCCGGCTGGATACCCTGCCGGATTACCATGGATTCATTTCAGAGCAAGCAGCTTGAACACCAATCCAGGCATCTAATGACCGGCGAGAGCGATGCGTATCTTGCCAAGAAAAACGGGTCCAAGGTATTGATGATCGATGATGCCCAGTTGCTCGGCCTGGATGCGGTTCTGCATCTGCTGTGCCTGGACAGGTCTGCCCGAGAGGGAGATTCCAAAGATAGAATGGATAAAATCGTTCTATTCTGTGAACCCAACTTGCTGGAATATCTGCCCCAGGTTAAGCGCCTGCTGCCGGCCCAATCCAGCATTAAAAAAATCTATTTGCCGACCCTCACGGAAAACCAAACCAATGATTTTTTAACCCAATGGATCCAGAAGGCTTTTGATGGCCATGGCGGCCCAGTGATTCTGGAGCGCCGACAGCGGAAAACCATTTATCGACTTTCCGCTGGCAAGCCGGGACAAATACTGGAAGAGGCCAAGCAGATCTTGATGAAAAATCAGCAAAGCAGCATCCGCGCCTTTTTTGCAGCCCTTGTGGCCGGATGGCGCCAACGGCGGCGGCATGGTGAGATTGTAATTTTCTAGTTGATGATCGCCAGGAGTTCAACCAAACTGGCAATCGTGAAATCACTTTCCACCACAAAATTCTGAACAACTCCGGGATTTTTCAAAAATACCGTTACGGCGCCGGCGTTTTTCCCGGCCTGGATGTCGAAGATGTAATCGCCCACCACCATCATTTCCCAGGGCCTTATCCCCCATTGCGCGGCAGCAGCATGGATTCCCTGGGGGCTAGGCTTGGGCGCGTAGGGGTCGTTTCTGGAAATGATGACATCAAAATCCAAGCTGCAGATCCCGTTGAAATGTTGGAAAGCCTTGCGAATGGGTTCAATCCCGTTCCGGCTTAGGATTCCCACGGCAATCCCCCGGGCGCGCAGGGCTTGAACCACATGTTCCGCACCTGGATTGGGGACTGATTTTTCAGCGCCCTGCATTTCAAATGCTTCCAGCATATCCAACAACCGCCGCTGTTGCCGGTTGTCGCTCAGATCCGCAATGTATTCCAAAATGGGCTTATCCAACGGGCAGCCCAGGGTCCGCCGGATTTCCGCAAAATTCAGCGCCCCTGGCAGGGTCAAGGTTCCGTCAAAATCGAAAAGGACGGCTTTGGGCGGACAGCAATTGATTCCCATGGGCATGTATATAACCCATTGTGAGGAAAAGGTGAATTTTAAATTTGACAAAAACCGGCGGGTTGAGTATGGTCTACTTTTTTAAAATATCCTAAGGAGGCTTAATCATGGGAAAAGGAGATAAACGCACCCGGCGTGGAAAAATTTGGCGCGGCACCACCGGTGTCAGCCGTCCGAAAAAGAAGAAAACCAAAGAAAAAAAATAGGGTTTTGCGGCCTTGATCATCATTGCGGCCGAATCCCGGCTGGAAGCCGTTCCCACTGTGAACGCCCGGCTGAAATGATGATCAAGGCCGGGTTTTTCATCGAGCTACAAGCATAAAAATAAAACCGACCTTGACATCATTGCGGCCGAATCCCGCCTGGAAGCAACTCCCCCAGGGATGGAAGAGCATGCTTTCCTGATCTTTCCATTCCGATTGAGACCCCGACCCTGGACAAACTACGTAAGACTCCCCGATTTCAAAATAAAGGGCACCTTGACAACCGCAAAAATGAGGTTAAAGTGTGGCGGTATTCATTGCCGTCACCAACCTGTCATTTTCGGCCTTTGCGAAGAAAAGGAGTAAAACGATGAATCAGGTGCGACCCAAATTGCCGGACAGACAAAAAAAATCCACGCACTTGCATGCCTGCCTCACCTTATTGCTGCTGGGAATCGCCCTCGTATTTCCACCGGTCTCCGCCCAGGGGGCCGGCGGGCCGGAAAATTTTACGGCCCTGGCCGATGCGGCCGGCAAGGCTGTGGTCAATATCAGCACGGTTAAAAGGATCAAAGGGGCCGGCCCCATGTTCCGCGAATTTCATCAAAGTCCGCATGAAGCGCCGGAAGACGACGAATTCAACGATTTTTTCCGGCATTTTTTCGGCAACAGGCCCCCCCATGATTTCAAGCAACAAAGTCTTGGCTCAGGCTTTATCATCAACCGCCAGGGCGATATCGTAACCAATAACCACGTGGTTGAAAATGCCGAAGAGATCGTGGTGAAACTGAGCAATGAAAAAGAACTCAAGGCGGAAGTCGTGGGACGGGACCCCAATACGGATCTTGCCTTGATTCATGTGAAAGCGGAAAATGATCTTCCCTTTATCGAACTGGGTGATTCGGATTTGCTTCAGGTGGGGCAATGGGTTGTGGCCATCGGCAACCCCTTTGGGCTGGATCACACGGTTACGGCCGGCATTGTCAGCGCCAAGGGGCGGGTGATCGGTTCCGGCCCCTACGATGATTTTATTCAAACCGACGCCTCCATCAATCCAGGCAACAGCGGCGGCCCGCTGCTCAATATGCAGGGCCAGGTCATCGGCATCAATACAGCCATCTTCGCCGGCGGGCAAGGCATCGGCTTTGCCATTCCCATCAATATCGCCAAAAATGTCATCAAGCAGCTCAAGGAAAGCGGCCAGGTCAGCCGCGGTTGGTTGGGGGTCGCCATCCAATCCCTGGATGATTCCCTGGCTGAATATTATAAAATCGACAAGGACACCGGTGTTCTGGTGACGGAAGTCTTTGCCGGAGATCCGGCGGATAAAGCCGGCATACGGCCCAATGACATCATTCTGAAAGTGGATGGTCAAAAAGTCGTTAAGAGCAGGACCCTCAGCAAGCTGATCGCCGACATACCGGCAGGCAAGCAAATTACCATTACGGTTCTGCGCGATGGTCAGGCAAAGGATTTTCCGGTGACCATTGCCCAAAGAGAAGATCAAAAAGTCGCGGATTCATCCCGGCCCAAAGCCGATGGCGCGGAATTGGGGATCCAGGTTGCCGAGCTTAACGACGAATTGTCCGCGCGTCTGAATGTGGAAAAAACCGAAGGCGTCATCGTGGAGCGGGTGGAACCGGGCAGCAAAGGCGCGCAAGCAGAGCTCATTCCAGGGGATATCATCAAGGAAATCAACCATCAGGTGATTAAAACCGTAAAAGACTATCAGCAGGCCCTGCAAAAGCTGAAAAAAGGGGATGCGGTTTCCATGGTCATCAAGCGTCGCCATATGGGTTTCCTGGTGATCAAATTGATAAAATAGACAAGGGGGAGTTCCATTGATTTTTTCTTGAAAACCGTGCGGCTATATAATAATAGGAAAGGCCGCATCAATCTTAATAAAACAAAATGAAAGAAAGAGCCTATATATGTGTAGGAACAAGCATAAGGGAGGACAGCGATGATCCGTGTTGAAAATGTCACGAAATATTATGATGACTTGTGCGCCGTGGATCAGATCAGCCTGGATATCCAGCGCGGCGAGATCCTCGGGCTGTTGGGGCCCAACGGCGCCGGAAAAACAACCACGCTCAGAATGCTCACCGGATATTTTCTGCCCACTTCCGGGGATGTGCGCGTGAAAGATTTTTCCATCCGTGAAAATATCCTGGAGATTAAAAAGCTCATCGGATACTTGCCGGAATCCGCGCCGCTATATCACAGCATGCTGGTTTATGACTACCTGAACTATGTGGCGCACATTCGCGGCCTGGCCCATGACCGCAGGATTCCGCGGATCCGGCAGTTGGTGGATCTGTGCGGCCTGGGCAACATCATGCATAAAACCATCGGCGAATTATCCAAGGGTTTGAAGCAACGGGTCGGCCTGGCCCATGCCATGATCGCCGATCCGGAAATTCTGGTGCTGGACGAGCCCACCTCCGGCCTGGATCCCAACCAGATCGTGGAAATCCGGGAAATCATCCGGCGCATCGGCAAGGAAAAGACCGTCATCCTGTCCACCCATATCCTCAGCGAAGCCGAAGCCACCTGTAATCGCATCGTGATCATCAACCACGGCAAAATCGTCGCCGACGGCAGCACCGAGGCCCTGAAACAATCGGCCCATCAACAGGCCGTGATCCGGCTGGGCTTGCTGAACGCCGATCCCGACGAAGCCAAAAGCAAGCTTGCCGCCATCACCGGCGTGAAGCGGGTGGAGGCGGACAAGGCCGACAACGACGGCTTGCTCACCCTGAAGCTCGCCTGTGAAACAGCCTTGGATCTGCGCAAGCCCGTTTATCAAACCATTAAGGCCACGGACTGGGTGTTGATGGAGTTTCAACAAGAGAGCCGGTCCCTTGAAATGATCTTCCGTGAATTGACCAAGGAGAACTGAAATGCGGCAAGTTACCCACATTCTGAATAAGGAATTTAAGGACTACTTTGTATCTCCCATTGCCTATATCGTCATATCCATTTTTCTCTTGGTGACGGGCTGGTTCTTTTTTTCCACTTTTTTCCTTTACAATCAGGCCAGCCTGCGCAATTTTTTCGACCTGTTGCCCCTTACTTTTTCCTTTGTGATTCCGGCTATTACCATGCGGCTGTTTTCAGAGGAGTTGAATATCGGTTCGTATGAAATCCTGCTCACCATGCCGGTGACCTTTCTGGATGTCATCATCGGCAAGCTGCTGGCGGCCATCGCCATGGTGGGCGCCCTGCTGCTGCCGACCTTATCCTACGCCATCACCATCGCTTTTCTGGGAAAGCTGGATTGGGGACCCGTCATCGGCGGTTACCTGGGCGCCCTGCTGTTGGGCGCGGCCTATTGCGCCATCGGGCTTTTCGCCTCCTCCCTGACCCGCAATCAAATCATTGCCTTCATCATCGGCATGGCCATCTGCTTCACTTTGACCCTGATCGATAAAATGCTTTTCTTTTTCCCCCAAATCTTGCTGGGGGTCATCGGTTATTTGGGGGCGGATAATCATTTTCAAAATATCTCCAAGGGAATTGTCGACTCAAGGGATATCCTCTATTTTCTTAGCGTCGTATTTATTGCCCTTTACGGCGCCAAGCTGGCGATGCAGGAAAAGGAATAAGGAGAATGAACCACCATGACACGATCTGAAAAATATTTTAAGCTTTGTATTTATCTCGTAATCGTTGCCCTGATCAATATCGCGGGCAGAAGTCTTTTTTTCCGGCTTGATCTCACCGCCAACAAGGTATACTCCATTTCCAACCTGAGCCGGCGGGTGGTGTCGACTTTGTCCGAGCCCTTGACCGTCAAAGTCTTTTTCACCAAGAACCTGCCGGCCCCCCACAACAATACCGAACGTTACCTGCATGATTTGCTGGACGAGTATGCCATTCACGCCAACCGGCATTTTAATTATCAGTTCTACGATGTAAGCCCGGAAGAGGAAGAACTGGGCGCCGGAAAGCCGGGCAATCAGAAATCCGCTCAGGAATACGGCATTCATCCGGTCCAGATCCGCAAGTTTGAGCGGGATGAAATCAAATTCATCAACGCCTACATGGGCATTGCCTTGATTCACGGGGACATCATTGAAACCATTCCGGCTGTCACTTCCACCGATGGGCTGGAGTATCGCCTGACCACTACCATTCAGAAGATGAACAACAAGATCAGCGCGCTGCTGGCCTTGAAAGACAAGATTACCATTCAGCTTTTTCTGTCCTCCTCCCTCAAGGAAGTGGCGCCCCTCATGGGGCTGAAAGCCTTGCCGGAGCTGCCGGAAAAATTGGCGGAGACCGTCAACAAGCTCAATGCCAAAAATTACGGCAAGCTTGCCTTCAACCACGTGGATCCCAGCAAGGACAATGCTGCGGCGGAAGCCGTGAAAACGCATAAATTGATGAGCTTGAAGTGGCCGGATTTGTCCGGCGGCCGCATCCCGGCCGGCGAAGGCACCATCGGCCTCATCATGACCTACGGACAGAAGACCGCCACGATTCCCCTGCTCAGCGTGATTCAATTCCCCTTGATCGGCACGCGCTATGAGCTGGTGGATATGAAGGATTTGGACACCCTGATCAATGACAATGT
Source organism: Desulfosudis oleivorans (assembly GCA_020723325.1). Taxonomy (GTDB): domain Bacteria; phylum Desulfobacterota; class Desulfobacteria; order Desulfobacterales; family SURF-7; genus DYJD01. The sequence continues at coordinate 113,310 of DYJD01000014.1, read as the reverse complement.
GGAATCCCTGGTGGATATCAATGAAAAAATCGGCTATCTGGCAGACCATGACACCCTTCAGATGAAAGCCAAACATCAATTCAATCCCATGGAGCAGCAAGGGGACGGTTTGGGCGCGTTCAATGGGCTGTTGTCGCAGAATTATTCCGTCCAGCCCATAACTCTTAAGAAAGACAGCATTCCGGAAAGCCTGAAATGCCTTGTGATCGCCAGGCCCACGGAAAAATTGAGCGATTTCGCATTATACCAGATCGATCAGTTTCTGATGCGCGGCAGAAGTATTGCCGTTTTCCTGGATGCATTTAAGGAAGTCATGGCGCCCAATCAACAGCAGTTTTTCAACCAGGGAGCCGGTTTTGTACCGGTGGATACCGGGCTTGAAAAACTGTTGGCCCACTATGGGGTGAGCGTTCGCAAATCCTATGTCATGGATGAAAATTGCTACAAGCAGATGCTGCCCCAACAGTTCGGTGGCGGCGAGCGCGCTTTGTATTTCGCGCCGGTGATCAAACGGGAAAACATCAATGAAGATCTGCCCTTTATGAAAAACGTAAACGGGCTGATAGCCATGCGTATTTCGCCCCTGGCCCTGGAAGAAGAGCGCCTCAAATCCGGTGATGTAAAAGCCCAGCGCTTGCTGGCCTCTTCCGACAAAGCCTGGGAAATGAAGGGCCGGATCAATCTAAACCCCATGTTCATCCAGCCGCCCCGGGAGCAGGATAAGAAATCCAGCATGCCCTTGGCTTATCTCCTGAGCGGTCGCTTCCAGAGCTTTTTCGACGGCAAACCCATTCCGGAAAAGCCCAAAGAAGAGAAAAAACCGGATGAAAACGGCATGGATATTGATAAAATCGACCCTGCCGCCCAGGAGGCCAAGTCAACGGATCAAGAGGCCGGTGAAAAAGCGGAACCGGAATTGTCCAAAATCCAACGGGCCGGTGATTTCCTGGCCAAGAGTGAACCTGCCAAGATTTTTATCATCTCCTCGGCTGAAATGCTGAAAGATAACATGTTGGATGAGGAGGGCAAGACCCCCAACGCCACCTTCCTGATGAACGTGATCGATGCCCTTAACGGCCGGGATGAAATTGCGGCCATGCGCAGCAAGGAGCAAGGCTTCAATCCCTTGTACGATACGGATGCGCTGGTGAAAACCGGCATCAAGGTATTCAATATCGTGGGAATGCCTGTGCTGGTTATTCTGTTCGGGTTTTTCGTTTGGCTCAGGCGTCAAGCCAGGCGCAAACAGATTCAGATGATTTTTCAGAAGTAAGGAGAAGGGATCCGATGAAAATGAAAAAGGAATATCTTATTCTATTTGCCATTATTGCCGGCTTATCTGTATATCTGCTTTTGCATGGCTCCAATCAAACCCATTATCAATTGCCGGTGCTGCCGGCCATTGAGAAAAAGGAGCTCAGCAGGATTGAAATCGTTTCCCCTGGAAAGACGCTCCAGCTCAAGCGCAAAGGCGAGGCCTGGATTCTGGGTGAACAAGAATACCCGGCCGACACTGCCAAGGTTGAGGATATGCTGAATACCATGGATAAACTGACTCTGACGGATCTGGTGTCGGAGGCGGGAAATTACGGCCGCTATGATCTGGATGAGGGCAAGTCCATTCAGGTACGCGCCTGGAGCGGCGACACGATCAAACGCAATCTTTCCGTGGGACGCGCGGCAACTTCTTTTCAACATACCTTTGTCCGGCTGGAGGGTGATCCACGGGTTTACCACGCCCGGGAAAATTTCCGCAGCCGCTTTGACCTCAGCCTGGACCAATTGCGGGACAAAGCCGTCCTCAGTTTTGAGAAGAGCGAAATCCAAGGAATAAAGATTTCAAAGGCGTCAGCGGCGGTGGAAGCCGTCAAAAAGGAGGAAACGGCACCGGAAGTCGCCCAGGAAAGCAAACCGGAAAAGAAAGACGAAACCGGAAAAAAGCCTGAAGAAAAGGCTACGGAAAAGAAAATCCTATGGCAGGACCCCCAGGGGCAAAATCTGGATACCACCAAGGTTGAACGCTTGCTGAGTACCCTGTCCCAATTGAAATGCAAGGGGTATCTGGAGGGTAAAAAAAAGGAGGATCTGGCTGATCCGATTTACACGGCGCAGATCAAAGGCAGCCAGGAATACACCCTGTTCATCTATGCCAAGGCCCAAGCCGGAGAGGGAGATTATCCGGCCGTATCCTCCCAAAACAACTACCCGTTTTTGTTGAACAGCAGCCAGGCGGAAAATATCATGTCGATTTTCGATCCGCCGGCGGATAAAGCGGGCCCCAAAAAATAATAGGAAACCGCCATGCCGGACAATGTGATTGCCATGGAAGAATTGAAAGGGCCGCTTCAGGCGGCCTTTCACCGCTTAATGGAGCTGATCCCCAGAAAACAGCGTGAGGATACCTTTCTGCAAAGGCTCATCGCCGTCCGGCTGAAAATCGATGGTGAAGAGGCCACGCAAGATTACATCCGCCGCAAAATCGAACAGGCCTTCCAGTGTGGTTATACCGGCAGTCTTTTTGATTTTTTCAAGGACGATTTTGAGGAAAGCGCTTGCGCGGCGAAGGCTATCGATCCCAAGGAAGCGGGCTGACACACAAGCCGGGCACTGTGCTTCCTCCCTTCAGCATTGGAAATTCCTTCTTAATGGTGCGGCCTATGTAGGGGCGAAAAATCTTTCGCCCCTACAGCTCGGATATCGCCGGGGTTTGACGGCTGCCAGCGCAAACCGCCCTTGAAGCCGTAAGCCCGATATAAATAAAACACCTGGGCCGGTTCCAGGGCTGATGCCGGCTGCCAGGGAGCATCCCGGTACACTTTAATTTCCACAGGGGCATCCACGCGTTCAAAAATCTGGTTCAATTTGGTTTCATGGTCATTGGGGGCCTCGCTGACCCCCACCGCATCCCAGCCCCGCAGATCGTCATCCGTAAACCAGTAATCATATACATTGGGCCGGTTCCATTTGTTGATGGCCACGGTTTCAGGATTGCCGGGGGTGTAAAAAGCCAATTCGCTGGCGATTTGATATTTTAACCCAAAAAGAAAGGTTTTTTGCGGAGTCGGCATGGCCTGCATTGTTTCGGAAGCCTTGCGGCCCAAAAGGTCCCAGCCGGCGATTTCACGGGCCACCCGGTCGATTTTCTTGGAAACCGGAAAAATCGGTGTGACCACATGAATCAGCAGCAGGGCCGTCAAGATATAAGCCAGTCCCACCCCCCAGGGATACAGGCGCTGCCCAAAATACCGCAACGGAGCGGCAAGGGTTGTTTGCGCTCCTCCCGGGCTGAACCAGGCCGCCACCAGAATACATGCGGTCAGATAAGCCGTCCCCGGCCAGTTGGCGTAAACCCGCGTGTGCAGGCTCAGCAGGGCAAACCCTGCGAACATGGGAAAGGAGGTCCAAAAAAGATACGAATTCACCCACTGCTTTTTTTTCGACCAGAAGGCCATGTGCCAGGCCAGCAAGACCAGCAAAAAGATAAGGGGTGAAACCAGACCGGCCTGGCCGCCCAAGTACTCGGCGAAATATTTCAAATGCAGCTTAAAAGATTCATCCACGCCGCCCAGATGGGCCACATGCCGGGCGGAATTCCATCCATTTACAATATTCCAAAGGATCACCGGCGCGAACAGCATCACTCCCAAAGACAGGCCCACATAGGGACGGGCTTGGGCCAAGCGTGGCCGGTATTGCTGGGAGAGCAGTCCAAAAAGATAGGCCCCAGGCAGAAAAATCACCATGGTATATTTGCTCAGCAAACCGAAACCGAACCAGATGCCGCCCAGGAGCCAATGAGACCAGCGATTGTCCTCATAAGCCCGGGCCACATGATAGGCGGCCGCGGCCCAGCCGGCCGCCTGGAGACCGTCGGTGGTGGCCAGCAAACCACCCACATTGAATTCGAGAATACCCTGGCTTAGTAGCACGGCATGAAAGGTCACGGCCGGCGAATACCAGCGCCGGGCTGCCAGCAGAATGTAAATGGAGGCGATGGTCATGGCCAGCACGGACGGCAGGCGTACGGCGGTTTCCGTATGCCCCATGAGTTCCGTGGCCAGCCGGATGGCCCAGCCGATCATGGGGGCATTGTCGTGATAGCCCCAGGCCAGATGGCGGCCCCATTGCCAGTAGTTGGTTTCATCCGGAACCAGGGGAAATTGTCCGGCGTAAATCAGGCGGAAAAGGGCGGCCGTGGCCAAAACAGCCCAGGCGGCAAAAGTATAAAAATGTTCACTGGGTTTTTGCATGACCTGGGACTCTATACCAGCATTGGGCAAAGTCAAGAGAAAACCTCGAGTACCCAGAGGGGATGACAATTCGTTTTTTCGGGGTCGGGGTCGGTATCGGAATCGCTATCGAAAAAAAATAAGTTGAGCGACTCCGAAAACCCAGGGGGGCCTGCTGACCCCAAGACCCAGCGTGATGGCCTTGCTGTAGGGCGGTTCGCGAACCGCCCCTACCCATCGGCGGGAGGCCCCGACCCGTCCCGTTGATAGAAAAAGACTCGATACCGATTCCGATACCGACCCCGAGAGTTTGGATGACAGAGACAATACTCAAGCGCTCACGAATCGCTTTGTCCTGACGAGCAATAGTATTCGCTGGGTGAAATATTGGTAATTAATGGCCGCACATTCCGCGCCAAGTTTACATGTGATTCCCTTGTCCGGATTAACTGATTAACTTGCACATTTGCCCAGATGCGTATATGTAGCATGAAACCAAAAGCATCCCTGCCGGGGAATCAGGGCAAAGCCGTTTACGCATTTATGGAAAAAAACTATCGTCATATTTTTATCGGTGTTATCGCCATCAAGCTGCTGCTGGCCTATTTCTTCCCCATCACCTCGGATGAGGCTTATTTTTATACCTGGGTGAGCCGGCCTGATTTCACCTATTACGACCATCCGCCCATGACCGGTTGGATGGTGTATCTGTTCAGCCAGTTGGGCCGGCATATCTTTTTCCCACGCCTGTTTACCATTTTATGCGGCGCGCTGGTTGCCATGGGCATGTATGGTTTTGTGGCCCGGTTGACCGGCAACACGGAAAAAGCTTGCCTGGTTTCCCTTTTTTATCTCCTGTCACCCCTGCACATGCTTTTTGTCCTGATAGCCACGGATACCCCCCTCTTTCTTTTTGTTTTTGCATGCGGCCTGTTGTTGGACCTCGGCCTCCGGCGCAGCAAGCGCTTTATTGTTTTCCTTTCCGGTCTTTGTTTGGGTTTGGCGATTTTAAGCAAATACTTTGCCGGGCTGTTGTTGGTTGCCTATCTGATCTATCTCCTCATCCGGCGCGACCGCCGGGCTCTCATGAACGGACTGGTCTGGCTGGCCGGGGCGCTTCCGCTGATTCTGCTGCATCTTTACTGGAACTACAACCATTGCTGGACCAACGTGCTCTTCAACGTCATCAACCGCAACCGGGATGTGCACTTGAACATCGCCGGCTTTTTCACTTTTCTCGGATTCCAAGCCTATCTATCCACCCCTTGGCTGCTATGGCGTTTTTTTCAAAATCGGCAAAAACTCGGCCTGGCAATCCGTGCCGACGGCAAACTGTTGTTTTGTTTTTTCGCGGTTCCGGTGGCTGTCATGGGCCTTGTCGCCTTTCACCGCAGCGGTCTGCACTGGACCCTCTCTTTTTATCCTTTTCTGTACCTGTTTCTGATGCAGGTGGACCCAACGGATTTGAAAAAACTGATCCGCTATTCCGCTGTTTTCAGCCTGATGCATCTTGTTCCGATTGTGGTTCTCCTCGGGCTGCCGGTGGAAATACTCCAGGGCAAACCCTATTATCATGATCTGGTTCTCAGCCTGCACGGAAGGGAAATTGAAGCCGCGCTGCTGGAAAAATACGGTCAAGATAATGTGCCGGCCACCAACGGCTATTATACCTCAGGGGCCATGACCTATCACAGCAACCGGCGCTATATTGTGTTCCACGACGATTCCAAACACGGTCGGCAGGATGATCGTTTGACCGACTTCCGTATGCTGGACGGCAAGGATTTCATGGTCTTTTCAACCCTGCCGGTTACAGAGGATTACAGCCCATATTTTGATTCCATTTCCAAAGAAACCCTCTTAATCCGGCAGCAGACTTTTCATGTCACCCTGGGAAAAGGATTTCGCTACCGGGTTTACCGGGAACAATTTTTGAGCCGCATTGCCGGCAATTGGTATAACATCCCTGCTTTTTTGCCCAGGGGGGATTGTTTTTATTATGACATGTATTTTCCGGAATTGAATTCAAAATAGGGAAGTGCGCTTGAAGGCTGTCATTTTCGATGTGGATGGGACCTTATATGATCAACGCAAATTGCGCATTCGCATCTTATTTGATATGTTCTTCACCATGTTGCGCCGACCACGGTCTGCCTTGGAAATGAAAATCGTTTTTGATTTCAGGAAGGCACGGGAGGAAAACAGCGCAACCAACTGCGGTTGCATCAACAAGCAACAGTATGAATGGGGGGCGCAACGTTCAAGGGTCCCGGCCGATCAGGTGCGGCAGGCAGTGGAGAAATGGATGCTGGTGCGGCCCCTGCCGTATTTATCCGCTTGCCGATTCAACGGGGTGACAAAGCTGTTTGCCGATTTGAAGGCCGCGAGTATTTCCATCGGCATCTTTTCCGATTATCCGGCCGACCAAAAACTGCGGGCCCTGGGATTGGAAGCGGATGTGATCCTTTCCGCTGTTGATGCGGAAGTGGACTGTTTAAAACCGGCGCCCAAGGGATTAAGGATGATTGCCGAAAAAATGCATGTGCCCCTGGAAGAATGCCTATTCATCGGTGACCGGGATGACAAGGATGGGGAATGCGCCCGGCGGGCTGGCATGCCCTATCTTATTTTAGAAAAGCCGGGACGGTATTTTGCAAGGAGCGGTCATGCCGACCTGACGGCCATATGGAGAAAGTCGTGCAAAAAATAAAGGCTTATATACGGCTGGCGCGGCCCCACCAGTATTTGAAAAACGGGTTTGTGTGGCTGCCGCTTTTTTTCGGCAATAAATTACATCAAATTCAAGCCGTGCAGATGACCTTCGCGGCGTTCCTCGCTTTTTGCCTGGCAGCCAGCAGCATCTATATGATCAATGATCTGCGCGATGTGCAAGAAGATCGGCGCCATCCGGTGAAAAAACTGAGACCCATTGCCGCTAATTTGGTCAGTGAAGGCGAGGCCTATGTTTTGTTTTTCATGCTTGTATTTATAGCCGCCATTATTGCCCTGGGCTTGCTGCCCCTTGGCTTTGCAGGGGTGATCGGCGCCTATTTGCTGCTGAACCTGATTTATTCCTTTCGGTTGAAACATATTGCGGTCATTGATATCGTCTGCATTGCCGTTGGCTTTGTCCTGCGGATTCTGGCCGGCGGCATTGCGGCTGAGGTGTACATCAGTCCCTGGATCATCATGATGACCTTCCTGCTGGCCCTTTTTTTGGCCCTGGCCAAAAGGCGGGACGACCTGCTCCTGGAAGACATGGGCAACAGCACCCGCAAATCCCTGGACGGCTATAATTTTGAATTTGTTTCCCTGAGTATGGGGGTCATGGTCTCGGTAATCATCGTGGCCTATCTGCTGTATACCGTATCCCCTGAAGTCATGGCCAAGCATGGAACCCATCACATGTATCTGACGGCCTTTTGGGTGATCCTGGGATTGTTGCGCTATTTGCAAATCACCTTTGTGGAGCAGCGCAGCGGCTCCCCCACCATGGTGTTGCTCAAGGATACTTTTCTGCAGGTGGTAATTCTTTGTTGGTTGTTGAATGTGTATGTATTGCTGTATTTAATTAAGCACGGCGGATCCGAGGTGTCATGAAATTGAGCGGCTGGGGACGCTACCCCTTGATAAACGCGAAAGCGGTTTCATTTGAGAGCGAGGCAGAGCTGCCGGCGGTTCTATCTGTCGCAGGGGAATGGATTGTCCATGCCAAGGGTCGCAGCTACGGCGACAGCGCCCTGAATCAGCAAGTGATCACTACCCGAAGGTATAACAAGATCATCGCCTTTGACCCGCAACAGGGCGTGGTGGAATGTGAAAGCGGGGTCAGCCTGGCGGAGTTGATCGATGTTTTTCTGCCCAGGGGCTGGTTTCTCATGGTCACTCCGGGCACCAAATTGATCTCCGTGGGCGGTGCCATCGCGGCCGACGTGCACGGTAAAAACCACCATTCGGCCGGATGTTTCAGCAGTTGCGTGCTATCCTTCCAACTGATGTCGGCCGATGGCCGCATTGTTCATTGCAGTCCCACGGAAAATCGCGAACTTTTTTTGGCCACCTGCGGCGGCATGGGCTTGACCGGCATTATCCTGACGGTCAGGTTGAAACTGCAACCGGTAAAAAGCGCCTATATCCGCGAAACAATCCTGCGCTGCCGCAATTTGGAAGAAGTCTGCGGGGCTTTTGAACAGCACCGGGCCTTTACCTATTCCGTGGCCTGGATCGACTGTCTGGCCCAAGGCAGTCAAATGGGACGCTCCATTCTCATGCTGGGAGAAAATGCCGAGACAGGGCCCCGGCAGCTTCCGCCGGTGCGGCGCCTGTCCGTGCCCGTGAACTTTCCAAGAGGCTGTTTGAATCGTTACACGGTCCGGCTGTTCAACCGCATCTACTACGGGTCTCATCCGGCCTTTGTGGAGAACCGCCTGGTGCCGTTGGAACCGTTTTTTTACCCCCTGGACCGGATCGACAACTGGAATCGGATGTATGGGGCCTCCGGTTTCACCCAATACCAGTTAGTCCTGCCCAAGGCCGCCAGCTTTGCAGGTCTTACGAAAATTTTAGATCGCATCGGAAAGGCCGGTTTCGGATCTTTTCTGGCTGTGCTGAAACTCTTCGGCCCGGAAAACGACAACTACCTGTCCTTTCCCATGGAGGGCTATACCCTGGCCCTTGATTTCAAAATCGAGCGACCCTTGTTTGCTTTTCTGGATGAGCTGGACCGCATCGTCCTCGATCATGGCGGGCGGCTGTACCTGACCAAGGATGTGCGCATGCCGGCCCAAGTGTTCAGAGAAGGTTATCCCCGCCTGCACTTGTTTGCGGCCGTGCGGGACAAGTGGGACAAGCAAAGAAAATTCAATTCCCTGCAATCCAAACGACTAGGAGTATGACAACATGAATTTGCTGGTTCTTGGAGCCAATTCGGATGTGGCCTTTGCCCTGGCCGGGCGCTTTGCCCAATTTGAAAAGGCCGATCTTTATCTGGCCTCCCGCAATGTGACGGCCCTGGAAAAAAAAGCCCGGGACCTCACCATCCGCCATGGAATAACGGCAACCCCTTTATTTTTCGATGCGGAAGATTGCAAGTCCCATGCCGATTTTTATGAGAGCCTTAAGCCCAAACCGGACGGCGTGGTTGCGGCCTTTGGCTATCTGGGGGATCAAGCCGCGGCCCAAAAGGATTTTCATCAGGCCCGCCGGATTTTCCATGCCAATTTTATCGGCGCAGTGAGCATCCTGGAAATCGTTGCCGCGGATTTTGAGCGGCGCGGGCACGGCTTCATCATCGGCCTCAGTTCCGTGGCCGGCCAACGGGGCCGCCAGAGCAATTATTTTTATGGGGCGGCCAAAGGGGCCTTTTCCATCTATCTCAGCGGATTGCGCAATCGCTTGGCCCCCCGGGGGGTGAAAGTGATCACGGTTCTGCCGGGCTTTATCCGCACCAAAATGACCGAGTCCATGGAATTGCCGGAAAAACTCACGGCCTTGCCCGAAGAGGCTGCCCGGGATATTCACCGGGCTTTTCAAAAATCCAAAGACATTGTCTATACCCGCTGGTTCTGGAAATGGATCATGCTGGTCATCCGCTCCATTCCCGAGCCGGTATTCAAACGCTTGCGGCTGTAACTGCCATGAAAATCCAAGCCCGCATCCATCGGTATGTTTTTCAGGAAATGATCCCGCCCTTTGTGATCAATCTGGGTTTTTTCACCTTTATTTTCCTGATGACCAGAATCCTTGACATTGCCAATTTGATCGTGAACTTTCGCATCGGCCTGACGGCCGTGCTGTGGATGCTGGCCTTTTCCATGCCTTTTTTTTTGAATTATATCATTCCCATGTCGGTGATGATGGCCGTGTTGCTCACCTTCCTGCGCATGTCCGGCGACAACGAAATTACGGCGCTAAAATCAGGTGGTATCGGGCTCTATCAATTGCTGCCGGCGGTCTTTGCATTTTGTTTGCTGGGAACCCTGCTGACCGGATTTATCGCCATGGTGGGCATGCCCTGGGGCAAACGTTCTTTTCAGCAAACCGCCCTTAAGCTAGCCGAGGAAAATATCAATGCCGGGCTCAAGGAAAGGACTTTTAACGACAATTTTGACGGCATCATGCTTTATGTGAATAAGATCGACATGCAGACCAAGGAGCTGGTGGATGTCTTTGTGGAAGAGCGCAAAGTCGGTCATACCACAGTGGCCATTGTCGCCCCCCGGGGTGTTCTTTCCAGTGATTCGCAAAAGCATGTATTTCATCTAAAACTGATGAACGGCGTCATCAGTCAGGTGGACCTGGCCGGCCGGACGGCCCACAGCGCCTTTTTTGATTCCTATGAAATCAATTTGGATTTGAAAGAGGCCATGCGATCAGCCCTGGGGGCCCGCAAGCAACTGGAGGAAATGGGCCCAATGGAGCTGAAACGCGCCATTGACACCATGGACAAAAAGGATGACCGCTATTACAGCGCCTTGCTGCGCTATCATGAAAAATTTTCAATTCCTTTTGCCTGTTTGGCCTTGGGGGTGCTGGCGGTCCCACTGGGGCTGCAGGTTAAATCCGAGCGACGCTCCCTGGGTGTGGTAACCGGCATTATTCTGTTCCTGTGCTACTATATTGTCTTGTCGGCCGGCTGGTCCTTTGGTGAGTCCGGCGCATACCCGCCGGTTTTGGGAATGTGGATGCCCAATGCAATCATGGGGGGCATCGGCATATATCTGTTGCGCCGCGCCGCTGTGGACAATCCCCTGCGTTTGGACCTGTTTCAGCATGTCCGGCTGCTTTGGCAGCGCTGCCGCTCCCGATACGTTTTCAAGGAAAGGATTTGAACCACTGAACCTGCTGTACCGATACGTGAGCCGCGAGGTGCTGAAATTTTTTTCCTGGGTGTTGATCCTGGTGGTCGGTATCTTTGTGGCTGTAGATTATATCGGGACCATGGATGAATTCATCCAGTCCAAGATCCCCCTTACACGGGCGCTGATGTATGTGCTCTTGCGAATTCCATTCGTGATTACCCAGTTCATTCCCGTGGCCTTGCTCCTGGCTGTTCTGATTGTTTTCGGTCTGATGGCTAAAAACAATGAGCTCATCATTCTCAAGAGCAGTGGGATCAGCACCTATGCCCTGATCAGACCCATGTTGGTGATCGCCGGCGGCCTGACCCTGGCTTTGCTTTTCATAGCGGAATTTTTAGCGCCGGTCAGCACGCAAAAATCAAATGAGATCAAGTATCGTGAAATTCGCAAAGAAACCGTCACCTCCTTTAAAAAAGAGAATATCTGGCTTAAAGACAAACGTCGGATCATCTTTATCAAACATTTCCAAATTTCCGAAAGCGCCATCTGCGGCGTAACCATCTATGCGTTTGATGAAAACTTTTTGTTGGTGAAACGCACGGATGCGGAGCGGGGCGTTTATCAGAACGGGCGCTGGAGCTTGTACGGCGCCATGACCCATAGTTTTGACAAAACAGCGGGGAATTATACTATTTTGTTTCATGACGCGCTCTTGGAAGCCTTTGATTTCAGCCCTGGGGATCTTCAGGAAATCGTCAAAAAATCCACGGAAATGAATTTTCAGGAGCTCCGGGCCTACATTCATAAGGTGGAAGAAGAGGGCTATGACGCCACAAATTATCGTGTGGATCTGTATTCCAAAACAGCCTTCCCGTTTGTGTGCGTGATCATGTGCCTGATCGGCATCAGCCTGTCGGTAAGGGGCAAGCTGGATAAGGGCCTGGCTGTCAGTATTTCTTATGGAATCGGTATTGCATTTTTGTATTGGGTGTTTTACAGTTTTTGCCTATCACTCGGTTATGGCGGATTGATTCCGCCCTTTTTGGCTGCCTGGGTCACCAATTTGATTTTTTTATGTTTTGGAATGATATATCTGCTGAAGGCAGAATAAGATCAGGTGCAAGTATTTTGGCTTTTTGATGGACATTTTCTTAACTGTCAGTTATAACGAAACAAAAAGCACACCATGATTTGGCTGGGACCGACGCAAGTTTCCAAACGGAGGGGAGGCGCATTGGAACGGAACAGGCTCCGCATCTTTTTCCATATTGCCGTTATTGCCGCTGTTGTACTGGCTGAGGGGCGGGGAATGGCCACCGACCCATCCCTGGAAGAAGGGGGAATCCAAATCATCGGCAACAAGACCCTGCCCTTTGACACCTTATCGCGGAACGATTTAATCGATATTTTCAAGCAGACAAAAACCTTATGGGACCAGGAAGAGGGCATCAACATCACCTTGCTGCAGGAAGGTGAAACCCATCGGCTTTTTGTCTGGCAATTCTTCCGGAAAACACCTTCCCAATATCGAAGATATTGGAAAAAGCTCGTATTTTCAGGCAAAGGGCGAACCCCCATGACCTTTCGAAGTGAAAAGGATTTAATGGCCCATGTGGCCCTGACCAGGGGCGCCATTGGGTATATTTCCGACAGCACCAAGCCAGTGGGTGTGAAGATCATAAGAATATCAGATTGAAAATCGGCGCCTATCATATTCTGGAAGAGCTGAATTCCGGCGGCATGGCCACAGTATATAAAGGAATTCAGGAGTCCCTCAAGCGACCTGTGGCCATCAAGGTCCTGCATAAAAAATTCGCCCAGGATTCACAGTTGGTGGTGCGCTTCAAACGCGAGTCGCTGATTATCGCGCGCCTGACCCATCCCAACATCATCCATGTAATTGATCGAGGCCTTACTGCCACGGGAATGCCGTATTTTGTAATGGATTTCGTGAACGGATCCGATGCCACGGCCCTGCTTCAAGACAAGACCTTCACCACCAATAAAAAAATCGACCTCCTGATTCAAGTGTGCAAGGCCCTGGCCTATGCCCATAAAAACGGCGTGATCCACCGGGACATCAAACCAGCCAACATTCTTGTGGATGGGGAAGGCAATGTTCTGGTGACCGATTTTGGAATCGCCCAATTTTTTGAGGATGTGGATGGGGAAGCGCAACTGCAAGAGGAGCATGTGATCATGGGAACACCGGCCTACATGTCGCCGGAACAGAAGAGCGGCACCCAAACCATCACAGCCGCCAGCGACATCTATTCCCTGGGCGTGGTCATGTACGAGTTGTTTGTGGGCAGCAAGCCCCTTGCCGATTTCAAGCCGCCCGCGGAAATTGATCCCAAACTCCCGCCGAATTTGAGCCGGTTGATTCTCCGTTGTCTGGAAGCTGATCCGCTGCTGCGTCCTGCCTCGGCCGACCTGGTGAAAGACGCCTTGCTGGAAATCCTGCAGGGCGCTCATATTCGCGAGACCCAAAAGCGCGAGGCCTTCCGCGGGGTGACCAAGATGGAAGACACCTTTACCCTGCTGGATGTGATCAAAGAGAACCGGTTCGGCGCGGTTTTTTTAATCCGACATAAAATCCAGGACCGTCTGATGGTGGTCAAACGCTTCAACATTCCCCTGGGGGGCTTCAAAGACGCCCAGATGCTCACCACCTTGAAGCATGAAAATGTGATCAATATTTATGGGGTATCCGGAACTGAAAAAGAATATATCATCGTCATGGAATACCTGAGCGGGGGAAGCCTTTCCGATCGTTTGGTCAAGATCTATGCCTGGAACGAGGCTTTGGCCGTTATGCGGCCGGTTTGCCGGGGTATGTCCTTTGCCCACAAGAACAGGATCATTCACGGCAATTTACGGCCCAGCAATATCCTGTTTTCCGAAGGCGGCACAATCAAAATTTCCGATTTCGGCTTGAGCGCGCATTATCTTTCAGACCCGCAGGATTCAAATTGGTTCATAGCAAAGGACCAGCCCAAATCAAGGACGGCCGATATTTACGCTGCCGGTGTGATCACTTACCAGATGCTCACCGGCGATATTCCGGAAACAAAGGGGGAGGGGATTGCTCCCAACCAGGCTTTTAAAGAACTCCCCCGGCAGGTTCAACATCTGGTTGCCAAAATGCTTGCCCAGAATCCGGACTTGCGCTTTCAGACCTTTGATCAGGTTTTGGCAGCCATTGACGACTTGTTGAGTTCCGGTCTTCAAGAGCCGGCGCCCTTGCTTGAGACTGATTCAGGATCGGCTTCCGCCGGCCGATCCGTAAGGTCCTTGTTCAGCTTGCCGGGTTTGCGCCGGATTCAAGTGCTTTTAACATTGCTCCTGCTCTCTGCCGGTGTATTGCTATTTTCTCATTTCGGCGGAGACGACCTCCTTGCAAATGTTCAACAGATCTGGCGGAAGATCCTTGCCCTAATCAAGGGCTGAGCATTTCTTTCCCCATTTTTGATAACTAGAACTCAATCACGAGTCAGTACTTTATGTGGATAAAACCCGTTCCACATTTTTTGCTGCCGGACCTTTATTACCCTTTTCAATTTCAAAACTGACCCGTTCCCCTTCGGTAAGGGATCTGAAACCCGGCATGTTGATTGCCGTATGATGAACGAATACATCGCCGCCGCCTTCTTCCTGCTCGATGAATCCATATCCTTTTTTATCATTGAACCATTTCACAATCCCTTCAGCCATAGTGATGCCTCCTTTTCTTCCATTGTGAGCGCCCTCTTTCTCTTTGTCCTGCTGCAGGCCCATGGATTTCATTCTGACCTGGTTTTTGGTTTGGGGCGGAAATAATGATATCCCTTCATCTGCATGATGAAGCTGTGAAACCGGACGGCAAAGATATGCCCGCCCACCGTGGGTTTTGATCTTCATTTTTCGCGAATTCGTAAATATTAATCGGAAACCATATCCCCAAAAATCCCTTTGAAGGGAATTAACCATGAAATAGCGTTGATGGGTGTAGTCGAATGTCGACCTGGTTGCTCGGCTTTTATAGCGTCACATAATGAAGACTGAAATAAAAGTCAAGGAAAAATATGCATAAAAAACAAAAGAAAATGAGTAGGGTCCGGGTAAAACCCATGAAGGCCATATCAACGCATCGATCAACAGGCGATGGCGCGATGAGCAAGTCGGTTTTTAAAACGACGACTACAAGCGCCGTCTGAACGAGATCGAAAAAGAAAGCTCTTTTTGGAATAACGCCTAGTAAGTCTTCACCATCCCTCCATCAAAAAGCAAATCGCCGCCCACCAGATAATTGGAGAACCGTGAAAAGCCGAAAACAAACAGGTTGGCCACGTCCACGGGCGTCATCATTTCCTTTATCCGGGATTTGCCCAGCATGACATTCTGGACGACTTCCTCCTCGGTAATGCCCCTCTGCCGGGCCTGAGCCGGGATCTGATTCAATGCCAGGGGTGTTTTGACAAAACCGGTGCTGACCGTGAAGGATCTGATTTTGCCGCCGCCTTCGGCGGAAATGGATTGGCTCAAGGCCCGCAGGCCGAATTTGGTGATGTTATATACCGGCTTGTTCATGGTGCAGATATGGGCATGCACCGAGCCCATGTTGCCGATGGCGCCGGTGCCGTCCTGGGTTTTGCGCATCTCCGGCATGACCAGCTTGGCCAAATAAAAAGGCGCGCGCAGCATGACCCGTTGCATCAGGTCGTATTTTTCCATGGGGAAGTTTTCGATGGAGTCGATGTGCTGCAAGCCGGCAATATTGGCTAGAAATTGAATGGAGCCGAGGTTGCGGGCCGCGGCCACGGCGCCCTCGATTTCGGCATCTTTGGATAGGTCCGTCTGGATAAAAGTCATGCGCCCCCCCAGGGCTGCGGCCATCTCAGCGGTCTTGTTGCCTTCCGCGGCATTGATGTCAAGGCCCGCGACGGTCAAGCCATTGGCCGCCGCGGCAATGGCCACGGCCCGGCCGATGCCTGTGCCTGCGCCGGTGACAATGCACACCCGCTCCGGCTGAAAGCGTTCGTCCTGCAAATAAAGAATCTGTTCTTTGGTGATTTGCGGCTCGCGAATATCCATTTTGCCTCCTGCTGTGGTCCGCTCCTGTCCGGGCGGCGTGATGTTGAATTGATTTTATCCGTGTCGTCATTGTTTGAAGAAGCATATTCCTAAAATTTAAGAATGGGTTTGTCAAAGTCAATTTCCAGCCTTGTACATGTTTTCGGCCCTACCGTGGCTGGAAGCCGCTCCCACAATAAAGGCTGACCGAAACAATAATCAAGGCTCAATTTCCGAATCACAGGAGATTTGCAATCAGATATCCGATATGATAGCTATTTAGCCCGATTATACGGACTTGTGTTTATTTGGAGCACAAGGGGCCATGGATCGCTTTGCGGCAATTGTCGCACCAACAGGAGAATAAAGCGTGTTTCGCAAGCTCAGTATCGCTTTTCCCATCATCGGCATGATGCTTTTCATTGTTATCAGCATCACCTTGTCCTTTTATGTGGCCCAAATCAAAGCCATCGGCGACGCCCTGTGGACCAAGGAAAACAGCAAGGCCGAAGATATCTATTACGTGGTGGAGAGCCTTATCGAAAGAGAGGAAAAAAGGCTTGCCGTGCTTTCCATTGCTTTGAAAAAACATCAGGACCTGCTGGAAGGATTGAATCATTTTCAGCGCTCTTCCGGCGATATCACCCCACTGAAAAAGGCCATGGATGACATCTTCCTGCAAGTCGGCATTGATTTATTTCAGATGATCGACAATCAGGGGCATTTGATCTATTGCGCCAATGCTCCGTTTACACCGGACAGTACTTCCCTTGCCCAGGAAATGGAAAAAATCAGCCGGCAAGCCAACAGCCCCACCGCCGTCCGCATCGGCGACAAATGGGTGCTGGTGTCCATGTGCCTGTTGAGTCCGCCCCAATCCCAGGCTGCCGGAATCATCCTGGTGGGTACTTTTCTGGATGACAATTTTGCCAAAATCATCGCTTCCGAGACCGAAGGTCATGTGTCCTTCGGCACCCTGGAAGGCATCATCGCCAGTTCCTTACCCTTTGACAAACGCAACGATATTCTGCACGATTCCATGAAGGAAAGCATTCTGGAAATTAAATCCATTCGCATCGACCGGCCGGAGGATTTCAAGGTCATTCATTTTTCGCCCATGGAAGTGGCGGAAAAGCTGTTCAGCGTCATGGTGGAAATCGACACCAAATCCTCCCACGAATTGGTTCAGCAATATAAAAAGCATATTGTCAAATTTTCCGTTTTTATTCTTCTGGGCGCCATCTCCCTGGGCATCATCTTTACGATCTATATGGTCAAACCTCTTAAAATGCTGCAGCAAAAGGCCAAGGAAACCGTCCGCAACATCTCCGGCATCGACCTGAAGGAAACCAAAGGCAATGAGATCCAAAGCATGATTCAGTTATTCGACGCCCTGGTGGCCACAGCGACGGACCATATCGCCGAAAGAATCGAAGCTGAGGAGGAGCTGAAAAAACACCAGGAAAGACTAGAGGACCAAATCACCGAGCGCACCTCGGAATTGCGCAAAGCCAACCAGAAGCTCAGGCTCACCGTGGGGGAACTGGAACTGCGCACCAATCAGACCATGCTGTTCAATCAGATCGGCGATCTGTTGCAGGCCTGCGATACGGAGGAGGAGACCTACACCATTGTGGCCAGATTTTGCCGCAAGCTGTTTCCCAACGACTCCGGCTACCTAAGCATTTTTCATAAAGCCCGCAAAACCTTGACCACTGTGGCTTCCTGGGGCAGCGGCACCCCGCCGGACACGGAATTCGGCCCCACCCAGTGCTGGGCCATCCGCATGGGCAGTCTGCATCTGGTCAAAAGCCCGGAAATCGATCCCCTTTGTCCGCATTTGAAAGAATATGAAAATAATGCCTATCTATGCGCCCCCATGATCGCCCAGGGCGAACTGCTGGGAATCATTCACCTGCGGTTTGCACCGGCCGAGGCTGGCCGGACAGAGGAAAAACATTCCGAGGAGCTCCTGGCCAAGCGTTTGCTGGTGGTCAGTCTGCTGGAGCATTATGCACCGCCCTTGACCAACCTGAGGTTGCGCGAGACCTTGAGAATCCAGTCCATCCATGATCCCCTGACCGGTCTTTTCAACCGCCGGCACATGACCGAGGCCCTGCAAAGCGAAGCCCGCCGCGCCCAGCGCCATGGGACCTCCCTGGGGATCATTATGGTAGATGTGGATCATTTCAAAGTCTTCAATGACACCTACAGCCACGAAGTCGGGGACACGGTTTTATGCGAATTGGGAAATTTTCTGAAAAACTATATTCGCCAGGAGGATATCATCTGCCGCTATGGGGGCGAGGAATTTGTTCTGATTCTGCCGGAAACTTCCCTAGAAAACGCCTTTGTCCGGGCCGAGGATCTGCGCAAGAAGATCGAGACTAGCCTGGCGATCCACCGCCAGGGTAGGATTTATACCATCACCGTCTCCATGGGAGTGGCGGCTTTTCCGGTCCATGGCCGCACGGCGGAAGCCACCCTGAGCGCGGCGGATTCGGCTCTGCATCAAGCCAAAAAGAAAGGACGCAACCGGGTAGTGACGGCCGGAACTGCCCAGGAGTCAGGAGTCAGGAGCCAGAATACAGAAGATATGGAGAGGCCATCATAAAATTAGGCATTGGGTATGACTCAATTGGACCTGAATGGGCATAACCAAATGGCGCTTGGGGGATCCCCGTTGGCCAGACAGCCCTTTTACACAGTCATCTGCTACTTGTCAATTCGCATCATATAAGCCTGACCCGTTGATCCATCACCCGTCGCCATATGGGGGGTACGGCTGCCAGCAATACCATTCCGGCATAGCCTGTGGGCAATTGCGGGCTCTCTCAAAATGAGGCAGCGACTGGTATTGTCTTCCAGGCTTATAGTGATGATCCGAATGGCGCGGCAAATTGAACAGAAACCGATTGGTCAGCCAGTTGCTGGAATTCCAAGAATGCCAGGGTTTCACTGCTTCATAGTGATTTTTGTCGAGCGGTTTCCGCATTAGACCATAATGTTCGATGTAGTTGACGATTTCCAACAAAGACACGGCCAGAAAAGCCTGTAGAATAAAAAATATTAGGCCGGTAATTCCCAAAACAACAGCAATCCATACAAGCAAGATCGATTGAAAAAAGCTGCCCATGATGCCTGAAGAGATTCCAATAGAAATGGTTAACCCGTTTAATTCCAGCAAGGATAGATTTCCTGCAGCAACCGTCCGGCAACTCCAAAGAATCATCAAGACTTGCAAAGGGGCTCAAATCCAGGTTAACATCCGATAACTTTTTCGGTTTTCGAGGTTCTTGATGTCTGTTTCATCAGGATTGTGATAATCTTTGCCGATGATAATATCCAGCAGTGGCACAAGTCCGAATACTACTGCAGGAGTTAAAAAAGTGAACCAGCCTCCCAAGCTATAACCGTATAAAACACTGATAGGTACAAGACAAATCAGCGGATTAGACCACATGGCCATGGGTGAGATCCTTTCAAACATAGAAAAGACTTTTGAGCAATCAATGGTTTAACTGTATTAATTCAGCCGCCTGGTTCAATTAAATCGAAATCACCAACTTCGATTTGCTTCGGTTGATAGGATTAGTAGTTTTTTGATTCTGGTTGTTGATGAAATTTTCATTCTGTAAGGCGCTTCAAAGAGTAAAGCCCTTTCAAACCTGATATGGGCTTGGGCTTTTTCTCCTTGGCTGATTGGAATAGATCTTTGACACGCGAGTATTGCTGCCGCACAAAGTCCTTGGAGCCGATGATACCGGAATCGGTAAAATACCGTGTGCGATGAAGAAACCGGTCCGCGCGGGTGAAGCGATAGCCTTTTTTCCGCTCCTTTTCCACGGTGTTCTGCTCTATGCCTTTTTTCTTTCCACTCGTTTTGATGGCGCCGGCTTCGTACAAGAATTTTCGATAAAGGCGCAAACGCTCTTTGGCGTCCAGCACACCGAATTCTTTAAGGCCGAAATCCAAGGAAAGAAAATCCCCCTTGTTTTTCTGCTGGGCATGGTAGCCGATGGAATTCCAGCGGTAATCCTCGGGTTTGGCCACCAGCCCGGCCCGCACCGGGTTGAGGTCGATATAGGCCAGACAGTTGATCAGGGTCTCGCCCTTCTCCACAATCAGGCTTTTGAAGCGGTCACCCCAGAAAAAGCCACGCCGGCCATGGCGTTTGTTGTAATAGCGCGAGAAAGTCTGCTTCAGTTCTTTGCCGAATTCGGAGAGGCTGGTCCATTTGTGTTTCAGAAAGGGAATCTGTCCGTCCAGAAAGATCTTGTCCTTACCGTAAAGTCGCTCATAATGCATTTTGACATCCTCGTCCGAAATGGATTTTTCCGGCATCATTCTGAGTAACAAATGGAAATGATTTGACATTATTGTATAGCCAAAAATTTCCACAAAATAAATCCGGCTGAGCCGTCGGATCAGATCCACCAGGAAATCCTTTTCCACATCCCCCAATGGAAATCCGTCCAGGGCTGTTCTGGACATGATATGATACACCGCCGGTTCATCCGGAATCACAATCCGCGCGCTTCGTGGCATATCCCACCTCCTGTTCAATTAATCAATTTAAATAAAACCATATCATGATCGATATTATCGGTTTTGGTGATTCATTACGCCTATTCCGAATCCTTATATAAACCCTTCATGAACCTTTTAAATCACGCAATCTCTGTCTTTAGATGGACTGCTTCCGCGATCCATAAGGCTTGCGTGCGATCTATCTTTTTCCGGACTTTATCGCTGACGATATAGATCTGTGATGCAATGAAGATGAAAAAGACCGGCTCCAGAAAGAACTTTAATCGCATGTTCTCTCCTTTCTCAAATATTACCGAAATGAAAAAGACAAACAATGCCGGCAGGGCAAGGGCAACAGATGCTGCGTAATCATTTCGTCTTAAACGTACAACAAATATAAAAAATGCAGAAAGCAGAAGAACAGGCAAAACTGGCGCAGAAAAAATCATGTCATAGAAGTTTCTCCAAAACAGACGGTCTACAATGACATGTTCTAAATACCGGCTTGAGGGTTGAAAGTATAAGGATATATTCTCCCAATAAGCCGAGGCAAGCTCGTTTACCGGGGTGGCAGCAAGACGGGTGCGGAGATCGTTAATGAGATAGTTGTTAAGCTTAAGATAGCTGATATGGTTGAAGTTAGGTGTGCCCTCGAGTTTTGTTTTCCGCACGAGAACACCCGGCAATGAATGCAGCATTTCTTCCGTATTCTTTACATTTGCTAAGTAATCCCAGTAGTAATTCATGTAGTTTCCCGTGTGACCTATAGACTGCTCCAGGTTAAGCCCGGTAAAAGAAGATGTTGAGGTCAATCCGAACTTATAGTACTGTTTTCCAATATAAAGTCCGACAACTCCTCCGCAAGCAGCAAGAAAAGCGACGATCTTGCGTTTAGGTAACTTCAACAGGCCCAGGACGGCGGCAAATAGCAGGACTGACGGCCACTGGAAGATGGAGCGCGCAAAGAACAGCACCGATACTGATAAAATCAATGGAATTACGGATCGATCGGGATCCTTTCGCAGGCTCCAGACAAGATAGTATGTCCAGACAATGAGAACCGTTGAGAGCAGAGTCCCGTCAAGGAAGGTTGAATAGTATATTACGGCAGGATGGGCCAAAAAGAGCAGCGCTGCTGCTACAGCATACCACATTCGGGTAAGCTGGGAAAGCCACAGGAAAACGAGTGCTCCAAGTGTCCCGTACAATAAGGCCCAGATGATATACAAGGAACGGTCCACATTGCGGAGCAAAGAATAAGGGTAATCAGTGTTCCATATAGTTGCGAGTGCGGCCCTGATAATATCCAAAGCAGGGGGCTGGATATGCAAATTCCAGAGTGACTCCAGCGGCGCTCTCCGAAGATCTTCTATTGAGACCGTTTGCATCAGTAACTCTGAGGAGAGTTGATGATAATATAATCCTTTTACGGCGTGTGGTCTCATCGCATGCTGCAAGGCAAGCTGAAATAAAAAACCAAGTACAACTATCACAAGGTATATGAGTACATCTCTTCTTTGCCGCCCTTTTGAATCATCAGATATATGTGACAAACTTGAACCATCCTTATACAGGACGTGTCCTGTATTTTTAGGGATAGGGATAAAATCCGCAAAAAGTGCGTCTATCCGGATGGACGCTATTGTTCTTAGCGGCGGATACATCAACCTGATGGGACCCCTGCGAATTCCAGCCTTCCAGACATCATCCAATTTTTTTTCTGCAAGAATTTTGCGGCACCATCCAATCAGGCCGCTGGTTTTGGATTTCGTTATTTGGTTCATTGGCAAACTCCCCTTTTTCAGTATTGGGATGCGCTTGAATGAGCCGAGTTAAGCAAAATCTAATTAAATTGGACTTAAGCCTACTTAAATTTTTCACAAGTAACTTTCGGCGGAACCGATGGACTGAACGGCGGAGACCACGGGATGGAGGCATGATATCGAAACAGTTACCCCGCTGGAATGATCAGCGGAACACCTTAGAAAGATCCTTTTTTTCTATCTTTAGTCGGATGGGTAGGCATTCTGATCAGGAAGGTGAGGAGCCGAGGTCTAACGAGCCCTGTAGGGAAGACGAGACCTGACATGGCGTAACTCGGATAGGATTAGGAAGAAAAAATTTTCGTGAGATTGCTCTGTCAGGGCTTACCGTCCTTGAGAAATAGGGCTTCCACTTCATGAAAACCTTCCTGGGATTGAATGGTTATCGGCTCGTTTTTCTCAGGAGTCTTTATCGTCATTGCCCGGCAATGCAGGGCCAATCGATTGAAACCCATTTGGGTGCTGATAAAATGTAAGGCACGGCGTGAACCATAACGGCGATCCCCGACAATGGCATGGCCGGCCATGGCGGCATGGCGCCGAATCTGATGCCTTCTTCCGGTTTGGGGCTCGCATTGGATCAAGGTGTAATGACGGCTATACCGCAGAATTCGAAACCGGGTCCGGCAGAATTGTTTTGGACCTTTACCGGCCGGCTGGTTTCGTCCGCCGGCAGTGGGCGACAAGGGCCAAGTCCACTCGCCGCCGTCAGGGCGACCTTCCGGTACCGCCAAGGCACCGTGCACCAAGGCGTCATAGGTTTTGCCCACGGCTTGGGTTGCGAACTGAAGGGAAAAATAGCGGAAGATTTCTTTTCGGCAAGCGAGTATTACCACCCCGCTGGTTTCCCGGTCCAGACGATGTACCGGATGCAGACCGTATTCTGCCTCAAAATCCAACCGGTTTTGCAACTCAGGCAGACCGGTAATATACTGGTTTACAATGGAACAGAGGTCTTTTCCAGGTTCATTATGGACACTCACATTGGCGGGTTTGTCAACCGCCAGCCAGCCATTACCGGTTGCAAGGATGGGGATGGGAGTATTTTGAAAGATGATGACGGGTTTCGACATTAAACGGCCTTGTTGTGATGCAGAATGGCTTGAAACGAATTCAGTGTCCGGCTGATATCCGCATCTGAGATATGATAATGGGTAACGGCCCGGAGTTGACGCGGACCCAGCGGCATGACCCGGATGCCCTGGGCTGCTGCCAGACGGCTGAATTCATTTGCCCCAATTCTACTGTTGGCCACTTCAAAATATACAATATTGGTTTTTACTGAACCTAAATCAATTTTTAGTCCTTCAATATGCGCAATCCCCTGGGCCAATTGCCGGGCATGGACATGGTCTTCCGCAAGCCGTTCCACCATTTCCGTTAATGCAATTATTCCGGCCGCAGCCAGAATTCCGGCCTGACGCATCCCGCCGCCCACCAGTTTGCGATTGCGACGGGCCTGGGCAATGAATTCATGACTACCGCAAACCAACGAGCCCACCGGTGCGGCCAGGCCTTTGCTCAAACAAAAGGATACGGAATCGGCAGGCCCGGCCAGATCCTTGGCCGGGACGCCCAGGGCCGCGGCGGCATTGAAAATGCGGGCTCCGTCCATATGAAGTTTCAGCTTGTAATGCCGGGCGATCTTGCTCACCGCCTGAACATAATCAACATTGAGGGGGCTCCCGTTGCAGCGATTATGTGTGTTTTCCAACGCGATCAAACCGGTGCGCGGAAAATGGACATTGTCGGCCCTTACCGCTGCCTCGATCGCGCCAAGATCCATGGAACCGTCCGCTTGGTTCTTTACGGTGCGGGCCTGGAGCCCGCCCAGGGCTGCGCAGCCGGCCTGTTCGTATAAAAAAATATGGGCTTGATCCCCCATGATAATTTCATTGCCGCGGCCGCAATGGGTCAAAAGGCTGACCAGGTTGGCCATGGTGCCGCTCACCACAAAAAGCGCCTTTTCCTTGCCCAACAATTCAGCGGCCATTGCTTCCAGACGGTTGACAGTGGGGTCTTCTTCAAATACATCGTCACCCACCTCGGCCTGGGCCATGACCTCACGCATGGCCGGGGTGGGCTGGGTGACGGTGTCGGAACGTAGATCGATCCATTTCATTTGACGGCTCCTTTCTGAATTGACTAGTCAAAGGGCGATTGCAGCGGAATGGAAAAAGTCCGGGAGGCATTCAGGGCCACAGCCAGGCTGAGATAGCAGTCACCTTCGGCATACATCAGGTGTTTGTCCGTCATCATGTTCAGAAAAGGGAGCAGCTTATCAGCGGCCAGGCCGGGGAAATGGGCCAAAATCCGCTCGATCCGGCGGTGATGGCGGCAGAACAGATAGATTTTTCGGGAGACACCTTCCAGGCGGTGGGTCAGGGGCTCTGCATCAGGCCTTTTTTGGCGGATGATCAGGAAATCACGGCCGTCTTGATAGCCCAGGATGGGGCCCTGGTCGCTGTCCCGGCGCAGGGCCGCATAATCCGCCTGCCAGGCCGCGACTTTGGCTTCCACGGGCCGCCAGATTTTTTTTTGATGAACCAGGTTGCCGCGGTAGGCTTGGTGAATCAAGGCCATGGAAGCGGAAATGGCCGGCGGTAGCAGCATGCGGTAGCTGGGATGATTGAAGGTGGCTGTGAGTCCGTATTGTGCCGCACTGCGCATGACCGGACTGCCCAGGCCGAGCCTGAACTCAACTGTTTTCAGCGGTCGAAAAGGCCGGACAAATTCGAGACAGCGCAAGGTTTCCGCCACATCCTCCTCATCGCTGCCCGGAAAATGCAGGATCAGGTTGGAGGTGTTGACAATGCCGAGTTCCTCGCAGTGTTTCATCATCGCAAGGTTGTGAATGACCGTGGTGCCTTTGTTCATTTTGCGGAGCAGACGCGAACTGAGCGCCTCAATACCGACTTGAATTTGGCGCACGCCGGTTCTGCGCATCTCCGCCAGCAGACGCGGGGACAGGGACGCGCGCACTTCGCAAAACAAATTGAAATCCTTGTTCAGCCGCCGCAAGCCAGCGAAAATTTTCTCGGCGTTTTTTACCGGCAGGACATTGTCCACAATGGAAATGGCAAGGGTCTTGTGGCGTGAAGTCAATGTATCGATTTCCGCTACCACAGCTTTAGCGGTTTTAGCCCGATAGCCCCGCCATTGGAGATTGAGGTTGCAAAAGGCGCAGCCGGCTTTATCCTTCTCCGGGAGGTTGCGGCCGGCCCGCCACCAGCAGCCCCTGGAAATTTCCACCGGCAGGTTGGGGAAAAACCGTTCGGCTGCGGGAAACTTATAAAGTTGCATAAAATAGTCATCGTAATCCGGATGGGGCAGGACCGCTAAATCCTGCAGTTGATCAAAGGTCGGCCTTCCGCCGGATTCACCGGAGCGGGCCGTGAGGCCGGGAATACCTACTATCCTGGCTGACAAGCGGCCGGCCAGCAATTCGGCGGCAAGGCGGTTTAAAGGGCGCTCCCCTTCCCCGACCACAATAAAATCGATTTCCGGAAAATGCTCAAAAAGTCCCTGGGGGCTGATTCCGGAAACCAGGGAGCCGCCGACGACCACCGGCAATTCTGGTCTACGCTTCTTGATTTCCCGTATGAAATACAAGCTGGAGGTAAACTGACACAGGCAGACAGTAAAACCCACAAGATCAAAAGCCGTCCAGTCCGTTGCGCTGATGATCCGTTGGCTTGCGGCTTTCACACCAGCAACCATATTCTTAAAATCCGGTTCCTTGAACGCCGCCCCCCGGTGGCCCGCCTCTTTGCGGAACAGTCTTTCCACGATTTCCATTCGTTCCGGGTATAACAGGACGGCATAGACGCACTCCGCCTGCCAGGATTTGCGCGCTATAGCCTGATAGCGCTGGTATCCCATGGCCTGGGCCACCTGGAGATAAAAATGGCCGCAAACCACCTGGATTTGCGGCTGTTGCTTTTTCAGATAAGCCTTGAGGGCGCCGAGTTGAATGGAAGGCCGGTTGTATAAGGGCCACGGTGTTGAAAACAGACCGATTCTTTTGGGACGCGACGGAAATTGTTTTTGTGTGTCTGTGCTCATAGGTGAAGGGTCGCAGCCTAGCGCTTCTTTAAAAAAAGCGCAACATATTTTCCCGTTCCTCGCTGATGAATTCCTTGATGTTGTTCACCAGGGTTTCAAGACCGGCGCGATCCAGATCAAATCCGCTCTTGACGATGTGTTCCATGGCTTTGGAGGTGGCAAATTCATCCAGGTCTATAGTTTTTTCAGAATTGAGGCAGGAATATCCGGCCAGCTTGGTCAGGATGTTGGCAAGATAAATCACGATGGAGCCGGCGGAATACTCGGCGTCATTCCAAGGGGCATGATGGTAAAAGACCTGCATGATGATCTTTTTGGGGAATTGCCATTTCTGCAAGAGCTTGGCCGCCACTTGATAATGGGTGAAACCCAGAATGGCCTTTTCCGCTTTGCTGAAATTTTCATTATGGTTATTGACATACTGAATGATCTGCAGAAAATCTTCATGAAAATACTGATCAAAAATAATTTTTCCCAGGTCATGGATCAAACCTGACAAGAAGAGGGTGTCATCCTTGCCCATATTAAAATGATTCCCCAGGTAGCGGGCGATCTGACTGCAAATGATGGCATGCTTCCAGAAATTGGAGCGGTCGAAACCAGTGGCGGTCTTCTGGGAAAAAAAATTATGGATGGAAAAGGCGTACATGATGGCCTTGACTTCTCCCAGCCCGAGTTTCATCAGGGCGCGGTCAATGGAACTGGTTTGGGCAAAAGAACCATAAAAAGAGGAATTGGCCAGTTTTAAAATTTTCACGGCCAGGGCCTGATCCTTTTCAATCACGTCGGCAAGCTGTTTGAAGGAGACCTTTTCGTCCTTGAGCAGGTTCATGATCTGATTGCTCACCATGGGCAGGGTGGGGATCTGATCGATTTTTTTCACCAATTCATCTATGGTTTTGGGGGCCACAATTGCAAGTCCTTTCCTTGGGGTTGTCTGCTTTTGATATAGGTCTCAAAATCAAGGGCAATGGATTCTGCTTTGGTCGGCTTGGACTGAAGGTCGGTATGGTTCTCCGGCCGGGAAAGGCTTCCCATCTTTTCCACGGATTGACGCAATTTGGCAAGTTCTTCCACCACCAGGTTCAAAGATCCGGTCAGCTTTTCTATGACTTGAGGTATCAGTTCGTCGGGGTTGTTGTTCCCCGGAATGGTGGGATCGGTTTGTGAGGACTCCGTCACTTCAGAGCGGATGGCTGCCGGCGGCGTCATTCCGGGCCGGTTGTCTTCCGCGGTTATGCTGATTTCTGTTTGCGTCCGGGAAGCTGATCGGGCTGGATCGGCAGTTGTGGGTTCCGCCGGGCCTGCCTGGATCTGGATCGGCTTTTCAGGCGCTTCCTCGGCTTCAGGCCCGATTTTTAATTTACCGTCGACCACCGGTGGATGTTTCAACACGGCCAGGCATTGTTCCCAAAAGGCCTTCAGGCCGCGGGGCTCCAGGCTGTCTTCGGATTCAGCAGCCAAACGGTCGGCCAGCTTTTTAATGCATTGGGTGGCATGGGCTTTGGGATATAGGATGGAAACCGGTTGTTGTTGGGTAACGGCCCGCGGCATCATTTCATCCTCATAGATCATGCCCAGGGAAGTGATGTCCACGCCGAGAAACTTTTTAACGGCCGCCTTGAATTTGCCGTAGGCCGCCTTGGCATGGGAAGCGTTCCGGCACAAGTTTACCACGATTCTGATTTTGCCGTGAAAGCCGCTCAGCACCAGGATTTTCACCAAGGCATAGGCATCGGTAAGGGAAGTGGGTTCCGGCGTGATCACCACCAGCACTTCTGGGGCGGCAAGACAAAAGGCCAGGACATCCCTGGCAATGCCTGCGGAAGTGTCGAAAAGAAAAAAATCATAGTCCGTAAGGGCCAAAAAGGAGCGAATCAACTGCTCAACCTGTTCCGGCTTGAGATCCACCATTTCAGCCACCCCTGAGCTGCCGGGCAGAATGTGAACGCCGGCCCGGTAGTTGATGATGATCTCTTGGATTTTTTGGTTGCTGAACAGGACCTCGCGCAAGGTTTTCTGGGGATAGACCCCCAGGAGTACATTGATATTGGCCAGGCCCAGATCCGCGTCGAACAGACAGGTGCGAAAGCCGCGGGCGGCCAATTGTAGGGCCAGATTGATGCTGATGTTGGTTTTACCGACTCCGCCTTTTCCACTGGTTATGGTGATCAATCGTGTCATGAATGCCTGATATTCCGTTGGCCGGATCCGGAAAGGAATTTGTTTTATGGTTCCGGGTACGCGGAAAACGCGATCCGGTCTTCTGTGGGTTGAATCGTAAAGGTTACCCGGCTGCAACCATATTGGGAACAGATACCGGCATAACTTTCAGCAATAAAATCCTGGAACATTTTCAAGTCGGACACCGCCGGGCCGCCTTTATCCAGGGAACTCAGGGTGCTGTATTTTTTAAACATCTCGGCAATGACCCCCTCTTCCGTTTCCGGGTTGGAAAGGGTGAAGCTTTCCGTGGTCACTTTGCGAAAAGCGTTTTCCGGAGTATCTGCAAAGAGTTGATCGATAAAATCAGTGGCCTTGGCCTGAAAGGATTTCCGGAATTTAAAGGTTTCGAGCATGTCATGGGGAATGGTGCGCAGGATTTCATACAGGGTGGTTTCCTTTAATTTCATCAGGCCGTCCTCCAGCATGGATTTCATGCCGGCTTCCACCGCCATTTTCTTGATTTCGATGTCGTTCAGGCCCTTGATGATGCCGTTACCCATTTCCTTGTCCATAACGAATATTTCGGAAAGCAGGGTCCGGCCCTTATAACCAGTATAGTTGCAGGACTTGCAGCCTTCCCCATGGAAAAAATTCAAGTGGGCCGGATAGGTGTCGAACAAAAGCCCCCATTCATCTTCTTCCGGAACATATTCCTTTTTGCAAAAAGGGCAGATTCGCCGCACCAGGCGTTGGGCCACCACACAGAGCAAGCAGGAGGCAATCTGGGCATTTTCCACAGAGAGGTCGGAAAGGCGTTGCAGGGCGGAAATGGAATCATTGGTATGCAGGGTGCTTAAGAGCAAATGCCCGGTCTGGGCCGCATCAAAGGCGATGGCCGCGGTTTCCTGGTCACGGATTTCACCCACCAGAATCACATCCGGATCAAAGCGCAGAAAGGAGCGCAGCAACCGGGAAAAAGTCAGACCGATTTTGGATTGGATCTGAGTCTGCATGATGCCGGGAAAACTATATTCAATGGGGTCCTCGGCCGTGATGATCTTGACACCCGGATGGTGGATCTGTCGCAAGGCCCCATACAGGGTCGAGGTTTTGCCGCTGCCGGTGGGGCCGGTGAGCAGAACCATACCCGCCGAACTTTTCAACAGACGCCGGAAGGGTTCCAGGACATGGGCGGAATGGCCCAGATTCTCCAATTCCACGTTGGCCTTGCGTGAATCTAAGATGCGGATGGTGAGGTTTTCGCCGGCCAGGGCGCGACAGGTGGCCACACGGAAATCCAGGTCAAAATTTTTGCTCTTGGCCTTGTCGAAATAGTTGATGCGGAAGACTCCGTCCTGGGGCAAGCGTCTTTCGGAAATATCCAGGTTGGACATGACTTTGACCCGGGAAATAATGGCGTTGACTTTTTCCAGCAATTTTTTATTCAACCAGCGGATATTCGATTCCTGCAGAATACCGTCAATGCGAAAGCGCAGGCGGGCCCCCTCACGATCCTGTTCCAGATGAATATCGCTGGCGTCGTTCATAATGCCGTATTTAACGATGAAGTTGACGATTTCTTCGGCCTCCACGTCCTTGGTCGTAAGATTCGGACCCTTTTGGCGTTCGCCTTCAAGATCCTCGTCCAGATCCATCTCCAGAAAATCAATCTCAGCTTCCACCTTGGTTTCATTGGTTTCCGTGCCCAGGATGCTTTTGCTGTAAAGGATTTCAAAAAGCTCTTCGAATTTGGCTTCGGTGATGAGGATACATTCAATGATCAGGTTCGGGAACAACCGTTTCAACTCATTGATGTTCTGAATATAGGTCGGATTGAACACCGCCACGGTGAGTTTGTCCTGTTTTTTCCACACCGGTAGAAGGAAGTGCTTTTCAGCGTATTTGCGACTGATGAGATAGGAAAGGGTCTGGCGGTCAAGTTCCTCATAGACAAAATCGGTCAGGCGCTCAAAAATAAGATTGTGTTTTTTAGCCAAGGCACATTGCAGTTGTTCAGCATTGATATATTTCTTTTTAAGCAGAATTTGCTCCAGAGACCCCTTGGTCTCCCGTTGTTCGACCTTGGCGATTTCCGCTTTTTCCTTGCTGAGAAAGCCGAGTTTGATGAGGATATCATCAATTTCCACCTGTTTGTTGTATTTGTCCAGGACGAAATTCAGATCTTCCGGCGTGATCCGGCCCATCTGACACAAAATTTCCCCAAGGGCCCGGGGGGATTTCTGGGCCCGCAGGGCCTCCTGCAGATCTTTGTCGGCGATCAGACGTTGCTCGATGAGCAATTCGCCCAGCTTGAGGGAATTGATCTGGGCCTTGAGAAGTTCGTGCACATCCTCGTTGGTCAAAAAGCCGTAATCCACCAGGGCCTCACCGGTCATTTGACCTTTTTTCTTGTTCATCAGGCAAAATTCCAGGTCTTCCTTTTTGACCAGGCCCATTTCCACGGCAATGGAGCCGATATTCTTGCGCAATTTGGGATGTTGCAGGGCGGATTCCAGATCATCCTGGGAAAGAACCCCCATGTTCACCAGGATCTTACCCAAGGGAATGCTGGTCAGGGTTTTTTCTTCCTTTTGAATCCGCAGGGCTTCTTCCACATCGGCATTGGTGACATAACCTTCCTTGACCAGGATATCCCCGATGCGCAAGGGTGGGGGTGGTTGGGTTTCCGCGCCCGGCTTTGGTTTTGGGTCCATGCTCAAAGTCTCCCTTTTCAGCCTCCATGCCGCTTGGGTATCGTCTTGAATGCAAGATGGAATAGCATTTGAGGGATCGTTGCTACAGGCACCGGCGGGGCCTTGCCGCCGGTTGTTTTCATGCGGCGTTGGGAGTTAAAACTGAAAAAATTTATTGAAGTTACAATAACATATTCACGAATAAAAAAAAAGACAATATTTTATCCTTTGGCCTTGGTCACTGTTTAGGCCGTACTGCGGCTGGAAGCCGCTCCCACGATGGCGGGCGGCCGAAACCATGATCAAGGCTTGTCCTTTGATACCGTCATGATAAACCTGATCCTTACCGATTGACTTACGCCTGTAAAAAGAATATTCTCCGGTTGTTGCCTCACAAGCAAGAAATCCGCTGACAAAAAAACCAAAGGAGAGTGGAATGAAATCGATCGTTAAACATCTTATGGGGTTGTTGGCTCTCAGTCTGTTGATCACTGCCGCCGGCTGCACCATCTATAGCAAACCGCGCATCGACAATTATAATTATAAAAATTTTGAATTTGAATTCAAATTTAAAATCCCCAACGGCTGGGTGTGCCACAGCAACATTCCGGATGAATTGGCCAAAAGCGTTGCCGCGGAATACGCCGATAATTTCGTTTTCATGCTGACCAATCCGCAAACCGAGGGGATCATTTTGCTTACCGCTGAAAAATCCGACTTTGATATCATCAGCATCGGCTACAATAAAGACATCCTCAAGGAAAAGCTGGAGGCCAAGATCGCAGAGTGGAAAGCACGGCTGGATAAGCGTTACGGATTTCAGGACTACACCTCGCAACTGTATCCGGTTGAAATTTCCGAAGGATACGGACCGACCTTGGTTTACAGCGAAACCGCCACCAGCGAAGCCGGCGACAATTATGCCAGGGGCTATCTGTTGAACAAATGCCGAAAGGATCAAACCTGCACCGTACAGGTCACCCTGATTTCCAAGACCCCGCAATATGAAAAGAATTACGAAGTTTTTTCCAATGTGGTCAATTCCCTGACCAAGGTGTATAACTAGCCGATGACAGGCAAACCAAAGGGCGCCCTTATCATTGATGCCTTTTCATCGGGGTCGGGGTCGGTATCGCAGTCGGATTTCATTTGTGTTTTCGATCCCGATACCGATACCGACCCCGACCCCGAAAAAAAAACAAATGAGTGAAACCGTATCCATCACCGTGGAGCCGGAATTCATCGACGATCTTGAACATCTAAAGATGCTGATCCGCAGGACCTTGCCCCACGCAACCGCGGTGGAGGGGTTCCGGATCATCAAGCGCTCCATCGACGCCCGCCCACGCAAACCGGTTTATATTCTGAAAATCGCCCTGCAGCCCCTTGAAAAACCCCATGAAGCGCGGATTTGTTCAGGCCGGGTGGACCCCAACAAGCCGGTGCTCATCGTGGGAGCCGGGCCGGCCGGTTATTTTGCGGCCCTGGAACTGATTGAAAAAGGCCTGAAGCCGGTGATTCTGGAAAGGGGCAAGGACGTGCTCTCCCGCAGAAAGGATCTGGCCCGGATTCACCGGCAGGGTTTGGTGGCAGCGGATTCCAATTACTGTTTCGGTGAGGGCGGCGCCGGGGCCTATTCGGACGGCAAGCTTTTTACCCGTTCCACCAAGCGCGGGGATACGACCAAGGTTTTGCAACTACTAGTCACCCACGGCGCCCACCCGGATATCCTGGTGGATGCCCAGCCCCACATCGGCTCCAACCGTTTGCCGCGGATCATTACCAGCATCCGGAATACAATACTGTCCCAGGGCGGTGAAATTCATTTCCAGACCCGGGTCACGGATTTCATCATGCAAGCTGGGCGGATGACGGGGCTGCAAACAGATTCCGGCAATGAGTATCACGGCCTGGCCGTGATCCTGGCCTGCGGGCATTCCGCCCGGGATATTTTCGCCCTGTTCCCCAAGCACAAGCTCATGCTTGCCGCCAAACCCTTTGCCGCCGGGGTGCGGGTGGAGCATCCCCAGGCCCTGATTGATCAAATCCGCTACCATCAGCATCCGCGCCATAAAAATTTGCCGGCTGCGGCCTACCGCGTCACTTCTCAGATTGCCGGCCGGGGGGTCTACTCCTTTTGCATGTGCCCCGGCGGCTTTATCATCCCGGCCGCCACTGCGCCGGGGGAGCTGGTGATCAACGGCATGAGTCTTTCAGGCCGCAATGCCCCCTATGCCAATGCCGGCATCGTGGTGGAAATCCGCCTGGAGGACCTGGCTGCTTATGGCGGGCATGGCCCTTTCATGGCCCTTGCCTTTCAGCAGGAGTTGGAGCAAAGCGCCTACCATGCCGGCGGCGCCGACCTATGGGCGCCGGCCCAGCGCATGGGCGATTTTGTTAAAGGAAAAATATCCGCTGATCTGCCGGCAAGTTCCTACCGGCCCGGCATCCGCCCGGCGCCGCTGCACGATATACTGCCGCCCTTCCTGAGCCGCAGTTTACAAGCGGCCTTTGTGGAATTTGGAAAAAAACTGAAGGGCTTTTATACCCAGGAAGCAATTGTCCTGGGCGTGGAATCCCGCACCAGCTCGCCGGTGCGTATTCCCCGGGAAGACGTGAGTCTCAGTCATCCTCAGGTGGCCAACCTGTATCCCTGCGGTGAAGGCGCCGGATATGCCGGCGGCATTGTCTCTGCCGCCGTGGACGGGCAAAAAATCGCGGCAAAAATTGCTGAGACTCAGTTCAGTTCCGGCTGAAGGCGCCGGATCATTTTTCCCCGGCTGATGACCGTATGAATTTTTTGGGTCAGGCGGATGTCCTTGCGGAAATCACCGTTTAAAATAACAAGGTCGGCCGGCAGCCCGGCATGCAGATAGCCCAGGCGGGGCTGGCCGGTGAGGCTTGGATACAATTTACCGGGAATATAGGTGGCGGAAGCCACGGCTTCCAGGGGCGTGAAACCGCAACGGTCAACCAGCAATTCCAGCTCACGGTGCAGGGTGGCCCCGGGAAAGGAGGCCACATTGCTGCTGTCGCTGCCGGCGATCAAGGGAATCCCGGCCGCCTTCATTTTAATGACATTGTCGTATTTGATGCTCCGGAATTCGGCGGAATGCCGCACCCAATTGCCGAGGTCCGGATCAGCCCCCTGGGCGGCCGGTTGGGTATAGGCTGCCAGGATAACCGGGTCGGCGATTTCCTGGTCCAGGTCTGAAAAAGACTTTTTTCCTTCCGCCCATGCCACCAGGTTGTCAAAAACCGCCAGGGTGGGCACAACCATGCTGTCGGCCTGTTGCATTTTGGCAATGGTTTCATCGGACAGGGGGGAACGGTACGGACCATGAATGAACAAACGTGCGCCACCGGCCAGGGCCGTGCGAATGTCCGTTTCCGTACCGATGTGAACCATGGTGATCTGCCCTTCCTTTTGGGCGGCTTCCACAATGCGGGCCACCTGGGTGGAGTCCAGACTGGGTATGCCCAAGGGGATCTGATCCACCACGATCTTGGTAAAGGTGC
Source organism: Desulfosudis oleivorans (assembly GCA_020723325.1). Classification (GTDB taxonomy): domain Bacteria; phylum Desulfobacterota; class Desulfobacteria; order Desulfobacterales; family SURF-7; genus DYJD01. The sequence goes on along the minus strand of DYJD01000014.1, from coordinate 78,433 downwards.
CGCCCTTGGCCTTGTTTTCCCGAATGACGGCGGCAATATCGTCGTTTGTATCGGTTTCATGGGTGAGGCTGGCAACCACCAACTCGCTCAAAGGCCAGGCAACCATTTTTCGGAACATGGCCGCCGGATGGCCTTGCTTGGCGGTCAGAATTTTACCGGAATAGTAGAGGCGCGGACCGGCAAAAACACCGGCTTCCACATCCTGGGCCAAATCCTGGAGTTCATCAGGCGGGCCGCCGGTGTCCACCACCGTGGTGATGCCGGCATAGAGAAAGGCCGTGGCGTTGCGCCGGGAGTTGGGCAGGGCTTTCAAGGCCGGCGGCGCACCAGAGCCGCAGGTATGGACATGGGCATCGATCAAACCCGGGATAACGCTCTTGCCGGTGGCGTCGATACACACCGCCCCCTCGGCCTGGATTTCATCCGGGCTGATGCGGGCGATTTTACCGTCCTGAATCAGGATCTGGGCTTTTTCCAGCACGGCTTCTTCCGGATTACCGGTGAAAACCACGGCGTTTTGAATCAAAATCAAAGGCGCTTTCTGGTCCGTCTGGGTCAACAGGGGCAAATTGGTGCGATGAAAACAGCCGGATAATATCAGCAAGGCTGATCCGAGCAACAGAAAATACCTTTTGGCTTTGACAGGCAGCATGTCTTCTCCTAATTTATAACGTCATTCGAGATTCTTACAATAAATCACTTTGCCGTCCCCGGGGGCATAAAAATCCGCGAGGATGGTTTCCTGGCAAAAGCCGTTGCGCTCATAAAAAGCCCGTGTGCTTTGGTATTGGGCCCGCTGGGACGTGTCCGCGTATATGCGCTTGCCGCCCGCGGCCCGGATGCGCTTTGCGCTTTCCAAAAGCAGATGTCGGCCCAGGCCTTGAGCTTGCAGGTCAGGCTCCACCGCAATCCAGTACAGGTCGAAGCTCGATTCAGTGCAGGGGATCGGGCCGAAACAGGTATAGCCGATTAAACGGCCGGCATCCTCGGCAAAGACAAAATAATAGCCGCTGGCTTCGCCTTTGTCGAGCCTTTCCTGAACCAGTTCTTCGGCCACGGCTTCCTCTTCCCTGGAAAAAAAGCCGGTGCGCGCAACCAGCCTGCGGATGCGACCAGGATCACCGGCTTTGGGTTGTTCCCGCAGGGCAAGACTGCTGAGAGGCGCCTTGCGGCTTTGGGCCAGAGAGGTGGTTATATCCTCCATGATCCGGACCAGGGCCTGGGGGAAGGTCAATCCGGCCCGGGCCAGGGCCGCGGCAAAACCCGCATCCGGCGCCAGGCAGGGATTGGCATTGATTTCCAGGATCCAGGGCCGACCCTGGGCATCCACCCGAAAATCCACCCGGGCATAGCCCTGTAAACGAAACAGGTCCCAGCACTGCCGGGCCAGGCGGCGCAGTTCCAGGAGCAAAGGTTCGTCTGCGGCGCTGAATTCAAAACTGCGGGAGGTATGCTGATACTCAAAGGATTGCTCATCCCATTTGGCGCGATAGTCCACGATTTTCGGCCGGTCAGGGCCGTAATCCATAAACTGAATTTCCGCCGGAGGCAGGACCAGGGGGCCGGTTTTGCCTCCCAAAAGCGATAAATTGAATTCCCGGCCGTGAATGAAACGCTCGCCGAAACAGGCCTTACCAAGGACCCCACTTCGCGCCGGCAGCAGGGCCATGATCTCCCGGGCTGTGCGATTGCGCACCACCGCCCCATCATCCAGGCCGATGGAAGCATGTTCCCAGACGGATTTAATGATCCAATCCGAGGGCTGTTCGTCGGCATGGAGACCGCTGCCCGGTCCGGCTGGAAAAGGCCCGACCCAGTCAGGGGTGGAAAGGCCGCCGGTCCGCAAACCAATTTTGGCTGCGGTTTTGTTGGAAGTAGTCGACATGGCCTCGGCCGAAGCGCCGGTGTACGGCAGGCCTGCAGCATCCAGGCAAAAGGGAAAAAGATGTATCAAACGGCCATGGCCTTGGATGGATTCCACCAGGTTGAACACCACCGCAGCCTGGAAATCCTTAAGGGCGCGGATGGTCCGGCCAAGATCCAGATCGCAGTCAAACACCTTGGTTTCATGTCCGAGGCAGTCAAGCCCTTGTTGAACCGCCTGGGCTTGGACGAGCACATCCCTTGCATCCGGCTCGGAAGCAGATGTTATTTGATCATGCACAATGGCGACACGCATGGTATCTTCTCCAGGGCCTTAAAAATAAAGACGGGGCGCCGGATGGTGAAAGATCCGCCGACGCCCCGTTAACTATATTGATTAATTCTCTTGGTTGCAAGGGCCGTCTGGATAGCGATAACGGCCGTTTTCATAATTTGTCAGTAAAAGATCGTTGTCCTCACGCCCGAGCACATAATTCGTGGTCAGCGGAATTTTACCGCCGCCGCCGGGGGCATCCACCACATAGGTGGGCACGGCGTACCCGGAAGTGAATCCGCGCAGGCCCCGGATAATTTCAAGGCCTTTTTCCACCGGTGTGCGAAAATGGGATGAACCCGTGATGGGATCACATTGATACAGGTAATAGGGCCGCACCCGCATTTTCAACAGATGGTGCATCAGGGATTTCATCACTTCCACGCTGTCGTTGATCCCCTTCAGCAGCACGGTCTGGGAACCCAGGGGAATGCCGGCGTCGGCCAACATCCCGCAGGCCCGGTAGGCTTCCGGCGTGCACTCATCCGGATGGGTGAAGTGCAGGCTCATCCACAGGGGATGATACTTCTTTAGCATTTTGACGAATTTGGGCGTGATGCGCTGGGGCAGCACCGCCGGTACTTTGGTGCCGATGCGCACGATCTCCACATGGGGGATACGCCGCAGACGGGACAGGATCCATTCCAGACGGTCATCGCCCTGTACCAAGGGATCGCCGCCGGACAACAAGACATCCCGGACGGTCTTGGTTTCCTCAATATACGCCAGGGCCTTTTCCAGACGATTGCGGCTGGGGATGATTTTGCCGTGGCCCACCACCCGCGAGCGGGTGCAGTAACGGCAATAGGTTGAACAGAAATCCTGCAGAAGCAGCAGGACCCGGTCCGGATAGCGGTGCACCAAACCCGGCAAGGGGCTTTGGCCCTCTTCCCCAAGGGGATCATCCGCCTCGCCGGCCGCGCGATAAAATTCATGGGCCGTGGGAACCACGGTGCGGCGTAGGGGCTGATGCGGGTCGTCCGGGGAGATCAGACTCATGTAATAAGGTGTAATGCCTAATGGAAGTTTTGCAGCATTTAAAGACAGGGCTTGCCGTTCCGCTTCGGTCAACTGGAGCATGGCTTCCAGCTCGGCGGCCGTGCGGATCCGGTGACTGACTTGCCATTGCCAGTCATTCCACAATTTACTGGGGATGTTCGGGAAAAATCGTTTGCGAAATTTTCGGGCCGCCGGATGATAACCGTTGGTACGGTAAATGGGAAACTTGACAACCAGGCCGCCCTGTTTGGGCGGGGGGGTAGGAAATGCGGGTGCAGGTAAAGTTTGGGTTGTGCTACAACCCGGAGGTTCGTCATCCTTATCTTCCATTGTGCTCGGCGGATCAGCCATGATGGGTCGACCGGACATGCCGAAGGCGTTTTTCATTTTCTGCTCTCCTTGTTTTTTTGGGGTTGATGATAATTGTTGTTGCCTGTCTTTATTGTGGAAGAAAAGCCGGTGTTCTTGACACCGGTTTTCATCAGCGCGCAATATAATGGCTTGGGCCGGAAATGCAAGTGAATCAGACGGAAAAAATGACAATGGTATTGGAGGTAACCGAAACAGTTATCGTGCCGCAAAATAGTTGCCTCAACAAACTCCGCTCGAGATGGCAAAAGGGTCATTCGGCTCCTGTGACGAATGCTGGAAAGTATCCTCTTTTTGATTTGGGAGTATGAAGAGAAGACGAATCCATGTCAATAAAATAATGCAGGTAATTTTGAAAAAAATGATTCAAAAAATGCAGGCCTGTCAAGATGGCGACAGCACGCCGGCGTTGATCTCCCGCCATAAATCGGAAGGCTTCGGCAACGGTCTGCCGTCCACGCTGAGAATCGGCACGGCGCCGATCAGGGCATTGGTCATCAAAACCAGATCGACGCTGAACAAATCCTTGGGCCGCACCGCGGTCCTGGCAATGTCAAAGCCTTTTTGGGAAAGGAACCCCGCCACCCGCTCCGCCATGATTCCCGGCAGGGCCGGCGGCGAAAGGGGCAGCACCGCCACCTGGTTTTTGATGAGAATCAGATTGGCGGAATTGGTTTCCGAAACCGAGCCGTCGGGATTCAGGATCAGGGCTTCATCAGCCCTGTTTTGCCGGGCCCATTCGCCTGCCAGGTAGTAGTAAAGATAATTCAGGGTTTTGAAAGCGGCCAGGGGGGTCTGGCGCGGTTCCGGATAAACCGCCGCATCCAGTCCGGCTTTTTGGACAAGGGCCGGTCGAGGGCTATAAGGTCTTCCGGTCACCGCCAGGGTATGGTCCCAGGGCGCTTGGGCGCTGGTTCCGCGGGTGGCGATGATCTTGACGGCACTGATGCTGTCCGCAAGCCCGTTGCGCTGGACGACTTCCCCAAGGATGATGTCCCAGGTCAGATCCGGCAACGGGGAGGGAAACAATTGTTGCCAGGTCCGGTTGAAACGCTGCAGATGGGCGGAAAGGCCCAAAGGTTTGCCGTGGTGAACCCGGATGGTTTCAAAAAAGCCGTAACCATATTGTACACCCAGATCATCAAGTGCCAGGCGGGCCTCCATCCGGCTACGATAGCGACCGTTGATCCAGACGATATCCGGCGCTGCGGACCGGTCGGCTTTGGGGCTGCAGGCCAAGGCTTCCATGAGAGTGCGGCCCTTATGCAAGGTTTCCTGGTATTCGTCGGCCGGGTCTGAATCAAAGACAATGCCGCCGCCGGTGGAAAAGATGATCTTGCCATTATATATGGTGGCGGTACGGATGGCGATGGACAGATCCATGGTCTCATGAAATCCGATGTAGCCGATGGAACCGGTGTAGATATGCCGCCGCACCGGCTCCAGCTCATCGATGATTTCCATGGAGCGGATCTTGGGACAGCCGGTGATGGAGCCCCCCGGAAAGGTGGCCCGGATCACATCCACACTGTTTTTGCCCTGGTCCAGTTCCCCGGTCACCACCGAAACCAAGTGAAAAACATTTTGATAAGCCTCCAGGCGCTTGTGTTCGCTCACCGCTACCGAGCCGCCGCGGCATACCCGTCCGATGTCGTTACGCAGCAGATCCACGATCATGGACAGTTCGGCATCGTCCTTGGGGCTTTGCAACAGGTCCCGGCCGGCTGCGGCATCTGCTTCCCTTGTGGCGGCCCTGGGCCGGGTGCCCTTGATGGGCCGGGTTTCGATGCGGCGGCCCTGTTGTCGCAGGAAGCGCTCAGGGGAAGTGGACACGATCTCATGATCACCGGCCTGGATAAAGGCAAAAAATGGCGCCGGATTTTCGGCATAGAGGGTTTTGAACAAGGCAAAGCTGTCGCCGTTGAATTCCATTTCAAAACGCTGGGACATGTTCACCTGATAGACATGGCCGGCAGCAATGTACTCCCGGATGCACCGGACCGCCTGTATATACTCCGCTTCCTGGAAATCCGAGCGGAATCCCGCCGGATTTCCGGCATAGTGCCCATCCTGGGGCAGGGGCCTGCGGAGCTGCTCGTGAAATGCAGCCAGCTCGGACTGAATGGCGGCATCATTCTCCCCTTCAAAGCAAGGCCGGCACAAATGGGTGCAGTTTTCGAGCTTGTCCTGAATCAGGAGCAGGCGGGGCGCGTACAGACAAATCTGGGGCAGGCCCAGTTGGTCCAAGGAAGTGCGCGGCAGTTTTTCCAGGTGGTCCTTTAAATCATAGGCCAGATAGCCGAACAAACCGGCGGCTACCGGTCCAGGCAGATCTGCTTGGTTCAGGTTGAATGCCGCTGTCAACTCGGCGAGGGTGTCGAAGGGATCAGCCTCAAAAGCAAACTTGCGGTCATGGATGACAACAGACATTTGCCGGCCGTGGCCGGTGAACTGCAGCCAGGGTTTGACAGCCAGCAGATGATAGCGGGCGCAATCTAGATTGCCGCCGCTCAGGAGCAGCACGGTTCCAGGCAAAGCGGTAAAATGACCGGCAAGATCCTGCAAAGGCATGGACAGGTCCAGGCGCTCCACATGAATGTCGCTGATTTTGGGCAAGGCGGATTCAAGTTCAGGGATCATGCGCATTTCCTCATTTGTACCGGCAGATTCAATTTGCCGAGTTTCAAAAAATTTTCCACCAGATCAAAACCGTATTGGGTTAAAAAGCTTTCCGGATGAAACTGGACCCCGTGCAGGGGGTGGCGGCGATGGGAAATCCCCATGATCACCCCGTCTTCACTCTTGGCGGTGATGGTCAATTCGTCACCGGCCGGCCGGATCATCAAGGAATGATAGCGGGCGGCGGTAAATGGGGTGGGCAGATTTTCAAAAAGGAAGCGATGATCATGATGAATGCTACTGGTCTTGCCGTGGGTGGGTTTCGGCGCGCGTACGGTTTCGCCGCCAAAGGCAGCATTGATGCATTGCATGCCCAGGCAGACCCCCAAAATGGGAATGCGTTGGTGAAATGATCGAATCAGGGGAATCGAAATGCCGGAATGATCCGGATTTTTGGGCCCAGGACTTATCAGTACATAATCCGGCCGGTATTCATCAACCATGGCCAAGGTCACGCAATCGCAGCGGTATACATTGATATCAAGTGGGTATTGCCGGAACATCTGCACCAGATTGTAGGTAAATGAATCATAATTATCAATCACCAGCAATTTGGCTTGATTATTATTGCTCATACCGTTATCGCCTCCCATGCCTCCAAAATAACAAAAGCCACCAAACTGAGTCTGGGTGGCTTGTGCCTAGTGCATAACTCGGTCGATCAAAACGGATATAACAAGCAAGTACATATGCTTGTGGGCTGGTTTTTATCGAAAACCGAACAGCGGGTCAAGTATAATCAATGGAGAATGGCCGCAACGATGATCAAGACCCACACTAAGACAGGGATGTCAGGGGTAGCAAAATGTATTCAAAATATAGACAATATATTAATGAATAAATATTCTAAAATAAATTATATCCATTAATTTAAATAAGTTTATTAAGTATATATTTAAAATATCGTATTCAATTGAATACGATATTTTAAATTTTCATGATGATTTTGATTGTTTTCAAAGGCCCGTTTGATATGAATGATTCCAAGAAAAAGCAAGACGCCGTTTAACAGCACCATCAGATCGGTCCAAAACCGGAGCAGCTTTATGATCCAAATGCCCAGTGTGTATGATTATCTTGATTATCGCCGTTTCTTGAGCGACCTTATGGCATTTAAAAAACAAGGCGATAAAAAATATTCCTTTCGCTATTTGTCCAATGCCTGCGGCTTTGCCTCCCCGAATTTCATCAAACTGGTCCTGGACGGCCGGCGCAATCTCACCAATGAAAGCCTTGCCAAAATCGCCAAGGGTTTCGGCTTGTCCACGGCAGAGCGGGAATTCTTTGAAAACCTGGTATTCATGAACCAGGCCGAAACCCATGGTGAAAAGGATCACTACTACCAGAAGATGATGGCGGCCAAAGCCTTTACGAAAATCCATAAAATCGATAAAGCCCGCTATGAGTATTTTTCCAAATGGTATTACCCGGCCATTCGTGAAATCGCTGTTTTCAATGGCGGTGATTATTCACCGGAGCAGATCGCCCAACTGCTCCACCCGCGCATAACAGCCAAGGAGGCTGAAAAGGCCCTCTATCTCCTGGCCGAGCTTGATCTGATTGAAAAAGACCACCAGGGCAAATGGCATCAGGTGGACAGTTCCATTACCACCGGACCGGAAGTGCAATCCCTGATCATTGCCAATTTTCATAAGGAGATGCTGAAGCTCGCGGCAGAATCCATTGATCGTTTTTCTTCTGCCGAAAGGGACATCACCGGTCTGACCATCAGCATTAGCCAAAAAAAAATTAGCCGGATAAAAGAATTGATTGCCGGTTTGCGCAAGGAATTGCTCACCATGGCTTGCCAGGATGAAACGGCTGATCAGGTGGTTCAAATCAATTTTCAGGTTTTTCCCCTGTCCAAACAGATTTAACAAGGAGGAAGCTTATGTCATCTGCCGATGTGAAAAAATATCAACATGATTCCATCCTGATTCTGATCCTGCTTTTGTGCCTTTTCTGCCTTGCCGCCTGTTACGGCGGCGGCACGGAAATCGGTAATCCCAAGGTGGGGATGGAAACCTTTAAAAGCGATCAGGAACTGGAAGGCTATTTAAAAGACCAAATGGCCAAAAGCGTCCTTCCGGATCAACTGTATGTGAATAAAAATGATGTCCCGGTCAACACGGGAATCCAAACGGACCATAGCGAAAGCTTCTCGCGCACCAATATTCAGGAGCAAGGTGTTGACGAGTCGGATAAAATCAAGACGGATGGGAAGCTCCTATATATCACCGGTAATCAAAAGGTGACGGTGGCGGATATATCCAATCCTGCTGACATGCGGATTGAAAGCACGATCACAATCAGCGGTACAGTTGATGAAATCTTTCTTTACAATGATCAATTATTGGTGGTCTTGTATTTCCAGAATCAAGGGATCTATCCCTTCATGAATAATCGCGTGATCGATGGCCCCCTTATTGGAATGCCGTACTGGATCCCCATCCAGGCCAAAACCAATGTGGCATTCTATGATGTGAGCAATGCTTCTCATCCAACGCTGATCAAAGATGTGGCCATTGAAGGCAGCCTGGTGGCAACGCGCGAGACAGGTGGAAAGCTCCATATTGTGCAACAGTTCATGCCCGCCCTGCCGCCCCTTGAATACAGCTACGATGGAACCGAAGCCGGCCGGGCTAAGGCGATCAGCACGAATCAAAAAAAACTGTCTGACCTGACTTTGGCCGAACTGCTGCCCAAATTCCAAATCACAACTTCAAATGATGAACCAATTCAGAGCGGTCGCCTGATTCAATCCCAGAATTTCTACAAGCCCCAGGAAACCGAAGGCGCTGCCATGGTTACGGTTACTAGCTTTGACCTGGATCACCTTTCCGATCCCATGCAGAGTGTGGGTATCATCGCCACTGCGGAAACGATCTATGCCTCCACCCGGGCGCTATATGTATCCGCAACCAATTGGAACTATGACTTCTCATTTGCGAAGAATTCCACATCAAAAACAGAAACCATCATTCATAAATTCGATCTGCAAGGCGAAACGGTTCGCCATTCGGCCGACGGCCGCATTAACGGCCATATTCTCAATCAGTTCTCCCTGAGTGAGTATGACCAGGTTCTGCGAGTGGCCACGGATTCATTTTCTTGGCAGGTTTCGCCGCAGAATCAAGCCGGCACCAATGTATTTTGCCTGAAAGAAAAAGACGGCGAACTGGCAGTCATTGGCAAGATTGAAAACATAGCGCCCGGCGAGCAACTGTATGCAGCCCGGTTTGTGGACACCCGCGGCTTCCTCGTAACCTTTGTCAGGATCGATCCCCTTTTTACGCTGGATCTTTCCGACCCCACTGCTCCAAAAATTGCCGGTGAACTGAAAGTGCCGGGATATTCGCAATACATCCATCCCTTTGATCAAGACTATCTTCTTACCCTTGGAATCGATGTTGCGGAAAAAAATGGCGTTTTGACTCCCAACGGCATTCAGCTTTCCATCTTTGACGTCAAGGAGTTTACCGATCCCCGGCTCCTTTTTACGACCAAGATTGAGGACCAATGGGCATATACGGAGGCCATGTACAACCACAAGGCCTTTGCTTTTTTTCCTGAGCAACATCTCTTGGCGCTCCCCATCAATTGGGGTTCTGGAATCCCCTATAGAGGCCTGGAGGTGTATCGCGTTACACCACAAAAAGGCTTTGAAAAATTGGGACGGATTACCGACAGCGAGACTTCCGGAATCTACTCCAACTGGCTGAGAGGCTTGTTCGTTGATGATAATATCTTTGCCGTGCTGGGAAATGCCGTATACACCGCCAAAACAGAAGACATTCAACATACGATAAAAAAGTTGATCATACCCGAGATCCCCACCTATCGGGCCGTACTGAAGACCAAAAGCATGGACGGCATTGAAAAACAGGTTTTCAACCAGGGTGAGCCCATTGTTTTCAGCTTGACCTATCAGAACCTGACCAACCAGAACCAATTAATACTTTTACGAAGCACTCAACAATATGAAATTGAAGCTTATGATTCCAAGGATTATCTGGTATGGAACTGGAGCCGGAACAAGATTTTTTCATATGTGTTGACCGACCTGAATTTTGCACCCAACGAAATCAAAACATTTGAGGAGACCTGGGATCAAAAAGACAATAACGAGCAGCCCATAGCGGTCGGCAATTACAATCTGTTTGCGAACCGAAATTGGTATGGGGAGATATATACTGCGAATGATTTGTCATGCGGACCTGTTTCCGTCCAAATCGTATCCGATACAACCGGCAAAGAATGAAAGCAGGGACATGTCACGACAATTCAGATTATGGCTTAATGTTTGGTCTTTTATTTCAAATTCATTAATAGGCAGATTGCTTTTGGTGACAAGTTTACCGCTTTTCTTTGTGGCGATTTATTATATATCGAACAGATCTTTCCGAGAAGTCCCTCCCTGCTCTGATATGGATAAATAAACCCTTCATCAAGGATCGGATCTCAGGCCGGGCCTGGAATATTGTAGGTAGTGCATGATCCGCCGGAACAGGTCCGCGTCTGAGCCTCGGCCGAGCCCTGGCTTTTGGCTGCACCACCGGACCTGGCGCCATTCATGCTGTAATTGGTGGTGCTCATCACCCGCTCAAATTCTTCTGATTGGCATTTCGGGCAGCGCATTTCAGCCTGGTCTTCTGTCTTTAACAGTAAAAGCTCAAACAAATCTTCACATTTCAAACATCTGAATTCATAAATCGGCATAGGATCTCCTTACTGCTTAAAATCATCTCTGTACTATAATCGATAAAGCGGGCTTGTCAAGGTTCGCCTTGCTGCTGAGCTGAAGTCAGCCGATCCGGCTTTCCAGCAATTCCCGGGCATGGGCCAGGGTTGTTTCGGTCAGATTCTCGCCCCCCAGCATGCGGGCCAGTTCCGTTACGCGCTGTTGTTCATCCAGGGGAATGATTTCCGTGCAGGTTCGTCCGCTTTCGGTTCGTTTGGAAATACGGAAGTGATGCCGGCCGAATTTGGCGATTTGGGGAAGATGGGTGATGCAGATCACCTGATGATGTTCGGCCAGGGCCGCCAGTTTTTTCCCCACGGTTTCAGCGGTTCCGCCGCCGATACCGGCATCAACCTCATCAAAAACCACTGTCTCAACCATATCGTTTTTGGACAAAATCGCCTTCAGCGCCAGCACCACCCGTGATAATTCGCCGCCCGAGGCAATGGCCGCAAGGGGTTTCAAATCCTCGCCCGGATTGGGTGCAATGAAAAAGACGGCCTGATCAAAGCCAGTGGCGTCAATTGGTTTGCCATCAATACAGAGATAGGGGGATGAATCTGGCTGGCTACTTGCAGCGACACTTTGCACTACAACTTGAAAGCGGGCCTGGGGCATTTTCAATTCAGCCAACTCCTGTTCCACCTTTTTCGACAAGACGGCAGCGGCCTTTGCCCGTTTTTGGGAAATATCCGGCAATAGAACTGTGAGTTGCCCATAAACCGAATCTAGGTCCTTGCGTACTTGATCGATCTGGTCGCCCAAGGTATCGATCCACGCAATGGATGACTGAATCTCCTGGAGTTTTGCTGCAACGCTTTCCAGCGTCCCGCCGTATTTGCGCTTCAGTTGCTGCAATTCCGCCAGGCGCTTTTCCACTTCTTCCAAGCGACCGCCATCTGCTTCCAGGGTACGAAGATAGTTTCTCAGCTTTTCCACCAAGTCTTCCAGGCCGTATAGTGATCCGGCCATATCGGTCAGGATTGGAGCCAAAGACGAATCAATGCGGCCGGCTTTTTCAAGATCATTCTTCAGGCCCGACAGTCGCTCAAAAATGGAATCAGAACCATCATAAAGTCCTTCAATGCTCTGAAAAGCGGTTTGATAGAGCAGGGCGGCGTTTTTCAAACGTATCCGTTCCTGTTCCAGCAGCCGGTCCTCATCCGGTTGAATGGCAGCCGACTCAATCTCTTGCTTTTGAAAAGCGAGCAATTCCATTTCCTCGGCCTGTCTTTTGCGCCTGGTTTCCAGATCCTTTAAAGAACGTAACAGGGGCAACAGCTTGTGGTAAAGCTGGGTGATCTCGTTACGCAGGGGCATGAGCGCACCGAATTGGTCCAAAACAAACAGATGCTGATCCGGAATCAACAAGCTTTGGTGGGCATGTTGTCCGGAAATGCTGGCCAGATTCGTGGTAATCGCCACGAGCTGCTGGATGGTGGCAAGACGGCCGTTGATATAGATGCGATGCCGATCCTTGGCGGAAATCAAACGTCGGATGATCAGCTCCGCATCCGCGCTGAAATCATTGGCCTCCAAGGTGCGGGCGATGCTGCTGCCCGGATCGATGCGGAAATGGGCCTCAAGCTCCGCCTTTTCAGCCCCTTTGCGGACCAGGTCGGCCGTGGCCCGGCTTCCTAAAAGCAGATTGACCGCATTGATGATAATCGATTTACCGGCGCCAGTTTCACCGCTCAGCACAGTCAAACCGCTCGCAAATTGAATTCGCAGGTCTTCAATGATGGCGAAATTTCGTATGGCGAGTTCCTGTAGCATGGCATTACCATCTCATGTTTAGGCAATTGCTTATACATTAAAGCGGAAATTGATGATGTCGCCGTTTTGCACAATGTAGTCCCGGCCCTCCAGTCTTACGGTTCCGGCTTTTTTAGCCTCATTGAACGAACCTGCGACCATGAGATCGTCATAGGCCAGGACTTCGGCGCGAATAAAACCTTTCTGAATGTCCGTATGGATGACGCCAGCCGCCTCCACCGCCGGTGTGCCGGCGGCAATGGTCCAGGCGCGCACTTCGTCCTCGCCCACGGTAAAAAACGATATCAAGCCAAGGAGCTGATAGGATTTCTGGATCACACGGTCCATGGCAGTAGCCGTGATGTCGAATTCGGTTAAAAATGTTTTCATTTCTTCGTCCGACATTTGGGCCAGTTCATATTCCAACTTGCCTTGGATGACCATGGCCTCGGCCCATTGAATCTCAGGGCCCACGGGCATTTGCTGATCCCCGTCCCCATTGTTGAACAAAACCAGTTGGGGCTTGGCCGACATGAAAGCAAAACCCTTTAGGGCCCGCGCAGCCATAAGCTGGGCGTCGCTGCGCAGGGGGAGCTCATTTTCAAGCTTTTTCAAGCATTCGGTTAAAAGCCCATATTCTTCCGCGGAGACTTCTTTACCCCGTTGTTTGTCCTTATTCATCCGGTCCAGACGGGTTTCGGCCACAACCAGGTCGGCAACGATCATTTCCAGATTGGAATGCTGTAAATCTTCAAAGGGTTTTGGCTCTTCCAGTCCGAATGGCTTGAAATTCCGCAGCACATGGATGAGCGCATCACAATCCCTGACTACATTATATTGATTTTTGTCCTTTTTAGATCCACCAGCACCGGGTAAAAAATATTCCACCTTGGCATAGATGGTTTTGCGCGGTTTATACATCTGGCTCAATCGGTCGACACGATGGTCCGGAACCGTGATGGTGCCGATGCGGTTCTCAGCGACATTGCCGGATTCTTGAAACTGACGAGTAACGGCTGAAAATATGGTGGATTTGCCGGCCCCCGTAAGTCCGATAAAGCCGAGTTTCATTCTATTCCCTCCTGATAATTCCTGCACGTATGTGAGCGTTTCTGTTAACGGGAACTAATTATACTTAGAAATACCACAAGGCAATTCTTTTTTATCACAGCGCCGGAATTTCCGGCCGGCAGCCGGCCATGGGACACCGCTATAGAATTCCTTTGACACCTCGGGTATTTTATCCTATACTTCCGAAATAATACAGAACCTTTCAAATCATCATCATATACCGTTCATATTGCGATATACTTCGTACTCACGAGACGAAGACTTGTTCGGCGGTTCGCGGCACTTCTTTGGGTGGAGCGCATTTTATCGATGCTCAGATACTAAAGGCGATTTTACCGTGCAGACAAAGAGTATTGTTCAACTCTCCGGAATGTATCATCCGGATTGACATAGGCCATAGCAGCACAAATGTCCGGCAATATCAACCACAATCACAAGGAGGGTAAAATGGCTGAGAGTGTTTACAAAATTATTGAACTGGTCGGAACCAGCGATGTCTCTTGGGAAGACGCGGCTAAAAAAGCCGTTGAAACAGCGGGAAAATCATTAAAAGATCTTCGGATCGCCGATGTGGTTAAAATGGACATGAAAGTGGAGAACGGCAAGGTCGTTGCCTATCGAACCCGTGTCAATCTCTCTTTCAAATATGACACGGAAAAATAATCATCGCCATGCCTAAAACGGATGAAAAAGGGCCGGGCAGGCAAATAGGGAGCTGCCCGGCCATGATAGCCAAAAACAAATCGGATAAGCCGTAAAAAGCTGAAAGACTATATTTGCGCAGATGCTTATTCAACAAGGATAAGAAACTATGGGAAGAAGAGATATCAGCTCCATCAAAAGCAAAAAATTTGTTCAACGAAGGCAACATATTCGCTATCGCGTGGACGGCGCCACCATTGGTGTATCCAGGGAGCAGTACACCAAAATGGGACAACTGCTGGATATCAGCATCGGCGGCCTCTCCTTTCGCTATTTTGACGGCGGCCTGGAATGCGAAGAATTCCCGCAAAAAGCGCAAATGACGATTCTACTGGCACCCAGGGATTTTCACTTGGATAACATTCCATTTCAAACCATTCTTGATTTTGCGGTTCAACCCACTTTTTTGGAAATGCGTCAACGCTGTGTGCAATTCGGCGCCTTGACTTCCAGCCAGTTGATCCATTTGGAATATTTTATTGCCAATCTTTCTAATGGTCCCATTGTGGACAGCCGACGGCAGCCGGAACGGCGCAACCTTCGGCAGCGTCTGGATCGGGATTTTTTTGGTGCGCAAAATACCCTGGTGGATATTTTGGATCGAAGAAGCGGGAAAGACCGCCGATCATATTATAATTAGGCGCTTATGAATCAGCTTTATTCCTCCGACAGCTTTGTGGAAAAATCCGCCGTCATGGGTTCATATCCGGCGGACTCTAACGATATTTTTTTGAATCGCCATCTTGAAACCGTCCTCGGCGCCATGTCGGAAGGGGTTTTGGGTGTCGTGTTTGAACGCATCGTTTTTGCAACCTCCGTTGCGGCGGAACTGCTTGGAAAAACCCCGGCCGAATTGCACGGCCTCATGCTTTCAGATTTTTTTGAGCCCCAATATCGGTCCCTATTGCGCACTTTTTTGTGTAACCATCCCACGGATCCCACGGTATTTGGTCAAGATTTCCCTGTTGAATTGGGCGGCCGGCAAATCACCTTCCGGCGCGCACCGCTGAAGGATGATGGGGAGACAACCCTCCTGTTTATCAGCGATGTGACCAAACAAAAACAGATCGAACGCCAACTGCGTCAGTCGCAAAAAATGGAAGCCATCGGCACCTTGGCAGGGGGCATAGCCCATGATTTCAATAATATTTTAGCAGCCATCATGGGCTATGCGGAAATCGTGAAATTCGATCTGGATGCAACCCACCCGGCCCATCAAAAAATCGACCAGATTCTCATCGCCAGCAACCGTGCCAAGGATTTAATCCATCAGATCCTGGCCTTCAGCCGACAAAGTGAAATCAAGCGCAAGCCGGTACAGATGCATCTGATCGTAAAAGAAGCCTTGAAATTATTACGTGCTTCACTGCCTTCCAGCATTGAAATCCGCCAAAATATCCTGGTTGAATCCAGCCATGTCATGGCAGACGCGACTCAGATCCACCAGTTGCTGATGAACCTGTGCACCAATGCCCACCACGCCATGCGGGCTACGGGGGGCATCTTGGAAGTAACCATCCAAACCGTGGCTGCTGCCGACTTGGAACTTTCCGCCCATGAAGAAATGCGGCAAGGAGCCTATCTGCGACTCTCCATAGCCGATAGCGGTATCGGAATGGATCGGACAGTCATGGATCGGATTTTCGAGCCCTATTTTACCACCAAACCAAAAGGCGAAGGCACGGGCATGGGCCTGGCCGTTGTGCATGGGATTGTGAAAAGCCACGGGGGTGCCATCACCGTCCACAGTCAACCGGGACAGGGCACGGTTTTCCATGTCTATTTTCCCTTGGTTGTCATTGATGAAAAACCGGCTGGTTATGAAGCCGCCGACCTTCCCAGAGGAACCGAGCAGATTTTACTGGTGGATGACGAGGAAGTGCTGGTGAATTTGGGGCGGCAAATGCTGGAACTGCTGGGCTACCAAGTGGAATGCCGAACCAGTTCCGTGGAGGCCCTGGAAGCTTTCCGCTCAAATCCGGATCACTTTGATCTGCTGATCACGGATATGACCATGCCCAATATGAGCGGCGAACGTCTGGCGCAAAAAATATTGGCTATCAAACCGGATTTGCCGGTCCTGCTCTGCACCGGCTTCAGCGAAAGCATCACCCCTGAAAAAGCCGCCGGCGTGGGCATCAAGGCCTTGCTGATGAAGCCCCTGGCGCTTTTTCAACTGGCCCAGGTAATCAGGACAACTTTGGATCAAACGCAGAATGAAAAGGCTACAGGCCGAGGTAAGCCTTCTTGACAGCCTCGTTGGACAGCAGGTTTGCCGCTAAATCCGTAAGGGTGATCCGGCCGTTTTCCATGACATAACCGCGATGGGCCACTCGCAGGGCCATGTTGGCATTCTGCTCCACCAGGAAAATCGTGGTTTGGTTTTCCATATTGATCTTTTTTATGATTTCAAAAATCTGTTTCACAATGAGGGGTGCCAGGCCCAGGGAAGGTTCATCCATCAGCAACAACTTGGGGCGGGCCATGAGGGCCCTGGAAATGGCCAGCATCTGTTGCTCGCCGCCGCTCAGGGTTCCGCCGGCCTGATGCCGCCTTTCCGCTAAAATCGGAAATAAGTCCAACAGATAATCCATGTCTTGCTTGATCCTGCTTTTGTCCTTGCGTAAAAAAGCACCCATTTCCAGGTTTTCCAACACGGAAAGATAGGGAAAAATCCGGCGTCCTTCCGGCACCTGGGCAATGCCCATGCCCACAATGGCATGGGGGCTGAGATTGTGAATGGCTTTGCCCATAAAAAGAATTTCGCCGGCCCGGGCCGGCTGAACGCCGCAGATGGCCATGAGTGTTGTTGATTTGCCCGCGCCGTTGGCGCCGATGAGAGTTATGATTTCCCCGGCTTGGATTTCAAGGCTGATGTCTTTTAGTGCCTGAATTTTACCGTAAAACGATTGAACGTTTTTCAATTTAAGCATGGAATTCCTCTCCAAGGTAGGCCTTGATCACCACTGGATTGGATTTGATTTCCCGCGGCGCGCCCTGGGCGATCTTCTTGCCATAATCCATGACAAAAATTCGGTCGGATAAACTCATCACCAGTTTCATGTCATGCTCGATCAATAAAATCGAAATCTTTTCCGTATCCCGAATCCGTACAATCAATTCATTCAATTCCTGGGTTTCCTGGGGGTTCATGCCGGCGGCCGGTTCGTCCAGCAGCAGCAGAAAAGGCTCCGTGGCCAAGGCCCTGGCGATTTCAAGCCGGCGTTGGGCCCCATAGGGCAAATTCATGGCCAGATCGTTGACAAATTGGGCAAGACCGATTTTTTCCAATACCGCATAACTGTCGGTCACCGCCCGCTCCTCCTCCTTACGAACCTTTTTCCCTTGGAATACGGCGCCGAGAATGCCGGCGGAAAGACGGCAGTGCCTTCCGATCATGACATTTTCCAGCACCGTCATTTTGGGAAACAGGCGGATATTCTGAAAGGTCCGGGCCATGCCCAGTTCGGTAATGGTATTTGGTTTTAATCCATTGATACGCTGAACGCTATTCCGGGGCGGGGTAATCAGAATGTCGCCTTCAGTGGGGGTATAAATCCCGGTTATACAGTTGAAAAAAGTGGTTTTACCGGCGCCGTTGGGCCCGATCAGGGCAACGATTTCACCTTGATTCACGTCCAAATCAAGACGGTCCAGAGCCCGCAGGCCTCCGAAATTCATGCTCAAATTCTTTACAGCAAGAATCGGCTCCATTGAATTAATGTTCTTCCTTCCTGAATTGATAGGTGCGACGAACATCCGGGATGATTCCACCAGGGCGGAATATCATCATGACTACCAGGATCACACCGAAGACAAGCATGCGATATTCAGAGAATGCCCGCAAATATTCCGGCAATAGGATCAGGACCAGGGCCCCGCTGACCACACCCACAATGGAACCCATGCCTCCCAAAACCACGATGCACAGAATAATGACGGACTCCCAAATGGTAAAGCTGGCCGGGTTGATAAAAGTCGTTTTGGCCGCAAAGATTACCCCGCCCATGCCTGCCCAGGTGGCGCCCAAGGCAAAAGCCGTCAACTTGGTCTTGGCCTTGTCGATTCCCATGGCCTGGCAGGCGATCTCATCTTCCCGCAAGGCAATCCAGGCCCGTCCGATACGCGAATGCTGAAGGCGGTTCACAACAAAAATGGTGAACAGGACCATCCCGATCATCAGGAAATAAATATATTTCGTGCTCATCTCCAGCGACATTTCCCAACCGAACAAGGCCGGTCGCGGAATGTGGGCAATCCCGCTTGGGCCCCGTGAAAATGCATTCCAGTTTTCCAATATGAGTCGAATGATTTCACCAAAGCCCATGGTGACGATGGCCAGATAATCCCCGCGCAGACGCAGAACCGGGTAGCCTAATAAAATTCCGAAAAAAGCCCCTATGACCGCTCCGATGGGCAGGGCTGTCCAAAAACCGATGCCGAAATGATGATTCAACAAGGCATAGGCATAGGCGCCCACTGCGTAGAAAGCCACATAACCAAGATCCAGCAAACCCGCCAGGCCCACCACGATATTTAACCCCAGCCCCAGCATGACATAAATCAGGGCCGATATCATGATGTTGATCTGGTACAAGGAAAAAGCAAACGGGAAGCTGATCACAAAACCCGCAATAACCGCCAGAGCAAGTCTGGATAAGCGCTGATTTCCGGTGATTTTCTGTACCAGGGCCGCGACACTGATTGTATTCGGGTCGGCTTTTTTTTCCCCTTTTTCTTTTTGCCGAAAAAAAGACCGGCCCAGAAAGGAACCAAAAAATCCGGCAATCCCAACCAGAAGCATGTTTTTCCAGCGCCATTCAACAATGTTTTGGACCGTGTTCACCCGGATGACCATAATGGGGAAGGTGAGAAACATAAACCAGACCGCCGCCAGCAAAGACTTTTTGATTTCTTCGGATAGGATCATGTTGCCGTCACGCCTTTACACTTTTTGAGTCTGGGAGCGCCCCAGGATTCCCGCCGGACGGAAGATCAGGATAAAGACCAGGAACAGGAAAGCAAACACATCTTCATAATCGCTTGAAATATAGCCGGTAAAAAAACTTTCGGTCCAGCCCAGCACCAGACTGCCCAGCACTGCGCCCGGAATGCTGCCGATGCCGCCGAGAACCGCGGCCACAAAGGCCTTGATGCCGGCGATAAACCCGATGAAAAAATTGATTTGGCCGATATGAGAGGCGATCAATACGCCGCCGATGGCGGCCGTGGCCGAGCCCACGATAAAGGTGATGGAAATGATGTGATTGACGTCGATGCCCACCAGGGCCGCCATGATTTTATCCTGGGCCGTGGCCCGCATGGCCTTGCCGATTGTGGTAAATTTGATCAGAAAAGTGAGCAGAATCATGACGACCACGGTGGTGGCAATGATGGTCAATTCCTGGGAGCTGATGATGTGGGAATACGGCTCCCAAAATTCAAAATCCGGAATCAGCTTGGGAAAAGGCAAAAAGTCGGATGTCTGGGCCAGTAAGACATAATTTTGCAGAAACAGCGACATGCCGATGGCGCTGATCAGCACGGAAAGTCGGGGCGCCTTGCGCAGGGGCTTATAGGCGATTTTTTCCACTGTAAAGCCGTAAGCACAGGCATATACCACCGCCAATACCACCGCTAACACTAATACCACCAGTTGGTGCATGCCGAACAGGCTCAATACGCTGGCAATAATCAGGGCGGTGAAGGCGCCGATCATATAAATTTCCCCATGGGCGAAATTGATCAGCTCAATGATTCCATAAACCATGGTATACCCCAGGGCAATCAGGGCGTAAATACTTCCCCGGGTAAGCCCGCCCAAGAAAAGCTCAATAAAATAGTCCCAACTCATTTTCTTTTTCCTGAAAACAAAGGATTGCCCCGGCCTTGATCACATCTCCGGTCAGCCTTCTTTGGAGGGAACGGCCGGCTTGCTCTTGCGGGAACGGCCGACTATCTCTCGTGGGAGCCAGCCAGCTAACTCTTGTGGGAGCGGCTTCTATCCGCGATTCGGTCCAAACGATGATCAAATCCCCTCCCCACATGCAGTCATCCGGCGGCTCCACAAAATTCAGGGGCGGATAGCCTGTTCAATCCACCCCTGAACCCTGGCCGTCGGCCATTATTTTACTTCAACAAACTTGCCGCCTTTCACCTGATACACGGAAAAGCCCGCGCCGATTGCATCCCCACGCTGATCAAAGCTGATCTTGCCGATGGGAGTTTCAACCCATTCGGATTTCAATGCTTTAGACAAAGCATTATAGTCCGTTGAGCCGGCTTTTTCAATCGCATTCACTAAGGCCAGGGTGGCGGAATAGGCATTTTCAAAAAACGCGCCTTTATCCTCACCGTATTTGTCACGATGGGCTTTCACAGCCGCCACATTCAGCGGATTCGAGGACGTATCTTTGGGGCCTGAAGCATATACGCCTTCGGCATCTTCCTTCGCGACCTTGATAAACGTGTCATCTTTTACGCCGTCATCGGAAATAAAAATTGTATTCATTTTTTTATTCCGCATCTGGCCGACGATCTTGGATGCTTCCGGATGATAGCCACCGTAAATAACCGCTTCAGCGTTTTCACGTTTGACTTTCTGAATCACGGCCGAATAATCCACTGCACCAGGGGTGATTCCTTCAAACAATACGACTTCAGCCTTGCCGGATTCCTCTAGAAATTTCTTTGCAAATTCGGCAAACCCCTTGCCGTAGTCGCCTTTATCATGGATGACCGCGATTTTTTTTAACTTCAAAACATTCAGGGCAAATTCCACATCCAGTTTGGCTTGGGCATCATCGGAGGCAATTGTTCTGTAGAAATTAGGATAGCCGCCGCTTTGGGTCAGATCAGGATTAGTCGCGGAAGGAGACATCACGATAATATTGGCATCTTTATAAATACCCAGCGCAGCCTTGGTGGCGCCGCTGCAAATATGGCCTAAAACAACATCCACTTTTTGGGAAACCAGTTTGGTGGCGGTGTTGGTGGCGATTTCCGGTTTGCAAGCATCATCTTCGGCTATGATTTCGACTTTTTTACCCAAAACGCCGCCTTTGGCATTGACCTGGTCAACAACCAGTTGGGCTGCCCGCATGGAGGGGATGCCGTAAGAGGCCAGATCACCGCTGTGCGCGCCGGCCACCCCGATTTTGATGGTTTCCGCAGCAAGACCCACACCGGTGAACAGGCCCAGGCTTAATGCGCCACACAACAACAAAACAGCCATTCTCTTCAAACAGTTCTTTGTCATAGCAGCCTCCTCGCGCAATAAATGTTTTGAAAAATAACAAGATGCTTTCTCGGTATGAATTTTTCCACTATAATGACAAGGCCTTTTAGAGTCAAGGTCTTTTGAAATTGTCCTTGCAGTTCGGCAGATTACATAATAGTATTTCAGCCGGCCCTGAAGCTGCAGCAGCCGCGTCACTTACGCAGAAAGGTGAACACAATGAAACGAGTTGGATTGGTTATAAAACCGGATCCGCAAGCCTGTGCCAAAGCCGATGAACTGGATCAATGGTTGACGGCAAGGGGCATTGCCGTGGTGCGCATGGAATATATGCAAACCGAGGCCATGGATGAAATGATCCCCAAAGCCGCTGCACCTCCGGATCTGACTTGTGTGTTCGTGCTCGGTGGCGACGGCACGTTTTTAAGTGCCGCCCGTTGGATCGGTGAACAGGATTTGCCCATGATCGGTGTGAAATTTGGTGATGTGGGCTTTCTGGCAGATACGGCCGAGGACAGTTTATTGGCCATGGCGGAAAGGATTATCAGCGGCAATTTTGCGACCGAATCCCGCATGCGCTTGCAGGCCCGGGTTTTTCGCAATCATCAGAAGATCGCCCACGAAACCATATTGAACGATGTAGTCATCAACAAAAGTGTTTTGGCGCGGCTTGCCCATATCGACACCTATGTGGACAATCATAAACTGACAACCTACAAAAGCGACGGTCTGATCATCGCCACGCCCACCGGCTCAACCGCTTATTCCCTGGCCGCGGGCGGGCCCATTATCCATCCGGCCCTGTCCGCCATTGTGATGACCCCCATCTGCCCCTTTACCTTGACCAACCGCCCCCTGATCATTCCGGATACGGTTGAAATCCGGTTGCGCCTTGCCAAACCGTCGGCTGACATCATGCTGACCTTTGACGGCCAAAAGGGCATGAAAATTGACGACCAGGACATCATCCTGGTGGAAAAAAGCCCCCACCCGATCCGCATGATCTGCGTTCCCAACCAGACCTATTTTGACGTGCTGAAAGCCAAGTTGCGCTGGAGCGGCAGCCGAATATAGTGCATTTTAATCTTGACATTCATTGGCTTGGAAAAAATAGGCTCTATTTGGCCTTAATCGAGTCTGAAACCGAACAAGCCGGCACTTTATCGGCTCGGGGGTAAATTGTTGCGAATGGTTGCCGTCAAGGCCTCCATTGTGAAGGGCTTGGTAAGGATGATGCTGAATTGGCCGATTTCCGCCAACCAGGGTGCGCCGGAAATGCAAATAATGGGTGTGTCCTGTTTCCGGGTGGCGCGGATATGACGGGCCACCCCGCCGCCGTCAATATCCGGCATTTCATAATCCGTTATCACCAGATCAAAATCACCGTCATCGAATTTCCGGATACCGTCTCTGCCGTTGGCCGCGATTTCCACTTGGAAGCCGGATTTCATCAAGCCGTGCTGGATGAGTTGCAGCAAGTCTTTTTCATCTTCAATCACCAAAATGGCTGCCATGGTTTGCTCCAGTTCCATTTCGTTTTCCTTGTCGGGCGCTCTGGCCGATTCATGCCGCCAAATGACTTTGGCTCCCAATACCACTTACATTAGAATTTTTCAAGTAAATATACAACCACTGGTTGGTAGACTTTTGCCTTAATTTGGCCGAAGGTGCGGTTTAGCCATGACGGGGGATTAACATACGGGGCAATCGCATGTATGAATATGTCCTATCCTCGGGGTCGGGGTCGCTATCGGTATCGGTATCGAAGTAATTTTTTCGATTCCGATACCGACCCCGATACCGACCCCGAAAAAACCTGCATGCAATTCCCCCAATAACCATACCCACAGAAGCGCAAACATGTTACAACAGGCAGCCAAGTACCAAAGAGGGATCGGTTGAAGACAATAGATGTAAAAATCGGTGATAAAATTAAAGCACTGAGGAAAAAACGCGGGCTGTCCCAGATCGGTTTGGCTGAAAAAATCGGGTTGTCCTTTCAGCAAATTCAAAAATATGAAAAAGGCCTTACCCAGATAACCGTAAAACGGCTGCAGCAGATTGCAGAAGTCTTGAATGTTTCCATCCAGTCTTTTTTTGATGAGGATGATCTTGCCCTGCGCCTTTCCAGCCCGGAAATCACATATAACGGCAACACTCCCCCACAAACCGTGTCGATCCGAACCAACAGGGAAGGGCTGGAGTTGTTGAAATATGTGGATGCCATCAGCAATAAAAAAGTGAAGGACAGCCTGCTGGCGTTTTTAAAGGAGTTGTCAAAAATGGAATAATTGCGGAAAACGATCCAAATGAAAAAAATTCAGAATATCCCGGCCATGGACCGCCCCCGGGAGAAGCTGCGCGCCCTGGGACCAGCGGCCCTCTCTGATCTTGAATTGCTCGCCGCTCTGATCGGCAGCGGCATCAAAGGCAAGCACGTCCTTTCCCTTTCCAGGTCGGTTCTATCCCTGTTTGAAGAAGACCAAGCCCATCTGAACTTCAATCGTCTGACCGCCATTGCCGGTATTGGATCGGCCAAGGCCTGCCAACTGCTGGCAGCCCTGGAATTTGCCAGAAGAAGAACCCAGGCCCAATCCCTGGCCATTAAAAACGCCACGGATGCCCTGCCCCACCTCAACCATATCGCCGTCAAACCACAGGAAAATTTTATGTGCCTGTCCTTGAACGGGGCCAATGAAATCATTGCCGGCCGTTTGATCACGATTGGTCTGTTGAATGCAACGCAAATTCATCCCCGGGAAGTTTTTGCCGATGTGATTTGCGATCGCGCTGCCGCCGTCATCATCGCCCACAACCACCCCTCGGGTTTGCTTGAGCCCAGCGCCGATGATCTTGCCGTTACCCAGCGACTGGTGGAAGCCGGGAAAATTCTGGGAATCGCCCTTCTCGATCACATCATCCTCACCAAAAAGGGCTATTTTTCCTTCAAGGATAACGGCTTGATTTAAGTGCTTACGCGCTTGAAATATTCCCGGCGGCAGGCGTTTTCCACTGCCAGCAACCGCTGGAAAGGAACATTGAAATCCTTTTGCCCGATGGTAAAAAGGCCGTGTCCGTAAACAATGGCCCCGGTTCCTTCACGAATCACCTTGGGCACGGTATGGCAAAGGCCGTGGGGCCCGGTGCCGACCTCGCCGGCCACGATGGGCGTGCCGCACACCATCCGCGTATGGGGACATTTCAGGTGGCAGGTGCCGGCGCAGTCACAATCCTCAACCTCGCAATCCATGGACAGAATCACCGCAAAAGGCGGGTGCCCGTGCAGGATGGTGCGCGCCCCGGTTTCGGCAATGATCCGCATATGGGCCGATAATTCGCTGGAGGCCGTGAGACCGGCACAGGAGGAATCGTCCAAGGGACAGGGATCAATGCAGCCGCCAAGATGATCCAAGGAACTGCCGGTTTGACTGATATACAAGACCGTGCCCAGCAGACAGGAGATGTTGCCGAAATAGGAATCCACCAAGCCATGGGCCACCACCTGACGACCGGCTTCTTCCATGGCCTGTAGAACTTCTGCTTCCGTGTGAAAGGGCCCGGGTAACAGGGCGACATTATCCGTTCCCAGCGGACGCAGGCCTGCGGAGGCTTTTTCATAGGCCGCCTTTTGCTGGGCAGAGGTGTTGCCGCGCCGCACATCCCGCAAGTAATCACCAAAAAATTTGACAAAACAGGCAAAGCAAAAGGAAGAGAAGGTGACATAGGCCTGTTCAATGCTGACGGTGCCGGTGGTGATAATGCCGTAATGGGGTACGATCACCCCTTTGCGGCGTTTGAGCAAAAACTCCAGCCGGGCCGGGTCCGGGTCCGGAGCTATGGGCAGGTCATGCAAAAAAGTTCGGGTTTCGCAATCCCGGGGCTGGATGGCTTCCCCTTCGGTAAGGGCAAGATAGTTGATGATGGTGGCATAGGGTTCCGCCGGTTGGGCAAACAACAAGGAGTTGATGTTCAGATTCTGAAAAAGCACGCCCAGTTTTTCCGCTTCCCTGTCCGGATGATTCCATTCCAGGCGTGCATCCAGGAAGCCGAACAGGGCCGCGCCCTTTTCCACCAGACCGGCGCTGGTCAGCTTGGTTTCAAAGTGCTTAAACATTGAAGTCATATAAAGAATCATCCTGTTTGGCCCCAGGCTCTGCTCCTGACTTATGGAAGTCAAGGCCCAAGGCGGTTGCTTTTTCTTTGGTGGGTCGACCCTGGTGATCCAGACCGCGGACAATGTAATAATCCGTCCGGGCCTTGAGAAAAGCCCGACGATCAATGGGTAGGGCATCGCCTTGGGACTGGAAGAAACGCTGGGGTAGATCGTCATCCTCAATGCCAAATCCGTTGGCGGCATTTAAAATGCGTTCCAGGTAGACAATGCGCTCGCCCACCTGAAGCAGATCCTGGGCAGAAGTCGCCATGCCGGTCACGGCCTCGAAAATCTTGGCGTACTCTTCCAGGCTAGCGGCAAAAAAGACAAATTTGCAGGCAGTGAGGGCGTCCACCACGGCATTTAGGTCCTCACTGATTTTGATGATGCGCGCCTTGCCTTCAAAGGAAAAACGATCCGTGGCCACCGGCTTGCGCAGAATTTCATGACCAATGGGATAGGCCCGCAAATGGCAAGCCCCCCGATTGGAAACCGCAAAGGCCAGGGCCATGCCGTAAGCGCCCCGCGGATCATAGGCGGATAATTCCAGATTTTTTACAGCCATGGAGGCCTCGGGCCGGTTGCAGGCCCGGGCGTAACGCGCAGAACCCTGCCCGAGCATTTTTCCAGTATCGCGGCCTGTGCCGATGGCCGTGAGCAGATCAAGGATTTCATCTGGCTCAAGGGTCCGGCCGATGATTTCCGCATGGCAGGCCAGGGTGGCGGCAGCGGAAATGGTATCCATTCCCAAATCATTGCAAATCCGATTGGCTTCCATGACCGCCTCCATTTGCCGGTTTTCCAGGAGAGCGCTGAAATGGGACATGGTTTCAAATTCCGGCAAGGGCCGGCCGTCACGCGCCTGTTTTTTACAGCGGATGTGGCAGCCGCTGCAACCTGAATTCTCCGGCGCATATTGTTGGCGATAAGCATGGGCGTTCAGGTCCGCGGCATGGATGAAACGGGTTTTTTTAAAATTCCGGGTGGGCATCATGCGGCGCGCATCCATGAGATCATACAAGGCGCCGGTGCCGAAATTGGCAATCCCCAGACGCCCGGACAGGGCCGGTGAGGCGGCCACCAATCGCAGAACATCCTTACAAGCCTCTTTCAGCATGACCTGATCCTTGACAAGCGGTCGCCCCTTGCCCTGAACCGTAATATATTTGATATTCTTTTCCGCAAAAACCAACCCAAGACCATTGCGGCCGGCGGCAAAATGCCCATCCACCATGATATTGGCATACAGCACCCGATTTTCCGCCGCCGGTCCGCTGACGGCCACGGCGCCTTTTTTTTTCAGGACCTCGGTCACAAAGGCGGTTCCTTTGCCGGAAAGGGGGGTGGCATCATGGATGAGGATTTGCCTGTCTGTAATTTCTATCCCGCACATGCCCGGGCTTTTTCCGGTGATGATCAAGCCGTCCAATCCAGCCCGCTTCAAGGCTGTGCCCAGGGAACCGCCCACGGACGCATCACTGACTGTACCGGTCAAGGGCGAACGTGACACCACTGCCATTCTGCCGGAAGTGGGAGCAGCGGTTCCCACCAGGGGGCCGGTAAACAAGAGCAACGGCATGGCCGGGTCATCCCAAGAACGGGTGATAAATGGAGCAAGATAGTGAACACCCAATCCCCGCCCGCCGATGAAATCCTTGAGTAGGGCTGCCGGTGGTGTTTCGACTTCCCATTTTCCGCTTGTCAGATCAATACGTGCGATTCGACCGCACCATCCATACATGGTTCTATTCCCCGTGATTGTCACTGTTAAGACGGGCAATGCCCAGCCGCCTCAGACGCGAGACGAAGGTGGAGCGATTCAAACCAGCCTCTGCGGCTGATTTGGAAACATTCCATTTGTTTTTGTGCAGTAAATGAAGGGCGTAGTCTTTCTCCATTTGGTGCCAGGTCCGTTCACTGAAGGCATCGTGGGGCCGCATGGCCTCCTTGCCGGCCAATACTGCCAGTGGAGTCGTGTCCATTCTCCGCCGGTTGATGATATAGGCCGGCAGATCCCCAAGGACGATTTGGTCCTGATCCGTGACCACCAGCAAATAGCGAACCAGGTTTTCCAATTCCCGCACATTCCCGGGCCAATCGTAGGCGATCAAGGCCTGCAGCGTTTCGGCATTTATTTTTTTCAGCGGCACATCGATGTCAACGGCTTCTTTTTTCATGAAGTGCGTCAACAAAAAGGGTATATCCTCTTTGCGTTCTCGCAACGGCGGGATGCTGAGGGGCAGAACCGATAGACGATAAAACAAATCCTTTCGAAAAGCTCCGGTTTCCACCAGTTCCTGCAAATTCCGGTTGGTGGCTGAAATAATTTTAAGGTCCACTTTTTTAACCTGGGTATCACCCAAGGGTTTGATTTCCGAATTCTGGATCACCCGCAAAATTCTAGCTTGCAGGTTCAAGGGCATGTCGCCGATTTCATCCAAAAAAACCGTGCCGCCGTCGGCGGCTTCAAACAGGCCGGCCTTGTCTTTGCTAGCTCCGGAAAAAGCGCCTTTCTTATAACCGAACAGTTCGCTTTCCAGAAGGGTTTCCGGGATGGCGCTGCAGTTTTGGGTCCAGAGGGGCCGCTCCCGGCGCGGACTCATTTGATGGATATGTCGGGCGATCAATTCCTTGCCGGTTCCGCTTTCGCCCAAAATGAGCACCGGATAGTCGGTACGGGCATAACTCTGGATCAAGCCCATGCAGGTATGAAAAGCGGAACTTTGGCCCACCAGCTTGTCTTCCTGGCGGATCTGCTCCAAAGCCAGCCGCAGGGATTGGGTTTCTTTGCGCTGCTCATCAAACAGCAAGGCATTGCTCAGGGCGATGGAACCGATGTTGATCAGATCCTGGATGTGGCTGAGATAGGTCTGATCCAGATTGATCCTTGTCTTCCCAGGGGTTGTGTCAATGATCTGGACAGCGCCGTACACCTTGTCGTTTCGAAGAAACAGGGGGAAGCATAAGATCAGGCTGCTCTTCACCGCCAGTTTTTCTTCCAGCTCATGATAATGGCGCGGATCTTCCCGGGGGTCGGAAATGGTCATTTGGCCGTTTTCAATCACCCAGCCCACAATACTGGGATGGCTGATGCTGATGGCGGTTCCTTTGATGTTTTCGCTCTGCACCCCGGCGGCCTCGATGCACACATAGGCATCATCCCGCTTGACCCAGATGGAACCACGTTCCACATTCTGCAATTTCAGCAAGGCCAGCAAAAATTTGTATTGCAATCGGACCGGGTCCAGCTCGCTGGAAAAGGCCTTTAAAAAATGAATGGGTTTGGGCTGCATGAAAAATGTCGATATTTAACTACTGTGTTTAAATATAACCAACCCTGTTGATATATGATGGATCGGCTTGTTCCCCAACGGGATTCCAAATTGCCTATCGATTCTTATATATATAATAAAATCCGCAAGATCAATGGATTTGTACCGCAGTGGCATAATTTATGAATTAACCGATATTGTCAAGGCATTGTTGGTTTTAACAATAACAAGGTGTTCAACAAATAGAGGGACGACTATGCATCATCTGAATCTGGAGGAGGGCAAAATCAAAATCAGCGGCGAATGGTGCTCGCGGGATATTTTAAGCCAACGCATACGTGAAAAGATCAAGAATGAAGATTATCGCTTCGCCGATCTTGCTGCTGCTTTGGAGCGACTTAATATTGCTCTTGAAAATTCTCACCGCTTGGAGGTGAATGTCGTGATCTCAAAAGAAGAATACGAGAAGATGAAGGCCCTGGGCGGCATGGATGACCGGGAATGCATCCGCAAGGCGATTATGGCTTTTATCGGCTACAATGTCCGCATGGATCGCACGGAAAAGAACATCGGCTTGGCTGCCAAAAACGAATGGACAAGCTGCTATTCAGATCCCAAAGCGCCATCCCCTGAACCTGATCCTGCCACGGAAAACATCATCAAAGAAAAAACCACTGTGCGCTGTTTTAAATGCAAGTCAACCATGGAAATATCAACCCGCGGGAAAGTGAATGAAATTTCCTGCCCAAATTGTGACAAAGCTTCGGCCGAGGATCCAGTCTTGAACAATGGGATTCGATATAAAGACCACTTTTTAGGGTGATCGCAGCAAATGGATATCAGCTCGAAAAACGAAATGAGTCCAAAGGTCGGCAAGTTTTGGAAAGGGGCCGAAATGGAACCTTGTCCGGAAAGAAGAAAAAACAGGCGTTTTCTGGTGAACGGAAAAGCCATCGCTGTTTTTCAACCCTATCCGATTTTAATGGGCCAAGTTATCGACATCAGTATGGGCGGGCTGGCTTTCCATTATCACCAAGAGGACAAAGGCGCCAAGCACCATCGCCATGCCGAGCTGACCCTGATTTACTCGGACGGCACAAAATTGGAAAACCTGCCTTTCAGGATTGTATCGGACGTTGATTTGAATCCCTTGTTGTCGTTTGTCTCCAAGCCATTACGCCGTGCCAGTGTTGAGTTTGGTGAGCTAACGGCTCTTCAGGCCGCCTGTTTGAGCGATTTTATCGGAGAGTGCAAGAAGATTACCATTCCCATTGATCAGCCGGTTCAATGAAAAATCAGAAGGGCGCTTTGGATCCGGCTGCATCCAGAACCCGGCGAATGGCGCCGGCGATCTCCTGCCGGGCCGAGGGTTTCATGATGAAATCCCGAATGCCCAAAGCGTTTGCCTTTTCAATGGACATGAACTGATTGTAACCGGTGCATAAAATAATCGGGATGGTGGGCTTGATCCGAATTATTTTTTCAGCCAATTCTGTTCCGGTCATGGCCGGCATGGTCATATCCGTAATAATAAGGTCATAAAGACCTGGATCTTTCAGAAACAAATGCAAGGCCTCGGGGCCATTGGCCGCAGTGGTCACCTGATAGCCGAGCCGCTCCAATATCCGCCGATTGGCGTCCACCACTACCTCTTCATCATCCACAAAAAGAATCCGTTCTCGTCCAAAGGGAGTATCCGGTTGTGTTTCCAGAGCAACCTCATCGGCCCTATCCGACGAGACGGGTAGAAAAACCTCAAAGCGGGTGCCTTCCCCCGGCTTACTGTTCAAGATGATGCCGCCTTTATGATTGATGACAATCCCATGAACAACGGAAAGCCCCAGGCCGGCTCCTTCTCCCGGCTGTTTTGTGGTGAAGAACGGATCAAAAATTCGATCCTTGATTTCTTGCTGAATGCCGCAACCGCTGTCCTCCACCATGACGCGGATGAATCGCCCGGGTAGTAAATCTGTTCCTGCAGGAGTTTCCTTTAAATCCGTGTTGGCCAGGGACACTTTCAGGGTGCCGCCCCGGCCGTTCATGGCCTGGGCCGCGTTGTTGCAGAGATTGATCATCAATTGCTGAATCTGGGTGGGATCTGCCAAAACCGTATCGATATTGTCCGGGATTTCCTGCTGGATGATAACCGTGGCGGGCAGCATTGATCGCAGCATCTTCAAGGTTTCCTTGATCAAGGTGTTGATCTTAAGGGGCCGTACTTCGACTTCGGATCTGCGGCTGAAAGTGAGGATTTGCTCGATGAGATCCTTGGCGCGGTAACTGCCCTTTATTACCTGTTCAAGTGCATAGGCGGTCTCCGAGTCTGCTTTCACATCATCCATGGCAAGTTCCGTATTCAGCAGGATCGAACCGAGAATATTATTGAAATCGTGGGCAATCCCACCGGCAAGCGTCCCGATTGCTTCCATTTTATGGGCATAGCGCAATTGACTTTCGAGTTTTTCCTTCTCTTCTTCGGCCCGTAAGCGGTTGGAAATATCGGTGATAACAGCCGTAAAGCCCACCACCTTGCCGGCCTGATTGCGCTTGTAATTCCAGTCCGCCTGGATATCGACCATGCGACCCTTTGCAGTCAAACATTTGTTGAAATAGGGAATGGGAATCGGTTCTTCCTTGGCTGTCTGCCGTAAAAAAGCCAGCATACTTTTTTTTTCCATGGGCGAGGCCATCAGATCCAGCACCGACTTTCCGAGCAGTTGCCCCTTTTGATACCCGAAAATTTTTTCAAGGGCCGTATTTGCAAAGGTGATATTGCCATTCAAATCGATTTCCTGAATGCCGTGGGGAATGGTTTCCACCAGATCGCGGTATCTTTTTTCACTCGCCCGCAAGGCTTGTTCCATCTGCTTGCGATCGGTTATATTGATACTGGTGATGATGGCTCCGCCGGAAATCGGGGAGATGCGGATGTGCAGAAAGTCGTCCTTATATTGAAGCTCCGGGAATTCCTTGGGCTTGCCAGTGCGAATGCAGTCTTTCAATTCCGCCAGCATATCAATTTGATGCTTGCCAGCATAATCTTTGTACATGACATCGCCGATTTTAGGCACGCGCCGATCGGTTTCGCTCTTTGCCAGATTATAACCGATCACCCGGGCCTCATGATCAACAATGATGGCGCCGATGGGATTGCTTTCAAACAGGGCGCGATAGCGCTCCTCGCTTTTGCGCAAGGCCTCTTCCACCCGCTTGCGGTCTTTGATTTCCTGCTTCAGCTTGCGGTTGGCTGATAGCAATTCAGCCGTATTTGTTTTTTTCGGGTGGTTGTTGGTTTTCATGGCGCCTCACCATGATTGCAGGTTGTGGACAAAGATTGGGAAGCGTTAAACAGACAAAAACTTTTGACGGATTGGTTTCCTAAGTGAAATCTCCGTGATTTGAATCTCTCAATTCCATTTAATCTACCATACCCATATTCGAATTTCAAGGCAGGACACAAAATGCTTGACATGATTCATAAATATCAGGACACTAGGCTATGACTGCTGATCCTCTGCAACCATGACCTGCCGGTTTGAAAGCGTCCATAACCTGATGGCAAAGGAGCACCATGGTGCCGAACCGATACACCGATCGACATGATCAGTCTTTTAAAATCTTCCATGAGCTGATGGCGAAAAGGGTACGTGAAATTCTGCTCGTATCCAGTCCCTATGATGCCTTCATCATGGAGGAAGATGGACGCATTGCCGGACGAATTATTCATGAATATAAAGGTCTGAACCTCACGCGCCCCCCCCGGATCACCTGGGTTTCAACAGCCCAGGAAGCCTTGGATGCCCTTGCGGAAAAAGAATTCGATCTGGTCATCACCATGCCGCGCCTGGATGATATGGAGCCCGCCGCCTTGTGTCGCGAAATTAAAAATCGGCAGGCGGACTTGTCGATCTATTACCTGGCCCATGATACCAGCCGTTTTCTGGAAGGCGAAATAGACCTGATCTGCCGCCATATTGATCGCCGCTTTGTCTGGCTGGGAAACACGGACTTGCTGCTGGCCATGATCAAAAGCACCGAAGACCGTTTGAATGTTTTCGATGACACCCAAAACGCCAGGGTGCGGGTCATTATCCTGGTGGAAGATTCCCCCCTGTACCTCTCTTCCCTGTTGCCGTTTCTGTATAAGGAAATCGTTCGCCAGACCCAGTCGGCCATGGACGAGTCCCTCAATGAAGAACATCGCATCCTCAGAATGCGGGCACGGCCCAAAATTTTAATTTCAGAAACCTTTGAAGCTGCCAAAACCCTTTTTCATCAATTCAGTCCTTTTCTTCTCAGTGTCATCTCTGATGCCCGTTTTCCGAAGCAAGGCCGTCTGGATCCGGCCGCCGGAATAACCCTGCTGCGTGAAATCAAGCAAAGTTTGCCGGATCTGCCCCTGCTGCTCTTCAGTTCCGAACCGGCCAACCGCGATAAGGCAAATGCCGTTCAAGCCCATTTCATCAATAAAAATTCCCCAACCCTGCACCAGGAAATCCAGGAGTTTTTCACCCGCAACCTGGGTTTTGATGATTTTGTGTTCCGGCGGCCTGGTGGTGAAGAAGTCGGCCGGGCCGCCAATCTGCGGGAAATGGAAAAAATCTTGCCGAAAATACCGTCCGATTCCGTTCGCTATCATGCCGGCCGTGAGGATTTTTCAACCTGGATGATGGCCCGTTCGGAGATTGAGCTCTCTGAGCGTCTCCGCCAGGTGAAAGTGGATGATTTTACGGATATCGCGGCCTTGAAAAACTACCTGATGGATTCCATCCGCTCCCAGCGCCGGGAAAGACAGCGGGGGCTGATCATTGACTTCAACACCCAGGATTACGATCCCCTGGCTGAATTTGTCAAAATCGGCAACGGTTCCCTGGGCGGCAAAGCCCGCGGCCTGGCTTTCATGGCCCAATTGTTGAAAAACAATCATGGGCTTCCAGCCAAGTATCCGGGCGTCAACATTCAAATCCCAAGAACCCTGGTCATCAGCACCGAGGGCTTTGAAGCGTTTTTATCTGAAAATAATTTAAAATTCACTTCCGCCATGGACCTTGAAGACCGGCGCATTGAAGAAATATTTACCGCCGCCCGCTTTCCAAAAGACTTGCAACAGGATTTAGCCATCTTTCTATCCATGGCCCAATATCCCCTGGCCATCCGCTCTTCCGGCTTATTGGAGGATGCGCCCTCCCAGCCCAGTGCCGGCATCTATAGAACCTATATGATCCCCAATAATCATCCGGATCCCAAACGGCGGCTGGCCCAAATGCTGAATGCCGTCAAACGGGTCTATGCTTCAACATATTCCGCCTCTTCCCGGGCCTTCACCAGGCAGTCCCAGTATCGAACCGAGGAAGACCGCATGGCGGTCATCATCCAGGAAGTCATTGGGAATGCTTATGGTGAATACTTTTATCCGGCTCTTTCCGGCGTGGCCCAGTCCATCAATTTTTATCCGGTCAGCCATATGAAAGCAGAAGAAGGCGTGGCTCACATTGCTTTGGGCCTGGGCAAAACAGTCGTGGAAGGCGGCACCTGCCTGCGTTTTTCGCCCCAATACCCCCAATTGCTGCCCCAGTTTGCAAGTGTGGAGGCGACTTTACGGAATGCCCAGCGGAAGTTCTTTGCCTTAAGACTGCCTTTGGCCCACGAAATCGACCCGACCGATCCGGATGAGTTGATTCAAAAACTGACCGTGGACGAGGCCGCCCACCATCCTTCTGTCAAGCAACTGGCCGGTACATATGTGCTGGAAGATCATTGCATACGGGATACGGCTGAATCATCCGGACAAAAACTGATCACCTTTGCCGGCATTTTGAAATACAATCTGATGCCCCTTGCCGATATCCTGGTGGACATGCTGGAGATGGGCCGGCGGGGCATGGGCTGTCCGGTGGAAATCGAATTTGCCGTCAATCTGCCAACTGAAAACAATAAGCCCGCGGATTTTTCATTGCTGCAAATTCGCCCCATGCTAAAACACGAACAAAATCTCGCCGTAGAAATCAATTCTGACGACAAGGCCAAAGCTTTTTGTTTTTCCCGGCATGCCCTTGGAAATTGCCGGCACAGCAATATCAGGGACCTTGTCTTTGTCAGGCCCGATGTATTTGACCCGGCCCATACCCTGGAAATGATCGCCCCCATCGCCAGGTTCAACCAAGCACTTGCCGCTTCCAGGCAGCCCTATGTGTTGATCGGCCCAGGCAGATGGGGCTCGGCCGATCGCTGGCTGGGAATCCCGGTGGACTGGAAAGACATAGCCGGTGTGGGCGCCATTGTGGAAACCAGAATCCGCAACATGCCGGCCGAGCCTTCCCAGGGAAGTCATTTTTTTCACAATATTACCGCCCTCGGCATCAGCTACATCACCATTGCCGATGAGCAGGATTTTATCGATTGGGACTGGCTCTTATCCCTGCCGGCTCAATCTGAAACCGACTTTGTACGGCATGTGCGGCTTGAAAGCGGCATCCAAGTCAAAGTTGATGGCAAAAGATCCCTCGCGACCATGGTCGCAGGCTGAACATTGGTCGGATATCCGAATATCAAACAAAGCATGGAGGTCAAGCATGGAAGCAATCATGGATAAAATCAAAGCAAAGGATCCAGGGGAAAAAGCATTTCATCAGGCTGTGAGCGAAGTGGTCACTTCGGTCAAACCCGTGCTGGATCGGCATCCCGAATATCGCCACCACAAAATCCTTGAAAGAATCACCGAGCCCGAGCGCGTCATCATTTTCCGGGTACCCTGGATGGATGATAGGGGGGTGGCCCAGGTCAATCGCGGTTTCCGGATTGAAATGAACAGCGCCATCGGGCCGTATAAGGGCGGACTGCGCTTTCATCCCTCTGTCAATCTCTCCATTCTGAAATTTCTGGCTTTTGAGCAGGTTTTTAAAAACGCCCTCACCTCCTTGCCCATGGGCGGCGGCAAAGGCGGTTCCGATTTTGATCCCAAAGGCAAGTCGGATAATGAAGTCATGCGTTTTTGCCAGAATTTCATGGCCGAGTTGTACCGCCATATCGGCCCGAATACGGATGTTCCGGCCGGTGATATCGGCGTGGGCGCCCGGGAGATCGGTTATCTCTTCGGCATGTATAAAAAGTTGCGCAACGAATTCACCGGAGTCCTGACCGGCAAAAGCCTGAATTGGGGCGGCAGTCTCATCCGGCCGGAAGCCACCGGATACGGCTGCGTCTATTTTGCCGCGGAAATGCTGGCCACGCGCAATGAAACCCTGAAAGACAAGCTTTGTCTGGTATCCGGCTCCGGCAATGTGGCCCAGTTCACGGCTGAAAAAATCCTGGCCTTGGGCGGCAAGGTCATTACCTTATCCGATTCCGCGGGCTATATCCTGGATGAAGCCGGCATTGACGAACAGAAGCTCGCTTTTGTGAAGAATTTGAAAAATGTAAGGCGCGGCAGAATCAAGGAGTATGCCGATGCCTATCCCGAGGCGGTCTACACGCCGGTTGATCCGGCCCTGGGATACAACCCCCTCTGGAATCACAAGGCGGATTGCGCCTTTCCCAGCGCCACTGAAAATGAGCTCAATCAGCAAGACGCCCAACATCTCATCAACAACCATGTGAACCTGGTCTGTGAGGGCGCCAACATGCCCACCACGCCGGAAGGAATCCATATTTTTCTGGAAAACCGCATCCTTTATGCTCCCGGCAAGGCCGCCAATGCCGGCGGCGTGGCTGTCTCCGGCTTGGAGATGGCTCAAAACAGCATGCGCCTGCATTGGCCCAAGACGGAAGTGGAGGAACGGCTGCGGATCATCATGAAAAACATTCATAAAAGCTGCCTGGAGGCGGCGGCAAAATACGGCTCGCCGCAAAATTATGTGGACGGCGCCAATATCGCCGGTTTTGTAAAAGTAGTTGAAGCCATGCTGGATCAGGGGCTGGTTTGAAGGACCTTCCTTGATCTTGCCAACCGGCAGCGTCACCCTGGTTTACGCACTCACCTGGGCGGCCTGCATGGCCCTCCTGGTGATCTGGCCCCGGCGCTTGCCGGTAAGGTCCGAGGCCATCATCATCCTGGTCTTGGCCTTGATCTGCCGCTTGCTGGTGATGATATCTGCACCGGTAGCGGGCTTGTGCGGCGGCCTTTGGCAAAGGCCGGCGTGCAGCCCCATTGCCGGCTTTGATCCAGCGGCAGCCCAAATAATCCTGCTACTGTTTGATCTTGGGGCCTTGGCGGCATTACTCCTGTTGTTGCGGCAACGCGCCTTATTGCTGCGCTGGGCTTTGCTTTATGCCCTCAATCCGGTAATTCTTTTCAGCTTTATCGGACCGGTTCAATTCGCGGCCCTGCAAAACCTTTTCCTGCTTGCAGCCCTCATTTGTTATGATCGCAAAGCTTGGGCCTTGATGTTTTTTTCATTGGGCCTCACGTTTCAAGCCAGCATCCTGACAGTAACTGTACTGCCTTTTTTTCTGCGACGCGATAACTGGATTTATGTGGGGATAACCGGGTTTGTTGTTTTAATAACGCACCTGCTGGTGATCGTGATCAATAATGTGGTTGCAATCAACAGCGAAGCCTGGTTTTTCCGTCAGGATCCATTTAACGGCGGCATTCACCATCTCATCATGCTTCTTACCGCCGGTGTCCAATGGGCCGACCGGCTTTCGCTTATACTGCTGGCTGTACTGCTTTGCGGCGCCTATCTTTTATTTTATTTCAGGCGCAGCGCCCACCTTCCGGCTGACCCGGTGTTCGGCTGTTTTTTTGCACTAGGTGCGATGCTTTTGCTAGCCCCCGCGGTTCATTTTCCCTATCTTGGCTGGGTCGTCCCGTTTCTAGTCCTGCGGCCGGCGCTATCTTGGCTCTTGCTTTGTCTCAGTATCAGCGCCGCTTTTAGCGCCTACGAAAGCGCCTGTCGCACCGGCCTGCTTCAAATTACACCGGCTGCTGAACTTACAGTGTGGCTGCCTTTCTTTATTATCTTCACAAGGGAAGTTGTCGTAGCGCTGAGAAGAAAGAACGCGTTGTTCAGCCCCATACCCCGCAATGTTGCTGTCATTATCCCGACGCGTAATGAGGAGGATCGGATTGTTGCCTGTATTCAAGCTGCCCAACGCAATGCCGGCGTTGTCCAGGTTATTGTTGTGGACGGCGGCTCCAAGGACCACACTCGGCAAATGGCTGAACAGGCCGGCGCGGAAGTAATTCTGCATTCAGCCCCCCCTGAAAACGGTGGCGGCCGGGGCGGTCAAATTTACGCCGGCCTGTCTGCGGCCTGGGCCGATGTGGCCGCCATCGTCCATGCGGACGCAATTCTGAGGGAAGGGAGCATGGCTCAAGTACTGGCCATATTGGCTAAAAACCCTCATATCCTTGGCGGGGCCATCGGCGGCATTTTTGATGGACCGGGGAGCGGCCTGCGCCTCCTGGAATGGGCCAATGACTTCAGGGCCGGCCTGCTAGGCCTTGCTTTCGGGGATCAAGTGCAGTTCTTTCGCCTTCAACCGGTCATGGAAAGCGGGTTATTCCCGGCCATCCCGCTCATGGAAGATGTGGAACTTAGTCTGCGCTTGGGCCGCCTGGGTTGCCGCACCTATCTTTTCGGTGAGACCCTGATTTCATCCAGAAGATGGCAGGCCGGCGGATTCCGGAATGCCCGCTTGGTGCTCAGCCTGCTCAGTGTCTATTTATGGCAGCGATTATGGGGCAATCCCGACCCCCTCGCCATGTACCGGCGCTATTACCGGCAGGACGGTTCAGGCAATTGATTTTGCTACGGTTTTAATTGCTGTCAATCCGATAGTATGTTTGACAAATCAGAAACAGGCGGGTAATATGATCGAAAAATCGGCTCTAATACAGGGAGTTGGATAATGGGAAAAACAGTAAACGACCCTTCGCAAACCTTGCCGTCCGGCGAACCTGAAAAACATCAAGGTGTTTTTGATCAAATCATGAACAGCATGCGCAGGCAAAAGGATTTTCCCACTTTTTACCAACATGTTGTCGAAATAAATGAAACCATTTCCTCATCCTATTCTTCCGCTTCCGAAATCGCCAATGTCATTCTGAAAGACTACTCTTTGACCAAAAAATTGCTTACACTCGTCAATTCAGCCTTTTATGGCCACCATCGCGACGGTGTATGCACCGTTTCCGAAGCCGTCATTCTTGTGGGCTTGAACCAGGTTCAAATGGCTGTTGCCGGCCTCATGTTATTCGAGCAAATGCAACAGACTTCACATACCATGGAACTGAAAGATTCCAGCATCCAGGCCTTTATCAGCGGGTTGATCGCCAGGGAAATTTCAAGAAAGTTGCACCAGAAAGAAACCGAGGCAGCCTGTGTTTGCGCCATGTTTCACAATCTCGGCAAACATATGGCCCTTTTTTACCTGCCGGATCAGCATGCCGAAGTGATGGAATACGCCAAAGCGTATAAGGTGGACCTGCAGCAAGCCTCACGGGCGGTTCTGGGGCTTCGCTACGAGGATCTGGGCATCGGTGTCGCCAAGACCCTCGGATTGCCTCCCAAGATCACCACCAGCATGAAATCGTTTGAAGGCAAAGAACGAAAAATCATGGAAACCAATCCGTTGCAGGCCGTGGCCCATCTCTCCAACCTGTTGTGCGAAACCGCCATTGAACCGAGTAAAGCCAGAAGAGAAAAGGCGTTCCAAAAAATCGAGGGGGATTTCGGGCTGTCCCGTGAATTTATTTTTGAACTGTATGCCGACGTTTGGGAAAAAGCAAGCAAGTATTCCAAGATATTCAACATCAACCTGGAGGACAGCCCTCTCCTGGCGCGATTTGCAAAAAATGTCGTCATTCAAGATGATGCCCTATTGAAGGATTCAGAATACGTCGTCATCACCGGTGAATTTTACGACATTGTCACCAAGGGCATTGCCGACATCACCAAAATTCTTCTGGAAGATTCATATGAATTGAACTCCATTCTATCCATGGTGCTGGAAATCATGTACCGGGGCTTCGGGTTTTCGCGGGTGCTGATCTGTATTTTCGATTTCAAGTCCAACCGGATTGTCGCGCGGTTTGGCCTGGGAGATAATATAAAGGAATTTATGGAAAATTTTTCTTTTATAGTATCATCTTCCCAAGATTTTTTCAACCTCGCCCTGCATCAGTCCAAAGCCATATACATAAAAAATATCAATGATCCGCCGGAAGACGTGACCATACCCGACTGGTATCGTCGCACGGTCAAAGCATTGGAGGCCATGGTGTACCCCATCATAATCAATGAAAAGAAAATCGGTTTGTTCTATGCCGACCGGAAAACGAAACGGACCGATTTCTCTGAAAACCAGATGGAGTACATGCATATTCTCTGCAATCAGGCGGCGCTGGCAATCAAACAGAAGGGGCGCTGAAAAATCCCGGAGACTCCATAACACCATCAATTTCATGGTTCAATCGGTTATCTGATCCGGTTTCATTTCTATTTGAACTTGCGGACGGCCAAGGTTTGAATATAGGCGTCCAGGGTTTGGGGGGGATATTTTTTACCGAGATCGAACAGGTAATAACTCGGATGTTGGGGGTGTTGCCGTAGATAGTCCTCGGAGTTGATCACGCGAACCAACAGGCGGTTGAAAAAAAGTTTTTTATCCCGGCGGTTGAGGGTCCCGTCCGTATACATATCGTCCGCATATTGGGTTGCCGTGGGAAAAGCCGGACTATTGGTATAGTCAAAATCAAGCACCCTGTTCTGCACAACGGCAAACACATGGTAGCGGAAGTTGTTGGGTGGCTCGTCCCGGGTGGGCACCTTGCGTGCCCGGTAGGCGGTGATGTCCGGCCGCTGAATGCCGTCTTCTTTCTTTTGCATGGCCCGGGTGGGCACCAGTTGGTCATGATGCTTGTTAAAAATGTACAGCACTTTCACCTCGGACAAATCCAGATTGGCGGCTTTGATGCCGTTCAACAGATTAAATATGTTATCCTGGCACTTCAGGCTATTGTAGGACTCACTGAAAAAAAGCTTCTGAAAAATCGCATAGCATTGGGCCTCAAGGGATTCCTTGTCCTCAACCACTTCATCCGGCGGAGTCGGTTCCGCCCCAAGGCCGAGGGCGGGCGGCAGCGCCAGCAGTAACAACACACCCCAAAAGATACGGATCCAGGCTATACGCGGTTTATCCATGATGGTTCCTCATGGTGTCTCGGAGGCCGCTAAACGGAATCCGATGTAGAAGTTCCAATAGTCCGGTAAATGCTTGGTACGGTTGGCCGAACGGCAGCGCTTGGCATAACTGCTCATTCCGCCCCCCCGGCAGACTTTCGACAGGCCTTTCTCCGCTCCGCCAGGATCGGTCGCCAGGCCTTCAGGGTATTTGCCGTACCAGTCATGGCACCATTCGAACACATTGCCGTGCATATCATAGAGCCCAAAGGCGTTAGGCGCGAAGCCCGCCACCGGAACCGTGGAATTGCGATTCCGGCCCCGGGGTGAACCCGGCAAGGTCAAATGCCCGTTGTAATTGGCCTGTTCCGCGGACAATACATCGCCGAAGTAATACGGTGTTTTGGTTCCGGCCCGGCAGGCGTACTCCCATTCGGCTTCCGTGGGCAGGCGATAGGTCCTTCCCTTGGCCGCGGCATTTAATTTTTTAATGAAGACCTGAACATCATTCCACGATACCATTTCCACCGGACAATCACCGCCGCAGGAGCTGAATTTGGACGGATTGCCGCCCATGAGCGCCTTCCATTGCCGCTGGGTCACTTCAGTGGTCTGCATGAAGAAACCCTTGGTCAAGGTTACCGGATGGAGATCTTCATCATTGTTGCGATACTGTTCGTCCACCGGGCTGCCCATGATAAAGGTGCCAGGGGGAATATATACGAACTTCATGCCGAATTCATTGGTGAACAGCCGGCCGCCTTCCTCGGCGAGTACCGCGGAAAACAGGGGCGGTGACTGCAAAACACCGGCCAGGATAAGGATGATGAAACAGCGCGCCATCATCGCTCCTCATTGCTTTTCCATTGCATTGCTTTTCTTTTTTTCCGGCAAAATAATGATGGTTGCGGTCTTTTGATTATCAAGATACTGCCCGGCGTATTTCATTATTTCTTCTTTGGTGATGGCGCTGTAGTCGGATAACATGGTCCGCGACCACTCCAGTTGCTCGGGGTGCTTTTTCATTCCCAGCATCACATTATTCAGCCAGTAGGTGTTGGTCCTGAGCATATCCTTTAAACTCGTCAGCACCGGATCCAGGGCCCGGCGGAACAGATCCTCGCTGATACCTTGGCGGATCTCCTCGGCGATTTTTTTTATCTCCCCTGCCACCATTGGCGCATCTTCCGGCGCCACCTGGACCACGGAATGAAACAGGCCGTAGTCTTTATAAGCCCGGCTGGGGTCGTTATACGCATAGGAGGAGTAGGAGGCGCCCAACACTTCCCGAATTTTCACCCGCATGATTTCCGAAAAAACCGCGCCCAGTATCACCATCCTCCTGGTGCGGTGGATATCCCAGAAATCAGCGGTGGGATAAACCACATCCACAAGCCCTTTGGGGATTTCCGTGGGCACCATGACGGTCAGAGCCCTGCCCGCCGGGAATTCCGGTTTCGGCCGATTTGTCTTTGCTTCCGCCCGGCCCTGGAAGGCGATTCCACTGAGGTAGCGGCCGGTCAAAGCGATCATTTTCTCAGGATCAAAATCACCGGCAATGGACAGTTCCAAGTCCAGGCCGCTACGTTCCTGATTGACCCAGGCGCGTACTTGCTCCAGCGTGGTTTCCATTATTTTTTCATAGGCCGGCAGACCGAAACGGCTGTCCCCGCCCGCCAGAAAACGCTTGCCGGAAAGTTCCATGGCGCCCTCGATGGAATGGGTCATGCGGTCGTATTTCTGGCGGAACCTTTCCTTGACCAATTGATAGGCATCCTCACGGAAACCGGCATCCTGCAGACAGGTTTGAAAAAGCTGAAACAGCAATTCCGCTTCTTCCGTGACGCTGCGGCCGTTCAGTTGCATGCCTTCGTCGCTGACGGCAAAGCGGACATTGGTGACTTTTCCGGCCAGGGCTTCTTCCAATTCATCCTTTTTTAAAGCCCCGGTCCCGCTCTCATTGACCACCGTCTCCGCCAATATGGTCAAACCGGGGTTGGCTTCCGGTTCCACAAAACGCCCCTGGCCGAAACGCAGGACCGCCACCAGCTCGTTTTCCTTGAATTTGGTAGGTTTGAGATTCAGGCGCAAACCGTTTTCAAAATCAACCCAGATGATGCCTAAATCTTTGAGTTCTTCCCTTTTCACTTCAGCGCTTCTCTTGTCAGCGGGAAGATAAGGAAATTTGACGGCTTCGGCCACCTTCGGCGGCTGTACCGCCACCTGTCTGCTTTTTTGCATGACTTCCAGAATTTTTTCTTCCGGCGCCGGCTGGATGACGGCATTGCCGGTGACCAGCACCAATCGTGAATCCTCGTCCCAGGTATCCAAAAAGGCCGTATGCAACTGGGCCGGCGTCACGGAACGGACCACCGGCGCAAACAACTTCATCTCCTGCTCTGGGGATTGAAACACCCGGTCATTGTTTAAATTCCAGATCATCTCGCCGGCCAAGGCCTGGCTGTTGCGGGTGGCGGCGCCCTTGACGGCCTTGTCCATTTCAGCCAGCATGTCTTTTTTCACGCGCTCGGTTTCTGTTTCGGTAAAGCCGTATTGCAATGCTTCCCTAAGAATCTGCTCCAGTTTGGCAAGGGTGCTTTCCCAGTTTTCCGGCCGGCATTGGGCCATAATTTCAGCATAGAAAAATTCCCTGAGCTGGATCCCCGAGCTGATGGAAGCGCTGGTAAAAGGTGTTTCCGGCTTGCTGATCAGTTTTCCCAGCCGGTTCTGGATGATCTGATCCGCCAGATGCCGGATCAGAAGTCTTTTTTGAAAGTCAAAAGAATCCGGTTCAGGCATTATTTTCTTCAGGCGCTCAATGGTGATTGTTGTTTTTCCAAGTTCCTGCTCATGGTGATAAAAGGCTTTGACGCCTTTATGGTAAAGATTGCCCAGATCCGGTGGTTGGGTCCCCGGCGCCCGGGCCGACATCTTGCCAAAGCGCGCCTCAATGAGTTCGGCGGCCAACTGGGGCTCAAAATCCCCTGCCATGACGATGAACATGTTGTCCGGCCGGTACCATGTATCATAGAAACGCTGCATGCGCGTCTGATCCATATTCGTGATGACCGTTTCCAAACCGATGGGCAAGCGCTTGGGCAGAAGGGTTTCCGGCATTTCAAAATTCAACGAGGCTTCAAACGTCCGGTACTCAGCCGAATCGCGGGTGCGTTTTTCAGCCAGAACAACCTTGCGCTCGCGATCGATTTCTTCCGGCAGCAGCAAGGCTCCCTGGGCATAATCCTGCAACACCAGGAGGGCCTCATCCAGATGAGTGCGGTCCCCCATGGGCAGCAGGACATCGTAAACCGTTACATCATGTGAAGTATGGGCATTTGCATCCGGCCCGAACTGCATGCCGATCCGCTGGAAATACTTGACCATCTCCCCGGGCGGGAAATGGCTCGTGCCGTTAAAAAGCATATGTTCCAGGAAATGCGCCACACCACGCTCTTCTTCGGTTTCGTTCAGGGAACCGATCTGCAGCACCAAATGGGCGCTCACCCGGTTGCGTGGTTCCTTGTTGGGCATCAGTATATAG
The DNA here is from genome assembly GCA_020723325.1 of Desulfosudis oleivorans. GTDB lineage: Bacteria > Desulfobacterota > Desulfobacteria > Desulfobacterales > SURF-7 > DYJD01. The sequence goes on along the minus strand of DYJD01000014.1, from coordinate 33,592 downwards.
CGCAATCCGTTTGGAAAGCGCCCGTATTGGATGGAGGGATCCGGTGCAAGATCGCTTTTTTCATGGGGCCAGATTACCAGTCCAGTGCATTTGGCATCCTCGGCATATGCCGGTCCGGCATTGGCAGCGGCAAGTTGAAATACCCATGCAACCATCAACAACTTAAAAACAATCATCCTGATTTTTTTCAACATCCTCATTCTCCACATGGAACCGAAAGACTTACTTCTTAAAATAACCAATCCGTGCGACCAGAGCCGATCCAAAGCAAATTAGCACCAAATCCCCGCGCCATCAATTGAAAAGTAAAATATCGAAATCCGAAATCCGAAACAAATTCAAAATTCCAATCAATAAATCATCAAAATGAATAATTGCTGACTTCTATGGGGGGGAGAAAGGCCGCAGCTCAACGCCTCCGCCGGCATGGAAGCCGCGGCTCTTTTTAGATTTGAAAAATAGTACTAGGTGTTGGTTCGCAAAGCAAACCGGGAAGGTGTAATGGATGTATTTATTTTTTAATGTATAGACCCCGCGATTTGGATTGGATTTTCCCTTGTTTGGTGAGTTTGTAGAGCGAATTGCTGACCTGTTTGGAAGTCAATCCGGCGGCCTCGGACAATTGGCTGACGGTGAGGCCTTTTCTGCTCTTGCGGATCAGCGCATATACGCTTTCCAGGACCGGCGTTGCGGCTTTTTCCGCACTTGTTTTCCGAACGCTTTTGGCTTTGACCGCCTTGGGCTTTTGGGTTTGAGTACCTGTGGTTTTAACCTTTTTCAACTTCTGGGAAACCGCTTTGAATTTTTTTTCCATTTCAGCCAGAGCGGCGGCAATGCTGCGGAGCTGGTTTTGTAATTTCTTCATCGGGTAGTTCCTCCTTAAAATTTCTTCCATTGTAATCCATCATTTACTATTCGTCAACCCCCTTATCCGGAAGCTCCCAGGGAGATCGTCTGTATGAATATGACTTGAATTATCAGGACAGATTCAATAGTCTTTGAAGCAAGAGAATACCCTCATGACGGTACTATTTGAACCAACCATAAACAACTACCTGGCCGCTTTCCTGCCAGGAATTGTTCGAGGGCCTTATGATCGGTGCGGCCCTGCGCAACGGCGAAAAGTTGGAGAAAAGAAAATAGCGCCGTTATGGGGCTTGCAATAACAGGGATGTGGAGAAATCCAATTTGCCGTTTTTCGTGCTCTTGCTCGTAATCGTAAACGTAATCGGCTGCTTATGGGCTATTCAAATTTGTCGTTCGATTGCGAGAGCCGCTTCGCTGAGTACGAGCACGACATTGACAAAAATGGCAAATCAAAATTTTCAAGTTCCCTTAGTTTTTATCAGTCTATAGAAGTTTTTTCCGCAGGGAAGCATACGCCGCCATGGCTCCCAAGGCCCGGGCGGCCCGTTCAGGGCCGGCCAATACCGGTACGCCCAGATCCTGAAGCCCCCGGATAAAGGGATTTTCCCTGGTGAGAAAGGAGAAGCCGATCAAGGGCTTTGGATGCTTCTCAGCCAGGGAGGCCACGGCCTTGCATTGATCGGCGATGATTTTTTCAGCGTGAAGCGCAACTTCCTCCTTTTGAACCCCGAGGCCCTCCAGGGCCCGCCGGACCATGCCGGCGGAAGCCAGGAAATAAACCAGCAGCGCATCGGTTTCTTGGTCATGCAGCAGAATATCCGGGATGGAGTAAAAATAATCCAATGGATTTTTGGTATAGGTCAGATCGATGGGATTGGCGCTGCTGCCGGTACGGGGCACATAGGGCGCCAATTTTTCAAGAGTCTCCCCGGCAAGTTTGGGCAATTTCAAGCCGGCCCTGCCGGCGGCGTCCGCCGCTGCCGCCCCGGGACCGCCGGAATGGGTTTGAATCAGAAGGCGGTTTCCACCCATGGCCTTTGCAGCACCCAGAGCATAGCAGAAATCGAACATTTCCTCAATGGAACCGGCCCGGATTATCCCGCTTTGCCGAAAGATTCCGTCATACAAGCGGTCTGATCCGGCCAGGGCCCCGGTATGGGAAAAGCAAGCCCGCTTACCTTCTTCAGACCCCCCCACATAAAAAGCCACAATGGGTTTGCGCACAGCCACGGCCCGGGCCGTCTCAATAAAGGCCCGGCCCCGCCGGATTGACTCCACATACAAGGCAATGACTTTGGTATGGGGGCAGGCCCCCAGGTAGGCCAGGCCGTCCACCAAATCAATATCCGCCTCATTGCCGAGGCTGAAGCCTGTGCTGAAGCCCAGTCCGAAACGATCCAGGTAGTTGAACATCTGGGTCACAAAGCTGCCGCTTTGGGAAGCGATGCCGATAAAGCCGGGCCGCCCTTCATACGGCAGAAAGGTGGCATTCAATTTCCAATGGGGGTTCACGACGCCGATGCAATTGGGACCGGTGAAACGCAAGCCATGGCGCCGGGCCGCGGCCAGCAGTTCCTGCTGAAGCGCGCGGCCCTTTTCACCCAGCTCATTGAATCCGGCGGAGACGATGATGGCCCGGCGGATGCCTTTCCGGCCGCAGGCTTCGATGGTGGGGATCACGATGTCCGTGGGCAGCACGATAAAGGCCAGATCCGGAACTTCCGGCAGATCCGCCACATCCCCATAAGCCGGCAAATTCATGACGCGCTTTTCCTTGGGGTGCACCGGATATAGCCGGCCCGCGTACCCCAGGGACAAAACCGATTGCAAAATATTGGTTCCCATGGCGCCGTAATTGTTGGAAGCACCGAAAAAGGCGATGCTTGCCGGATTGGCCATGGCATATAAGGGACTTTCTTGAAGCGAGGGGATCATGGCAGCTCCTTGTTTAGATGGACTTCAATATCACCAGGGCGTCCACAGCCGTTATGCGTCCTTTGGGATCAATGATCAGGGGGTTGATATCAAGTTCCTGAACGGCCGCATATCCCAGGCCGATTTCACCCACCGCCGTTAAGATCCGGGCGAGTTCGTCCGGCTGCACCCCCGCCTGACCGCGGAAAGGGCCCAAAATCGCCTTGGAGCGCAGCTCCTGCAGCATGTCCAAGGCTTCGTTATGATCAAAAGGGGCGACCCGGAAGACCGTGTCCTGTAAAACTTCGGCCATGATCCCACCCAATCCGAGCATGACACAAGGGCCGAACTGGGGTTCACGATTCATGCCCACCACCAATTCCCGCTGCCCGCGGATCATCTCCTGTACCAGTATCTCCGTGCCGGTATCCGTTCTTCGGCCCATGATCTGATCAAAGGCCGCCCGCACTTCTGCTGCGTCTTTCAGGTTCAAGATCAGGGCGTCGCTTTCGCTTTTGTGCATCAATTCCGCTCCACAGGCTTTCAGTACAACCGGATAACCGATCTCAACGGCGGCCTGCACAGCCTTTTCGACACCATTGGTCAAGATCTCCCGGGTCACCGGAATACCATGGGCTTTCAACAATTGTTTGGACTGGTATTCGGAAAGCGATTTTCGGCCTTGGGCAAGCGCGGTCTGAATGAACTCCATACAGGTCCCTCTTTCAGTCATGGGTGTTTGGCGGTTTTGAGCCGGACCAGCTCCAACTCGCAAATTGTGGCAAGGCCCTTGACCAGGGCTGCCAGGTTTTCCGGGCCGATGGCGGCTTCAATGGAGGCCTCAAGCTCCGCGCCCTTGACCAGTAAGCGCGGGGCCAGTTTCCTGGCCTTGGCGGTCAGGCGCAACACATTCAGGCGGCCGTCCGCACCATGGGGCATGCGCTGCACCAGGCCCATGTTTTCCAAACGCTGAATCATGGTCACGGCCGCGGCCTTGCCGATGCCGGCCCGGCCGGCGAATTCCCCCAGGCTGAGATTTTCCTCCCGCCACAGCACCCCCAGGGCCATGGCCTGGGCCGCGGTCAACCCCAGGGGTTCCAAGACACTGCTGTAATACGCCGTCATCTTGCGCACGGCCTGGGAGGCCAAAGAACAGATATAATACCGGGGTTCATTGCTATTCGTTCGCATACGAACGTTCGTTAGCAAATGATTTACGGAAAAGCAATATGAATTGTATAAATCAAAAATATTTGGTAATTGAAAAAAAATCCATTGCATTCCGAAAAACTAAAGCCTGTCTCCGAAAATCTGTCTTCCGACCTGGAGGGAAAGTGGGACTTCCGGCCAAAATAGTTTCAAGTGTATTGATTTGCTTGTCATTAATTCTCGAAGGATATGCTGCTGAAATCCCTTCGGATGCTCGTCCCTTGGTCATTCGGGTGGGGGTCTATGAAAATCCCCCTAAAGTATTCAGTGCCACCGATGGGGACGTTATCGGCATCTATCCGGACATTCTAAAATATATCGCCGGCCGGGAAGGCTGGAAACTGGAATTTGTCAAGGGTTCCTGGGAAGAATGTTTACAACGCCTTAAAGAAAACGCCCTTGATCTATTGGTGGATGTGGCTTTTTCAAAACAAAGGGCCGAGCAATACGATTTCAACCATGAAACGGTTTTTGTTAACTGGGGGGCAATATACACCCGCAAGGGTTTTATGGCCAATTCCTTTACAGATCTTGAGAACCGTATAGTTGCTGTGATGAAAAGCAGTATTCACACCGATGGTGAGCAGGGCATCAAGACTGTTTTGAAACAGTTCGATATCCCGTGCACGTATGTTGAACTGGACGACTACCAGGCTGTGTTCAACGCCCTGGCAGAAGGCAGAGCCGATGTCGGAGTGGTCAATAGACTTTTCGGAACCTTGAATGAAAATAACAGTGCCCTCATCCGCTCACCGATCATTTTCAATCCCCAGCATTTAAAATTCGCCTTTCCCAAAAACTCCGCCTTGGCGCCGTTTCTCAAAGAACGGATTGATGCCTGGTTGAAACAATTGAAGGAGAATCCATCCAGCATTTTTCATAAGACTTTGTCCCACTATTTTTCCGGATTGCCGGGTGCCTTCGAAGACGCCGCCATTACGGGTGACAAAGCCAAAGGCATAGGAAGCCCATCATCATCATCCAGCAGTCTGCCTCTGACGGAAAAGGAAAAAGCTTTTTTAAGCACTCATCCGCTGATAAGGGTGGGCATTGATCCCGCCTATCCTCCCTTTGAATGGCGCGATCTCCGCGGAAGCCATCAGGGCATCAGCGCGGATTTTATCGAGCGCATTCAAGAACGCATCGGTGTAACCATGGAAGTGGTTCCCGGCCTTTCCTGGCTGGAGGTTATGGCCGGTGCCCGCAACCGCACCCTGGATGTGGTTGCCTGTGTGTCGGAGACCCCTTCCCGGCGCGCCTTTTTATCCTTCAGCCAGGCCTACCTATCCTTTCCTATTGTCATCATTACCCGCACTGAAGCGCCTTTTATCGCCGGGCTGAAAGATCTGGGCGGTAAAACCGTCTCTGTGGTCAAAGGGTATGCGCCCCAGGAATTCATTGAAAAAAAACATCCCACCATCAAGCTTTCGCTTCCGGAAACACCCTTTGATGGTCTTGAGCAGGTTGCCACCGGAGCTTCGGATGCTGCTGTTGAAAACCTGGCGGTGGCCACCTATTTGATGCAAAAGCACCATATCGGTAATTTGAAGGTTGCTGCTCCGGCCGATGGCATTGCCAGCACCGAGTTTGCCATGGGCATACGCTCGGACTGGCCTGAATTGACTCAGATCATAAACAAGGCGCTGCAATCCATTCCACCGGAAGAGCAAAACGCCATTTCCGGAAAATGGATGAGTATACGCTTCGAACATGTGGTAAATTGGTGGCGGGTCATCCAGTTTACCGGTGCGGTAGCCGGCGGATCAGCCCTGATTCTCCTGATTTTTTTCTACTGGAATCGAAAGCTCAGAAAAGAAATTTTATTTCGTAAACAGATTGAGATGGAGTTGCAGAAAGCCACCAGGGAGGCGGAAAAAGCCAGCAAGGCCAAAAGCATTTTCCTGGCCAACATGAGCCATGAAATCCGCACGCCCATGAACGCAATTCTGGGTTATTCCCAATTGATCAGTCAAAGTCCGGATTTATCCGATGAGCAGCAGAGCAATATCGCCACCATCATCAGCAGCGGTGAGCATTTACTACACTTGATCAATGCTGTCCTGGAAATGTCCAAAATCGAAGCCGGCCGACTGGAGGATAATTCCACTGTTTTTGATCTCCACACGCTGTTGGCCGATATGCGCCTGATGTTCAAAATCCGCACCGACGAAAAGCAATTGCTCCTGGAATTTTCCATGGCCGAAAGCGTCCCGCGCCTTGTCACCGGAGACGAAGGCAAACTCCGACAGGTTCTAATTAATTTATTGAGCAACGCGGTGAAATTCACGGATCAGGGCAAGGTATCTCTGCGCGTCAATAAACAGGCGCCATATCCGGGCGATAAAAAACATGCGGACAATCAAATTCTCCTGGTTTTCGAAGTCGCGGATTCGGGCCATGGTATTCCTGCCAAGGACCTTGAAACCATCTTCACCAGTTTCGAGCAAAGCGACCTTGGCCGGGCCAGGGAAGGCGCCGGCCTGGGGCTGGCCATCTGCCGGGAATATATTCATTTCTGGGGTGGTGAGATCGGTGTTGAAAGCGAGCTTGGCAAAGGCAGCCTATTCCGCTTCACGCTGCCGGTGATTCCGGCGCAAGTCCAAGGGCTGCCCACCCATGTGGATTTTCCCCAAATTATCGGGCTTGCTCCTGCGCAACCGTCCCAGCGCATCCTGGTGGTGGATGATAAAGAAACCAATCGAGAAATTCTGGTGCGCATGCTGAAAAAGATGGGCTTTGAGGTTCAAACAGCCGTCGACGGCCAGGAAGCGCTCACGGCCTTCAATGCCTGGCATCCCCACCTGATACTCATGGACATTCGAATGCCGGTTATGAACGGCGTAGAGGCCACCAGGCGAATACGCGCTTCTGCAAACGGAAAGGACGTCGTCATCATCGCCGTAAGCGCCAGCGCCCTGGAAGAGGAGCGCATCGACGTTCTGAAATACGGTGCAGATGATTTTATCCGCAAGCCGTTTAAAGCCCGCGTGATCTTGGAGACGATCAAAAATCATCTGAATATTGAGTATATGTATGCGTCGGCTCCGGAGAAGCCGGTGCTTGAGGTCAGCGCTCTTTCTCCGGAAGATATCCGCACGGTTCCAGGGGAACTGTATGTCGGCATCCGCAGAGCCATCGAAGGCGGCTATCATGAAGAACTGCTTCGTCTGATCGCTGTTATTGAAGAAAATTCCCCCCAAGTTGGGAAAGCACTTTTCAGATTGGCAAGTGATTATGAATACAATCGCCTGCTTTCACTGTTCGGATCATCGGCTTCACTGCCGGATGGGCCTGTAGGCGATTCGGATCTATGAAATTCATACTGCTGTTTATGACAAACCTATGAATAGGGAAGGGGCGTATGAATGATTTCCGCAAAAGCGGCACAATCATGGTTGTGGACGACAAACCTTCGAATCTCAAGCTGCTTGGCAAGATGTTGAAGGAAAAGGGGCATCAAATTCGGATCTTTCCCAAGGGCGAGCTGGCTGTCAAGTCGGCCATGGCCGATCCCCCGGATTTGATTCTGCTGGACATCAACATGCCGGAAATTGACGGTTATGAAGTCTGCCGGCGTCTGAAGGAAAACCAAAGCACCCGGGATCTTCCGGTCATCTTTATCAGCGCTTTCACGGCAACCGAAGACAAAATCAAAGCTTTCAGACTCGGCGGAGTGGATTTCATTACCAAACCCTTCCAGGTCGAGGAGGTCCATGCCCGTGTGGAAATCCACCTTGCCTTAAAATACATCAAGGCCGCCCTTGAAGAAAAAAACAAGGTGCTTGAACAGGCCTTGAATGATCTTCAGGCCGCACAACAACAACTGATCTTGTCTGAAAAAATGGCGGCTTTAGGCGTTCTTGTGGCCGGGATCGCCCATGAGATCAACAATCCCGTGAATTTCATCAAAACAAGTGTTGTCGGACTGCAGAATGATATGCAGGATCTGGAAGAACTGATACAGGCCTATGAAACCTGCGCAGAAACCTGCCCGCTGCCTATAAGACTTGAGCAAATAGTGAAGATCAAAAAGAAGATCGACTACCATCTGTTGATGAAAGAAATGCCGGAAATGGTCCGCAATGTTCTGGAGGGGATTCGGCGCACCGAGGAAATCATCGGGAGCCTTCGCACCTATTCCCGTTTGGATAAGGTGGAAACGGAAAAAACAGACCTTCATGAATTAATAGAGGCTGCCCTTGTGATTCTAAAAAATCGCCATAAAAAACAGATCCGCATTCTCAAACACTATGCGCCCCTGCCTTCCATATCAGCCCATCCCGGCAAATTGATTCAAGTTCTGATCAACATTTTATCCAATGCCATCGATGCTGTTCAAAAAAAGAAAGAACCGGAGCACGCCGTCATCAGTATTGAAACAACCGAGCAGCTCCGGAATAAGACCAACTATGTCCTAATACAAATCAGCGACAATGGGCCTGGGATACCCAAGGACATCCTCAACAACATCTTCGACCCTTTTTTTACCACCAAGGCAGTGGGCGAGGGCGTCGGGCTGGGGCTTGCCATCAGTTTCGGCATCATGCAGGAACACCAGGGGACAATCGAAGTCCATAGTAATCCGGATGAGGGGACGACCTTTTCCCTTCTACTGCCCGTGAACCAGGAGGTAATATGATTATGGATCAACTACCCAAGGCACGTATCCTCTATGTGGATGATGATCCGGAAAACCTTTCCAGCTTCAAGGCCATCTTTAGGCGGGAATACGAAATCTACTTGGCTGCTTCCGCCATGGAAGGGCTTGCCGTTTTACGGACCACCGACATTCAAGTATTAATCACCGACCAGCGCATGCCGGGTATGAACGGGACAGAGTTACTGGCCGTTGCGGCCGAAGAATTTCCAAAGACCCGACGCTTTCTACTCACCGCCTACAGCGATTTCAATCCCATTGTGGAAGCCATCAACCGGGGCAAGCTGCAAGGCTATTTCTCCAAACCCATTGACGGGGATTTTATCCGTTCCCGTATTGAGGAAGGGCTGGTAAGCTATTATCTTGAAATTCAAAACAAAGACCTGCTGGAAAAGATCAGGCGCAGCGAAGCCTTCCTCAATGCTATTGTGGAAAACATCCCGGATATGATCTTTGTTAAAGATGCCGCGGAACTGCGCTTTGTCAGATTCAACAAGGCCGGTGAGGAACTGCTCGGCTACAGCCGCGAAGAGATGCTCGGAAAAACCGACTATGATTTTTTCACCGCGCAAGCCGCCGACTTTTTTGTCAAAAAGGACCGGGAAACCCTGGCCGTTGGCCGTCTTGTGGACATCCCGGAGGAGGTCATTGATACCCGTTTTAAAGGGCGACGGCTGCTCCATACCAAAAAAATTCCCATTTTCAATGACGATGGCAGGCCGGCTTGGCTTTTAGGGGTCTCAAGGGACATGACCGAGCAGCGCAAACTGGAGCAAAAGGAAAAAGATCTGGAAGCCAAGCTCCGCCATGTACAGAAAATGGAATCCATCGGCGCCCTTGCCGGGGGCATCGCCCATGATTTCAACAATATTTTGTCCGCCATCCTCGGCTACACCGAACTGGCCCTCATGAGCACCGCCAACGGCAACCTGCCGGAAAGACATCTCCGGGAAATTCATACCGCTGGCAATCGTGCAAGGGACCTGGTCAAGCAGATCCTCGCTTTTGCCCGCCAGTCGGAGGAAAAAACCGCTCCGGTTCAAGTGGATATCATTGCCAGGGAAGTCCTGAAACTGATCCGCTCTTCCATTCCCGCAACCATTACGATTCGACAAAATATCGAAGCCAAATCCTACATCCTGGGAAATCCCACCCAGATCCACCAGATTTTCATGAATCTTTGCACCAACGCGGCCCAGGCCATGGAGGAAAAAGGCGGCATTCTGGAGGTCGGTGTCCACAAGATCTGTTTGGATGAACAGGCCTGTCTTCACCATGGAAACCTGGCGCCCGGAACTTATTTGAAGATAGAAGTTTCGGATACCGGGTGCGGAATTCCGCCGGAGATCAAGGACCGCATTTTCGAGCCCTATTTCACCACCAAGGGCCCCTCGGAAGGGACTGGAATGGGCCTTGCCATGGTATACGGCATGGTAACATCTTACGGTGGGGAGGTTTCGGTGGAAAGCGCGCCGGGCGCAGGAAGCGTTTTCCGCATTCTGTTGCCCGTCACGGATCAGGGACTGGAAACACGGCCGCCCGAAACTGTTAAGCTGCCCGGCGGGCGGGAAAGCATTCTGGTGATCGACGATGAACCGCCCATCGCCCGTATGAACGGAGATATTCTGCGACAATTAGGCTACAGCGTAACCATCTGCACCGGCGGCAGGGAAGCGCTTGAAACTTTCAAAAAAAGCCCGGCGCAATTCGATCTGGTGCTGACGGACATGACCATGCCGGACATAACAGGTGATGTTCTGGCGGCCGAACTTATGAAAATCAGGCCGGATATTCCCGTGATCCTCTGCACCGGCTACAGCCGCAGAATCTCGGAGGAGCGCTCCGCCGTACTAAAAATTAAAACGTTTCTTTATAAGCCGATCCTCGTGAAAGACCTGGCAGATACAATTCGAAAAATCCTGGATGAAACCAAAGGGGACAAATGATGCCGCGGTGGGATGCGGACGGACAAAATCAATCAACAGGAGCATATCATGAGCATTCTGAAAGAGTTTAAGGAATTCGCGGTGAAGGGAAATGTGGTGGATATGGCTGTGGGTATCATTATCGGAGCGGCCTTCGGCAAGATTGTTTCCTCCATTGTGGGGGACGTGATCATGCCGCCCATCGGCCTGTTGTTGGGCGGCATGGACTTCACCGATCTCGCTCTCACATTAAAGGAAGCCTCGGGAAAAAATCCGGCGGTGATGATTTCCTATGGGAAATTCATTCAAACCGTGGTGGATTTCACCATCGTGGCTTTTGCGATTTTCATGTTGATAAAAGCGCTCAACACCCTCAAACGCAAGCTCGATCAGACGCCCGCCGCAAAACCCGAGCCCACGAAACAGGAGCTGTTGCTTGCGGAAATCAGGGATCTTCTTAAGGAAAGACAAACGGAAAGGCGTTCAATATGAAAAAATATGCAGCGGAATTTTCGGAACATTATTCTGTTGGCTATCGACCCCGATACCGATAGCGACCCCGGAAAAAGCCTTCATGCAATGCCCTATTGCACACTCATGCCCTCATCCAGGTATTTGATGAGGGGGTACAGGAAAAACTCGATGATGCGCCGGCGGCCCACCTTGATTTCAACCGTGGTGCCCATTCCGATGGTGATGGGTGTTTGGCGGCCCTCCACCATCAAGCAGGTACTCGTGGGACGGATGTAGGCTTCGTAGACCAGCCCCAATTTTTCATCCTCCAGGCTGTTTTTCGAAACCTGCAAGACTTCGCCTTTCAGGGTGCCGTATTTCTGGAAATTGAATGCATCGACCTTAACGGAAGCCTCCATGCCCGCGGCGATGAAGCCGCAATCCTGATTCAGCACCAGGGCCTTGATGACCAGGGGGGATTCGGCCGGCACGATATGGGCCAGTTTTTCCGCCGGCGACACCACTCCGCCGATGGTGTGCACCAACAGTTGGGTCACATACCCGCGCACCGGGGATCGGATTTGCTGGCGCCGGCTCAGAAACTCAGCCTTTTCGATTTGACCTTGCAGATAGCAGGCCTTTTGACGCTTTTCCGCCAATTCATTCAGCAAGCGGCTTCTTTCCTCCTCCTGAATGCAATCGATCTCCTTTTCCACCTGGGCCTGATTGGCCAGGAGCTCCTCAATGCCGTGGCGGCCGGTCTGGATCTGGCCTGCCAGGGTGATGCATTCGCTTTGGGCTTTTTCATATTCGTCCCGGCTGATGATATCGCGCACGTGCGCAAGCCGCTGCCTGCGCCCTTGGGCCAGTTGCAGCAGTTCTTCCGCCTGATGCAATTTCTTGCCCTCGGCGGCCAGCCTTTCCGCCAATTGGGCCAGGCCGTCGCGTTTCACCTGGATCTGCTTTTCCAGCCTGGCCTTGGCGGACTCGTAAACAGCCTGTTGCACTTGAATCAGGCGGGAGTCGAATTCTTCCGCGGCCGGCTGGAAAGATGCCTTTTTCAATAAGGCCTCCAGGCGGAGGCTCTCAAGCCGCATCTGGGCCCAATCCATCTTCATGGATTCAAGCTCCGGTTCGATATCCGATGGATCGATTTCCATGATGACGGCGTCTTTTTCCACAAAATCACCGGGCTTGACCGCTATGGCCCGCACAATGCCGGTTTTGAGGGGCTGGACGATTTTGGCCTCGCCGTCGGGTATGACCTTGCCCCGGGCCGTGACCACCACATCCACCCGGCCGAGCACCATCCAGGCCCCGAAAAATATCAGGCTGAAAATGATGATCCAAAACACCGCCCGGCCCAGGGGGTTTAAGGGCTCCTCCTCGATTTCCACCAGGAGGGGTTTGAACTCGTGACTGTCGTGTTGGTTGTTGAACATGCTCATATCTGCTGGGTGAATAGGTGATGATAGTAGCCGGCCCTTTCAAGCAACTGGGCGTGATTGCCGGCTTCGACGATTCGGCCTTTTTCCAGCACGATGATCGCATCGCAATCCTGGATGGTGGCGAGGCGGTGTGCCACGATGATGGTGGTGCGGCCTTTTTTAAAGGCTTGCATGTTGTTGCGGATGATCTTCTCGGACTCGTAGTCCAGTGCCGAAGTGGCTTCGTCGAAGAGCAGGAAGCGCGGGTTGGTGATCAGTGCCCGGGCAATGGCCACCCGTTGCCGCTGCCCGCCGGACAGGGATGTGCCCCGTTCGCTGACCATGGTATCATAGCCTTCGGGCAGTTGGGCGATGAATTCATGGGCCCCGGCCAGTTTGGCAACCTGTAAAATAAGCTCCATGGGGGCATCCGGCCTGGGCAGGGCGATATTCTCCCGAATGGTGCCGCTGAAAAGGTAGTTCTCCTGCAAGACCACGCCGATGTTGAAACGCAGCCAGATGGGATTCAGGTGGCGGATATCGATATCATCAATATAAATGGCGCCCTCATTGGGCAAATAGAGTCCCTGCAAAAGTTTGGCAAGGGTGCTTTTACCGCTGCCGCTGCGGCCGACGACGCCGATACTCATGCCCGGCCGGATGGAAAGGGAGATCCCATCGGGCACCCGTTGACCGCCCGGGGAATATTGAAAGCAAACAGCCTCCAAGCGCACGGCACCTTTGAGTTCCGGCAGGGTGATGGCCTTTTCCGGGGAGGCCTCCTGGGGATGGTTCAGGATGTCCCCCAGCCGGTCCACGGATAACAGGGCCTGCTGGAATTCATTCCAAAGATTCACCAGGCGCAGCACCGGGTCCGCGAATTGGCCGGCAAACATCTGAAAGGCGATGAGCTGGCCGATGGTCAATTCATTTTGCAGCACGGCCCGGACCCCGCAATAGAGAATGGCAATGGTCATCAGGCGGCGCACCGCGCCGGAAAAGGCGCCGGAAACCGTGGCCATGACCGCCAGCCGGAAGCCGGCCCGCACATAGCGCGCCAGATGGTCTTCCCAGCGCCGCTGCATGGAGCCCTCAATGGCCAGGGATTTCACCGTCTGAACCCCGGTAACCGCCTCCACCAGATAGGAATTGGAAACGGCCGCCATCTGGAATTTTTGCTCCAGCCGGCGCCGCAGTTCCGGCGTGATGGTCAAATACAGACAGGCGATTACAGCCACAAAAGCCAGCACGATCAAGGTCAAGGTGACGCTGTACAGCAGCATTACACCCACGAACACCAGGGAGAAGAACACGTCGATGATCACGCTTACAGCCTTGTTGGTGATGAATTCCCGGATGGTGTCCAGCTCCCGCACCCGGGCGGCGATATTGCCCACCTTGCGGGCTTCAAAATACATAAAAGGCAGGGCCAGCAAATGCCGGAAAAGTTTGGCGCCGAGCTTGGCATCCAGCTTGTTGGCCGTGTGAATAAAGATGTAATTGCGGGCGATATTCAGCAGCAGTTCGAAAATCGTTACTGCCAGAAAAGCCGTGGCCAGCACGTCCAGGGTGGTCAGGCTGCGGTGCACGATGACCTTGTCCAGAATCACCTGGGTGAAGAGCGGACTGATCAAACCGAAAAGCTGGATCACGAAGGCGCCCAGCAGTACTTCGCCCATGATCCGTTTGTATTTGAGGATCTCGGCAAAAAACCAGCCGAACCCGAAAACCACCTGGGCGGAAATTTTCTTGTGGGTTAAAATGATATAGCGCTGAATCCCGGCGGCGAATTCAGCGCTTTCCGTTTCAGTGGTTTTCTTCTTCTCCGGCAGAAAAACCAGGACCTTGCTTTTATCCTGGGCGGCTTTCAACAATACGCAATAGTTGCCGGAAGTGGTCAGGGCCACGGCCGGCAGGGGGTAGATGTCGATGATTTTTTGCAGGGGCAAGCTTTTCAGCTTGGCCTTGAAGCCCAAACGCCCGGCAATGCGCAGCAGTTCTTCCGGGGTCACTTCCCCCACAATTCCGAATTCCCGGACCACCGCGCGGATATCCACATCAATGCGGTTGAGCCGCGCCACGACTTCCAGCGCGATCAGGCCGGTGCTCATGGATTTTTGCCCGTCTTCAACTTTCATCGATTCCCTCAATGCCCCAGGTATTTCAATTTCAACGCCGCGCACCCCTGGTCCGTCTTTTTCAGGGACAGCGCCAGTTCCTGATCGATCAATTCAATTTCCTTTTGCAGGAAAGATATCCGGTCGGCTGTTTGCTGCTCGGCAAGACGCGCAAGGGTGTCCGCACTCGCCTGAATCCGGGCCAGGTGTGTGCCGGTCTTTTCCCGGCGGTGGCGATACCCGCTGAAATTGTCGTAGATGACGGCCGCCTCCCGTTCCAATTCAGCGATTCGTTTTTCCTTTTGCCGGCGCAGGCGCTCCACTTCCTTCAGCAGGCGATCGGCTTTGGCCGAATCACGAAAGCCGGAAAACAACTCCCACTCGGCCGTCAGGGCCACCCTGGCGTCATTGGATTCCAGTTCTGAAAAGGAGACGGCCGGAGTATCACTGCTGCCGTACATGCGATAAGAACCATACAGCATCAATTGGGGCAGCATTTCTTTGCGGACGATGGCATATTCGGTTTCCTTTTGACGGATCTGGATGTCCAGCGCCTGTATCTCCGGCAGGCGCCGCACATCCGGCAGGGCCTCGGCGCCCGAAGGCTCGTCGAAATCTGAGAAAGCAACGGCCCGGGCCGAATAAACCTCACCGGTATAAAACCCAAGCCGAATCAAACTTGCCTGCCGGGCTTCCTTCAGATCATCCAGGCGGCCCATGGATTCGGAAAGATCCAGGGCGGCTGTTTCAACCTCGTTGCGGCCGGCCCGGCCGGCATCCCGCAGCTTCTGATAATGGCGAAAGCACAGCTTGCGCCGTTTCATGATTTTCTTTTCAGCCGCCAGGCGTTTTTCGATTTTCAGTCCTTCGGCGTATTGATCCAGCACCGCCAGGCTAAGGGTAATGCGGGTTTGCTCGGCATTCAGCCGGGCCATGCCGACTTCCCGTTCGGCATTCTCGTATTTCAAGCCGCTGCTGCCGAAATGATAAAGCTGATAACCCAGGCGGGCGCTCAGGGAATGCTGGTACAGCGGGGAATCGGCGGCGCTCACATAATCGCCGATGGATATTACGGATTGCCGCTTTTCAGCAAAAGGATGCACATATTCGTTATCCATGCGCAAGGTCAAGGTGGGAAAATACAAGGAACGCACCTCAGCCTTGCGCAGCACGCTGATGGCCACGTCGATATCGGCGATTTTCAGGTCATGGGAATGCTTTTCAGCCGCGGCCAAAACCCCGTAAATGTCAAGGGTGACCGCCCCTGCCTGGCCGCCCATGCATCCCAACGCCAAAACAGCCGTCAGGATGCCGGCGAGCTTTCGTTTGTGCCAAGCGCCCAGGTTGATCAAGCCGGATGCCAAGCGCTGGTAATCAAGGTCATAAGGTCTTGGTTGCGGCGCACATCCTCCACCGATGTCAGGCTGATCCCCTCGTTGACGGCATAGGCCGCCATTTCCTGGGCAATGCGGTTGATGTCGGCGCTGGTCAAATAACTGCCGTCCGAGAGTTCGATTCTTTCCACGGCGTCCAGGCTGTCGGACTGTTTCTGAACCTGAATCACGTCCGTGTCGCCGTACTGAATGCGGAGGGTCTCGTATTTCAGGAAGATGGCCACATCCTCTTTTGCTGTTCCTTGACCGAAGCGGATGGTATCCAGCCCCCCGTCCTTATGGCCGGTGGCCGTGCTGTCCGTGGTATAGCGGTCCCAGATGGTATCGCTGCCGTCACCCGGCTTGAAGCAGTAAATATCATCGCCGCCGCCGCCTTTACAATAATCGGCATCTTTACCACCCACCAGCAGATCGTTGCCGATACCGCTGTCCAGAGTATCATTGCCGTCGTCGCCGTACAGCCGGTCATCACCGTCATAGCCGTACAGCTTGTCGCTGTCGCCGCCGCCCACAAGCATATCCCGGCCTTCCATGCCGTAGAGAACGTCGCTGCCGCCGTCCCCATATAGCGTGTCGTCGCCGGTGTTGCCGTAGGCCTTGTCCGCTCCTGAGCCGCAAATCAAGGTATCGTCGCCTTCCTTGCCGTACAGGATATCATCATTATCCCAACCGAAAAGCACATCGGCTCTGTTGGCGCCGTTTATTTTATCCTTGTCGCCTCCGCCGAAAATCAGGTTGCGGACATCCTTGCGGCCGTAAAAAACGGCATAGGAGGCCGGGTCGCCTGGATTAACCGGCACCGCAGGATTTTCCAGGATGACATCCTTGCCCAAATACAGGGGGCCGTCGCCGGTTTCCAAACGGCTTACCCCGGCGGCGGGACTCAGGAAATAGTCCGCGAGGGTGATGGTGCCCCGGGCGCGCACGTTGATCAGCAAGTTGCGGCCCTCACGGGACAATTGTAAATCATCCTTGCCGATATCCGGCAGGCATAGGGTTTTGGCACCGCCGGCCGGAATGACCACATCACCGCCCACATAGCCGGTCATGGTAAAGTTGAGGGTTTTGGCAGCGCTGCCGCCCTGACCGTCCTCAACGTTGATGACGGCCTGATCCGCGCCCAGATATCCATCCAGGGGGAAGTAATACCAGTTGCCGCTTTGGTCGATCCGGATGGTTCCATGGCCGGGGTTGACGGCCACACTGCAATTCAGGCTGTCGCCCTCCACATCGCTTGCCTCAATCCGGCCGGCGACGGAGGCAACGCCGAAAACCACCAGGTTCTCCTGGGGAACGTTCAGTACCGGCGCGTCGTTTACCGGCGTAATGGTGAAATTCAGGCCGGCCGAGGCGCTCAGGCCGTAAGCGTTGGTCACGGTGACGATGGTTTGGTCGGCACCATTGAAATCCGCATTGGGCAGGTAGGCAAAGGCCCCGTCCGCGCCCAGCGTGAAACCGCCGTTGGCGCTGTCTTGGCTGATGCTGTAGGTTACCGGACCGCCGATGGGATTGAGCGCTTCCAGAAATCCGGTGACGGTGCCGTCCTCTGGAAGGCTGAAGTTCTGATCGGCCATGGTGGGCGGCGAGACGCGCACATCAAAATCCAGGACGGCTTCCACCCGGCCGCCGTTGCCGTCGTCCACGGCAATCACGGCCCGCTCCAAGCCCATGAACCCCTCGGCGGCGGTATACTGCCAGTTGCCGGTGGCATCCACCACCAGTTGGCCGTTTTCAGGCGCGGCCGTCACGGCATAGGTCAGCGGATCATTGTCCGGGTCCGTGACCGCAAGAGCGCCTGCCCGGCCACGCGCATCCTGCAATATGAACGGGCCGCCCGCGGTCACTTCCGGAGCGAAATTCACGGACAGGATCTCGAATTGTAAAATGGAAGTGGTGGACTGGCCCAGGCTGTTGCTGATGGCCACCGTCACCCGGTCATTGCCGTAGTAATGGGGATTGGGGGTGTAGGACCAGGTGCCGTCCGGATTGACGCTGAAATGACCGTTTGCGCAATTCTCAGCCACAATGAAGCTCACCCCTGAACCGGCGTTGGTCAGGACAATGCCTCCCTGAACCGCCTGATCCTCCTGAATGGTCAGATTGTAGTTTTCCGCAGAGATGCCAGGCAGGTTGGGGTCCGGCAGCAGGCTTTCCAGGTCATGGAGGGTTCCATCCCCGAAGCGCAGGTTTTCAATGCGGCTGTCCGGCAGGGCAAAGTCGCGGATGCGGATGGTGCTGCCGTCCTGGAGGGTGATCACGACATCATCCCCGCTCTTGGCAAAGCCGGTATTGGTCGCCAGGATGCCGTCCCCCAACGCAAGTTCATCGATGCCCCCCGCGTCATAAATCACATCCGTGCCTTCCCCGGCCTGATAATGATAGGTGTCGCCGCCGCTGCCGCCGTACAAGGCATCGCTGCCGGCGCCGCCGGTGATGGAATTGCCCGCGCCTTGGGTATAGATTGTATCATTGCCGGCGCCGGCGGCAATCACGTCTGATCCGGCGTCGCCGTGGATGATGTCGTTGCCGGAACCGGTCACCACCATATCGTCCCCGGCGCCGGCATGCACGGTCTGGTTGCCGTTGCCCAGCCGGATCTCATCGTTTCCGGCCTTGGCGTCAATGACATTGTCGCCGGCCAGGCCCTTGATCACGTCATCGCCTTCCGACGTGAAAAAGCGGTTATAGAATTCCATGGCGCCGAGGGTTTCGTCGTTGATGACAAATTCCTCCATGCGACCCTCCAGCCCATACCAGCCGCCGACCACGATTTTCTGGTTCAAATCCCCGGGACCGGGAGCATACTCGCCGCCCTGGGCCTCGATTCGGCCTTTTTGCACTTCATCGATCATACCCACGGTCAGGTCCCCGGTGGTTTCATCCAGAAACACCCGGAGCTCCCGGGCCGCGAGCTCCGGCCCGAGCACCAGCTTGTCGCTGCCGGCATTGTCCAGGATTGTGTCGCGGCCGTCCCAACGATTGTAAAGATAGGTGTCGTTGCCGCTGCCGCCGTTGAGCTGATCTGCCCCGAATCCGCCCGTGATCACATCGTCCCCGGCGCCGGCGTTCACTGTATCATCGCCATCGCCGGCATTCAGTTGATCGGCGTTATCCGTTCCATTGATCGTCTTGTCCATCCGATGCCATTGACCCAGCAGCACCTGTTCCACATATCCGCGGGCCTCCCGGCCAAAGGCGGACAGGTCCGCCAGGATGGCGGCGTTCTCCTGGGCATAATTCCGGGCCGCCTGGATTCCCGCCATGACTTCATCCGCGCTGATCCAGGCCCCGTCGGCCATGACGAATTTGTCGATATCCCGGTTGACGGACAATTGGTTGGGAATGTAAATGTCATCGGCATAGACCAGGTCTTCCATGGTCCCGGCCGGTTCCAGGCCCAGACCGAAGGCGTAAAAAGCAGCGCTGCCCAGCCGGTCCGTGACCCAATCCCCGTTTTCATCGTCGGCCGCGATTTTGGCGCCGTAGCCCACATACAAACCGGAAGCATAGTCATTGGGGAAACGGGCAAAGCCCACATTCCGCACCGAAAGCCCCGCGCCGAAAATCACGGTGTCAAAACCGGCCGAGGGCTCCCAGGTGCTGATATCCGTGCCTTCATCCGCAAAATTCTCCCGGCTTTCCCAGTAACGGGCATCATTGGCCGCATTGCGGAATTCGTAAATGTCGTCCCGCAAACTGTCGCGGCCGTCCCCGATTTCGAACAGATAGGTGTCGTCCCCGTTGCGGCCGTTGATAAAATCACTGCCGTGTCCGCCCTGGATGGTGTCGTTCAGGTCGCCGCCCATCACGGCATCGCCGCCGGCCTCGGCGTTGATGACATTCCCGGCCCAATCCACGCCGCGGATGGTTTCGGGCTTGTCCGTGGACATGATGTCCATGATTTGGGCCAGGGTCAGGTTCCGGTTTTCCGCTTCCAGGGTGAAATTCTCAATGGTGTAGTCCCGGTCATAGAAGTGCCGGATGCGGATACTGTCCGCTTCCGGCCGGTATTCATCCAGATAGGCCGCCTGTTTTTCATAGTCGTTCAGGAAATCCGTGAGAGCGGAAAAGTCCATCGTATACGTCACCCGGTCGCGACCGTATTGGAGTTCGTAGGCAAAATGGCGGATGACCTTGTCGCCGTAGCCTTCCAGATCCGCCGCGGTCAGGGCGCGCTCCTGCCATTCCCATTCGGCCAGGTCGGTATTATAGGTATATTCATATAAAATACGGGAGCTGTAGTAGTCTAGGATGGTGCTGATATTCGCCGCGCGGTCGTTCAAGCCCGACGGACCGCCCCCTGGATTCACCCGGATCAGCAGGTCGTCCAGTCTGCTGTCGTGGCTGTCGTCCTGCTCATTGGTCCAATAGACTTCCAGATCTTCCCCATGGATATCGTTCCGGAACCGCAACGTATCGTCACTGGGCGCCGGGTTGGCCGTGATTTCCCAGGCATTGCCGCCGTCATCGCCACCGTCGTCCCCGCCGCCTTCACCGCCGCCCTCGCCCTCGCCGCCGCCGCCACCCCCGCCGTTGTCGCCGCCGGTGATGGTGCGCGGGTCTTCCGCATCCAGAATGGTGTCGTTGTTGTCCCCGCGGCTGAAGACATACACATCGTTGCCGTTGCCGGCATTCAGGGTATCGTCGCCGGTAAGGCCGTGAAAAATGTCATTGCCGCTGTGGCCGATTAATTCATCCTGGTCCCCGCCGCCGAAAACCACCTCGTTTTGGGTATTGCCGGTGAAGCGGTTCCAGTCCGCATAACCCTGAAGCTCCGTGAACCGGTCGGTCCAGGCATTGTAGAGAATGGTTTTCAGCTCCAGGTCGCCGGCGATGTCCGCCGCCGAGATGGACTCCAACGGCCGGCCGGCCCTTACGGCAATGGCGGCCAGGGCCGCCTCGATTTCCTGCCGGCGGATAAAGGAACGGTCGTTCATCTCAAAATTTTCCACGCTGTTGCCGGCAATGCGCAGGCTGTGCTGCCGGTCCACGCCATAGGTGATCAGGAGATCCTCGCCTTCCTTGGTGAAGATGATGTCTTCCCGGGCGATGTCGTTCAGAAACAAGACCTTGTCAATGCCGTCGCCGTCCGTGATCCGGTCATGGCTGGTGTAGTTGTCCCAGGGCGGATTGTTCTCGCTGGTGACCACATAGGTGTCGTCGCCCTGGCCCCCGTCCAGGATGTTTTGGCCGTAGCCGCCGTTCAGGCGGTCATTGCCGGCACCGCCGTACAATTCGTCATCCCCCTTGTGGCCGCTCAGCACATCGTTGCCGGAAAGTCCGCAAATCATCGCAGCCTCATCCGACGCCGCCTCGATACGGTCGTCCCGTTCACTTTGCAGGGCCTGGACCATGTCCCGGCCGCTCAATACAACCACCTCGCCGTTGTTCTCAAACCGGAAGCTGTCGATGCGGTTGACGTATTCGCCGTGCAGGTCGGCATAAGCCGGGTAGTTGTTGACGCCGGCATTGGGATCATCCCATTCATCATAGGCCCGGGGCACGGCGCGCTTGAACCAGTCCTTGAGCACGATCTGATCGGCCAATTCCGCAAGGCCCGCGTCGGGATTGGCCGGGTCCTTCAGGGCCACGATCAGGTCGTCCTTGCCGATATTGCGGTCCCGGTTCACAGCGGCGCCGTCGGCGTCTTTTTGATAATCCCAGACAAACAATACATCCTCCGGCCGGATGCCCGGGCCGAAGACCAGGGTGTCGTTGCCGGCCTGGAATTCGTGTTGAACCGTGATCCAACTGCTATGCCCGAAGCGATCGACAGTCTCCCGCTCCCCGCTGAACCCGGCCTGGTCCTGAACCAGGTCACGGCCATGGCCGCGCTCATAAAAATACACATCGTCCCCCAGGCCGCCATACACGGAATCCCCTCCTTGGCCGCCGGTCAAGCTGTCAAAGCCGCCGTTGCCTTGCAGGATGTCATCCCCCAGACCGCCGTCAAGCACATCATCGCCGTGCACCGGCCGGTCGCCCGCATAATCGGTGGGTTCATCGCCGAAAATGATGTCGTCGCCGGCCTGGCCGCTGATGAGATCCCGGCCCCGGCCGCCGGCCGCCGTGTCATTGCCGCCACCGGCATGGATCACATCCTCCTTCAGACCACCGGCAATGTCGTCGTCGCCGTCAAGGCTGTTGAAAACATGGCCCATGTCCGCCTGGGGCACCTTGAGGCGGTCCGGTCCCTGGGTGAAAACCGCGTCCAGGACAGCCTGGGAATCCAGCGTGGAACCATCATC
The DNA here is from genome assembly GCA_020723325.1 of Desulfosudis oleivorans. Lineage (GTDB taxonomy): Bacteria > Desulfobacterota > Desulfobacteria > Desulfobacterales > SURF-7 > DYJD01. Next base: position 11,381 of record DYJD01000014.1, on the reverse strand, counting down.
AAAAACAATGCTCTCGATGCGGGATTCCTGATTGAACCAGTCCTGAACCAGCATGCGGTCAGCCAGCTCAACCGGCGATTTGCCGTCCTCTCTCAGGCCGATGATCAGGTCATTGTCATGGTTTTCATAAACCACATCGAAATCCCAGGTATCCCCCAGAAATTCTCCGTTGCGGTAATATCCGGTCAACAGGCCGCCCCAGGCCACTACCAGATCATTTTGGCTTAAACCGCCTGTAAGGCGGACGGCGTCATCACCGGCGCTGTACTGCCACCATGCCTCAAGGCCCTTGTCCGCCACGTGATCGCGGCCGTCCCCGCGGCCGAACATATAAACATCATTACCCAAACCGCCGTTCAGGCTGTCGCTGCCGGCGCCGCCCCTGATCCGGTCATTGCCCGCGCCGGTGGTTACGCTGTCATTGCCCCCCTTGGCATTGGCGATCAGGTCCGCATTGGTTTCATAAGTCACCACGTCGTCGCCTTCGGTATACATGAGATCCAGGATCTCCTGGGTGGTGAGGACCCGGCCGTCCTCAAACCGGAAAGCTTCGATGGCCGTAAGCCCGCTGAATCCATCCTTGATGGTGATGATATCCGCCAGCTCTTCAAAGGCCTTGCCGGGCTCTTTCAGTCCCAGCAGGATGTCCTCACCGGATGGGCGCACCAGAAGATCCTCGGGCAGGATGCCGCTGCCAAAGGTCAGGGTGTCCGTGCCGCCGTTCACGGTATATTCCTGGGACAGGCGGCCCCAGCGTCTTTGACCGGTTTCCGGATTCACGATCCAGTCAAAACAGGCCAGGCCCATGATTTTGACCTCATTCGTGAACATATCCCGGCCGTCGCCGCGGTTGTACACATAGGTGTCGTCGCCGTCCTGGCCGTTCAGGGTATCCGCGCCCAGGCCGCCGTGAAGGGTATCTTTGCCCGCGCCGGCTTTTATCACATCGTCACCTGAGCCGCCCGCAAGGTCGTCATCGCCCGCATTGCCGTACAAGCTGTCATGGCCCGGCCCGCCGTTCAGCACACTGCCTTCGGACAAGGCCCGGATAGCGTCGTCGCCGTCCGTGCCCATGGCCGCCAGGATGTCGGCAACAGACAGGATCTGGCCGGTGGCGGTCAGCTCAATGCCTTCGATGCGGTTCTTGGCCAGGAACCAGTTTTCAATGGTGATGACATCCGTAAGTTCTTCAAAGGCCAGGTCCGGCTGGGCCGGATTCTTGATGCCGATGTAAAGCCGGTCCCCGACAGGATCAATTTTAAAGACCAGGTCTTCCCGGGCAATGCCGCCGGAAAGACGCAGCAGGTCGTTGCCGGTGGACCCCAGGGCCAGCTTGTCATCGTCCAGGATCGTATCCTTGCCGTCGCCGCGGTTGAAAACATACACATCATCCCCCCGGCCGCCCCACAGAAGATCGTCACCGGCCTCGCCCGCCAGGGTGTCATTGCCGGCCTGGCCGTCCAGACCGTCCGCGCCGTGGCCGCCGTACAGCGCATCATCGCCTTCAAAAGCGCTGATGATGTCATCCCCGCCCCGGGCATGGATAATGTTGTTTTGGTCTTCCAGGCCGTTGTAGACATCCTCGCCTTCCGTTTCCATGGCTGCGAGAATTTGTACAGGGGTCCAGGCCGTGCCGTCGGCGAATTCGAAGGTTTCAACGCGCCGCTCGGTACTATACCAGCCCTCCAGGGTGAGTTGGTCGGTTTCGTTCCCCTGGTAGGTGATGATGATGTCGTAGCTGCCCTGGCGCCAGGTGATTCGCAGGTCCTGGGGCTGGATACCCTGCTTGAAGACGATTCTGTCCATGCCGCCCAGATCCGACAGGGTATCCCGGCCGTGGCCCGGCCCGAAGTAATAGGTATCGCCGGCCTGCATGCCTTCATAGGCGTCATCACCGGCATTGTCCGTGAAAACCGTGTCCATGTTCAGGCCGGTGATGATATCATCCGCCGGCGTGCCCATGTGACTGATCAGTTCCACCGCCGACCAGGTCGTGCCGTCCTGGAATTCAAAATTCTCGATACGGTTATCATGCATATACCAGTTTTTGATCTGGATGCGGTCCACCAACTGGTCAAAGCTTATTCCATCCTCCTTCAGGGCAATGATGAGATCTTTGCCCTCCTTGGCGGCAATGATGTCGCCCGGCACGATACCACTGCCAAAGGCCAGGGTGTCGCTGCCGCCGGAACCCATGGACAAATTATCGTCCAGATACAAATCCACCAATGTGTCCCGGCCGTCACCGCGGTTGAACAGGTAGCGGTCGTTACCCAGGCCGCCTTTCAGAAAATCCGCCCCGGCGTTGCCCACCAGGGTGTCGTTGCCGTTTTCGCCGAAAAGCACGTCCATGCCTTCCCGGCCTTCCATGGTGTCATTCCCGCCCCGGCCGAAAAGCATATTTGGTCGTCGCCGGTCAGAAGATCATCGGTTTCCTGGCCGTAGACAGCTCCGTGAACACTCCCATCAGCAAATTCAATGGTTTCGATGCTGCTGGAAGTGCTGTAATACCCCCTGATGGTGATAATATCCGTCAGCTCCTCAAAAAGTTTGCCGTCTTCCTTCAGACCGATGCGGACATCGTCACCCTCCCTTTGAAAAATCAGATCATCGGAACTTATGCCCGGCCCTAATCTGAGGGTGTCCCGGCCTTCGTTTCCTCCATATGGAACCAGATCGGAGATCTCATCCCGGCCGTCACCGCGGTTGAATATATAAACATCATCACCCGCGTCGCCTTCCAGCCGGTCATTGCCTGATCCGCCAATGATCACATCATTGCCTGCACCGGCAAAGACCCGGTCATTACCTGGACCGGCATTGATTAGATCGTCCTCGTTAGAAAAACGGATGCAATCATCCTGATCCGTGACTTGCAGTTGCAATAGTTCGCTGAGGCTCAGGTTGGTCCCGTCAGCGAAAATAAAAGATTCGATTTTATTGTTGGCTGAAAAGCCGTTCCAAATAACTATTTTGTTGGCGAGCTCGCCAAAGCTTTTGCCGTCCTCCTTTACAGCCAAAACCAGGTTCAGGTTGTTTTCATCAGCTCTGACGATCAATTGGCCCGGCGTGATGCCCTCTCCGAATGTCAGGCTGTCCGCGCCGAAGTCGTCATATATGTTTTGAATGCCGTCGGAAAGCGCATAAAAATATTCACTGCTTTTATACCCTGCTTTTTCCAGGAATTGGTTGAAATCCAGGGTCTGATCTTCAAATTCATAGCGATCGATCCTACCGCCTTCGAATCCGTTTTTGATCAAAACCGATCCGCTCACGGCATCAGGGTCATCCGAATTCAAATCGCGGATCAACAGCAGCATATCATTGTCGTGCTTTTCAAGACGGATATCCGCGACCACGATACCGTCCAGCTCCAGCACATCCGGTGTGCTGCCCACATGCCCTTTATTCTCAATAACGTCATGGCCTTCGCCGTAACGATAGATAAAAGTGGAACTGCGCCCGGAGCCGGTCAGCACATCATTACCCGGGCCGCCGTCCAGATAATCATACCCGTAACCGTCGCCGGTGCCGAGATAGTCATCCCCGCCGCCGCCGTACAAAATGTCGTTGCCCGCATTGCCGTCGATTCTGTCGTTGCCGTCGTCGCCGAAGATGACATCATCACTGCCGCCGCCGTTGATTGTGTCATTGCCCCCGCCGCTGTAAGTGCTGCCGCCGGCGCCGCTGATCTGGTCATCACCGTCTCCCCGGTAAATATTGTTTTGAATGGAGCCGAAAACGTTCCCGAAAGCGTCCACGTTGAGTTGAATTCCGTTCTGACTCAGGATGGCGTTCACATTCGGCCGGGACAGCACCGCGGCGGAAAGATGCTCGAACACCGTAAGCCCGTCGCGGTTCAGCAGGGCGGACAACAGGTTGGAAGCCGGCTTCAGGCGCTGGGCGTCGGTCCCGGCGATGAGTTCGTTCTGCAGGCGCGCGTATAAGGCCTCCTCATTGAATTGCCCAGTGGCCGTCTCATAAATATCCTTGCCGAACAAGGACTGGCCCAGCAATGTGATCACCACCGTGTCCCGCAGGGTCGCGTATTTCTCGCGCATCTCCTCGGCCAGGCGGGTGCCGATCACGTCCGTGGTTTCCACGCCGTTCACGGTCATGCTGAAAGTCTCGCCGTCAAACGCCTCCAGAACGGCCACGTTCCGGGCCTTGGCATATTCCCGAAAAGCGCGCACTCGACCGGGATTCGTATAATTGTGATTCAGAATGTACTGGGTCCCCCGGCTTTGATTCGGATCAATATCCTCGGTATGGGTCCAACGCGCCAAAAGGGCATTGGCCTTCTGATTGAGATCAGATAAAGAACCGCCGGACGCTGACAGCAGGGCCGCGACTTTTTGCTTTAATTCCCCATCCAAAGTCATGGCATGGGAAAGGTTCATCACCTGGCCCCGGCCCTTCATTTCCGGCAGGGCCAGAACGTCATAGGGAACTTCCTCGTTGAACGTGTAAGTTGTGTCCTCCTTGTCCGCGTAAAACCACACATCCCGCACAGCCTTTTCCTGAGTCAGGGCCTGGCCCTGGTCATCCAGTAGAACATTACCCTCGGCGTCGGTCTGCTGTTGCACGAACACGGCCTCATGGCTGACCTTATTGCGCTCCTCCTCATATGACACCGCGCTAGCATTGAGATTGATGGAATCAATGTGAAGATCCGTAAGGGATTTCAACTCCGCTTCCGTACTGACTCCATTCTGATCCCCATCCATCCAGACCCTGACGGATTGATACACATCGTCTTTCTGATCGATCTTCCCATCTTTATTGTCGTCATAAGCAGATAAGGCCGCGAAGCCGTTCTCATGATAACTACCGTCATCCTTCCTTGTATAACTGCCGAACAGCTCATTGCCGTTGTCAATCCGTCCGTTCTGATCTTTATCAAGAGCCAGCAATCCATCGCCGCCTTCGATCCAGCCCGAATGCTCGGCCATGCCGTCGCCGTTTACGTCAAAATAGGCAGGGGAGTCGAAGATGGATACCGAGGTTGCCCCGTTGTTGTTCAGGTCCATGACAAGCGGTGAGGAGAAGTCCTCGTCGTCGTCATCTTCTTTTTCTTCCAAATCAATACCAAGATTATGATTGCTGAAATTTTTGATTGTGATGGTTTGATTGTCGTTTGTGTAGGTCAGCGTTCCTGCCTTTAATGTGCCGGACAGGGAATAAGTCCCACCTCCGAACCCGTCCCACTGATTATCGCTACCGTCGCTCAATTTGCCGCCGGAAAGAACGCTGGCCCAAAGATCACTGTCGAGAAACACTCTTCCTTGACCGTCGGAATCTGATATGACGTCGCCGTTGCGCGCATGATATCTGTCCCAGCCGTCTCCGCCGTACAGATGGTCGACGTCGTTGTCATTGCCCCCTCGTAAAACATCGAGATCCACGCCGCCGTTTATTATATCCGCTCCTGAGCCACCCGTCATGACATTATAACCGGCACCGCCACTTATTAAATCGTTTTCGGCACCGCCGTCCAGGATATCTATGTCCTTGCCGCCATAAATTACATCCGCTCCTGAACCGCCGAATATTCTGTTATCACCATCACCGCCCCTAAGAACATCATCGTTATCACCGCCGTCAATAATATCATTGTTACTTGTACCAGTGATACTATCGTTCCCCTTGCCGCCTTCGAGGCGTTCAATGCTGTAAACCTTTGCTTCGGAAACGTCGATGACATCATCAAGATCAGTGCCGATGATCTTATCATCTGCTAAACCGCCGTCGATAACCAGGTTTGAAAAAGAACCGTCCAGTTCGTGAACTTGAATGATGTCGCTGCCGGATGAGGTTTCAATCTTTCGAAGCGTGGAGAGATTATTGGCCTCAACACCGATGGAGTTGCTACCGTCTGTATTGGTGAAGATGATCTTATCGCCGCCGCTGCCGGTTTTGATACGCTGAATATTGCTCAGAGTGGTGCCGCTCAGATCGATCGTATGCCCGTCGTCGCCGGCAGCGATAATGTTATCCGTCCCTTCGCCGCCGTCGATTTCTTCTACCGTGTTATCGCCCTCGAATTTGTCCACCCGGAAAGTATCATTGCCGACATTTCCCAGAAGTTTGTCATTCCCGTCGCCGCCGTTGAACACGTCATAATCATTGTCCTCGCCTTGGAGGTAAAAGGTGTCGTCGCCATCGCCGCCGAAAAAATAATCGCGCCCCTGTCCCCCTGCCAGCGTATCATTGCCGTCCTTGCCGATCAGCACATCATCGCCGTCAAGCCCGCGCAGCATATCGTCCTTGACGCCGCCCACCAGAAGATCATCCCCCTCGTTGCCTTGCAATGAGTTGTTGTAAACATCAAGGCCGATCAGCATGTCATCCTTTTCGGTGCCCTCGGTTAATTTGTAACCCGGATTCAAGGTGCTGTCATCCACAGTACCTATACGAATCTCTCCGTCTATGGTGGTTTCAATTGTAATGCCGGCTTCAGCCAATTCGTCTTTGGCGTAATGGTCCTTTAGAAATAACTCCATGGGTAAAAGCAGTTTACCGACAAGCTGGACTTCAAACCCAGTACCAGATAGATGATAATCCCCATTGGCAGCGCTAACCTTATATTGAAATTCATTTTCATAACTAAAAATTTTTTCATGATTATCGATAAATAGTTGCAGCACATTTTCTGCTTCCTCATTATCGATATTGTTTTTGTCATTAAAAAGACCAAACAAGGTCGATTCAAAATAGCGACGCTTCGCGATTCCTGGACGCAAAGCGTTTTCTGCAGCAGTTTGATATATTTTGTTTGAACAATATCTTATCTGGTACCATGCTTCGGCGCGGTTGCCAGTATCAAGGGCATTCATTAATAAAGGAGACTTATTCGAGGAAGTACTAAGGACATTATTGAACAGAAGTGACAATAAAGCTATGTTTTCCCAAGATTCGCTTGGTGGAAATCCTGCCGGCAGGACTTTTTTTAAATCATCCTCCCAAAGATTAATCGTATCATTGAATACATCTTGAACATCTTGATCATTTGTAAATTTAAATTCTACACTTGTATCAGTTATCGGTTTGCCGAGGACTTCCCGCAATTTTTCATCTAATTTGGTTTGGATTTGGGACAGATTATTTCCGTTATATTGATCAATGATTGCTTTAAATGCAGCAACTGTTGCATCATCGACTTGACCGGTATTGGGATTTATAGCACCAAATTTGTTTAAAATCGGTTTTGCCCATCTATTCCATGCACCCTTTAGATTAAACCCAACTCCAATAGTTAAATTACCTTTCCCGTCATCATATAATTCTTTTTGCTCTTTTCCTTCTTCCATAAACAAAAACAAGGTGTAGCGTTCTTGCTTATAGCTCTCCGATTCAAGGCTATGAAGATCGATTGATAGTGTCATTTATCTTTCCCCCGATTAAATTGAACATATAAAAAATCACAGATTGTAGTCGGTTTATTGCCCATCTTTGACTTTTTATTTAGTCGAACTGCGGCACCTATCCTTATTCCTTTTCCTATATAAGGTGAATAATGTATGATTTTCTGCACATCGGTCCACTGTTGAAAATAAGTCCTGCCATGAAAAAAAAACGGGATAAGTTGATCTTGCCCCAGCTTATCGAAATAATGATTAAAACCAAGAGGATCATTCTTATCCACAACATGCAAACCCGGATCACTGGAACCGATTTTCCATAGCAGCGGGCCGCAGGGTGGATTGTGGGCATAGCACCGAATAACTTCTTCATCATCTGAAAGATCATCAATGTCGAACTTGGCCCGATGAAGTCGAATAATGCCTTCTTGAATTTCTATTGCCGCTTCCGGCCGGCGCTTAACCCAATATTCATCAGTAAGGGCTAATAACGGGGGACCGGCCCCTCTTAAAAACTCTTGTGTGGCTCGATTGTTTTGACGCACCAGCCGCTCAAACAAATCCAAAGCCTCCTGTCCCGGTGGTATCGCTTGCCAGTCCGGCTCGGACAACTCGGTTTGTTCCGGACTGATACGGATTTCACACACCATAGGCGGTTCACGTTTGAAATAATTTAGATTTCTTTCAACTGCCTGGCAAACTCCGGCTGTATCCCTGTAGACTTCATCCATGTCCGCCAAAAGAACATACATTCCTATATCATCGCTGGGCTTGGGCAAACCCGTTAGCAGTTTGTCGTTTGGTTTTAATCCTGCTGCATGTGCAAGCTCCGCGATTCGTCTGGATAGAATCTCCCGCAAACACATTTTTGCCGATTCGGGAAGCCCCTGCCCGCAGGTGCTGTCCCGCCATTTGATCCAATCTCTCTGTTCTTTACGGACAGTCTCGGCCCGCTTACCGCCGGCTTTCAAAACCATTTGATACACCTTGGCCATGGCAAAATCCTGCCGTTTGAGAATCTCATCCTCGCAAATATATTTTTCCGATGGGGATTTTGCCTTGGCACAATCGAAACTCGGCCCTTCGGCATGGGATTTAATAGGAAAAATAATTGCATATAAAAAACCAATCAGGAAAAAAGAAAGGCGAATACGAATCTGTTGAGATCTTTCCACGGTAATTCCTTTTTGATGATGATTATAAGCGCAGGATGAATTGAAATACGGCAAGTTCTGTAAGAAAATGGAATAATGTGCGTTCGCCCCAAACGACATTTTCGTTCGCTTTCTGTTCTTAATTTAAAATATCAGCATTCACAACTGATAACAGAGTTTATCTGGTTGGCTCTCAAAACATGTTTCACGGCGAATTGCAAGAGAAAATTTTCGTTATAATATCATTCAAATTTTTTAAATAATAATTCACGAAGATTGGTTATTCAACTAATTATAAAAACGCATTTTAAAAACAATTTCACTACTCTCCTGAGCATTTGCCAGTCCATGAAGCTTTTCAATGAATTTGTTAACATTCGCAGTTTTTCTTCGTGTCGTGGTGAAAACAAAAAGCACCCCCAAAGTTCAAAGCTAACGGCTATTGAGATATCATTTTCCAGCCAAAGACTTTAAATGTTTTTCTACCACCCGCTCCGCTGAAGTACGTAAAGGACGCGAAGTTTTTCCGGCTGGGCCGGATAGGCCAATGCTTTTTCGTGACTTTCGTGCTTTTCGTGGCTAAAAAAACAGCCACAAATTAGGCGGTGGACTCTGACAGCAGGGCCGCGACTTTCTGTTTCAATTCCCCATCCAAAGTCATGGCATGGGAAAGGTTCATCACATGGCCCCGGCCCTTCATTTCCGGCAGGGCCAGAACGTCATAGGGAACTTCCTCGTTGAACGTGTAAGTAGTGTCCTCCTTGTCCGCGTAAAACCACACATCCCGCATTATTGAAGACCAGAATGGGTTTATTTTGCACCATCATGTCATGGAAGAGCAGGCAGATGTTATGGTCGCCGTACTGATGGCAAGTGAGGCTAAAAGAAAGTTTGGCGCAATTGCCAGTTGTAGTTTTGACAAGGGTTTTTATAATCCTATCAATAAAGAGGCGCTTCAAGAATATATTGATAATGTAGTTCTTCCGAAAAGGGGGAAGCTTTCCGACCAGGAAAAGGAAGTTGAGCATTCAGATGAATTTGTTGAAGCGAGACGGAAGCATTCAGCGGTTGAATCCGGAATAAGTGCTCTTGAGAATTATGGGCTTGATCTGTGTAGAGACCATGGTCTTTGTGGTTTCAAGCGCTATGTCGCGTTGGCGGTTCTGGCTCGGAATATCCAAATTCTTGGAGCCATTATCCGCAAAAATGAGTTAAAACGTGCAAAGCGTAGAAAGGAAAAAGAGCATCTACGAATGGCGGCATAAATTTCATTGCCGGTTTGATGGTCATGATGGACAAGGTAGGAGTAGTATTTTTAAAAATCGGGAAAAATGTTAATTTTGAGTAGTAATTTCGGTTTTGAATTGGAATGAATATTACTTTTTTTATGAATAGTATTCAGCGAGCGCCCGGGAAATTTTTTTCTGGGGTTTTCGGTCAGACACTAACTACTTCTTCTCTTTTATATTTAACTGTGCCGGCGAACAGACCATAATCCCTTTTGCTATTTCATAGGGCTCATCCACGGGCGCAACGACCCAGGCGGATTCAGGTTGGATTTGCTCCACTAATTCGTGAAATCCGCGGGAGGGTTTGGGCGCTTTTGAGAGCTTGCATTCGAAAAGATGACGGCGGCCTTCCCGTTCCAAGACCAGATCGGCTTCCGCCCCATTGGAGGTCCGGACAAATGAAGCTTGCCAGCGAGGATGCAGTGCCATCAGGTTTTCGATAACGAAACCTTCCCAGGATGCGCCGGCAACCGGATTAGCCAGAAGATTGTCATAGCCTTCGATGTCGAGGAGGGCATGCAGAATGCCGCTGTCACGCAAATAGATTTTGGGAGACTTTACCAGTCTTTTTTTGAGATTCGCTTCCCAAGGCGGCAACAAGCGGAGCATATAGGTCTGCTCAAGGATGGCCAAATATTTTTTTAAAGTAGGAATGGAGATGTCGGCTGCGCCCGCCAATTTGTTGTAGTTCAACGTTTGCCCATGATAGTGGGCCAATAGAAGCCACAACCGGCCGATCACTGGAACGGGGATGCTCATTCCTAAATTGGGAATGTCGCGCTCCATGTAGGTTCGGATAAAATCCAGACGCCAGGCAAAACTGTTCGCATCATTCTCTGAAAGAAGACTTTCCGGGAATCCGCCCCGGAACCAAAGATTCGACCAAGTGGATACGTGGGCGACCTCGTTCTGCAGAAAGGGAGTGAGGTTCATATAAGCAATACGGCCGGCCAGGGATTCGGTGGCTTGCCGGATCATATCGCGGGAGGCGGAGCCCAATATTAAAAAACGGCCGGGTCTGCGGTCTCTGTCGATTTCGGAGCGAAGGACCGAAAAAAAATCCGGTAAAAGCTGAATTTCGTCAAGGCAGATCAGTTTGTCCCGGTAACGATCGAAAAATAGTTCTGGTTCATCCAGTTTATTGCGGTCGACCCGGTTTTGGAGATCAAGATACACGGAAGGAATGTTTTGCAGGATATGCTTTGCGGTGGTGGATTTACCGCATTGACGCGGGCCGAGGATCGCAACGGCAGGTGACCGGGCCATTGCGCCTTCAATTTCCATTTCCATGCGCCTGGTGATATATCCATGCATATCAAAAACACCTTTTCTTGATTTGCATGGATATTAACCGCAGGGGTCGGACTTGTCAAGAGAGAATGGAGACATCCCCAGGGGAATCGCATGTAAACTTGGCGTGGAATGTGCAGCCATTAATTGCCAATATTTCACCTGGCGAATACTATTGCTCGCCAAGACAAAGCGATTCGTGAGTGCTTGGGTTTTGTCTCTGCCATTCAACCTCTCGGGGTCGGGGTCGGTATCGGAATCGGTATCGAGTTTTTTCTTTTCCCCCA
>DYJD01000051.1 GCA_020723325.1 Desulfosudis oleivorans | reverse complement strand
GATACCGATTCCGATACCGACCCCGACCCCGAGAGGTTGGATGGCAGAGACAAAAACCCAAACACTCACGAATCGCTTTTTCTTGGCGGGCAATAGTATTCGCTGGGTGAAATATTGGCAATTAATGGCGGCACATTCTGCGCCAAGTTTACATGCGATTCCCCTGTTGCCCTGGAGTCAGGGGCTTGTAAAACAATTGTAAAACCAACAAAGTCCCATTGCCATTCTCATTTCCCGGCGATAAAGTTATATCAAAGCGCATGACTCGCCAACAAAAACGATAGAATACATTAATTCATAATTCATAATTCGTAATTCATAATTGCTTTTCCGGGGGTACTATGAAAAAATTACGAAATATTTTATTAGTTTATCCAGAAGTGCCCAACAATACTTACTGGAGTTTCAAATATGCCCTGCGGTTTATCCGCAAGCAGAGCGGCCACCCGCCCTTGGGGCTGATTACCATAGCAGCGCTTTTTCCCCAGGACTGTTGTTTGCGGCTGGTGGACATGAACATCGAGCCCTTGAGGGCTGAAGATATTGCCTGGGCCGACGGGGTCTTCATTTCCGCCATGATCGTGCAGCATGCTTCGGTGGATCAGGTGGTGGCCGCCTGCCGGGAGCAGGGCAAACTGACGGTTCTGGGCGGCCCCTATGCCAATTCCAATTGGCGTGAAATCCAGGGGGTGGATCATTTTGTGCTGGGGGAGGTGGAAGAGGCTTTTTCATCCTTTTTCCAGGACCTGGAAAAAGGCACGGCTCCCCGGGTCTACCACTGTTCAGCAAAGCCGGATATCAGCCATACCGTCATCCCCCGGTTTGACCTTTTGAAAAAGGCGGCCTATGCTTCCATGTCCATTCAATACAGCCGCGGCTGTCCCTTTAAATGCGAATTTTGCGATATCTGGAAAGTATACGGTAACCGCCCCCGGCTCAAATCACCGGCCGCGGTGCTTGGGGAACTGGACGCGCTGTATGGGCTTGGATGGCGTGGCCCTGTTTTCATTGTGGACGACAATTTCATCGGGAACAAAAAGCGGGTGAAAAGCGATCTGCTGCCGGCGCTGAAGACCTGGCAGGAAGAACATGACTTTGCCTTCCGTTTTTTCACGGAAGCCAGCATCAACCTGGCAGAAGACGTTGAACTCATGGATGCCATGCGGAATGTGGGTTTTAACGAGGTTTTTATCGGCATTGAAACCCCTGCGGTTGAGTGCCTGATGGAAACCGGCAAGATTCAGAACCTGAAAATTGATTTGACCGCCGCGGTTCATATTATCCAGCGCCACGGCATGGAGGTCATGGCCGGCTTCATTCTGGGTTTTGACAATGATACCGACGATATTTTTCAGCGCCAGATCGCCTTTATTCAGCAGACCGGCATTCCCAAGGCCATGGTGGGATTGCTGACAGCCCTGCCCGGCACCGACCTGTATGAGCGCCTGTCCAGGGAAGGCCGGATTGTGGCCGCCTCTGCCGGCAACAACACCCACTGCCTGGAACTCAATTTTACTCCACGCATGGCGCCGCAAAAATTAAAAGCCGGGTATCAGGAAGTGCTGGCGGCCATTTATGACCAGAATCTGAAAAACTATTTCGAGCGCTGCACCCGTTTTTTGGAGAATCTGGGCGAGGCCCCGCATTTCCAGCGGGAAATCGGCCTTAAGGAAATCCTCATGCTGCTCAAGTCCCTGGGCATCCAGACCTTCAAACCCTACGGATATCAGTATCTCAAATTCGTGACCTATCATATGTTCCGAAATCGGCATGTGTTCGGCGAGGTCATCAAATACTGCATCATCGGCCATCATTTTCACATGATCACCCAGGAAACCCTGAAGATCGAAAAACTCTCTTCCCACCTGGATGAATGCTACCGCTATCTGCGCGACCAGGTCAATCTCTGTTCCACTTCCGTAAAGGCAAATTCCAAAGACGCTGTGCGCTTTGCCGAAAAACTATGGCGCCGCCGCAAACAGATACTGGACACCTGCCTGGCCGGCATCGACAAGATTCACGTGGACTTTCAGGCCGAGATCCGGCTCAAATACAATGTGATGGCTGAAAAGATGAAGGAGTTGCTAATGGCCCTCGAAGCGGATGTGCTGAAGAGGGGGATGCGATCTCAAGTAAAAACAGGCTAAGTTCGGTTTTCATTGTCAGCGTATTTTGATAGTGCCGGCAGGCAGGCCTTCGTTCAGATCAATGCCGAGCCGGGCCGTTTCAGAAGCGGGCGCAAGCCGCGCCCGGTTGATGGATTCCAAATGGGCTTTGCTCCGCCGGGGTGGGGTCGCCGTAGTTATAGCGCAGGTTGTTTTGAACCAATATCCGGGCGTAGGCTTTGGCTGTTCCGTTCGGGCCTAAGGGATGCGCCCGGCATTGCTGCAAAACAAATTTCCAGGATATCGAACGACTCAAACTAAAAAACCTTCAGTAAATCCTTCAGTCTTCAGCCTATCAACCTGAGCCGCCTAATTTTGTTTAAGCCCACGGACTATAGGTATTTTCAATTTTGTGTCGCCCATTTCAACCATGATCGAGGCGCTTTTAATTTCGGCCACCACCGCGCTTTCAATATCGATCCTATCTCCGATATATATTTCGAACTCGAGGCCTTCCTTGTTTTTAAGTCGGGCGGTCCCTTCGGCCCTCGAGAGGTTGGATGGCAGAAACAAAACCCAATCACTCACGAATCGCTTTGTCTTGGCGGGCAATAGTATTTGCCGAATAAAATGCTGCTGCTAATGAATGGCAGCACATTCCGCACCAGGTTTTCATGCGATTCCTCTGGGTTGGGGGCTTGAAATTATTGTTCAAATTTCATAATGTCGGACAAAGGGCGCGGCACCTCGTAAAACTGATTTTTAAGCCACGAAAAAACACGAAGGACACGAAAAAGAAAATTGCTGTAATGGAGAATCAGCCGATGGTCATCTTGATTATTCCTGCAGTAGTCCTTCATCGATGGGACTGGCCTTGATCATCGTTTCGGCCGAATCGTGGCTGGGAAGCAGCTCCCACAATGGGGAAAGGTCGAAACAATGATGAAGGCTGTGGGAGCGGCTTCCAGCCGCGATAGGGTCAAGGGGTGGGCAAAGATGGAATATCTGGAAGGAAGAATGCAACCATGTCTGAACGAAAAGCCATAACAATTCTTCATTTATCCGACATTCAGTTCGGGGCCAATCATCGCTTTGGTGTGGATACCAAAACGGAAGACGGAAAAATCGAAACTCTTCTTGGACGGTTGTGTGACGATTTGAAGGAGATGAAGGAAGGCTACAAGCTGTCTCCGGAACTCGTTGTGGTTACAGGAGACCTGGCTGAATGGGGTATGAAGAAAGAATATGATGATGTTGCAGCGTTTCTTTCCGGTCTTATGGACTTTACGAAACTGGGTAAAGACCGTATCGCTCTCGTCCCTGGGAATCATGACATCAACCGTAAAAAATGCTCCAGCTATTTTGATGATTGCGAGGGGGACGGATTGACTCCTGATGAACCTTATTGGAAAAAGTGGGAGCCCTTTAAAGCCTTTTTCGATGAGTCTTACAAAAGTATTTCCAGCATTAAATTCACTGAAAAAGAACCATGGACTTTTTATAGAATTGAAGACCTGAAAATCATCATTGCAGGTCTTAACTCCACCATGAAGGAAAGCCATCGGGATGATGATCATTATGGTTTCTGCGGTGAGCGACAATACAAATGGTTCGCCGGCAATTTAAAAGCGTACGAGCAGGATGGCTGGTTCCGTATCGGAGCCATTCACCACAATATAAGGCGCCATGCGATTGATGACGATGCCAATCTACGTGATGAGAATGATCTGGAAAAATACCTGGCCGACTGTTTGAACATTATCCTACATGGCCATGTACACAAAGCGGAAATAAGCTGGCTCGATAACGTGTGCCCTGTTCTGGCAACTGGCAGCACAGCTTTGAAAGCCTCCAAACGGCCGGAAGAAGTTCCTAACCAGTATCAAATTATTCGCATAGAAAAGGATAAAATAAGCCGCTGGTGCAGGGCGTATTCCCATGTGCAAAGGAAATGGATCGGCGATAATTTGCCTATATTAGGCGGCAATGATTGGAAGCAGGAAAAGATAGTTGACTTTAAAAATGTACATGGGACTTTTCAGGGAGATATAAAGAAGCCTCGCATAGATCCCCATCCTCAGGCTGATGAGGTTTTTATTTTAAATGAGGCTGTTACAAATTACCGCCAAAAAATAAAATCTTTCCATGAATTCCTCCCTGCCGCCGGATTTGCAATGCAACTCAAGGTTCCCATTCGCCTTGAGGATATCCATGTGCCGCTGCATGCCATGATGGATTTGAGCGGAGTCAAGGAAACGGAGTTTTCCTGTTCGGAACATGCGGAAAACTATTTCCAGGGGCGGGATTGTGGCCGGGAAATATCCCTTTTGAAAGCCGCTCATCAGTCGGAGAAAAAGAAGTATAGGGGAATCGTCATCCTGGGCGATCCCGGCTCGGGAAAGACCACCCATTTGAAACGGTTGATGCTGTGGTGCTTGGATAAGGGGCCTGAAAGCCTTGGATTCCCCAAAGACATGCTACCGGTTTTTCTGCCATTAAGACGGCTGGATGATCTGGAAAAGGGACTGGATGCATTTATTCAGAAGGAATTGGCCGGGCCCCATCTGAACACACCCAAGGGCTTTGGAAAACGCCTGTTGGATCGCGGCAATCTGCTTTTCTTGTTGGACGGCTTGGATGAGGTTTCCAATATTGTAAGAAGGGAACAGGTGGCAGCATGGATTTTGGAAGCCTCGAAATACTACAGCCAATGCCACTTTATTGTAACCTGCCGCTTTGCCGGTTACAGCCCCAAGGTGAGGATGGATTCCGGTTTTTTGGAAATGCATATCCGCCCGTTCAGTGTGGATCAGGCCGCTGAGTTCATCACCACCTGGTATCACATTGTTGAAAAAGGTCTTGCCGAGGATCAGGAGCAGGCCGAAACAATTGCCAAGGAAAAGGCCGGGGATTTGATCAAAACCATCCGGGACCCTGATTTCCGTTCCACCCGGGTTGCCGCTCTGACCCGCAATCCCTTGCTGCTCACCAATATTTGCCTGGTCCACCGTTTCCGAGGCTCTTTGCCGGAAAAACGGAGCCGGCTTTATGAGGATTGCATTGACGTGCTGCTGGAACACTGGCGCAAGGCCAAGGGTTTGAAGGTTGAATTCTCCGCCCGTGACGCCCGGCAGGCCTTGCAGCCAGCCGCCTTGTGGCTTCATGAAGAAGACTGCCGCACCCAGGCCACAGCCAAAGAACTGGAGCCCCACATCGCACCGGTGCTGAAAGCAATCGGCTGGCAAAAGGGATCAGTCCATGATTTTCTAAAGACTATTCGTGATGAAAGCGGTCTTTTAACCGGCTGGGATCAACAAAATTATGGGTTCATGCATCTTGGATTTCAAGAATACCTGGCCGCCCGTGAAATCCGCAGCCGATTTTTTGAAGATCCGGCTGTGCTGGCAAAACAGGCAAAGCGGTTCGGTCAGAGCTGGTGGCAGGAAGTGACCCTGCTCATGCTTGCCCTGGAAGATCCGTTTCTGTTTAAGCCGTTTATGCGTGAAGTGGTCAAGCTACCGCAGTTTGTGGAGCATTCCGGTTTTGTGGAATCCTGTTTGAATGACAGCTCAGAGCGGTCGGTCCTGCCGTTCCTCGAACTCCTGGAAGCACCTCCGGGCAAGGATCAAGAGTTATGGAAGCGACAGCTTTATGCTCTGACCATCGCCGAGCGCTTGGACCCCGACTCGATAAAACAAATCAGGCAAAAGCTGGCGAATCACCCCTCTGATGATATTCGCGCCCGTTTTACCAGCCAGGCAAAGCAAGCGACCCGACAAATGATTCAGGCAAAGCGCGGTGGATACCAATTGATCCGAATACCGGCCGGTACATTTTTTATGGGTTCAGACCCTTCAGAAGAAGGTCATGATAATGATGAAGGACCCAAGCATACGGTCACAGTTCCGGAATTTTATATGGGCCAATATCCAGTGACCAATGAGGAATATGGCAATTTTTTAAAAGAGAATCCGAAAGTTTCCGAACCAGCATATTGGGTCGAACACCGTTACAATCAACCAAAACAACCGGTGGTGGGCGTGAGTTGGGATGATGCCAAGTGCTATGCAGAATGGGCCGGCCTGCGCCTACCCAGCGAGGCGGAATGGGAATATGCCTGCCGTTCCGGTACGACCACTATCTATTATTCTGGAGATAAAGAAGAGGATCTTGCCAGAGTCGGATGGTATAAGAAAAATTCTGGTGACTCTCTTCATCCAGTCGGCGGAAAAGAGCCCAATGCTTTTGGATTGTACGATATGCATGGCAATGTTTTGGAATGGGTGGAGGATGATTGGCATGACAATTACAGGGGCGCCCCAAGTGATGGCATTGCCTGGATTAATAAGAAGAATAGAGGCACCTACCGGGTGGCCCGCGGTGGCAGCTGGCTCTACGTCGCCTTCAGCTGCCGGTCGGTGATGCGCAACGGCTATTCGCCCGTCGCACGCTACTACGTTCTCGGTTTTCGTCTCTCCAGGTCTGTTTCTCTTGGCCCATAAGAAAAGAAGGCTATAGGGGTATAGACCATAGTGGAATAGGGGGAGGCAATAAAATATGGGCCATAGACTATAGGCTGTGGATTTCCACCTATAACCTAAAGCCTATAGCCACCAGACTATAGTCTGTAGGCTATAGAATTTTTTCAAAATGCGCGACCACACCAAACTAAAAGCACTTGAATTGGCTGATGAAGCGGCAGAAACGGTCTATAAAATGACCAGAGATTTCTATCGTGAGGAGATGTTTGGGCTTACTACCCAGATGCGCAGGGAGGCGGTTTCGGTACCCCTCCAATATCGTGGATGGTTGTGGCCGTGACAGCGAGGGCGACTATCTGCGATTCCTCGATATTGCTTTCGGTTCCTTATTTCCGGACCAGCAGGGATAGCCAGTTTTTATTTGTATTTGCGTTAATTTGCGTCCATTTGCGGTGAGGGAAAAAGAACCGCGAATGAACGCAAATGGACGCGAATATTAACTGCGTTTGAATGGCGGCCCCAAAACCCAACACGATGGCATTGCCGTAAGGGCGGTTCGCGAACCGCCCCTACCCATTGACGGGAGGCCCCGCCCTGTTCCGTTGGCGAATTGCCTTTGGGAAGAGCGAAAAGATGGAAAAAACTCGATGCCGATTCCGATACCGACCCCGACCCCGAGAGGTTGGCTGGCGGAGACAAAAGCCAATTACTCACGAATCGGTTTGTCTTGGTGGGCAATAATATTTTGCTGGATGAAAAGCTGGTAATTAATGGCTGCGCATTCTGCGCCTGGGTTACATGCGATTCTCCTGTCACGTTGCTTCTATTTATTGACAAAACGTATCCTTGGGGCTACAGTGCCGTTATAATTGAAATTCGCGAGAGTGGGACAATTGCCGAATGGATTGGTGGTGATGAAAACAGCCGGTCCAAGGATAGCAGGACTGCCGTAAATCTTCCACCTTCTTTATAGGAGTCAATCATGGCAAAAACCAAAACCGCCGGATATGATGTCGCGGAACACCTTCGCACTCCAGAAGAAATGGCGGCTTATCTTGAAGCTTGCCTTGAGGAAGCCAATGGCGACGCGGCATTTATTGCCAAGGCCCTGGGGGATATTGCCCGGGCCAAAGGGATGTCCCAAGTGGCGCATGCTGCCGGTTTGTCCCGGGAAAGCCTGTATAAGGCTCTCTCCGGAGAAAGAACCCCGAATTTTAATACAATCCTTAAAGTTATCGGCGCTCTTGGACTGCGACTACATGCAAAAGCAATTTGAAATTATTGTTGTCAGCGCATTTATCATGCTCATTTTAAGTCCCATCTGCCAGGCAAATGAAATTGAAAAGAAGTTTATGGCGGCAGGACTTATCAATATTCATGATCTTGATAAAACCATCAAGGTTGATCTGGTTAATTCTGATCCTAATAAAAACTATTTCAGAGAAAACTACTACAAGGGGTTGAGCAATGCCTATTTGCGTGAGGAGGTCGCCAGGAAATTATCACAGGCACAAAAGCATCTTAAAGCCCAGTTTCCTAACTGCTCAATTTTAATTATGGATGCTGCGCGTCCAAGAAGTGTATCAAAGCTTATGTATGATAAAATGAAGGGGACCAAGTTTGAAAAATTTGTTGCAAACCCTGAAAAAGGCTCAATGCATAATTATGGCATTGCTGTTGATGTAACAATAGTAGATGGGAATGACAAAGAAATTGATATGGGGTTTACCCCTTTTTACAAGGGCGATTTGTCAATTTATTGGAGTTATGCAAAGCTTAAAATGTTTAATCTCAACGAAAGACAAAAGCAAAACCGTAATCTCTTGTCAGGTATAATGAAAAAAGCCGGCTTTATCCCTTTGAGCCACGAATGGTGGCATTTTGACGGAATGCCAAAGGATGAAGCCAGAAAAAAGTATACGATCATTGAATGAGTTATAACCTAAAAAAGCGAAACAGTGGGAACGACTCCGGTCTGACCATGATTGAAATCATCATGGTCTTGTTCATCATCGGCGTTGTCAGCGTCGTGGTTATCGGTCGTTCTTTGCAGGAACCGGTGAGGCTGACGGCCAGGGCGGAGAATATCAAGGCCCATCTGCGCTATGCCCAGGCCCGGGCCTTGAATACCAACAGCACCTGGGGGGTGCGCTGCAATCCGGCCGGCGACCGTTACTGGCTCTTTCAATTTACCGGCGGGGTGGAGCAGCAGCAGCGCCTGCCAGGGGAGGAGGTTGACATTATCGATCTTGCCGCTGAAAATATTGTCCTCACGGGAATGGCCGTGGTTTCCTTCAATTCCTGGGGCCGGCCCTGCCTGGACGCCGCCGGTACGGTTGCGGGGGGAAGCGTTTTTTCACTCAGCTCGGAAGGCCGCTCCCTGTCCGTCACCATCACCAACGAGACGGGTTTTATACCATGAGAACAATTTTCTCCGGAAATCGACACGGCTTTACTTTAATTGAGGTCATCGTCAGTATTGTCCTGGCCGCGATTCTCGGCACGATGCTGACCCAATTCATCGGCGCCAACCTTTCCCGGAGCGCCCAGGCCGTGGGCAACACCCAGACCGGCCTTGAAGTGAAAGCTGTCATGGAACAGATTACGAATGATTATCGGCTTTGGCTGGAATCCGATGCCAAGACTCCCGGGGCTTCCCTGTACGGCACTTTCAAAACCAAGGCCGAATCCTACAGCAGTGGGGGAATCTCGGTGAGTACCTCCACCGCCGGGTTTGAGATCGATCCGGGCAATGACGGCGGCCTTGAAATCATGCAAGTGACCGTGTCGGCGGCGCCGGTTTCAGATCCTGCCAAAACCCAGATACTCCAATCCATTTTCACCCATGTGCCCTAAGGTTGCGAACATGCGGAACACGGCCGGATTCACTTTAATCGAGATTTTGATCACCCTGATCTTGTTCGGCATCCTGGCCCTCACGGCCGGTTTGTGGCTGGTAACGGGAACGCAGGGCTATTCCGCCACCCGGGAGAATGTGACCATCTCCCAAAAGGCCCGGCTTGCCGCAGGGCGCATGGAAAGGGAGTTGGCCGAAATCACGGCCATTGATGGGGCCAATTGTGACGATGATTGCATTGTGTACCGGGTGGAAGCGGTTTCACCTTTTTTCCGGGCCTTGACCGTGCGGGGAAATGAGTTGGTCATGCGGACGGACCCAACCGCTGACTGCAATTGCGCCAACTGCGGGGGAGCCCAAACCCAGGTGCTGGTGGATCAGGTGAGCGCCTTTCAGGTGACGTATACAGATACGGCCGGCAATTCAGCCGCTGCCCCGCCCGGGGATTTTTCAGACCTGGCTTTGCTGCGGATTCGGTTTGATTTGTCCCGCAAGGACGGCGATGCCACCATCCATCCGTTCAACCTGGCCATCAATCCGCGCAATAATCTGAATGTGAACGCGCCATGAACCCATTGCCTGCTGAAATGCCGCGAGGCGAAAGAGAAAAGATTGCCTGGTATTCGGGCCCAGCCGGGCAGGCCGGGGCTGTGTTGATCGGCCTGATCATCACCATGGTGATCCTCAGTGTTTTGGGCGCGGCCATGATTTCCCAGACCACCAGTCAGTCTTTTCATCTCATGGGCGCCAACCTGGCAGACCAGGCCTATTATCTGGCCGAGTCCGGCTATCGCTATGCCGCGGCCAAATTGCAGCGGGGCGAGGATATCGACGGCTTGCATGATCATGAATATCCGGTGGGCGACCGGGGCGGGAGTTTCCGGCTGATGTTTTCAACCTATGTTTTCGAAGTGGCCGCGACTTCCAATGTTTCCGTGCTGGAAATCAAGGTGCCCTTCGGCATGCGGCCGGATTGGCCCAATGTCGCCGGCAACCTGGTTTTTGATGATGTGGGCACCCTTACCCCCTTTGATGCCGTGGACATGTCGGATGCGGATCAACAAGTGATCCGATTCATCAAGACCGCCGGGAATTGGCTGGCGGAGCAAGGCCAGCGGCCAAAACTGGGCGCCCCCAGCAGCGGCTACAACGGCACCGGTGTTTCCGGCATTGGTCCGGGGGGCGAGCTGCTGGTGGGCGCGGAAGTGGAATTGTTTCCAAGCCGCAACGGCCGCTTCACCCTGGCCGGGCAAACCTACCGCTACCGCAAAACCGATCATGCCCAGGACAAACTCATGGGCGTGACCATGGCAGACCCGAATGCCGCCTGGGTGACGCCGCCAGGGTCCGGAACCATTGTGCTGGATTCGTTTTTGCTGCTGCGTTCCATTGGCAAAAGCAGCGCCGGTATCAGCCGCGAAATCGCCTATTCCATTCCCTTGGATGAAAAAAGGGAGTTCCATGACCGTTTTGAGGACAAATCCCATTGGGAGGAAACCTCCAGCCTGGGGGATCATGCGGTTGCAACAGTGGGCGGCGATAAGGTGCTGAAGGTGATCCAGGTGGTTTCAACTCCGGACCGGAAATCCAGCCTGATCGCCTTTAAGCCGGAAACTTCGGGAGTGGATCTGGCCCGTAGATACGGCGCGGCCGGCCGTTACCTGAGCTATGACACCCAGGTGAAAATCGGTTTTGATCCCACCAGCGTGCCTGAGGGCGGGTTTGATCCAGTGCCCATTCCCAAATATTTTGCCGCGGGCATTTCATTGCGACTGAACAACAATGCTGATTGCTACGGCGTTTCCTTTTTGCGCGGCAACCAGAATTTGTTCATGCCCTTGGATGGAATCGACAATGCCATTGTGCCAATGGCTGACACGCCCATGATCGTGCTCTGGCAGCAAACCAATTTCGGTACTGTGCGCAAATGGCTTGCCTATAAAAAATTGACGCCGGTCACCTTTTTTACGGACAATATGGAGTCAGGCACGGTAAATTGGAATCCGGATCCGCCCTGGGCTCGGGTGGGAAATCACTATCACAGCGCCAGCAACTGCTGGCATGACAGCCCCGGCGGAAATTATGCCGACAACCAGAGCATCACCCTTACTTCCAAGCCCCTTAATCTGAAATGGGAACAGGACGTGGAATTGGTGTTTTGGCATCGCTATGATCTGGAATTCGCTTTTGACTTTGGTTATGTGGAAATTTCATCCGACATTTCCGCCGGTTTCGACCCACTGACTGATTTTACCAACGGCTGGTTTTTCGGGGAAGTGCCGCAAACCACCTGGGTGGAACAACACATTCCCATCCCGGCCGCTTATTTAAAGGAGAACGTGCGCATCCGCTTTCGCTTGGAAACGGATTTTTCCGTGCAACGGGACGGGTGGTATATTGACGATGTGAAAATCTTGTCGAATTATTATCCGCTACCTGAAGCCGGCCTGGTGGTGCGCTTGCAGGAGGCCGCCTCCATCCAATTCACCAATGGGACCGGTCCGATTCAGGCCGGGGACATCCTGACCCAGGCCGGCGGCGCGGCAGCGGTTGTGGTGGGAACGCCCCTGCTTTCTTCCGGGGCCTGGGGCGGCAGCGCGGCCGGCACGATCTTGCTGAACCGCCTGGCCGGCGGCACGCCCTTTGGCGCCGGCCCGCTGGAGGTCGGCGGGGTGCAACAAGCCACGGGAGTAAGCGGCAGCTTTCGAACCAAGGACAATTATATCCGGGTGTATTACGGCGACAAAACCGGCTACGGCACCCCGGACAGCATATTACTGAACATGGAGCGCAAAGGCAATCCGCGCTGCACCAGCGCATGC
Source organism: Desulfosudis oleivorans (assembly GCA_020723325.1). Lineage (GTDB taxonomy): Bacteria > Desulfobacterota > Desulfobacteria > Desulfobacterales > SURF-7 > DYJD01. The sequence continues at coordinate 21,247 of DYJD01000051.1, read as the reverse complement.
AATTCGTTGAACTGGCCGTCTGCCCAGGCAAGCGGCACAACGCCGGAAAATGATTATTTTACCCTGGTGCAGTGGGAAGCAGTCAACGGCACTGTGGGAACCGTGGCCGGCATGGTGGATCTTGCCGAACCCAATGCCGTGGTGCGCAGCCATCAGGCCGAGCTGCTTTCGCCCATTGCCGGTTTCAGCGCCCAGCCGGAATTGGGGCTGCATGCCTACGGCAACGGGGCCTTGAATGTGTATTTCGATGATTTTGGTCTGCGGGCGGATGTTGCGCGTATCGCCGGGTTTTTGCCGGCGATTCAGGAATAGGTTTTGAGAGAGTGTAGGATTTTATGCTCCTAAATAGCAATCCCATGCAAAAAAGGCTTTTTCATCGGGGTCGGGGTCGGTATCGGAATCAGTATCGTAAAAAATAATTTGGGGTGCCCCGCCCCCGAAAAACCAGGGCTTTTTCTATGCTGACCCCAAGACCCAACACGATGGCCTTGCCGTAGGGGCGGTTCGCGAACCGCCCCTACCCATCGACGGGAGGCCATGACCCGTCCTATTGGCGAATCGCCTTTGGGAGGAGGGCGGGGTGAAAAAAAATGGAAAAAAAATCGATACCGATACCGACCCCGACCCCGACCCCGAGAGGAAGGATGGCGAAGAGGAAGAACCATGTAATATTTTGGAGTGCGGCGACGTGTCGCCGCTGTTAAAGCGCGGACGCGTCCGCGCATTCCGTGCCAAGTCCCCTGGTCCCTACTTGCCCTGCGGGCGGAATTGTGAGAAAATACCGGCATCATGACGGATGCTGGAGAGTTAGACCATAACAAAAAGGAACTATCGCGAATTTATGGAAATCATCACCACCCACAAGAGTTGCGATTTTGACGCCCTGGCCTCGGTGATCGCCGGAACCTTGTTGTATCCGGCGGCCGTGCCCGTACTGCCCAAGACCATCAATCCCAATGCCAAGGGCTTTCTTTCCATTCATAAGGATCTTTTCGATGTCCGTGCGCCCGCGGACATTGATTTAGATGCCGTGCGGCGCTTGATCGTCGTGGATACCAATGCCTGGAGCCGGTTGGAAGGTTTTACCAAGCTGAAAGACAAGCCGGCAGTTGAAATCATTCTTTGGGATCACCATGCGGGCGGCGATATTCAGGCCGGCTGGGAATGCAAGGAGGAAAAGGGCGCCACCATCACCTTGATGGTGCGGGAATTGAAGGAGCAGCGCAAGCTGCTGACTCCCATGCAGGCCACGCTTTTTCTCGCGGGTTTATATGAGGACACCGGTAATCTCACTTTTCCTTCCACCACGGCTGAAGATGCCTATGCCGCCGCCTATCTGCTGGATCGCAAGGCGGACCTGAATGTCCTGAGCACTTTCCTGCGCCCAGGCTATGGGGAGAAGCAGAAGAACATCCTGTATGAAATGCTGCAAAAGGCCAAACGCAGCAAGGTGGCCGGCTACAGCATCAGCATCAATTCCCTTGAGATCAGCGGCCATGTAGGCAACTTGTCCCTGGTGGTGCACATGTACCGGGAGATTTTAAATGTGGATGCGGCCTTCGGGATTTTCAGCGACAAGGAAAACAATCGCAGCATCGTCATCGGCCGCAGCAACGTGGAAGAGCTGAATGTGGGCTTGATGATGCGCAGCATGGGCGGCGGCGGCCATCCCGGCGCGGCCTCGGCCATGATCAAATCCGCCTCGGCCGAAGCCATCAAGGACTGGCTCATTGAGCTGATCGAGGGCAACCAGCAGTCCTCCGTGCGGGTGAGTGATCTCATGTCCTACCCGGTGTTCACCATTCCGTCGGAAACCAGCATGTCCCAGACCGCCAAGATCTTGCGGGATAAGGGCTGCACCGGCTTGCCGGTGGTGGACGGCGGCCGTTTGGTGGGGGTCATCTCCCGCCGGGATTTTCACAAGGTGCGCAACAACCAGATGAAGGCGCCGGTCAAAGCCTTCATGAGCCGCGATATCGTCACCATTGCGCCGGACCGCAGCCCGGTGGAAGCGGCCCGGTTGATGGTCAAGCATGACATCGGCCGGCTGCCGGTGGTGGAAAAGGGGCAAATCATCGGAATCGTGACCCGTTCCGACGCCATGGTATATTTTTACGATCTGTTGCCGGACTGATCCGACTTTAAACATCCTTCAGGCGATGGTGGATCTCCTTGATCTCATCCATGCGGGCGAGAAAAGCATCCACCACATCCGGATCAAATTGGGTACCGCGGCCTTCTCGAATATGTTCAAGAACGGCATCGTGCTCCATGGCCTTTTTATAACTCCGTTCAGATACCAGGGCGTCATATACATCCGCCAGGGTGACGATGCGGGCGGACAAGGGGATGGCCTGGCCCACAAGGCCTTTGGGATAGCCGCTGCCGTCCCAGCGTTCATGATGATGGTAGGCGATTTCCTTGCCGATGGTTAGAAAGGACTGCCCCTGGGTGCGGGATTCAATGACCTCCAGGGCCTGGCCGCCCAGGGTGGTATGCCGTTTCATCACTTCAAATTCCGTCTCGGTCAATTCGCCCGGTTTCAGCAGGATGGCATCGGAGATGGCCACCTTGCCGATGTCGTGCAAAATGGCTGAATTGTAAATATCCTCGATGTATTCAGCGTCGATGTAGTCGGCGTATTCCGGATTTTTGGACAATTCCTGGGCAATCACCTTGGCATATTCGCGGATGCGCTCCAGATGCGAGCCGGTTCGATAGTCGCGATATTCAGCCAGTTTGGCCAGCCCCAGGATGGCCGCGGACCGGGAAGCCTGGAGTTTTTTATGATACTCCAGCAGTTCCCTTTCCATATCTTTTTTTTCGGTAATGTCCCGGGCCACCCCCCGGAAACCGAGCATGTTGCCTTTATAATCGTTGATCAGGGAAACGGAAGTCTCAATGATGCGGCGGGTGCCGTCATTGATGATATATTCACAGTCAAAGGCCGTGAAGGGCTTGCCGGTATCCGCTACTTCATTGAAAGTCTCGGCCAATTTGCGCTGATTGTCCTCATCCATATAGGAGCTGCTGTCTCTTCCCAACAGTTCTTCCTTGGACACCCCCAGGATTCGGCAAACCGAATCATTGAAAAAGACGAATTTGCCTTCAGTGTCCACTTCATAATAGCCCTCTTCAATGCTCTCCAGGATCTTGCGGTATTTTTCTTCGCTTTCCTGCAGGGCGGTTTCCGCTTCCCGGCGTTTGTTGATGGTATATTGGACATGGGAACCGAAAATGACAAAGAGGCAGAGGATGATGATGCGGGTATAGGTGTTGTAGATGCTCGTTCCCAGGAGTTGTTGCAGAAAATTGATGTCGGAAGAAACAAACAGATGGATGACCGACTCGATCAGCCAATAAATGATGGCAAGTCCGATGCCGAAGAGCAGCATATAGTCGCCGGAAATGAGCAGTTTTTTGTTTTTATCCGTCATGGTTTTTGTCCTAAAAACGGTTTATTCAGCCTATTGCTGTTGCAGCCATCCTTCCAGCCGCTTCAGCCCTTCGGCAATGGAAACGCGCGGGGCATAACCGAGATCGCGCTTGACGGCGCTGATATCAAACCAATGGGCTGTGCCCAATTCATCGGCCACAAAGCGGGTCATCTTGGGTTCGCCTTTCAGCCGGAAGGTACTGTAGATGAATTCCAGCACAGCGCCGATGGTCCATACCACCCCATGGGGCAGGGTCCGGGTAACCGGTTTGCGTCCCCCGGCCTTCAGGATACCGTTGATGATATCCCACAGGGGCATGGGCTCGTCGTTGCTGATGAAATAAACTTTGCCGGATAGGGCTGGATTTTTTGTAAGGGCCGCGGCGGCCAGGATATGAGCCTCGGCGGCATTGTCGATGTAGATGGTATCCACCTTATTCTCCCGGGAACCCACGCGCACCAGTTTGTCGGCCCGTTCAAGGATACGGGGCACGATATGGGGATCTTCCGGACCCCAAATCAGATGGGGCCGCAACGCGATCACGGCCGGTCCTTCCTTGGCTGCTGCCAGCACCGCTTTTTCGGCCAGGGCCTTGGTCTCCGTATACGGTGTATGAAATTCATCCGGATAGGGAACGGATTCATCCACGCCTTCCATATCCTTGCCGGTAAAAACCACACTGGGGGAACTTGTATAAATTAACCGCGGAACCCGGTGTTTTTTACACGCCGCGATAATATGATTGGTACCCACCACATTCGGCTGGTAAAAGGACTCGTAGGATCCCCAGACACCGGCCTTGGCCGCCGCATGGAAAACAAGCTCCATGCCCTTGACGGCCTGGTCCACCGCGGCCATGTCGGAGAGGTCCCCTTGGATCTGTTTTACCCCCAGCTTGTCAATATCGGCGTACCAACTGCGGGAAAAGCTCACCGGCCGGCAGCCAAGTTCCGTTAATTTGCGGATAATGGCTTTGCCCAGAAAACCGCCGCCGCCTGTCACCAATATTTGCTGTTTTGTATCTATCGTCATGGCAAACCTTTTTATGGATGGTTTTTCCCAAGGGTTTTTTCAGCCCAGACCTTTAATTGTTCCCGGAATATTTTGGAATTGTGACGGATGTCCACTGGAAAAGCATGATGAAACAGGACAATCTTGATGCCCTGGGTGATGACGAACTGACCGGCCAATTCCAGCAATTCCTGTTCGATGATTTGTTTGGAGGTTTTATTGCCGGGCTCCAGCTCGATGCAGATCACCGGCGTCTGGCGCGGCGGCCGGCCCATGCCCACCAGGGCGCTGCGGAATACCGCCGGGTGGGTGTTGAAAATGGCTTCACAGGGTATCGTGTACAGGGTGCCTTTATCCGTAATGACCCGATGGCTCTTGCGTCCGCAAAACCAGAGCCGCTCGCTTTTGTCCAACCAGCCAAGATCGCCCATGCGATGCCAGAATTCTTGGCCGTCCTTGATTTTATGCAGGGCGTTCTGGTCCGGACGGCCGAAATACTGCCGGGAGACCACCGGCGCCTTGACGATGATTTCACCGGTTTCCCCCTGGGGTACGGCAAGCTCGTCAGACCAGGTTTCCACTGGTTCGTCGCTGATGCGCATCAGTCTAATTTCCGTATTCTGCAAGGGCCGGCCCACACAGTTGCCGAAGCCCCTCTCTGTGAGCTTTTTGGTTTCCGAAAGGATTTCCTTGCTGCCGATGGAAAGAATCGGCACTGCTTCAGTGGCGCCGTAAGGGGTATGGATTTCGGCCTGATCCGATAGTATGGCGGCAAACCTTTCGATGTTGGCCGGCGGCACCGGGGCCCCGGCCGAGACCACCCTTTTTAAGGAGGGGAGCTTGACATTATGCTGCCGGCAATACCGGCCCACGCGGTTTAACAGGGCCGGGGAAGCGAACATGTTGGTAACCCCATGGTTGTTGACGGCTTCGATGATCTTGGCGGGATTCACCAGGGCCGGTTTGGTGGGGTCCATATCCGGGATCACGGCGGTCATTCCCAGGGACGGATCAAAAATGGCAAAAAGGGGAAAGGTGGGCAGATCGATTTCATCCGGCGTGATGTTGAAATGGGCTTTGATCTGTTGGATCTGGGCATCAAACATGCCGTGGGTGTAGACCACGCCCTTGGCCGGTCCGGTGCTGCCGGAGGTGAACAGGATGGCGGCGGTTTCGTCACGCTGGGTTTCGGCCATGCGATGGGGCGTGGGGCAGAGTTCGCGGATTTGCCGCAGGGTGTGTCCGCCCCAGAAGAAACGCCGGCCCACGGTGATGAAATAATGAACGTTGCGGAAGTATTTGGGGAACAGGGAGCGCACCACATGGGCCAGGGGAATGCCGATAAAGGCCTCGGGTTTGCCTTCCTGCAGGCAGCTCAGCATGCGCTTGAGGCCCATGCCCGGATCCACCACCACCGGCACAACTCCGGCTTTGAACAGGGCAAAGGCCAGGGCGAAGAATTCCAGGCTCTGGCGCACCATCAGGATGGTGCGGGTGCCCCGGCGGATGCCGGCCATGGCCAGTCCTGCGGCGATCCGATCCGACTCCTCATCCAGTTGTTGGAAGGTGAAATGGGAGTAGGTGACCCGGCCTTCCCCATCCTTGCCGGCCGGGAAAACCACCGCCCGCTTGTAAGGCTGGATTGCGGCCATCTGCTTCAAATACAAAGAAACGTTGACTATATCCTTGGAATTGGTTTCATTCATGGCAGTCATTTATTTAATATTTTCTTGATTCGGCTGAACCAGTTCTTTTCCGGCTCGGTTTTCAAACGCTCGGTCAGTTTGCCGGACTCGGAAAGGGCTTCGGCCACAGGCTTGAGGATGGTCTCCTGGGAATCCTTGATGGATTGGCTCCCTTTCTCCTTATTGACCGAGTAAGTTACATAAACGGTTTCCACTTCCTTTTCAAAATTGTCAAGCACGGAATGCAGACTCTTACTGGTGCGGTCCCAGATGGTCTTTTCTTCCTGAATGATTTTTTTTTGCTGGGGAAAATCTTTTTCCATTCCATTCAGGCGCTCGATCTCCTGATCAATGAGGGTGATTTCCCCATTCAATTCCAGCAGACGTTGATGGGCTTCCGGCCAAAGCCGGGATGCGAAGGCCACGATCTCGGGCTTTAAACGAATGTGGGGCAAGCCCGGGTCCGCGGTTTGATCCGCATGCATCCGCGAATAGCCGATAAATCCCCCTGCAATGATAAGCGCCAAGGCAATGATGCCGAAAAGCAGGGACATGGCGGTTCTTTTCTTGGTCATGACAAGCAGCGCCTTTCGGCCTCAATCAGCGTTTTGAGCAAGCGGATGCTTTTTCAAGAATCGTTTGATCAGCGGGATGACTTGTTCGGGCGCATCTTCCAACAGATAGTGACCCGCATCCGCAAAACGATGCACTTCCGCATCTGGAAAACGGCGCTGCCATTCAGTCAAAAAAACCGGCGTGAAGACAAAATCATGGTCGCCCCAACAGATCAATTTGGGGATGTGGGCCAGGTTGTGCAGCTTGTTGTCCATGAAATATCCCATGGCATGGCTTTGATCAGTGGAAAAAACCGGGATGTCCTGAACAAATTTCAAGGTGGCGATGCGGTTGGCCCAGCAGTTATAGGGCGCGATGAGCGCCTTTTTTACTTCTTTGGAAAGCCCTTTGTGGGAAGCCATGTATAGGGCGCTGCGAGCAAACAGATTAAATCCAAGCACGCCGACGGTTGCCAAGGGCGTCAGGTGCCGGATCAGCCATAACCGCAAGGGCAGCCCCTTGCCCTTGGGGGTGAAAAAGCCGGCGGTGTTGGTAATGACCAGACGTTCGATCATCTTGAGATTGCGCAGGGCAAAGATGAAGCCGATCATGCCGCCCCAGTCGTGCACGATCAGGGTGATGCCCTTGGTGATTTTCAAATGCTTGACCAACAGCTCCAGATCTTCCACCCGGCTCTTGACAGTATAGTTGTATTCTTTTGCGCTGGGCTTGTCGGAAAGTCCACAGCCGATATGGTCCGGCACAATGGTACGATATTCCGGGGAAAGGGCCTGGATCAGGCTGCGGTAGTAAAAAGACCAGGTGGGATTGCCGTGAAGCATGATAATGGGCTCCCCCTTGCCCTGATCCAAATAATGATATTTGAATCCACCCCGGTTCAGGTAATGGGATTCAAAGGGATAGAACGGTTTGAAAGCGGCCATATTAATGGGTTTGCGGCTGAATATCATAATTTGTATCCCATGATTGATGTGGTTGTCACAGTATCCGGCATTGCCCAAAGCCCGGTATCCGGCGCATTCATTCAGACAATCGGCAGTTCATGCCCGCAATGGCAACAAATTGGCCAGGACCGCCATCCAATTCAGCAAGGTATCGAACCAATCCTGCTTTGCTTGCTGAAGGGGATTGGGGTATGGCCGGCTGGCCACGGCCTTTTTCCCAGGTTCTGCCTCAGGCTGCTTCCCGGTTGCAGGATCTTTGGCCGGGGTGGCCTGCATATTTGTTTGTGGGGTTTCTGAATCCGTTGTTTCCGTATCGACAGGCAGGTTTTGCGGCCAGCGCCCCAGAACAAAGTTGATCAGATCCCTTTGTACAGCCGGGAGCAGGTTTTCAAAATGCCAAAGGAGATATTTGGCTTTTTCAAATCGGCCGGCATGATTGCTGATGGGAATGAATTGATCGGCCATCTCGCTATAAAATTCCAATATGCGGTCATCCCCAAGATCTGCCAAATTTGCTTTTTGATGAGGGTAACTGGCTATTTTTTTAATATTTTCCAAACAGCGCCGAGTGAGCATTCTCTTTTCCTCTGATGGTGTTGACAATTCGGTTGGTTTCAATACGGATTTTCATACAAAGAAATGGGCATAATGACAACAAAATATTCATATTTTTTCCCAATTACCCAAATTCAAATAAAACAGCCGCGCTGGAATATTCCGCCTTCCGCCTTCCGAGTTCCGCGTTCGGCCCTATCCTCCGATGCCGTGGAAAATCAATTTCAATATCCGATCCCAAATCTTTTCAGGACGTAAATCAGGATCAATGGTTTGCAGGTAGTAGAGATTTTCCATGATGCCGATCATGAAACAGGCTGCCAGGCGCGGGTTCACCGGTTGAATCAAGCCGGCTTTGATTGCTTTTTGAATGTCGGATTCCAAGGGTCTGCAAATGGAGCGATAGGTTTGCTCGCCCAGATGCTTCAATTTCGGGTCATTGTCCTCCATGGCTTCCTTGCTCAATTGAATGATGGCGCAAAATTCCTTGAGCACCGGCAACACGGTTTGGGCCCGCATTTCCAGGCGTTTCAGGGGGTGATCGATTTTACGGATGCGTTCCCAGCCGTCTTCAAACAGTTCCCGGAAAATGCGTGGGACACATTCCAGGAGAAGCTCTTTCTTGTCGGAAAAATAGAAATAGAATGTTCCTTTGCCCACATTCATGATGGTGACGATATCCGTGACTTTGGTTTCTTTATAGCCCTTTTCGCGGAAAAGGGCGCAACCGATATCAAGTATGGTTTCACGGGTTTTTCCCCCTCTTGCTCCGTGTTTCGGCTGGATATCGGCAGGGGCTTTATCAGCATGCGGGACAGGCGGATGTGCATCTTCGAATGCTTTTAGGGTCGACGGCTCTCCGGCCGAAATTTTTTCCTTTATGGCGATCAATGGGACACCTGCTTGCTTTGATTTTTGGATAAAAGCAAGCTTGCTGAGGTGGGATTCATCATAATAGGCCATGGTTTTTCCCGTTCGTCTGGGGGCATGCAGGAGTCCTTGTTGAAGATAAAAATGAATGGTGCGCCGCGAGATTCCGGAAAGGCGTTCGATTTCAGCGATTCGATACCAGGCCGTATGATTTTTCATATCAGGTTGATTCCTTGCCGTCCAAGTTGGGGGATGGAAAATTATAATTTACTATTTACTCAATGTCGTGCTCGTGCTCAGCCAAGCGGTACTCGTAATCGTAATCGAACAACAAATTTCAATAGCATATAAGCAGCCGATTACGATTACGAGCACGAGCACGAAAAAACGGTAAATTGGATTTGCCGACATGCCTAAATACCTATCCTACACCATAAACAGATCAAATGAAAAAGTCAAAGCAGGTCCGGCAGAGGGGAATCGCATATAAACTTGGCGCGGAATGTACGGCCGTTAATTGCCAACATTTCATCCAGTAAATACTATTGTCCACCAGAACAAAGCGATTCGAGAGTGATTGGGTTTTATCTCTGCCATTCAACCTCTCGGGGTCGGGATCGGTATCGGAATCGGTATCGAGTTTTTTTTCCCCCAAAGCCAACTCGCCAACGGGACGGAACGGTGTGCCCTGCCGATGTGCAGGGGCGGTTCGCGAACCGCCCCTACGGAAAGGCCATGGTGTTGAGTCTTGGGGTCAACATGGGAAAAGCCCTGGTTTTTTGGGGGCGGGGTCTCCCAAATTATTTTTTCGATACCGACCCCGACCCCGACCCCGAAAACAAAACATACAATTCATCTAAGGCCCGGCAGAGCATGTCCCATGTCTTGGGACAAATGTATCATTGACTGGGATAATCTGCTGAATTCAGGGCTCTCGGCCAGGCGTGGAAACGGCCATGGGATCACTATCAAGCTGAAATCAAGCGAAATACTTCCGATGGCATACTATATGCAAATTTCTACTAGCGAGGATGATTTCACTACTTATACCGGAGGTTTCGTATGAAAAAGATTTTCGTTCTCATTGCATTTTTAATCGCCGTTACCCCCCTCACGGCCAACAGTGTGGGCAATTCTTCCAATTCTGAGCCGGAGTACCAGATCCGCTTCGGCTGGATGAAACAGCGGGAAGATGGCAGTTATTATGTTTACAAAGAAACCAGGACCATCGCCCTGCTGCTGAAGGAGACCGGTTTCCGCTGGGGTTATACCATCCATTCCAGGAATTTGTTTTTTACAACTTCCTCAATTGATTACGGCCCAAGCGAGGCCCAATTGAAACCCGGCGATGATCCCGAACTTGACAGGAAAAACCAACTGATTACAATGGGCCCCACGCGGGTGTATGACGGTCAATATTGGCGGTGGACGGCCAATGATCCCGAAGACCCGCTGGGCCACCAGAAGATTGAGATATATATCAACGGCAAGCTGTATCAGACGATTCATTTCACCATTGTCAAGCCGGATGCCTTGACAGCGGAGAATTGAGCTCAATCGGGAAAATTGCGGCCCCAAGGCAAGCGGCGCTTACATTTATTCTATTTGATTGGAAAGTCGGTAAGGGGCATGGCACATGTTGAATGGTTTGCTGCCGGGGCTGAATGATCCGGACGGCCTTGGAATCCCCGGCAATCTGCCGCCCGTAGTGGATGCCCATGTCCATTTGTTTCCGGATTGGATTTTCCAAGCCCTGTGGAAATGGTTTGCAAAGCATGCCTGGCCCATTCGCTACCAGATGAAGGCCGAGGAGATCCTCGATTTCTTGTTTGCCAGGGGAATCCGGCAGGTGGTGGCGCTGCAATACGCCCACCGACCGGGAATGGCGGCTGAATTAAACGCCTTTATGCGGGATATTTGTGCAAAATATCCCAATGTCATTGGGCTGGCAAGCATCTATCCGGGGGAAGACGGCGTTGAGGACATCCTGGAGCAGGCCTTTGGTTTTGGCTTGAAAGGGGTGAAACTGCATGCCCATGTGCAGGGTTTTGATTTGAACAGCCCTGAGATGGAGCGGATTTATGCGGTTTGTGCCGCGGCGCGGAAACCGCTGGTGTTGCATGGGGGCCGGGAACCCAAAAGTCCTGCCTATCCGGTGGATCCGTATCAGATTTGCGGTGTGGCAAAAGTCGAGCGCATATTAAAAAATTTTCCACGCTTACGTTTATGTATTCCCCATCTGGGCTTGGATGAATTACCGGCCTACCGGCGCTTGCTGAAACAGTATGATCAACTTTGGCTGGATACCGCCATGGTATTAAGCGATTATTTCCCCGGGCATGAGCCCCCGGATCTCTTAAGCCTGCGTGCTGATCGGATCATGTACGGCAGTGATTTCCCCAATTTACCCTTTGCCTGGGACCGGGAGCTCAAGATCATTGCCGAATATGGTCTTCCAGAAGACCGGCTGGCCATGCTTCTGCATACAAACGCCTTGGAGTTTTTTTCTATCGACTAACCTTTCTTTTTACCCTTGCCACTCAAGGCTTGCTGCAATTTCGCCCCCAAATCCCCAACAGTTTTATTGCCTTCGGCTGTAAATTGACGCCAGTCATCGGCAGTCTCGCTGCGTGCAGGACCCAGGCTGATTCTGCGTTCAGCGGCCAGGACGGCTTCGATGACAACGGTAACAGTCTGACCGGGCTTGAGGGTGTCCAGGGCAACGGCCTCAGCGGATTGATCCATTTTGGATTTGGGATAAAGCCCGGTCACTCCGGGTTCGAGATTGATAAAATAGCCGAATTTTTCTTTTTTGACAAAGGTACCGGCAATGATTTGACCGGGTTTGTATTTTTGCTGGATATCCACCCAGGGATCACCTTCGGCATCCCGCATGCTGAGGGCAATGCGTTTGTTGTGGGTATCGATTTCCTTGATCAGCACCGCTACAATATCCCCAGGGGCAACCAGGTCTTCCGGCCGCGAAACCCGTTTGAGATAGCTCATTTCACTGATATGCACAAGGCCCTCCAAACCAGGGGCGATTTCGACAAAAGCACCGAAAGCCGCGCAGCGGGTTATTTTGCCGCTGACTTGATCGCCGGTATGAAATTTACTTTCAATGGTGGTCCAAGGATCGCCGGAAACCTGTTTGAGGGAAAGGGAGATCTTGATTTTGCCCGCGGCGTCCTGATCCATGGCAAGCACTTTGAAGGTGGCGGTTTGTTCCATGTGCAGGACTTCCTCGGGGGTGGCCACACGCGACCAGGCCAATTCGGAAATATGCACCATGCCCTCCACCCCTGGAAACAACTCGATGAACAGGCCGAAAGGCTGGATCCTGACCACGCGGCCTTCCACAAATTTGCCCACCGTCAGATCCTGGAGGAATTTTTGCCGGGCCTTTTCCAGATCCTTTTCCAGGAGGTCCCTGCGGGATACCACAATATTCCGGCCGTGGTTCTCAAATTTTTTGATGACAAAATGAAAGCTGTTGCCCACATATTTTTCCGGTTCTTTGACAAACTGGACATCCATTTGACTGATGGGGCAAAAGGCGCGTTTTTTCATGACATCCACTTGGAATCCGCCTTTACAGATCGCCGTGACTTTGCCTTCCACCGGAATGTTGTTCTTAAAGGCGTCAAAGAGCAGATGGGAGCTGTCCACCCCGACCAAGGCCTTGGACAATTGGATCTCGCTTTCGCTCATGGATACCACATAGAGATCCACTACATCGCCTTTGCGAAGGGTGAATTCACCGTCGGCATTCAGCAATTCGGTTTTACTCACCACCCCGTCCAGCTTGGTGCCGGTATCGATATCCACACTATCGGCGCTGATGGCGATGATTTTGCCTTGGATGCGGTCACCGACCTTGATATCCTCATTCATGCCGGTGATATAATTGTCGAGCAGGGCGGCAAAATCGCCTTCCTCATGATCATCCTGATTGTCGTTCAAACCGTTTTCCCGATCAGCCACCATGGGGTACTCCTTTAAGCGAAATGATTCATAATGTTGGACTTGGAGGTATATAAGACGCCCCGGTATTTTGGTCAATAGGATTTGTTCAAACCGGATTTATTCCACATTATTCCCGTTGGCCCGGCGGGAAATGCCCAGGGCATTGCGCTCTTCCTTGGAAACCTCCGAGGAGACCGGAAGGGTCTTGGATATATGGAAACAGGTCCGGTTGCGGCCGTTGTGTTTGGCTTCCAGCAGCAATTGGTCGGTTTGATGAATAAATTCCTTTACATTGGATTCGGTTCTCCCGGTGTAGACATCCACACCGAAACTGGCGCTGAGGTTCAGGACGGAAGCATTGACGGAAAAGGTTTTTTCCTGGAGAGCCGTTCGCAGACGTTCCGCCACATGCACGGCGCCTTTCAGGGGGGTTCCGGGAAGAATAATGGCGAATTCTTCCCCGCCGAAGCGGCAAGGGATGTCGATACGGCGGATGTTCTCATGAAAGATGTTGCTCGCCCAGCATAGAACGTCATTGCCGACTTCATGGCCGTAGGTATCATTGATGCGTTTGAAATAATCGAGATCGATCATGATCAGGCTGGTGGGCAGACCGGTTCGGCAGGTGCGCTCCATTTCACTGCCCAGTGCTTCCGTCAGATGTCGAAAATTAAAAAATCCGGTGAGGGGGTCGGTGCGCGACAATTCCCGCAGTTTCAGGCATTCACTGCGGCTTCGGCCCAGGGCAGTGATGATCGGGCAATCGTTTTTGTTTAACGGGCACTCCAGTTGCACTTGGGGGTTGGATTCCAAACGATTTCCTCCTCAGACTGAATCGAATTCCGTAAAGGCTGAATATAAATAAACCGCGCAGGAATCAAGTGTAATTTTGCGGTTTCTTGTTTGACATCACAACCGGATTGAATTAGCTTGGTGGGTATGAATTCATTGATGGAGTGCAAAGGGATTGCCGAGTGAAACAATATGATGAAAAAATCGGGCGAAATGTAGTCTGCCCATGCGGCAGCGGGAAAAAATATAAGAAATGCTGTATCGGCAAAGCCGGTTTGCAGCCTGTGGATTTATCTCAGTATTATTATAAAAAACACAAGATTCGCCTAAAGCAGCCAGAAGAGATCGCGGGCATCCGTGAGGCGGGAAAACTGGTGGTGGATACCCTGGCCATGGTGGCGCAGGCCATCCGGCCGGGAATGAAAACAGATGAGCTCAATACCCTGGTGCATGAATTCACCCTCCGCCACAATGCCCGGCCGGCCCCTTTGAATTATAAAGGCTTTCCCAAAAGCGTCTGCACATCGGTGAACGAGGTCATCTGCCATGGGATCCCCGGCGAACGAATCCTGCTGGCGGGCGATATCATCAATGTGGATGTCACCTCCATTCTGAACGGTTTTTATGCCGACGCCAATAAAACCTTTTTTGTGGGCACACCGGGCCGCGATGCTCAAAAAATCGTGAACGTGGCCCGGGAAAGCCTGAAGGCCGCCTTGGACGCTGTCCGGCCGGGAAACACCATCGGCGATATCGGCTTTGCCATTCAGCAATATGCCGAGGGGCAGGGCTGTTCAGTGGTCCGCGAATTTGTGGGGCACGGCATCGGCTGTGATTTTCACGAACCGCCCCAGGTGCCACATTTCGGCCGCAAAGGGGAGGGGATAAAACTGGTTCCGGGCATGGTTTTCACCGTGGAGCCCATGATCAATCTCGGCAAGGCCCACCTGCGGATCCTGACGGACAATTGGACGGCGGTCACCGCCGACGGCTCCTTATCGGCCCAGTTTGAGCAAACCGTGCTGGTCACCGAGACAGGTTATGAGAGCCTGACGCCTTTTGATCTATAAGGCTATTCGGCTTTGGTAATTGTTTCGGCATCAGATAATTTAAGTAGAATATCGAAATCCGAAATTCGAAACAAATTCAAAATTTCAATAACCAAATAAACAAAGCAAAAAACAGCGGTTCAACGACCAAATTGCTTGCTAATGTTGCTTTATTTGAATTTTGGTAATTCGAATTTGTTTCGTATTTCGATATTCGAATTTCGGATTTTAAAACGGTGATAAAGGGCAAGTCGATCCTGCTATAAGGCTGATGAAGCACGGGGCGCTGCTTTTATCACCGCTGCTTCCATTGCTCTGGCTGCCGGTGTTGCCGCCGCCGCTGTTGCTGCACAATTCCGGCAGGGAGGAGGGCTCTGCGGCGAGTGTCAGACTGTTCAAGGCATTCACTCTTTTTTCATAAGTGATCTTTCCGCTTAACCCGGCTTGGGGGTCACCGCCGGCCAGAACGGCACTCTTGATCTGACAACAGGTCAGGGTGGGGTAACGGCTCCAGATGAGACCGGCGATACCTGAAACAAAAGGCGCGGCAATGGAAGTACCGCTCATCAGACGGTAGTAATCCGTCTCCGGACCGCTGTAAACCTTGGCACTGGTTGATATACTTGCGTCATCAATGTACCA
This sequence comes from Desulfosudis oleivorans, assembly GCA_020723325.1. Lineage (GTDB taxonomy): Bacteria > Desulfobacterota > Desulfobacteria > Desulfobacterales > SURF-7 > DYJD01. Next base: position 5,720 of record DYJD01000051.1, on the reverse strand, counting down.
GCCGTCCTGATCCGCCAGCATACCGTTTTCAGCCAGAACGGTGAGGCGGATATAGGCCCGGGCAACTCCATCCAGTTGACCGATGTCCACCAGGGCTTCGCGCCAATCGGTAAAACCGGCGTCAATCCCGTTTCTGAATGTTTCAGAAGTGCCCAAATGGGGAATGCGGACTTCCACCGGCCGTTGATCCCAGGGTCCTTGGGGATCTGTGGCGGTTTGCACAGAAAGAATGTCCTTGCCCCGGGCAGAATGGCGTTTCAGAAAAAAATTCAAGCGGCTATTGGAACGATTGCGCAGATCGATCACCGGCGCAGCAGCGGTGGCTGCAACGTTTCTGTCAAGATCGTCATCCGGCCGGGTGGTTAGCGCGCCGTCACCGGAATGAATCTTGCTTTGGTTGTTTGTCGGCCATAAATGCGACCAAGGGGCGGTGAGATTCCATGTGCCGCCAAGGCTTTGATCAAAGTCCTCTGACCAGACATTCTCCCGGCCGGGCTGGGGCGCATAGATGTTGACACCCGGGGCGGCGATGTCCACGGTCTTGAAGCCGAAATTGGACCAAGTCGCCAGCTCGTCCATGGGATCAGTGGCTGCCACGGAGATGATATTCGCAATATCGTAACCGGCCGGGTAGAGTGGTTTGCTGTCGTTGTTGTTGCCGTCGTTGCCGGCCGCGGCCACAAACAGGACGCCGGCGTTTCCGGCCTGTTTGATGGCGTCTGCCTCGGCCTGGCTGAACTCATAATCACCGAAGCTGGCGTTGATGATCCTGGCCCCGTTTTGGACAGCATAGTCAATGGCGGCGATTTCATCTGAAATATTGCCCTCACCGAAAGCATCCAGAAATTTCAGGGCCATGATTTTGGCTTTCCAGCACACGCCGCTGGTGCCCAACCCGTTATTCCCCTGGGCTGCTATGATGCCGCTCAAGTGGGTGCCGTGGTGGTTGGAGTCGATGATGTTGTTGCTCCCTTTGCTGTTCGGCGGGTTGTAATTGATAAAATTCCAGCCGTGGATATCATCGCTGAAGCCGTTGCCGTCGTCGTCTTTGCGATTGTCCGGAATTTCCTTGGCATTGGTCCATAAATTGTTTTTCAAATCCGGATGCAGGAAATCAATACCCGAGTCGATCACGGCGATGACCACATCGCCGCCGGTTGAGATATCCCAGGCCTCCGGCCCGTTGATATCCGCATTGAAATTGCCGGCGGTATTATTCACGGTCTGCCCGACATTATCCAGCCCCCAAAGCTGGTCAAAGAACGGATCATTGGGTATTCTTTTGAGGGCATGGCGCAGGTAATTGGGTTCAGCGTACAGCACATCCGCATCATGGCGCAATATGTCTAGAGCGGTTTCCATGTCCATACCCTCCGGCAAGCGGACATGATCAGCCTCGATGAAGGCCAAGCGCCGCTTCACAACCATGTTGTGGCGGTCCGTGTAGTGCTGGGCCGTGCGTTTTCCATTTGCTTTGAAACGTACGATGATCTCATTGGGAACATGGGATTGAAAAGCCGATGACCGGCGGGCTTCGTAAGGGAAGCCGGCCGGGGCATGAATGATGACCGACCAGAAGGCTAGGATGATCCAAGCCGTTTTTTTTTGAATCATTTCACACTCGCTGACACAGAATTATACACCTACCCCAGGCTACCATATGCCGTCAAATACTTCAAACCTTAAAGAACTTTGACCATGGGCGTTTTTTGCGGTATACAGTTCCCCTTGGTTGGATTTGGATGAAAAGGAGCTGAAGGTCAAAATGAAACGCACGGTAATTTTATTGCTGCTGGGCTTGTTGAGCATGGGTTCAAATGCCCTTGCCGAACAAAAGGTTATAACCGCTGATTATACCCTTGAATTGGGCGAGAACGACACCCGCAATGATGCGCGGCGTTTCTGCTTCCTGCAGGCCAAACGCAAATTATTGGAATCGGTTCATTATTATTTGCAGAAAAGTGCCTATGGCGACGACTACTGGTTTGACCAGGATGACATCAACATTTATGCCGATATTCTGTTAAAGATCGAGGCCGGCGAACCGGTCTGGCGCTGGGAAGATAATAAACTGTTCCTGACGGTTTCCATACAGACCACGGTGGATACGGACCATATCGGCAGGAGCCTGAAAGAGTTGGCTGAAGACAAGCAATTGGCGGGCAAAATCAAGCAGGATCGCCTTCAATTAAAAAAGCAGGAAGAAGAATATGAATCAACTCATCGCAAACTGGCCGCGGAGAACGGCGACAAGGCCTTGAAGTTGAGAACCAAATGTCAGGCCATAACCCGGCAGATGGATGAATTGGAAAAAATAGAATATCTCATCGACTCAAAGACAAAAATCGCTGCTGAAAAGATTCAAACCGGCATGACCATGGATGAAGTCATTGCCGTGGCCGGGCAGCCGCGGGCCACGGCCACTTGTGAATATCCGGATTTCTTGAATTACGGCAATACCTGGGTCATGTTAAGAAACGGCATCGTGACAGGCAAGCTGTCGATGGAACAATGGAGCGGCGCCTGCCGTGATTATGGGCAAAAACCTGCAGCTCCAACCAAAACAGAAAGCGAAAAGCAGGCCAAGGCCGCGCACGAGGGTGAAGAAAACCGCTACGAGATTACCTTGAAAGGCGGCAAGAAGATTTTGACCCCTGCCTATGAACGCATCGAGGACGTGATTTATTACAAACGCTATGAAGGCATCATCGGGGTCGAGGCCGGCAAGGTTGAAAAAATCAAGGAATTGGAATAAACAAAACTACCATTTGATTTCCAGTTGGAGAAAAATGTGGTGCACTCCGCGCAAAATGTGAAATACACATGAGTCCGGTTGGGCCTGCTGAATTTCCTTCATTTTCCCATCAAGGGTGTTCACATCCCGGATGTCCTTTCCGTCCACGGCGACGATGATATCCCCTGCCGCCAGTTGACCCAGGGCCGCCCAGGAGCCGGGGGTGACTTCCTCCACCAGAACACCGGAGCGGTCCTTGGGCAATTTGCTCGCGGCAAGATCATAAAAAGACAGATCCCGGGCCGTGAATTCAAAATGCCGGTCATGATATTTGGACATTTCCCGGGGCAGTTGGGGGGCGCGGACCAGTTGCACCGGAATGGACAACTCCCGGCCGTCCCGCAAAATATTCAGTGTCACGAAGGCACCCACCGCATATTGGCGCAGCATGCTTTGAAAGACCTCGTAATCTTCCACATGGGCTGCCGGAATCGCTTCATCATCAATTTTAAGAATCAAGTCGCCCACGGCCAAGCCGGCGGTTTCAGCCGTACTGCCCTCGTACACCTGGGTGATCCGGACGCCGGTACGGTTGGGAATGCCCAGGGACCGGGCCATTTCCCTGGTAATCACCTGGGTGGCCACCGGCAGCCAGGCCTTCTTTACTTCCAGACCGGGGTCGCTGATGTCCCGGGTCCCGATTTGCACTACGCTGATCAATCTTTCCGAAGAACGATCAAATTCCACTAAAACCGGAAAGGGCTCATTATGACCGACGGACAGCTTTTGGGTTGCGTTCAGCAGATCCTGAACCGATTTCAAAGGCAGTTCATTTACTCTCAGCAGAATGTCGCCGGCGTTCAGGGAAGGCTTGGCCTCGCCGCCGGGCCCGCCGGGCCGCACAGAAGTGACCAGAACTCCATCCAGGGAAGCGCGTTTCAATTCTCTGGCCGCCGGCCCGGAAATATTTTGAACGGTGATTCCCCATGTTTTGGCTTCGACCGTGCGGGACCGGGCGGCTTCACGTTCCATGGGGATGATGGTCAATTCCATTTTCCGATGGTTGCGCATGATTTCCACCGGCACTTTTTGATCAATGGGCAGTTCCGCTTCCATGCGGTTGAACAGGGGTAGTTCTTCCGGATTTTTAACGGAAACAGGCAGGCTGTTGACCCGGATTAAAATGTCGCCGGATTCGAAGCCGGCTTTTTCCGCCGGAGAGTTTTTAGCCGTACCCGAAAGCAGGACGCCTTGGGCATTCTTGTCTTCATGCAGCAGGGGCTGGATTTCCCAGCCGGTCCAACTGCGGGTGATATAGCCTTTTTCAATGAGTTGGTCGACAATGGGGGCGGCCAGGTCGGAAGGAATGGCGCCGCCCAGTCCGATGCCGATTTCATTGATGCCGATGATCCTTCCCGCCAAATCCACCAACGGCCCGCCGGAATTCCCCTGATAGATGGCGGCATCATGCCCGATCCAGAGCACATAGGCGCCCACATCCTCGCCGTCCAGAATAAAACGGTAGGCGCCTTTTTTCAGCAATAGTGGCAGGGTCATGCCGATGTTGCTGACAATTCCAAGGGTGACCGACTGGGACAGTGACACGGGACTGCCCATGGCCAACACCCGGTCACCCACCTGCACACTTGCGGATTCGCCAAAGCGGGCAAAGGGAAAGGATCGACCTTCTGTGGACTTAAGCTTCAGCACGGTCAAATCCGACAAGGGGTCGGAGCCGATCCATTCTGCTTCGAGTTTTTCCTTGTTTAAAAGGATGCAGAATATCCGGGTTGCATGGCCGGCCACATGGTGGTTGGTGACGATATGACCGGCCGCGGTGATGATGGTGCCGCTGCCGGTGCTTTCGGTTTTAAATTCCCGGCCGCCGCTGTATACGGTTTGAATTACATGAATCTGAACCAGGGCGGGTTTGACCTGGGCAATGGCGCTTTCAATCTGATGACGAAGGGAAGCGGATTCTGCCTGGCCCTGGCCGGGAAAGGCCCATAAGATGAATCCAAGCAGCATTGCGGGTAATGGTCGGCGGGTTTGCAACCGAAGCATGTATTCCTCAATTTTCTTTTTTGCCGGGTATTTGGCTGATGACTTCAAGAATGTCCGCAGCCGGTAGTATCACCACCATGGCGCCTGAGGACAAATCATCGCCGACGATGGTTCTGAGCAGAAGATTACCGATCCATTTGCCTGCCCGGTTGAAAACCGGAGCACCCAAATCAGTGCTTTTGTGGGGAACGTAAAAAAGCCGCGGTTTTTTCATGACGGCTTGGATCCGATCGGTCACAATGGAGGGCACACTGCCGGCGACCTTGCCCAGGCGACTGAGAACAAAGATTGTGTCCAGAATTTGCAATTGGCTGGTTTGCTTGGTGTCCACGGCGGAGAGGGGTTTGGCCGGTTTTTCCACGGGCTGAACAAAAGCCAGATCCAGGTCCTTGTCGCGCAGGATCACCTTGGCCGGCAATTCCGTTCCGTCCGGCTGAATGATGATGACTTCGTTCAGGTCCGATTCCACATCCATTTTACCCGGCGCGAATTGGGATTGCAGCTTGAGGGTGGCGAATTTGCCCGGATCGGTCATGCTGAGGGATATGATGGTCAGGCCGGCCGGGTCCAGCACGGTGCCGGTGGCTTCGATCTTGTTTTCACTGTTGCGGATCTCATTGCCGTTCATGAAGAGTTTGAAGCGCAGCACCAGCTTGACTTTGACAACCGCATGTTCGTGCAGACCCATGACCTCCCGGCCGTCCTCGGCCAGGCTGCCGGCTTGGGCGGATATGGCGGTGAGGACAAGCAACAATGCCCCCAAAAAACATGCTGGATGAAATCGATGGCTCATGATGTTTTCCTTATTAAAAAAGACAAATGATGATAATGAAATGATCAGGGGGTGTCAAGGCGCAACCATGAAATGGGTGTAATCAAAACTGTTGGCTGGAATATTATTAGGACGGGCGGTGCGCCATTC
>DYJD01000013.1 GCA_020723325.1 Desulfosudis oleivorans | reverse complement strand
AGCGACCGAAGGCAAAGAGCCAAAGGGTCAAGATAAGAATCCTGTCACCGGATGAGATTCAAGCGTTGCTGGATGTGGTTGCAGACAATAAGTACCGGATGCTTTTTAAACTGGCGGTTATGACCGGCGCACGCCAGGGGGAAATATTGGGGTTGAAATGGTCGGATGTGGATTGGGAAAAGAATCAGATTTGCATCCAGCGAACCTATAACAACCAAAGATGGTTTGAACCCAAAACCGAAACGTCAAAACGGCGGATCGATATTGGACCGAATATAATGATGGAGTTGAAGAAATGGCGGATAGCCTGTCCACCGAACAAGCTTAATTTGATATTTCCCAATGAAGCCGGGGAACCATTAAATCATAGCAATGTGGTTGTTCGATATTTCAACCCGACCATCAAGAAGGCCGGACTTGAGAAAATGCGTTTTCATGATCTACGGCATACCTATGCAAGTCTGCTGATCGAGCAGGGAGAAAACATCAAATACATCCAAACCCAGCTTGGACATTCAAGTCCGACAGTGACCTTGAACGTGTACGCGCATTTGATGAAAGGGACGAATCAAGAGGCGGCTTGCCGATTGGAAAACACCATTTTTCAAAGCACCGGTCACAAAATGGTCACAGGAAAATAAATCATGAAAATTGTGACCAACAGGAAAGCATGACAGACAATGATTTACAAGAGCACATCTCACAAAACCCGCAATAAAAAAAGGTTTGCAAGTTGCATTCCTTGCAAACCCTTATCAGCCTGGTAGGCGGTACTGGATTTGAACCAGTGACTTCTACCGTGTGAAGGTAGCACTCTCCCGCTGAGTTAACCGCCCTTGGAGAAATTAATGAAGCGCATTAGAGCGATTCCGGCGTTTATTGTCAAGCATTTTTTTATTCCGTCGAGGAATCCGGGTCCGGGATTTTGCTTTGGTAAATGGATGAATATTCCGGTGGGCGCTCGGATTCCGGTAATTGCTCCGCCAGGGCCTCGGCCTCGGGGATTAACCCCACCTGTTCATCGTTTGCTGGTTGTTGGGCAAATGGATTGGGCGTGCCTTCGTTTTTCCGGCTGAATGTTTCAATCTCTTTCAAGGATGGCAAATCCTTGAGATCTTTCAGCCCGAACACCTCCAGAAATTCCTTGGTGGTGGCATAAATCAGCGGGCGCCCGGGAATTTCCTTGCGGCCCAGTACCCGAACCAACTTACGTTCCATGAGAATGCGCAAGACACCGCCGGAATCGACCCCGCGGATGTGTTCGATATCCGTGCGCATGATGGGTTGACGATACGCCACTATGGCCAGTGTTTCCAGGGCTGCCTTACTCAGTCGGGCCTGGCTGGGTTTTACCAGCCGGGCAATCCATTCCCGATAGACCGGGTTGGTGCGAAATTGGAAGCCACCGGCCACTTCGCACAATGTAAAGCCGCCGGCGCGGGTTTCGTACTCTTTTACGAGAATATCCAAGGCGGTCTTGATTTCAGACGGCTCCATCTCCGGTAAAGTGTTTTTGATTCGTTCCACGGACAAGGGCGTGTCTGAAATAAACAGCAAGCTCTCAATAATGTTTTTCAGCTCTTCCATTCCCTGATATTACCCAATTTCCTTTAAAAGCCGCCACCTCACAGATAAAAAAGCCGGATCACGCCGGTGGGCATATGTTGGGCAATCTGAATCAAATTGAGTTTGGCCATTTCAAGAATCGAAAGAAAAGTAACCACAAAATCGCTTTTATCAACCGCGCCGTCAAACAGCTCGGTAAAAGTCACAGACCCCCTGGCTTCCAAAATATCGATAATCTGGGTGATCCGGTCCTTGACGGAGATTCTGTCGGCCGTGAGGGCAAAGGCTTTTTCCAGATTAAGGTTTTCAAGAATCTTTTGAAAGGCATCGATCAGTTCAAATAGCCCCACTTTGACAAGTTCCGGCTCTTCATCTTTGGGTATAGCTTCAGGTTGGGATGAACGCACAAAGGTATGCTCACCCAACAGCGTTCGCGTGGACAGTTCCTCTGCCGCAGCTTTAATTTGCAGATATTCCCTCAACGGTCGCGCGATTTCCATGCGCGGGTCCTCTTCCTCCTCTTCCCCATCGTCGTGCACCGGGAGCAGCATTTTGGATTTGATTTGCATGAGGGTCGCGGCCATGACCAAAAAATCGCCTGCAAAATCTATATTCATGGCCTTCATCCATTCAATATATGCCAGAAACTGGTCTGTGATCAGGGCAATGGGGATATCATAGATATCCACTTCCGCCTTGCGGATCAGATGAACCAAAAGATCCATGGGGCCTTCAAAAGAATCCAGTTTCACTTCATATTTTTCATTATCCATGTTAGCGACACTAAATCTTCAAAGCCGTCCTGACTTCCATCATGGTCTGGGCCGCCACAGTCCGGGCTTTGCGGTTGCCGTTTTCAATGATGAGTTCCACCTCCTTGGGATGGGCTTCATAATAAGCACGTTTTTCCCGGATCGGTGAAAGGGCCTCGGATAAATTGCGGGCCATGATTTTTTTACAATCCACGCAACCGATTTGGGCCCTGCGGCAATCCCGGTTTATGGAGGCAACCGTATCAGCATTGGTATACAGTTGATGGAAACTGAACACATTGCACACATCCGGGTCGCCCGGGTCTGATTTTCGCGCCCGCTGGGGGTCTGTAATCATGGTGGCGACCGTGGTGGCGATGGTTTGGGGACTGTCCGACAGATAAATGGCGTTCTGATAGCTTTTGCTCATTTTACGGCGGTCAGTGCCCAGAATTTTAGATGTTTTGGTCAGAATGGCCTCAGGTTCCGGAAAAACATTACCGTACAGAAAGTTGAAGCGCCGGGCGATTTCCCGGGTGATCTCCACATGAGGGACCTGGTCGATGCCCACCGGCACACCCTGGGCCTTGTAAATGATGATATCCGCGGCCTGCAACACAGGATAGCCGAGAAATCCAAATGTGGATAGATCCTTGTTGGACAACTGGACGATCTGATCCTTATAGGTCGGATTCCTCTCCAGCCAGGGTACCGGCGTTATCATGGAAAGCAACAAGAACAATTCCGCATGTTCTTTGATATGGGATTGGACAAAAAGGGTGCAGTTTTCCGAAGACAGCCCGGCGCTCAACCAGTCGATCATCATCTGGCGCGTAAAATCATTGATGGCGGAGGTGTTTTCGTAGTCGCTGGTCAGGGCATGCCAGTCGGCAATGAAGAAAAAACAGTCATAAGTCTCTTGCATGCTGATCCAATTGGCCAGGGCGCCGTGCAGATTTCCCAGATGCAGCGGGCCGGTGGGCCGCATGCCGCTGAGAATTCTTTTTTTTGTGGTCATAAAAATCTCCTGCTTATGAAAATAGTTCGAACCTGTCGAAACCGATTATTTTCGTTGGAATAAATTTATTTGCCGGAATTGTCCTTAAGCCGGCTGAAACATGTGCGGGCATAATCAAATTCGTCCTGACGATCAATTACCTTACCGTCCAATTTAGCAGCCAAGATGCCATCCAATATTTGCCGAAACATGGGGCCCGGCGGAACTCCCATTTCGATCAAATCCTTTCCCTTAATAAGCACCTGGGCATAGCGCAAATGTGTCACATAATTGGACAAGGCCCGTTCAACCGTCTTTTTCTTTGTAGCCGCCATCATGAATAGGATCTGCTCGATTTTGAACTCTTTTAACCGGCTGTAAATTTCGCTGTTGGTTTCAGGTGGACGATATTCAAGCCGGTTAATGCATTTTTCCACTTCCAGACGATCCTGACTGAAAAATTTCACATGGCGGGGGGCGAGTTCCAAATGTCTGCAAATATCATCCGAGATTTCCTTTTCGCTCCCCTTGATCAATGCCAGAAAATAAACGGTCCATCTATTATAGGATTCTTCCAAAAAAAGCAAATCATGCCAGGCCAGCACCTTTTCCACGGCCTGGATGTCGTCGATGAGCTTTTTACTGAGAATGAGAGACGGGTGAATGACACTCAATAAATTGAAATCCGCCAAACGGATGATTGCCGGGGAAGGTCGTTCCTCCTCCAGGATCTGACGCAATTCTGAAAAGACCCGGCGGCCGCTTAAGCGTTTAAAAAAATCCATCTTAACGGCATTTTCAATCAAACCTGAAGTCAGTTTACCGATGGTGAAATTGAAGCGTTGCTCAAAACGGATGGCCCGAAAAACCCGGGTGGGGTCTTCCACAAAACTGAGGTTGTGTAAAATCCGAATGGTCTTTTCCTTCAGATCCCGTTGGGCGGAAAAAAAATCCAGCAGCGTTCCGAAGCTGTCCGGACTAAGCTGGATGGCCAGGGTGTTGATGGTAAAATCCCGCCGAAAAAGATCAAGTTTTAAAGAGCTCATTTCAACCGTGGGCAAGGCCGCAGGGAACTGGTAATATTCCATTCTGGCTGAAGCCACGTCGATTTTGAAACCATCGGGAAATATAACAACCGCTGTGCCGAATTTATCATAAGTATTGATTCTGGCCCCGGCCATGCCGGCATATTTTTTTGCAAGGGCAATGCCGTCACCCTCAACCACGATGTCCACATCCTCGTTCGGACGATACAATAGAAGATCCCGGACGATGCCGCCGATTACATAAGCATTGTAGCCCAAGTCGTGGGCTGTTCGACCGATGGCAACCAGCATATCCATCAGGCGGTTGGGTAATCGCTCGCGCATGAGCTTGCGGATGTTGCGGGTTTTAGCAGTCACATGTTGCTGGGACGGATCCGCGACCCGGTTGCCGTTGTCGTGGGATTGATTGACGAGAATGGTGAGCAGGTCGGTCCTGGTGATCACCCCTTTCAATGTCCCTTGGTCGATAACCGGTAGAATCCGCTGTTTGTTCTCGATTATTTTTTCCTGGATTTCCAAAAGATCGGCGGTCGACTCCACCACTGCCAGTTCCGTCGACATATATTCCCGCACAGGGACATGTCCCAGCTTATGGTATAACGCTTTCTCAATGACTTGCCGGGAAATGTATCCCAGGATGATATCCTTGTTCTCTTGTTTTTCCGTAACCAACAGCGCGTTGACATTGTAGCGGGTCATTAAAATGCTGGCGGCCTTGCAAGAGAGTTCCGGTTGGGTTGTGATGGCCGGCGAAGACATGAGGTCCATGGCCTGGCGGGCCGGACGGATGTGATGATAAAGGGACTCAAATAGTAATGATTCCACTTGGGCCAGGGTTTTATCTTTAATCGAAGCCGCGGCTGCAAAAGGGTGTCCGCCGCCATCCAGGCCCATGAGGATATCCGCGGCATTCACTTCAGACAGTCGGCTGCGGGCGACCACATGGATTTTATTCACCATGCGTACTACTGCAAAAAGAGCATTCAAATTTTCCATTTTTTGCATTTTATGGACTAGAAATGCAAAATCCGGTATATAATTCTCGGTTGAGATGCTGGAGACCACCACTTCAATGCCGTTTATTTTATAGTGTACGGCGGATTTGATCAGATCATTCAGCAGGCCCACTTGTTCCGGGCTGTATTCACGGGCGATCAGATCCGCAATGATATTCAGATTGGCCCCTTTTGACAGCAGGAAAGCGGCTGCCAGAAAATCCTGCTCGGTTGTGGATGGAAAGGTAAAGGAGCCGGTGTCCTCATAAATCCCAAGGCACATGATGGTCGCTTCTTCCGGCGAAATCGGGACCTGCTTTTCCCTTAGTATGTGGGCTAGAATGGTTACCGTGGCCCCTGTGGGTTGATACACTTCATAATGGGGCTTTATATCCTCTTCGCCGGGCGGATGGTGATCGAAGATATGGATTTCTATATCTTTCTTTTCCAATAGCTCCGACAGCTTGCCGATACGGCGACTGCGTCTCGTATCCACCAGCACCAGGCGTTTGACGGCGGTCAGATCAATCCGGTCGATATCCGCCATGTTGAAGAGGTAAACCATCGAATTGATAAAAAAGTTTCTGATATTTTTTTCCGCCGACCCGGGAAAGACAACCTGGGCTTCCGGGTAAAGCTTTTGGGCGGCCAGCATGGATGCGATCCCATCAAAATCCGCATTGATATGGGTGGTGATGATGGTTTTTGGTTGTTGATCCTGTGTGTTTGCAGACATGGTATCTGATTCAATCCGTTTGTCGCGGCCGTTTGTTCGATAGTGAACGAACAACCTTCCATGCGGGTTAAGGGTATTAGGGAACTGCTTGATAGTTATTTCAAATCAATACATTATATAAAATAGTTTTCAGTTCCGGGCAATTTCTGTAAATACACTGATCCGACTGTGGAATCAAGGGCAAGAAGAATATTCCATGCCAAATGTATTCAAAGCAGTTGTTGTTTGAATCATTGTATGATAGCAATAAGATGTATTTTTTCTTCTACCCTGTCATCCGTTTGAACAATCAGGGTGGCAACGAGAAAAGAGATTGGCCAGGATCGAATGAAGCATGCCTGATCACATCCATTCGCGCTATCGTTATTTGTTTGGCCCGGTTCCTTCAAGACGCCTGGGAATATCCCTTGGGATCGATCTGATGCCGCACAAGACATGCAGTCTGGATTGTGTTTACTGCGAATGTGGCAAGACCACGCATTTGACGCTTACACGACAAGCCTATGTTGCGCCGGAAGCCGTTAAAGCGGAGCTTGCGGCCTTTCTGTCATCCAATCCTTTATTGGATCATATTACGTTTTCAGGTTCCGGCGAACCCACATTGCACAGCGGAATCGAAGAAATCATCCATTTTATCAAAACAGACTTCCCGCAATACCCGGTGGCGCTGCTTACCAATGGCACTTTATTTTATGATGAGCAAGTGCGGATGCAGGTTATGGAGACGGATATCATCATCGCCTCGCTGGATGCGGCCACGAATGAAATGTTTGCGCGGCTCAATCGACCGCACCCGCGACTTGACCTTAAGCGTATCATTTCAGGATTGTTGGATTTACGAAAGGAGTATGCGAAACAATTATGGCTTGAAATTTTTATTGTACCAGGTATGAATGATACCGTATGGGAAATTGCCGAAATTCAAAAAGTCGTCAACCTTGTTAAACCGGATAAAATTCAATTGAATTCGCTGGATCGACCGGGAACCGAACAATGGGTCGAACCACTTGACAAGGATCGGTTGACCGTCATTCAACAAATGATCGAGCAGTCTGATATTATTCAGTTTGATCAGGCCGGTGGGTTCGGCCCGGTGGGTTTGAAAAATGGGTATCAGCATATTGTCGCTACATTGAGAAGGAGGCCATGCACAGCCGAGGATGTTTCCCGTATTACAGGTGTGGCTGTTGATGAAGTTCAAAGGCATTTAAATACATTGATTCAAATAGGTCAAATCCAGAAACATAAGATGCCCAGAGGCGATTTTTACAAGCTGAAGTTCTAAATCGTGTGTTCACAAGGGGGAGAATATGCCGGTATATTTATGGGAAGGGAAAAACAGAAAGGGCGAAATACAAAAAGGATCTCTGGATGTTGTCAACGAAGAGGCATTGCGCGGCCATCTGCAGCGGATTCGGATTACGCCGACCAAAATCAAGAAAAAGCCTAAAGATCTTTTTGAAAATGTTGAATTCTTACAGCCCAAGGTCAAGGAAAAGGATATTATTGTTTTTTCACGGCAGTTTTCCACCATGATCGATGCCGGCCTCCCCATCATTCAATGCCTGGATATTCTTTACACCCAACAAGAAAATATTACTTTCAAGAAACTCATCAAGACGTTGAAAGAATCTGTTGAGGGCGGCAACACCTTGGCCGAGTCCCTTAAAAAATTTCCAAAACAATTTGATAGTCTGTTTGTTAATATGGTGGCTGCCGGTGAAGCCGGCGGTATTTTGGATGTCATTCTCCGGCGTCTTTCCGCCTACCTGGAAAAATCAGCCAAACTGAAAAGCCAGGTAAAAGGGGCGATGACGTATCCGGCCATCACCCTCGCCATTGCCGTGCTTGTCGTTATCGTTATTCTCGTGTTTGTAATCCCTGTATTTCAGGACATGTTTTCGAGTTTCGGCAAGGAATTGCCCCTGCCGACCCAAATTGTTGTTAAAATGAGTGATCTGGTAAAATCAAAAATTCATTATTTGATTGTGGCAGCCGTGATCTTCTTTCTCGCCTATAAGAAATTTTACAGCACACCCAAAGGCAATGAGATGATGGATGCGCTCTTCCTGAAGTTGCCCATAGTCGGTATTCTGATTCGCAAGGTGGCTGTATCCAAATTCACGCGCACCATGGGCACCATGCTGGCAAGCGGTGTCTCCATTCTGGACGCCCTGGACATCGTAGCTAAAACAGCCGGAAATAAGACGATTGAAAAGGCCATTTACAGAGTCCGCAGCGGAATTTCAGAAGGCCGCACAATGGCCGATCCCCTTTCGGAAAGCGGAGTTTTTCCCTCCATGGTATGCTCCATGATCGCCGTGGGTGAATCCACCGGCGCCATTGACAGCATGCTTGAAAAAATAGCTGATTTTTACGAAGACGAGGTGGATGCGGCTGTTGAAAATTTAACATCCGCCATAGAACCTCTAATGATGGTATTTCTTGGGGGACTTATCGGGGGACTGGTCATCGCCATGTATCTGCCTGTATTCCAGATGGCGGGCGCAGTAAGTGGGCATTAAGCGGACGAATCCAATCCTCTCCGGCGAAGCTGATTTTGAAAAATTTTATTGCAAAACAGGCGGACAGCGATTCCACTGATTTCAGTCAAAAGCTGAAAGGACTCATGCTTTTTCGAGTCCTTTTTGCTTTTTTACTGGGTGGTTCCATGTTTGCGTACCGGCTTGGGAAAGAGCCGGGGCTGCTTCCCCTTGCGGTCCAGATCATTTATGGACTTGCGGTTCTGATACTGATTTTATCGACATTCTATTTCATCCTTTTTCGTTTTTTCCGTACCAGCGCTCATTTTGCCTATTTCCAGCTTGGTATGGACGCGATTCTGACCACCTTCATCATCATGGTCACCGGTAGTTTCGCAAGCGTTTTCAGCTTCATGTATTTACTCATCGTGATCTATTCCAGCATACTGATTTTTCGTAAGGGAAGCCTAATTCTTGCCAGTTTTTGCAGTATGCAATACAGTCTGCTGATCGGGCTGGAATATCACGGCCATCTGAGCATGTTCGGGATGGAAGAAGGGTTGCCCAGGATCGGTTGGCTGTTTGTCTCCTTCAAGGTTATCGCCGTTGTTTCCGCATGCTATGCAATTGCTTTTTTAAGCAGTTTATTGGCTGAACGGGAAAAAAGAGCCCGTGACCAATTGAAAGCGATGGAGGCCCATGTAAAGCGGGTTGAAAAAACAGCCGCCATGGGCGAAATGGCGGCTGGATTGGCCCACGAAATCAAAAACCCTTTGGCTTCCATGAGTGGCGCCATTCAATTATTAAAAGAAGACATGCGCCTGGAACCGGATAAGGTCAAGCTCATGCAGATTGTTTTACGGGAGGCGGATCGACTGAGTACCCTTGTGAGCGACTTCCTGCAGTTTGCTCGTCCAAGCGCCGGAAAACCGGAAATTATTCAACTTGACAAAACCCTGGGGGAAATTTTAGCGCTTTTCCAGAAAGACGCCAAAAGCCAAGACCGGATCACATTTACGGTCGACTTGGCGCCGAATATTTGGATCAAAATAGATCACGGGCATTTACGCCAGGTAATGTGGAACCTGCTTTTAAATGCAGTGGAGGCCATTCCCGATAGGGGATCGGTCACAATTAATACCATTCCAATCAAAAACGAGCACATCTGGATCGAAGTCATTGATAACGGCCAAGGGATGAGTCAAGCAACCCTGGCCTCGATTTTTGATCCTTTTTTTACAACCCGGGCCGACGGCACCGGCCTTGGGCTCTCCATTGTTCAACGAATTCTGGCCGAATATGACAGCCAGTTGGATGTAGAAAGCGAGGCCGGTCATGGGACAAAATTTACCTTGAAATTAAAACAAGTTGCCTCTCCTGTTGGAAAATCAACTCATGCTTGACACCTCCCTGTAAATAAGTTAGCTAAACCTGATTGGCTTTTAAGGGACAATCTGCGGGCTTCCTTTTCGCAAGGGGAAGGATGCGCTGAATGATAAAAAATTTTCATTAATATCGAAAAATTAGGATAATGGACACAAAACTCGACTTGATTGAAAAACGAAGACAGAAAATAGATGAACTGAAGCAACAGGGTGTTCGCCTTTTCCCAAACGATTTCAGAGTGGAACATTCCATTGCCGATATTCGCGCCGCCATTGACAAGGCTCCGGAAACCATGGCCCAGCAGGGGGAGCTTTTCATAACCGCCGGCCGGATGATGGCCATCAATTTTTTTGGGAAGTCCGCTTTTATTCGATTTAAAGACCGCACCGGCAGTTTGCAGGCCTATATCCGCAGCGACAAGGTCGGGCCAGAGGCTTATGCACTTTTCAAACAACTGGATATTGGGGATTATATCGGACTGAGGGGGACGGTTTTCCAAACCAAAACAGGTGAGTGGACCTTGCTGGCAGATACACTGGCCTTGCTCAGCAAGGCCCTGAGATCCCTGCCGGAAAAATTCCACGGCCTAAAAGATCCGGAAAAGCGCTATCGCCAGCGCTATCTTGATTTGATCATGAATGCGGATACAAAAGAAATTTTCTTGCGCCGCAGCCGGATCATTCAGGCGATTCGATCTTTCTTGCTGGAACGGGATTATCTGGAAGTTGAAACTCCGATGATGCAACCCATTGCCGGCGGCGCCGAGGCCACCCCTTTTAAGACTTATCATAACGCATTAGGAATGGATTTGTATTTACGAATTGCACCGGAATTGTATTTAAAGCGGCTGGTGGTGGGTGGATTTGAACGGGTATTTGAGATCAATCGCAATTTCAGAAATGAAGGGGTCTCCACCCGGCATAATCCGGAATTCACCATGCTTGAATTCTATCAAGCCTATGCCACCTATGAAGATTTGATGGATATGACCGAAGCCATGTTCCGGCATGTTTCCAAGGAAATCACCGGGGCAGCAGTGATTGAATATCAAGGCGAAACCATTGACTTTGGCCGCCCCTGGCAACGGCTTTCATTGGTGAAAGCCCTGGAGGAAATCGGCGGCCTGGCGCCTTCCTTGCTGAATAACCGTGAAGAACTGCTGGCCTTTGCCGAACGCAACCAAGTCAAGATTACCAAGAGCGACCGCGTGGGCAAAATCATCACTAAATTGTTCGATATATTGGTGGAGCCGAAACTGATTCAGCCCACTTTTATCACCGGCTATCCAGTGGAGGTATCGCCCCTGTCGCGTAGAAGCGACCAATATCCGGACCTCACCGAACGCTTTGAGCTTTTTATCGCCGGTCGCGAGATTGCCAATGGATTTTCCGAATTAAATGATCCGGAAGATCAACAAGCACGGTTTATGCAACAAGTGGCGGATCGGGAGGCTGGCAATCTTGAAGCGCATGCAATGGATCGGGATTATATTGAGGCTTTGGAATACGGCATGCCGCCCACTGCCGGAGAAGGAATTGGAATCGATCGGCTGACCATGTTGTTTACCAATGCTTCATCCATCCGGGAAGTCATTTTATTCCCGCACATGAAAAATGTCTTTTGAATTTTTCATAGGCCACCGTTATTTGCGGAGCAAACAGAGACACGCCTTTATCTCGCTCATCACCCTGTTGTCCATTGCAGGTGTCACCGTCGGAGTGATGGCACTGATTGTGGTCATTGCTGTTATGGCCGGTTTTGAATCTGATTTGAAAAACCGCATCCTCGGCATCGAATCGCACATTGTGCTCTCTCGTAATCAGGGTGATTTTTCCGAATACGCCAAAATTACCCAGCGCCTGGAGGGGTATGGCGGCATCAGGGCTGCGAGTCCGTTTATCCGCTCCCAGATCATGTTGCGTTCCACAACCGGTATGACCGGCGCTGAGCTGAAGGGCATCGACCCGAAAACACCTCCAAAAATACTCAAGCAATCAAAAAGCATACAACTGGAAAAGGCGTTGCGCAATCAGGTTGTGCAAGGGGAACAGGCACCTGTTCCTGGTCTTATTATAGGGAAACAATTGGCGCGTTCCATCGGAGTCGGCCGGGGGGATACGGTTTATATAATCTCTCCCCGTGGTTTGCTGACACCGGTGGGGCACATGCCGGGAATGAAAAAATGCGTGGTATCTGACCTGTTTGAATCCGGCATGTATCAATTCGACGGGGCCTTGGCTTATATCCGGCTTGAGGAGGCTCAAAAACTCCTGCGCATGGGGGATACAGTTTCAGGTATTGAAATCCAGGTGGATGACATGTACCGTGCCGGAGAAATCGGTGGTGAACTTGAGGCGGATTTGGGAGGAGCTTACAAGTTCAAGGATTGGATGCAGATGAACCACAGCCTGTTTTCAGCCCTGAAGCTTGAAAAGGTGGTCATGTTCATCATTCTGACATTGATTATTTTTGTTGCGGCTTTTAACATCGCCAGCTCGCTGATCATGCTGGTCATGAAGAAAAAAAAAGATATCGGCATACTGAAAACCATGGGGGCCACCCACCGACATATTCGCCGCATTTTTATCTTTAAAGGCATGACCATCGGTCTAGTCGGCACATTACTGGGGGGCGGCTTGGGCATATTATTATGCGCTTTGCTGGAAAAATATCGATTTGTTGAACTTCCCGGTGATGTATACTATATTACGACGCTTCCGGTTCGACTGGAGGCCCTGGATGTTTTATTGATTGCAATTGCAGCGCTTGTCATCTGTTTTCTGGCGACGATATACCCGGCTGATCAGGCGGCCAAGATTGATCCAATTGAGGCGATTCGATATGGTTGAAACAACGGCCCAGGCCCAAGCCGAGCAGCGGGATGATACAGTACCCGCGGCGGAACCGGAGCAGGTTTTAATCGCCGGGCGCGGTATTTGTAAAAGTTTTAAAAACAACGGCTCGCATATCATCGTGCTGCGCGGTGTGGATTTTGCGTTTTATTCAGGTGAAACCATAGCTGTTGTGGGTGCCTCGGGTATTGGAAAATCGACTTTATTGCATATCATCGGCTCCCTTGATCGTCCGAACAGCGGCGCACTTTTTTTCAAAGGCCAAGATGTTTTTTTATTGGATGATGAGGCTCTGGCCGGGCACAGAAACCGGTCCATCGGCTTTGTATTTCAATTCCATCATTTGCTGCCGGAGTTCAGCGCGCTGGAGAATGCCATGATGCCGATGTTAATTGCCGGCTATGACAAACAACAAGCCCGCAAAGCAGCTCAGACTATTTTAGAACGGGTCGGCTTGCAAGATCGTCTCTTCCATAGAGTCAACGAATTGTCCGGCGGCGAACAGCAACGGGTGGCGCTGGCCAGAGCCCTCGTATTGAAACCGGCGCTATTGCTTGCAGATGAGCCCACCGGAAATCTGGATATTGAAAACAGCCGGCTGATCCATGCGCTGTTTTTAGAGCTGAATCGTGAATTTAATATGACCTTGGTTGTGGTAACCCACAATATGGAACTCGCAGGGCTGATGTCAAAGCGCATCACGATTGTAAACGGACAGTTGGTGAACGCTTGATGGCTGGGTGGATGCGAACCGGAGATTGACGAAAGACAAACAGCCGCATGACCGGCTGAAGAAATTTGGGATTGTGGATATGCTGAAAAGAGTTCATGGGATATTGCTGTGTTTTTTTGTGTCGGTTTTTTCCGGATTAAGCCATGCAGACGAAGCTCCCAAGGTTCTTTTGCTGCCCTTTGATATTCAAGCCCAAACCGATCCTGGATATTTGCAGTCGGAAATCGATAAAATCATATCCGGTTTTCTTGAAAAAAATGGAGCTGTTGTGCTTGAAGTGGAATCCCGGCCGGATGCCTCGGCCGGGCCTGAAGAATACCGTAATATCGGCAAGGCGGCGGAAGCAAGCCATGTTGTTTGGGGCGCGGGAAAATGGAAAGAAGGACAATATGATATTCAAGCCCATGTGCTTGAAACCGCAACAGATAGCAAACCATCAACCCTTACTGTTCAAGGCAGCGGTCCTGAAAATCTTTTACCCCTGGTCCAGTCCCTTGCCCGTGACATCAATTCACACATATTCAAACAGGAACGGATCGCTGACCTGATCATCAGCGGCAACAGCCGGATCGAGGAAGATGCCATCAAGAAGCGCATTAAGACCAAGGCCGGGGATTCGTATCTTCAGCAGAATTTGACCAAAGACCTGAAAAACGTCTATGCCATGGGCTATTTTGAAGATGTCCGCATTGAATATGACAATAGTCCTGAGGGCAAGATAGTGGTTTTTCATGTAACTGAAAAACCGACCATTCGAAAAATCAATATTGAGGGCAATGACGCTCATTCAGTGGATGATATTAAACAGCACATTGAAATTCATACAGGATCGGTTTTCAATCTGGTCAAACTCAAAAAGGATATAAAGAAAATTAAATCCCTGTATAAGGAAAAGAATTATCACAATGCAGCCGTGACCTATTCAGTGGAAGCCCTTGAGAACAACCAGACGGATTTGACCATTACCATAGAAGAAGGCAATCAGGCCAAGATCCAAAAGATCATTTTTGAGGGCAATCATGCTTTCAGCCCGGAAGAATTGCAGGAATTGAAAAAGGCTGAAGCCGGTCTTTGGAACTACCGACCATTTAAATGGCTTACCGATTCCAGTGAATTGGGTGAAATGAGCACCACCGAAGAAGACCTTTTTTCCTTCATCAACGATTCCGGTGAACTGAATATGGAAAAGCTGAATCAGGACACAGCCAAACTGGAAGCCTTTTATCATAACAACGGTTTTGTCGACGCCCGCGTAGCCGAGCCGGAAATCGCCTATGAAGGGGATGCCATTACAATCAAATTTAAAATCGATGAAGGTCCCCGATATACCGTCAACCAGATCAACCTGGAAGGGGATTTGATCCGGCCCAAAGAGGCCCTGCTCAAGCGTCTGAAGATCAAACAAGAGGAACCCGTCAGCCGGGAAGTGCTGCGCAAGGACGTTCTGGCCCTTACAGACACCTATGCCAACAAAGGCTTTTTTTATGCGGACATTTTCCCGCGGATTGATCGCAATCCGGAACAAAAGACCGCTGATATTACTTTTGTGATGAAAAAGGGCAGCCCGGTTACCATTGAAAAAATATTGATCACGGGCAATACCAGCACACGGGACAAGGTGATCCGGCGGGAACTCCCCATTCATGAGCAGGAACTCTATAACGGAAGACGATTAAAGCGCGGGGTGCGCAATTTACATCGTCTGGATTTTTTTGAGGATGTCAAGGTGGACACGCCCAAGGGCAGCGCCGCCGACAAGATGATCCTCAAGATCGATGTCAAGGACAAACCCACCGGTGCTTTCAGTTTCGGCGGGGGCTACAGCAGCATTGAGCAATTGTTTGTGACAGCCTCGATCACGGAGAGAAATTTACTGGGGCGGGGTCAGATTTTACGGCTCAACGGCGAAGTCGGCGGCCGCACCAGCCAGTTCGATCTTAGTTTTACAGAACCATGGTTGTTCGATATTCCGCTTTCAGCCAGTTCCAGCATATACAATGTAAAGCGGGAGTACGACTACTACACCAAAAAAAGCACGGGCGGTTCCCAGGGCTTCGGCTATCCGGTTTTTGATTACACGCGCCTTTCCCTGTCATACGGCTATGAACAGAATGAGTACACCCAAAATGATGAGGAAGATACTTCTATTGTAGATATTCAACTGGAGGATTTCGTTGATAAGGGGCGCTTTGTGTTAAGCAAAATGACGACCAGCCTGCAATATGATTCCAGGGACTCGGCGATGAATCCAACCGAGGGTTCCCAACACAGCCTGAGCATAACACACGCCGGCGGACCATTCCGGGGAGATTATGGTTTTACCCAATATTTGGTTGAAACCGGCTGGTATTATCCGCTTTTCTGGAGCACAGTCGGTTTTCTACATGGTGAAGCCGGCTATATTGGTCTACAAGGCCCGGGTATGCCGACCGATGAATTCCTCTTTGCCTTGGGCGGAATGAATTCGGTGCGTGGATTTAAGTGGCGCAGTCTCGGCCCGAAATATCCGGGAACCGACGTAACTAGGGGCGGAAATAAGTATGTTCAGTTCAATGTTGAATACATTTTCCCCCTGCTGAAAAAGGCCGGATTGAACGGGGTCCTTTTTCTGGATTCAGGTAATGCCTTTGGTGAAGGCGAGGGGATTGATTTTGGAAATTTGCGCAAGAGCGCCGGGGCCGGCATCCGTTGGAATTCACCTCTGGGACCCATCCGGATCGAATATGGAATGATTTTGGATCTTAAAGAGGATGAAGACAGCGGACGCTGGGAGTTTGCCATGGGCTCCGCTTTTTGATCCACGGCATCCGGTTTATATAAAAACTATATGAGACCATATCGTTGAAAGGGGATTAAAGATGAAAATAAGCACAAAAGTCCTTTGGATGGTGAGCACGCTGTTTTTCTTGTCAACCTTGCCTGCTTTGGGGGCGGATGTGGCCAAAATCGGCGTGATTGATTTTCAGCGATTTTTGGGCACTTCCAAAGCCGGCCAGGAAGCCCAAGCTAAATTCAAGGATCAAGGCACCAAAATGGAAACCGAGCTGAAGAAAAAAGAAACCGAGATTAAAGACCTGCGTGACCGCCTGGAACGTGAGACCATGGTGATGACCCAGGAAGTTCGCGAACAGAAGGAACGTGAATACCGCATTAAAGTCAGTGACTTTAAAGCACTTGAAAAGAAGTCTCTGGGTGAATTGAAGGAACTTGAGAACAATCTAGTCTCCAAAATCCGGGACGATCTGCTGGCATTGATTGAGGAGATCGGGAAGCGCGACGGCTATCTGCTCATTATCGATAAAGCGGTGGCCCATTATCATCCGGCCAAAATCGATATTACCGACGAGTTGATTCAGATTTACAATGAGCGTGGTGACAAGGCTAAAAAATAAAATCCGGCTGATATGGAGTAAAATTGAAGGTGTTTACGCTGATTGAGATCGCCCGGTTTATCGGAGCGGAAATTGAGGGTGACGGCCAAAAGCAGGTATCAGGGGTTGCCCCGTTTGAGCAGGCCGGCAACGATCAGATCACCTTTGCCGCCCAGGCCAAATTTCTGAAAAAGATCCAATCAACCCGTGCCGGCGCAATCATCGTGCCCCTCTCTTGTGCAGACTCCGTTTTTCAAACCACGCTTCTGCGGGTGAAAAATCCTTTTGCAAGTTTTGCCAGGGTAATGGGCATGTTTCATCCGTCGCCGAAGCCGCCGCCTGGAATCAGTCCTGGAGCCCAGGTGGGACGAAATTTTCGTTGCGGTAAGGATGGTTCCATCGGCTATGGTGCAATCATTTCAGATAATGTTTCCATTGGTGAACGGGTCTGCATTCATCCGCATGTATTTATCGGAAATCAGGTCGTCATGGGCAATGACGTGGAAATTCATCCCAACGTCACCATTGCCGCGGGTTGCATCATCGGCAATCGAGTGATCATTCACGCCGGCAGTGTCATCGGCAGTGATGGATTCGGGTTCGCGCCGGAGGAAGGGGGGTACATCAAGATTCCCCATAGCGGTATTGTGCGAATAGATGATGATGTGGAAATCGGTGCAGGCAATACCATTGATCGCGCCACCATGGGGCAGACCTGGATCAAACGGGGAGTCAAAACCGACAATCTGGTGCATATCGCCCATAATGTGACCATCGGTGAGGACACCATTCTGGTGGCCCAGGTCGGTATAGCCGGCAGCACAACCATCGGTAATCATGCTGTCCTGGCCGGCCAGGTGGGAGTTTCCGGTCATCTTGCCATTGGAAACAATGTGACCATCGGACCCCAGGCCGGGGTGGCCCAATCCATTGAAGACGGCAAAACCGTATCCGGATCACCGCAGATGCCGCACAAGCTGTGGTTGCGCGTTCAGGGGATACTTCCCAGTCTGCCGGATTTGAAGCGAAAAATATCCGAACTGGAAAAACGGCTGGGCCTTTTGGAAGACAAAAACAATGTTTGAGGGAACTCGCTTTATAGCCTGATCCACATGGATGCAAAGATGACATCGACACTGGATATTCAGGAAATCTTGGAACTGCTGCCCCACCGCTATCCATTGCTGCTGGTGGACAGGGTACTTGAATTGGTACCGGAAAAAAGGATTCTCGCACTTAAGAATGTCACCATATCAGAACCTTTTTTCCAGGGCCATTTTCCTGGGCGTCCCATCATGCCGGGTGTCATGATTTTGGAAGCCATGGCACAAGCCGGGGGAATTCTAGCCTATGCCTCGGCATTTCAGGAAAGGCAGAGTCTCATGTATTTTATGGCCATTGATAATGCCCGTTTCAGAAAACCGGTTTTACCGGGTGATCAGTTGATTTCAGAAATGACCATCCTGAAACGGCGCAAAAAGGTCATGAAGATTCATGGCGTGGCCACGGTCAACAACCGGCGCGTGGCCGAAGCCGAATTTTTAGCAGCATTGGGAGAATTATCATGATTCATGAAACTGCATTGGTGGATCGGCGCGCGGAAATCGACGCCGATGTTGAAATCGGACCCTATTCCATTGTCCGCGAAGATGTGCGCATTGCCAAGGGAACGGTGATCGGCCCCCATGTCACCATAGAACCTTATGTGACCATCGGACCGGATTGCAAAATTTTTCAATATGCCTCCATCGGCGGGCCGCCCCAGGATTTGAAGTTTAAAGGGGAAAAGACCTTTCTGACCATCGGCCGCGGCACGGTGATCCGGGAAAGCGTGACCATCAATCGCGGCACAGCCGCAGGTGGGGGAATGACGGAAGTGGGCGAAGACAATTATCTCATGGCCTATACCCATATCGCCCATGATTGCAAAACCGGCCGCAATGTGATTTTGGCCAACAATGCCACCCTGGCAGGCCATATCACCATCGGCGACTATGCCACTGTCGGAGGCCTGGTGGCGATTCATCAATTTGTGCGCATCGGTGATTATGCCTATATCGGCGGCAAGGCCGCAGTAGTCAAGGACATCCCACCCTATGTGATCGCCGCCGGGGATCGTGCGCGCTTGCATGGTTTGAACAGTGTCGGTTTGAAACGTCACGGCTTTTCCCAGGCACGTATATCCGCACTGAAAAAGGTCTATCGCCTCTGCTTTCGCATCGGGCTGACTTTGAATGAAGCCATGGAGCGGATTCGGGCGGAAGTGGAGCAGGAACCGGATGTGGTAAAATTCGTTGAATTTATAAAATCTTCCCAGCGGGGGATCACCCGCTGATGGGAGTGCCGGGACTGAAATCCAGGCATCGCAGCCTGCTGGCCCTGATCAAGGAAAACCGTTTCAGGCTGTATCTTGCCATGGCCTGCATGCTGCTGGTGGCAGCCACCTCACCGGCCTCGGCTTATTTAATCAAACCGGCCCTGGATGATATTTTTGTGAATAAAAATATCATGGCATTGCGCCTGGTGCCCCTGGCGGTCATCGCCGTGTTTTTTTTACGGGGCATCGGCATGTACGGCCAAGCCTATTTCATGAGTTATGTGGGTGAAGGGATCATTCGGAATTTGCGGGATAAATTATACACCCGGATTTCGGATTTACCTTTGGCCTTTTATCATCAGGAAAAAACCGGAACCTTGATGTCCCGGGTAACCAATGATGTCAATATCATTAAAAACATGGTGTCGGATGCGGTTGCCGGTTCCATCCGTGATTTTTTCACCATCATCTTTCTGACCGGGCTTATTTTTTTTCTGCATTGGAAATTGGCCCTGGTGGCCTTTTTCGTATTGCCCCTGGCTTTTTATCCGATCACCGTTTTTGGCCGGCGGGTCCGCCGTGTCAGCATTTCCTGGCAAGAAGCCATGGCGGATTTAAGTGTTTTTCTGCATGAAACCTTTGTCGGCAGCAAGATCGTCAAGGCCTTCGGCATGGAGCCGTATGAAAAAAAACGCTTTGCCGAAAAAAACCGGCGCTTGTTTGCCATTGAGATGAAGGCCGTCATGGCCCGCTCCCTGTCATCGCCGGTAATGGAATTTTTCGGCGGTGCCGGGATTGCCTTTGTGATCTGGTTTGGCGGCTCCCAGGTCATTTCTGGGCATCTGACTGTGGGAACTTTCATTGCTTTTATCTCTTCTGTGATCATGTTGTACGATCCTGTAAAAAAAATGAGCCGCTTGAACAATGCCATACAGGAAGGCCTGGCTGCCGCGGATCGGGTTTTTGATGTAATTGAAAGGGAGTCTGAAATAAAAGAAGCGCCTGATCCCAAGATCTTTGACAACAAGCCCCATCGCGTGCAGTTCGAGGATGTCTTCTTCAAATACGACAGTGATTTGGTTTTAAACGGAATCAACCTGGATGTGGCCCCGGGTGAAATTGTGGCCCTGGTCGGGATGAGCGGCGGCGGCAAGTCCACGCTGGTGAACCTGATCCCGCGGTTTTTTGATGTCTGCGGCGGACGAATCACCATCGACGGCATCGACATCCGCGAGGCCTCGCTTGCATCCCTGCGGCGACAAATTGCCGTGGTCACCCAGGAGCCGATTCTCTTCAATGACACGGTCCATAACAACATTGCCTATGGAAAGTTCGGCGCAAATCCGGAGGAGATTTTTGCGGCGGCCCGGGCAGCCTATGCCTATGATTTTATCCAGGGCTTTCCAAATGGTTTTGAAACCAATATCGGCGAATTGGGCAACCGCCTGTCCGGCGGTGAAAGACAGCGGCTATGCATCGCCCGGGCCCTGCTTAAAAATGCACCGATTTTAATTTTAGATGA
The DNA here is from genome assembly GCA_020723325.1 of Desulfosudis oleivorans. Taxonomy (GTDB): domain Bacteria; phylum Desulfobacterota; class Desulfobacteria; order Desulfobacterales; family SURF-7; genus DYJD01. The sequence continues at coordinate 178,705 of DYJD01000013.1, read as the reverse complement.
AGCTACCTCCGCGTTGGATACCGAAGCGGAAATGCTGGTGCAAAAGGCCCTTGAAAATCTGATGCAGGGCCGTACTACCTTTGTCATCGCCCATCGTCTTTCAACAACCCATAAGGCCGACCGGATCATTGTCATCGTCAACGGCCGGATTGTGGAACAGGGAAAGCATGCGGAGCTAATGGCGGCCCAAGGCGAATATTATAAACTCCACCAGATGCAATTTATCCAGGCAAATGACAGGAGTATGGCAACCCAATGACTCCATCCATGAAAAAAAAACTCTCCATCATTATTCCGGCATATAATGAGGAAGACCGTATTATCCACACCCTGCGAAAAACCTTGGCCTATTTAAATACCCAGGACTACTATAGTGAAATTTTGGTCGTAAGCGACGGCAGCAAGGACGGGACAGCCGCCGTAGTGCGCGGATTCACCACCGGTCCCAAGGTGAGCTTGCGGCTGCTGGAATATTTTCCCAACCGCGGCAAGGGGTATGCCGTGCGCTACGGCATGCTCCAGGGGGAGGCTGAAATCGTCATGTTCATGGATGCCGATTATTCGGTGGGCATAGAGGAAGTTGAAAAAGGCCTGGCACTGATTCAGAACGGTGCCCATGTGGCCATCGCTTCCAGAGCCATTGTCGGCTCACGGGTGATTCATCATCAGAACCGCCTGCGGGAATTTTCAGCGAAAATTTATACATTCATTCAAAACAGCTACCTCGGTATCCATTTCAAGGATACCCAGTGCGGCTTCAAGCTTTTCACCAAAATTGCAGCCCGATCTTTGTTCCAGCGCCAACAACTTTGCAGCGTCATTTTTGATCCGGAAATTCTTTGGCTGGCGAAAAAATCGGGCTTTCAAGTGGCGGAGTTCCCGATTACATGGCAACACATGGAAGATTCACGCATTCAGTATGACAACTTGCGAAAATCGCTTTTTGTTTTTGAGGAATTGTTTAGAATCAAACCGTTGCACAGAAGGGAGCGCAGGCCTACTCATTAGTCATTATTTATAACAATTGATTGATAATGATTAATTGAATATTCATGAACGGCGGGGGTGAGGGGCAGTTGCATCAGGACCCCCTGCAGGAATGAAAGGCGCCGCTCCGTACATCCACCGACCAGGAATTTTGCCCCTCGTATCGCCGTTGGGAAAAAAAGCTATTGTTCAATGGTCAGGCCGGTAAGATAATGCCCTTTAAAACGCCCCTCGTCCACCCTGTTGATATATTTAATGCGCGTGTTGAGGGTGCCGATGGGGCCCATGGAATCCTGACCATAATATTTCATGTTGAAAGTCTTGCCCACATCCAGACAATTCAGAATTTCAGAATCTTCCTTGACGAGCACAAACATGGAAGTCAAGGCATTTCCCCATAATTTAAATTGATAAATGCGATCCAGTCCGTCAATGAACAATTCCACACTTTTTAGATTTTCAAATTGAATGCGATGAGTTGACCTTTCAAACGCTGCCGCTTGGGTATTTTCCTCCTTGTTCATGTCGCCCGTCCTCCATGCATCTTTCACGCAATTCTATTGGGATAAAAATAAAAAGACCTCCGCAGGCTTTAGCGCCTTGCGGAGGTCGATTATCGGCTCTAACAAAACCGGTTCCATTTAAAGGCCTTTTTTAATACAAGTTATGCATGGATCAAGACCAGAAATTTTTTAAGGCCACCTTAAAATGATTTTATATTGTGTGTCAAGAAAAAAATGACACTATATGTAGTATTTTTTTAAACCAACAAATTTTATAACCCCGCTTGAAAATCAGGCGCCTTATTATGGCTGCCGAACCAGTTCCACACGGCGATTTTGTGCCCGCCCCAATTCCGTGGCATTGTCCGCAACCGGTTTTGATTTTCCAAAACCTGCTGTTTTTAAGCGGTTTTCCGCTATACCGGCCGCAACCAGATGGGCTTTGACAGCATCGGCTCTTTGTTGAGACAGGGTCTGATTGCGCTGGTCGCTGCCGCTGGCATCTGTATGGCCTTCGATTAAAAATTTCCAATCGGCTTTTTCCTGCAGCAATTTCACAACCTCGTTTAATACCGGTTTGGACTCTCCCCGAATGGCGGCGGAGTCGACTTCAAAGAGAATGCCATATAATCTGGCCCTGCCTTCAAGATTAATTTTTTTCTGAAGCTCGCCTTCCAACGAACCGGACCAATGGGGACAGGTACCCACTTGGGTGGATATTTTTTTGCCGTCCCAAACACCGCTGGGAGTTGATTTTTCACTGCCTGTACGCCACCAGAAACCGCGAAAAGATTTGGTATCCGGAGCGAAAATCATAAGTGCGGGACCTGAGCTTTCACCTTCGCGCCAGGTGATTTTCATGACGCGGCCTTCTATGGCACCATCCAGGAGGCCTTCGTTGTATTCATAGCATCCCAGCAGGGAGGTTGCTTGCTGGCGGACGTGAAATCGGGAATATGATGTTTCATAAGTACCGGATATATCTCCTTGAATTTTGGCGGCAGGCTTGAGCCCGTATCCACGAAAAGAAAACAGTTCGGTCCATTCTGTAGAACCGTGATTATTGCGGATAGTCAAGCGTACAAACCTGCCCACGGGCTTTTGAGAAGCATTGAAACTTTGTTTGTCCAGGTTAGGCTTGAGATCCACGGACAATGCTGTTGAATAGCCCTTGTCTTTGGCAGCATCCGAAATTTCAACTTCGACCTGCCGGGCTCCTGCGCCTTCGGTGTCTGTGGCGGCTGTATCAAATTCAAAGCGGTCGATGGCCGCCGGCTCCGCCATTTCAAAAACAAACACATTGTTGTTGATCTGGTTGGCTTCGCAAGCCCAACCGGTTGTGGGATCATCATCCAATAAATTTTGGGCATCCCAGCCGCCATAGGTGGGCGGAAGCACCAACGGCATTGTTCCTTCCTGCAGGGACAGCAAGTTGGCGAGTTCGGCCCCGCCGGCTGAAGTGAGACATATACAAAACAGGGTGAATATTCCGACAAACATTTGCCCCAGTCTCATGTGGATACCTCCTTGTTGAAATTGATTTGTGCTTTATATTTTAATGAATACAGTGCTCAGAACCAGCTTTGCTTTATTCGAATATCACAGTAAAGGGGGATATGCACTCGCTAATTTGAGCGGTGTTCTGTTTCATAAGACGATTGTCCTATGGGATAACAAAATAGGACAGGCCCGGCCTTACGCCGGCTTATTGGCCTGCTTATCTTGAGATAACCAGTTAATATCAAAATAGTTAATTTATTATTACTTGGCTGACGACTTGGCATGAATTTTGATCTATAATTCGTGGATATACATCAACACCATATAAGGCCATATGCTCAATAACCATTCTGGTTTGGAGAGGAGTCCAACATGGCTGTCAGGGTCCAGCAAAAAATAATGGAACGAAGAAGTCAAGAACGCTATGAATATGTTGCGCCCATTATTCTTATATCCGACCAGCGAGAGGCGGAGCTTAAAAGAGATGGGGGGGCATACGCATATGCGCGCATGTCTAATTACAGTGCAAGCGGTATTTATTTTGAATCGGATTATGAGCTTCCAGCAGGCAGTTGGATTTTTTTCAGGCTGTCCAATTTTTTAGCCGGTTCAAGGGATTTTAAAGAATTACGCGGTTATGGTGCGAGGATTAAATGGTGCCGGCCATTACCGGTGGATCAATCTTTTGCTTATGGAATCGGGGCTGAATTTAAAAAGATTTGATATTTTCGTGTTTATCCTATATATATAAAATAGTTGATCAAAAATGCGACCGAATTGTCTTTGTTAAAAGAGAGGAGAACCTGAAGTGCCGGTGCTATGTTGATGAATTGGCGATATTATACTGACTGTGAATATGCGAAGGAACAACTTATTTAACGAGGAGACAGCGAGCATGAAAAATCTGATCGAATATATTGTTAAGGCGCTGGTGGACAATCCGGATCAGGTAGAGATTTCAGTCATCGAGGGCAAAGAGACAATGGTGCTGGAGCTGAAGGTAGCCAAGGAAGATATTGGAAAGGTGATTGGAAAACAGGGACGGAACGCGAAGGCCCTGCGCACGATTTTGGATGCTGTTTCCGCAAAAGCAAGAAAACGTTCGGTTCTTGAGATTATCGAATAGCAATCGCATTTTAAAATAGAAGCGAGTGCTTTCTACTTCAAAGCTTTTCCGGCGCCTTGCCTTCATTGGAAATCAAAAATTTCACTAACCCTGTGCGATTATCTACAAGAGGCAAGTGAAAGTATGGGCTACGACAATTCGGTTCCTGCCGGGCAAGGACGGCAAGCCTTTTCCTCTATTTAAAATAAGCCCCGCCTTAAGCGGGGCATCTTTATCAATGCATAACCATCAAATGGGAACTACATTGTCGGCGGCCGGCCCTTTTTTGCCTTCGACAATGTCAAATTTTACCCGCATGCCTTCGTCAAGAGATTTAAAACCTTGTACTTTAATTGCGGAATAATGCACAAAAACATCTGTTCCGTCTTCCTTTTCGATAAATCCATATCCCTTGGAAGCATTAAACCATTTTACAATTCCCTCTGGCATTTTCACTAACTCCTTTTTTCTCGATTTCACTCATGAAACCATTGTACACAATATTGTGGTCGATCAGTATGTAACAGCTCGACCCGCAGTTTTTTTCTGTTCAAAAAAAAAACCGCTTGCCTCTTCAGAGGATTGTGCGGTTGTTTTGTGAACAACTCATTTTCGAACAGACACTGCACAAGTAACTAGAAGCGTTATCACATCTTCGCGGAAAAGCAAAGCATTTTTTCATAATCGGCTGGCATTCACTTCCGTTAAAAGCTAATTTGATTACATCAAGGGTAAATAGAATTCGGTAGTGTTGACGGCTTATTTGTTCAGGAGCCAATCTTCATATTGTTTCAAATCGATTTGAATCAATTTTTCTTTTCTATGTCCATCCGGCAGAGCCCGGGCAATGGTTTGGTTTGGGTATTCAGCCCAGGCCAAAACATCTCGATAGTCACGTTTGGCTCCGATGGTTGTCTCCTGTAAGCAATCCATATCCGCTCCGGCCAATTTCAGTATGGCCAGTCTTACCCTATCCGGTTCCGGTTCGGAAGGCTCGGTTCCATATCCAGCCAATATCGCTATGGCTTGGTCCTTGGTTTTTTTATCCGGGAACATGGCTGTTAGTTTTTGGGATAGGATTTCTTTTTCATTGTAGTTTTTCATGCAGATCCTTTTCCGCCGGTCTTTTCAAGATCCAAACGACCGACTTGTTTCGCGCAAAGGTAAATTCTATTGCATTGAAGGCTCTTTTTGTACAGGTGCTTCCCGTTGATTTGCAGGAATAATCTCAATCACCAGGCGATCTTCAGAAATGGTGGAAATATGAATCCCAAATCCGTCGAATGATTTTTTCAGGAGCATCTTCGCCAGTTGGTTTGCCACGTTTGGATAGTTGAGTACCAGCATGGTCACTCCAGCTCGCATTTCACTAACCTGTACATTCTGAACTTCGGGTATTTCTGCAATTGCTTTTCGCAATTTAATAAAATGATTCAGAAGGTGACCGCCCTTTACTTCAATCGTAATGTGAGCACTTTCTTTTTTTGCCGTTTTTAAAGCAGTCAAGAGTTTGGAAGCAATATCTTCACCGGCGATATTAGCGGCGCGAATGATGGCCTCACGGCCGCCGGCCTTAGGGTCTGCACCGGCACCGACTTCGCTTTTATAAGTGGCGGCTGTTTCTTCACCTGTTTCAGCCCGCAAGGCCCTGGCGGAAACAATCCCTTTGTACGTGAGGATATCGCCCCCCATGGTATTTGCCGCTTGTTCGGCAAAGGCATTGCCGATGATTGCAATATCAGCTTGATAATGTTTTGCCAAGGCCAGAACAGCTTCATTGGGTGGTTCGGGTGTATCCAGGCCCGCCACCTGCATTTCAGACGGCACAGCACCGGGTTTAACAATTTGAAAACCTTGTTTATGCAATATTTCCCCCAGCACTTTTTCAGTTGCATTTTTTTGAACCGGTAAGCCGGGTTTCCACCAGTATTGGGGCTTTTCATCGCCGATATTTCGCTCTGATATCAATAAGACGATTTTCGGCAGTTCTTTTTTATCAGGATCAAGACCGATATTGGCAAGCTGGGTTTTGATTTTTTCAACAGCAACAGTGACTTCCACCATTACACGGTAGTTGTCATTCAATTTCGTTTCGCTTAAAACACGGTAGCCTTGAATGAATTGCCTGGTTTGGCCGTAGATCAGCTCATTAATTTTGAAAAAGTTGGTATTGATCATTTCAACTGGCAAAGTCGCCACTATGGCCTGACCCACGGCCGATATAAGACTTTCATTGATGGCGATTTCCCGGGCTGCGGCCGTGTCGTTTTTGGGGATTTTTCCGGCGCCCATCACGATAATGGTTTTTGTGGTTTCGGTTTCTTTGGCATGGAGAATACCTTTGGGAAGGAAAGGTAAAATCCAGAGAAAAGCAAAAATCCAAATCATTTTCCGCAAGCATGTTTGCCGGGCACTTTCAAATTGGGGGTTATGGTTGAAAGTGATCATGATTTTTTTCTTTGGTTTGTTTTCGCGATTTCGTTAATCGTTGCGCATAAGGGCAAAATCAGCCAGCATCAACAGTAGTTTTTTGGTTTCCGATTCCTGGAAAACGGCCAACTGATTTTTGGCTTCCGTCACATACCGGGCGGCCATTTGGTTTGTATAATCAATGCCGCCGTATCTTTCAAGCATTGGAATTAGATTTATAAAATCTTGGGCTGTCGCATCTTTATTGCAAATGATATTTTCCATCTTCTGGCGATCGTCGGCCGGAGCGGCTTGCAACGCATGAATCAAGGGCAGGGTCATTTTCCCTTCACGCAAATCAGCCCCCACCTCTTTTCCAAGTATCTTTGTATCCGCGAGGTAATCCAACAGATCATCGGCCATCTGAAAAGCCATGCCGAGGTTCAAGCCAAAGGCTGCCAAGGCAGATGCTTTTGGGGGGGGCGCTTCGGCAATCAGGGCGCCGGTATGGCAGGCACCTTGAATCAAGGCCGCTGTTTTGCGCCGGATAACTTCCAGGTATTCCTTTTCCGCAAGATGAATATTGCCTTTGCTGATCAGTTGATGAATTTCACCCTGGGACATGTCCTCGGTGATGGCGCCGATGGATTTGATCACCTCAATCTTGTCTGTGGCTGCCGCAATGGAGAGGGAACGGGCGAGCAGAAAGTCGCCCACCAGCACGGCAGCGGCGTTGCCGTATATTGAATTGGCCACGGGCTTGCCCCTGCGCATGGCCGCCTCATCCACCAGGTCATCATGCAGCAAAGTGGCGGCGTGGAGATATTCAAAAATAACGGAAAAGGTTTTATCATAATTTCCATTGTACCCACACAGGCGAGCGGACAGAACCATCAGCAAAGGTCGAAAACGTTTCCCGCCGCTGAAAAGGATATGGCCGGCCACTTTTTCCACCAAATCCAAATACGTGCTGAGATTGCTGCGCAAGGCCTGTTCAATGGCTTCCAGATCGGCCGCCGCGCGGGCCAAGATCTCGGTTTTCAGGTTTGTCATACCGGCTCTCCGGCTAAATCATAATCAAGGGCTTCGGTAATGATGATGCGGGGGAAACTCCCAATCGCGAGGTGTGGTGCATTGATGTAGGTGAGACCATCCACCTCCGGGGCCTGAAATGGGGTGCGGCCGAACAGACGGCCGTCTTCATCCTTTCCCTCCACGAGAACCGAATAGATTCGGCCCACGCGCTTTTGGTTTTTTGAAAGAGAAATATCCGCCTGGCAGGCCATGAGAGCATCCTGCCGGTTCAGGGCGGTTTTGGTTCTCACCGGCGCGGGCAGATGATGGGCCGGCAACTCGGCAGCATCGGAATACGTGAAAACCCCCAGATGATCAAACTGCATGGCTTGGATAAAATCAAGTAGGATTTTAAAATCCTTTTCCGTCTCGCCCGGAAAACCCACCAGCAAGGTGGTTCGTAATGCCGCTTCCGGTAGATGCGTGCGGATGCTATCAAACAGACGTTGCAAGTCGGCCTGGGTGTATTGACGCCCCATGCGCTTCAGCACCGGATCACTGGCATGCTGAATGGGAATGTCGAAATATGCACAAAGATTGGGGTGGTCTGCAACCGTTTGGAGGATGTCCGCAGCAAAGCTTTCCGGATGGGCATACAGAAAACGGATCCAGACATCCGGATCAAGACCGGCTAGATTCCTGAGCAGGCCGGCCAAGCTCTGTTGGGGTGTCAGATCATGACCGTAAGCCGTGGTCTCCTGGGCCACCAGAACGAGTTCGCGGATCCCGGCTGCAATCAGGGAGCGGGCTTCGGCGATGATATGCTCCGGCAACCGACTGCGATGCCGGCCGCGCAGCCTGGGAATCATGCAATAAGTACAGTGTTTGCTGCAGCCTTCGGCAATTTTCAAATAGGCCATGGGATGGGTGGTGGGAACACGCGGCACCGGACCATGCTGAACATCCACTGTGTCCGGATCCGGCAGCAGGCATGTGCGCTTCTCGCGCTCCAGGCTTTCCCGGACAGCCGTGATGATCCGGTCATAAGCGCCCGTGCCGAGAAAGATATCCACTTCCGGCAATGATTCCGCCAGTTCTTCCCGGAATCTTTCCGGCAGACAACCAGCCACCACCAGCCGGCGGCAGCGTCCATTTTTTTTATGGGCAGCCAATTCTAGAATTGTGTCAATGGATTCTTCCACAGCGCTTTGGATAAAACTGCAAGTATTGACCACGATTACATCCGCGGCTTCCGGCTGGCAAACCAGCTCCCATCCAGCCTGGGCAAAGTCGCCCAGCATGGTTTCACTATCCACCAGGTTCCTGGCGCAGCCAAGGCTGACCAGATTGATTTTCATGGGTTGAATCAAGGCAATCCTTTACATGCTTTGCCGGGAATAAATTAAGTCATCAATAATTTCGCAATCTTCATGGGCCTTGGTTCAACTGCCGCTGAAATTCGGTTTGCGTTTTTCCGAAAAAGCCGCCACCGCTTCCATGAGGTCATTGGAAGGGATGATGTTGGCACTGATGGAAGCAACGTAACGTAGGCCTTCTTCAACAGACTTGCCGATGCCGTAATTGAACACTTCCTTGCTGGCCTGGACCGCCAGAGGCGAGTTGCCGGCAATTTCCAAAGCAAGTTTCTCCGCATTTTCAAGTAAAAGCGCCCTGTTTTCGTATACCTCGTTTACCAGCAGGATCTCTTTGGCCCTTGCCGCCGTTATATTCCTTGCCGTATAGGCCAATTCCCGGGCATGCCCCTGGCCTACAATGAGGGGGATCCGCTGCAGCACCCCCACATCCGCCACGAAGCCCACGGCGGCCTCGCGCAGAGAAAAAACCGCATCGGCCGAGGCCAGCCTTATATCACAGGCTGTTGCCATGTCAAGGCCGGCGCCGATGCAGTAATTATGAATGGCGGCGATGACCGGTTTGCGGCATCTTTCGATACAGGTTATGGTTTCCTGGAGTTCACGGATTTTGGGGATCAGTTTCCACTTGATGCCGCCCTTTTGACCAGCATCCATCAGCTCGGGCAATTCCGGCATCATGCCGATAAGGTCAATGCCGGCCGAGAAGCACGGGCCGTTGCCGGCGATGATGACCACCCGGATATCCTGGTCTTGATCCAGATCCGCGAAAATCAGCGGACTTTCCCGCCAGGCCGGAGGATTCATGGCGTTTTTCTTTTCCGGTCGATTCAGGTAGACCCAGGCAATGGGTGGCTTTTTTTCCACTAGATAAAATTGATATTCCTTCATTAATCGCTCCTTACACGCGGCTGTTTGGGATTGATTTCCTGGAGTGATGATGCCCAAACCATGGGAAAACATATTCACTCTTTTTCGGTCACCATGGAGTCGGGTTTCTTTATTAACATAAGATCATGATATTATCAAAGCCATGTTGCTGAAAAGCAAAATTTATGATTGACAGATTCAAAAAGACTTGTATATTACACTTGAACAAATGATCAAGTGTGAGGTATGAAATGGCTCAAGAAAAGGTGTTGGAAATTTGTCAGGCCGAATGTGTGCACTCCGAAAGAGTGACACGGGTCAAGAGGGAGATGCACGCGGAAAAATTGCTGCTGGAGCTTTCAGATGTTTTCAAGCTGCTGGGTGATCATACCCGGGTGCGTATTCTCCATGCCCTTTCCCTGTCGGAATTGTGTGTCTGTGATATCGCCAGTCTGCTGGAATTGAGCATGTCGGCGGTGTCCCATCAGTTGCGGTTGCTCAAAGCCGCGAAAATCATCCGCTTCCGAAAAGAGGGCAAAAATGTTTATTATACCCTTGACGATGAGCATGTATTCAATCTCATCCGCGAAGGCATGGCCCATGTGCAGGACGGCTAAAAAATTTTAAGCACCGCATGAATAATTGTTCATATGAGCAATAAATAGATTAATAGAAAAGCGTCTATAAGATTTAAGGAAAGAGAATTGGTTATGAAACTTAGTGAATTGAAACAGGCTCAGACCGCTCTCGTAGTGCGCATCGGCGGCAACGGCGCCTTGCGGCGGCGGATTCTGGAGATGGGCATCATCAAGGGGACCAAGATATACGTTGAAAAATATGCTCCGTTGAAGGATCCGGTGGAATTAATCGTAAAAGGCTATCATGTTTCCCTGCGGGTGGAAGAAGCAGCCCAAATCATAGTCGAACTGATGGAGTAATGGAATAATGGAGTAAAGGAAAAGGAAGATGGAGCAAGCCAGTTTTACCATTGCATTGGCCGGGAATCCCAATTCCGGCAAAACCACCATTTTCAATATGATCACCGGCACCCGCCAGAAAGTGGGCAACTGGCCGGGGGTCACGGTGGAAAAAAAAGAAGGCCGGATTAAAAAATTCGGCCATGACCTGAACATCATCGATTTGCCCGGCACTTACAGTCTCACACCCTTTTCCATCGAGGAAATCGTGGCCCGGGATTTTATCCTGGAGGAGAAGCCGGATGTGGTCATTGATATCATCGACGCCTCCAATCTGGAACGCAGTCTTTATCTGGCCACCCAATTGCGCGAGTTGGATTGCAGCAAAGTGCTGTTCGCCTTGAATATGCATGATCTGGCCCGGGCACGGGGCGTTAAGATCGATGCGGAAAAATTATCCGAGCTTTTGGATGTGCCTGTGGTTTTCACGGTGGGCAATAAAAACGAAGGTGTGGAGGCCCTGCTCAAGACCGCGGTTGAACTGGCGGAAAAAGGCCGGACCACCAAATTAAAAAGACGGGTGAAATACAACCAGGATGTGGAACTGGCCATTCAGGATTTGTCTGCCCTCATCGGCGCACAAGTCGGATCACAATTGGGTTACGACCTACGCTGGATGACCATCAAATTGCTGGAGGACGATAATATCCTGAAAAAGAGGATCGTTGAAAAATTGCCGGAAAAAGCCCAGGCTGTATTGGAGGCGGCACACGCTCAGCGGGAGAATTTGGTGAGGCGTCTGAACGAGGAGCCGGAAATCATCATGACCGATGAGCGTTATGGGTTTATCGCCGGCATTATCAAGGAAGTGTTGACCACTTCCCGCCGTCAACGGGTGGATATCTCACGCAACATCGATATGGTACTGACCAATCGTTTTTTGGGTTTTCCGATTTTTATCCTCCTGATCTGGGCCATGTTTCAACTGACCTTCACCATGGGGGCCTATCCCATGGAGTGGATCGAACAGGGTGTGGCCGGCCTGTCAGCCGGCCTTGCGGCCCTGATGCCGGATGGGATTGTAAAAGAACTCTTGCTGGACGGAATCGTTGCCGGTGTGGGCAGTGTCATCGTTTTCCTGCCGAACATCCTGATTTTGTTTTTCTGCATCGCCCTGTTTGAAGATACGGGCTACATGGCCCGGGCAGCCTTTTTGATGGATCGCATCATGCATCTGATCGGGCTGCATGGGAAATCCTTTATCCCCATGCTCATGGGCTTTGGCTGCAACGTGCCGGCAGTGATGGCGGCCCGCACCCTGGAGAGCGAAAAGGACCGCATCCTCACCATCCTGATCACCCCCTTCATGTCCTGCTCGGCCCGGCTTCCCATCTACATTGTTCTGGCCGGAACCTTTTTCAGCAATAAGGCCGGCAGCGTGCTTTTCGCCATATATCTTACGGGCATTGTCATGGCCATTCTCAGCGGCCGCCTGCTGCGCTCCACCTTGCTCAAAGGGGCTGATGCGCCGTTTGTCATGGAATTGCCTCCATACCGCATGCCCATGGCCAGAAGCCTGATCATCCACATGTGGGACCGTAGCAAATTGTTTTTGCGCAAGATGGGCGGCGTCATCCTCATTGGTTCGATTCTGATTTGGGTGCTGTCGGCCTTTCCCCGTGAGGTGGCCTATTCTCGCAACTATGCCGAGGTCAAGCAACAGATTGAGACTGAGTTCACCAACCGCCTGGAAACCGCCGCGGCTGTGAATCGACCGGCTCTGGAGCAGGAAAAAGCCGGGCGCCTGGCCCACCTTGAGAAGCACCGGCAGATGGAAAAAAGCGAAAAATCATGGATGGGCATGATCGGCAAAGTAATCGCCCCGGTCTTTGCGCCCCTAGGTATAGATTGGCGCGGCGGGATAGCCCTGCTGAGCGGCTTTGTGGCCAAGGAAATCGTAGTGAGCACCATGGGAGTTTTGTATGCGGCGGAAAACGAGGCGGATGCGTTGCAAACGGCCCTGGCAGCTTCCGGTATGACGCCCCTGTCCGCCCTGGCCATGATGTTTTTTGTGTTGCTGTATGTTCCCTGCCTTGCTACCATTGCTTCCATTCGGCGGGAGACCGCTTCCTTGAAATGGACGGTTTTTAGCGTTGTTTACAGCACTTTGGTGGCCTGGCTGGCGGCGTTCACCGTCTATCAAGGCGGCCGCTTGCTTGGATTTGCTTGATGTTGCATCAAAGCCTGAAAAGGAAAGGATGGAGGCATGAAACGGCTGGGCGGATTAAAAGACCTGGTTTTCCACGCGGTGGAGGAGGTCACCAACCTGGTGGAGCGGACTCACCACCGGGTTTCAGACAGAAGCGTTCTTCGTTTCGCACCGGTTGAGCCGCTGACCACATCTGCCCGGACAGTTCAAGTCGTCCATGATGCCGCTGCCCAAGGGGTGTACCGCACCATTCGGGTGGTGAATCGCGGCGTGAAGCAGGCCCTGGATACCGGACTGGCGTTTATCCAAGACAAAACCACGCATAGTAGGGCCGGAGAGTGGCTTCAGCCGGCAACTCCGGTCCGTTCGGATGCTGCCGGGACTTGGCCGTGGTTGATGGACCATGGTGAAAGCGCCCTGAACGCCCTATACGGCGATTACCTGCATGACCGGGGAAACGGTTTGGATTTGGGCATGACTTTTCGCCGGCATGGCCGCATCCTGTCCCTGCAGCCGGGCGCGTTGACGCAACATTTGCCAAGGGATGATGGTAAAATTTGTATTTTTATTCATGGACTGGGTTGTACCGAATGGTCCTGGAGTATATCCGCCGAGGAGTTTTATGGTGATGCCGGCGTGAATTTCGGCTCCATGCTGGAATCGGATCTGGGAATTACGCCGCACTACGTGCGCTACAATACCGGCCGGCATGTTTCTGAAAATGGGAAACTGCTGGCAGGGTTGATCAACCGGCTCATGGAAATCTATTCCTGCGACCTGCGGGAAATCATACTCGTCGGCCACAGCATGGGAGGGTTGGTGGCGCGCAGCGCGCTGCACCATGGGCATACCCATGGTTTGCCATGGGCTCAAAGGGTCAAGCATGTTTTCTGCCTCGGATCCCCTCATCTCGGAGCGCCTCTTGAAAAAATCCTAAGGATTGCAAGCTATCTGCTGCGGAGTTTCCCATCCGCCGGGACCGAAGTGCCGGCCGATGTTATTGATTCCCGCAGCTCCGGCATCAAGGATCTAGGTTTGGGCTATACCCAGGAGGCAGAGTGGATGAACCAGGATCCGGATGAGCTTTTCTGGGACCAGCCCCGCTACCGGCAGCCGTTTGTCCGGGATGTGAACTATTATCTGATCGGCGCCACCTTCACCAGGGATGTGGATCATCCCTTGGGGCGATTGCTGGGTGATCTTCTGGTTCGGCCGGCCAGCGCCACTTGCGGTACGGGCCATGGACAACAGCACTACACTTTTACTATGGGTAGGATTTTCAGCGGGATCAGCCATATGCATTTGGCCAATCATCCGGATGTGTACGCGGTGATCAAACAGAACATATCGGTCGGCAAGCAAGGTGCTCAACAAGTATGAAGAAAGAAATTCCCACTCGATCCGAAGCCTTTGAATTGCTGTGCCGATACAACAAGAGCGACAGCCTGATCAAGCACGCCCTGGCAGTGGAAGGGGTGATGCGCTATTTTGCCCGCAAGCACGGTGAGGATGAAGACAAATGGGGCATCATTGGATTGCTGCATGACCTGGATTATGAGCAATATCCGGAGCAGCACTGCCGCAAAAGCGCTGAAATTCTGAGGGCCGAAAACTGGCCCGAGGAATATGTCCGGGCCGTGGTGAGCCATGGCTGGGGGATCTGCTCCGAGATCCAACCCGAGAGCCTCCTGGAAAAAACCCTGTTTGCCGTGGATGAACTCACCGGCCTGATTACCACCGCGGCCCTGGTGCGTCCTTCCAAAAGCGTAATGGATTTAAACGCCGATTCCGTGAAAAAGAAGTGGAAGGACAAACGCTTTGCCGCCGGCGTGAACCGTGAGATCATTGACCGCGGGGCGGCCATGCTGGGGCTGGAGCGTGGCGAGCTGATCACGGAGACAATTCTGGGCATGCGGGAGGTGGCGGAGGCTATTGGGCTGAAATAGAGATTGAGATTAAGAGCAAGAGTAAGAGTAAAAAAACTAGCTGGCTGTACCCTTGGAGTTGTAGATTTTGCCGCCGGCGGCGGCATAGTCCCGAAGTACCGCCTTGGCTTCCTCCCGCAACACATCCCGCTGCACTTTTATGCCGCGCGCATGGAGGGCGCCGACCCAGTCGCGCAATTTGGCCCCCTCCTCAAAACCGATCATGCGCGCATCCTCGTCCCGGGCCGCGCATACCAAGCCCGTGACCCCGGCCCAGGGGATGGCGCCAAAACACATGGCGCAGGGCTCGGTGGACGCATACAGGTCATGCCGCAGCCTGCCATCTTGGCTGAGATCATAGCTGCCCAGGCGTTTTTGAGCCAGGGCCAGGGCCATGATCTCCGCATGCAGGATGGAGCACTGGGCGACCATCACCTGGTTCACACCCACGGACAGAAGTTCGCCGGTTTCTGTGAACACCGCAGCGCCAAAAGGCCCACCCAGGCCATGCTTCACGTTGTTGCGTGCCAGCTCAATGACAAAACGCATTTTGTCTTCCATGGTTGCGAACACGGCCGGGGCACGGTCCGCCATAGAAGCCGCCCAATCCGGCAAAGCAATATGCAATTCAACCATCACCATTTCTCAGCATCCCCTTTTTTGTCTCAGCCTGGCTTCACATCACGGCTGGTTGTCTTCATACCATTAACCGCGGACCATGGCATCCATTTTTTATCCGTTGCCCCTTCCTAAAAGGGAGGCTCAGATTCGAATTGCAGGATTTTACCATGGGCAGGGTGCTGGAAGGCCAGATAAGCGGCGTGCAAGTGCAGTGGTTCACCTGGTCGGCCTTGTCCGTAAAGCCGATCACCCACAATCGGACAGCCGAGTCCCAGGCAATGGGCGGAATGGACCCTGAGTTGATGGGTCCTGCCGGTTTTGGGAGTGAACAGAATCCGGCTGCGATGGTTTTCAACGCTGATTTTGCGCCAGCAGGTTATACCGAGTTTCCCATGCACCGGATCATGGATCTGGTAGGGTCGGTTGTCCACATCCAGACGGAAAGGCAGCCGGATCTCCCCCTGATGGTTTTCAACGACACCCTCCAGCACGGCCACATACTTTTTTTGCACTTGACCATCCCGGAATTGGCGCGAAAGATTTTGATGCGCCAAAATGGTCAGGGCCAGCACCATCAAGCCGGAGGTGTCCATATCCAAGCGGTGCACGGAAGGCTGAGGGATGCAGTCCGGAACAGTCCTTTTCAGCCGGTTGACGATACAATCTTGCTTGTCCGGGCCTTTGCCGGGCACGGACAAGAGTCCGGAAGGTTTGTCGACTACCACCAGAAAGGGGTCCTGGTAGATGATTGGAAGCTCATGGGCACTAGGTTTCATCTTTTTCCCCCAGGCCGCATAACATGAAGCCCAATATGGGTTTGCATTTGGATTCACAGGCTGAATAAAAACAGCCATGCTGTCTGGTGCCGGAGCGGTTTTCCCGGCCCCAGTAGAACTCCGCCAGGCTCACGGGCCTGAGCTGATTGCGCGCGGCAAAATTCAGCAGTTTGGGGGCGCAGCAATCCCCGGCGCCAGTGGGGATGCCGGTTGAAAACAATTCCAAAAGGGGTTTGACTTCCCCGCGCAAGTTATGGACCTGGTAAAGGGCATGGAGCGCTTTCATCAAATCTTGGGACAGCTTTTTGCGCTGATGGCTCAGGTGCTCCTTTTCCAGGCCCGGGGGCAGAGATTCCAGGCGCTTCCCCAGGGCTTTGATCTGTGGGTCGGTCTTGTCCACCAGGCGCTGAAATTCGGCTACATCCAACAGGGGCGGCACCCAGCCGGCCACTTCCCAGACGCCGTTGTATTGACCGGAAAAAGCTTTCAGGATTACCGTCCGGCCAGAGGGCGCCAGGCACTCCAATGTGCCGAACATCTGCCCGCGGGATTCTGCAAACAGAAAAGCAGTGGAAAATCGCTGGTCGACATGGCCGGTGGGTTGGTCAAAATCGATGCGGCCTTTCTCTTCCAAGGTTTGCATGAGTTCCAGGCAATATTCCCGAGCGTTTCCCTGCTTGAGGAGGTGTATTTCCCGGCAAGCCCGGCAAAATCCAGAACAAGCCAAAGGGGGATTTTCGGAAGCCACAAACTGTCTCATTCTCATGGTATTCAGGGAAGTCATGGTCTTTGAATCCAGGTCGGGTTTTTTAAAACAGGCGCTTGAGTTTGCGCACAAGCATGGTGCCTTCATTGGAAGCGTCGTTTTTCAAGGCGAGAAGTCTTTTATCCTCAGGGTCAATGGCCAGTCCGGCCTGGATGAAGTTCAGGGCCTTTCGCCGGTTCATGCGGTTCATCTCGTTTTCCGCCAGTCGCACGTAGGCGGCAACAATTTTCCGCAGCCCCTCCTTGGCTTGGGGATGATCCGCCTCCTGTTTTAAGACCAATGAATAGTAGTAGTACGCGCAATCATCGGCCGGACTGGTCAGTTGATTTTTCTTCAATTTGACTTCCGCAAGCTCCAGCCATTTCTGGATTTCCTCCCGGCGCTCGGGTGTCAGCGGCTTTTCCGTTGACCAGAAGGACCGGAATCGGGCCGGCTCTGAACTGCCGGATGATTCTGTTGGAGACCCGGCAGGCAGGCTCTTACGCTGATAATAGGCCACGCTTGCCGTTAGCGTCAGACAGGCCAGTACAATGCTGATAATGACCAGGTTTGAACGGGTGGCAGTCGACAGGATTTTCTTGAGCAAACTGCCGGCAGGGTCCGCCGCCTGGTTTTGGATTATGGTTTCATCGGATTGCCGGTCCATGGTTTGATCCGGGCCGAAGTCCATGACCATGGTGGCCTGATCTCCATCCCCATCAGGCCCGGCGGCGGTATCGGCAAGGGCGTCGGCCAGTTCGGCCTTTTCCTTTTCATATTCCTGCCGAAAAACGAGCTGCATGTATTCCGCCAGTTTTTTCGGATGGCTGCGCAGGTGGAACTGCTCCAGGCAATCTTCGATGTCCAGTTGCATGGCTTCGCCTGACGAGTAGCGCTCTTCAGGATTTTTGGCCAGGGCCTTCCGGAGGATTTCATATAACGGTTGGGGGAGATCCGGCACAATGGATTCCAACGGTTCAAAGCGGGCCTCGCGGACTTTGGCCAGGACTTCAAAGGTATCGCCTTCAAACATTTTTCGTTGGGCCAAAAGCTCATATAAAATGATCCCCACGGCGTAAATGTCGGAACGATGGTCCATGCCTTTGCCTTCGGCTTGTTCCGGGGACATGTAAGCCGCCTTGCCCTTGATGACCCCCACCCGGGTTTTGCTGGAATGGGAGGCGGCCTTGGCAATGCCGAAATCGATGATTTTGACATTACCTTCGTAAGTAATGAAAATGTTATGGGGACTCACATCCCGGTGGATGATGTTCAGGGGCGTGCCCTTCAAATCCGTGAGACCATGGGCGTAATCAAGCCCCTCGCAGATTTTGGCCACGATGTACAGCAGGTTGGACAAATCCAGGGCCGGGCCAGGATCCTGGGATTTGCGCCATAAGATATGGAGATCCTTTCCGAAAAGATATTCCATGGCGATGTAATAGGCGCCTTGGTGATTCCCGAAATCATAGACATGAATGATGTTTTCATGCTTGAGCCGGGCTGCCAGGCGGGCTTCATCGATAAAATGCTTGACCATCTGTTCTTCTTCCGACAGATGGGGCAGCATTCTTTTGATCACCACCAGTTTTTCAAAGCCCTCCTCGCCCTTGAGTTTGGCCCGGAATACCTCGGCCATCCCGCCGACGGCGATTTTTTTCTGAAGCAGGTATTTGTCGAATTGCAGCAGCGCGGTCATTCTCAGTATTTCCTGTTATTGGTTTTCCCATTGCAAATAATCTTTTTACCATTATTTTTACCCTAAGGCATTTCTTTTTTCATCCGGTTTCATGGGCAAGGCATAAAAACAAAGGCACAAGGAGCGAGGGCCATGAATATGGAAATCCGCAGCGCAGCAGCCTATCATCGGGCCACTGAATATGACCGGCAGGCCATGCAGCCCCACCAGTTGGACTGGGCTAGCCAACCCTCTGTGTACAAACGCTATCCCGGAATCCGGAAGCTGGCCCTGCCGCCGGCTGAAGAGGTCCCGGATACGAATCTGTGGCGGCTCTCGGCACTAGCTCCGGTTGCGGCTGGAAAGAAAACCGTAAATTTAGTCCAGTTGGCCACAGTTCTTCAGCAGGCGTACAGTCTGACGGCCGCAGCGCTTCTTAGAAGCGAGAAGTTTCATTTCCGCAGTGTGGCATCGGCCGGGGCCTTGTACCCCACGGAATTGTATTTGGCCGCTTCAGGGGTGCACGGCCTGGAATCCGGGCTGTATCATTATGCCATCCCTGACCGCAGTCTCGTCCCTTTGCGCATTGGGAACTTGGAAGCATGGGTGCAACAGGCTGCCGGGACACCGGCAGAGACAAGCTGCCTGCTCAGCTTTTTCATCACCGGCATCGTTTTCCGGAGTTCCTGGAAATATCGGGCCAGGGCCTATCGATACATATTGCTGGATGCCGGGCATTTGATGGAAAATCTGATCCTGGCCCTGAAATCCTTATCCCTGCCGTTTTCGTTTGGATATGATTTTGACGATCGGATGCTGGAACAGATGATGGGCCTTGACGGTCGTGAAGAGATCGGTCTGGGATGGATCCATGTGCATGCTGACGGGGGGGCCGGCCAGCCCCTCCAGGAGCAACGGACGGAATTGTTTGAAGACCCACCAGCGGCTGAAGCTGTTGCCCCCAAGCAAGCAGCGTATCCCCAGATCGAGCAGATCCATCAAGCCGGCATAATGCCCAAGGGCTTTGACCCCTCACGGCTGGATTGTGAAAACAAGATCGGCCCGGAACCATTGGAATGGCTAAGAATGCCACCCGGATCAGCCGAACCCGGCGGGCGCGCATATCCGGAAATTGTTTACCGGCGAAGATCCAAACGGAATTTCACCGGCTGGACCATGCCCCAAGAAGCCGCTGGGCAGTTGGTGGAACTGCTTATGAATTCCCTGGGCCGGCCGGAAACCCATGAGCTGATTTCGGCCAAGTCCCTTAGGATAGGTTTGCTCACCGGTAATGTGGCAGGGATGGCGCCGGGCTTTTACCTGTTGGATCCAGAGCAGAAGCAGCTAGGGCTTGTGAAAACGGGGAATCTGCTTGGGGAGATGGCGGCGGTCTGTCTGGACCAGGAATGGCTGGCCAGGGCGGCCCTGCATTTTTTGTTTATTGCCAACCTCGCGTGGCTGGATCAGGCCGGCGGGCCCCGGGGCTATCGCCAGGTAATGATGACTGCCGGTCGATTGGGTCAGATCCTCTATCTGGGTGCCACCTCGCTTCAATTGGGCTGCTGCGGGATAGGCGCCCTGTATGATCCAGAAGCCAGAACTCTTCTGGGTCTGAACCCGGCATCGGCGTTGCTCTACCTGGTGGCAGTGGGGCCGGTAAAGCGCCTGTGAAATCCTTGGGCCGAGCCTTCCCTGGAAAAAAGAGATGCGAGCTTGACACCATATGATGTGCTCGGCTATATTTCTTTGGGTGTGGAAACACGCGCATATCTCCCAATCCGAAGCCAAAATGATTCAGGTCAAGCAACCATTCCCATGAAAAAAAACGCCCTGCCGCTTTTCGTGCTTTTGCTGTTCACAGCCATTGGTGCGGTGGTGGCTGTTTTGCGGGAAAACCGCTGGTATTTTCCCATGTTCACCGGGATCGGGGCCATGGCCATGGTCACGGTGATATTGACCCGGCGCTATCCCCGGTTGAGTCAAACCATCCGTTTGATCCAATTGTCAGGTCTCGGAATTTTCCTCTTTGCCGGTTTGTCCCTGCGCTTGAACGTTAATTTCCAGTTTCCCCAGGTGATCTTCGATGGGGCCGCCGGTATAGTAAGCGGTGCCCTGGTTCAACTGCTCATCGCCCGGGTGACGGTACCCTTGGTTTTCGGCAATGGATTTTGCTCCCGGGCATGCTGGGATGCGGTGGCTTTTGAGCTGGCAGACCAGGGCTGGAAATCCCGGCGGGCCGGATCTGGAAAAAAACGTTCCGAATGGCTGGCCTGGGGTTATCTTGGCGCGCTGATACTGCTGGCTGTTGTGGTTTCCCGGCTGCACAACCCGGTCTATGATGATGAGGCCCGCTATTGGTGGCTTATCGGTGAAAATATCTGGATCATCGTTTTTGGTCTGGGCTTGGCTGGCCTGCTGGGCCGGCGGGCCTATTGCCGCCTGCTGTGCCCGTTTCTGACCCTGTCCGGCCTGCTCGCACCGCTTTCCGTTTTCAAGATGGCGCCGGTGAATGCAGCGGCCTGTACCGCCTGTTCTTTGTGCAATTCCGCCTGCCCCATGAAGGTGGACATCATGGCCGCAGTCCAAGACCGGCGCAGGATCAGGGATCGGCAATGCATCCTGTGTGAGCGCTGCGCGGATGCTTGCCCAAAGGGTTGTCTGCGGATCACGGCCGGGAACCCGTTGCAATAGGATTTTTATTCCGGAAGCAGTCTGATCTGGGAAGGCTTTTCCAGGACGATTTCAGGCCGGCCCTGGTATTCCTTAATATGACCCCGAATGGCCACATAGCGGCCCAGATAGGCGCCTGCCGGTGCGGCAGGAAAACGTTTGAAATCGCTTTCGAAAATTACAGCCCCGAGATAGCGGGTAAAATTGTTATGAAAATTGAGAAAACAGGCCTTGCCGGAATTGTGGCTGCGGGCAATGCGGCCGTGGACATAAACCGACCGGCCCATATACTCCCTGGCCTGATCCCAGCGAATGATAGGCCTTTTGGGGTGGCGCAACCAGGCGGAAATGCGTTCATGGGGGAGCACGCTGCCAGAGGAGAAGTTATTGGGATCATAATCCAGAGCCCTGGTTGGACAAAAGCCCCGGCTCCTCAAGTCTGTCCTTAACTTCCCGGCTTCATTTTGCCTTTTTTGCAGTGTGAAAAAAGCTTGCAGACTTGGCTCCAAGTCTGTTTGCAGGATGCGGGGCCGGACAAGGCCCTGATGAAAAAGCCCCCATTTCCCATGGGCCATGGCAAACACCAATATATACGCCTCTGTCGCGGGTTTTTCCGCGCGCTGATAGCCGGCGGCTTCTGTCTCCTTTTCAAAATCGGCCGGGCTGAATTCGTACATGCGGCGGTGCAAAGCGGCGACTTCAGAGGCGACGCCTTCCAGCCCGGGCAGGTTCAAGTGCCGGCCGGCGAAAAAAAGTTCATAGCGCCCTTTGCCGTCCCCGCCAACCCGGATCATAGGCTGCTGTTGATTCAGAATCCAGGCGACCTCCGCCAGACCTTCTGCCCGCCACAGACCCTGCTCCTTTTTACGGGCTTCCTGTTCCAGGGCCAGCAAGCGTTGTCGCATGGATTCATCCAGCGGATATTTGGTATAGGCGATTGCCAGGCCGTTGCGCACCAGTTCTTCCTGGAGTAAGGTCCCGTCTCTTAAATAGACATACCCCAGCACCCGCTTGTATTTATCCCGGAAGTCCTCGTCATGGGGATTGTAATCCAGGCGGACCTCCTGTGAAAGACAGCGGCGGGTAGTGAATTCCGATGATTCTTGGGCCATGTATTGCAAGGGCAGCAGCGGATGATTTTTTTCCGGCGTATCAATACCGATGAAACGCACCGGACCGATTTGTTCCAGGGTGATGGTATCGCCGTCGGCCACGGCAATGCATTTGTGGAATTTGCGGTCCAGCCCGCATCGACTGAGGGTTGCGTCGCTGACCTGCGGCCGGGTCAATAAGGCCGCGGGTTCCGGCAGAAAACCGAACTGGTTGCAAAAAAACAGAACGAGGAGAAGCACGCCTGTCGGCAGGGACAACGCAAACACGCCTTTTGAGGACGATGGTGCCATGCTGCTCCCCCTCATTTTAAATTTACTGCTTCAAGCCTATTGAAAGATAACTATGGCCTTTGCTTGCCGCTGATGGTGAGGATTGTGAGGCGCAGAACCAGCGTCTTTTTCAGCATTTGTTCTGGAAACACATGCTCCGTGCTGCCGTACTGGCACATGATCCAGGCCAGGGCCCGGCTTTTATCTTCCGGTTTGTCCACAACTTCCATCCGGCCTGTTCCCATGACACTTTCATAGCGCATGCCCCAGCCGCAGGCTTCGCCGGCGGTGACGATCTCGTTCAGGATATCGAATTCAAAAGCGGCACGGTTGTTTTTGCGGATGAGATCGATCTTCCGGCCTTCCAGGGCCGCATGAAAAAAAAGACAGTCGCCGTCATAGCCGAAACTCAGCGGAACAATATACGGCTGATCGCCGTCACACAAGGCAATGCGGCAAACCTGACAACGCCGGATGATGTTGTCAATGGCCTGGCGGTCCTTGATTTCCCGCTCATTGCGCCGCATTTTCACTAGATGCTTTGCCGTCATTTCATTGCATAAGAGCTGCCAGGACGCCGGGTTCCACCTTGTAGAATTTTTCAAGGCGTTCCACCTGCTCCGGAATGGGGATGCGGATGCCGCGCTCCAGTTCGCTCAGTCTGGATTGGGGGATGCTGACAAGCCGGCTGGCTTCAGCCAAGGGCAGTTTTTGGGATTCTCTCAAGCTTCTCAAGCGTTCACCGAATTTATTCATGAGCGGATTCCTTTTCCAGTATAGTGTCCGTGATGCGACCTGCTGAATATCCCCCTTGGGGTTCTTGATTTTGGTCATATGTATCTTCAAGCGCCCGGTTTGGTCAAGGGGATAATTGAATACCGGATTGAACTTGAAAATCATCTGCCCCTTATGTATAGCAGACCTTTCCCCACGAGGAATTTCATCAGAATGGAGAAAACAACATGGAGTTCGAAAGCAAGCTCATCCCCGTATTGCGGGAGGGGGTCAATGTGGTCAAAATGATCCTGTTCAAGGAGCTGAAACCCTATCTGACCCAAAAATATCCGGAGCGTGATCCGGCTGACATCAGCAGGCTGAACGGAGCTATTATCAATGACCTTTTCGGAACCCCCAACACAGAAGCCCGGTTCATGAATTTTATAAATGAAAACCGCAGCGTCATCGACACTGAGCTCAACTGCATTGCGGTGGAATTCGAAAGTTTGCGCATTCCTATTACAGATGCGTTGCGGGTTCAGTTTTTGTGCGACAGCCAGGAAGGCCTGGGCAATGAAGGCATTCTGGCCCGGGCCAAGGAGGCCGGCATTCTGTTGGTGGACCGGGATGTGCCCCTGCCCAAGTTTTTCATGACCCTGGTGCGCCGCATCGGTGTAGCCCATAATGTCCTCGCCCCCCAGCCGGATTTGGACGCGTGAGCGGATTGATGTGACCACAGCCAATCTGCGTTATTTCCTGTGGGCCTCCCATGGCCGTCACCCTGGCTGCCTGGCCTGTTGCCCTTCAAATGATTTTGCTGGGCTTGATCTTCATGCTCCAGGCCGTGGTCATTTTCTGTCTCATCGGTTATTTTCCGGCGCCATCGGTGATTTCATCACCACCCGGCCTCGGGTGGCGAAAGACTTTGGCTGGATTACGGCCGGAATTTTTCTGGCCTTTGGAATTCGTCTATCCCTCACGGAGCGATAGCCGGGTCTTGATCACTTTTCGGTGCAATATATCGAAGCTCTTCTGAAATCTAAAAATTATCAATTTAAACCGCCGAGCTTTGAAATTTCAAGAAGCGCGTCCGAACCAGATGATATTCAAGAGTTTCATGATCGCCTCATCGTTGCAACAGCAAGATATCTATACCAACTGCTAATTACAAATGATCCGGAAATCAGAATGGGGATATTTTGTTTCTGGAAACTGAATAGTCCGGCGGGCTGGATAGCTGGAATCCGGATCACCGGAAGGCAACAGAATTTTGGACCCAAAATACGGAATCCGGTTACTCCGTAATAGGGGGGCTGTTTTTTGGGCGTGAAGGTTGAAAATTTGATTGGAAAAAAAAGAAGGCTTAGAGGATTGATTTCTCTAAGCCTTTAATTTTTTGGCGGGAGCGACGGGACTCGAACCCGCGACCTCCGGCGTGACAGATCCCAGGTGTCCGAAATCATAATCGAGCAATTACAGCGCATTATAATATTTTCAAATTGTTACTGCGTTAATATTTGTGTTAGTTTATGCTGAAAAACCATGGTGACATCTAATTTAATTTTAGTTTTCACGCAGTTTTTCACGCAGTGAGCAAGCTGTATCAATTCGATTTTTTCTTTACAAACCCCACCCCTCAACCACCCCCACAAGTTCCTGAATATTTTTACTGATCCCCCTTAGCTCTATTGCAATTTCCGACCACATCAACACATCCCCATTTTTACCAGAATTGAGCATTGATATTTTTTGGTGGACTGGGACTTTCTTGATTCGATATTCCAATTTGAGTGCGTCGCTTTTATTCATTTTCGGACTGGCGGCAACAAATTCAACCGGCCTTCGTGATCTGGTATAGCGTGAGCCTTTGCCGTCATTGTGCGCCTTTATTCTTTTGGTGATGTCGTTGGTTATCCCGCAATATAATGACCCATCCGAACATTTAAGGATATAGACCAGCCAATTTTCCATAATCAGATCAGGGGAGTGCAGTATTAAATTCAGGTGTCACAATTTATTCGGTACCACATTTTTATACCTTGGTTGTACTAATTTTACAATATATTCAATTATATTTATATGGGGTTGAAGATTTTAGGGGACAAGAGGGAGGGTATCTTAAAAATGTCATCGGATTCATTTTGCTGATGGGAAAGGAGAGCTGCATTTTCGACGTCACAACATTTCACTATCCCATGGCCGGCAGAATCGTTAATTTTCATGTCATCCAGAAAAGACACACATAGATCGCCATTTTTTCCACACACTGCCTAAAATCGATTGTGCTGGAATGATTTATTGAGCTCAAATCAATAATTTTTTAGTCAATCGCTTATAGTGTGACCAAAATTTCTTGTCGTTCTTCTTCATAAAGAGATTGTGCACCGTTGGGACTTTTGAAATGATAGAAATTTTAATTGACAAGGTATAGGGTATTCCGCATTTTTGTATAGTTTTAAGCTATCGATTGTTTAAAACTGAGTTTAGCAAAGAAAATATCTTATAAAAAAACTAATAAAAAAGACGCCAAAAGCGTCCAGTGTAATTGCGATAATCTTGCCCTATTTGTCAGTTGATTCCGAAAATATCGCCTTGCTTATAGTTCATATTAGTTAAAATAAAAATTGCATAATTGCCTGTCCGAATAATTTCAAATAGCTAATTCAGAGAACATTGCGGTTGCCATAGAATCAGGTATAATTACGAGTACAATATTGTGGTTGGTTGGTGATTTGTTTGATTTAAAGTCATTGATTAGTTTTCCTAAATTTTTTAAAATGTTACCAACGTGTAGGGCCGTACTCTCTTCTGAGATTTGATTAATGGTATAAAACTCGATGACTTGGCTCTCAGTTAATCCTGAAAGCTGACATGCTTTGTGAATTAGACTGTTCTGAAGTTTGGTCATCTTTTTCATTTTGCCCTCCAAATAGTTGAAGATCAAAAATTTAAACGAACTCCATCAATTTATAAAATACCCTATTATGATTTAAGATGTTAGTCAAGAATAAATTTTTTTTCAAAGGTAATTTATTTTTTATAAAATGTTTTTTATTATATTTGATTGAATTTCATGAAAGATATAATGAGCGCTATCGTTTATTCTTATTATACAAGCTAATTAATCAAAAATAACTAAATATATAATTCTCTAAAATTGTATAAATTAAGAAATCGCAGGGTTGAAAAATATTTCCGCCACGCCGACCAATGTTGATTATAATATACTGATATTTTAATAAAATTAAAATTGTAACTGCTTAAAGAAAATCAGGTTCACCATAGAACGCTGTTCAATATATAATTCTAAATATAATTGCAAAATACAGCTAAAAAAATTCATAAATTCGATTTTATTATAAATGCATTGACATTTTTCTATTCATGTTATAATTTTATTATATATTTCATGAATATGTTTGCGAGTGTTGGTATCCAACACGAATAAGTTACAATTGATTATTAAAATGAACAAATTTTCAAAATCATATTTAGATTTAGACCGCAATGACCTAATCATTAAATATTCACAACTTGATAATTATTATGCCGATACCCTCTGTCCCGTCGTTAAAATATTGTATAGAAGGCTTGCTCCTGTCTTTCGATTTATTCCTAAAAACCTAACCTTAAGACCTATTCTTTTGCTTGGGTTCGTTAAATTGGCTGTTACAATAATTGCTGATGATGGATCACGAATTTTAGATGTAGGTAGTGGAGCTGAACGTCTTTCTTTATATGATGGAATCCCAAACGTGAATGTTGTTGGTTTAGACTTAAGATCTGGTAAGGATAAAAGAGTTATTATTCTTGATGTGGAGAAAGAAGGGGCTCTTGAATGCTTCCCTAAAAACCATTTTAATTTTATTGTACTAGATCAGTCACTTGAACACTTTGTTAATCCAATAAAAGTATTAGAGCGACTCAGACCGCTGTTAAACGATAATGGTTGGCTTATTGTAGCGACTCCAAATGTTAAGTCTTTGCCGACAAAAATTTTCGGAAAATTTTGGAGTGTATGGGAGCATGGGTGGCACCTAACCCATTATTCGAAAGAGCTTCTTTTAGAGCATATAAAATTATCAGGTTTTACTTCTCATATCATAGAAACATATAATATTTCAGTTTTCTTCTTTAAATCGTTAAGGAATATATTTTCCCAAAAAACTTCAAAACCAATAGAGTTCACATTGACATATCATTTTTTATTTCCAATTGCTAAAATTTTATGGCTTTTTTTAAGAATGATAGGACCGGGTGAATGTGTTATTGTTTTGGCTAAAAAACAACCTACCAGTAGGAAAGTAGATGCCGAAGATTCAAGAGTATTCAGAAAATGATAGATATGCAATTCAAAAAGCTCTGAAGGCAGCTAAGGATGAGCTTAAGTTTGAGATGGAAGAATTTGCAGAATTAATGTTGGTGAAAGTAGAAACTATTAAAAATTGGATGAGAGAAAAAGGCTCAAGCCCACCAAAAACAGCATTGTTTAGACTTTCGCTTTTAAGTGCAAAGGCCCATCAAATAATAAAAGATAACAAATTATTGGGTGATATAAATAAAATATATGAAGAAATTGATTTTATAAATCAATTGAAGGAAAATAGCGTTTCTGTATCAAAAGTATCAGGCGTTTATTCACTTGATCAAGTAGTATCAATCTATAAACATTTGAATCCAAATAAATCACGTGTGCTAGCTTTTGGATTACAAAACTTAATAGAGGGAAAAGTGACTCGCTTTTATGACAATATGTATCAGTTAGGCGACTCAATAAAAAACCTAAAAGATAATTATATCTATATTGTCCCTGATCCTGAAGATTTCCCGCAAAGTGACGATTTTTCAGATATGTTTCGACAACAAGTTGAAAAAATTTTCGAAATTCCAAATTACGCCAGACCCCAAAAGGATGAAAAAAATGAAACCGGTATTTCTAACATAGTATGCGTAAAACGAAATATTGACTCAACCAATGAAAAATTTGTATCGTTAAATGTGTTTGAAGTAAATTTAAGTAAATTTATCAAGTATTTTTTTCATAATAATGAAGGGAGTAGAGTAAATGAAGTATATGAAAAAAAATACTTGAATGCTCGATCATTAATATATTCCATTTTATTACAGGAGAGATCTTTGGTGTATATATACGATCACGAATTTGAAAAAACGTATTTACTTGAGCCTATTTTAAAAGAATTAAATAAAGGTATTTGCGTTGAGTTAGAAATACAAATGATGGAAAGCGTTAAGGCCATTTTTGAAAAACTGTTAACAGAAATAGAAAAAATGCTTAAATCAAAATATTAGATGCTGATCTTAATGTATTTTACTATATGGAGAGCCATATGAAACAAAAAATTACAACTACAGTGCAATTATGTTTTATTTTTTCCATGTTTTTTATAGTGTCTGGATTGTCTGCAAAACCTGATAATAATACTATAACAGAGACATCGGAAAATTTAATTCCTATTTCAGTCAGATTACCATGGATAATAAACAATGAATCGGCTGGGATGTTTGTAGCCCAAAAAATGGGTTACTACAAAGAAGAGGGTTTAAAGGTTGATATTAAACCAGGTGGACTTGGTATTGATCCAGTTCAATTAGTTGCAAGCGGAGAAGATACTTTTGGGGTTATTGACTCCGTTAGCTTAATAAATGCTGTGAGTCATGATATCCCGATTGTTGGATTGGCAGCTACTTTTCAGAGAACAGCCTTGGGCATAGTCACAATCGATCCAAAAATTAAAAAAATGGAAGATCTAAAAGATAAACGTATTGGTAGGCAACCTGTACAAGAATTTATTGTTGAAATAATGCTTTCCTCTGCAAATTTAAGCCTCATGGATGTTAAAGGAGTAAGTATTGGTTTCGATTTGGCACCTCTTATTGAAGGGAAAGTAGATGCCCAGATAGCTTATATCAGCGATCAAACAGTTAGGCTAAGTAAAATTGGAAAAAAACCATACTTTTTGGCAGGGTATGAAAACGGATATAATTTCTACGGAAATGTTATTATTACAAAAAAGCAATTAATAAATAAAAATGAAGATATAATAATAAAATTTTTGCGAGCTACTAGTAAAGGCTGGATTGAGGCGTGCAATAAGCCCGAGATGGCCATTAAAATACTTTTAGATATTAATAATGATCTTGAGCGTGAAAGTCAGCTGGAGGGGTTAAATATTTTATGTAATCTTGCATTTCCAAACAATCAAAAGTCATCAGAAAATTGGGGTAAAATGGATAATGAGTTTTGGAAAAAATCAATTGAATTGTTGAGAAGGGTCAGAAAAATAGATAAACCAATAACTGTGAATGAATTAATCAAGCAAGTTAATTATTGATTTTATGTTGAAACTTGAGAATATTTCTTTTTCATATCCATTAAATAAGAAAAAAATTTTAGAAAATATTTCGTTTTCAATAAGTCCCGGAGAATTTGTTGGGATTATAGGGGAAAGCGGAATAGGTAAAAGTACACTCCTTCAGGTGTGCATTGGCCTTTTACGTCCTAATGAAGGGAGGAGCACATATTTTGGAATTGATTGCAATGAAGCTCGATTACTGCTTCCATTCGGGATGATGCTGCAAGAACCTATGCTACTAAAGCATTTAAACGTGGTTGAAAATGTAGTTATGGGAGGAGAATGTGGAGTTTTTTCATTAAACAAGAAAGAGGCATGGTTAAAAGCAATAGAAATGTTAAATATCGTTGAAATCGATAAATATCTGTGGACTCGTTATCCAAATGAACTAAGTGGCGGGCAGGCGCAGCGAATAGCTCTTGCACAAAGCTTAAACGGGCAACAAAAAATTATTTTGGGTTTAGACGAGCCTTTTGGTGCAGTAGACGCAATAACTCGTGAAATTCTTTATAATAGATTAGAAACGATTATTCACAGCCTAAATCCAATACCGACAACACTCCTAATAACACATAGTATAAGTGAAGCAGTTTTTTTATGTGATAAAATAATCATTTTGTCTGGGAAACCGGCTCAAGTTTCCGAAATTTTAAATATTGATATTGATAGACCACGGAAATCATGCAATCGAAAGCATCTATTTATGTTAGAACAAAAAATAAAGAACAAATTAAAATTAACAAATACTATTTGAATAATGAAATATTTTTCAAAATTCGCTATTACACTGCTTATGTTTATAATATGGGAGCTGTCATGCCGATTTATTATTCCTATATATTTATTATCAAGTCCTATTCAAATAATTTATGTAATATATTCAAATCATGACATTTTTTTGAATAATATTAGATGGACATTTATAGCAGCGATTATAGGACTCTTTTTGGGTCTTTTTCTAGGCATTATTTTTAGTATTTCCGCAGACGCATGGAAAACTACACGTTCATTCTTTTTAGCGTTCGTTCTTGGCGCACAAAGCACGCCAATTATAGTTTTTTACCCGATTCTATACTTAATATTTGGCGGCTTCTGGTCAAAAATTCTTATTGCATCTCTCTTAGTTTTTGTTCCAAGTCTAATTTTTATTTTAAAAGGACTGCATTCAATTGAACAGAAGTTTGATAAACAATTCACATTATGGCAAGCTTCATATTTCGAACGTCTACGCTGGTATAAATTCCCAAATGCTATTAATGATATTTTCACAAGTGCAAAACTTGGATCAGCAAATGCTGTAATAGGTGTTGTCGTATCAGAATGGTTATCTGGTGAAAACGGAATCGGATATATTGCAACAATGGCAATGTACCAATATGATATGCCTCGTTTATATGCATCTGTCATGTGTGCTGTAACCCTGAGTATAACCATATACTCCATAGTCATCGGCCTCGAAACAATCTTAAGGTGTCTATTCGCATTTCTTTCGAAGTATAGAGTTATGAAGCTATCTAATTATACTTCTTCATCAAATAACAACATATTAAATTACAATTCAGATTTTATCGATCTTCAAAATTTCGATATTGAAAACAAAATTGCAAAAGCACTTCGACATACTGATATACAAATAAGACAAAAGGCGATTACAATCGCATGCTGGATACCTACTCCACAAATTATTAATATTGTGAAAACAATTATAAAGACTGAAAAAGAGGGGCTTGATGCTAAAAGTGTTTCTGCCATGAATACAGTATTATCCTTTTCAAGGGATAATCGAAATAAGCGTAGCAATAAATATAAAATTATCAATAACCCATTAAATCAATAAGCATTGTAACATTAATATGAAAGAATTAAAAAAGTATACTACTTATGGTCCTATTTCACTACCTCTTAGAGTTGTAAAAACATCAAAAATAGTGGAAGTAGAATTGAAACTTTACGATTTCCAAAATAATGGAAGATATCATGTACTACGTTTTCCAGGAAACTCATCACAGCCTATCATTCGTATTGAATCAGCTTGTACTTTTGCTATGATTTATGGTAGCTCGCTTTGCGATTGCAGACAGCAATTAGAAATGAGCATAAAAATCTTATCCGAACAATCCGGAGGAATTTTAATTTATTGCATTGACGAGAACGCTAGAGGTATAGGCACTAAGGATGATGCCTATAAGAAGCATATCGAAGTATATATGGAAGAACAAAAATGCAATGTTGATACAGTAGAAGCACATATACGGCTCGGCCATCCTGTTGATGGACGAAATTATAATAACATTGTAACTATACTGGAATCAATTAATATTAACCAAATTAAACTCCTCTCAAATAACCCGCAACGAATTGATTTTTTTAATAAAAGAGACATGCTAGTAGAAAGGATACCACTGCTTGCCAAAATTGATAAATGGAATCGGAAAGAGCTTACTGCAAAAAAAGAAAAAATGGGGCATTTGTTGAAGTTATAAAAAATTTATATGTCTTAAAGTTAAAGTGTAGCACATTTAAATTTAGCATAATATTTCTACTATGCTACCGTAAAAAAGTTTCAACATTAAAAATATCTTTTCCTCTCATGCTCATAGGAGTTAATAGCTCATTAGATTTTGAAAGAGGAGGTAGAGCATATCCTATACCACCTGATTTATATAAATTATTAATTACGTATAAATCGTTTAACCCGTCTCCTATATATATAGTTTGTTTCAGGTCGACGTGATTTTTTTTACAGATAGCAATTAGCCCTTCAAATTTTTTATCATGTCCGCCATATGGATTTATCTCCCAAGACGATATTTTCCCACATTCATCAAATTGTATTTTGTTTATATATATGGCATCGAATAGAGACAAAGGAATTTGCCCGATTTCTAATGCAAGTGCTAAACTTCCACTTAATATAGCCATATGTTTAAAATGAACTGAAATTTTCTCTAAAAATTCGATAATCTGCGTCATTTCTGGCAAAACACTGATTATTGATTTTTTAAACATTTCTTTATTTATACCAATTTTCTTGAATTTAGTGAAAAGCTTTTCATGCCATCCCGTATATGATATTTGTTTGTGTTTAAATGCGTTAAAATAGTATGAATTCCATTTTTCTAAACCAAAATCATGTATTAAAAAATCCCAAATATATGTATGTCCGTGCCATGGGATGAGTGTCCCATCTATATCAAAAACCGCAAGCTTAGGTGATTTTTTTTTAAAATTATGCACATAATCATGATAGGTTGACATCATTTTTTAGACCTTAGACCATCTCATTGATATGCGTATTCCACTCAAACTGACCACCGATTCAACTTTGCTGTGACCTGTCTTCCCGTTAAACCAAGACAACAACATGGAACCGGCGCAATATTCTTTTGTCTTTTGTTTAGCGATATCTTTGGCCGTTACAAAATCAAGAACGTCGGCTTTTATTTTGATTTGTTGGCCGAGGTAATTTGCAGAACTCATACCCATCTATCCTTGCCGACTTTCTTCAGATCAATATACTCAACCCGCCCTTTTTCGCTAATGAATGACGTGAGAAACCAACTGACGATGCTAATGAAAAGAGATCCCCATATTGCCGACCACAACCCATCCACCTGAAACCCCGACACCACACCCGAAACCATTAACAGCATCATGGCATTAACGACGAAGGTGAAAAGGCCCAATGTCAAAATCGTTATGGGTAGGGTGAGGATGAACAAAATGGGCCGGAAAAACGCATTCAATATTCCGAGAAGGGCAGCAGCAAAGAAAGCGGAAAAGAAGCCAACCACATGAATCCCATCAATCAAATAAGAGGTGATGATTATTGAAACTGTTAGAATTAGCCATCTGATAAAAAAGCCGTCCATATCTTTTATTATTATTTCAAGTTATCAAGCCTTTTTAACGATCCTGATCAAAATTCTGTTCGTTATAATGAAGCTATGACAATTTTACATAAAAGTCGTTCTTCTCAACCAACTCTTTCGGATCGTAAAATTTACTAATTACTCTTTGAAAATCCGATTTTTTAGTAAAGCCTCCCCCAGTAACTTCAAATGTCGCAGCTTCCTTTGAAGGTATAGATGAGGTTACGTTAATATTTTTATTTGGTGTCATATAGAGCTGAATATTATAGCGGATGTAAAGAGTAAAATCTCTTTTGGAAGTATCTTCACCATCTCGAAGGAGCATTCTAAACTTCTTAAACTGGTTATAAAAAGATGCGATCAGTCTTTCAATTTTCTGTTTTTGTGTTTTTTTAAATTCATATTCAATAATAATATATTTCTTGTCATACGTAGCTAGTTTGAATTGTGGATCTGGCATAATTTCATTTCGATACAAATCCATCCATTTTTTTCTTCCCCACTCCTGTAACTCATCGGATATGATCAATAAAAGAGGAAAAGTATTCGAGCGCATATGATAGATATCCCAACATGTATGAGAAGAGATGCTTCTCAATATATCACGTCTTATATAAAATTGTTTTGCATCATTTGAGTCAAATTCGTGATCATCATGAAAGCTGAAATCCGATTCAAGAAAGTAGAGTAATGCTCTATACACAATCAACGAGCTTACAATTCCATGAGAATGGTTTTCTAGTGATTTTGTATATTTAACGTAATATTTTGACTGAACCCTTGCATAATAAGTTTTGCTTTTTTTTCTCGATTCTGAAGCTTTCATCTTTGCGCTCATCATACAAACAATGTAGTCGTTGATTTTATCTTGGGTCCCACTAAAAGCAATATCTTGCTGTATTTTTGGTTGAGAAACTAAATATCCCATCATTTTTTGTGTTTTGAAAAGAACGTTTTGAAACTTTTCCAATGGATAGCCAAGATCATGACATAATGAAGCGAGAGTCCATATACTGATGCATTCAAAAAAATTTGGTTTAAATTCATTTATATCAACACTCTCAAATTGAATTTTTTCATAAAACAGTTCTCCAGATTCGTCGTTTATCAAAATATTTAACCCAATAAGCCAAGTTCGAAATAGATGAATTACATGATCTCTATAAAATTGGTTACTACCATAAAGCAATGCCTCAAAATCTGAAAACTCATTATAATATTCTGATAGCCGCTCTATTCCATATGATTGCGGGACTTTATCCTTATAATCTAGATATGGTTCTCTTGAATCAAAATATCTTAAGCACTTGATCGATTTATCAACTAACTGAAACCATAAATCTTTTAAATCTGAAATAATTGAATATAAATTTGTTGACGAGGATAAATTCCCTATGGAATCTAAATATTCGATGATTTTGCTATCAAATGGATAAACAAAATTTAATCTTTTTATTTTATCTTCAGCGTTTGGGTAATCCCTTGACACTTTCTCTGCCTCTTTTTTAGCAATTACAGGGATATGTTTAACTATATTAAGTAGCAACGCGCCATCATCAGATTTAATTTCCATAGTATTACCTTTTCAATAATAAAAACTCAGTGGAGAATACATGAAGGATCTGGAGAATTCTGAAGGTTATTTTTTAAAATTAACTTTTGAGCTAAGCAACCAGATTGACATTCTTTTAGTTTTGAGCATGATTTGCATGGTTCTATAAATTCGGTTTTTAAAACCTTTCTAACTTTTTCTAAGTATTTCGATTTTTCCCAACATTCTTTAAGACCATACTTTTTCAAAGACGAAAACTCATCTTTCCCAACTAAATCTATTACTGAAACTTGTTTGAAAGCGTCGCAGGGGTAGATGCTTAAGTCTGGTGCAATTATTAATTTATCAACTCCGGTCGAACAGTGCGGCTCTTGATTGATAAACAAATAATTAAATGGACTCCCAGTTCGTATGTTAAACCCGGATTCTCTCAATTTCATTATTTCATTTCCTAATTTAATATCCTCATTCTTGCTCAAAATAAGATTTTTACACTCAGCACCTCTTCCTTGTGGAACAAATCTTAGTACACTAATCTTGCCTATACCGAGTTCTTTTGCAAATAGTACAAGAGGCCGCAATTCAATATAGTTCAGAGATAAAGGAACAAAATGAATTTCAGTAACAAAACGTTTTTGGCATGCTGTAACAGACTCAATCGTTTTATTAAAACTTCCTTCGATACCAGTAATTTTGTCATGAGCATCCGCCTGAGCACCAAATAAGGAAAAAATAAAACTCAGATTGTTATGATTGATTTTCGAGACTATTTTTTTAAAGTTATCAGTAGTGCCACTTGTATATATTCTAACATCAAATTTGTTGAATTTATTATACGATAATAGACTTGATAAACTCTCCCATAAAAATGGTTCACCACCTGACAATGATATTTTTTTTACTCCCATATCATAAGCAGAATCTACGATCTGCTTCATCTCATCTAATGAGATCACTTCATCTTGATCCATAGAACCTTCACTGGAGCAATGCAAACAATTTAGGGCACATTTGTAGGTTAATTCAACTTTAACTTCTGCAAGATCAAATTTTTCTTTCGCTGATAACTTCATTAATCCCCCATTTCGGTGGGTACAAATAAGAATTTATTTTCTGTTTATTTTGTTTATAAATCTGTTTGATCTTTTTTCTATTATTTTTCCCGTTGATGTTCGGGAAAGCTATCCGTGAGTATTTATCAACTTCACAAAATATGTTTTGGCAATCTATGAGTGTCAGCGGTCGTCCCCACAATGATGGGAAATCTAACTCTAGCCTTTTAAATTCAAATTCCTGACGATCTTTCATAAATCTTATGATTTCAATTTCAGAAAGCCCTGCTGTATCTTCAAAGCATTTAGCGATTCCACTTTGTGCTCCCGGTCCCGGTATAACAAACTCATCTTCAGAAAAATTGATAATCTCAGAATAATTCAGATCAATTGAGAATTGATAACCTAAAAATGGACCTATCATTGGATATCGAGTCAACAAATCATAAACTTCTTGAAATCTATCTAATTTAGTTATTTTTTCATGTACTTCATCATTAATCATTAATTCTAATAACTTTAAATGATTACTATGTTTACGTGTTACGCCTGATAATAATTTGCCCGGAGCCATGATATAAGCTGCAGAATAGATACGCTTTCTTGAAGACAAAATACTGTTGAAAAAATGATCATATTTTTCATAGTTATAGTTTTTAAAAGTAATTTCCCCAAATTCTTTTTCAAGCAACTCCCAAGTTTCAATTTTATTAAATAATTTAAATAAAATAATCCGATAAAACGTATCCAAATTATTCGATTTTTTTTTATATATTACATTTCTTATCAAATATTGGCTAACACGATCAGAAGCCCTATAACTGTTTGTGAATTTATACTTAGAAAGTATCGGATCATCGGTTAAAGGGGTCTGGTTGTATAATTTTCTAAAAAAAATTAACTGTCGCCAATGAGCAAATCTCCAGTATAAATCATAAATTGGTGAGACTTTTATCGGTAAGAGTTTCTTAATATATGATTCATCAATTTTTGTTTTTTTAACTATTACTTTTGGGTTGAGCTCTATGTCATCAAATAATTTTAGCTGTCCCATTCTACTTTTTTTCATATTGAATCTAATATTACTTTCAAATTCGATTTGGTTATCGATAGCTGTTCCACCCCAACATAACATTTGACCTGATAAAGAGGGATTTGTAATTCATGTGATAAAAATTTCCCAAGGTTGCATATTCCTAAAAAGTTACCATAGGCTCTTTCAAAAATGTATTGTGTCGCATAAAAACCAAAAACGATCAACTGGTTTTGGACACAAGAAAATACCAAATGTTGCATGCAAGGAAACCCTCGCATTCTAGTGTTTACCATATCTCTAAGCGGGTCCCATATCGATACTTGAAATGCACTACGACGATGGTTATCAGTTTTATAAAAATCTATAATTTTATCTAGCTGATTAAAACCATCTTTATAATTTATCATACGCTCAAAATATACACCGTGGAAATTCTGTGGGCATTTTTTAATTTGTGGAAAAATACTTAAATACCTTTTAAAAAGCACAGACCTATCAAGTTTAGGATTCCATAAATTTATTGGAAAAATTGTATTTGCGACGGTACTTATTGGTAGCATTCCATTTGCCTTCAGGGCACGATCAAAACTCTCTCTAATTTCGTAAGTTTCATTAACATTATTATTCTCGTCAAAATCATTGATAGTTATTGACAACCCTTGAATTTCGTTTCCAGAAATATTTTGAAACTCAGTGCAAATATCAATTACCAATTCAGATAGATTGCTATTTGTGAATTCAGTGCGCACGATTTTAATCCTCGCCTAAATGTCTAAAAATGCTACGTCCAACATACTCATTCCTCCTTACCCGCACAGCTAATCCACCGTTATCATTTTGTATTTTAACGAAACTTAACCCTGGCCTATTCGCCTGATAGAGAAATTTTCCTGGTGTCGCCACTAAGGTAAGGATACCATCTGTATTATCAATTTGGTGAGCCAACAGCAAATAATCACCAATCTGCATATCTATTGGACGGCCTTTCCAATGACTATCAACTATTAGCAAATTTGAGGTTATGTGCCTTCCAGAAAGAGAGCTTTTTATATTTTTTGGTTGAATTTTTACTAAATTATCAAATGTTCTTTTATCAATTTTCTTTAGGCCAAAATATAAATGATTCAGTAGAGAAGAATAGCTAGCTCCTAACCAATTAGCTGCTGCATAGATTTCTGAAGGATTTGGCGAGTTAATGCTCCAATCATGAGAATGAAAAAAGGAATTGACTGTGGTTTCAGGCATCAATAAAAAAGAAGCAAATATATCACACATTTTTTCTTCCCGTTTATTAGTCCCGGTAGCTCCCTTGTCAACTAACTCATCAAAAGAATCCCCATGTTGAAAAATAAAATGGCCAAGTTCATGAGCACATGTAAATCTAATTCGACCTTCAGGTCTAAAGGTTGATAATAAAATTGTATGAGTCTCTTTTAAATATGCCCCTTCTAAACTTTTGATACCAACGAATTTAACTTCAATTCCAAGCTCTTTTGCCATATCAAGGATGCAAAATGTTTCATCAATCTGAATCTTTTGCTTTAATCGAATTTTTAAAGCTTTTTTTATTATGTTACTGATTTCTTGAGTATCCATGGCCCCTATCTACTTTTTTTCATTGAGGATAAAAGCTTAAAAAGCTTGTTTACTTCATCTTCAGTCATTTTGCTAATTTCACGTGCAGCTAACTGAATTTTTGAATTTGCATACTCATCTTCAGCACCGGACAAAATCCAATTAACGTCTACATCATAGATATCCGAGAATTGTATGAGTTCGGTTCCAGAAACATTTCTCCTACCTTGTTCAATTTCAGAAATTGTTGGCCTACTAAAATTTAATATCGTTGCCGCTTGAGCTTGGGACAATCCCGAAAGCTCTCTTGCTAATTTCAATCTCTCCGCAATTTGCTTTTTTAAAGCTTCTTTATCTTCCATTATCCTACCTCACTTACTTAATGTTTTGAGAATATTCTCGGCAATCTCATCAATACTTAAAGAGTTATGGAGTATTTCTTTTTTTTGGAGAGCACCTTTGCCTTTATCCGTGAAATACACACTAACATCCAATTCACATTCAATCTCATATTTATCTTCAATTATAATTTCTAAGGATGCCAAAACTTCCAGAGCAGTTAAACTGTCAAAAGATGCCAGCCCACCTATAGGTTTCGTATCGCTATCGATTTTGGTATCTTCTATGCCATTTGTCTTCTGATTGCTCTTAATTTCGTCAATGATTATTTGTTTCAAACTTTCTTTGTCCAATTTACCCTCCTGCATTTACTAATGTAAGAAAATCTTACAATATGTAAGAAAATATGTCAACATAAAAATATTTGACATCGATTAGAGGGGATCGCCGGATGGATGGTTATGCACGAATATGACATTGGATGATCTTAATTCCAGTATCCGTTTTATAATCTCACGGGCATACACCACTGAACTCCCAATGGACCCCGCGAACATTTTTTCGATGGTAATTATCCTGTTTTTCTGGTCGAGGTACAGGCAATAAAAGGATTCAACATCAGCATCAGCGAACAGAGGCTTCATGATATTGAAAACCTCTTTAGAATGGCTGAGTTGTTTTCCTCTTGTTGACTCCTTGACCATTGATGCAAAACGGCCCGATTTCAAATTTTCCCAGAACTTTGCTTCGTTCATTGGGTTCCTCCTTGGACTGATAACGAACGATTTTTGCATAGTGCTTTATTCATCTGCCTTCATCGTTTTTATTAATTCTTCGCCTTCCTCAATTGTCGATACCGGAACCAAAAATCCATTACCGACAACATACAAACCATCCTTCCGTCTCTCAATTCGTAAAGGTCCATCGGTGTCAAAGTATTCTCCATCTGAAAATCGTATGCCCATATTTCCTCCATGTTTATATGTTTTGGTAGAAAAATAAGTAGCCATGAAAAACGTCAAAATGTCGTTTTTATCCGTATCTTCTCAATCTCTGATGCAGGCTTTACTTTCCAGTGCACATCGTTATCAATCTCCAAATACCCATTCACCTTTATTTCTTTAAGTTCCGAAAAAGATATGTACCCCCATTCCGCCATTTGATAATCGTTATGCAAAATAGCGTACCCCCAAAAAAGATCGTCGCCATCGTATTCAGCCACATACCAATCACAGCCGCCAATGAAGAAATGGAGATGGATCAATTTGTCCTTCAATTTCACATTCTCGGTCTCATACAATCTCGGAATTTTATTGAGCTGTTCTTGGGTAGGTTCGTTCCACATTTTCCACCTCCTCATATTCGACACTGCAATTGTTAAAAGATATTTCCCAATCATCAAGGTCACGGTTGGAAGAGAAGCCCGTATTCATCCACAATCCACCGGGCATTACGTTGAGGTGGAATTTTTTATCGAACTCCATGAACAGCCGGCATATGTATTTCCACATCTCAACCCCACATTCCGGATAGCCCTTGACCGTCTTAATCCTGTCCCAATCCGGAAAAATTAGCGTCCTGTATAGATCGGTCAAAACTTCTCCCTGGGTCTGATGCTTTTCAAATATGGCGGTGATGAGTTCCTTGATGTCTTTGATGGTTTTAATTTTAAGCCGCGTCATCCGATGTTCCTGGCACTTTTCCAACAGATTCATGGTCATCTCCTTTTAAAATGTTGGTTAAGACTTTCTCGGTTTCATTAAGGACAAACAGGCATGCGGTATGGGCAGACATTTTCAGATTGGCGGCGTATGCTTCTATGTATTTAAATGAATTGCCGGTTGTGTCTGCTTCCCGTTTTCCGACTATCCTGTATAAAGACTGCGCTGCTAATTCGGCCACAATCTCCTGAATTGGGTCCTGCTTAGTTTTTAGTCCACCTAATATCCTGGCGTGTGATGCGTGGGCTAATTCGTGGAAAAACACCTTTTCTTCAGGGGAGGCCAATATAATTTCTTTTCGGTCGTGTGAATAATAGCCGTAACATTTGTATTCGCCCGGTATCGCCTTCACTGATATTCCCCATTCAAATGCCCTCTTGATTAAAGGCAGGTCAGGCACTTCGATTTTATGGTGGTCTATTGGTTCGCCGTCTGTGTCCTCGTACTTAAAAACCGGAGCGCACCTAAAATAATAAAGGACTGTTTTTTCTTCACCGTCGTCATCAATCTCTTTTCTGAAGCAGGGAACCAATATGTAAAAAGCCTTCGCACCAGATTTGACCCAGCGATTAACCTCCTGCCACTGCCTAAAACCCCGCCCGTCACCAGTACCAGCAAGGAACATGAGAGTTCGATTTAGGAACGACCACTTGATTGACGGCGTGTTGGGGATTGGATAACAGGCAAGGGAAACGGCTTCAGGGATATCGCCATTCTTAAAA
Source organism: Desulfosudis oleivorans (assembly GCA_020723325.1). GTDB lineage: Bacteria > Desulfobacterota > Desulfobacteria > Desulfobacterales > SURF-7 > DYJD01. Next base: position 137,061 of record DYJD01000013.1, on the reverse strand, counting down.
TGTTCGATGATTTGGTTTAGGGTTTGCTTGATTTTGTCATTCATGGTTCCTCCTTCAAATAACAAGCTGAGCAAGAACGATCCTTACATGTTTTACAGATCGCCTTTTCATTGTCGATTTTGTTGATTTCCATTCCTACCGTTAAAACAATCTCCTCTAAAGTTAGGGTCATTGGATGTTTGCGGTACCATGCAATCCTTCTTAATAATGCCGACCCTCTGATTGATAATTCCGGGGTGTAGGCCATTAACGATCACCTCCTTTCTAATATCCGCATTGAGTACATATGATTTGGGGTTCCTTGCCGTTATTGATCTGAATGTCGTTGCCGAGGAAATAACCAAACGTGATATGGTGGCCGCAATCTAACTTGAACTTCTGGTCCTTCAATCTCTTAATGATGTCACGCAATCTCTCTGGCGGTTGGTACTTCCTCTTTTGTTCTGCTGTCATTTTTCACCCCCATAAAAAGCAAAACCGCCCAAGGAATAAATCCAAGGGCGGCGGTGATAGGGTTTTGTAATTTATTTATGCGTTCATTATTTCCATGGCTCTACTGACTATCGTTGAACATTCCGCAAAAGGTAGAATAGCAGACAAAATATAAGTCAACCCATCTAAAATCTGTTGAGCATCTTTTATTGTGAGCCGTTTTTTGTATTCAGGAGTAAACAGGGGATGAAAACTGCCAGCCTTCATTATATTATGCCAAATTATCGCGGAAATTTTTTCATTCTCATATCCATATACACCGGTCAATTCTCCAATCACGCATGTTATTTGCTCTTGAAAGGAAATGAGACGAAATGTATAGGGCACCTTCCATTTATTAAGATGAAGTAGAGGATGGTCCGGCGGATTGGACTTACCTGTAGTTTTTCTATATGCGTACTCATCTACGATCAAATTGCTGGAATACAATGCACTTTTCACTGCAACAATAAAGGCCATATCGTTGTGCGTTGTAGGATTTATTTTATTGACGGCGTATATTATATTTTGTCGGCTTAGTTCTCTGGTAAAAGATCTATTATCATTCTCTACTTCATCTAGATTATAAAATTCTTCCGTTGCTTGTTGTAATGCGTTGATGATTTTTTGATTGTCTGGCTTGGATTTGGTGATGAAAGGTTGTGGCAGTCCGATAGTCAAACCCAATCCCGGAATTATTTTTAAAAAGTCTCGTCTTTTCATTTTTCGCATTCTCCATAAATAAAAACGCCCAAGATAAAATCGAAGGGCAATAGTGATAGCTGCTTTTTTCGGTTATGCTTTCAATATTTCCATGGCTCTACTGACTACCGTTGAGCATTCCGCATATGTTGTGAATCTGTTCCTAATGTAATCCAGTCCGTCGAATATTTGTTTAGCATCAGTAATGGTGAGCTGCTTTTTGTAATGATCGGTAAACAGGGAATAAAATTCATCAGGCTTCATTCTCCCGTAGTAAATTCCATGCCAAATTTCTTGATTCTGATCCCAATGTTTATCAGTCAGTTCTTGAATCACACATGTCACTTGTTCCTGATATGCGATCAATCTATATGTAAAAGGCACCCCCCATCTTGTATCATGCAGCAACGGATGATCAGGGGCATTGGATTTGCCGGTTGTTTTCCGACAGACATACTCATCAATTACAGAGGCAGCGGGATAAAAGACATTTCTCATCGCGACAACAAAGGCCAGATCATTGTGAGTGGTTGGATGTATTTTATGGACGGCGTAAATTAAGTTTTGTTGGTGTATCTCATTATCCCAATCCGAACCCCAATCAATCCCGTAAAAATTCTGGCTGTAAAATTCCTCCACTGCCTGTTGTAATGCATTGATGATTTTCTTATTATCCTGTTCGGGTTTAATGATAAGAGATTGTGACATTCCCATACTCAAACCCAATGCCGGAACCATCTTTAAAAATTCTCGTCTCTTTATTATCATTGCTTGTATCCCTCCATGTTAAATGAATCGGGTGAATTTTTCTGAATCGGCGAGCACTTTTTCCAATTGCTCCCGTGTCTCTATCCTGTTGTTGAGGTAGTCGAGGATATGGAATTTGTCATGTAAGGTTGGCAGTTCTTCTTTATTTTTAATTTTCCTAATCTCTTCAAAGTAACTGGCCGATAAACTTTTCCTAAATACAAATGGACCTTCTGTGATATTACAGGCGGCATAACTCATATAGGCATTGCGGTTTATATCATCGGGCAGTTTCTCTAAATTCAAATCTATCAGCGCTTCTTTGGTCCTTAACATCCGCAGCACTTTATCCCTATGTGAATCTTCGTCGGGCATTACATCGAAAAAATCATCATGCAACCACATCTCATGGAATCCGGGTTTTATAGCAATCATCTCCTTGTAAATCCTGTCCAAATCGTCAATGTATATGATTTTGATGAGCCGCAATATTTCACCCAAACTTTCCATATCTGTTTTCCAGTCGATGCTTTCTATGGTCGGTTTGAATCCATGTTCCTTCCAGAATTCATCATTGGGTTTACGCTGTGCCGATCCTCCTTGGTACACTTTAATCCCGGCCATACTTTGAAATGCTCTGTTGAATTTGGAATTAATGAAATCACAGGGACGGTCAAACTCAGAGAAATAAACGGCCAGCAAATATTTCCGTCTGAGTGAATTAAAGATCCGTTCAATTTCCATTTCCGGCGTAACAAGATGGGTCAACATTTTCGGGACAGCGGCATCATAAAAACCGAGACATTCCTTACCAATTTTGTACAGCGAGGTTTCTTTGGGTGTGACTTTATTGGTCATCTCAAAAACATCAATCTCGCATTCCGCGTTGATATTGACTTGGATGTATGCCCCTTCTGTTGTCGTGAATAGTCTGGCTCTCTCTCTGTCAATTAAGAGGAGTCGTTTGTTCATGTAGTCAGGATTTTTATCGGCAATCGTTTTCTTGTATGATGGCTTTTTTATTGTTTTCATTTTTTGCATTCTCCATAAATAAAAACGCCACATATCCCATAAAGGACAGTGGCTTCAGATTTAATACTTTTGAATTTTGGTTGATTTAAAGTGCCGTCTAATGCTGCTTTAGCTCATTCTAATAGTCGTTTTCGTACCTAATTTTTCATTGCGCATCACCTCCCGTGTATTTATCCCCCAGTTTGATCATTTTCTATCCCCACAATCCTTTCAATTGATCCTGTATGTCCTCCTTTAGAATATCAGCATAGATTAAGGTTGTTTGAATACTCGCATGCCCTAATTGCTTCTGTACTGCTCTTATGTCCTTTTCCCTCCTGTACAAAGCCACCGCATATGAATGACGCAAAGCATGAACAGATTTCCCGTTTTCATAGAGGTTCAGGGCTTTCAGGTATTTCTTAACGATCTTTTGGATAGCCTGTGAAGTCCAATGTCCTCTTTGCCCGATAAACAAATGATCGTCGTAATCAGTCGGCTCCCCCCTGCTTTTCTTCCAGTTCAAATATTCCTTCAGATGTTTTTTCAATGAGTCTGGAATTTGCACATAACGTGATTTGCTCCCCTTTCCATTCCGGACAAACACTTCAGATTCCCCATATCGTATCCTCAAATCCCCACAACGAAGATCAGCAGCCTCACTAACACGCAATCCTGATGAAGAAAGCAGATCAATAACCATCCATTCCTTGACCCCAGCTATTTTCCCCTTCTGAATGTCAATCTCGGCCTTTTGTTTGACACTGCGCCGGATAAGTTTGATTTGAGATTCCGAAAAATACTTGATCCCTTCCATATTCTTGATTCCGGTAACTGCAATCCCGTTTTTGCCATTTGATTTTAAAACGCACCTATCCGACATAAAATTACTCCCATCAAAAAGTATCAATTGTTTTCTATTCAGTTTTTGTGTGATTTTAAAACGAATAATCAGGACGTTAGGAAGTCATTTTTAGCGAATCTGGACACATTTCATACAAAATACTTCCAGATTTCTGATATGATTTTATGAACACGACAAATTCCATATATAATATATATATAGACATTGTGTCGTGTTGTTTCCCGTATAAGCATTGAATTGGCCCGTATTGAATGCTTCCCCCTCAATGCAAATCATAGCTTGGAGATTAGAATGTTTTTGATCAGGTTGTCTACATTCCTTTGCTTCTCTGATATTCTTAGTTTTGGATTCTTGATGTAGTTCATTTTTCCAATCTCCATAAATGACAAAAGGGAGAAAGCAGTTATCCGCAATCTCCCCTATAAAATTATTCCGATTTTTTGAACATTATATCAAAAACAGAGCACGATGTCAATATTTATTATTATATTGGATAGATATGAATGCTTGTCGAGACTGATTTGTTCGTCATAACAATTTTTCTTTACAAAACCGATTCAATATTATTCTGTTACCGGATACTGGCAATATGAATCAATTATAAAGAAATGAGAGGGGGGGCAGCATGAATCATCCTGAAGCAACACAAATGGCGCTATCAATTCTACGTAAGGGAGATAACTTTCACTGGATGGTTATTCCGGTCCTTGTCTTTGTCCTATACATCTATTTCAATGAGCTTTCGAAAAAGAACTACCGAGGGATTGCTGCTGGATTGTCTTTGTATATGATTCATTGGTTTTATGAAATACTGAATGCCCTTATCCAACATTTTTCCGGCCATGCTCTTTGGACAATCCCAACCGGCACCTGTTTTCTTCTTTTGGTGGGTGTGGGAATTGAGATAAGTTTGATGTTTTCTTTTGCAGGATTGGCAGCCAGTAAACTTCTCTTGGCAGATCCACAGGCAAAGGTATTGGGAATAAACAACCGATTATTTTTCGGGACCGCTAATGCTTTACTGGCCTCGATCCTTGAAATATTTCTGGCTAAAACCCCTGCATTTATTTGGGTTTATCCGTGGTGGGGTGCTTCAACCGTTTTCGTATCAGTTTATATCCCGTTCTTTGTGATATCGGCTTACTGTTATGATTGGTCGCCTTCTACACAAAAAAAGTTCATCGGCGGGTTATTTTTGCTGAATGTTTTTCTGCTTGCCGTTTTTGCTGGTTATCTGGGATGGATTTAGGCAGTCTATTCTGATTTACGCCCACGCATTAAATTGTCCAAGGCTTCGATTACAACTCCGGGTATAGTGTTTCCTGTTTCGGCTGCGTATTTTTCAACACGTTCCGCCAATAGACAGGGGATATTGATGATGAATTCTTGGGTATCTTCTGTGCATTGATCGGATACGGAGTTTTTTGGCATTTGGGATGGTCCTTTTCATTTTTTTATCGAATCGAGGACGGATATTAATTGGAAGGTCAAACTTTTTCAATGGGGAATTTTAGGGTGGGGTGAATACTGAATTATTGAATGGACTCGAAAAAAAACGGTCAGAATTGTATGAGCTTACCTTCGAAACATTCAAGTGGCAGCCTTACCATGAGCTTCCGGGAAAATGCTTATATAGTCGGTTTCAGTATAAAAGAAGGCGAATTAGCACCCGATAATCAAACATTACAAAGATAAATTACATTTCACATACGAATCTATGAAAAAATTATTGTTTTATTTTGTCCAATTATTTAACGTTATGTTTCTTATCTTATTACTGTTGACAGACAAAACTTGAAGGTAATAAATTTCATAAAAATGTGAAATATAATGCACAGCGCCTATTTTTGTTATCGCCAATCGATGATATATAATCGTTTGCAATCATAAATAATTCTAAAATAATGAAGCTATTTGCACATTTTTTGCCTATATGTATTGTGATTTTAGGTGTAAATAATCTAATATTTGAGCATATTAACAAAAAAGGAAGTTTTTGACTTGACAGGAACTATATGAATATATATAGAATATCTTTAAATTATAGCTAGTATAGTTCCTTTCATTTTTAAATACTACCTCACTTTCAAAATTAATCAAAGGTCCACATGCCTACACATATTATAAATCAAATGGAACACAACTATTCTTAGTTTTAATTGGGGAAGAGCTGAAAGCTATAATGGATACTAATAATAAAAACGAATATGTACTTCTGACAGATGATTTATCTACACGAATAGATTTCTACAATAAGAATCGCTTTAGCTATTACAAAGATTGTGTCTTCACAAATCAAATTTCTCCTCAACAACCGAATGAAATACCAGATGATAATGATATTATTCCTGATAATTCAATCGATAAGCTTATTAGAAAAGATGGGGATGGATATGTTCCCATTTTTGAAAATGTAGAACCACCACTTGATGAAGATATTCTAAAGCCTAAGATTTCTATAGGAAAATTACTAAAATTAAACAAAATAGAATTTGCATTGCTCAGTATTGATAATTATACTGAATATTTTCGTGATGTTATTAAGGGCGGGATACCATTTGCGTTTATAAGCCCGGATGGTTCGAAATGTGAATGGTTCAAATTAAACGAGAAATTCATGCTTCCAGCTTATAAATGCGTGGATTGTGAAGAGCGTAGATGCGAGAACAAAAAATGTGATCTGCACTCTATGTTTAATGGGAAAACAGAAGCAGAAACTTCTGTAAGCAAATTTCAAAAAAGCATTAGTGATATTCTAAATTCAAATATACTAAAGGAAGTGCCAATTTTTGAGTTTTCTACTGGAATCGATTTAATTCGATGGTACTATTTCTATAAAAAATATTGCCTGACACAAGTCTTACAAAACCAAAGTAATACTGGAAAGACAGAAAATTTTTTAGAGGCGATAGTGAAATCATTAATCCAAGATTATTTAAATAAACAAGATTCAATTAAATCACCGACAAAAGAAGATTGAATCCCAAATTGGGCCATTAAGCAGAATTGAATTATCTCATGTCTACGAATAATTTCTCAAAAAAATTTATTAAAGATTCGCTATTTTCTAATCTTAGCAAATTACCAATAAACCTTATCGATCACGTATACAATTCTAATATACGTAATATTTTCGAAGACGATGTATTCCTGACAATTATGGGTAATTATATAGGGAAAAGGCTGTACGGCGATATTCAAGAGGCTGAATACTATATAAAAAATGAACCAGAATGCAAACATTTTTTTTCAAAATTTGACATTAGCACTGACAGCATTAGTAGAATTGCCGATGCTTCAGGATTGAATAAGTATAAATTCCAGGAATTGAAAGAAAGAGTCACAGAAGCTGCAAAAAATATTATTGATAGGCTGCTTGCTGATCAAGACAAATCACTAGGTTGCTGGATGTACTTAAGGGATGAATCCGGAGCACCAACGACCAACCCGTGGGTGTCCGCCAGCTGCCTATATTCATTAAAAAAATCTTCTATGTTTATTGAAGCTAAAAGTGATGAAATTGATATAGCAATCAAAAAAGCATTGGTTTGGTTTTTTCGAAGCGATGTTTTATGTAAGTCTGGAGATAATCATGGTTGGACGCAATATAACTTTGTCGAAAATAAAACTTGTGAGAATCCTCCACAGCTTCATGATACCGCCTATGTTTTAAACGTTTTAATTCGCACAACAGATATGATAGATAATGAATATTATTATATACTTAAAACTTTGCTAAATCTTCCATCTGCAAAAGTTAACGGTTGGATAGTACAAGATAAAGACAATTCAATGGATATTCCTGGTACATGCTATTGTTTACGACTAATTTCTAACTTTTTGGATTTGCTAAAAACGAAAAAGGATTCTTTTACTTTTGATATTCCAAAATCCGAAATAGAAGATTTACAATTAAGAATGAATTTAATCTGTTTATCCCTTGTAAGAGAACAAAGAGAAAACAAATATTGGAAAGCTTTATACCCAAAACCTAGTGACCAAGCAACAACTGCGTTAGCGATTCATGCACTTCGTTCTGCGGGTCGCCTCAGATCATGGGAGGTTATTGAGAATGGATGCAATTGGCTTATTGATCGATTGTGCTTCGCTGATGATAAATGGTGCTGGATAGAAAATACTGACAACGGAATCGCTATGCCATGTATTCATGATTCATCGTTATGTATAGCGGCATTACTGAAAGGTTCAACATTCAATAAATTTTCAAGAGCTGAAGCGGTTATTTTGTGGCTATTAAAACAAATCGATAAGGATGAGACTGGCGCTAAAAATGACCTCCACCCAATAGATAGAGCTTCTATTCTGTGCGCTTTTGCTAATTATCTTCGAGCTTTTCAAGAGCCTGGTTTTTACAATATTGATTTTCAATCTTCTGCATTTCACGATGAGAATATATCAAACCTTAGAATAGATGACTTAAAATCTCTTTTTCCGGAAGATATTATAGACAATAAAACCAGAAAAGTATAAATTGGAGCGTAGTATTGCCGAATTAATATAATTGCAAAGTAATTTGTTCTATCTCCTTAACAAGTTTACCAAACAATTCTTCATTGATAATCCATTCAACATCCTTATCTACAGAATATTTTTTTAATCTAAATATTATCAAATTAGCATCCAATATTCTTGGGAAATGCATGGGGAGCAAAGTGGCAAAAATAGAGCCATAAGTTTTTTTATACAATTCCAATAAGGTTTCTATCTCTTTTATATAAGCCGAAAATTGATTTGTTATTTCTTCTTTTCCTTTCCTGCTATTCGCAGTTAATGGATGTTTTTTTGTATCTATAATAAATTTTTTCATATCACCAATCAAATTGATAAGAGGCTGAAAAAGATGATTCTTAAGAATCTTTAAATTTTGTTCTTTCTCAAAATGTAATTTAAGCTGAGCTGATAAAAAACCAAGAATGGCCCCAAGAACTGCTCCAAATGCAATAGGAAGAATCTTGCCCCATAACTCATTACTTTTGTCAGGTGCTTTTTCAAGTCGAATAATTTTATTATTTATCATGGGTTCGGAACTAATGACGATTTTCTCCGAATGAACTTCTCCAATTACAATGCACAGCTCATATTGACCTGGTTTTGCAATAAAATCGAAATTACCATCTAAATCACTTTTTGTTTCAGCAATTTTTTTCCCATTATCGTCATAGAGAAATATCCGAGAATTAAGTATTTTGGTATTTTTCGTATCAATTATTTTTCCCTTATACAGAATATTTGTTGATTTTTTATTTTGGGAAATTTGAATTACTAAAAAACTTAGAATGACTATAACAGCGAACAAACCCCAAAAACTGACTTTTTTATATTCCATTTGTGAATCCCCCCTTATAATAACACTTTCTTTCTTCATGCAGTGGACTTATTGATTAAGTTAACAATAGTGATCTTCCATATCATTTTAAAATTATATTTTTTATATTATCTGTAACATGCCTTAAATACTTGACATTGAAATTTTTATCAAGTATTTTTGGCGATTATATATCAACAAACTCAACCCATACCCATATCCAACAAAGGTCTCAATGAACAAACTTGATCTAATCGACGCACTCAAAAATGAAACCAGTATTACAAAAGCAGAAGCAGCCAAGGTCATCCAAATTTTCTTCGATTCCATGTCAGACGCTCTATCGAAAAATGGCCGTGTTGAAATCCGGGGTCTATGCAGTTTTTTCGTTAAAAGCTACAAACCATATACCGGCAGAAACCCAAAGACCGGCGAAAAAGTAAAAATCAAACCCAAGAAACTCCCATTTTTCAAGTGCGGTAAAGAATTGAAAGCGCGGGTGGATTATTAGAACCGAACTATTGAAACGGAAGGATTTTATAATGGCAAATCAAATTGAAAGCGGGATAAAATCGGTCAGAAAAGAAATCGACAAAGTACTGGACAAGTTGGAAAAGTTTATCATTGAGATTTCCAAGATGGCTCAACCCAAACCGACAAAGAAAACGGCATCCAAAAAAGGTCCGGCGAAGAAAACCGCACCGGCAAAAAAATCCACCCAAGCCAAGAAGAAACCGGCCCCCAAAAAGACCGTTAAAAAATCCGAATCAAAAGAAACTGACAACACTTGAGCTGACTTCGTTTCCGTTGCAGATCATTAAGAGTGAGGCCAGAATTGATACAAAGGCACTGATGGAAAAGACCGGATTTGATTTTAAGAAAGTATCCAATATCGTTTTTAAGGCGAGAAATAAAGGTCTGATTAAAGCGGCGAGCAAAGGGGTTTATACGGAAGCTTGATGCATTTTCTTTTGAATTAAATTGAAACTGCTGAAGCCGGTTTCGCTGAATTATATTAGGAAAGCCTCCCAGGGATTAATTTGACGAGACATAACAGCCGGGCTTGGGGTTTGGCATTTGGTACAAAATCAATACCCGAAAGAATATCGGCAAAACTATAACCGACTAAGAGCACGTCAAAATTTATGATCAAAGGAAGGAAATATTTTGTCTACTACAAATTTAAGCATCCAAGATGAATACAAAACCCTACGTGAAGAACTACTACAAGCCAAAAAGTATATTTTTGAGCGACCATTGGTAATCGTCGCATTGGGGATTACTAGCATTAAACTTATTCCTGAATCATATCTCACGTTTTTGCCATTAGCGCTTTCTGGAGTTCTACTCTTTAATTTTTGGTTTACTGCAAATCGTATAATGAGTGCAGCACGTATCGTTGCCTATATCCAGCTTGAATTAGAGCAGCAGCTCGTCGGTCGATGGGTCGGTTGGGAAACATGCCTGCGATTCTATCGCAAATGGCTTAAACTTGATCCTGATAAAAAAGTAAAATCAATCCCATTAGGGATGGATGAATGCAAAGATGCGATGATGTTTTATGAGCCAATATACACTCTTCATATTGCCCTCATGATAAGCGCACTTGTAAGTGCCTTCTTTGTAACCATTTATAATCTCAACTTGATAAATATTCTCTGCACTCTCGGTGTGGTTCTAGTTTCATGGAAGTTTAAAAAATCGACAACTGAATATAGCCCCAATTGGGCGATGGGTCTTATCGAACGTAACCGCATCATTTGGTATTATGTTTTTAAATACATGGTTCAAGAGAATGCCAAGTGAAAATTAAGATTAAACTTGGATTCTCCTGGAAATCGTTTACATACTGCCCATTAATTCTTTCCGTCTCACTCCCTTGCTATGCTGATCACTCCCGATTCTATGGCAATAGAATCCGAGTAACTAAACTTTAAGGATATAATATGAAAAAGAACCCGTACCTTGGAAAATGGCGTATAACAGAGATGGAAATGTGGGGTCAAGACTATATCGACATGGAAACGGACGGCTATTTCAGGTTCGATAAGGATTCAACCGGCTACTTTCAATTCGGGTTAGTGCAAGGACAGATCGGCTACAACATAGAAACAGTCGGGAATGTGGATCGGCTTGAGTTTACGTGGGAAGGGCAGGATGAAAATGATGAGGCTTTTGGTAGAGGGTGGGCTGAATTAAAACAGGACCAAATTGAAGGCAGATTTTATTTTCACATGGGGGACGACTCTTCATTTACAGCGAAGAAATTGACCTGACCCAACTATTTTAAATTGACTGCTATCTTGACCCAAAAATATATTGATCATATTAATATCTGTCTGCCATGAAAGTATTCTTTTATTTTAATTTGATAATCCTAATGACGATACCCATGACATATGCAACAGATCCTATATCAGAGAGTATAGGTAGTTTATATGGGGAGATCGTTTTTGTAAGGCAAGAAAGCAATGGGAGTCTTAATATTCACCCATGTAGTATCACTTGCAACAATTGGGAAAGGTTAACACTCAAAGGGGGGGAGGCTGCATCAATATTTTTAAAGAAAGGAGAATACGAATTTCAGGCATTTTCATCTGAGCCGTATGAGAAAGATTCAGACCCAACAAGTTGCAGATCAGCCTCCCTTGTTGTAAAAATTGAGACCGGTAAAAAATTATTCGTTGAGGTAATTCCTAAATCCGCAGAAGGTGAGATTCGATTTCATTGGATTATAAAAGAAAAAAATAGTAAATGAAGCTAAAAGAAATTATTAAAAATTTATCAGATAGAGCGGAATTGATATTGGTTGTTACATGCAGTTTCGGCTATTTTATTTGGGGCTCGATATCCTATTTACTGACACCTGGCGAAGCGCATCAATTAACAAATGAAAACCTTATTTTTATCCTAATCTATGAATCGGTTGTTTTAGCATTTGTATTTTGGTTCTTGCGCAATAGGGATTGGAAGTTTTCTGATTTTAATATTCTACCGTCGGCTGGCATGACTGGAATCGGTTTTGGCTTAGCACTTTTTAACTATTATCTTTACTATATATTGTTTATCATTGCCGCTGCTATCTCTCCTAAATTTTATCAGCTTGCATGTCAACCGGCAATTACAAAAGGTAATGCCAGCCTTGGTCTTATTGTTCTCGTTTCATTATTTAATCCTCTATTCGAGGAGATGTTAGTAGTAGGATATCTAATACCTGCCATTGAAAAATTGAAAAATCTTACCATAGCAATAAATACAAGTGTAGCGATAAGACTTTTGTATCATTTGTATCAAGGCCCAATTGCCGCAGTATTTATTGTGCCTATGGGTTTGATTTTTGCTTATTGGTATGCGCACAAAAGAAATTTATGGCCCCTAATCGTAGCTCATGCCATAGGAGATTTTGTTGGATTCATGAATTTAAGATAGCTGAGTTGGCTATCTATCTCTTAGTAAAATATGAAAAAATCGCTACTGATCCTATTTTTTAACAATCGAAGTGCCAGCAACCTTTTTTCATTGGCGTCCAAACTTATCAAAAATATAACCTGATAACGGAGGTAACACAATGAGCGGCTTGCAATACAAAACCATGTCTGCCGATGAAGCAAAGAAAATTGAAAAACTTCGAGAAATAATTAAATCCGCTGATATCCCGCCCAAAAAACTTGACCAAAATCTGCTAATCGCCACTTTTAATATCCGTGAGTTTGGAGCAAAGCGGAGAAATAATTACGCCATTAATGCTTTAGCGGAAATCTGTTCGAATTTTGATGTGATCGCCGTCCAAGAATTGCGCCAGGACCTAAAAGATTTGAAACGTATGCTTGAAGTGATGGGACCGTATTGGAAAGTGATATTCAATGATCCCGCCGGTCAACCCAAAAGACCCGGCAACGATGAACGGCTGGCTTTTGTATATGACAACCGGGTTATGAGATTTACCGGTATGGCTGCTGAACTTTTTATTACTGATGATTTTTTAGGCGAAGCTGGTGTTCCAAAAACAGATATGAGTGTACCTTGGCGGCCACCCTATATGGTATCATTCAATGCCGGTTCATTCGATTTTGTGCTGATCACTGTGCATATACAATGGAATTCAAAAGGCGGTATCAAGGCAAGGGCAAAGGAAATTGAGATGATAACGAAATGGATTGGTGACCGCAAGAAAGAATCGAAACTTGATGATCCTGACATTTTCGTTTTAGGTGATTTCAATATTCCGGGCTTGAGCAGCGAAGCATTTAAGGCTTTAGAAAAACACGGACTGACTATACCGGCAAAGATTCAAACTATTAAGACAAACCTGAAACAAGACGCCCACTATGATCAAATCGCCTATTACCAAGAAAATACCGAGTGCGTGATAGGGAAGGCGGGTGTCATCAATTATTACGATGCTTTTTTTTCTCCCAATATGCCCAAAACTGAATATGATGCGATGACTTACCAATTGTCGGATCATTTACCGTTATGGGCGGAGTTTGAAATTATGGAAACGAATTTGGATCAATTTTTTGAATAATAAATTTACCGAGGATTTTAGCGGACAATCTCATTAATACAGGTAGAACATATTTCGTCTCTCATCTTACCGGGATATTTGAAGGGAACTCGTTATAGATACACAGACAATAACATAGTTTCAACGTACCCGAAATGATTTGTCCTGAATGCCACAAGATAATATACAGTGCGAATTATTGCCACAAATGTAAAATAGCCAAATGTCCCAAATGCGGGAACCATGAGAATGTTAATAGTCAGTTTTCATGGCCGAAGACTTCCATTTTGATATTGCTTTTCCCTTTGATTGTGATTGGCGTAGTTTTAGATATTTTTGTTACTGGCGGGATTGTTACATATTTTTTGGTTAGAAGGAAAATTAGGTGTTATAATTGTAACATGAATATAAAGTATAGAAATTTAGCTTTTATGTTCTGATATTGGTGTTTTGCTTTTTCTGAATATTGTTGTGGGATCTGAAACTTCCATACATATTTGCTTTCAATTTCTGTGTGCTTAATTGGTTGGAAGTATGTTATCTGTAGTACCCTTCGTCTCTCTTTTTTTACCCTTACCCCCTTATCCCTTTTAGCTTTCTCCCTTTTCCTTTGGGGTACTAGTTCTAGAAAGGGAGTTTGTGTAAAAAAGATTATATATATACCCATTTTTTACACAGATTACATAAAGCCAATAATCTAGACTTCCATTATGTTTACCGATTATTTAGCTTAAGAAAAAAGGGATAAAGCCAATAAACCCAATATCCCACCCTGCTTTAAAGACACATAAGCATTTATCCCTTTTTCTATTTACCTTACAATTTTCTATGGTTAATCATGTATAAAGCATCTAAATGGACTTTCCTAGGTTTTCTGATACTTCTTAATAATTTCATGTTTATATTTATTTTAAGTGATTTCTGGTGATTTTTGACAATAAAGAACAAAGAAAGCAGTTTAAATACCCTTCTGAATTTAACATTATTGGAAGTTATATAAGGAGGAAAGAGGGTACTGATATTTTTTTCTAGTTCTAATAGTTGGTTTGATAGAGTTTCGTAAATTTCTATGCATTGCTCCCGTGTTAATATGTGTTTGGGTGTTGTGAATGTGAATCCGTACAGTTTGAATATAGATCTTAAGACTTTCACTGTAGTCTTGGTTTTGGTTGGGGCATGTTTGTATTTAGTTTTGTATGTGTGGATGATACGTTGGCTTGTTGATAGTTGTTTTTGGTAATTGTTGAGGTAATTTTGGGAATTACCATTCAATTTGCCTTTGTAATTTAGGATTTTTCTAATTTTGTGTTTATATTGTTTGGAGTAATCTGATTTTTCGTATTTGTATTGTTTTTGGGTTATGTCCTCTCTAACTGTGACCTTGCATCCTTCGTAATTGAGTATGTTGATATATTGTTGGGCTGTACTGTGTTGTCTGTCGTAATTTCTGTAGTCGATAAAAGCCAATTCGAGTTGTATGGCTGTGTTTAAGACTGGTATATTGAGGGATGGGAGTAGATTGGGGATTAGGGTGTGGTTTTTTAGCGAGTTTTTGAAAGTACGTCTAGGGAGAGTGCTTTTGTCTAGTTTATTTAACCAAAGCCAAAGGAGTGCTGAACCCATAGCGAGGTTTTCTTTTTTAATGCAATAATGTACTAGATCATGGGGATTGGTACCGCGGAATTTGAGGGTTTCGTATATATTGAAAAGACCTGATTGTATTTGTTCTTCTGGGGGGGATGATGGCTTTTTGGTGAAGAGCAATTTGGGGATTAGGACTCTGTATCTATTTGCGTTTCTTCCCCGCATCGTCATTTGGTAGTGGGAGTGGGAAGTGAGGCCGTTTTCGTTCATTATGTGGTAAACATTCATACCTTTAGCTTCAGGGATATCTATGGCCGTGATAATGGTAGGGGAATAGATAAGAACGTCGATTTTGTCTCTTTTTAGGTGGTGGGTGAGGTTAGTTGTTAATTCTACGATGCTTTTATTGTCTTCTTTTTCGATGTCTGCCGTTATGATTAAGACCTTTTTATCTGGATAGTTTATATTTATGTAGCTTTTTAGTTGTTCGGCTTGATCTTTTAGGGAACAAGCAATAGGGATCAGTCTGCCTTCTGGTATTGGGACTGATAGATCTTTGTTTAATAATGTCATGAATTGTTTGCAGGTGACGTCGTTTGGGTTCTGGAAATTGGGTTGGGTGCGACTGTCTGAAACAAAAATATCCACCCTTTTCTTTGTTTGATAAGGGTTTTTGATGAAGAATGGGCGCTTTTTTGATATTTTTGAAATTGCCTTAATGACTGAATTTGAGACAAAGCCGTCCGTTACAATGATCTTTTCGGCTTTTCGCAATAATAGGCCCAAAACGTAGAGGTCGTCATAGAATCGGTTTTCGTGTTCCATTACTAAATCGACTGTATTGATGGCGGATGAAGGGAGGGTGGTGATTTCGTCTATAATGATGCTTTGGTATGTTTTGATCAATTTACGTTTTTGGAACAGGTGATGAAGGCTGAGAATGTTGCAGATAAGGCGGTCGGGAGCAATGCCTTTTCGAGCATCTTGGACGTATTTGGATTCAACATACCCGTCCCTGGTTAATCTTGCGCCTGGTTCACCGATATGCTGTATGTACTTTTCAAAATCTATATCTCTTTGTTGGAGATAATTATAGGTCAAAATTGCCTGTGTCCTGTTAACGCTTATGATCAAAACAGTATCAGAATTGTTTTTTAAGTATTCCGCGATTTGGGTAGTTTTGCCTGTGTTTGTGCCGCTCTCTATGACTATAAAGGGGTGGGGGTGGTCAAATATTCCGGGATTAAGATATTGTTGTCCTTCCGGCAATACGAGATCTGGTTTTTGCCGCTCTGTTAATGGATTCTCTTTATCGAATTTTTTTATGAATTTTCTATAGCAAGCGAAGTCCTTTTTACCTAAGATCTTGTTCATATATTTAACGGTTTTTTCATGGTTTGGATGAGATAAAAGCCAAGGATTCGAAGTGGGATTGATAAAATAGCCGCCTTTTGTCCGTTCTTTAATATTATGGAAAGTGAGCGAAACAGTGCCGTTATCTCGTGCTGTAGTTGATTCGACATGTTTATATGATAACATTTCAACTGCCAAATCACCTAATTTGCCGTATTGAGCAGCATTCCGGATAGTAGACTTTTTATGTTTATTTTTAGTTTTTGCAATTTTGATTTGGTATTCTGATTGCGATGTCCATTCAAAAGGATCTCCATCATCAAAGACATAAAGCGATTTGCCGTATTTGTCATAATTATCTGGAACAACCCATTTCCCGTCAACTTTGTCCCATACTTTAGCGAAATATGCGGAAGTATTGTAAGCATGGCCATCAATTTTCTTTATAACTTCATTTCCGTATCCCATTTTCACTAATACTTGTTGGGCATAAAATTTAGTCTGGTAATCGAGCGGAATGATATCTTTTGTTACAATGAAAATTCTTGCTCTTCGCTCTCGCCTCTCATATAGAGCAGTTGTAGCAAAGAAAAATCCTTTAAATTTATGTTTAATGAATCGTTGTGCTAAATCCTCGTAATCCATATCCGTATCAAGATCAATTTGAAGCATATGACTACCGATGTAGAGCTTATCGCCTGTTTCTTTGTTTTTTGGTGCCTTCTTGTTATCCCTTTGAGCGTAAGTAAGTACATTGTGAGATCTGATAAATTCGGCACATTCGATTAGTGTTTCAAAATGATGCGTTTTCCTCTCAATTTCTGTTGCGTAAGTTGCCTTTGGATTTTCTTTGTTCCATAATGCAGTGATCATTTCGGTAATTTTCATTTTACTGTCCTCCTTGTATAAATGTTGATAATAAGAATTCCATCAATATTTATTTACAAGGTTGGTACCCGTAAAAATGATGAAAATTTAATTATTTTTAGTTGCTTATATCGGCCTTAGAGGTACGTTTAAGGGCGTAATAGGGGTAATGAGGCAAAAACGTTTAGAAATTGATACCTAATTGCTTGAAAAGTAATTATTTAAATAGAAGTGCGGTAAATATTTATTGGAGTTTATATGAAAACATATATCTTGTATTTGATAAGTAAAGTGAATAAAGCAATAAAATGCTGTTGCATCAATTCATTTTTTTGGTGGTATTATTGAATGCTTTCGTAGAATCCTGTACACTGGACTCTTATTTTTAAATCTTCCTAAACGGACAACTTTCGAAATATTTCCATTTGCCTTACCAAATAAATATTCCATATACTCTTTTTCTACTTCATCATAACTTTTGTTTAGAAATTTATCATCAATATTGATAATTTTTTCTTGAGTAATTTGATCAAGCTCTTCAATGTCATTATAAACGATTACAGTTCTGTTTTCTATAGACACAGCTTTTGCAGATCTGTATAATACATTTTCAAGTTCCCTAAAATTTCCAGGCCAAGAGTATCTTTGAAGCTTTTTTATTGCCTTATTATCTATGCGTATTTTTTTCCCACTATTTATTTCATCTGAAATTTGATTCAGCTTATACTTTACTATTAATGGGAATTCCTCTAATAAATCTCTTAAAGGGGGTAATTCAATATATCCCTTGTTAATTCTATAATAGAGATCTTTTCTAAATTTTTCATGATCTGCATTAATATCTTCAATTTTTCGATTAATTGCACAAATTATTTTGACACTAAAAGGTCTCGTTATATCTTCCCCAATTACTTGTAACTCATTTTCTTGAATTACTCTTAGTAATTTTGCCTGAAATGAATTTGGTATTGAATTAATTTCATCAAGAAACAAAGTGCCACTAATTTTTTTTAAATATTTAGGATCTGGTCTTTTATGATATGGAATCTCCTTTCCATCTTCAAAAAATTTTATTTTTCTTTCTTTACCATCTGACTCGATTCTATATCCTTTTTTGTTTAAAACATTCGCATTTCCACATGCACTTAAAAATGCTCCTAACCTTGTTTTTACGTCTGTAGCTGCCCCTGATATAACCCCAAATATTTCTGATTCAAATAATGTTTCAGAAATAGCAGTACAATTTATGGCCTTAAAATTATTATCAAATCTTTTACTAAAATAATGAATAATTTTTGCGATAAGTTCTTTTCCAGTGCCCGTTTCGCCATATATCAGCACTGGCTCAGAATCATCGGCATAAACCATTGCTTTAGTAATACAATCCATCAATTGCGGACTGTAGATAAAAACTTGGAAATTATTATCCGATAGTAAATTCTGTAGTTCTTCTGGGAAAAGTTCATCAAAATCATCATTAAATATATCTGGCTCATTATATGTACATTCATAATAAAACTGAATGTACCTTTGATAAGTTTTAGCTAATGAGAAATTATCATTAATTTCTCGATACCACATTATAAGTTTTAAATAATAAACCGATATAGGACCAGTATAAATAAGTGTATTAGCTCTCATAAATTTTTTATTTAATCTATCTAACTGATATTCTACATATTTTATTTGTTTTCTTACATATTTTTCAGCTTCTTTTTCATCATCAGTAATATTCGTCAAATAATCTAGTAGTTCGATAAATACTTCAGAAACATGAACTTGTCCTTTTTTAATATATAAACTATCAAGATCAAAATTTAGTATTTCATAACTAGAAGTTAAATATTTAAAGTGATATTTTACCAGACTTTTTTCAACCTCTATAGGTTCATCAGATAGAATCCAAGAAAACTTTTCTATATCCTCTTTTGATAGCAATGCTGGTTTCATATTCCCTCACAATATTAATTTTTTCTGATTGATATTCAAACATATTTAAATTTAAGAAAATTTATTAAGAATTGTGAATCCTTCATAAGAAAAACTTTTACAGCTTGAACCAATAAATTTTTGTTTGCAACATAAACATTTCCAGATTGCTAATTTAAAATCATTTTCATTAATCTGACCGATCCTTATACAATTATCCTATCTTTTAAAAAAAAATCCAATATTTAATTTTTTCGTCGGACTATTTCGTCCAAAATTCGATTTTATTTTTTTAACAAATTGCATAATTCATCGAAAATATTAATAAAATAAATCTGGCATCCTTTATGCGAGTACTCCATATCAACAACGCAATGTTGTTCAAATAAATTCAAATTTAATGGAGGTGGTATGGCGAACATAAATTAAAGAACTTATGTAAGCAAAATCAGATTGGCTAATATCCTATTCAAATGAATTGAGCTATTTGAATAGACCCCAAAAGAAACAATAGGGTAATAAGGAGGTGATTCAAAAGGTTGGCGTAACAGGAAGCAATTAATAATTGTATGTGAACAGCAAGCTCATACATAAATGATTGTTGCCGACTACTATGCCAAATGCCTTATATGCATACTAACCTAATCACAACAACAAGTAAAGCTTAACTATTTTCTGATGTGCAAGAAGATTATGCACATCCTTAACCGGTGGGGTACGTCTAAAATTCGGCCTACTCTACTTCTACTAACTTATTATAAGGAGAAAGAAAATGACCAAAAAACACACTCAGACGACAACATCCTCGTTCAAGATGGGCAAAGACATTCTCGATAGAGACGAACATATGGAGGTTAGTCACAACCCATCACCGCAAAAATATGGGTTGGTTTATTTCAAAAAGGAAAAAACCCCTATTGTTCTCTTTACTAGAGAATATGGTGTTTATGATACTCACTACCTGAACTATGGAGACAACTTCAAGGGTTATGTACGCTGCAATCATGATGAAGGTGAATGCGTTCTTGACATTGCAGGCATTCCCAGATCCCAGATATTTGTCATTCCTGCATACCTTGTAGTCAAGGATAAAATTGGCCTTGTTCCAATTAGTTCATCAGATCATAAAGGAGCATTATTTCCTCAAATCCGGCCAATTCTTCAACTAGACAAGAAAAAGCGGAGAATTGTCGTTTACATTTCCAAGCCAACCCCGACTACCTTTGAAGTTCAATCGGAGTTTCTGACCAATGAATTTCGTTCCAAACTTCGTAACGCCATACGCGAGTATAAAGAAGATCTGGATAACGGAGAGATTAACTTCGAATCCTTTTATCCTCGGCTTTCTAACGAAGAATTGGCCCGTATCCCTGAAATCGAAGTTCTGCTGCGACTGAAGGGACATGAAATCGGTTACTGCGAAACTGAAGAGGATGACGATGCAGCGTAGCCAATCCATCATCCATGAAATCCAAGTTCTGCTGCGACTGAAGAGTTATGAAATCGGTAACAGCAAAACCGAAGAGGATGACGATGCGGCATAGCATTGCTAATCCATCGCAACTAAGGGCCTTCCGCCAATCTTGGGGGGAGGCCCCCACCTTGCTTGCCCTACTGAAGCAATACGCGGGCAATATGATTGTAAAATGGGCTATCGGTGTTGGGAAAAGCCACACCATTGACCGGATCATCGAATTCGTCGCTACGCATTTTTTATATGACTTGGTTATTCTTCTGGCTCCGACAAAAAAAATTATCCGTGAACGGGCTTATGTCAAGAATCCACCCGATGATATCAAGGTGGTTGTGTTGAAACCGAGACCAGTCAAGCAATGCGGTAAATTACTGAACCAACAATGGAAACAATATGAATCGAAAGGTTTAGGTTTACTTGGACGAAATGAAATTTGTAAATCTTGCCCTAAATATCAAAGCTGTTTCTGGCCGGATCAGTATGGAAAAAAGCTAGAAGGGACACGAGTTATCTTTGCAACACAAGCGCATCTGGAAAGATCGCCAGTCTTTTTACAGCAATTGAAAAAATGGACGAAAGCTACCACAGTCTTGACCATCATCGACGAAGACAACTTCCTAATGAAATCATTCAGCAGGGTCATTCACAGGTTAGATATTGAGCGTTTCATTCAGGTAATTGCAAATCTATCCATAGAAGCCAGCAATCTGAAAAATTGGGAAAAGAACTGTACTCATCTCCTCTCAAGCACAACGTCAGATTTAAGAACATTGCAGCTAAAAATGCCCTCCATGTCACCCAAGGTAGCAGCGAAAATACAGAAAACCGGCAGTCTCATGTTTGGTGTTAAATTTAAATATATTGGATACGACCTGTCAATTTTTCCATTTTCAACCATCCGCTCGCGTGAAAGGCTTGATAGTGGGGATATTTCATTTGCCGTCCATCCTTTCATAAAAACGGATCTGATGGTTTTCTCTGGCACTGGCTATGACGAATTTATCCGATACCGCCTCCGCCTTCCAGATATAGCCAGCCCATTCGAAAATTATACTTTCACCCACCCAGAAACAAAATGGTTCAACATCGCCTCAAGACTCGGTGCTCGTGTCTATTTCAAAAACAATTCCACCCAGATTCTTGATTTCTTCGCCCAGCTTATCATCAAACGGATTAATCAAGGCAAGCGAGTTCTCCTAATCGCCAAGAAAATATTCATCCCGTTATGCATCAAAGAGCTAAATGACAGGCTCCCTCATTTTGGGTTGGATCGGCATCGTGTGGAGACTGTGGACAAAAAAACCAAACTATCCGATGTTACCCTTATCCCAATCATTAACTACGGAGTGATTGGCATTAATAAGTTCGAGGATTTTGACTGCGCCTTCTGTCTCACTGGGTACTATATTAACACCGAAATAATCGACACCATCCTTCAAGATATATACGCCACCGATTTTAAGATTCCGGTAAAGATCAGTGCCGAGGGTTTGCCATTGCGTCGTACCGCCCATGTCGAACACTATAAGGATCGTTTCTATAACATCAATTACCTTGCTCCGATGGCCTTGAATCAACTCGAAATGGATGTTGTCTTGCAGGCCGTTGGAAGAATCAGGCCATATACCAAACCAAGGGAAGTTATCACGTTTCAATGCAATGCCCATCCCCAAATCGAATACACAAAGGAATTCATATGCATTGATGAAGCACGTAATTATTTCAACATATCAACAAGAAGGGAATTTGAAGGCAGTAGACGCTTAAAAGAGATACAGAATTTAAAGGAATCCGGATTAACGCAAAAGCAAATAGCGGAACGTATGGGAATCAGCGAAAGAACCGTTCAACGATACTGGAAATAGCAACCCGACACGACCCCTATATATATATTATATAGGGAATTTGTCGTGTTAATATAATCACTTATTAGCCATTAAAGCTTAGATATGGGCGAATCATGGGAAAAGGTCAGAAAAAGCATCAAAAATTTATCCTGAAGCGAAAGGTCTGCCATGTCAAATACATTCATTCAGCCAAGACCTGCAAGAAGATGCTGCAAATCGCCTTTAGTCGACCTGTATCGCATATTAGCCTTGATCTGTTGTATTCCTTTAATCGGGAAACAATATCGAACATGAAGATAGCGGGCGATATACGATCAATACAGCCGATCTTCCTCGCCATAGTCATCGTAGAGCATCCCATTAACCAGAAACCGATATACCATCGCTTTATTGCTGATTTACGGAAAAAGAAAATTCGTCGCTCAATCCGTTCGCTGTTGGGCCTGCCGATCTGTTTTGTTGGACATGATTTGAAGCCGATCCTTTTTTACCTTTCGAAACAGAACATACCGGCACCAAGGACAGTGTGGGATACTTATATATACGCCAAGGCTTCCATTATCGGGCGGCATCATCAAAAGCGACCTGACGAAAACTCTGAATACAACTACAATCTTGAATGCTCCCTGAAAATACAATGCTTTAAGACCGGAATTTCTTTTAGTGATGATTCGAATATTAAAGAATCTATTACACATACAGATCGGTTAACAAATGAGCAGAAACACGATTTGGTTCAGGACGCAAACCGGATAGCCCAACTATATCCATTTCAGGTAAGGGAAGCCGCAAACCTCGGAATTCTAAATCACATAATCAATATCGAAATGCCCTTTGTTAAAACCATTGCACGTATGGAGTGGAACGGGATTGGCTATGACCGAAATCTGGCCGACGAAATAATAAACAGATGCGATAAGGCCAAAGAAAAACTGAAACCAATATTTAGCAAACATGGATTGTCTGTTCCGCCCACTGATCCCGAACTGTATCAATTTTTTTACAAGAAGGGATTGTTGCCGTTATTCAATCAAAAAGAAGGCTGCTATTCATTTGAGCGAGCTTTTTTAAAACAGCATATCAAACGCCACAAGAGCATATCGTATTTCATCAAGGCGGGGCGGTTAGATGATATAGAAAAAAAATACCTGAATAAATGGAACTTCTTAGTCGGAATTGATAACCGAATCCACCCCGAATACCACCAAATTGCAGTCTCATCAGCAAGAGTAGCAAGCAGGGGGGCTAACATTATTGCATGGCCGGGATACCTTCGCCCTGTTGTTGTTGCATCCAAAGGGAAACTGATTGCTGAATGTGACTGGTCTCAAAACGAACTTGGTATTGCTGGGGCCATTTATAAAGACCACAACCTAATCAATTTATACAACAAGGGGGACCTATTCATAGCCGTAGCAAAGGAATTCTATAGGGAACATTTATCGAAAGAATCGCTCGAACTATCTGACAAAAAATTCCGGGAAAAATATCCTAAGTATCGAGACCAAATGAAAACCTGCACCCTCGCAATCATAAATGGAATGACACAATATGGACTTGCTCAGGAATTGAATTGTTCCATTAGTGAGGCCGAAAATCTTATGCTGTGGTTCGAAAAAAAATTCCCACAGCTACATAAAAACATGAGGGCAGCTAAGCAGATTTTTTTGGAACGTGGTTATTCATCAACCATTACTAACCTTCACCGATACAGAAGTGAAAAAGGGACTCAAGATAATCGAGGGGAAATTGGACTGCTGAGTCATACAATCCAGGGTTCTGTCGCTGCCATATTCAAAATGACCGGGAATAGACTCGATCAATTGTACCGCCAATATGATGCAGCCCTCCTGATACCAATGCACGACGCCTATGTTTTTGAAGCACCCAAGGAT
This sequence comes from Desulfosudis oleivorans, assembly GCA_020723325.1. Taxonomy (GTDB): domain Bacteria; phylum Desulfobacterota; class Desulfobacteria; order Desulfobacterales; family SURF-7; genus DYJD01. The sequence continues at coordinate 112,483 of DYJD01000013.1, read as the reverse complement.
CAGATTAAGACGGTGGTGAAATTAACCAAGCGTTTGATGATCCAAGCCGTTCAAGAGTTTTTCCCTGAACTGAGGCCGAAAGTGAAAACAACTATATGGGGTTGTAGGTGGGGTAATATAAAGGATTTGAATGAGGTTATTAAGTAGAAGGATAACCGTTGTGGAAAGAAAAGTGATGAGTACGGAGAAATGGAGTTTGGATGTGAGTAAGCGGATTCAAATATTATCGAATGCTGTTGTTGGCTTGGACGTGAATGATATCCGGTGCGTGTGTCAAATGTAAGGGTAAAATTATTTCACTATAAATATAAAAGCCAATAATAACAGTAAATTATTGACAGTGACTAACGATAATAATAACATATTAACTCCAGAGCAAGTTGCGGCAGAACTATCCTTAAAGGCGGGAACTGTTCGGTCTCTGATGCGCCGCAATTTGATCCCAGCTATTAAAATTGGAGGATCTTGGCGTACTACTAAAAGGGCACTATATGAGTATCTGGAAAACAGAATGGGGTTATCGAGCGGAATTCATGATCAACGGGCAGAGAATAAGCGCGAAGGGATTTTTTCGGTACAAGGACGAGGCGCGTCAATGGATAAACCAAGAAAAGGCAAGGTTGAAAAACCAGCCACAGAAATCTTCTTCGAACGCTGACTCACTTAAATCACTATGGGATTTGTCACAGACGTACCTTGCTGATTGTAAAATTAATTTCAGTAAAAAAACATTTGATGAAAAGCTCAATTGCATTAAACGATTTTATGATAAAGTATCCGACATACCTTTCACAGATATAAATCCGGCTTTGGTTCTCGAATTCATCAACGAGCGAGCAAAAACTGTAAGCAATAACGCAGCAAATAAAGATAGGAAAAATTTGAAGGCATTTTTCCGATGGGTCCAGGACATGTACGGTATTATGCACGATCCAACGGCACCTATTAGAAAAAAATCCCACTCAAAAAAGGCCAGACGACTCATACCGATACAGGACATCCTAAAAGTCATTTTGATGGCTCAAGGCCATGATCGTGTGTTAGTGGCATCATACTGGCACACAGGCGGCAGAAAAAGCGAAATCCTCAGATGGACTTGGGCGGACGATATAAATTTTGAAGAACGATGGATAAGGCTCGGATCGAAAAAAAACAAGAGTGGTGAAATGCGATACGCAAAACTTTGGATGAATGACGATTTGTTTAAGCAACTGAAATGGCAATGGGCTAATCGACATCCAAGCAGCCCTTATGTTTTTTGTCATATGAATCCCAAGAGTAAATATTACGGAAAACCTTATGACGAGAGAAGAAAGTTATTGAAAAAATTGTGTTCCGGAGCAGGGGTTGAACCTTTTGAATATCATGATATCCGGCATACTGTTGCCAAATACCTAAATGACCTTCAAAAAATCGGATTGAAAAAAGTTCAACAGGTTCTCCGCCATCAGAGACAAAGCACAACTGAGATTTACGTTGAAGGGAATTATACCGGCACAGAAGAAGTAATGACTTTGTTGGAGCTAAATAATGTTAAAAACTTTGTTTGATTTTCACGCAGTAATTCACGCAGTGCTCTCAATAATCAAAAAATGCTTAGCTTAAATTTGTTTATTTATTGAATTGTTACAATGTGGATTCGACGAAAAACCAATAAAAAAGAGGTTAGAGATAAAAATCATTCTCTAACCTCTTGAATTCGTTGGCGGGAGCGACGGGACTCGAACCCGCGACCTCCGGCGTGACAGGCCGGCGTTCTAACCAACTGAACTACACCCCCGCATGGGTAATGCCGCAGACTATTGATCACGCGGCACGAATTGTCAAGCTTGGTAGGCGGAACAGGGCTTGAACCTGTGACCCTCGGCTTGTAAGGCCGATGCTCTCCCAACTGAGCTACCCGCCCGGATTTTACGTCTTACGGACGTCCGCCCGAAACGAATGCTACCACTACCAGGTAACCTGGGCGATGTCAAGCCAAAATAAGCAAATTCAACCTTCTTCGCCCACTTTTTCAAACATGAATTCCAGGTTGTTCTCCACCTCGCTGAAAAGGATCTCCCCTTCCTTCAAAATCAGGGATTTTTCCAGCACCTCATCCATATGATCCACCAGTACGATCTGGATCTGTTTGGATATGGCCGTGGGAATGTCCTTTAAATCCTTTTCGTTTTCCCGGGGAATGAGCACGGTCTTGATTTCCCCGCGATGGGCCGCCAGGATTTTCTCCTTAAGGCCGCCGATGGGCAGAACCCGGCCCCGCAGGGTGATCTCGCCGGTCATGGCCACATCCCTGTGCACCTTGCGCTGGGTCAGGGCCGAAACAATGGCCGTACACATGGAAATGCCCGCCGAAGGCCCGTCCTTGGGAATGGCCCCTTCCGGCACATGGATGTGGATGTCGCAACGTTTGTGGAACTCGTTGTTGATGCCCAGGCGCTGGGCGCGCGAGCGCACGTAGCTCACCGCGGCCCGGGCCGATTCTTTCATGACATCCCCCAGCTTGCCGGTAATGATCAGCTCGCCCTTGCCGGGCATGATCACGGTTTCCACCGTTAACAGATCCCCGCCCACCTGGGTCCAGGCCAGACCGGTGACCAAACCCACCTGATCCAGCTCTTCCACCAGGCCGTGGCGGAATTGGGGCGGCCCCAGGTATTTGGCCACGGAACTGGAGGTGATCCGGAAGGATTCTACGCCTTCTTTTTTCAGCAGCACTTCCCGGGCCACCTTGCGGCAAATGGAGGAAATCTCACGCTCCAGGTTGCGCACCCCGGCTTCCCGGGTGTATTGTTGAATGATGGTATAGATGGCGTTCTTGGAAAACTGCACATCCTGCTTTTCAAGCCCGTTGGTCTGGATTTGCTTGGGCACCAGAAATTCATGGGCAATATTGTATTTCTCAAATTCCGTATACCCGGGAATGCGGATGATCTCCATGCGGTCCTGCAAGGGCAGCGGAATATCCGGCAGGGTATTGGCCGTGGTGATGAACAGAATGTCCGACAGGTCGTAATCCAAATCCAGATAATGATCGTTGAAATTATTGTTCTGTTCCGGATCCAGTACTTCCAACAGGGCTGCCGAAGGGTCCCCCCGGAAATCCATGCTCATTTTGTCCACTTCATCCAGGCAGAAAACCGGGTTGTTCACCCCGGCCTTTTTCAGGGACTGGATGATCTTGCCGGGCAGGGCGCCGATATAGGTGCGCCGGTGTCCCCGGATTTCGGCCTCGTCCCGGACCCCGCCCAGGGAGAGGCGCACGAATTTGCGGCCGGTGGCCCGGGCCACGGACCGGGCCAGGGAAGTCTTGCCCACCCCCGGCGGCCCCACAAAGCAGAGAATCGGGCCTCGGATCTTGTTGACCAGGGACTGGACCGCCAGATATTCCAGGATACGTTCCTTGGGCTTTTCCAGGCCGTAATGATCCTTGTTCAGGATTTCCTCGGCCTTTTGAATGTCATGATGAACCTTGCTCTTGTCAAACCAGGGCAGGCTGATGATCCAGTCGATATAATTCCGCACCACGGTGGCTTCCGCCGACATGGGGGTCATCATTTTGAGTTTTTTAAATTCGTGCCGGACCTTATTGGTGCCCTCCTTGGACATCTGCTTGCGCCGGATGCGCTTTTCCAGCTCCTTCAGTTCATCCGTCTGGCCCTCATCGGCCCCCATCTCCTTCTTGATGGCCCGCATCTGCTCGCTGAGGTAATAATTCTTCTGGGTCTTTTCCATCTGGGTCTTGACGCGGCCCTTGATGCGCTGCTCCACATTGTAAATTTCGATTTCAGCCTTGATCAATTGGAGCAGGGTGGCAAGACGCTCGCTGATAGACACGGCTTCCAGCAGGCGTTGTTTATCCTGGATTTTGAAGGAGAAATGGGCGGCAATGGTGTCGGCCAATTGGGAGAGGTTGGCAATGGAAGCGGCGTTGGCAATGATGTCTTTGGAAACGGTCTTGTTTACGCCTGCGTATTCCTCAAAGCTTTTGATGATGGCGCGCTTGAGGGCCTCGCCTTCCGCTTCGGAAACCGCAACCTCCGGCATGGGCGCGAGTTCCACCTGAAAAAACTCTTCCGCAGAGATGTACCGCACGATCTTGGCGCGGACTTTCCCTTCCACCAGGGCCTTGACGGTTCCGTCGGGCAAGCGCAGGAGCTGCAAGACATTGCCGATGGTACCCACTTTAAAGATATCCTTTTCCGTGGGATTGTCGATATTGGCCTTGTTCTGGGTGGCCAGGAAAACGCTTTTGTCCTTGTTCATGGCATCGGTCAAGGCATTGACCGATTTGGTGCGGCCCACAAACAGCGGCGCCACCATATGGGGAAATACGACGATATCCCGCAAGGGCAGCAGCGGCATGAGCAGATGGGAGTCGCCGGGATCATCCGGCTTGAACAGTTTAGGTATATTTATCATTGGTTACGCTTGTTTTTTAGTCTGCTCAAAAAGCAGAATGGGCTCTTCTTTTTTCAGCACAACCTCATCACTGACAACGCATTCTTTCACATTCTCAATGGATGGAATTTCATACATGATGTTGAGCAGGCTGTTTTCCATTATAGAACGCAATCCCCGGGCCCCAGATTTGCGTTTCATGGCTTGATTGGCGATGGCCGAAAGGGCGCTGTCCGTGAGCCGCAGATTCACCCCCTCGATTTCAAAAAGCTTCTGAAACTGTCTGACCAAGGCATTTTTGGGTTCTGTTAGAATCTTGATCAGGGAAGCCTCATTCAATTCATCCAAGGTTGAGATGATCGGCAGCCGGCCGACAAATTCCGGAATCAGTCCAAAGCGGATCAGATCCTCGGTCTCCAGTTCCCGCAGGGTGTCGCCGATGCTTTTTTCCGCCTTCTTCTTGACTTTGGCGCCGAAGCCCATGGATTTGGCTCCCAACCGGCGCTGAATGATCTTTTCAAGACCGGTAAAGGTTCCGCCGCAGATGAACAGGATATTGGTGGTGTCCACCTTGACAAAATCCTGCTGGGGGTGCTTGCGGCCGCCTTTGGGAGGCACGCTGGCAGTGGTTCCTTCGATGATTTTTAACAGGGCCTGCTGAACACCTTCGCCGGATACGTCCCGGGTGATGGAGGGGTTGTCGCTGCGCTGGGCGATCTTGTCGATTTCATCAATGTAAACAATGCCGCGCTGGCATTTTTCCACATCATAATCCGCATTTTGCAACAGGGAAAGAATGATATTTTCCACGTCCTCGCCCACATAACCGGCTTCGGTCAAGGTAGTGGCATCCGCGATGGTGAAAGGGACGTTCAGAAAACGTGCCAGGGTCTGGGCCAGTAACGTTTTGCCGCATCCAGTGGGACCGATGAGCAGGATGTTGCTTTTTTGAATCTCAACATCATTGGTGCTGACAGCCGAATCCAGGCGCTTGTAGTGATTATATACCGCCACAGCCAAGACTTTCTTGGCATGGTCCTGCTCGATGACATAGTCATCCAGCATTTTTTTAATCTCTTTGGGCGCCAGCAGATGCTCGGATGACTCCGGCCCTTTTTCGCTTTCTTCATCAATGATCTCGCTGCAAAGCTGGATACATTCGTCGCAAATATATACAGCCGGCCCGGCAATCAGTTTCTTGACTTCCTTTTGGTTCTTGCCGCAGAAGGAGCAGAAGAGATTGTCATTGATGTCTCCCTGTTTTGTCATTATTTTCCCTCCTGGGATTCCAGTTTGTCCAAATCATCCCGGTTGGTGATGACATGGTCGATAATACCGTACTCTTTTGCTTCGATGCCGGACATGAAGAAATCCCTGTCGGTATCGGCCTGAATCTGTTTTATATCCCTGCCGGTATGAAAAGCAAGAATTTCGTTCAATTTATCTTTCATGCGCAAAATTTCTTTGGCTTGAATGGCGATGTCCGAAGCCTGCCCCTGGGTGCCGCCCATGGGCTGATGGACCATGATGCGGGAATTGGGCAGGGAATAGCGCTTGCCCTGGTTGCCGGCGGCCAGGAGCAGGGCCCCCATGCTGGCGGCCTGTCCGATGCACACAGTGGCAATATCCGGCTTGATATACTGCATGGTGTCATAAATGGCCATGCCGGCGGTCACAATCCCCCCTGGGGAATTGATATAAAAATTAATGTCCTTGTCCGGATCTTCCGACTCCAGAAAGAGCAGTTGGGCGATCAATAGATTGGCAACCTCGTCGTTAATGGCCGTGCCTACGAAAATGATACGGTCTTTCAATAACCGGGAGTAAATGTCATAAGCACGCTCCCCTTTGCTGGTTTGCTCGATGACCATTGGAATTAGTGGCAATTTAGCATCTCCTTATTCTTCTGAAATACTATTATAGACAGAAGCGCAACCTGTTTTACCCCTGCTGGGCCGGCTCGATCTCTTCAATATTGCTGCTTTCAATGATAAGCTTAATCCCCTTTTTTTCAAGTAGGGTGTGCTTAAAAAACTCAAATTTATCCTGATTTTGTTGATAATATTGCTTGATCCCCTCCATGGGTTGCTGAAAGGTCTTGGCCATTTCCGTAAAGCCCGCATCCAGTTCCTCATCCGCTAAGGTCAGCTTTTCCTGTTCCACAATGGCACCCAATATCAAGTGCCGCCGAACCTGTTTCTCGGCCGTGGCGCGATATTTTTCCGACAGGGATTCCTTGCTTTGGCCGATCTGCTCAAAGGTGATGTTGCTGGCTGAAAGGGCCCTTTCCGCCTCCTCCAAAATGCCGTCCAGTTCATATTGAACCAGGGAATCCGGTACTTCAAAACTGGTCCTGGCGATCAGGGCTTCGAAAATCTGTTCGTTCAGTTCCTGTTCCACCCTTTTCTCGTAACCTTGTTTTAAATTCTCGGCAATCCGTTCCCGCAGAGCGGCAACTGTTTCAAAAGGACCTAATTTCTTGACAAAATCATCATCCACGGCCGGCAGGAGCTCCTCCCGGATCTCCTTCAACATCACCTGAAATTCCACGGTGACACCGGCCAGGTTTTTATTGAAATGATCCTCGGCAAAGGTGATTGTAAAGCGTTTTTCTTCCCCAGGCTGCATGCCGATGATCTGATCATCAAAATCCTTGGCGATGGGCTTGCTGCCGAGCCGGAAATTGAAATTTTCGGTTTTTTGGGTTTCCTCAAACGGTTGGCCGTCCCGCAGGCCTTCATAATCCAGCACCACATGATCCTCTTGCCGGGCCGGCCGCACCTCTTCAATGGGCTTGAGTTTGGCCAGATTTTTTCTCAACATTTCGATCTGGGCGTCGATTTCCTGTTCCGAAAGCCGGTGCATATTTTTTTTCAGGTTCAAGCCTTTAAAATCAATAAGGCCGATTTCCGGCCGGATCTCCACGGTGGCGGTATAGCGATAAGGCTCGCTGGGAGTAAGGGCGGTCGGATCGATTTTGGGATCCCCCACAATGGCAAAATTATTTTCCTTGAGGGCGCTGAAAAAAGACTCCTGGATGAGCTTGCCGGTTACATCCGAGTGTACATCTTTTTTAAACAGGCGCTCCAGCATGGAACGGGGGGTTTTGCCCGGTCTGAAACCTTTGATTTTGGCTGTTTTCTGAAGCTGTTTATAAGCGGCGTCAATTTCCTTTGTAACCTGATCCGAGGGGATTTCGATGTGTAAAATCTTTTTTACACTGGTTTGATCTTCGACCCTTACTTGCATCACATGTTCTCCAAAATAGCGGAAACATTCCGGCAATCCAAGAATTACCGGTGCCTCCTTGATCTACTGCACATAGATCTTTGCTGATTAGACCTGCCAACAGACCTAATGATTAATGATGGTGGTGCGAGAGGGGAGACTTGAACTCCCACTCTGTTCCCAGAGCTGGATCCTAAGTCCAGTGCGTCTACCAATTCCGCCACTCTCGCATCTCTCTGTCATCTTTGCCCTTGCCCGTATAGCGGCGCGGCAATTTTTCAAAACTTGACTTTCCTTATGAAAAAAGGAATTAATTATAAAAGTACAATAAATAGTATCTATCCCCAAAGGTGTCAAGCGAAATTGGAAAAGAAAAATCAATCCCAAATGCACCGACAGAAATTTCTTACCTTGCTGAAAACGGGCATAATCCTGTCAGCCGCCCTCTTGCTTTGGACAACGGTCCAGGCCCAGTCCGGCTGGCTGGGATTCCGCCGTAAAATCAAACCCGTCATTGCCGTTGATCCCGGTCATGGCGGGCATGATACCGGCAGCCGCGGAGCAGCCGGCACACTTGAAAAAAACGTTACCCTGGCCCTGGCCCGCATTCTTTCCAGCGAACTCGGGGATCGATATCAGGTCATCCTGACACGGGCGGATGATTACGCCATGGATATCAGCAATCGTGCTGCCGAGGCCAACCGCAACGGCGCGGACCTGCTCATCAGTTTACATGCCGCCGGCAGTTTCCGTTTCCAGGTGAGCGGAACGGCATTTTGCTACTATCAGGCCCCGCCCATAAACAATTCAGAGGAAAGAACCGAATCCAAAGGGCCGTCACCTGGTAAGGAAGGTCAGGTCCCCTGGGAAAAGCTGCAGCGCACCCATTGCAAGACCGGTAAATTACTGGCCGAAATCCTGCAAAAAGAGTTTAAGGACCAAACCCCTGAAACACCCCCGGCCAGGGTTTTGGGGCTGCCCCTGGCAACCCTTGCCGGCGCGGATATGCCCGCGGTCTTGGTTGAAATCGGATATCTGACCAATCCTCCGGAAGAACTGAAATTATGCGACGACCAATATTTAACCGTCCTCGCCCAAAAAATAGGTAATGGAATAGATCGCTTTTTTCTTCAAAAGCCCTAGTTGTTTTTATCCGCTTGCGCAAAGCTGAAATGCATGATAGGAAGACCCGAAAAAACGGGGCGTGGCGCAGCCTGGTAGCGCACCTGCTTTGGGAGCAGGGAGTCGGAGGTTCAAATCCTCTCGCCCCGACCACCAATTCACCCCCTAATCCATATCAGATGCGACCATAGGCAGGTTTGCCGGCCAAGGCGTGATCAATGGCCTCTTTCCACCGTAAAATGCCGGTTCAGGCGCATGGTATTGAACAGATCGCATATATTGCCGGCGACATTGATGATCTTGAGCTTGCCGCCGATTTTATTCAGTGAGTTGTGGGTGGCGATGAGCACGCCGATGCCCACCGAATCCACCATCTCCACCCCCAACAGATCAATAATCAGCTCCATGGGGGATTTTTGGACCAGGGAATAGAGTTCCGACCGGAATTCGTTGGCCATGGAGGCGACGATATCTTTCCCTGGTTTAATGACAACCCGACCTTCCTTTTTTTCATTTTCATTCATCGACCCACCCCATGATCTGTGTTGATTCTCTTTCGGCAGTTGCTGCCGATTGTCTACAATTCAGCCGACGGATACCTACCAACGGAGACGATCGAGCAACCAGGCGCTTTTAAAGATAACTATTGATGCAGATGAATGCGTTTCAGGTGTACCGTCAGTATATATAAGCTATTGGGGATTTTATGATGGTTAGAGAGTATCATAACCTTACAAAAAATTCAAACTGAATTTGCCATGTATCTATTCCTGGGGCAATCGCATGTATGAATATGTCCTATCCTCGGGGTCGGGGTCGCTATCGGTATCGGTATCGAATTAATTTTTTCGATTCCGAGACCGACCCCGATACCGACCCCGAAAAAGCCTATAAGCAATTCCCATATATCTATTCCAACTCACGCTTGCAAAAAAAAAAGCATTCCCGTATGGGAAAGGACCATGCGCACATCATTTCAATCCGTTCAGTACAGGTGCAGACAGACATGAATCGAAAAAAAGTTGTAGCAGCCGTCGGCAGCGGGCTCTTGCTCACCTTGGCCTATCCACACTTCGATTTTTACGGGCTGGCCTGGTTTGCCCTGGTTCCCCTTTTCTGGGCCGCCAAGGGTGGTACAGACGGACAACGGTTTTCAACCGGCCTGATTGCGGGCCTCACCCACTATCTGTCCCTGCTTTACTGGCTGGTTAACACCATGACCTTCTACGGCCGCTTGCCAGAGATGGTCAGCGCCGCCCTGCTGCTCCTGCTGGCCGCCTATCTCGCCCTTTATTTTGCTGTTTTTGCCTATGCCCTCGGCCGGTTCCAGCAAAAGCCCTCCCTGGCCTTTTTTTGCTTTGTTCCGGCTTTGTGGACAGCCTTGGAATATGTGCGCATGTATCTGTTTTCCGGTTTTCCATGGGAACTTCTTGGATATTCCCAATACCGCCTGCTGCCTTTGATTCAGATGACGGACCTAACCGGAGTTTATGGCGTTTCTTTTCTGGTGGCCATGGCCAATGGCGGTATTTTTCTGGTGCTGCTTTTTGCCTTGCGGGCGGATTGGCAGGGCCGTCAAGTGCAAGGCCGAATGGTGATTGCCGCCACAAGCCTCATGCTGCTTTGCCTGACCGGTGTCTGGACCTATGGTGAATTCCGTATTCGCGCCACAGATCAAGCCGCAGCCGTTGCCCAGCAAAAAAAAATCAGCGTAATCCAGGGCAATGTGGATCAGGCTGTCAAATGGGACCCGGCTTTTCAAGTCACCACCATCGCAAAATACAATCAGTTATCTGAAACGGCTGCTGAAGAAAAGCCGGACCTGATGGTCTGGCCGGAAACCGCCACCCCTTTTTATTTTTTGACGCCCCATGAGCGTAAGCTCAACCGGATGGTGCAGGCGGGCATCCGCAAGGCCGGAACATATTTTTTAATCGGGAGTCCCTCCTATGTGCGCACCCCGGAACAGCTCGATTATTTCAACAGCGCTTATCTCTTGAATCCCTTAGGTTATGTGCTCGGCAAATACGACAAAGTCCATCTGGTTCCTTACGGCGAATATGTTCCGCTGAAAAAATGGTTTCCCTTTGTGGGCAAAATGGTGGCGGAAATCGGCGATTTTAAAAGCGGTGAAATGGGCGCCACCCTTGCCTGGGAGGATGCCAAGCTGGGGATGCTGATCTGTTTTGAAGGAATTTTTCCGGACCTGGCCCGGGCCATGACCAAAAATCAGGCGGATCTGCTCATCAACATAACCAACGATGCCTGGTTCGGCAAAACCAGCGCCCCTTATCAACATCTGTCCATGACGGTTTTCCGCGCCGTGGAAAACAAGCGCTGCCTGGTACGTTCCGCCAATACCGGCATCAGCGGTTTCATTGACCCGGTGGGCCGTTGTACGGCCGCCACCCCTTTGTTTGAGGACGCCGTGCTGACCCGCACGGTTCCCCTGCTGAAGATCCGGACGATTTATTCACAGGTCGGCGATGTTTTTGCCCTGGCCTGCCTGGTTGGCGTATTGCTTTTTATCGCCCGGCGATATACAAAAAATAAGATTGCCAACTAAAGGAGGTAACCATGTTACATGATCTGAAAAATGTCATTCAGGAGTCTGCGGAAAAACTTGAACAGCTGAAAGGCTGTCTTTGACCTGCCTACCAAAGAAAAACGGCTCATGGAAATCGAGGCCCTGACAGCCGCCAGCGGATTTTGGGACCACCCGGAAAAGACCAAGGAAATCCTGAAAGAGCGCGCCATAATCGAAACCAAGGTAACGGCCTGGAAAAAGCTCCACAAGGAACTGGATGAAGCCGGCCAGTTGCTGGATCTGGCTGTGGAGGAAAACGACGAAAGCACCATCCAGGAAGTCTCTGGGGAACTGGATCGAATCAGCAGGGACATCAACCGCTTCTCCCTGGATTTGATGCTCGACGGGGAGCATGACCGGAGCAATGCCATTGTCTCCATCAATGCCGGCGCCGGCGGCACCGATTCCCAGGACTGGGCGGAAATGCTCTTTCGCATGTACACCCGCTGGGTGGATCGCAAGGGCTATCGCCTGGAACTGATCGATCTGCAGCCCGGCGACGAAGCCGGCATCAAGAGCGTGACCTTCACCGCCGCCGGCGATTTTGTCTATGGGTACATGAAAATGGAAACGGGTGTGCACCGGCTGGTGCGGATTTCGCCCTTCAATGCCGGCGGCAAGCGCCATACTTCCTTTGCATCCGTCTTTGTTTATCCGGAGCTGAACCAGGAGATCGTGGTCAATATCGAGGAAAAGGATTTGCGCATCGATGTCTTTAGGGCCAGCGGCTCCGGCGGCCAGCATGTGAACAAAACCAGCAGCGCCGTGCGCATCACCCACATGCCCTCGGGGATTGTGGTGCAGTGCCAGCAGGAAAAATCCCAGCACCGCAACAAGGACCTGGCCATGAAGGTGCTGCGCGCCAGGCTGCATCAAATGGAGCAGCAGAAGCAGGATAAAAAAATGCAGGCCCTGCACGACAGCAAGGATGAAATCGCCTGGGGCAGCCAGATCCGTTCCTATGTGCTGCACCCTTACCAATTGGTCAAGGACCACCGCCTGAACCTGGAAATCGGCAATGTCAACCAGGTTCTGGATGGGGGCATCGACCCGTTCATCGAGGGGGCCCTGCTTGCCCTGAAAACACCGACCTAGTGGGTTGAGATGAATCCGTATGAGCTCATAGATGAATTTTATCCGAGAGGATCAAAAGCCCACGGCATCCTCATCCGCCACAGCGAGCAGGTGGCCCGCAAGGCCGTGGCCGTGGCCGAGGGTCTTGCCCACCACTTGGACCTGGATATCCCCTTTATCCAGGAAGCGGCCATGCTGCACGACATCGGCATCCTGTATACCAGGGCCCCTGAAATCGGCTGTCATGGGGATCAGCCCTATGTGGTGCATGGATACCTGGGAGGCCTGGAATTGGAAAAACTGGGATTTCCGCGCCATGCCCTGGTCTGCGAGCGGCATGTGGGCGTGGGCATATCCATGGCGGATATCAAAGCCCATGCCTTGCCCCTGCCCCTGCGGGATATGCTGCCGGTAACCATGGAAGAAAAAATCATTTGTTTTGCCGATAAATTTTTTTCCAAGGACCACACCGCGGACAATGGGGAAAAATCCCTGCCGGCAATTGTGGCCGGCCTGCAGGCCTATGGCCGGGACAAGGCCGAACGCTTCAAGGAATGGGCGGAGTTATTCGGATTCGGAGCATTTGACGGCCATGGCAACCAACCGCTTCCATGACTGCCTGAAATTTATCCACGACCTGGAATCCGGACCAGGAGCCCCGGCCTTGAACCGCCAGACAGAAGCGGCCCTCAAGGCCGGGGCCACCATGCTGCGCTATAAGAACATCCAGTTCCCATGGCGCTTACTGCCGGAAGTCATGGCCGTCCGCCAGGCCTGCCGCTGCAACCGCGTTCCCTTCCTGGTTCATGACGACATCCTGCTGGCCAAGGCCCTGGCAGCCGACGGTGTGCACCTTGACACCAGCACGGAAGCAGATACAGCCGCCATTCGTGACATCCTGGGTCCCACAGCCCTCGTAGGCCTTTCCATCTATCAAGCCCAGGCCATTGAAAACCTCCCCCCGGCAGTGGACTATGTCCAGGTGGCGCCGGCCATGCCGTGCCTGCCTGACCATGAGCCCCTTTCAGGCCCCGGGGCTCTGGAATGGTTCATGAAAATGGCGCGGCTGCCGGTGGTGGTGAGCGCCGGAAGCGACCCTATTTCAGCCCGTGAATGGCTGTTCCGCGGGGCAGCAGGCATTGCCGTGACCGGTTCTGTTGCAGTTTTGCCGGCGGCCCAGGAACTGGCCGAAGCCTGTGGCTGTTTCACCCGAACCACTTTAACTATTCCCTGGCAGGATGAATTCGGCCTGATCCGCAAACTGCTCCAAACCGTTGCCCCGGATTTCAGCCGGCCGGGCAAGGTCCTGCGAATCCCCCCAGGGGACGACGCTTGCCTGCTCACCGCCCTGGCCAATCCGGTGATCACCACCGATAGTCAGCGGGAAGGCGTTCACTTCCGTTTTGAATGGCAATCCCCGCTGGAAATCGGTGAAAAGGCCGTGGCCGTAACCTTGAGTGATCTGGCCGCCTCCTATGCCGATCCGGTCTGCCTGTTCATCAACCTGACCCTGCCCCAGCATGTGGCCGAAACCACGCTGACGGAAATCTATTCCGGCATCAACCGGGCCTTGAGCCGCTACGGCTGCGCCCTGGGGGGCGGCAACATTTCCAGCGGCGACGTCCTGGGTCTGGATCTGTTTGCCGTGGGCGATGGGCGGGAAGGTCTTTTCCCCTTGCGCTCCGCGGCCCAACCCGACCACGGGCTTTATTGCAGCGGCCCCTTGGGCCTGGCCCGGGCCGGGTTAACGGCCCTTATGAAAAAAGACCCGGATTTTCCCCGCTTGGAAGCCTGTTTCAAACTGCCCCGGGCCCGTTTTGATGCGGCCCGCATATTGGCGGACAAGGGCGTGGGCTGTGTCATGGATATCAGCGACGGACTTTGCGGCGACGCTGGTCATATTGCCGACGCCTCAAGAATCACTATCGAATGGATGCTTTCAGAGGCAAACATGGCGCCGGAGCTGCTGGCCTTTTGCGCCAAACACCATTGCGATCCAATGGAAATGGTGCTTGCCGGCGGCGAAGACTATGAACTGCTGTTTGCCTGCCCGCCGGATCTTTTTGAAGCCATCCAGCAGGAATTGCCCGGCGCCCACCAGGTGGGCCGCTGCCGGCCCTTTCAGGGCCGGCGTTTTCTGGACCTGCCCCAGGGCGTGCGCTCGTTTCAACATGGCGGCGCTTAAAGGCGATCTACCAGAATTTATGAAAATGATGGAGCGGCCCCCGGCCGTGGCCGATTTTGTATTTGGCGCCGGCCTTGAGGGCGCTGGTGAGATAAATCTTGGCACCCAGGACCGCCTGTTCCATGGAGCGGCCCTTGGCTAAAAAGGCGGCAATGGCGGCTGACAAGGTGCAGCCGGTGCCGTGGTCGTTTTGGGTGCGGATGCGCTCCCCGGGAAAATCCAGGAGCCGGTCTTCCTGGACAAGATACAGAAAATCCACGTTTTGATCCTCTTCCAGATGCCCGCCTTTGAGCAGAACGGCGCGGCTGCCGAAGCTTGCCAGCTCCCGGGCCGCCTGTTGCATATCATCCACTGTGCGGATGGTTCTGCCCAGCAATTTTTCCGCTTCCGGCAGATTCGGCGTGAGAATAGCGGCCATGGGCATGAGCCGGGTTTTCATCTCGGCTAGGGCCTCATCCTTAAGAAGCATTGCGCCGCTTTGGGCGGTCATGACCGGATCAAGTACAATCGGCGGCACAGCCCGGCGGGAGAGTACATCGGCCGTCATACGGACGATTTCCGGCGTGAAAAGCATGCCGATTTTAATGGCGTCGGCCCCCAGGTCGGTCAGCACTGCGGAAATCTGGGCGGCCACCACCTCGGCCGGGACCGGGTGCACGGCCGTGACCCCCTCGGTATTCTGGGCGGTCACGGCCGTGATTACCGACATGCCGTAGCAGCCCAGGGCCGCAAAAGTCTTCAGATCCGCCTGGATGCCGGCCCCGCCGCCGCTGTCGGAACCGGCGATGGTCAAGGTTCTTTGGTAGGAATGTTTCATGAAACGACTTTTTACCATCCTCTGACAAGGTAGTCATGAATGGAATCCGCCGCTTTTCGTCCGGCCCCCATGGCCAGAATCACCGTGGCCGAGCCGGTGACAATGTCGCCGCCGGCCCAGACCGCCTTGCGGCTGGTTTTGCCCGTGGCTTCGTCGGCCACGATATAGCCCCATTTGTTCAACTGCAAGCCTTCGGTGGAGCGGGTCAACAGCGGATTGGCATTGGCGCCCACGGCGATGATGGCCAGGTCGCATTCCATCTCGAATTCAGAACCCTTGATCTCCACCGGCCGCCGCCGGCCGGAATCGTCCGGCTCGCCCAGGGCCATCTTGAGGCCCACCATACCGGTCAGGCGGCCTTTTTCATTCCCCAAAAATTTCACCGGTGCTGTCAGGAAATGGAACTGAACCCCTTCCTCCTCGGCATGGTGGACTTCCGCGGCCCGGGCCGGAACTTCTTCCCGGGAACGGCGGTAGACGATGGAGGAGCTTTCGGCCCCCAGACGCAGGGCTGTGCGGGCTGCATCCATGGCCACGTTGCCGGCCCCCAGGGTGATGACCTTGCGGCCCTTGATGATGGGGGTGTCGTATTCCGGAAAACGGTAGGCCTTCATTAAATTGGAGCGGGTCAGGTATTCATTGGCCGAATAGATGCCGATGAGATTTTCGCCGGGCACATTCAGGAAGCGTGGCAGGCCGGCTCCCACTCCCAGGAAGACGGCGTCGAAACCTTCCGCAAAAAGCTCTTCCACGGTGATGGTGCGGCCGATGACCTGGTTCAGCTCCAGTTTGACACCCATATTTTCCAGGGCCGCCACTTCCGAGAAGACGATTTCCTTGGGCAGACGGAATTCGGGAATGCCGTAAACCAAAACCCCGCCGGGTTTATGAAAGGCCTCGTAAATGGTGACCTGATGGCCTTTCAGGATCAAATCCCCGGCCACGGTCAAGCCGGCCGGACCGGAGCCCACCACCGCCACCCGTTTGCCCGTGGGCTGGGCCAGCGTCGGCAACTCACACTCGCCGCTCTTGCGGGCAAAATCCGCGGCAAAGCGTTCCAGGTTGCCGATGGCCACGGGCTCGCCTTTTTTGCCGATGATACAGCGGCCTTCACATTGCATTTCCTGGGGGCATACCCGGCCGCACACCGCCGGCAGGCTGTTTTTCTCCCAGATTTTGCTGATGGAGCGGGCAAACTCGCCCTGCTTGATCAGGTTGATGAAGCCCGGGATATCCACTGCCACCGGGCAGCCGTCCACACAGGCCGGATTTTTGCACTGCAGACAGCGCTCGGCCTCTTTCACGGCCGCTTCCGGACCATATCCATAAGGCACTTCCTCGAAATTGCGCGCCCGGGCCTTGGGTTCCTGTTCCGGCATGGGCTGGCGCGGTGTTTTTTCCTTTTTTTCTGGTTTTTCCGCCATTCTGTCCTCCATATCTAGTCGGAGCCTGTATTGAAAAATATGCTCCGAATCAGGCTTTCAGGGTGCAAAAATTATTGTAACACTCTTTTTCATCTTCACAATAGGCCTGGAGTCGCAAGGTCAATTCGTCGAAATCCACCAAATGGCCGTCGAATTCCGGCCCGTCCACGCAGGCAAACTGGGTCTTGCCACCCACGGTGACACGGCAGCCCCCGCACATACCGGTACCGTCGATCATGATGGGGTTCAGACTCACCAGGGTTTTGACTCCGTAATCCTTGGTGATCTTGGAGACAAATTTCATCATGGGCACCGGTCCGATCCCCACCACCAGGCCCACCTTGTTTTTGTCCAAAACCGTTTTCAGGACTTCCGTTACAAAACCGTGATGGCCGTAAGACCCGTCGTCGGTGCAGACATGCAGTTCATCCGAAACCGCCCGCATCTGGTCCTCCAGGATCAGAATGTTTTTGCTGCGGGCGCCGATGATGCTGATCACCTTGTTGCCGGCCTGTTTCAGGCCCCGGGTGATGGGATGCAGCACGGCAATGCCGGTTCCGCCGCCCACGCAAACCGCCGTGCCTACATTCTCCAAATGGGTGGGTTTGCCCAAGGGGCCGATGATGTCCTGATACCCCTCGCCCACCTTAAGGGTTTTGAAAAGGGCGGTGGATTTTCCCACCACCATATATATCAGGGTGATGGTGCCTTTCACCGGATCCGTATCCGCCATGGTCAAGGGGACGCGCTCCCCGGTCTCGTTGGCTTTAATAATCACGAACTGACCTGGTTTGGCCTTGCGGGCAATCAGCGGTGCTTCGATCTCGTTCAATACCACCGTGCCCCCCGACATTTCTTCCCGACGAACAATTTTAAACATAGCTTTTCCTCCTCAAATAATATAGATCCAACGACCTGCCGGCGGCGGCTGTCGTTGATATCATGATTTGCGGCATAATGACACACAAATTGCATTTATACGCTTATAATGATTCTCAAGGCAATAGAAAAACATCCGAGTGCTTTTAAGAGGTTGATCCGGGGAAAAATCAATGCTAAAGCCAAGCGCACGTTGGGGAATCCCATGGGATTTGCTCGGGGTCGGTATCGGTATCGGGGTCGGAATGGGAAGATCAGCAAAGTATACTTTCCCATGAACCGGCCGCTCCATAAAATAATTTGAAAATAAAAAAACTCGATACCGATTCCGATACCGATACCGACCCCGATATAAAAGAAGAAGTACAATGGAGATATTTGAAATGAAGTTGTTCGACAGCCACTGCCATCTGGATGACCGCTCTTATAGTAAAGACCTGGATGGGGTCCTGGAGCGCGCCAGGCAGGCCGGGGTCAAGGCCGTCATGGTGGTGGGCATAACCCTTGCGAGTTCGGAAAAGGTCGTGGCCATGGCCGCGAAAAACAGCAATGTATATGCCTCGGTGGGAATTCACCCCCATGACGCCCAGGAATGCAGCTCCGAGGCGCTGGCCCGGCTGAAACAGCTCGCCGGACATCCCAAAGTAAGAGCCTGGGGGGAAACCGGCCTGGATTACAACCGCATGTACTCGCCCCCAAAAGATCAAGAACTGTGGTTTAACCGCCAAATCGAAATTGCCGACGCCCTTGCACTGCCCATCATCTTTCATGAACGGGATAGCAACGGCCGGTTTTTGGATATCTTGAAAACCCACAACCGCATACCGCGCCGCGGGGTCGTGCACTGTTTTTCCGGCAACCGGGCCGAACTCATCCACTACCTGGACATGGGCCTGCACATCGGCATCACTGGAATTTTGACCAATCACCAGCGCGGCCAAAGCCTGCGGGAACTGGTGAAGCTCATCCCCGCCGACCGTCTGCTGGTGGAAACCGACGCACCCTATTTGACACCGGCACCGGAACGGAACCGCTTCCGCCGCAATGAACCTGCTTTTGTGCGTTCAACCTTCATGAAATTGGCCGAGGTGCGCGAAGAAGATCCGGAAGTGCTCGGCCCCATCATCTGGAACAACACTATTGGTTTGTTCGGTATTGAAGACGATGGAAGGCTTTAGCAGTTCATGGAAGCTGTGAAAGCCGTTTGCAATCCCTTGCGGCCTGTGGTATTTTTTTCTTATGAAAGTAAAAATCAATATCGATCAACTGATTGAAATCGTCAGCAAGGGCGGTACGGTCAAGACCGGCGTGGATATTTACAATCAGAACGACCTGCTGTTGATCGACAAGGACATGCTGGTCAACAACGTGAACACGTTGTTGTACATCAAGAAGAACGGCATCACCGACATCTGCATTCAGCCGGAGACCGCCGGCGGCATCTGGGACCACAACGGCAAGGAAATCGATTTTATTTCCGCCGGCAAAAAAGAATTCGTTTCCACCATAGAGAAGAAGATTCAGAAAATCACCGAGCTGAAGAAGACCGCCAAGATCAAATACGAACATGCCAAGCAGAACATCAAGCAGGTGATTCTGGATATCAAGCAGACCGGCGGGGAATTTGACTATGAAACCGTGGAGAAAACCGTAACCGATCTGCTGAATTTTCTCACGGTGAATGAATCCGCCTTTTCCTATCTGACCAAGGAAATTTTCTCCTACGACGATTATCTGTACAATCATTCCATCAATGTATGCACCATTGCCATGGCCGTGCTCAACCGTTTCAACGACCAGTTCAGCGACACGGTCAACCGCTTTCTGTCCAATGCCTATGTCCAGGGTTTAAAGGAAAAGGATCTCGGCTCACCGATTTCCTATGTCCAGTATCTGCCGGACGAGATCCGGGATATTGCCCTGGGATATTTTTTGCATGATGTGGG
Organism: Desulfosudis oleivorans; assembly: GCA_020723325.1. Lineage (GTDB taxonomy): Bacteria > Desulfobacterota > Desulfobacteria > Desulfobacterales > SURF-7 > DYJD01. The sequence goes on along the minus strand of DYJD01000013.1, from coordinate 92,820 downwards.
CAAGGTCTTGATCGCCGATGAAATCTTAAACAAGAACGGTCCGCTGACCGGCGAAGAATTCGAGCTGGTCAAACAGCACAGTTACGGCAAAGGCTTGACGATCCTCACCCGCAATAATCTGGACCACAACCCCTATGTCCGCAATTCAGTTCAATTTCATCACTGCGCCCTCTATTCCGGCGAGCCCCGCTGTTATCCGGAAACCAGAACCGCCATTGAAATTCCCATTTATGTAAAAATCTGCAAACTGGCCGATATCTACGATGCCATGACCTCCAAACGGGTTTATAAGGAGGCCATCAATCCCATTGTCTCGGTCACGGAGATTTTTCGCAAATATGCGGAAAAGGACAGCCTGCTGCAATTTGTGCTGCATGCCTTTGTAAAGGTGGTGGGCATCTATCCGGCCGGCAGCATCGTCTCCCTGCAAAACGGCCAGTTGGCCTATGTGGTGGACAGCGTCGGTCCCCTGGTCATCCCCTTTACCAACCCCCACGGTCGCACCCTGCAGGAGCGCATGGAAGCCGTCAACCTGGAGGGTGAAACCGATCCCAACATGCAGATCGACCGCCGCAAGCCCCTCAAATCGCCGGTGGATGCCTACGAACTGCTGCCGGATTATCTGCGTCAGCCCCTTGATAATTAAGACCTTGATCGTCGTTTCAACCGGTCAAAAAAAATCTGAAATTCGAATATCGAAATACGAAACAAATCCGAATTACCAAAATTTAAATAAAACAGCATTGGCAAACAATCCATTGAGCCATTGGGTCATTGAGTTTTGTTTTGGTCATTGAAATTTTGAATTTGTTTCGAGTTTCGGATTTCGATATTCGAATTTAGAATATGGGGTTGGGGCGGTTCGCGAACCGCCCCTACAATCGGTTTCCCGGCACCAGGGTGATGCGCGGGAATTCGCCCACCGGACTCCGGTCGATCAATAAATTGCAGCCATAGACCCGTTCCAGGGAATCGCCGGTCAGCACCTGGTCAGGGGCACCCAGACTCATGATCCGGCCCTTGTCCAGCAAAAGCACGCGCCCGGCATACATGGCCGCCAGGTTGATGTCATGCAGTACCATGAAGACCGCCACGCCCTTTTCCCGGGCCAGGCGGGCCATCAGGTCCATGATGCGGATCTGATGGGCCAGATCCAGGGCCGCAGTGGGTTCGTCCAAAAGAATCACCCGGGGTTCCTGGCAGATGGCCCGGGCAATATGCACCCGCTGGCGTTCGCCGCCGCTCAGTTGGTCCAGGTGCCGGTCCTGGAGATGATCAACCCCGGTAAAGGTCATGGCCTGATCAGCCAAGGCCTGATCCGTCGGTCCTTCCACCCCGAGCATGCCCAGGTAGGGCGAGCGGCCCATGAGCACCATCTCCCGCACGGTGAAGGGCGGGTTGCCGCCGATCATCTGGGGCACATAGGCGATATTGCGGGCCAGCTCCCTGCGCCGGTACTTGGAAAAAGGCCGCCCCAGCAAGGTTCGACTACCTTTTTGCGGCCGCAGAATGCCGGCCATCACTTTCATCAAAGTGGTTTTGCCGGAACCATTGGGGCCGATGCCGATCAGGACCTCGCCGCTTTCAATCCCAAAGGACAAATCCTGTAAAACCATGGCTCTGCCGTAGGCGAAATCAATCTGTTGAAGCAACACGGCCGGGTTCATTTCTGGGTTCTCTTTAATAGCAGGATAAACAACGGAGCGCCCATCATGGCGGTGATGACACCCACGGGCATTTCCCCTTGGCCCGGCAGAATCCGAGCCAGCATGTCGCAAAAGACCATATAGGCCCCGCCCCCCAGAATGCAGGCCGGCACCAGGACACGATGATCCGGGCCCCACACCAGCCGCAACAGATGTGGGATCACCAATCCCACAAAGCCGATGAGCCCGCAGTTGCTCACCGCGGCGCTGATCATCAGGGAAGTGGTCACCAAAAGGGTCAAGGTGACGGCGCGCACATTGACCCCCATGGTGGCCGCCATTTCGCTGCCCAGAATCAACAAATTCATGGTATGGGAAAAAACAAAGGTCAGGCCGAAACAGGGCAGCAGAATGGCCGCCAGCAAGGCGATCTGCCCCAGATCGGCACTGGCGAGATCGCCCATGAGCCAAAACATGATATTGTGCAGCCTTGCGTCCTGGGTCATGGAGATCAGAAACATGATCACCGCTGTGCAAAAGGCGTTGACCATCACCCCGGACAGCAGCAGGGCGTCCTTGATCATCAGCGACCGGCCGGAGGACATGAACAGAATCAACACCAGGGTGGCGAAACTCCCGGAAAAAGCCGCCAGGCTGACCCCGGGGAAACGAGCCAGGCCCATGAGAATGCCCATGATGGCGCCGATGGCCGAGCCGCCGGAAATGCCCAGAATATAGGGCTCGGCCAGGGGGTTTTTCAACAAAGCCTGGAACACCAGCCCGCCCAGGGAAAGGGCCGCCCCCACCAGACTCGCCAGCAACACCCGGGGCAGGCGGATGCGGAAGATGATGGCCGCCTGCATGGAATCCTGATTTACCGAGCCTTGCAAGAAGTTCAACAGAACCTTGAAGCCGCCGCCGGTTGTGCCCAGGGAAAGCCCCAGGACCGCCGCCAAAAGCAGCACAAGCACGAGCAGTCCGGCAACCCAAAGAATGCGTCTGGCAATGGAACTGGCAGGGGCCGTCAAGGTTGCTTCTCCCCAAGCGCTTCCGGAAACAATTCCGGATGGATCAAGCGCGCCAGTAATTCCAGGCCGTCCACCAGGCGCGGCCCGGCCCGATCCAGCAGATTGGAATCCACCAACAGAATCCGGTTGTTTTTCACCGCCGGCATATCCGGCCACTTTTGCCATTCGGCCTGGATCTGCTCAAACAGGCCGTCCCGGTCCATGGAAGTGATGATGAAGATTTCCGGTGCCAGGCTCAGCACCTGCTCCTTGGAAAAACGCGGATAGGGCACCTTGCCCTGGGCCAGGTTCCGGCCGCCGGCCATGACGATCAGCTCATGGATGAAGGTGCCGGAGCCGATGGATACAATGGGCGTGATCCCGATCTGGAAAAACACCTTGGGGTAATGCCGGGCCTTGGCCACGGTGGCTTTCACCTTTTCCACCCGCTTGGCCATCCGGGCGATGATCCGGTCCGCGTGCTCCCCGGCCCCCAGAAGCCGGCCGATGGCGCTGATGGCTTCCATAACCGATTCCAAATCCCTGGGATCAACGGCGTAAACCGGGATGTGCAGGGCTTCCAGTTTATCGATCACGGCTTTGGGGTTGCCATCTTTGACGGCGATGCACAGGTCCGGTCTCAGGGCCACGATTTTTTCAAGGTCCAGATTCACATAGGAACCCACCTGGGGCAGGGCCAGGGCCGCTTCGGGATAATCGCTGAACTGGGTGACTCCGCGCAGGCGCCGCTCTTCCCCCAGGGCATAAATGATTTCCGTAATGCTGGGCGCCAGGGCGATGATCCGCTGGGGGGCGTCGGGAACATTCACGCGGCGTCCCAATTGATCGGTCACGCTGCCGGCCCGCAAGGCCGGGGGCTGCCAGAGCGAGACGGAAAGGGCCAGCAGTAATAAAGGCCATTTGGCTATTCGGCGCAAATCCTCAATCCCCTTGGTCAGTGTAATTGAAATACCACCGGTACATGCACCGCCATGTCCACTTCCCGGCCGCCGCGGGTGCCGGGCCTGAATATCCAATCCTTCACTGCCCGCAGGGCCGCCTGATCCAGCAGCGGGTAACCGCTGGATTGGAACAGGAGCACATCCGCCACAGCCCCGGAGGCGCGCACCAAGGCCTCCACGATAACCGTGCCCTGGTAGCCGCGCTGCCGGGCCGCGGCCGGATAAGGCGGTGAAGGATTCACGTCATAAAGCGGTACAGCCTCCTGTACTTCTTCTTTTTTTTCCCCCGCGTAACCCACGGCCGGAGCTGATTCAACTGGGTTTTGATCCGGGGACACTGCCATAGTGATTCCGCCCCCCCCGCCTTCCGAAGGCCCCACAATATCCACGGCGGCCATTTGCGCCTCTTCGGGCCGGCCTGGCGGCTCTTCTGCTGGCGGCTCGGCAGGTTTCTCGCAAAGCACCTTGGGTTTCGGCCTGGACTTTGTAACCGGCCTGGACTTCGGAGGGATTGGGGGCGCCACAGCCACCGGGTCTTGGACCGGAGCGGATTGTGGCTCAGGGGCTTTGGCCTGTAAAAGCTCCACAAACACAACCCCGTCAGCCGGCGGATTATTCCTGGCCCCCAGTCCGGACCAACCCACGGCCATGGCCAGGACCATGCCGTGTACCACCAGGGATAGAATAAAGGAAAGCAGTATGCTCTTCAATGGTTTCATGGCTTACCGCCTTGCCTGACGCTGGTATACGCCGTTCAAAACGGCATTCAGGGACATTCGCAACACCACTGGAAGCTTTTGCATTTCGACCCGCTCGGCAAAGCGTTCAATGGGGGCACCGGCAATTTCCGCGGCAATACTCCGACACCATGTTTCATGGGTGCTCAGATCTGCCGTCAGCCCCTGTTCATGACTGTCGCTGAGGGCCAGGGAAGCGGCCATGAATCCGGCATAACGGCTGTCCAGCAGCACGGCCGCCACCGCACCGGTCAACCCATCGGGATCTTCTCCGGCCTTGCAACCGTTTTTGGAAATGAGCTGAAACAGGGATATGCCCCGTTCCTGCAAACGCCGCAGAATGTGTCTACCGGCCGTAAGTCTGTTTTGGAGCTGAATCGCCCGGGTCACGCCGGCATGCACGGCAGCGGCCATCAACTCCCCCATTTTGGTGTGGCCGCCGGTGTTTTCAATGGGCGGGCCCTCGCCCTGGACCAGGATGATGTTGTCCGTGCCCGTGCCGGTGGCGGCGTTGAAAAGGGGCGTCTCGCTGCTACGGATATCCAGGTCCTGCAAGGCCGCGGTTTTGGCCTCGGTGGCGGTGATGATGGCCCGGGTCATGGCGCTGGGGGAGAGTTTTGTATTGGTTAGAAGCAGGATATTGATGGTGCCGGGTTCATAGTAGCGGCCCGGGTCCCTTGCGGTGCGCAGGGCATTGGACTGCACCCCGGCCGTTACCAGGGCCCATACCGTCATATCCCGGTAGGTACGCTGCTCCACGGCAAGATGATCCATATCCGCGCCGGTGAACAAAAAGCTGGCGGTTTCCACCGGCTTGCCCAGAACCCCGGCCACCCTGGCCTTCAGGGCCGGGAGGTCGTTTTCATGGCCCAAGCCCCAGGTTTGGGGCGGCAGGTAGTGATTGCCGATAGTTTGGATGCCTTCCCGCCAGCCGTCCAGGGTGGATAGAATCGTCTGGGGTCGCTGGAAATCGATCACCAGGCTTTTATTGAGAAAATCATACAGATAATTGTCCAGGATGCCGGCGGATTTGAGGTACGGCAGTTCCAGGAGCAGTGGGCGGCGGCTGACCACGCCCTCGGCCTTTACCAGCCGGCTGCGATCTGAATAAAACTCCTTGTATATCCGCGCAGACAACCAGGAGACAAAATACCCGCTTTGAACGCCGGCGTGACAGGTGAGACCACAGGGGAAGTAAAAGATGCAGTGGTTTTTAACCGCCGCCACTTCCTGCCAGCCCTCCTGGTCTAAGAGGCGCTGCACGGCTTCCCGCTCATCATCACAGCCATAAATCACCTGGGGATTGAACTTTCGCCATTCCGCCAAGGCTATGGGCACATATGGCCCCTGCTTGCCCAAGGATGGCGTGAGACCCCCGGCGGCCCGGATAAATTCGTTTTGAACAGAATCATCCCCCGGCGTCATAAGGGTTTCCCCGGCCATGATCCGCAATACCCGCCGGCGCTTGTCCGTGGGGATCCGGGCGATTTTTCCCCGGATCAGCTCCAGCTCGGCCTGGATGCCGGCAACAATTCTTTCGGCTTGCTCCTCTTTTTGGAATATCTTCCCCAGCAGTTGAATGGCGGCCAGGACGTCTGCCAGGGAGTTCACATCCAGTTGGATCACCTGCGTCTTTTCAGCGGTCAGCCTTTCCAGAGCGTGGGGATGCTTTGGGGAAAGAAAGATCACCTCCGGCGCCAGTTTCATGATCATTTCAAGGGATGGATTTAAAGAGCCGTCCACCACCGGCAGGCCGGCGGCCCCATGGGGCAAGCTATCCTGACTGGTAACAGCCGTCACAGCCTCGCCGGCCCCCAGGGCAAAAATCATTTCCGTGACCGCCGGCGCAAGGGAAATCACCTTGGCGGGCCGCTGTCGAAGGACAAGTTCCCGGCCGCAAAGGTCGGTGACGACAATGGGTTCCGCAAGCGCCGGCCCGGCCAGGGCCGCAATGAAAACAAGCGCCATCAGCCGGGCGTGGATACCGGATGGGATTCCGGTTGCTTTTTTCGACCGGTTTGCTTGTTTCATTGGGCTCATGCTTGCTTATTAGTATTGATAAGTCACCATGGCAAAAACAGAACGGCCGGCGCCCGGAAAGGGGCCGTAATGGGTGTTGCCGCCGCCGTCCACGAAATTGCCGATATAGGTGTCGTAATCTCTATCCAGCAGATTTTCCCCTTGCAGGGCAATCAGCCAATGCTCCCCAAGGCGCTGATCCAGTTTTAGGTCCACGGTGGTATAGCCGTCCAATTCATCGCTGGGTGCTCCGTCCTGGGCCGAACGGTAGAAAGGCCTTTTGCTCAGATATCGCACCGTGGCTGCCGCCGTAAGTCCGAAGGTGGTGCGATAAACGAGATCGGTTTTCAGGCGGTGGTCCGGTTCATACTGGGCCTTGCGGGTCAAGCCCGGAGTCTCTTCCTCGGCATTGGTATGGGTGTATCCGACAGCCAGGCCCAGGGCATACATGGGATCATATTTCAGCCCGGCTTCCCAGCCCCGGCCCCGGCTTTTGGAGACATTGGTGGGGGTCCATTTGTTCCCGAAGGGCCCTGGGAAATTGGGATTTTCCGCCCATTGAATCTTGTCATCCACATTCCAGTTGAAATAGGAAAGGCTCAGGGTTAATTTTTTTTCCAAAAGACCCTGTTCCAGAGAGACATCCGTATGCCAGCCGGTCTGGGGTTTCAGGTCCGGGTTGCCGCGCACAAAATCATCCTCGGGCCAGAACAGATCATTGGGTGTGGGTGCCTTGAAATGCTTGCCGTGGCTGACTTTCAGGGCCGTCTGCTCATGGGGGTTGAGGATCAGGCCCCATAGCGGCAAGTTTTCCGCGCCGAAGGTGGCGTGATTCTCCTGACGGATACCGGCCAGTAGTTTGACCAGGCGATGGGGCCGGTATTGGGCTTCGGCATACATGCCCTTGGTCTCGAGCTCGGCTTTGTTCGTGGTCTCCCCCGGCAGATCCCCACCGGCAACATTCAGATTGATCTGGCCGGTTTTCCAGTCAAACTCCTTGATGTCCCCGCCCAGCAGCAGACTGGCACCGGTAAGCGGTTTTACTTCCAGATTGCCTTCGGCGGCGGTAACGGTGTTTTCCACGCGGGTTTTCATACCCGTGCCGGGATCATTGGGCCAATAGGCGGCGTTGTAGCGGGTATAGTCGTCACTCTGCATGTCGGTATAGTAAGTCTTTACATTCAAGCCGGCCCAGCTCAAGGGCTTGCTCTTGATCTCCAGCACCAGATGTCCATCCTCTGTTTCGCTGTGGTCCAGCAGGCTGGCGGATTCATCATCATAGAATTTCACGCCGTTGATGAAAAAATGCTGAGGTTGGGCTTGGGAAGGCGGATCAATGCCCGGCCGTCCGAAATCGCGGTGAATATAATCCCCATACAGGCTGACATCCAGCTTCTCGCCTTTGTCCAGGATCAATTTCAAGGAAACATCCGTATGGGTCAGATCCGCATTGTTGCGATACCCGTCGGTCTCACGGCGGGCGGCGGTGAGATAATAGCCGACGGCGTCGGTGAGATACATGCCCTGTTCGGCCAGGATGTCATAGCTACCCTGGCTCCCGTATCCGGTGCCCACGGACAGATCCATGCGCTCCCGGTGGGGCCGTTTGGTGAGAATGTTCACCGTGCCGGCCATGGCGCCCGAGCCGTACAGCAACGAACCCGAGCCTTTGACCACCTCGATGCGCTCGATGTTGTTGAGGGGCAGGCCGCCCAGATCGGCCCTGCCCAGGGAGGGGGAGTTGATGTTCACCCCGTTCACCAGGACCTGGACTTCGTCGCCATCCATGCCGCGCATATGGATTTCCTCTGAAGCCCCGCCGTAATTACCGCGGGTGCGCCAATCAATGCCCGGTTCATTGGCCAAGAGCGCGCCCACGCTCTGGGCCGGTGCAGCGGAAATGTCCATTTCGTCCTTGACGATCACCGGGTTGGGGACGTCTTTTTGTTGTTCCGCGGTTTTGGTGGCCGTGATGATCACCGGTTCCAGGGTTGGAACGGTTTTTTCCTTTTCCGGCTCCTGGGCTGCCGCCCCCATGGGCAGCAGGCAAACCAGCAACAGGCCTAAAATCATCCACTTCTGATTCATTGCAATTCCCTTCTCCAAATGGATATCCGGATCCGGGAAAAAAAATCCCCGGACCGTTATGTGCGATCCGGGGATGTCCCATTTTTTATCCGTTTAGATCTTTCGCGCGTCCTTTTGTCCATAAAGGAGGCGCCTTATTCAGGCAGGTCTTCTGGCTCTCGGTTCTTCCTATCGGCTGCCCCTTCCCACCCAATTTTTCTTGGGCAGTGGTTGTTGATTGCAGCTTTCGTCCCCGATTACAGCGGCGGGCCCGCAGCGGTTTCACACCGCTTTCCCTATTATACCCCAAAAGGGCACCTGAACAACCTTTTCTCTCGATGGTACTGATAGCCCTTCAATGGATGAAAAGTCAAGGGCAAAATTCAGCTCCTAATCCCTATTAACTCGAATTGGCTCAGCGCATATTTTTCCATATCCCCCAATGGGAATCCATCCAGTGCCTTTCTGGACATGATATGATACACCGCTGGTTCATCCGGAATCACTATGTTGAAATCGTATCCATGACAGAATCCCGGGCACCGTTGTGCTGCGGGCAGGATAGTCGATACAAAAAATAATATTGTGATTCCATGAATATTTTAGTATAAAATGTATTAGTAAAGTCGACCAACAAAATTACCAAACCCAAAACAGATTCAATCCTTCAAACAGCAAGCATTTATCCTGCCTATATCAATAAAGATCATTTGCAAAACGATCAATTGAATGTGGGTGCCCAAACAAAATAACCAGGTTATGTAATTGAAAAAATGCTCATGAAGAATCTTAAATTGTAGCGATTTCTTTGCATCACTGGAGCGGATAATAACAAGCATAGGTTGGTTCGGCGATGGTCAGTTCGAGATAGGGATGATGTAGGAAACCGGCACAGGAGTGCCAAAAAAGGATCCAAAGGCGGTGATATGGCACCCAAGGACCATCAAGATATTTTGATGTTTGAGGCGATTGGGAGGAATGACTTTGAAAAACTAAAAGTTGCTTTAGAGTCAGGGGCCAACCCGAATAGCAAAGAAAATTTTGGCGACGGCCATACCCCACTGGGCCTGGCCTGTTGTCGCCAATATTACGAATGCGCGAAATTATTGCTCGATGCTGGTGCCAATGTTGATAACGCCGGCCCAAAATCAGAAACACCGCTGAAATTGGCATGTGATGCTTATGGCTCGCCACCGGTTGACAGATTGGTCGAACTCCTGCTTAGATATGGTGCCAATCCGGAAAAGTATCAAAAAGGCAGCGACGGCCCCTTGCATTATGCTGCTATGTTCAACCAATTCGGGGCTCTAAAACTACTGGTAGAACATAAAGCAGATGTGAACCGACCAGGCGCCTACAAGCGGACACCGCTTATTTACGCAGCTTCCAGTGCTGCTTCCGCGGAAATGGTTCGGTTTCTGATCGATCATGGTGCTGATATACACGCAAAGAACGCAGCCGGTGAGAATGCATTGTTCGAGTTGATTACCCAGAAATGGGATGATCCTGAGGTCGCCCGTGTTCTTCTTGACAGTGGGATCAGTCCGAATTCAAAATGCAAACAGTACGATACGGTATTGCATTGGGCTGCTTTCTGTGGGCGAACCAAAATCGCCGAGTTGTTGGTCAAGAGGGGCGCTGACATGGAAGCCGAGGCACCACATGGCAATACGCCCATACTCAAAGCCATGTCGCAGAACAAAATGGAAACCGTAAAGCTGCTGTTCACATTAGGCGCTGATCCGCTATCCAAGAACAAATTCGGTTTCAGTTTGCTCGAGTACGCTTCCGATAAAGGCGATCATAATTTTGTCAAAGCAATCCTGACTAAAATAGATAATAAAAAGGCAGACAGCTCGGGGGCCATGGCCAGCGCCGCCCAAAACGGCGATCTGCAAATGTTGAAAATCCTGTTCAAAGCCGGTTATCCAATCGATGACAGGAATACAAACGGCAATGAAACCCCATTGATTAAAGCGGCCTATCATGGTCAATCAAAAGCGGTCGATTTTTTATTGGAGCATGGGGCTGAAATCAAAGCGATTGATTGGCGCGGGAATACCGCCTTGTTGCACGCGGCATACAATGGCCACACGATCATTGTGAAAACTTTGCTGGAACATGGCGCTCATATCAATGAACGTAACAACCTTAACTGGAATGCCTTGATGCAGGCCTGTATTGGGGGGCACTTCGATACTGCCCAATATCTTCTTGAGCACGGTTCGCCTACCGATGAAATCGACAAAGAAAAAGGCGTTACCGCACTAACCTTGGCCAAAACTAACGGTAGTCGTAGATTAATCGAATTATTGGAATCATTTGGGGGAAAAGAGCGGCTTGTCAGAATGCGGCGGCCCGCAGAAGTATATTTTTCCATTTTTGATTGCGAGATTTGCCATTATCTGCCAGATCGAAAAGACTTAGGCAGAACCGAGCAGGTGGAGAATTTTTATGGCTTAAACGAGGTGTATTCCGATTATACACACCCGGATCGTTATTGCGACAAGACCCACCGTATTCTCAAGTGCTTTAATTGCGGAACCTATTACTACCAATTTCATTCCATTGACACAGAGGATGCTTTTGTCGGCGGCCCATCGATTACTCACCAATTTCAACGCATCAACCTGGTATGCCTAAAGGCGCTTCTCAAGGAAATCAACTTGCGGGGGGAGTCGGCTGAACTTGGTTACAGGTATGAAGACCTTATCCAGAACCTGCTTGCCCGCCTGAACCGACAAGCTGATATGATAATAGAAAATCATCTGTGCTACGTTATAGAATCGGTTAGCGATTATTTCATAAAAAAAAACGACTGGTCGAGTCTTAAAAAATATCTGCTGGAGCATTCAAAGACTAAAATAGGAATTAAGACCGCACATGATTTAGTAGTAATGTATGGTGAAAAATCGTATAAATGGTTTTTCCCGCCTTTTACTAATTACAAAAGCATCAGCGAAGAATTTCAAAACATTTTCAAACCTTTTTTTCAGCCGCATTTTTCAGAATTCAAAAAAATAGTCGAAAATTATCAGGTTGAAAATAATGAATACCTATGGAGAATGCTTAAATCATTGATTGATTCGATGAAATATTACAAAATATAGACAGTATTGATAGTAAAAATAGTTCAATGCATTCAGGGGTGCCCTTTGACCGCAAAACCCAGGTACATTATGCTCATATCCTTTGCCTCTACCAAGTGGAAGCTGTCTCCTAACTTTTTGAAAGTCCATACTCCCTTCGCCCGCTTTCGCAGATGCCTCAGCAGCGCGATGATGGGTATATTCGGTTTGGCCCCGGATATGCTCCTCAAGTCGAGATTGTTCCGCTCCAAGATTTTTTTCATCTCGCCTGGTGTAATGAACATCTCCCAGACATGGGTGTCTGGTTCCATAAATGCCCACCGTTTCCATTCCTGCCAGAGCTTGATGGACACGAGTTTGCTGATAAACGTTCGGTTGAACGTATCGAAGATGAAAGAGCCTCCTGGCCGCAACACCCTTGATATTTCGGAAACCACCTTCCCCACATCTTTGACGTGTTCAAGCACATCGCAACAGAACACCACATCAAATTCATTGTCGGGATAGGGCAGGTGTTCTCCTCCGCCTTTGTCATACTGGATAGACAGCCCACTGTCCTTCGCATGGGTTCTGGCGGTCCTTATGGATGTTTCGGCTGGGTCAATGCCGGTTGTAAGAAACCCCATCTTGGCAATCTCTTCGGTTAGAAGTCCGCCGCCGCAACCTACCTCAAGGGCTTTCCACTGTCCTGAATCATCGGCCTGTGGCAATTGTAGATACTTCCGGGCAAAACTCAGTCTGACAGGGTTGACCGAAACCCTTAGTGTGTAAAAAGAGCGGTCCTCCTGCCACCATCGCTCTCCGTCCTTTTCATATAGGTCGTTATTGATAAGTCTTACCGTTGTTGTTCCGAATGTTTTTGCCATTTTCCCTCCAGTTCTGTCTACATAATCGTTGCCATGCCTCCGGGCACAGCCCTAAATTTTTACCGGAATATTATTCGGTGGGGATCCAGTCTCTATCCCAAAAGGTTTTTTGGCTGATTTTATCAGGTTCGATCCAAGGGCAAAAACAATGACACCAAGAATGAAATACAATGGTTGTAAAAAATTTCGCAGACCAACAAACCATACTTCCACTGTCATATAGACAATTAAGCATAGACCCAACAGGGAAGCCATACTGCCGGAATATCCCTTACGCAAAAAGGTCGCCGTGCCGGACGCAACATAACCAAATCCTATAATGATCAGCAGAACTAGACCGGGAAAAAAATAATTTGTGAAAGGCGAATTAATTAACCACTCTATAGGAAAGTCCGGCAAACCATTAGGATTTGAGATTAGTCTTATCCCACCGGCAATGGCAGTAATGCCAATGAAAAACTGAATGACACCTAAAAAGTATAGCCTAAATTTGTTCTTGTTATTCATAACAATCCTCCCTTTCATCATTCCATTATATGACCCTTCATTTACACGCTGAAACATGCCCACGTTCGGGGTTTTGTGTTCGCCCCTTGTTTGCCTCGTAATATACTGTACCGTACAGTACATTTCTTGTCAAGCTTTATTTGTTTTTGTAACCAGATTCGATGCCACAATCAGGCATGCGCAACAGAGGGGTGTGGTTCAGGTGCCGTAAGCGCTGAGGAAGATGTCCACTGCCTCGGAAACGATCAGCTTTATTTGTTTCGGTGTGGGAGCGTCTTCGCCGATGGACATGGCGATATTGTTCTTGCAGATCAGCATTCCAAGGAACATGTCCGCGGCCCGCTGACAGTCTTTAATCCGCAGCCGCCCGGCATTGACTTCTTTTTTTAGGTACTGCGCGAATCCGCGGAAGGTGGCTTCCGGGCCGTGCGAATACCATAGCCGCGAGAGGCTGGGGTCCACAGTCAGGTTGTTGATTGCCAAGCGGTACTGGGTGATGGCTTCATCAGACAAAATCAGACGGATCAGCTTAAGACCCATAGCGAAAAGAGAGTCCCTAACGCTCATCCCGCCGTTACGGTTGATATCCATCTCCGAAAGCATTTTTGCCGCCAACGACTCGGTCACCGCCGCCAGGAGCCCTTTCTTGCCGCCGAACAATTGGTAGATGGCGGATTTCGATCCGCCTGAAGCGCGGACGATCTCATCAAGCGATACTGCCGCGTAGCCCTTGGACAAAAAAAGAGAATGGGCGGCATCGATGATTGTCTGACGTCTCTGCTCTGATAGCAGATAGGGGCGCTTTGTATTTCCTGTTCTGTTTCTCATCATAATTTCCCTCGGGATATGGGTCTACAGTTGCATGGCGATACATATTCACGTTCGAAGGCATTATGTTCGCCTATCGTCCATTTTAGAATATACTGTTCCGTACAGTATATATTGTATTGTATCAAGCACTAAAAAATATTTGCTATATGAACTTCTTTGTTGAATTTGAGTAAATCCTTGACCCACATATATTGCTGCAATTGTTCCGCCTCATCATGCATGCCGAATCCTTTCATACCAAAATCCAGGAAAAGCAAATCCCCCTTGTTTTTTTGCCCATGATACTCGATGGAATTCCAGCGATACTCCTCCGGCCTTGACACCATGCCAGCGCGGATGGGACTCAGGTCGCTTCGCTCCGATAAAGTGGACAGGTTGCAGCGGAACAGGTAGTCAGTATCCTCCGGAATCGTTGGCCAGCTTGAGCGGAATACGCACTGTAGTGAAAAAGCATTTTAGATGGGTGCTGTGCCGAATTATGGCTGGGAAGCTGGTGTCGATGATCACGCGCCATAAAAAGTCCTCAATATCGTTTTTTGGGGGTAAAAATGCATAACCGCTATGAAATAAAGGCCCACATTATCAAAACAAAAAAACCGCTCTCACGAGCGGCTTTTTGGGCTTGAAAAATTTGGTCTGACTGGTCGTTGCGGCCGCATCGCGGCTGGAATCCGCTCCCACAACGGTGGGCTGGCCGAAATGCGATGATCAATACGGAAAAGTACTACTGCAAAAACGTATATTTCGACTGCCCTCATCAGTCCTTTGAAAAAATCCGTTGAAACGGTTTTCCCGGCTTTAATTTCAATGGGAAGCAATCGATCACCCTTTTCTGCGATACAATCGATTTCATGCCCAACGTTGTCCCGCCAGTAATAAAAATTCTCCTTGAGTCCTCGGTTCATACGGCCTTTTAACAACTCGGAAATCACCCATGTCTCGAAGAGCGCCCCCCTATGGCTGTGGATGTTCAGGATATCCGGCGAAGTAATCCCCAGGAGATAGGAGAGAAGACCGGAATCATAAAAATAGAGCTTCGGGCTTTTGATCAGCCTTTTGTTGAAGTTTCTAAAATGCGGTCTTAACAGATATACGATATAGCCGGCTTGAAGAATAGCGAGCCATGCCTTGGCGGTATTATGACTGATGCCGCAATCATTCCCCAACGAGGAAAGATTCAGGATCTGTCCGGACCGTGCGGCGCACATCTTCAGGAATTGTTGAAATACCGATAGGTCCGTAATATTTTTTATTTGCCGCACATCCCTTTCCAGATATGTTGCCACAAAATTCGAATACCACCGTGAAGGTTCAAGGTTCATGTCATAGATTCGCGGATACGCGCCGGTAAACATGTATTCTTCAATGGAACCCGGCAGCCGACCGGCCTGTTCCAGTTCAGAATTAGAAAAGGAAAGCAACTCCAGAATGGCCACTCTTTGAAAAAGCAATAAACCATAGACAGATCAACGGCGATTATTCGCTCTACCGGGCGAGCAAACGCAACCCAAATGGTCTTATATTTTAAGCTCAGATACTCAGAATTAGTAAATATTCACAGATCTAAACCAGTCAAAGAATAATTTCCGCTACCAGAACTTGAGATATTTGCTCTTCATAGTGATCAATTCTTCGCTGGTCATTTTCAAGCGGCCGGCCAGCGTCTTGGCGAACACACGATACAGAATGTAATACAAGGTTGCCTTTTCAGATTCACCCAGCCGATCCATGTGGGCATTGTCAATAGCAAGACAGACCACATCTTCATCCGCAAACACGCTGGCTGTCCTTGAAAACTCACCCAGTAGGCTCATCTCTCCAAAAATGTCTCCTCTTGTATCCAGGACGGACAACGGCTTGCCTTTTTTGGTGATGCGGATCCGGCCGAATATCAAAATGTAAATGTGGCTGTCATATGCCCCTTCTGTGATGATCTCCTCACCGGTTTTATATTTACGGATTTTGCTGAAAGCCATCAGCCTTTGAAGATCATTGTCGCTGAACGGCTTGAGCGTGGGAATCCGTTTCAAATCCGGGATGATCTTTTGATTCGAGGCCAGCGAAGTTGATTCCATCATGATAACACCTCATTGTTTGCTTCCTATTTATGCAGTTACCTGAAAAGCATTGATATCAATTTCTGTGCCAACCTTGCCTATCTCGCAAAATGGCTAATCATCACAATTAGATGCTTGATTCTGATCAGGGGTGGTCAGACCGGAAGGACTGTTTACAAAAGTAGACAATAGTGACAACAAGCGCTTATGGATAGAACCGCTTTATGGATGGTTTTTCAAATGGCCGCCCCGCGTCTCATGACGTGCCGCCACTGCAGCCGCAAGGGTCTCGGCAGACGTAAAATCCGGGAAAAAGCCCAACTCCTCCTTGGCTTTTCGGCCGCCGGCGATGAAGTCGTAGCGGGCGTAATCCAAATACCCCTGATTGACCTCGATTCCCGGAACATGCATGCGCCATAGCAGTTCCAGCAAGGGGTAGAGCAAAAAAGCCGGCAACGGAAGCATTCTTGTGCCGGTCATGCCCGCGATCTCACGGGCAGTCAATACACCTTCTCCCACGATGTTAAAAGCCCCGGCTTTTTTAGCCTTAAGGGCCAGCAGACAGGCTTTTGTAAAATCGTCTTCATGTACGAATTGCACCCGGGGATTGCTGCCACGGATACCGATGGTGAACGGCCTGAAAAGCATGCGGGAAACATAATTGTCCACACAGGGCCCGAAGACCGTGCAGGGCCGCAGGATAGTCACTGGCATTTGGGGACGATTTGCGGCAAAAGCCTGTATCATCCGGTCCACCATGGCTTTGTTATGGCCATAAGGATAGGAAGGATTGCCGCGCAAGGGGTTCTCTTCCCGTAATTCAGCCGGATTATCCGGGTGGGCGCCGTAGGCCAGGGTGCTGCTGACGGCTACCAGATGACGCACATCCGCGGCGGCAGCGCATGCCAGAATATTAGCCGTGCCGTTATAATCAATATCGTGCATGCGGCACAGGTCATGAATGGGTTTGACCACAAAGGCCAAATGAATAACCGTTTGAACGGCATGTTCGCTCATCAGGCGGCCGACGGTCGCATCGCGGATATCGTATGGATAAAACAACAATCCGCTTTCCTTTTTCCGGGGGGGAACGATGTCGATGCCGACGATCTTACCGATATCCCTGTGGCCGGAGAGGGCCTGAACCAGCCGGCTTCCCAAATAGCCACTGACACCGGTTATCAATATGTTTTCCATGGGTTGTTCTATATCCGCTTTTGCAAACCGTGGATTAAAAATTTCAGGATCTTCTTTGAAAATACGCCACACCGGCACTCACGGTGAACCAGGCAAAAGCCACGAGAATGATTGTGGCGCCGGAGGCGGTGCCTGCCCAATCCTGGGCCGAAATGATCAGGCCGGCCATGGCTGAGGTAACGGCGATCAGCAAGGCCCACCAGAACATGGCGCTGGCTGATCTGGCAAGGTTGCGCGCAGCAGCGGCCGGCACGATGAGCATAGCCGTGACAAGGAATACACCCACGGCCCAAACGGCAAAAATGACCACAAGGGAAAGCAGGCCGGCAAAGGCATACTGATAAAAGGCCACCTGCACCTGATGGGTCTCGGCCAGCACGGCATTCAGGCCGATATACAACATGCGGTTGTATCCAAGGACCTGAAACAGCATGAGGGCGATGAAGAGAAACCCAAGCAAAAGAATTTCCATATCGCCGATGGTGAGAATATCGCCATACAGAAATCCCTGAAGATTGCGGGCCATGGAACGGTCGCGGCTCACCACCGCAAGGCCGAAGGCGATCACGGCGGAAAAGAATACGCCGATGACGGCATCCGCGGACAAAGTACTCCTGCGTTGCATGGCCATAATGCCGAGGCCCACCAGCACACCGAAAAGAAGCATGCTCCAATGGGGGTCCACTGCCAGAATGAGGCCGATGGCCACTCCGGCAAAGGCGGAATGACTGACCGCATCGGAAAAAAAGGCCATACGGAAGTTGACCACCTGAACGCCCATGGCCGCGGCCATGGGCGCAAGCAGAACCAGACCGACCAAAGCCTTTTGCATAAAACGCGCCTCCAGGCACTCAAAGGGCAGAATCGTCGGGATGAGATTATAAAAGGTGGTCAGATCAGGCATGCTCATCTCCGGTACAGCAGGCCGCGGAACAGCTTGAGCGGCCGTCAGGCATGGCCCGTGAATCCACCAGACCCATGTGCAGGCCGAAAATAGCTGTGAGGGTTTCATGGGTCAATACATTCCGCGGGGGGCCCTCCGCCGCCACCTTTCGGTTCAGGCAGATGACATGGGTGGCATGGTGGGTGACCGTGGCCAGATCATGACTGACGATGAGCTGGGTGAAACCAATGTGTCTGCGCAGTTCATCCAACAGTTCACAATAGATATGCTCGCCTTGCAGATCCAGGCCTGTGGCCGGTTCATCCAGCACCAGCAGATCAGGGTCCTGTTGCAGGGCCAGGGCCAACAACACACGCTGGATCTCCCCGCCGGAAAGCGCGCCCAGGCGCCTGTTTTCCAATCCATCAATCTTTACTGCCGAGAGCAGTTCCCGGGCCTGGGTGCTGTGTTTTCGCCCGCGGCCGAACCAGAGGGGCAGACGCTGCCTTCCCATGACCATGAATTCCAAGACCGTTAAAGGCAAGTTCCGGTCAAAGGCGAAGCGCTGAGGCACATAGCCGATACGGGCCGGCCGCCCATTCGGTCCACATTCGATACGGATCCTGCCCCGGTAAGCAGTCTGGCCCAGGATGGCCAGCAGCAGTGTGGTTTTTCCGGCGCCGTTGGGTCCGACGATGGCGGTATGACTGCCCTTGGGCACCCAGGCAGTCACATTGTCCAGGATGGTCAATCCGTCCTGGTCCACAAAAACATTTTCAAGCCTCACGGAGGCGCCCTTGGTTTTATCGGTTGACCACATCATTTGGTTCCCAGGGTGTTTTTCAAGGTTGTCATATTTTTGCGCATGACTTCTTCATAGTATTCACGGCCTGCTGCCAAAGGCCCGGTGGCCACGGGATCCAGCACGGCCGCAGTGATACCGACTTCGGACGCAATGGTCCGACCGATTTTTTCAGGATATCGGGGTTCTGTAAACACGGCCCCGGCTTTTTTTTCCTTGGCAATCCGGATCATGCTCAATATTTCGGCTGCCGATGGTTCTTGTCCGGCGTGGGCCTGAATTTCCGCCACCACCTCAAGCCCCATGTCACGGGCCAAATAATCAAAAACCCCATGCTGGGTCACGAGCCGGGTATTTGCAAGCTGTTTCCCCAAGAGACTCAATTCATCCGCCAGGTGGTTCAGCTTAGCTGAATAAACATCGCCATTGGCAAGATAGTTGTCACCGGCGACAGGATCGATTGGAGCGAGTCCCCTTGCGATATTCCGGGCTATTCGGGCTGCCATGCGCGGACTGGCGAAAAGATGCGGATTTGCGCCGATCGAATGGGATGAAACCCTTCCCTTATCTGCCGGTTCAGATTCATCCTTCTCAAAAAGAATTTCCTTGATTCCCTCAGAGCTGTCCAAGACAGGAATGTCGCGGCCCGCCTTTTTTAGAAGCGCATCGAGGAATTCCTCCAGGCCGAGTCCGTTGATGACCAGCACTGTCGCCCTCTCAAGCTTTTTGAAATCCTGGGGACTTAGGGCATAATCATGGGGACAGCCGAGTCCGGCCGGCAGCATCAGCTCCACCTTTACATGCGGTTGATCCAGCACGATGTTGCGGGTAATCTGATATATGGGAAAAGTAGTGCACAGCACGCGAATTTCCTTTTCGGCTGCGGAAACCGGCATGGACAGGCCAAAGGCGATGCAATAAAAAGCACTGTAAAATAAAGAAATGTCATATAATCTTTTCATGACTTTACTCTTACACCCTATCGAGAAATTCAAAACAATGTGTCTTTATTTAGTGCTTTCTGTCAAGTTATTCTTGCAGCCAAATATTTTTCGGCCCTCTTTTGGCTTTACGGACCTTCAACTTATATAGAAAATCCTGATTATCGGACATTAATAAATGGCGGATTTGACCATGTCAGTTCGGTAAAAGTCTTTCAGACTCATTTCTCTGGCAGAAAAGGACAAACTTGACAACATTTTCAAATCCAAGGGAATATGCTCCTTGTTGCGGTTCACGGACAGAGGCTGATTAACGTTACAAATTCAAACAAACCATCTATCCTCCAAACTATGCTTCGGCAATTTCCACAACAGGGGCTTTGCCGGTTTTAATTACCTTCATCCGTCCCAAGGTTCCCGGTAAGATGCTATGTATGAAAATTCCGCTGATTTCAATTGTCCATCATAAAAAGCAGCATTTTTTTTCGATTGAGGAATGGCCTGGACCATGCATTCGAATCCGCGGTCTGTACAATAAGATTTGATGATGGGCGTTAACAATTCGATCATGTCTATATATCGGGCTTGTTCTTGCTCAGCAGCGGTCAGGTTTTTCTTATCGAATAGGTTGGCCAAATAATATATGAAACTGCGCATCCCTTTGTTTTCTTCTCCCAGAAGCATGCCGCGGCACTTTCCCTTGCTGCCAAAAGTCAATTGGTAAGTGGGGCATGCAAGCCGAGTTTTTCCACTGTCTTGTCCCGAAAAACCCCACAACTTTAAGGATGTGGGCTGAATAACGGCTTTCACCCATTCACTGCCGGGTCTGTCCGGATTTGGAATACCGACGATGGCGCAGAACTCGATGTCAGGGTGGGCCTGCAGGGTTTTCTCCACTTCCCGGGAAAAAACCTTATAGCTGTATCCCGACCACAGCGCCCGGCCCCAGACCGATTCCGGTAGTAAAGCAGCGAAACGGGCGGACAGATCATCCTGTTTCCGAAAAAATATTTTTCCACCCATGTAATCAAAGGCCGCCCGGTCAGGCGCATGGGTCAGCCCTTGCTCCAAAAGGTCCACATATGTCAAATCCGGAATGGGGAACTCAGCCTGGACAAAAGAATCATAAAACGCCAACCTGGGCTTTTCAGTGTTGTTCATCATGTCCCTCCTTTTTATTACATTCCCATGAACTTTGCTGCGATACCTTTCATAATCTCATTGGTGCCGGCAAAAATGGACATGACCCGCACATCCCGCTTGGCCTGGACAATGGGACAGGCTTCCAGTGTGCCGAATAGTCCGAGTCCGGACAGGCGTAAGCAATCATCCTCCACCCGATTGACCATGTCGGTGGTCCAGAATTTGGCCATGGCTGTCTCCACCATCACGTTCCGGCCTTCCATATGATCATGTGAAGCCTGTAGGGAATCGCTTGGTGTAGAGGTGGGTGATGCGGGCTTCCTCGTTTGGGAAGTGCTGCTGGAAGCCTGGCAGGACGCCAATCTTGAAAAACGTATCGTGACTCTTTATGCGCGCAAAAAAAAGTGCGCCACTTGACACCGCGGCAAATACCGATGACCGAAAAGCTCTACTTTAAAAAGCCTTACACAGACGCTCACACAAAAATGAAACTGGATCAGGCCCAACAATTTAACTATTTGAATTAATTGGCGCGCCCGGAGGGATTCGAACCCCCGGCCGACGGATTCGAAGACAGGCCCTTTGGGCTTTCCAACTTCCTCAATTGTCTATATTTTGTTGATTTGATTCGATATATAAATTTTACATTTTTGTCGATTTTGGATGTTCTCGCCGGTTTTGGAAAATTTTCTCACACGGATTCTCACACGGGAAATTGCCCCACGATCGGCATTCATCCGTAATTTTTCCTTGCCATGGCGATAGAATTTGCTATATTTGTCCTTATTAAAGGGACAAATATAATTTTATTCATACTTTCCAAAAGGACAATACATGCGAAGCATTATCCGCCAGCGCATTGCGGACGCAATCGCACTCGAATTGCCGGCGCTGGTTGAACGGGAATGCCGTCTTCCCCAAATTCCCAACAAGACATTTGCGATTATCGGCATGCGAAGGGCCGGCAAAACCTATTATTTGTATCAAATCATGAAATCCCTCATAGCGACCGGTGTTCCGAAAAACCGGATCGTCTATTTCAACTTTGAAGATGAGCGCCTGGCCGAGATGACCGTAACCGACCTGCATTGGATCACGGATGAATATTATGCCATGTTTCCGGAAACCCGCACGGATCGCGTCTACCTGTTTTTTGATGAAATCCAATTGATCACAGGATGGGAACGATTTGTGCGCCGGTTGATGGATACGGAAAATGTGCAGATCTATATCAGCGGTTCGTCGGCCAAAATGCTCAGCCGGGAAATCGCCTCATCCATGCGGGGAAGAGCCGTTGAGGAAACGGTTTATCCGTTCAGTTTCAGGGAATTTTTACGGTCACAGCAGATCGAAGTCCCGCAACAAATCAGTCGCGTCGATAAAAATCTCCGGTCGCTGTTAGAAAATAAGTCTAATCAATATATCTCCGAAGGCGGTTTCCCGGAGGCCCAGCAGCTTTCCGCCCACGACCGGAACCAGCTCCTGCAGGGATATGTGGATACGGTAATCTTCCGGGATATCGTCGAACGCTACAATGCGACCAATGTTATTGCCCTCCGGAAACTGACCCGTCATCTGCTCCAACATCCGGGAGCGAAATTTTCCATCAACAAATTTTATAATGTTCTGAAATCAGACGGTATAAAAGTTGCCAAAACAACCCTGCATGAATATTTGGAATACCTCCAGGATGCCTTTCTGGTTTATACGGTCAATATCCATAGCAAGTCCGATCGCCAGCGAATGGTCAATCCAATGAAAACCTATGTATGCGATTCCGGTCTGGCCGCCGCCTACTCCGCTTCCGCCACCGTGGAACAGGGGCATTTGCTGGAGAACAGCATTCTGATGGAATTGCATCGTCAAAAAGCGCAGATGGAATACATCACGACTTCCGCCGGCTATGAGATAGACTTCTATGCCCGCTTCCCGAATGGCAGCCGACATTTGATCCAGGCTTCGGCGGATGTGAGCACTCCGGAAACGCTGAAGCGGGAATCCCGCGCATTGCTGGACGCCGACGCCTCGATCAATGCGGACAAACGTTTGATCATCAATATCGGCATCGAAAAAACGATGGAAGAGAATGGACAAACCATATTGCTGCAGCCTTTGTGGAAATGGCTATTGGAGCCTTTGATTTAGACAAACGCGCTCACCATTTCCTTGCACCTCTGGGGACGTGAATTGCTCGGAAAGACTTCGGCGATCAGGATAGCACGGGAGAGATCTTTATCCTTCCCATGAGATCAAGATCTCGACGAATAACAATGTGAGCCACTGGTTGAGCAACAATTTGTTGCGAAAGGCGTGTTTCCTCGCCGCCCAGGCTTGGCCTCCGGCTCTACCCCTTGGCATCGTCGCCTTCCTTTCTGCCTGTTTCCCCGTGGCCGATCTGTTTGATCATCCGGTCAAAATCGCTTTCAAACAGCCGATCCTGAACGATGCGGTATTTCTCGAATTCACTTTCGGCATGGGCCTTGGCGATCTCTGCCGTCACTTTGCCTGCATCCTGCAATATTTTCCGGTCGGTGGCTTCGATGAAGCGGTTCAGGCGGATTTCCCAATCCTCCATGGTCATCGGGATTTGCCGCAGTGCCATATCTTCAGCCAGATCCAGATAGGCCGAGACCAGCCGCTGCAATTGCGCCATTTCGCTTTCAGTCAAGTAGTTTTTGGCCACGGAGACATCAAACTTCTGGATTTTTCCTCTCGGAGCGTCCTTCCAGGTGGTCAGCCCCATGTTCTCTTTTCCGGCATCGGCACGGTTATAGATGACTTCCGCCGCCGTCTGGCCGTGAATGGCCCAATGCAGTTTGTTCTGTACGATTGCGAAAAAGCGCTTGGTGGCCAGGGCCGTGACGTCATAGTCGATGGCGGTAGCGTAAATGTCGGTGATTTTCTGGTAGAACTTACGCTCGGAGAGTCGAATCTCCCGAATGCGCTGCAACTGCTCTTCAAAATACTGCCGGGTGAGGATGGAGCCGTCATTCTTCAGACGCTCGTCATCCATCGTGTAGCCCTTGATGGTGAACTCCTCGATGATGGTGGTCGCCCATTTGCGGAACTGGACGGCCCGTTCGGAGTTGACCTTGTAACCCACGGCGATGATGGCGGCGAGATTGTAATGCTTGGTGTTGTAACTTTTACCGTCGGCGGCAGTTATTCGAAAATTTCGAATAACTGAGTCCTCTTCCAGCTCACTGTCGGCAAATACCTTTTTCAGGTGATAGTTGATGGTATGCGTTTCCACGTCATAGAGAAGCCCCATCATTCTCTGCGTAAGCCAGATGTTTTCATCGGCGTAAACCGCTTCGATGCCACCCGTGCCCCCGGCCGCGACAAAGGTCAGGTATTCGGCAGCCGACGAACGAACAATCTGAGTTTTGGTATTCGCGGGAACCCGCGGATTCTTATTCTTGCTCATAGATCGCCTCCCACATCCGTTTCATGAACTCTTCCTCGATGAGGCGGACCTCCCAGTTCTCATTTAGTTGAATGTATCAATCAGATCGACCGCACGAGTGGCGTATTCGTCTGCCCCTGGCTTCTTGATAAAATTTTTTCCCTGCCGAAGGCAAAAAACGTCCCTATGATCTTTCATCTGTGTCCATCTGCGAAATCTGTGGATATTTTCTTCGCTATGGATGATTGTATTTATATCTTCTACGCTCATTAGTGGAAAACCCAATACGCTGTTCGGGTGCATTCAAAACAAGATAACTCCAATCCTTTCTTAATAGTACTGCCGGATATATCCGAAAGCCCTATCGAAGAGATCCTGATCTTTTATTTTATACTTCACGTATATGACCTTGCGCAGGGCCTTTTGGACCTCGCGCTCTCCGGCCTTGGTGTTTTGCCAGCCGGGAAAGCGGACCATTCGTACAATCTCGTCAATATCGGTCACGATACGCTCGACTACAACCGGTGTATTAATGTTTTTAACTGGACAGTGCTGAGTTCTAATCATGCGGCCATTTTGAAACCCGGCAGCCTGTCATAATCGGCATGATCAAGGATGAATTTCTTTAAATCAGAATTATCCGCGTTACTCAAGAGAAAATCCGGAAGGCTTGTGCGTAAGGCCTGAGCCACAACCATCTCCGAAGGAACCATGTTCGTTTTCATTGTTCGCAACCAGCTTCCAAAACTTGTCCAGACCCGTTCCCGATAGCTTATCGCCAAATATTGCAACAGCCCTTGGGTAATGCAACCCAATTGAACATATCGATGGTATGCCCCCATTTTCCTTCTAACCTTCTGCCTATATTCAGCGGATTTTGATGACAGGTTCTGATTGCCGGAGCCGCGTTTGATCGGCCGCATTGGCATCATCCAGAAATGATACGCATAGACGCCTATGGTATGAAGCGCCTGTTTGAAGGAGACCTCAATTTTGAACCGTAGACCATATAACCGGATCACCGTTAAAGGATCGAATGTCAGCGCCGTGCAAAGCAGGATCATGTTTCCACGTGTGGGATGTTTGACCAGAACAAACCTGATCATTCGCCCGATGGGTCGCCATAAAAGGGTAATGGTACGATACTGGATGAGGATGTTTTTTTCACCATAAACGGGGCTGGGGGCGGAAACGAACAAATGATCGGCGCCGAACAGGTTCCGCAGGCGTATCTTTTTGCCGTAAATTCGCGGGCGTCCCCGCCTTGGGGTGTCTTCCTTCGGAGCGGGGGCAAAGGCCACTACATTGGTTTTGACACGGGAAATCAGATGATGCCCTTTTTCAAGCAGGGGCAGGATGATGGTGCGGCTCGCGTAGTAGGCGTCAGCGATAAGCACGGCCTTTAGGTAACCAGACCGCAAAACTTCAAGAAACATCCCCGCCAGTTTGTCCAGAAGCGATTTTTTTGTTCCCGAATGCCATACAATGCCTTCGCAGATGCGAGACAGGATCGGCACGGCGAACATCTGATCCCTGAGGCCACTTACCAGCATGGCAATGATCTGGAACGAATGTCCCATGATATATGGTGGCTTGGAATTGTTGGCTGATTCTTGGTGCAGGCTTTTGACGGCGGGCATCTTGCGGCCCTCCTTGGGGACCTTCAAGCCATCGGCGATTATAACCATGAACCCATGAATGAAAACCGGCTGAAAAATGCGTATAGCCAGCCGGAACCACAGAGTGGAGAGCGTTTCGATGTTCAAGGCGTTTGAATGAAAATGGTGAAGGAGTCTTTTGTAGCAGACGCTTTGCAGGAATGCTGATCGGATAAAGCTGGTCACACCCAAGCATTCCGTTCGAACGCTCATGGCAGCCAAAACGATCGCCATCCATACAAATGTGCGCTGCCGTGAACAGGCCCCGCGCAGTTCCCTTACACATCCAAACCAGTTTATCCAGAGCTGCATGATTTTCTCCTTGCATTTTACCGATAGCTTTAGTATGCTATCGGTATGAATACAAAAAAAGTCGCGACATTGCAAGGGCGTATCCGGCGGATTAAGGAAAAAATTTTGGCGATTGATGAGATGCGTCCGGGGAGTCTTTCCGAGCAGTTCAATGTATGTGGGAATCCGAACTGCCGGTGCAAAGACCCCGATCATCCGAAAAAGCATGGCCCCTATTATCAAATCAGCTATACCCGCAAGGGGAAAAGCAAAACCGAATTTGTGCGGAAAGAAATGGTCGCGGGTGTAAAAAGGGAACTGAAAAACTACCAGAAATTTAAAAAACTAGTGGATGAATGGATCGATTTGTCAATTGAGGTTGGCAAATTGAGCCGGCAGGGATATACAAAAAAATAAAAAAAAACGTATCAAGAACTTCGCACTGTCCAGTTTTTAATCTCGGTGAATAATTCGGTTAGCGCGGCTTTGGCCTTGGCCTGCTCATCGACGGGGTCCACCTGGTTTTCGGCCTGGACGACCTCCCTGGCCAGGGTCAGCAACTCTTTCAGGAATTCAAGGCTGTGGAGCAGGCCTTGCTCATGTCTCTCTTTAAGTTTTTCCAGCCGTTCTCCAAGGGCAACGAATATCGGATTGTCTTTATGCTTGCGCAAGCGGGCGATGAGTTTGATTTCGATCTCTTTGGACTTTTTGTCCGCGTCCTTGGCATCGAGCAGACCTTCGAGCACCTCGGCATCCATCACCAGGGTGTCCAGGTCGTCACGGACCATCTCCAAATGCACATTCGCATGAACCAGTTCGATGGTTTTGGCCCCGAGGGCATGCCAGAGTAATTTGCCATTGCCGCTTGGCGGTTTTACGGACTCATAGACGTGGGTCAACCACTTGTAATCGGCTTCGTAAGTCCCAAGATAGGGGTCGGGAGAAAGCGCTTCCCAAAGACGCGAGAGCACGGAATATTCAGCCGCGAATTTATCCCTAGTCGCGTTATCCGGCAAGCAGTCTTGGGCGGCAATCAAACCTTCGTAACCGCCAACAGTCCGGTCAACGCCAGGGAAAAATGCAAGACATCTGGCTACCTGACTCGGTAGTTCTTTTTTCAAACCGTCCAGATTAGTGATTACTTTCTGAACCGCTTTTTCGTCAAAATCGAGGGCCGTGGCAACATCATCAAATATGCCGAGATAATCCACCGTCAGACCGTGCGTCTTGCCAGGGTAGACGCGGTTGGTGCGGCAAATGGCCTGCAGCAGGTTGTGGTCCTTCATCGGCTTGTCGAGGTACATCACCTGGAGAATAGGCGCATCGAAGCCGGTCAGGAGCTTGGAAGTGACGATCAGAAACTTGAGCGGATCGTTTGGGTCCCGGAATCGGTCAAGGAGTTTTTCTTCCGCATCCTTGTCCAACTTCCACTCTGCATATTCATCGGATTTACCGCCCTTGGTGTGCATAACAATGGCGCTGGTTTCTGCTCCAACTAGTTCGTCCATGGCCTTTTTATAAAGGACACAGCATTCCCGATCAAAGGTGACCACCTGGGCCTTGAAGCCGTTGGGTTCCACCTTTTCCTGGAAGTGCTTGACGATATGCCGGCAAATGGCATTCGCCCGCGCCGGGGCCTTGATCAGTACGGCCATCTTGGCAGCCCGTTTGGCCAAATCGTCGCGATCCTCCTCACTCAGCGTATCGGTAATCTGGGTATAGGCTTCGTCGATAGCCTCCTTGTTGATGTGCAGCTTCACATCCACCGCCTCGAAATGAAGCGGCAGCGTGGCCTTGTCCCGGATCGAATCCTGGAACGAGTAGCGGCTCATGTAACCCTGTTCATCCTCGTCCGCGCCAAAGGCCCAGAAGGTATTGCGGTCCCGTTTGTTGATCGGCGTGCCGGTCAGACCAAAAAGAAAGGCATTGGGCAACGCGTTGCGCATCTTGCGCCCCAGGTCACCCTCCTGGGTGCGGTGGGCCTCGTCCACCATCACGATGATGTTCGGGCGTTCGTTCAGACGGCTGTCGGCCTCGGCGAATTTGTGGATGGTGGTGATGATGATCTTACGAGTATCCGCCGCCAGCAGGCTTTGCAGCTCTTGCCGGGTGGCGGCCCCGATCATGTTCGGGATATCGGCGGCGTTGAAGGTGGCGGTGATCTGGGTATCCAGGTCGATGCGGTCCACCACGATCATCACTGTGGGGTTGCCGAGGTGGCGGTGCATCCGCAGTTTTTGTGCCGCGAACACCATCAAAAGCGATTTGCCCGAGCCCTGGAAGTGCCAGATCAACCCCTTCTTGGGATAGCCATTGACCACACGGGACACCATTAGGTTGGCGGCCTCATACTGCTGATAACGGCAGATGATTTTGATGCGGCGATGCTTTTTGTCTGTGGCAAACAGGGTGAAGTTCTGCAGGATATCAAGAAGGACTTCCGGTTTGAGCATGCTTCTGATTGCTCGTTGCACACTCTCCAGATTTCCCTCCTTCACACTTCCAATTTCACCCTTCACACTTCCGTTGTGCCACGGTCCCCAGATATCGATGGGCATACGCACCGAGCCGTAGCGATAGCACTTGCCCTCAGTGGCAAAGGAGAGAACGTTGGGTACGAACATCTGCGGTACGCTCTGTTCGTAGCCGTTGTGGATATCGCTGGCACCGTCCACCCAAGTCACCGCCGGGCGCACCGGCGTCTTGGCTTCGCCGATCACCAGCGGGAAGCCGTTGACCAGTATGACGATGTCGAAGCGGCGTCCGCCTTCCTTGACCGGGTAGACCCACTGGTTGGTGACCACGTAATCGTTGTTGCTCAAATCCTCGAAATCGATCAGGCGCACCGGCATATGTTCGCCGCGTTCGCCGAAGGGCATGGACTTCTCGCCCCGCAGCCATTCGGAAAACAGTTCGTTGGCCCGCACCAGGCCTTCGCTCTGCACCGACAGTGGAATGGTCCGCAGGCGATAGAGCACCTCGTCGGCGCGGTCGGGTTGGGCCTTGATTTCCGGGTTCAGGCGGATGAGGGCATCGCGCACCATCGACTCCACCAGTACCTCGGAGTGCTGACGGGGCAGCTCCTCGGCTGCCACGAAGCGCCATTTGAGGCTTGAAATGTGAAGGGTGAAGTGTGAAGCAAGATAGTCGGCTTGCGGATCGGCGATTCTCCACTGATTGTCCCTGTCAGTCAGAGTGTCCAGCACGAGTTGTTCAACCGTATTTTCCTCGTTGAAGTAGGTCATTTCAGTACCTCCCAGTGGCCGCCCCTGGCAGGCCCGACTCGTTGCAGCCGTCCCTGATCTTTGAGTTTTTCAATCTGCTTCAGTACAGCCCGCTTGGTGACGCCCAGGGCTGCCCCCAACTGTTCTGTCGTGATTGAGGCATTTGCGAGCATCAGCTCTATGATCTGCTGATCGGTTTTTGGTGAACTTTTTGGTGAACTTTTCGGCACAATATTCACCAATTCCATCTCATTTATCGATTTCCGGTGAACTGTCGCGGTGAACAGGCAGCCGTCACGGTCATCGGTGAAGTCGATCATTGACCATTCCGACAGGGCGCGATTGATGCCGGAACCGAGCCCATGGTAGGGCAGCAGCCCCTTGGCCACATAGGAGACCAGGATCGGATTGCGGATGTTGGTGTTTCCCGTTCGTATCTTCTCCACGGTCAGGTTGTTGGGTAGGTGGCCGGGACTGACGATCTCGATACGATTGTCAAAGATAAAAAGCCGGACCGGCGCGCTCACCAAATAATCACGGTGAACCAAGGCGTTCACCAGCAGTTCCTCGAACACGCTTTCGGGGATTTCGGGCTGCCCGGGCGCGTTCACACCTCGACCCGCCTGGACCTTGTGGAGGTTGCGCATTACAAAAGCGATGGCGTCATCGAAAATTTTTGGCAATGGCCCGGCAAAGTCTTCCGTATCCACATAATCAGTCGCATGAATCCGGTTGCCGGGGTAGCGGATGGCCTTGAGCACGAACTGCGGCTTGATGATTTCCGGTCGTTCGGCAAACATGAGCAGGCCGGCCAGGTTAAGCTTCCCGCCATCTGTAGCCAGATTCATGTTCTGGAGCAGGCGCGTCAACTCTTCCTGATTGTCAGGATGGTCCTGTTTGTAAACGTCCCGCAGAAAATCGCGGAAACGCAACTTGTCCAGCTTGTCGATCCCGGCCTTGGTCGGCAGTTCGTCGGCATGAAACTGGTCCGTGATCTGGAACAGACGGCGCAGTTCCTCCTTGGAGTTCACCCGCCGCTTGTCCGCGCCGGTCTTCAGCCAGATCACCCCATTCTTGTCGAAGTAAGGTTTATCGAGCCCCTTGGGTACGGTCAGCACGATCACGACACGACCGTTCTGCAGAGCAACATTTTCAGTTCGGACTGTCAGCGGGCTTTTGACAAGCTGGCTGGCGGCATTGCTGATGATCTGATTGATCCGGGCAACGTCTGCCTGGTCAAGGCCCGGTGTGCTTCCGTCGTCAGCCACGCCCAGATAAATCGTTCCGCCCTCGCAGTTCGCGAAGGCGGCCATCTCTGAAGCAAGGGAGTCGGCGTTACGCACATCGACCTTAAACTGGTGCTTGCTGTCTTCCCCGAGGGAAATTTGGATGAGAAGGTCAGAGGCTTTCAATTCACATCCCTCCTAAGACAGGAATTCGCAGATTGCGCAGATGGGCGCAGATTATTTTCTGACTTTTCATCTGCGTAATCTGCGGATAGTCTGCTTGCTCTTCGGCGACCATATTCGAAGTCACGTTGCCGCAGAGCGTGTCGAGAACCATCTGTTCGACAGTGTTTTCTTCGTTAAACATGGACGGCTCCCCTTATTACATCGTTCGTAATTTGCCGTTGAAGCCTAAAAAGTACTTCGATGTGCTCGGACAACTCGTCTTCACGAGCGCCAATGACTGATAGCTGATTTACGATTTCTCTTTGGACATCAAGGTTGGGAACAAGAAGCTTATGTTGACGCAGATCCTTCCCGTTGATTTTCCAAATTCCATTCGTGGACTTGGCAAACGATAGGAGATTGCGGTGTGTCAGTGGATCATTCCATTGCGCTATTGCAAAATCAGGGAGAACTCTTTCCGGGTCGAAAGCTATTCGAATCAGAAGATCGGGGTAAAAACAATCCTCTGGAACCTTCGTAACAAGGCCAGCTTTTCCGCACAGGTTTTTGTTACCGTTGCCCCTTACGATTAAGATATCTCCAGCCCGCAAACGAAACTTTTCTAAGTCTGATTGCGAGATTTCTGCGAATTTTGTATTACCATTCAGATCAACCCTTCCATTCCTAACAGCGCCAATACTCAATGTGGGATGTCCAGCGCCGGATGCGTTAGCTTTAGGCGAGAATCCATTTCGAGGTGGGATACTATAAAGTTCGCCACATATCACTTCACAGGTTGATTCAAGTCGCAATGAATCTCGGAGAGTTTGACTCTTCACAGCATTTAGGAATTCAACGGATTCCTTATATTTTTCCACCGCTTCATCCGCCGCCCACAGGATCTCGGTAATGCGCTTCTGTTCATCAAGGGGCGGCAGTTGGAATTCTTCCATCCGCAGCGTTTTCCAATTGATCGTTGGTGAGAGAGAGCCCACCGATATTTCAATGGCTCGTTCCATGAACATGTCGGCCTGCAGGAAGAAAGGTAGAAACTCCGGCAGAATAATTTTTGACTTTGCTCGGACGACCATGGCATGTGCCGAGCAGATGCCGTCAAACTCGGCCACGGCGAGTTTGCGTTGATACGCACGGCGGCGGCCGAAAATCACATCACCCTTTTTAAAGGCCAGTTTTTGTCCGGTGACATCGGACGGATGACCCCACTGGCGCAGGTGAATTGTGCTGGGATCGAGGTGTTCCAACCCGACATAGACATCGGTTCTGGCATCGGCCGGGTCCACCCGTACAGCTACGTTCTGGGCAATGTCGCCGAACTTGACCATATTCCAGCCAGGTTTGAGGGATCTCTTGCTCATTCTGCTTTAGCCTCGTTTGTGATAATAAATTCGATCATGGAAATTCCGCCACTCTCACTATCCTCTCCACTCCAGTTGGCAGGCACTTGAGGTGGTCCATCATTCATGTTTTCAGACATATAAGACTCTCCCATCCATAGCGAACGAAGGATTCCGTGAGTTGCGGGTTGAGCCCCAGATAAAAAGAAAAGGACATGGCCCTGTCCCCGTTCTCCTGTCATAGTTCCCGCAGCACGCCCTACAAAAGTCGACCTTTGTTTTGCTGTTACAAGACGCAGGTCTTCGATGACCCGGTCCCATTTGCGAGTTCGTGAAGGTGGCGGGCTGTCAAAAGCCTTCCCGGCGTCTCCTAACAGAAAATCGATAAGCTCACTTATAAAACAGCGGTAATGGCTTAATTCAGGATTTGTTGGGGATGCAGTCAGGGTGCAACATTGAGAGTGGCAGGAAAGATGACAGAATCGAGGTTGTGAGGGGTGACAACAGCCATGATCTGAAATTAGCAGAAATCGACTTGCATCATATAGGTCCAAGCCAGTGATATGGCGTTTCTTTCCGTTCAGAAATTTTGTTGAACGCACATACTCGAAAGAAGGCCAACTGTTGTAAAGATGGAGCTGGTTTGTATTATCAGGCCTGGCAGGGAAACCGGTAGCTTTCTTCGCCTGAAGTAACAATGCGCGTCGATTGGAAACTTGCTCTCCGCGCACCTCGGTCCGGAGCAATAGAAGGTCACCGATTTCGACAGATGAAGGACTTATATCTGGAAAATTATTGCATTTTACAAATGGTTGAGCATGCACGAACACACCACCGGATTGCAGGGTCCATCCCCCTGATGAAACAATTCTATTGATTGCCCGTGGGAGCTCCCAAACCAAATTGGCAACAATCTGTGGCTCGCTGTCCGTCGAATTGCACAACGCGTTACTGACCGCACTATTAACAGCTTGGACAAGGTTTTTCTGATCGCCTGGATCAGTCGACCACCTCATGTGTAATCCTCCTTTTGAGGAACATTAACACACTGATCCAATTTTCTGTGCAGCATGGAAATCAAAGTGAGGTAATCGGCGGCGTCGGTCTCTCCCTGCCAAAGTATTTTGGGACCGTGCGCCAGCGGGTTACGGATCGCCGCTGCACATCCCTTCAGAAGCTGGGCAAACCCTTTATGTTCTGATCTTTCTGTTTCGGTCTGAAGTGTGTTGAACGCGAGGAATGGCCTTTCAACCGAGAAGACTCTGTCAATCAGGTTGGCACCATCGGCTTCAACACCAGAAAGATCGCGAATTCTTTGGAATAACCCCTTGCAGGCTTCAAAAACGGCGTGAAAATAGTTTTCCTGCATCAGTTCCGGCTGGCAGTATTTGTAGACTTCAGGATGAGTATTGCGGGGAGCCAACTTGTTGCGAACACACTGGGCTCGTGCCTCGGCTTCATCCAGTGTTTTGGCTTGAGTTGTATATTTGAATTGACCTTCCTTGCCATACTCAAGGCCGTGTAGAATCAAGACCGCATTGAGTTCACCACGATGATGTTCAAACTCATCTCGTTTTCCAACAAAGCGACTTAGGACAAGATAGGATTTGACAAAGGCAAGAATCTGATTGGCACTTTTTGTCGTCGCCTGGCTTTTCAGAAATACCGAATTGAGCCGTCGCCACTTGGAGGATGCACCGGAGTCATCAACAAGTCCGTTCGTTTGGAAATATCGACTGATGTCTGTTCCTGATCCAGCCTCGCCAAGCACCTTGGCAATGGCTTCAACTGTACCCGTGTCAAAAGGAGGGTGTGCGCTCATCCTTCAATCCCCTCCAGCAAAGCCGCGATCTCTTCCGGCATCGGCAACTGTCCCCTCAATTCCTTTGGCAAGATCTTGGTGATTTTATATGTTGCCACCCCAATGGGCTTGCGTGCATCGTGCAAGGCATACTCGACAATCGTACGGCTTTTTTCTTTGCAAAGAATGATCCCAATAGAGGGATTTTCGTCTTCATTCCGCACCTGCCGGTCAAGTGCGGTCAAGTAGAACTGCATTTTGCCGACAAACTCCGGCCTGAATTTCCCTATTTTCAACTCAATCGCCACCAGGCAGCGCAACCGCCGATGAAACAGCAGCAGGTCGATAAAGAACTCTTCACCGTCAATTTCCATCCGATATTGACTGCCCATAAAGGCGAACATGCCGCCCATGGTCCGCAGGAAGTCTTCGATCCGGGCGATCAGGGCCCGTTCCAACTCCCGTTCGCTGTGTTCCTCGCCCAGTTCCAGAAAATCGAAGGTGTATTCATCCTTCACCGCCAATTTGGCCTGAGCGCGCAGTTCCGGCGTAAGTGCCTGATCGAAATTGGTCTGGCCGAGCAGGGATTTCTCGTAGCTCTGGTTGTCGATCTGGTGAATGAGCACATTCTTGGACCAGCCGAATTTGCGGGTCATACGGATGTAGAATTCGCGTTCCAGAGGGTCGGAACAACGCTCCATGATGACAATATTGTGGCTCCAGCCGATTTCTCGCACCAGTGGTGCGAGTTTTTCAAGCCCCTGATACATTGCAAAAAAACCTTTCATGCGCCAGAGGTTGGAAGCCGAAAAACCACCCACGCCGGGAAACTCCCGCTGCAAATCTCCAGCCAGCTTTTGGACAATTGCCTTGCCCCAGGTTTCACCGGCTTGCCGTTCCACGATCATCCGTCCGATGTCCCAGTACAGCCCGATCAGCTCGGTGTTGACGGCCTTCAGCGCGGCATACTGCGCCGCACGAACGCGCTCTTTCACCTCTGCGAGGAGGTGTGTGTAG
Source organism: Desulfosudis oleivorans (assembly GCA_020723325.1). Lineage (GTDB taxonomy): Bacteria > Desulfobacterota > Desulfobacteria > Desulfobacterales > SURF-7 > DYJD01. The sequence goes on along the minus strand of DYJD01000013.1, from coordinate 57,923 downwards.
TCCGGGACTGGATTGCTTTTTTTCAGTCCACTCACTCCCTGACCTCCGCGAAATGAGTTGAATCTGCGGATTTCGAAGATTCGCGCAGCTTATTTTTAAGGTTTTCATCTGCGTTAATCTGCGTCATCTGTGGATAGTCTTTTTCAAGCATCTCGAAAAGGCCGGCCATTGACTCCCGCAATGCCATCGAGCTTTCCTGCCAGTTCGCTATAGCCTGTTTGAGGGTGACCGTTTCGGCCACTCCGTGGCCATTGCGGTTTCCGTTGTCCGCCCGCACGTAGAGCGGGATGCTGAGATTGCTGCCTTTCTCCCGGATCTCGTCATTGCCGACCACCCGGGCAAAGCCGTCCTCGTCACCAAAGGCCTGGTAGGCAGTGACAATACGCTGAATGTGGTCTTCGGTGAGGAAACTCTGCGCCCGCTCACGGGTCACCTCGCTTACCGCGTTGATGAAGAGCACCTTATTTCTGCGCTCTTTGGACTTGTTCATCCGGCAGATGACGACGCAGGCTTCCATGGGTGAATTGTAAAAGAGATTGGGTCCGAGGCCCAGCACGCACTCCACCAAGTCATGGGCGATCAGCTTTTCGCGCATAGCAGATTCTTCGTTACGGAAGAGAACTCCATGCGGAAACAGAATGGCGCAGCGTCCAGTCTTGGCCTTCATACTCTTGATGATGTGCTGCCAGAAGGCGTAGTCGGCGCGGCCTTGGGGCGGGGTGCCGTAGATGTTGCGGCCCCAAGGATCGGCGGACCAGGCATCGCGGTTCCACTGCTTGATGGAATACGGTGGATTGGCCAGGACCACATCGAACTGCATGAGCCGGTCGCCTTCGACAAAAGCGGGATTGGCCAGCGTATCGTCCCGGACGATGCGGAAGTCCTCAATGCCGTGCAGGAACAGGTTCATCCGGCCGATAGCCGAGGTGAGCAGGTTACGCTCCTGGCCGAATAACCGCAGGTTCCGCCACTCCTTGTTCTGCCGTTTCAGATGGGCCACGGCGGAGAGCAGCATGCCCGCCGAACCGCAGGTGGGGTCATAGATCGACTCGCCCGGCTTGGGTTCGAGGATCTCGGTCATCAAATGGACCACGGTGCGATTGGTATAGAACTCCGCAGCGGTGTGGCCGGAATCGTCGGCAAACTTCTTGATCAGAAACTCGTAACCCACGCCCAGCTCATCCTCCGGGCAGTTTGCGAGTGAAAGCGTCTGCGAGCTGAAATGCTCGATCAGCTCACGCAGCATGTGGTCCGGCAGGCGGTCCTTGTTGGTCCACTGGGCATCGCCGAAAACCCCGTACAGATTATCGGGGTTGGCCGTCTCAATGGCCCGCAGGGCGTCCTGGATGGCCTTGCCAACATTCTTGACCTTGGTGCGGGTGGCCTTCCAGTGGGCATCTTCCGGGATCTGGAAGCGGTGCTGTTCGGGAAGCGTCGCGTATTCCTGATCGCCGCCGGATTCCTCCAGCGCATCGGCCAGCTCCTCGTCGTACACGTCGCACAGGCGCTTGTAGAACAGCAGCGGGAAAATGAATTGTTTATAGTCCCCGGCATCAATGGTGCCGCGCAGGAGAACGGCGGCATTCCACAGATAGGATTCCAAAGCGGATTGGGAGATATGTTGGGCCTTCATACCATCCATGCCTCCATTGCATATTCGGTGGATGGTTCCCGGATTTCGTTGGGGCACAGCGCACCGTGCCCGTACAATCCGGATGGCGTGTACAATTTATCCGTTTCCCATTGAGCTGGATTGTTCCGGATGTATTCCCGAATACGATTCAATTCCGATTCATCACGGATGATGTGTTCCCAATAATTGCGCTGCCACAATTGCCCAAGGCGTTGTTGAGGAATATTCTGTTTTATCCAATGCAGGCAATGATGAACACATAACGATTTATATGCGCCAACGATATGACCCACTGTAGGGGCGGCCCTCGCGGCCGCCCCAATTGCGCCATTTGGAATTTGGGCACCCGCAAGGGGTGCCCCTACGACAACGAATACACCATGAATATGGTTGGGCATCACCACGAATTGATCCAATTCAACCACCGGGAATCGTTGCGGGATGTCATTCCATTGTTTACCAACAATTTTGCCAAAATGATTCACCCGCATTGCCCCATCGGTAATATCCCCGAATTGGCATTCCCGGTTCTGGGTGCAGATGGTCACAAAATACGCGCCTGCGCGGGAATAATCGTATCCTTTCAGGCGGATGGAACGGCGATAGTATATTTCCCGGTTATATTTCATGCAAGCAACCCGTTCTTTTTCAGCAATTCCTTCAAGCGATCCTCGGCAGCATACGCCGCCTGCAGCGATTCCTTTAGATTGGCGATGGCCTGGGCGATGGTCATGGATTCCTCCTCGATCACCGGCTCCACGTAACGGGGGATGTTCAGGTTGAAATCGTTCTCGCGAATTTCTTCGAGCGTAACCACACGGCAGATCCCTTCCACATCCTGATAACCCTCGTACCAGTGATGGATATTGCCCACGTGTTCCGGCAGAAGCTCATTCTGGGCGCGGCCGGTCTTGAACTCCTTCGAGGCGTCGATGAACAGCACCTTCTGGCGGTGGGCCTTGGGCTTGCTCTCCCGGAAGATCAGCACGCAGGGCGCGAGACCGGTGCCATAGAAAATGTTCGGGCCGAGGCCGATCACGGCTTCGAGGATGTCCATCTCCAGCAGCTTGCGCCGGATTTCGCCCTCTTTGGACATACGAAACAGCACACCGTGGGGCAGCACCACGGCCATGCGGCCGGTCTTGCGGGCCATGGACTTGATCATGTGTTGAACCCAGGCGAAGTCACCGGACTTGGCCGGCGGCAACCCGGCAAAGTTGCGGCCGTAGGGGTCGTTGATCCAGACGTCGTCCCCCCATTTTTCAAGGGAAAAAGGCGGATTGGCGATGATGCAATCAAAAGTGGCGAGGCTGTCGCCCGAATAAAAGGCGGGCAATCGCAGGCTGTCGCCGCGTTCGATATGGAAATCTTCCGCGCCGTGAAGAAAGAGGTTCATCCGGGCGATGGAGGATGTTGTCAGGTTCTTTTCCTGGCCGTAGAGCTTGCCCAGCATGCGGTTCTCGTCACCGCCTTGCTCTTTGACATGGTGCAGCGCCTCGAGGAGCATTCCGCCGGTCCCGCAGGCCGGGTCATAGATGGTTTCCCCGGCTATGGGCGCAAGGATGCGGACCATCAGCGCGACCACGGAACGCGGGGTATAGAATTCACCGGCCTTCTTGTTGGTCAGGTCGGCAAATTTTTTGATCAGGTATTCATAGGCCTGGCCGAGAATGTCCGCCTTGCAGTGTTCATTGCCCAAATTGAGCGACGAAAAGTGTTCGATCAGATCCTTAAGCAAAGCGTCCGAAAGTCGGTCCTTGTTGGTCCACTGGGCATCGCCGAAGATGCCGTGCAGGGTGTCCGGATTAGCCTGCTCGATGCAACGCATGGCATTCTGGAGCGCATGGCCGATATTGGTGCTCTTGGACCGGACGTCCTTCCAATGGCAGCCCTCTGGAATCTGAAAACGGTGATTCTCGGGGAACCGGGCAAATTCCACGTCACTGTCGGATTCATCTAAGGCAGCGGCATATTCCTCGTCATAGACGTCGGAGAGCCGCTTGAAGAACAACAGCGGGAAGATGTAAGTCTTGAAGTCGGCCGCGTCGACAGGACCACGCAGGATATTAGCAGCCTCCCAAAGATGCCCGGCGAGGGTGCCAATATCCAGATCGACTGAATTGTTATTTCCGTTCTTCCTGCTCATTCAGATTTATCCTGTTTCATGTCAAAACCAAACATTGTTAAGGAGGCTTCACTAAATCTGAAAACCAATGGGTTGTCAATAACGATAAGTATTTATTCATGATTTTCAGTCATAGGCACTGTAACGGTTCAATAATATTTCATTTTCAACAAAACAGACCCATAATGCATTGAGTGGAAAATTTTGTAGGTTTTCCATAGATTACTCAGATTTGATAGACGGCGTTTTCAAAAAATTTGTCGGCGATGGAAAAATCCCTCTCCTCCCGGACACCTGATAAAAGCTCCAGCAGGGCCAGCTCCGGAGTGCTGTAAGGAATGGGCCATCCCCTTGCCCTTCGGGCAGGCATTGCTCCAGTGTCTTTTCGGTTCGGGGTGGCATAGTTTACACAACGGTATTTTTGCATAGATTTTATCTGCAATTTTATCTCATTGTTCTCGGGGAAAAAGAAATGATGTAAAAGCTTGGAATGAATGCACCGGGCTGGTATACGATTTAATCGAAGCGGAGGCCGTCTGATGACAACCCGTCTGAATGCTATGGACTATAACGAACTCATTGAAAAATATACGGTTTTATTGGCAGAGGTCGCGCGCCTAACCGAAGAAAACCAGTGCTTGAAAGACCGGCTTGGAATAGCGCCACCGGTTTCTTTTCCAGAGAGCAGCCCGTCCATTATCCCGGATAAAGATGACTACTGCCACGAGGCTATGGACCAGGGCCCTCTGCCGGATATCCATAATGCCTCGGATTCGATATCCAAAATCAGGCTGTTCATGTCACTCTTCAAGGGCCGGGAGGATGTGTATGCCAAACGGTGGGAGAACAATGCCAAGGGCAAATCCGGGTATGCACCGGTTTGCTTGAACCAGTGGCGGGACGGGGTCTGCGCCAAGCCCAAGATATCCTGTTCGAAATGCACCGGCAAGGCATATGCTTCCTTGGATGAAAATGTTATTGAAAAGCATCTTCGCGGGAGCCTCATCGCCGGCATTTATCCCATGTTGGCGGATGAGACTTGCTGGTTTCTGGCCATGGATTTTGACGAAGGGGATTGGCGCGGGGATATCGCCACGGTGCGCAATGTCTGCAAAGAATTTGCCATTCCGTTGGCAGTGGAGCGGTCGCGGTCCGGCAAAGGCGGGCATGTGTGGTTTTTCTTCGAGGAACAAATACCGGCTGCGCTGGCGCGGAAACTCGGCACCGCCCTGCTGACGTGTTCCATGAACCGCCGGCATGAAATCCAGTTCAAATCCTATGACCGGCTGTTTCCCAGTCAGGACACCCTGCCCAAAGGCGGACTGGGAAATTTAATCGCCCTGCCGTTGCAGAAAGCCGCCAGGGAAAAAGGCAACAGCGAATTCATCGATGAAAATTTTGAATCCTATTCTGATCAATGGGCGTTTTTGTCCGGTCTGGAGAAGCTTTCCGAAGATCGCGTGCAGGATCTCATCGCGGCCCTGGCTCCCGGACATGAACTGGGGGTTTTGACCATTGTGGAAGAAGACGAGGAAGGGCGGAAACCATGGGAACCCGCGCCTCCCAGGGTCGGCTTGCAAAAAACCGATTTTCCGGAACATATGGAGATCGTAAGGGCCAATATGCTGTTCATCCCCAAGGCCGACATCTCCCAACGGGCGCTGAACCGGCTGAAACGGTTGGCGTCTTTCAAAAACCCGATGTTCTTCAAGCAGCAAGCCATGCGTCTGCCCACCTATGGATTTGACCGGGTGATCACCTGTGCGGATGAAACTAATGAATTCTTATCTCTGCCGAGGGGATGCGAACAGGAACTGTCCGATGAACTTTCGCAAGTCGGCATCCCGGTGCGGTTTATCGACAAAACCAATTCCGGCAAAACCATCGATGTAACGTTCAATGGGGAATTACGCGAAGAGCAGGCCTTGTCCCTCGAATACTTGTTGCCCCATAATACGGGGATTCTTTCCGGTACTACCGCCTTTGGCAAAACCGTCGTGGCCATCCGCCTGATTGCCGAGAGAAAGGTGAACGCTCTCATTCTGGTGGACAAAGTCAGTTTGTTGTCCCAATGGAAGGAAAAGCTGGCGCAATTTCTGACCATCCATGAGCGTCTGCCGGAGCCGGATGCGGCTAAAAAGCGCGGACGAAAAAAACAGATCAGCCTGGTGGGTCAAATCGGGGCGGGGAAAAACGCACCGAGCGGGATTGTGGATATCGCGGTGATGCAATCCCTCAGCCGGCAAGGCGAAGTCAAGGACTGTGTTCGGAATTACGGGATGATCATTGCCGATGAATGTCACCATGCTTCGGCTTTCAGCTATGAAAACATTTTAAAGACCGCCCCGGCGAAATATGTTTATGGCCTGACCGCCACGCCGATTCGGAAGGACGGCCATCATCCCATTCTGTTCATGCATTGCGGCCCGATCCGCTATCGCGATGATGCCAAAAAGCAAGCGGAAAAAAGACCTTTTGACCACTATATTCTTCCGCGTTTCACCTCCCTACGGATTCCCCTGGATCGGGATGAAAAAGAGGTATCCATCCAGGATTTATATGCGGAGATTGTGGATAACGAAATGCGTAATCAGCAAATTGTGGACGATGTGGTGGACAATCATCAACGGGGTCGAAACTGCATTGTTTTGTCCTTGCGCACCGCCCATGTGGCGTTACTGGCCGGGAGAATCAAACAAGAGATTCCGGATGTCGTAATGTTGACCGGCGGCCTGGGTGCCAAAACAACCCGGGAACTGTTTCAACGCATTGCCGAAACGCCGGAAGACAAGAACCTTATTTTGGTGGCCACAGGCAATTTCATCGGCGAAGGATTCGACGAGCCCCGCCTGGACACGCTGTTTCTCACCATGCCCATATCCTGGAAAGGCACCCTGCAACAATATGCCGGCCGGCTCCACAGGCTTTTTCAAAATAAAAAGGAAGTGCGGATCTACGATTATGTGGATATCCAGGTGAAGATGCTGGAACGAATGTACCAGAAACGGCTGAATGGATATGCTTCCATGGGCTACAAAGCCAAGGGCGAGGACATTCTGTCGGCACCGGTGGATATTATTTTTGACAAGGACAATTTTTTACCGGTTTTCCATCAAGATATCGCTGGAGCAAAAAAGGAAATCCTCATTGTAAGTCCCTATATTAGAAAGCGGCGAGCCGCCCAAATGATCCAGCACTTGAAGCCCGCCCTGGAGAAGCAGATCCGGGTGATCGTTGTGACCCGACCGGTTGCGGATTTCAAACCAGAGGACCAGCTTGCCTTGGAAAGCGCCTTGGAGCTTCTAAAAATTGATGGGATTCATGTGGTTTTCAAATCCAATATTCACCAAAAATTTGCCCTCATGGATCAAAAGATCGTGTGGTACGGCAGTGTCAATCTGTTCAGTTACGGCAACGCCCAGGAAAGCATGATGCGCATTGAAAGCGTCAATATTGCCCATGAGCTCACCAAGAGCATCGCAACAAAACCGGCAAGCATAGAATGAAAAATCGAAGGTGTTCAACCCCCCATTTTTCCTGACGGATTCGCTATAACTGTGGCCCAAAGATTGGACGTGTCCAATGAATCTAATATATATAATAGGGGCATTGGAAAATCGGGGGGGTAAAAAATCAGAAAATTTCTTTTTTTGTCACAACAAGCTTGTTTTATTGTATTATATTGACGTTTTTCGTTGGACATCGCATTTTTTCATTGGACAGATTGAAAGCCGTGATTGGACAAAAGGGATTCCCGGTTGGGGGCCTGAAAAATGGCATTCAAACCCGGAACTCAACTTGGTTGTCAATACTACCCGCGATATCAATGGTTTTTGAATCTACAAAATTTGTAGTTTTAATTATTTTATAGAGAATCCCGGCTTTTTCATTGGACATCTTTCTCGTTTCCATTGGACATTTCCGATTTCTGTCGGAACGAAGAGATGAGCATAACCAGCGCCTAAAAACCGATATTCAGAGCCCCATTTTTTGATGGATTGGTGCCGGCGATTGGCTTCTAAGTTCTTTACTGCTGGCTTAAAAGTAGTACTGTAGGCGTAGCCAAAGTCATCGGGCTATGGTGGTAGGATAGCCAATGGATAAATATTTACTGGCCGCATTGCGGATAGTCCTGGTACAAATCACGGCCATGTATAGTCCATGGTAGCGGCCTTTTGATAACCGGAGACCGCCAGGCAGGTGGCTTGGCCCTGCCACCTTGAATATGGTTGGCGTGTGCTCAAAATTGAAAACCCTGCCTTTTTCAATAATACACTTCTTACTCCCCGAATATGACCTCGTCGGAAATTTTAAAAAACCCCGGAAATAGCTCCTTTCATATCATCCCTTCGGCATTCCTGCCCTTCACTTGACCAGGTCCGTATTATTAAACATGAGAAACAAAGATTTTTCCTGCTGCTCAAATCAATAATACCCAATCGATAAAGGGAGGAGATTATGAATTGGATTCGGTTGAAACAATGTTGTGGCGGCTATGGGGGTATGAAGTGGGATTGGTTTGATTCAAGAGGGGAGGTGCCTTATGTCAAATGAGAAAAAATACGGCCGGGATCTCGGCCTGCGGGTGGGGCAGCCTTTTGTGCCATATAATCTTTTCATCGGCGCTTTTCTACCGGAAGCGGTGGCAGCATCAAAAGTTCTCACCGGCACGGAAAAAGTCTGTTGGGCCAAGCTCAATTATTTTGCCGGTAAGAAAGGGTATTGCTACCCGTCTCTCAAGACCCTGGCCCAATCCATCGGGGTGTCGGTGCGGCAGATCAGCCGGGTGGTCAAAGGGCTGGAGGACAAAGGCTTTATCGCCAGAAAGGCACCCGATCCCCTTCAGAAAGGAGCGTATCAGACCACCTGCTATTATTTCCTGTGGCACGAAAGTTACAACAACGGCGCCCTTAAAACCCAAGAACAGTTGCCGGACCCGCGCCTGGAGGCCAAGGTTGAAACCAATCGGTCCGATGCCGTCCATGACAGGGGTGGGGCGGATTGTACGCTTTCTGAAAACGGTGATGGCACACCCTTCCCTGACGATGATGACGTACCCCCACCCGACACCGATGGTATACCCCCTGCTGACAAGGATGGCACACAAAGAGGGTTATTAGAAGAGAATAATTTAGAAGAGGGGTATAAGAAGACGAATAAGGCTGAACCGGATGACAGATGGGCAGGGTCGTCTTTTTCCACCCCCTCTGAAGATATAAATATCTCCCCCCCAGAACCGGAAACGGCTTTTCAAAAAGAAAAGTCCCTTCTGCTGGAGCGATATGACCCGATCCAGCGAACTATCATCAACGCCGGCCTCATCTGCCTTGGGGCTACTCATGCGGCCGGCCATCTTCCCAGGAAGGCCGTTCTTTCCGAGTTGAACTACTGGAAGGAGTTTCCTCCTGACCAGGTTGTAAAAGGGATTCGGATATACCTCCGTCAGGAGCACTATCTGCAAAACAAGAACGAGCAGTATCTGAGGGGCATTATCCGGAATCAGAGTGATCCGTCCTGTCGAATATTCCGGCAGCCAATAGAGGATGATTGGGAATCCCAGCCCTTCAACAACATGGAGGCATTCTATACCTGCGTGGAATGGCTTCATGACACCACGGGAGAAAATCATGCCGAATCTGGATCGTAAACACTTTGTCGAAATTTTCTTCGGCATGGAGGAGTATTTCGGGAAAAAGCATAAAAAGGTGGTGGTTGAAATGTATTTTCAAGGCTTGCAGGATCTTTCTCAGGACCAGTTTCGCCTGGCCTGCCGAAAAGCGGTACGACAGGGACGGTTTTTCCCGATGATATCGGAATTGCGGGAGTATGCCGAAGTGGACAAGAACCCCGGCCATGAGGAAAAGGCCATGTTGGCATGGGTGAATTTTTACCAAACTCTCAGAATCCATGGCGCTTCGGTCCTGAATATGGAACCTAAGGGCGCTTCAGAAAGCGGAATCAGATTGGACCCCATTGTTTACCGGGTGATCCGGATGCTGGGCGGTGCGGAGCGAATTCGAATGTGGACGGAAGAGGAAATTCCCTTTCGGCAGAAAGAGTTTATCGACTATTACGCCTTGGCTATGGAGCATGATGCGGCCGGCGCCTTGCCTATTTTCCCGGAAAAATCAACGGACAAAAGTCTGCCATCCACCGGACGAATGCCTTTGGACATGGATACAGGGAGTGTACCCGTTGACAGGGAATAACCATCAAAATATACTCACCCCCGAGGAAGTGGCCCAGTATCTGCGTAAAAGCCTCAGTTGGGTTTACAAAAACGAGGCACTGCTGGGTGCGCGAAAGCTCGGAGGGTCCTTGTTCTTCCCATCAAAGGAGGACCTATATGAGCGTTTATTCGAAAAAGGGGAAGGGCTGGCGATACGACTTCACCCTCAACGGAACCCGGTTCACGGAAGCCTGGTTCAAAACCAAACGCGATGCGTTTATTGCGGAAAACCAAAAACGAGAGGAGCTGAAAAAACCGTTACCCCCAGAAAGTCCGGCAGAGCCGATGGTAACCGACATGATCTTTTTGGACCTGGTGAATTTGAGGCTTGATCACATCCAGGCCTATAATTCCAAAAGGCATTATCTGGATCACAGATATTTGGCACGCCGTTGGGTTAAAGAATGGCATAATCTTACGTGCAGTGGCATCACCACGGAGATGATCCGAAAATATCTGCTTGTGCGGCGGAAGGCAACATCAGCATTTACAGCCAACAAGGAGTTGCGATATATCCGGGCGCTCTTTAATTTTGCCATGCATCCCACCCGTGATTGGATGAAGAACAATCCGACCCGGGGTATCGAGTTTTTTCCAACGGAAAAGCGGACCAAATATGTGCCCCCCAAACAAGATGTGTTGCGGGTGATCATGGCGGCTGATCCGGAAACCCAGGATTACCTGTGGACCATGGCCCTGACCATGGGCCGCATGGGGGAAATCAACCGATTGCGTTGGCAGGACGTGAATTTTGACAAACGAAACGTGACCCTTTATACGCGCAAAAAGAAAGGCGGGCACTTGACGCCGCGTCAGATACCCATGACTGAAAAACTCTACGATTTGCTATCCCGGCGCTTTGCTAAACGGGACAAGGCAAAGCCGTGGGTTTTTTGGCACCGGTATTGGAATCGCAAGGACGGTTGCTGGGCAGAAGGACCATTCCAAGAACGGAAAAAAATCATGTCCACATTATGCCGAAAAGCCAACGTCAAATATTTCCGTTTTCATGCCTTGCGCCATTTTGGGGCTACAATGCTGGATGCGGCCAATATTCCCATCGGTTCTATCCAGCGCCTCCTCGGCCATGAAAATCGCACCACAACGGAAATTTATTTGCATTCGGTGGGGGACGGAGAGCGCAACGCCATGGAGGTTTTGGACAAGGAGTTTTTTGAAAAGTCTCACACAGACTCTCACACAACCATGAAACAGGATCAGGCCCAACAATTTAACTATTTGAATTAACTGGCGCGCCCGGAGGGATTCGAACCCCCGGCCGACGGATTCGAAGTCCGGCGCTCTATCCAGCTGAGCTACGGGCGCGGAGAAGAGAAAACCACCGCGGCTTTTGCCCGCGGTGGTTTGGTCGGCTTGTGGGGTGAGTGATGGGACTTGAACCCACGACCACTTGGGCCACAACCAAGTGCTCTGCCAACTGAGCTACACCCACCATGAGAAATAGATCCTTGTAGCAGATCATTTTGTGCATTTCAAGGACTTTCAACCGCCGTTTGAATTTTCATCAAAAATATTGATCGGTACCTTATGGAAGGGCGCTTCATGCCCGAGGGAGACTTGACTTGTCTGTCGATTGGCGACCCCGATCCCGCAAATCAACGGCGATTGACCTGCCCAAAGCTTGAAATGGTATTGACCGATATCCGGATCTTATATTATGACCGTTTTACCGGCGGCTTTCACTGCCATTTCCGAAGGGTTGCACAGAAAAAAATAGGCCTTGACTATTGTTTCGACCGTATCGCGGCTGGAAGCCGCTCCCACGATGGATGGTCGATCCTAGGACAGAGGGTGGGAAACGATGCTCAGGGCCAATAAATATAAGGGATTCGCATGCCCCGTTACCAGATTTTCATCATCCGCGCCATTCTGGCTGCCGTATTTGCTGTGGTCCTGGTGCGCATGTTTTATCCGCAGAAACCCATGGCATATGCACTGGGGCTGGCCGTCTTCCTGATTGGTCTGGCCTATTATTTCGAACACATCAGAAAAAATAAAAAAGGTTGAGAAGGAGCGAGCATTCATTGAAGCAGATCATCCTCGGAACAGCCGGCCACATCGATCACGGTAAAACCAGCCTCATCAAAGCCCTCACCGGTACGGATACGGATCGCCTGAAGGAAGAAAAACTGCGCGGCATCACCATTGAGCTGGGCTTTGCCGCCCTGGACCTGCCCAGCGGCCAACATCTGGGTATCGTGGACGTTCCCGGCCATGAGAAATTCGTGAAAAACATGGTGGCCGGCGCCACTGGTATTGATCTGGTGGCCATGGTCATCGCCGCGGATGAAGGCGTCATGCCCCAGACCCGCGAACATATGGAAATCTGTTCCCTATTGGATATCCGCTACGGCCTGGTGGTGCTGACCAAAATCGATATGGTGGATGAAGAAATGCTGGAACTGGCCATTGAAGATGTACGTGATTTTATCCGCGGCACGTTTCTGGAAACCGCGCCCGTCATCAAGGTTTCTTCCATCACCGGCCAGGGGCTGCCCGAGTTGCTTGCCGCCCTGGATCAGTTGAGCGCCAAAATCCCGGAGCAGAAAGCCTCGACCTTGTTCCGTCTGCCGGTGGATCGGGTTTTCACCATGAAAGGCTTCGGCACGGTCATCACCGGTAGCCTGGTTTCCGGCCGGATCAATGTGGGTGACACCATCATGGTATACCCGTCCCAGATCACTTCCAAGGTACGCGGTATTCAGGTCCACAATCAAAGTGTGGAAAGCGCTTTTTCCGGCATGCGCACAGCCATTAATTTTCAGGGCCTGGAAAAAACCGCCGTGAACCGGGGAGACATCCTGGCCAAGCCGGACACCCTTAAACCCAGTTACATGGTGGACCTGCAACTACGCTACCTGGCCAGCAATGAAAAACCTCTCAAAAACCGTACGAGGGTCCGCTTCCATACCGGCACCAGTGAAATCATGGGCAATGTCATCCTGCTGGACCGGGAGGACCTCTCACCGGGTGAGAACTGCCCGGCCCAGATCCGTCTCGACACCCCCGTTTCCCTGGTTCGGGATGATCGCTTCGTCATCCGGAGCTATTCGCCGGTGCGCACCATCGGCGGCGGCGCAGTGCTGAATCCCATACCAGTCAAATACAAACGCTTCAGGGCAGAAATCGTGGCTGGTCTTTCCCAACTGGCAAAGGCACCGGTCGAGGACGTCATCGCCTTTCACGCGGAACAGGCCGGATACACCGGCGTCTCTTTTGTAGACCTGACCATCATGACCGATCTGCCGGAAAAGCAGTTGCAGAATGCCATCGCCGGTCTGCTCTCCCGCAAAAGTCTCATCCAGATCGACAAGGAGAATCGCATCTACCTACATGGCGGCGTGTTCGACCAATTGCAGGCCTACAGCCAGGAAATCCTGGACCAGTACCATCGCAAAAACCCGCTGAGAGGCGGAATGCCCAAGGAGGAGCTCAAATCCAAATTGCCGGACAAACTGGATCCCAAACTGGTCAACCTGGTTTTGGGCCAGTTGGTTAAAAGCGGTCTAATTGTCGCGGCTGAAGAAAGCGTCCGTCTGGCGGGCCATAAAGTTTCCCTGCAGGTGGATCAGGCTGAAGTCAGTCAAAAAATCATGGCCATATATGCAGACTCCCGGTTGAGCCCACCCTATTTCTCGGAGTTGAGCAAAACCCTGAACATGGATGCCGCCACAGCCAAGAACGTGCTCTTGTTGCTGGTGGAACAAAAAAAGATCATCAAGGTCAAGGAAGATCTTTTTTTTCATCATAACGCCATCGAATCTCTGAAAAACCGCCTGGTGGACTTTTTGCGGGAAAAAGGAGAAATCTCAACGCCCCAGTTTAAGGAAATGACCGATGTGTCCCGAAAATACCTAATCCCACTGCTGGAATATTTTGATTCCCAGAACGTCACCATTCGGGTGGGGGACTTGCGAAAATTAAGAAGCGCCTGATTTCGTTTAACGAATACAGTCAGGCAAGACCGCAAGACCGGCATGTGCATTGACAGAATGATCAGGCCGGGTTACATATGGCAATCATTTCATTCATCATCAATCGGAGTTATTATGGAACAAGAAAACACTGTTGATCTTGACGATGCCAAAGGCAGCGGCTTCCGGCGCTATGCAACCAAACAGATGATTGCTTTTATTTTGCTTGCAGTCTTGGGACTCTGGATATTGGCAATGCTCTTTACCTTCTCAAGGCCGGCCGGTAATAGCACAGCAGAACACGCGGAACCAGCCGCCAAGTCCGATCATGCGGCTCCAGCAGTACAACTGGATGCCCATGCCAAGCCGGCCGCTGAAGCCAAAAAAATCGTTTCTTCCCATGCTCCGATCACTCCCCCCCAGGAAGAAAACAAAACCTCCGGTGAGGCGTTTGTCAAGGCCGTCATCGCGCCCCTTCGTTATGAACTGGAAGAAAGATCTTGGGGCTGGCGCCCCAATGACATCCTCGATGTCACCGACAATATCAACAATTTTCAGGAAGGCGTCATCGAAGTCACCCGGCGGGCCGTGGAAAGGCTGACGGAAAATATCTCCCGCACCGGCAGCACGGCCGCCTTTGATAAAAAGCTGGAGGACGCCCGCAGCTCCTGTTTCATGGTGGAAGCTAAAAAATACTGGTTCCCATCACCGGAACGTAAATACGCCGACGGTCTGGAGGATCTCGAAAAATACATGGAAAAACTGAAAAGCGGTGAAGCCTTCTTCTTCACCCGGGCCGATAATCTGATTCCATTGCTGAACGAGTTTGAAAACCTGCTGGGCAGTTGTGATGACAACCTGGTTAAATCCAATGAAAAGGACGGCAGCCCGGTAAGTTTTTTCAAGGCCGATGATTATTTATACTATGCCAAAGGCGTGGCCAATACCATGGCCACTATTTTGGAGGCGGTGGAAAAGGATTTCCATGCGACATTGGAGCGTCGGAACTGCCTTCCGGATTTACACCACGCCATTGAATCCTGTAAGCATGCGGCCCATCTGGATCCGTTCATTGTTTTAAACAGTGACTTGAACAGCATTTTCTCCAACCACCGTGCCAACATGGCCGCCCACATCAGTCATGCCCGCTTTTATTTGAGCGTGCTGATCAAAACCCTTTCCACATAGACATTATCTGGCGATCATCAATCCGCCGGCCGTATGTTTTAACCAAACAGAGGCCGGCGGAAATCAGTGAGGACCTGCCATTTTTTTGCCTTTTAGTCTCTGATGCCGTTGTAGTCCTCATCCGGAGCGGTGATTTTGATCCCGCTGATTACGGCATCGCGGGTCACCGGCGTGAAAATTATATTCAGATTGTTGTTGGTCACAAGAACCGCAATGGTCTCATCATAGGCGACATTGCGTCCGGCTTCGGCATAAATGTCCAAGTTTGAAATAATGCGGGCGCCCTGGAAGCTTACATTAAAAACTTGTTGCCCGGCTCCGGTATAATAAACTTCAGCCATATGGAGCACCACGTTATAAGCGCCGTTGGGCAGCGAAATATTGTAAACAAATGGCACATTGCCGTATCTTTCGGTCTGATACAACGCATCATCCTGGGTATTTGCAATGGGCGCCGGCGATTTCCAGGGAGCGCCGCCGCTATAATAGGCATCGGCCTCATATACCGTACCATCTATTGCCATGTAACCTGGACCGCCGGCGTCGATAGCTTTAACCACAACCACCGGTTCTTGCACTACCACATCCACGCTACGGGTGGCGGTTCCGCCGGAGCTGCCGGCGCTGATGGTATAGCGAGTTGAGTCCAACGGACTCACAACCATGGAGCCACTTGAAGCGACAGGTCCGATACCGGGATCGATGCTGACGCTGTTTGCATTGCTAGTGGTCCATGTGAGAGTCGCTGACTGACCGGCGCGGATCAATGCCGGACTGGCGCTGAAGCTGATTGTCGGCAGGAATTCAGTCACGATCAAATTAAAAGCCGGCAGTGAAGTCGATACCTTGCCGTCGCTGACGGAAATGACAACGTTATAAGTCGTACCTATATCCGCTTGCAGGGGTGTACCGCTCAAAGTGCCGGTGGATGTACTGAAAGCCGCCCAACCCGGCCGGTTCACAATGGTAAAAGTCAAAGGGTCGCCATTGGCATCCCAGGCCGTGGGTGTAAAACTGTAGGCCATATCCCGCGCCGTTATTTTTACAGGGGTCCCGCTGATCACCGGCGCCTTGTTCACTGTATTGATCACGGTCAAACTAAAGGCCGGCAGTGATACTGAGGCTTGGCCGTCGGATACCGAGATCACGATCCCGTTCGTCACCCCCACATTAGCCGCTCCAGGGGTCCCGGTCAAGGCGCCGGTGGTGGTGTTAAAGCTCGCCCAGCTCGGCCGGTTGACTATAGAGAAAGTCAACGTGTTGCCGTCCGCATCCGATGCGGTGGGTGTAAAACTATAGGCTGTGCCTTGGGCCACGCTGGTTGGGGGTGTTCCGCTGATCACCGGCGGGGTGTTGCCGCTGGTGACGATCAAATCAAAGGCCGGCAATGAGGCCGAGGCCTGACCGTCCGATACCGAGATCACAATCCCGTTCGTCACCCCCACATTGGCTGCTCCGGGGGTTCCGGTCAAGGCGCCGTTGGTGTTGTTGAAACTCGCCCAGCTTGGTTGATTGACTATTGAGAAGGTTAATGGATCACTGTTGGCATCCGAGGCAGTAGGAGTAAAACCATAGGCTGCGCCTTGGACCACGCTGGTTACAGGAGTCCCGCTGATCACCGGCGCAGTATTGGTTACGGTTAGATTAAACGCCGGCAACAATGCGGATAGTTGACCGTCACTCACGGTAATAACAATATCAGAGGTCGTCCCGATATCGGAAAGCCCTGGGGTTCCGGTTAACGCTCCGGTGGCGGTGTTGAAGCTTGCCCAACTCGGACGGTTGACGATGCTGAAAGTCAGCGGATCATTTTCCGGATCCGAGGCTGTGGGTGTAAAATTATAAGCCGTACCATGCGATATTGTGGTGGCAGGAGCCCCGCTGATCACGGGTGGTGTATTGATACCGGTTACGGTTAAATTAAACGCCGGCAGGGATGCTGATAGCTGCCCGTCGCTTACGGAAATGACAATATTGGAAGTGGTGCCGATATTCCCCCCACCAGGTGTGCCCGTCAAGGCCCCGGTAGCTGTATTAAAGCTCGCCCAGCTCGGGCGGTTGACAATTCCGAAGGTCAAGGGATCGTTGTTGGCATCCGAGGCAGTGGGAGTAAAACTATAGGCCGTGCCTTGGGTCACGGTGGTTGGGGGCGAGCCGCTGATAACCGGTGGTGTATTCACACTGGTTACGGTTAAATTAAAGGCCGGCAGCGATGCTGAAGCCTGACCGTCACTCACAGAAATGACAATATTGGATGTCGTGCCGATATTCGCGGTGGTCGGCGTGCCGGAAAGATTTCCAGTGGCGGCATTGAAGCTGGCCCAGGTCGGGCGGTTCGCAATGCTGAAGGTCAATGGGTTGTTGTCAGGATCACTGGCGCTTGGTGTAAATGAATAGGCTGATCCGGCCCTGACACTGGTTCCGGGAGTGCCGCCGATGATTGGCGGGCTGTTGGGAACTGTAACAGTGACATTATCAAAGGTTGCGGTACATACTTGGCCGGTGTTGTTGGATGTGACCGCCAGACCGATGTATACTGTGCCGGTCATGGTGATGGTCGTATTTGTGCCGATTTGCGTCCAGGTGCTGCCGTTGCTGGAACGGTAGGAACTGAAGGTATTTCCGGAGCGCGTGATCCTTACCCAGTAGGGAACCGCATTTGTTGTGAGACCGGTTGTGCGCGTGGTGGTGCCGCCGGCACTTGTCCTTCTCTGAAAGGCAGTACCATTACTGCGTGAAATAAGCGTAAAGGCATTTATACTATTCCCTGCAAGACTCTGGCGGATCATTACACCTGCTTTGGCCCAGGCGCTTGTATTTCCGATACTGGCAACCCGGGCGGTGATGGAACCGTTGCCGCTGAAAGAACGATAGATAAAGTGGAATTGATCCGAAGTTCCATAGATATCAGCGCCGGCGCCGCCTTCGGAGAAGGTCCCGGAGTTATAGCCGGCGGTACCTGCCAATGCAGGCGCGCCGACATCGCCGTGCTGCCAGGGACTAGGCAAGCCCGTAGCAGTAACGTTTATGGTGGCATTGGCGGTAATGGAACCGCCGGGCCCCACGGCGGTTATGGTATAAATGGTTGTTACCGTGGGATAGACATTCATGGAACCGGATGCAGCAACATTGCCGATCCCCTGAATGCTGACGGTATCTGCATTGGATGTACTCCAAGTCAGAGTGGAATAGGCACCGGCAGTGATGCTTATAGGGCTGGCGCTGATCGTGGCCGTGGGCGCCGGATAGGCTGAAACGGTGATATTAAAGGCCGGCAGGGAGCGGGAAGTTGTGCCGTCGGAAACCGAAATGACGATACCGCTGGTGGTGCCGATATCGGAGTTGGTGGGAATGCCGCCCAGATTGCCGTTGGCAGGATTGAAATTCGCCCAAACCGGTTGATTCGCGATGCTGAAAGTCAAAGCATCCCCATCCCCGTCGCTGGCCGTTGGCGTGAAATTATAGGACTGGCCGATGATGACGCTGGTTGCCGGTGTTCCACTAATGAGCGGCGCCTGATTGATGTTGACCACGGTCAGGTCAAAGGCCGGCAAGGAGCGACTATATTGGCCGTCACTGACGGAGATGACGATGCCGCTGGTGGTGCCCACATTCGCGTTTCCGGGTGTACCGGCAAGGGTGCCTGTGGTGGTGCTGAAATTTGCCCAGCTCGGCCTGTTTACAATGGAAAAAGTAAAGGAAGTATTATCCGGATCGGTAACAGTCGGGGTAAAGGAATAGGCTGAGGCCTCATTGACACTGGTGGCCGGACTGCCACTGATCACCGGCGGATCATTCACCCGCGTGACCGTGACCGTGAAGGTCTGGGTGGCGGTGCCGCCGTTGCCGTCATTGACGGTAAGGGTGACCGCGCCGGAAGTCAGCACGCCCTCGGTCGGGGTCCAGGCAATGGCGCCGGTGCTTGCATTTATGGTCATGCCGGCCGGGGCGTTGCTGAGGGACCAGGTCAGGGTGTTGGCATCCGCGTCCGTGGCTGTGGGATTGTACGTATATAGCGTTTCCTCAGTGGCGGTGGTGGGCGCGGTGGAAGTGATCACCGGCGGGTTGTTTGGAATCGTGGCGGTTACATTATCAAAGGTTGCTGTGCATAGTTGAGCGGTATTATGGGATGTAACGGCCAAACCGATATAAACCGTGCCGGTCATGGTGACGGTGGTATTTGTGCCCACCTGTGTCCAGGTAGTGCCATTGCTGGATCGATATGCTGCGAAGGTATTCCCGGATTTTGTAAGTCTCACCCAATAAGGGGCTGCGCCGGTGCTTGCGGTATTAGTGCTGGTTCCTCCGGCAGTTATTCTTCTTTGAAAGGAAGTCCCGTTTGACACCGATAACACCATGGCAGCATTGGCGCTGTTGGCGGCCAGGGATTGGCGAATCATTACGCCCGCCTTGGCCCAGCCGTTGGTATTTTCAATGCCCGTGACACGAGCAGTGATGGAGCCGTTGCCGCTGAAAGACCGATAGACAAAGCGGAACTGATCCGAGGTACCCCAAATATCACTGCCGGCCCCCTCCATGGTAAAAGTCCCGGCATTGTAATTATCCGTCCCGGCCAGGGCCGGAGCGCCGATATCAGCACTCTGCCATGGCAAGGGAACTGCGCCGCCGGCTTGAGATGCCGTCAAAAATACAAAAAGAACCGCACCTAAAAAGCACCAGTTGGTGTTTCTGTTTTTCATTTGCCCCCCATCTCAATTTTCAGAGATTTAAATTTCCTCCTCTAATATATGCTTCCTGCTGACCCGTAGCTCGATCTAAAAACCCAACAGCTTTACTGTTTTAAATAAACTGTTGAACAAAATTCACCCGCCTTCTTAATTTTTTTCGTAATTAATTTTTGCGACTTTGAAAAAATTAACAACGTTCACAATAGTTAACGAGTGCCTCCAGCTTCGAATTATTGAAGAATCGAATTCCTGTCAAGCAGGAAAAACCAGTACAAAATAGGTAGTAACCATACCAGTTATGAAAATAATTTTTATTTTATTTATACGGATTTAAAGCTTGGTGGACTTGGCATATCCACAATTCTGCAGCCGGACGGGAGTGCCCGAAATAAGTGGGTAGTAGACAATTGACTACGTCGCTCTTAAAATCTGGCGCATGAATTATCTTCGCGGAAATTCCGAGATTATATTTTATAATGAGATTCTATCTGAAGAAAAAAATGCAATTTGCCCGCTCTGCATGCACCGGCTGCATGCTACCATTCCAGGTTCACCAAGCCCAGCAAGCGGTAATATGAAATTCCCAGGTATTCATGCAAGGCCGCGGCCGTATCATCCAGAAAGTAACTCTGGGGCAGGAATTTGTTCCAATGATGGGGCTCCGGCGCGGCCGTAATAAGACAGGCTGGATAAGGTTTGGTCTTTAAACCGTGGCGCTCAAATAGGAGCATGCCCCGTCTCATATGAATGGAAGAGGTCACCAAGATCGGCTCCACCCAGCCGCGTTCACGGCAGATGGCGCTGCTGAAGCGGGCGTTTTGCTCCGTGTCCCGGCTCTTGTCCTCTAAAATGATTTTTTCTTCCGGCGCACCCAAGTCCATCAGAATCCGTTTGGCCACTCCCGCACCCGACATTCTTTCAGGGAACACCATGCCACAGGTCACCAGCACCGGAATATTCAATCTCTGCTGCAACCGCACAGCAGTCACCAGCCGTCCCAGCATGTCACCGGCCGGGAATCCATCCCCGGTCATGTCCCTTGCCTGGACATAGGTCCCGCCCCCGAGGAGGATGATCACATCCCCACTGATATGCCGGGGAATCGTGAGCCCGGCCTCCAGCCCCTTGATCAAGGCGCTCGATACCGGCACGATGGATGCGGCCCACAGCAGCAAGCCCAGCAGCAGATTGACCAAGCCGGCCTTGGGCTTTCTTTTCCATGTGAGGCCGATTCCCACAGCCATCAGGAGAAAAATCACCAGGCCGGGCGGCAGAATGAAGGCGGTTACAATTTTTTTAAAAGCAAACATGGAATGTGCTATCCTTTCTGGTACAGCTCCAACATTTTAGTGGCCGAATGCTGCCAGGAAAAATCCTGCTGCATGGCCGTCCGCATCATCCTTTGCCAGTGCTCTTTGTGGTTTCTGAAAACATCACAGGCCCGCTTCACAGCTTCATAAAAAAAATGGGGACTATAGTCAAAAAAAGTAAAACCATTTACGCCGTCCTGGATGGTATCGGCCAAACCGCCGGTCAAACGAACAATGGGCAAAGTGCCGTATTTCAGGCTATACATTTGGGTCAGGCCGCAAGGCTCAAAATGGGACGGCATCAAAAACATATCGGCACCGGCCTGGATTTTGTGCGCCAATTCATTGTTGTAACCGACATACAAAGCCACCCGGTCCGGATATCGACGCAAAAGCCATTCAAAAAAATCCTGGTAATGGTGAGCGCCCTCACCAAGAATGATCAAGCGGGTATCAAGATGCAATAAGCCCTCGGCAACCGCAATCACAAGATCAATGCCCTTCTGGGGCACAAAGCGCGCGGTCAAGGCCAGGAGGGGGACTTCCTCCTGTTCCGGCAGATGATACTCCGAAAGCAGCAGTGATTTTATCCTGCGCTTGCCGCTCAGGTCATCCGGCGAATAGTGGACGCCATAGGTATAAGGATCACCGGCGGGATCCCATTCTTCGTAGTCCACCCCGTTAAGGACCCCATGTAAATGATCTTTGCGGTTTTGCAGAACCCCCTGCAAACCAAAACCGAATTCCGTGGTTTGGATCTCATGGGCATAGGTTGCACTCACCGTATGCAAGCAGTCGGCATGGATGATGGCGCTTTTCATCAGATTGATCCGACCGTAGAATTCAAAGTCATTTTGGTAGTAATTTCTGGGCAAGGTCAGGATCGGCCATTGCTCTTCCGGGAAAAGTCCTTGATAGGCCAGGTTGTGAATGGAAAAGACGATTTTGGGATTATTGGTGAAAAAGAGGTCGTCGCGGTAGTTTCGATAGATCAGCTTGAGAATGGAAGGCAGGGCCGCTGTTTGCCAGTCGTTGCAATGAATCACATCCGGCACGAAATCCACTGCCTTGCAATATTCCAGCACCGCCTTGCAGAAAAAGACGAAGCGCTCCAGATTGTCCGGATAGTCCTGGTCGCCTATGCCGTAATTCCCGTTGCGGTTGAAATAAGCTTCATTCTCCACAAAACAAACCGGCACGCCTTGGTACTCAGCCCAGCTCACCGCAGCACCTTGAAGACCGTTGTGCATCTGCACGGTGAAGGCCGCTGTGCCTTTCACGGCGATTCCAACCCCCATCACCGACGGATATTTGGGCATGATGGTGCGGATGTCGTGCCCCATATTCCGGATGGCCTTGGGCAGGGCCTTGGCCACATCGGCCAGTCCGCCGGTTTTGGAAAAGGGTGCGACTTCCGGTGAAACATACAGAATCTTCATGAATCCAGCGCCTGCTCCATCATCTCAGATAATCGTGTTATCGGCGATCACTGCATCCTTGGGTACAATCACCAGGCCGTCACGGGCCACCCAGTTGTCGGTCTCCATATCTTGTCGGTCGATCAGGTGCCGGATGCGCACATTGGACCCGATGCGGGCATTCTTGTCGATGATGGCCGCCTCTATGTGAGCGCCCCGGCCGATGCCGATGTCCGGGCGGCCCAGGCGGCGGTTCTCTCTAAGATGTTCCTCGGTTTCATAATAATCGGCGCCCATGATGATGGATGAACGAATGACGGCTTTTTCATGAATCAAGGAACGCAGGCCGATGACCGCATGGGTGATCTCCGCCTCGTCCACCCGGCATCCGTCCGCCAAAAGCGCGTGCTTGATACGGGCGCCGTGCACCTCCGAAGCCGGCAAGAACCGCGGCCGGCTGTATACCGGTCTTTCCGGACTGTAAAAATGAAACGGACGCTCCGGGGAGGCCATTTCCAGATTTACTTCGTAAAAACGCCGGATGGTGCCGATATCCGCCCAATAGCCATCGTAAATATATCCCATGACTTTATGGTCGGGAATAACTCCGGGAATGATATTCTTGCCGAAATCATCCCCTTGGGTCTGGAGCACCTGAAAAAGCAGATCCATGGGAAAAACATAGATCCCCATGGATGCAAGATAGGGGGTTTCAGTGCCGGGCATGCTTTCCATTCCATGGAGCTGATCCGGCTTGGGCTTTTCCACAAAAGCATGGATCTGTCCGCTGGGACTGCGCTGCAAGATACCCAGGGTGGGAGCCATGTCCGCTGCCACCGGCTGAACCGCCATGGTGATGTCGGCACCGGTATTGATATGATAATGGACAAAATCACTATAATCCATATTGTAAAGGTGGTCGCCGGCCAGGATCAAAACATAACGTGTGCGCGTGGCCATGATTTCCAGGAATTGCTTGCGTACGGCGTCGGCGGTCCCCTGATACCAGCCCGCACTTTGCGGGGTCTGCTCGGCCGCCAAAATCTGGACCCAACCCTGGGAAAACATATCCCTGGCATAGGTGCGCTGAATGTGCCGGTGCAGGGAAACGGAATTGTACTGGGTCAAAATGGCGATCTTGTCGATGCCGGCATGCAGGCAATTGCTGATGGGGATATCGATCAAGCGATATTTGCCAGCCAGGGGCACAGCCGGCTTGGAGCGCATTTTCGTCAACGGGTACAGGCGCGTGCCCCGGCCGCCGCCCATGATTAAACCCAATACATCCTTCATCATCCGGCGCTTCCTCCTGAAGGCTCCTTAAAAATCAATGTTGTCAACTTTGGCCAGACTACAGTATCCTGAAATCGATTTCAACCTTGTAATCGGTTTTTGAAACAAGCTTGATTTTCAGCGACCGGTGTATAATCTTATGGGAAAATCGAGGTAATTGATCACGATAAATGCAGGAAAACTTAAAATGCTTGAACTGAATACCATGCCCAATCCCGCTAAAAAAAACACACAACCTTACACCGGCTTTGAGCAAGGCCCCATCCGCCCTCCCAGCGAGGCGCGCAGTCTGCTGATCAGGGTTACGCGCAATTGTCCCTGGAACCGCTGCACCTTTTGTCCGGTCTATAAGGGCGAGCGTTTCAGCCTCCGGCCCCTGGACCATGTGATTCAGGATATTGATCTGGTTCACAGGCAAATCGAAAGCCTCGGCCGGCTGACCACTGGGAATGGCCATGTGGACCAGGAGACCGTGGCCCGGGCCGCTCGCAATATGGAGCCCGGGGAACTCCAGGCCTTCCAGGCAGCCTTGAACTGGACGGCCGGCGGCATGGAATCCATATTTTTACAGGACGCCAACAGCCTGGTCATCAAACCCGCCGACTTGATAACCATCCTGGAACATCTGCGCCGGCGTTTTCCCTGGGTCAAGCGCATCACTTCCTATGCCCGCTCCCACACCATCGCCCGTATCAAAGACGAAGACATGGCCGCCCTGGCCGCCGCCGGCTTGAACCGCATCCACATCGGTCTGGAATCCGGCGCGGATGAAGTGCTGAAAAGGGTGCAAAAGGGAACCACCCAGGCCATGCACATCCAGGCCGGCCGCAGGGTGAAAACCGCCGGCATCGAATTATCCGAGTATGTCATGCCGGGCCTGGGAGGCGTGGCCTTGTCCCATGTCCATGCCCGGGAAACCGCCGCGGCCGTGAATCAGATCAATCCCGACTTTATCCGTCTGCGTTCATTGGCCATCCCAAATACGGTTGAGTTGTTCAAGGAGTGGGAAAGCGGCGCGTTTGAAAAATGCAGCGACCGCAAGACGGCCGAGGAAATCCTGTTGTTCATCGAAAGCCTTTCCGGCATAACCAGCACCATCAAAAGCGATCATATCTTGAACTTGTTCGAAGAAGTTGAAGGTCACTTACCCGCCGACAAGGAGAAGATGGCCGCGGTGCTGCGGGCTTTTCTGGCCATGGCCCCCCGTGAGCAGATGCTCTACCAAGTCGGTCGCCGGCTCGGTCTTTTTACCGGCTTGCGGGATATGGCCGATAACCGACGCATGTCCCAGGTGGAGCAGGCCTGTCAACGCTTCGGCATCACACCGGCCACCGTGGATGGCGCCATCGACGAACTGATGAAGCGCTTCATTTGAAATTGATTTGCTTGTGGATCACCAACGGATTGTGTTATAGTAAATTCCGGTACTTCAACCAGGATCGACGCGGATTTGCAATGCACTCCATTCAAAAAGCTCAAGCAGGAAAAACTTCATGACCAAACCCAAGCCGGCAAAAATCATCATCAACCGGGAATGGTGCAAAGGCTGCGGCATTTGCATTCATTTTTGTCCAAAACAGGTTCTGGAACTGAATGGGGAAGAAAAAGCCGCGGCGGTTCAACCGGAAGAATGCAACGCCTGCCGTTTGTGCGAATGGCGCTGCCCGGATTTGGCCATTGAGGTGAAGGTGGAGGAGGAATAGGCGGCATAGCCGCCAACATTAATAATTATTCATTAACAATTGATTATTACTTATTATGGCTGATCAGATCAGATTCTTGCAAGGGAACGAGGCCTGTGTGGAGGCGGCCCTTTATGCCGGCCTCAATTTTTTTGCCGGATATCCCATCACGCCTTCCTCTGAAATCATGGAGCAGATGGCGGTGCGCCTGCCGCGCCTGGGGGGTAAATTCCTGCAGATGGAAGACGAAATCGCCTCCATGTGCGCCATCATCGGCGCCTCCTTGACCGGCAGCAAGGTCATGACCGCCACCAGCGGCCCGGGCTTTTCGCTCATGCAGGAAGCCTTGGGATATGCCATCATGACGGAAATCCCCTGCGTGGTGGTGAATGTTCAGCGCGGCGGCCCTTCCACCGGGCTGCCCACCAATGTCAGCCAAGGGGATGTGAACCAGGCGCGTTGGGGAACCCATGGCGAGCATGCCATAGTGGCCATGACCGCCTCCTCCCATCAGGATCTGTTTGCCGTAACAGTGGATGCCTTCAACATCGCCGAAACTTTCCGTACGCCGGTGATCCTGCTCTTTGATGAAGTCATCGGGCACATGCGCGAACGGCTGGTCCTGCCCCAGCCGGGTGAAATTCCTTTGGTGGAACGCCTCAGGACCGCCGTGCCGCGGGGAGTGGACTACCACCCCTACCTGCCCAGGGAAGACGGCCGCTTGCCCATGTCGGATTTCGGCGGCGACCATCGCTACAATGTCACCGGTTTGTTCCACGACATGTGGGGCTTTCCTTCAGACAATCCCCAGGTGGTTCACGGCCTCTTGCGGCACCTGGTGGATAAGATCCAAAACAATGTCCATCAGATCGCCAGATTCAAGGAATATTATCTGGAAGACGCCACCACCATCCTGGTTTCCTACGGCTCATCGGCCCGCTCGGCCCTGCACCTGGTGGAAAACCGCCGCAACCGCGGGGAACGCCTGGGGTTGCTGGAACTCCAGACCCTATGGCCCTTTCCCTACGGCATGGTCCGCGAAAAATGCGCCCGGGCCAGATATGTGGTGGTGGTGGAAATGAATATGGGCCAGATCATGCGGGAAGTGAAAATCGCCGTGGAGCAGCCGGACCGGGTTTTTCTGGCCAACCGCATCGACGGGGTCTACATCACGCCCACGGATATCCGCAATATACTGCGTCTGATTCAAGGGAAGGGGGTCTAGTCGTGGCGGTCAAGGATTATATTCGTGAAAGATTCTTTCCGCATATGTTGTGTCCGGGCTGCGGCCATGGAACGGTCATGGGCGGTATGCTGCGGGCCATTGAGAATCTCGGGCTTACCAAAAATGAAATTGTCATGGTCTCCGGCATCGGCTGTTCCTCCCGCATTTCGGGCTATGTGGACTTCCATACCCTGCACACCATTCACGGGCGGGCACTAGCCTTTGCCGCGGGCGTCAAGATGAGCCGGCCGGAACTGAAGCTGCTGGTGCCCATGGGCGACGGCGATGCCCTGGCCATCGGCGGCAACCACTTCATTCATGCCGCCCGGCGCAATATCGATATCACCGCCATCGTCATGAACAACCGTATTTACGGCATGACCGGCGGCCAGTTCTCCCCCCTCACCGG
This sequence comes from Desulfosudis oleivorans, assembly GCA_020723325.1. Taxonomy (GTDB): domain Bacteria; phylum Desulfobacterota; class Desulfobacteria; order Desulfobacterales; family SURF-7; genus DYJD01. Next base: position 30,788 of record DYJD01000013.1, on the reverse strand, counting down.
CTATGGTAAAATGGCCGCCACCGCGCCTTACGGCAATATCGACCAGGCCTTCGACACCGTGGCCCTGGCCCTGGCCGCCGGCGCCGGCTTTGTGGCCCGCACCACCACTTATCACATCCATCAATTGGTTGAAATCATGGAAAAGGCCATCGACTATAAAGGCTTTTCCGTGGTGGAGGTGCTGACCCAATGCCCCACCTATTTCGGGCGCCGCAACCGTCTGGGCAGCGCCGCGAAAATGCTGGAGCATTTCAAAAACACCACCACGCCCATGGGCTCCAAGGCCAAACAGGAAAACCCGGCCTTGATCGAACGGGGCATCTTTGCCCAGCGGGACCTGCCGGAATATTGCGCGGAATATGCAAAAATAATCGAAAAAGCCAGGAAGGAGGCCTGATCATGGAAAGATGCCGCATGGTGTTTTCCGGTTCCGGCGGCCAGGGGGTCATCACCGCTGCCATCATTCTGGGGGAAGCCGCGGTTCTGCATGAAAACCTCTTGGCCATTCAATCCCAGGCTTACGGGCCTGAAGCCCGCGGCGGCGCGGCCCGTTCGGATGTGATCATTTCCGACAGCCCCATCCGCTTTCCCAGGGTCACCCAGCCCAATGTGCTGGTCTGCCTCACCCAGCAAGCCTATAATAAGTTCTACGCCATGATCCGGCCGGGCGGTTTGCTGCTCACCGATAGCCATTATGTGAAAACCGAGCGAAAAGCCGATGCCCGGCAACGGGAGCTGCCCCTTTATGAAACCGTGACGGCCAAAATCAAGAACCCCCTGGCTCTGAATATCTGTATGCTGGGGGCGGTCATCGGGCTCACGGAAATCGTCCGGCCGGAATCCATCCTGAAAGTACTCGGCACGCGCATTTCCGCGGAATATCTTGCCATGAACCAGGAAGCCCTGACCCTGGGCATGGAATTGGGTAAAACCTTCAACGACCAGCCCATGCGGGTTTATTCAGGAAACGGGACACCGGCAGGTGGGCCTTGATCATTGTTTAGGCCGGTCAGAAAAATCCGAAATTCGAATATCGAAATGCGAAACAAATTCGAATTACCAAAATTCAAATAAAACAACATCGGCAATCATCACAGCCAATAAGCCGCTGCTTTTTGTTTTGATTATTTGATCATTGAAATTTTGAATTTGTTTCGAATTTCGGATTTCGATATTCGAATTTAAATTTTTCGGGCCGAAACATTGCCTTTAGCGAAATTTTTTATGTGTAACAAAAAGCCATGCTCCATGCCCACCAAGGAACCCAGCCCCGCCTGCCAAGGTGAAACCGAAGTGCCGGGGGGAATCTATGTCCATATCCCCTTCTGCATGCGCAAATGCCCCTACTGTGATTTTTATTCCATTACGGATTTGGAACTTCTGCCGGTTTACCTCAACGCCCTGCATGCAGAAATCCGCCTGACCGCTGCCGAAAACAACTTCCCCTGCGATACTCTTTATTTGGGCGGTGGCACTCCCTCCCTGCTGGGCCCGGAAGCGCTTCAAAGGTTGATCCAAGAAATCAGATGCCGGCATCCCCTGCCGGAAAATGCCGAAATCACCCTGGAAGTCAATCCCGGCAGCATGTCTCCGGAAACCCTGAAAGCCTTTCGTCAGGCCGGTATCAACCGCCTGAGCATTGGTGTGCAGTCTTTTTCCGATGCCCGTTTGCAATTTTTAGGAAGGATCCATTCTGCTGAACAGGCCCATGCCACCATCCAGGCGGCCCGGGCCGCCGGATTTGACAACCTGGGTCTGGACCTGATCTATGGCCTGCCGGACCAAACCGCCGGGGATTGGGCCGAGGATTTGGAACAAGCCACGGCCTATGGTCCGGAACACCTTTCCTGCTACATCCTTTCCTATGAGCCTGGCCTGCCCCTGACCCGCAAGCTGCACAGCCGGCTTTTCACGCCCCTGCCGAATGAGGCCGTGGCCGCGCTTTTCGAACAGACCATAGCCTTTCTGTCAACAAAGGGGTATGAGCATTATGAAATCTCAAACTTCGCGGCCCAAACCGGCTTGCGCTCCCGGCACAACCAAAAATACTGGACCTTTGCACCCTATCTGGGCCTCGGCCCCTCGGCCCACTCCCATCAGGACGGCCGGCGGCGCTGGAATCACCGCTCCCTTTCCCGTTATCTTTCAGACCTGGCCGCGGGCCGGCTGCCGCTTGAAACAGAGGAAATCCTTAGCCATCAGCAGCAGATATTGGAAGCCGTTTTTCTGGGGCTTCGCCAGAGCCGGGGCATTGATCTTGGATGGTTTGACAAGAAATTCAAAATGAATTTCCAGGAAGTCTTTGCGGAAACCATCCAGCGACTCCATCAGGAGGGATTTCTGCAGGTGACGGCAGGGCATTGCCGCTTAACAACTACCGGCAAGCTCGTGCTGGATGGGATTGTGGATCTGTTTGTGGCTGGTCTGTAGGATTAATATTTACCGAATTCATCATCATCCAAAGCGATCACCTGCTTGGGCGAGATTTCCCGGCCTTCCTGGGGCCCGGCCGGCCCGGCGCCCCAGCCGTCGATGGCCGCTGCCGGTGGCGGAACAAATGGCTGGGCTGTCTCCATTTCCACCGGTGCATATTCATCGGTATTTATGGAGGCGACCGACACTACATCTTCCTTGAGCTTAAACCGATCCAACAGATGACGCACCTGGGCCGCCTGGGCGGAAAGGGTTTCGGCAGCGGAGGAGGTTTGTTCCGCATTGGCGGTGTTGCGCTGGGTGACGCTGTCCACCTGGGTCAATCCCTGGTTGACCTGGGAAATGCCCTGGGCCTGCTCATTGCTGGCCGCGGCTATGTTCCCCACCAGGTCCGTCACCCGGGTCACGCCTTCATCGATTTTTTGCAGCGCTTCGGAAGTTTTGGCCGCCATTTGGTTGCCATCGGCAACGGTGCTGATGGATTTTTCAATGAGCTCGGCAGTCTCCTGGGCCGCCTTGGCGCTCCGGGCCGCCAAAGAACGTACCTCCTGGGCCACCACGGCAAAACCCTTGCCGTGTTTTCCGGCCCGGGCCGCTTCCACCGCCGCGTTTAAGGCCAACAGGTTGGTCTGAAAAGCAATGCTGTCAATGGCCTTGATGATTTTACCGATCTCGTTGCTGGACTCACTGATGGCGTTCATGGCTGCAACCATGGCATCCATCTGGTCTATGCCGTTATTGACCGCATCCTTGGCGGCCATGGCCAACTGGTTGGCCTGGGTGGCGTTTTCCGCATTGGTCTTGGTCTGTGAACCGATCTCCGACATGCTGCTGGTGATTTCCTCAATGGCCGAGGCCTGCTGGGTGGCACCCTGGGACAGGGCCGTGCTGGAATCCGCAATCTGCCTTGAGCCCGCGTCCACCTGGACAGCGGAAAAATTCAGCTCCGCCACGATGCTGTTCAGGCTTTCAATCATGCCCTCCAGGGCTTTGCCAAGCACATCCTTTTCCGAGGAGGCTTTGATGTTCTGCCGCAGATCCCCGGCCGCAATATTGGAAGCAGCCTTGGCCTTGACATTGAGGGATTCCATCACCGCATTCAAGGCCGCCCCCATCCGGCCGACTTCATCCCTACCGTCTTGCAGACGTATGGAAAGATCGCCCTTGGCAATCTCATTCAGGGCATGCACCGTTTTCTTGAGGGGCTGGATGATGGAGCGGGTGACGATCAGCCAGATCACCGCCACAGCGCCGATAACAACCACCCAAAAAGCGATCAGATTGAAATGACGCTGCCTGCGGGTGTTGTCACCCACCGAGGACAGCTCGGCCTTGAGGTCGTCAACAAAACCCTGGGCCTGGTCAAGAAGTTTTTTTTGAATGGCCTGGGTTTTATCAGCCAGCTTGCTGATTTTATCCTTGTCGGCACCCTCCTCATTTTTGCTCATGGCCCTATAAGCCGGATCCGCCGACTTGGAAAAATCATCCAACTCCTGAATGATCATTTGAACCGCGCTTTTCTCGGCCGTCGACAACCCAGCCAGGTCCGCAATGGCTTGAAGGGACTTTTTAACTTCCTGGGCTTGTTTTCCGGCGGTATCCACAAGGGCCGTGTCCCCCACCATGACCGCGTCCTTGTATAGCTTGATCTGTTCTTCAAAGGCAGTGACAGCCGCCTGGCTCAGCTTTGTAGCCGGAAAGACGTATTCCGACACATGCACCAAACTTGCCTCGGTATTCTTCCCATTGACATAACCCAGTACCATGGACACGAAATAGCCAAGGATCAGAATGCTGAGGCTCAGCCAGATCTTGTTTGCAATGCTCAGCGAACGCCACATTGGGGACTCCTCCATATATTTGACCAAATTTCTAAAATTACATTTTTTTATGCTGAAGGTGATGAGTTCGGATCAGCGAGTTTGATGCAGTGATTTCTTTTATTTTTTACTTTGGGATTGATTAAACCGTACTGGAAAAAATAACGGTTTGCTTCCGAATAGAACTACCTGAGTTGTTTGTATAGTAGCTTTTCTTTGTTTGGATGTCAAATAAAAGGTTGCCCCATATTTCCCCAGGTAGGTTTGATGCAGTCCATATTAGGCAGGGCAATCGCATGTAGTTTTTTTTCGGGGTCGGTATCGGTATCGGGATCGGTATCGAAAAAATAATTTGGGAGACCCTGCCCCCAAAAAACCAGGGCTTTTCCCATGTTGACCCCAAGACTCAACACCATGGCCTTTCCGTAGGGGCGGTTCGCGAACCGCCCCTGCACATCGGCAGGGCACACCGTTCCGTCCCGTTGGCGAATTGCCTTTGGGGGAAAAGAAAAAACTCGATACCGATTCCGATACCGACCCCGACCCCGAGAGATTGGATGGCAGAGGCAAAACCCAAACACTCACGAATCGCTTTATCTTGGCAAGCAATAGTATTCGCTGGGTGAAATATTGGCAATTAATGGCTGCACATTCCGCGCCAAGTTTACACGCGATTCCCCTGCCATATTAGAGGGCCCCTTGACATGATGACAAATTGAGGTTACGAAAACAATGTTATCGTGATCGGAATTACGTTTTGCTTTAAAAACAGATGCAACTTAAATACACTAAAAGGAGAAAAAATGCTGGTCAAAATCGGGGGGGCGCAACTCAGTCTGGACGACAGCGGAGCCGGTGAGCCGGTGGTGCTGTTACATGCAGCGGCAAGTTCCGGCGTTCAGTGGGCAAAAATAAAAAATGATTTAAACCGAAATTTTCGCATTTTGATTCCGGATCTGTTGGGCGAAGGCAGAACCCCTGGTCTGGCGGATTGGTCCGATCTCCTGGAAAAAGAATTAAGATTGATCCGGGCCTTGATTGAATCCACCGGTGATCCGGTCCATGTTGTGGGGCACTCCTATGGCGGCGTCATCGCCATGGAGCTTGCGCGCCGCTATCCGCATTTGTTCAGCAGCCTGATTCTTATCGAGCCGGTGGCTTTTCAACTTCTGAAAACCTACCCCCGCAACGAAAATTATAACCACCTGTTGGCGGTAAAAGACGCTTGCGGGTCTGCCCTGGAAAGCGGCGATGCCCTCAGTGCCGCGTATATATTTGTTTCCTATTGGAGCGGGCCGGAGGCCTGGCAACAATTATCCCATGGGGTCCAAAATGCCTTGGCCAAGGGTATGGAAAAAGTTGTTAAAGGCTGGAATCTGATTTTCTCTGATCCTGGACAACTATCCGATTTTCATAAGATCATGACATCGACCCTGGTGATGGCCGGCGACCGCAGTCCCCTGCCCATTCAATGGCTAGCCCATCAACTGGCAGCCGCCATTCCGGCTGCGATTTTTATTCAAATCAAAAGCGCCGGACATATGTCGCCGGTTACCCATGCCAATGAAATCAGCGTGTTAATAAGGCGACATATTGAGCAGGCTTTGTCTCGGAGACAAATCCCGGTACAAGATCAGCAGAGCCTTTGGAGTAGACCGACATCGGGAATACCGGAACATCTGAACGCGGAACGCGGAACGTGGAACGTGGAACGCGGAATGGAATAAGGAATAAAAATCAGATCAATTCTTTTTTTCGAGCATTGTCTCAACCTCATTTCTTTGCGCCCACAGCATGGGAATGACCAGACAATGCTCATCTTTTTTTTAATTCCGCGTTCCGACTTCCGCGTTCCGCGTTCTTGACATCCGTACCCTTCCTCATATATAATTATCCCTAACAAAACAAAATATTCTGCTTCTGCCGGTAAAAAACTCCTTGAAATTCCGCACCGGCAAAAGCTGAAAACAGAGTGGCCCAGTCCACTGCGGGTCGCAAAACAATCCCCACTCCACTAGCATCATAAGGAGCTTCACCCAGCAAATCAATCAAACACGACCGGCCGGTTACCCAAAGGGATTCCGGTTTGGTGCAATTGGTTTCCATGGCTTGCTTCAAGGTTTTAGAACATCCAGGTGTGTTTGATTGATTGTCGGAAAGGGAGCCATGAACAAGCTCAAGGAAAAAACGTATTCAATAATAAAGCGGATAGATGCGAATGATTATCATACGATTTATCAGGCCTATGATGAAGACGCGGCCGGAACAGTGATCATTCATCAGCTTCGATCCACAGGAGTTTCCAAGGATGAGGAAGCCCGCTTTTTACAAGAATACGAAAGCATCCGCCGGCTGACCATCCCGGGGATTGTAGCCACCCACGTAGTGCAAAAAGTCAACGGATTTTGGCAATTGGTGCTGGAGGACTTTGAAGGGATTTCCCTGCAACAGCATATGGCAGCAAAGCCCCTTGAGACCGGAGAATTTCTGGAAATCGCCGTCCAGTTGGCTGAGACCCTGGGACAGTTGCATCAGGAGGGCATTGTGCACCGGGCGATTAAACCGGCCCATATTCTCATCCAACCGCCCTCCCGGCTTGTCAAACTGCATGGTTTCGGCGCCGCGGCCCTGTTGACCCATGAGGACCGCAGGATCAGCGAACCGGCCTATATCAGCGGAATCTTGCCCTATATCTCCCCGGAACAGACCGGCCGGATGAACCGGAATGTGGATTACCGCACGGACATGTATTCCCTGGGCGTGACCCTGTATGAAATGCTCACCGGGCAACTGCCGTTTCAATCCGAAGACCCCATGGAGCTGATCCATGCCCACATCGCCCGAACTCCCAGGGAGCCCCATGAAATCCGGATGACGGTTCCCGTCCCCCTCACCCGTATCATTATGCGGCTTTTGTCCAAAACCGCCGAGGAACGCTATCAGAACTGCTTCGGCTTGTTGGCGGATCTTAAGACCTGCCGGGAGGGATTCCAGAAAACCGGAAGAATCGAGCTGTTGGAGCTGGGACGCAAGGACATTTCCATGCGCTTCAATATCCCCCAAAAAATTGTGGGTAGGGAGTTGGAAATCGGCAGGTTTCTGGGGATTTTTGAGCAGGTGGCCGGCGGCTGCTGCGAGATGTTGCTGGTATCGGGCTATCCGGGGATCGGCAAATCGGCTTTGGTTCATGAGATCCACAAACCCATCGTGGCGCGGCGGGGCTATTTCATATCCGGCAAATACGAGCAATTCCGCCGGGACGTGCCCTACAGCTCCATTATCCAGGCCTTTCAGAGCCTGATCCTGCAAATTCTGACTGAAGATAGGGCTAAAATTTTGGAATGGAAGCGGCGCTTGCAAGAAGCCCTGGGACCCAACGGCGGTGTTGTCACGGATGTGATCCCCAACGTGGAACTGCTCATCGGCCGCCAGCCCGAATTGCCCCGATTGGGACCGGAAGAAAGCCAGAACCGTTTCAACCTGGTGTTCAAAAACTTCGCCAAACTGTTTGCCGATGAAAAGCACCCCCTGGTGCTTTTCCTGGATGACCTGCAATGGGCGGATACCGCCAGCTTGAACCTGATCCGCACCATCATGCTTGATGACGATATGCGTTATTTGCTGATCATCGGCGCCTATCGCCACAATGAAATCGAAAAGGCCCACCCCTTGAGGAGTATCCTGGAGGAAATCAGCCGGGAAGGCGGCCGGTTGCATGATATCCGCCTTGGGCCCATCACAGTGGAAAACGTCCGCGACTTTCTGCTGGAAATCATCAAGACCGACAAGGCCGCCATCCAGCCTCTTTCCATCCTCGTGCATGCCAAGACCGACGGGAATCCGTTTTTCGTGAATCAATTCATCAAATCCCTGTACGACGGCAAACTGCTGCAACTGAATCCCCAAAAGGGCTGGCATTGGGACATGGAACAGATCAAAGGATTGCAGGTGACGGATAATGTGGTGGAACTGCTTTCTCAAAAAATCACCCAGCTCAAGCCCGCCACCCAGGAAATCTTAAAAATCAGCTCTTGCGTAGGGAACCGCTTTGATTTGGAGACCCTCGCAGCCGTTATGGCGCAGCCCATTGAGAAGGTCATGCGGGATATGACCGAGGCCATAGAGGAAGGTCTGATATCGGTGAATTCCTTTTTCGTATTCCGCCACGACCGGATTCAGGAAGCGGCGTATTCGCTGATTCCCAGCGGTGCGGAAAAGGAAATCCACCTGAAGATCGGCCGGCTTTTTTTGACACGGCTTGAGGATTGGGAAAAAAGGCAAAAAGTGTTTTATATCGTCAATCAGCTCAACCTGGGGCGGGAGCTGCTGACCACACCGGGAGAGCGTTATGAACTGGCCGAGCTGAACCGGCTGGCAGCCAGACGCGCCAGGGAGTCCAATGCGTATGAGCCGGCCTTGAAGTATATCGACATCGGCATGTCGATTCTGGGAAACCAAGGCTGGGAACAGCGGTACGATCTGGCCTTTCATATTCATCTGGAGTGGGCCGAATGCGCCTATGCCAACTCCCGTTATGAAGAAGCCGAAGGTATGTTTGACCTGCTGCTGGAAAAAGCCGCGGCCGGCATTCCAAAGGCGGAGATCCATTATCGCAAAGTGGTGTTGTACGCCAGTATGGTGAAAAGCCATGAGGCGATCCGGGAGGGGCTCGACGGCTTGCGGCAACTCGGAATCGTGATTCCCGAGCACCCTAAAAGGCATACCCTACTGTTGGGGATGTTGTCCCTGCGGTTGCGCTACCGCTCCGGCAGGATTGAAAACCTGCTGGGTTTGCCCAAAATGACGGATCGCAAAATCAGATTGGTTATGGAGATTCTGGCCATGCTGGGGGACTCCACTTACTATACCAATCAGAAACTGTTGACCCTCATCCTTGTCAAAATGATCCGTCTTTCCATGCGGTATGGGAATTCCCCGGCCGCGGCCCTGGGGTATTGCGGCTACGGCATGATGCTGGCAGGTGCCTTGGGGAATTATGCCGACGGCATGGCCTTCGGCGAGCTGGCCCTCAAAGTACATCAACGCTATCATGACCCCCGCTATTCCTGCAAGATCATGGATATAACCGCGGAATTTCTTTTCCACTGGCGAAGACCTATAAAAAGCCTGCGGGAGCAACTGGAGCAAGGCTTGCAGCAAGGCACTGACGCCGGTGATTTCAATTTTGTGGCCTTGATCCTGAACCATCAGATCTGGAACGGGTATTTTGAGGGCGAAGGGCTGGGAGATGTTGAAAAAAGATGCCGCAAGGCCATCGCTTTCCTTACCCCCCTCCGTAATCCGGTCCGCTGGACCATGCACATAGCCCTAGGATTTATCTCCGTTTTACAAAAGGGGGCCAAGGACCTGTTTGATTTCAGCAGCACGCAATACAACGATGCCAGAATGAAAAAAACACAAAATGCCGCTCTGTTGTACTGGGATGCCCTACTCAAACTGCACCTGTGCGTTCTGCTGCGAAATCATACCGCTGCCGAGGAATTCATGCGCGATTGCCGGAAAAATATCATGGGGGCCTTTGCCGTTCCCATTCTTGCGGACTTCTATTTTTTATCAGCGCTGGTTCTGCTGAAGAGTGGGCAGGCTGGAAGCCGGAAAAGCGGACGGCGTCTCATGCAAAAAGTGAATAAATATAATAAAAAATTAAAAAAATGGTCCGACAACTGTCCCTCGAATTATAGCGCCAGATATTTTCTAGTGAGCGCCGAAATCGCGCGGGTTTCCGGAAATGGAAAAAAAGCAGAGGCTTTGTACGATCAGGCCATTGATTCCGCCCGGCAGAACGGCGCCCTCCATCATGCGGCCCTGGCCGATGAATACGCGGCCGACTTCTGGGAAGACCAAGGCAAATCAAAGATCGCAGGGATTTACCGCAAGGAAGCCGTTGAACTTTACTCGGAGTGGGGGGCCACTTTCAAGGTTCAGCTTTTGCTGGACCGGTATCCGGAGCTGAAAACCATCCGGCCGGATGAGACCGCGGTTATGGCTGTCTGCAGAACCGGCGGCGCTGTTTTGGACCAGATGGATTATCAGACGGTGGTGAACGCCCTGCAGGCCATTTCCACGGAGATCGTGCTGGACAATCTGCTCAAGCGCCTGATGAAGACCGTGCTGGAAAACGCCGGCGCCGAGCGCGGTTTTTTTGTTTCCGTGCAGGACGAAGGCTTGACCATCGAAGCCGAGGGCGCCGTTATGGAAACAGCCGCAGCCGGCCATGAAGACAGCCTGCAGGTTTGGGTGCGGCGGCAACCCTTGCCCCAACGCAGCGATTTACTCCTGCCTCTCATCAATCTCGTGTTCCAAACCCGCAGCTTCCTTGTGCTGGACGATGCCGCGGGCCAGGGTGATTTTGTTTCCGATCCCTATGTGCTCAGGACAAAGCCGCGCTCCATCCTGTGCCTGCCGGTGGTGCGCCAAAACCGGCTTTCAGGTCTGCTCTATCTCGAAAACAACCAGGCCAGGGGGGCCTTCACCCCCGGCCGCATCAGCGTGCTGAAGCTGCTGGCCTCCCAGGCCGCCATCTCCCTGGAAAACGCCGGGCTGTACGCCGACATCAAACAGGCCCAGGAACGTATGGGCAATATCCTGGAAACCGCCAATGAAGGCTTCTGGGTAGTGGATGCCAGGGGCTATACCACGGATGTGAACCCGGAAATGTGCCGGATTCTGGGGCGCAAGCGGGAAGATGTCATCGGCCGCCATATTTTCGAATTCGGCGGCGAAAAAAGCATTGCCGACGCCAAACGCCAGAAGGAAGCCCTGCAGCGCGGCGAGAAATTAACTTACGAGACCTTTGCCCGCCGGCCGGACGGCACGGAAGTGCTGTGTCTTTTCAAGGCCACGCCCCTGTTTGAGGGAGATCGCCAGATCGGCGCCTTTTCCATGGTGTCGGACATCACCGAACATAAAAAAGCCGAAGAGGAAATCCGCAAACTCAACGCCGATTTGGAAAGACGGGTGGCCGAGCGCACCCTGGAGCTAAAGGCCACCTTGAAAAAGGTGGAGAAAGTCAACCGCCACATGCTGGAGAGCATCCGCTATGCCAAGACCATTCAGCAGGCCCTGTTGCCCAATGTGGAGTGGGTGCGCTCCTGGCTGCCCGACAGTTTTTTCCTTTATGAGCCCAAGGATATTATCGGCGGCGATATTTTCCATATGGAGCAGACCGCGGAAGGTTTCATCGTGGCGGTGATGGATTGCACCGGCCACGGGGTGCCCGGGGCCTTCATGACCATGATCGCGGCCTCGGGTTTTCGGACCATCCTGAAGGATGAGGGCTGCAAGGATCCGGCTGAAATGTTGAAGCGCCTCAATTTCATCGTGAAGACTTCCCTGCAGCAGGATACGGGCCGGGCCGCCTCGGACGACGGGCTGGATGCGGCCGTCTGCCATGTGGATCTGTCCAAAAGGCTTTTAACCTATGCCGGGGCGCGCTTGCCGGTGGTCATTGCCGCGGGCAATAGTTTTGAAACCATCAAGGGGGACCGCATGAGCATCGGCTATGCCTCTGCGGACCTGGGATTCACTTTTACCAACCATACTGTTCCCATCGGGCCAGGCATGCAGGTATATCTGTATACGGATGGTTTTGTGGATCAACTGGGCGGCTTGCGCCATCGGCGTCTGGGCCGGGAGCGCTTTGAGGAATTGCTGAAGGAAAACTTTCACAGGTCTTTTGCAGACCAGCAGGAGATACTGCTGAAGGCCTTCAAAAAACACAAAGGCATCAACGAACAGCAGGATGATATCACGGTGATCGGCTTTGCGCCGGAGGTACCAAGTTAATAATTATTCATTAGCGATTGAAAGCGTCGAATCAATCATGATGGCTGCCCGCTTCTATCAACCCATAAAAAAACTGGAAGAGACCGAGCACCGCTTGGTTTTTCAAGCCCATGATGAAAGCACGGGCGAGGAGGTGATTGTTCATCAACTTCAGGCCAGGGGTATTTCCAGGGATGAGGAAGCCCGTTTTTTACAGGAATACGAGCGCATCCGCTGCTTGACCATTCCGGGTCTTGTAACCACCCGGGCCGTTCAAAAAACCGACAAGGTCTGGCAACTGGTTTTGGAGGATTTTCAGGGGATTTCCCTGAAACAACACCTGGCCGCACATCCCCTTAAGACCGGAGAATTTCTCGAAATCGCCATCCAGTTGGCCGAGACCCTGGGACGGCTGCACCAGGAAGGGCTGGTGCACCGGGCTGTCAAACCCGCCCATATTCTTATCCAGCCGGGCACTCGCACCATCAAGCTGCATGGTTTCGGCGTCACCGCCCTGTTGACCCACGAAAACCGTAAAATCAGTGATCCTGCCTATGGCGCCCAGATCTTGCCGTATATGTCGCCGGAGCAAACCGGCCGGATGAACCGGAATGTGGATTACCGTACGGACATGTACTCCCTGGGCGTGACCCTGTATGAAATGAGCACCGGCCGCCTGCCCTTTGTCTTTGATGATCCCATGGAACTGATCCATGCCCACATCGCCCGGACCCCCAAGGAGCCCCATGAAATTCAGCCGGCGGTGCCTGTCCCGGTAAGCCGCATCATCATGCGGTTGCTGGCCAAGACCGCGGAGGAACGTTATCAGAATTGCTTTGGCCTGAAAGCCGATCTGCTCATCTGCCATGAGGGCTTCAGGCGCTTCGGCCATATCGCCGACTTTGAGCTGGGGCGCAAGGATATTTCCATGCGCTTTAATATTCCCCAAAAACTGGTGGGCCGGGAAAAGGAAATTGAGCAACTCATGGCGGTTTTTGCGCAGGTGGGCCGCGGACCCTCGGCGCTGATGCTGGTTTGCGGATATCCGGGAATCGGCAAATCCGCCTTGATCCTGGAAATTCACAAACCCATCGTGGCCAAGCGGGGCTATTACATTTCAGGCAAATATGAACAATTTCGACGGGACGTACCTTATAGTTCCATCATCCAGGCCTTTCAGGGGCTGATCCTGCAGATCCTCACCGAGGACAAGGCGCGCATCGAAACTTGGAAACAGCGCCTGCAGGCGGCCATGGGACCCAACGGCGGCGTGATGGCGGATGTGCTCCCCAATATCGAGATCCTGCTGGGTCCTCAGGCCGCGGTGCCCGGGTTAGGTCCGGAAGAAAGTCAAAACCGTTTCAACCTGGTGTTTAAAAATTTCGCCAAAGTGTTTGCCCAGGAACAGCATCCCCTGGTGCTGTTCCTGGATGATCTGCAATGGGCCGATTCCGCCAGTTTGAATCTCATCCGCACCCTCACCACCGACGAGAGCATCCGCTATCTTTTCATCATCGGCACTTATCGCCACAACGAAGTCGGCGAAGCCCATCCCCTGCGGCGCACCCTTGCGGAAATCGTGCGGGACGGAGGCCGGCTGCACGAGATTTTTCTGGGTCCCATAAACCATGAAAATGTCCGGGACTTGCTGCTGGAAATCATCAAGACCGACCAGGCCGCTGTCCAGCCCCTAGCATCCCTGGTACATGCCAAAACCGATGGCAATCCCTTTTTTGTGAATCAATTCATCAAATCCCTGTATGACGGCAAGCTGCTGCAATTGGATCCCGAAAAAGGCTGGCATTGGGATATGGAACGGATCAAGGGCTTGCAAGTCACAGACAATGTGGTGGATCTGCTGGCCCGCAAGATCACCGGGCTTGCGGTTCACACCCAGGAGATTCTTAAAATCGGGGCCTGCGTGGGAAACCGCTTTGATTTGGAAACCCTTTCAGCGGTAATGGAGCAGCCCATTGATCAAATCATGCAGTCCATGACCGCCGCCATGGAAGAAGGACTCATTGCCGTGGATACGCTTTTTGTATTCCGGCATGACCGCATTCAGGAAGCGGCCTATTCCCTGATTCCCGCGGGTGGGGCGCCCGGGCTTCATTTGAAAATCGGCCGGCTTTTTCTATCCAGGCTTCAGCCTGGGGAAAAGGAGAAGAAAGTCTTTTACATCGTCAATCAGCTTAACCTTGCCCGGGACTTGCTGATCAAGCCGGAAGAGCGTTACGAACTGGCGGAATTGAACCGCATCGCGGCCAAGCGCGCCAAGGAATCCAATGCGTATGAGCCGGCCTTGAAATATAGCCAGACCGGTATGGCCCTGCTGGGTCCGGCCTGCTGGGAGGAATGTTTTGATCTGACCTTTCAGATCCATCAAGAGCGGGCGGAATGTGAATACGCCAATGCCCATTATGAGGAGGCCGAACGCTTTTTCAATCTACTGCTGGAAAAGGCCGGGACAGATTCGGCCAAAGCGGAAATCCATTATCGGAAAGTGATGCTGTATGCAGGCAGGGTCTGGAGTAAGGCAGCCATCCAACAAGGACTTAAAGGCCTGGAATGTCTGGATGAATTTCTGCCAGAGACCCCCTCGAAGTATCTGCTCTTCAAGGAAATGATCCATGTTCGGCTGCTTTGCCGAAGGATGACAATAGATGATTTCCTGAATCTTCCGGCAATGACGGATCCGAAAACCATACGAATTATGGAAATGATCGCCGTGATGGTGGACTCCGCCTATTTCAGCAATCCGAAATTATTGGCCCTCATCGTTCTGAAAATGGTCCGCTTGTCCATTGGATATGGAAATTCACCGGCTTCGGCACTGGGCTATTGCAGTTATGGTATGTTACTATGCGCTGGTTTAGGGAAATATGCCCAAGGAGAAGCTTTTGGAGAATTGGCCTTGCAGGTCCATCAGCGTTATTATGATCCGCGCTTCTCCGGCAAGCTTCTTGGAATTTCATCTCAATTCGTTTTTCACTGGCGCAAATCCTTTAATGAAATCCGCCCTTTTTTAGATCAGGGTTTTCAACAGGGCGTGGACACAGGTGATTTCAATTTCGTGGCCTTGATCCTGGCCTGGACAACCTGGAATATTTTTATTCAGGGCGAAAAACTGGAAATCCTCGAAAACCAATGCCGGCAGGCCATTGCTTTTCTTGAACCCATCCGCAGCAATGTGCGTTTCGTCATGCACCTGACCTTGGGTCTGATTGTCAGCCTGAGGGGCAAAGCCATGGACCGGTTCGATTTCAGCAGCAGCCATTTTGATGAAAAGCGGATGCGTAAGCTGAAGAATCCTTCCCTGTTTTTTTGGGAGGCCGTGCAAAAACTGTGGCTGGGTATTTTATTCGAGGATTATGAAAAGGCGGCTGAGTATATCGCCGCATGCCGCCAAAACATAATGGGCGCTTTTTCTCTGCCGGTAGGTCCGGATTTTTATTTTCTATCAACCCTGGCGCTGATCCGAAAAAATATCGGCTGTCAGGAAAAAGACAAACGTCGTGCTTTGCACAAGGCGCAAAAATATAGAAAAATGCTGAAAACCTGGGCGGAAAACTGTCCGCAAAACTATGCCCATAAATATTTTTTGGTGAGCGCCGAAATGGAGCGGATCAATGCCAATGAAGGCAAGGCGGTGGCCCTATACGATCAAGCCATAGAATCGGCCGGTCGGAACGGAAACCGTCACCATACAGCCCTGGCCAACCAATACGCCGCCGAATTTTACCTGGAAAGAGGAAAACCAAAGATCGCCAAGATCTATCTGCAAGAGAGCATCAGGTGGTACCAGGACTGGGGTGCGGATGCCAAGGTGAGCCTGCTCTATCAACGCCATGGGGAAATGCTTCCCAAACCGGCGGAGTCAAAGTCCGATGATTTGAATAGTCCGGAAAGAACCGGCCTGGACCAAATGGATTATCTGACGGTGGTGAACGCCCTGCAGGCCATATCCACGGAGATCGTGCTGGACAATCTGCTGAAGCGTCTGATGAAGACCGTGCTGGAAAACGCCGGCGCCGAGCGCGGCTTTTTTGTGTCCGTGCAGGGCGAGGGCTTGACCATCGAAGCCGAGGGGGCGGTAATGGAAACAGCCGCATCCTTCAATGAAGACAGCCTGCAGATTCAGGTGCAGCGGCAACCCTTGATGCAGCGCAGGGATTTGCTCCAGCCCCTCATCAACCTGGTCTACCAGACCCGCCGTTCCATAGTGCTGGACGATGCCGCCGGCCAGGGCGATTTTGTTTCCGATCCCTATGTGCTGCGGACACGGCCGCGCTCCATTCTGTGCCAGCCGGTGGTGCGCCAAAACCGGCTTTCCGGCCTGCTCTATCTGGAAAACAACAAAGCCAAAGGGGCCTTTACCCCCGGCCGCATCAGCGTGCTGGAGCTGCTGGCCTCCCAGGCCGCCATCTCCCTGGAAAACGCCGGGCTTTACGCCGACATCAAACAGGCCCAGGAACGCATGGGCAATATCCTGGAAACCGCCAATGAAGGCTTCTGGGTAGTGGATGCCAGGGGCTATACCACGGATGTGAACCCGGAAATGTGCCGGATTCTGGGGCGCAAGCGGGAAGATGTCATCGGCCGCCATATTTTCGAATTCGGCGGCGAAAAAAGCATTGCCGACGCCAAACGCCAGAAGGAAGCCCTGCAGCGCGGCGAGAAATTAACTTACGAGACCTTTGCCCGCCGGCCGGACGGCACGGAAGTGCTGTGTCTTTTCAAGGCCACGCCCCTGTTTGAGGGAGATCGCCAGATCGGCGCCTTTTCCATGGTGTCGGACATCACCGAACATAAAAAAGCCGAAGAGGAAATCCGCAAACTCAACGCCGATTTGGAAAGACGGGTGGCCGAGCGCACCCTGGAGCTAAAGGCCACCTTGAAAAAGGTGGAGAAAGTCAACCGCCACATGCTGGAGAGCATCCGCTATGCCAAGACCATTCAGCAGGCCCTGTTGCCCAATGTGGAGTGGGTGCGCTCCTGGCTGCCCGACAGTTTTTTCCTTTATGAGCCCAAGGATATTATCGGCGGCGATATTTTCCATATGGAGCAGACCGCGGAAGGTTTCATCGTGGCGGTGATGGATTGCACCGGCCACGGGGTGCCCGGGGCCTTCATGACCATGATCGCGGCCTCGGGTTTTCGGACCATCCTGAAGGATGAGGGCTGCAAGGATCCGGCTGAAATGTTGAAGCGCCTCAATTTCATCGTGAAGACTTCCCTGCAGCAGGATACGGGCCGGGCCGCCTCGGACGACGGGCTGGATGCGGCCGTCTGCCATGTGGATCTGTCCAAAAGGCTTTTAACCTATGCCGGGGCGCGCTTGCCGGTGGTCATTGCCGCGGGCAATAGTTTTGAAACCATCAAGGGGGACCGCATGAGCATCGGCTATGCCTCTGCGGACCTGGGATTCACTTTTACCAACCATACTGTTCCCATCGGGCCAGGCATGCAGGTATATCTGTATACGGATGGTTTTGTGGATCAACTGGGCGGCTTGCGCCATCGGCGTCTGGGCCGGGAGCGCTTTGAGGAATTGCTGAAGGAAAACTTTCACAGGTCTTTTGCAGACCAGCAGGAGATACTGCTGAAGGCCTTCAAAAAACACAAAGGCATCAACGAACAGCAGGATGATATCACGGTGATCGGCTTTGCGCCGCAGGTACCAAGTTAATAATTATTCATTAGCAATTGATTATTAATTATTAAAATAATTTATATTAAACAATCAATTGTTAATTGCTAATTATTAATGCTTGAAGACAATAACCAAATCATAGCAATATTTGGAAGAGGAGCCCCATCCATGCCGGATAAAAACCTATTTCAAAACGAGGAAGACGCTATTCGACAGGCGGAGGCCGTTATCGACGGGAAGGAAATCAGCCGGGAGGCGCTTAAAAACGGCTTCGGGGTGCTGCTGCTGGATTATCGGAAACTGTTGAAACAGTTCAAACGCCTCATCTCCATTCACGATCGCCAGCATCGCCGGCTGAACGATATGATCGAAGAAGTGGAAAAGGCCAAGGAAACCCTGGAGATAAAAGTGCAGGAACGAACAGCGGAACTCGTGAATGCCCTGTCAGCCGCGAAGATGGCCAGCAAGGCCAAAAGCGAATTCCTGGCCAACATGAGCCATGAGATCCGTACTCCCTTGAACGGCATTATCGGCATGACCGAACTGGCCCTGGACCAGACCTTGGATCAGACCCTGGATGAACACTACAAAAATATCCTGTTCACCATTGACAAGGAAGCCTGCTCACTATTGGAAGTCATCAACAATGTCCTTGATTTTTCCAAGATGGAAGCCGGCAAAATGGAAATAGAAACCATTCCCTTTGACCTGCGGGTGCTGATCGAGGATGTCTCCGGCGCCGTAGCCTGCCGGGCTGCCCAAAAAGGTTTGGAGTTCATGAATTTCATTCCACCGGATATTCCCACCCGCATTCTGGGTGACCCCGGCCGGCTGCGCCAGGTCCTGGGAAATCTCATGTCAAATGCCCTGAAGTTCACCGATAAGGGCGAAGTCGTGCTGAAGGTGAGCGTCTTGCAGGATCTTCCGGATACCATTGAATTCAATGTGGCTGTGTCGGACACCGGCATCGGCATTCCCCAAGACAAACAGGATATCATTTTTGAAAGCTTTCGCCAGGCCGACGGGTCCACCACCCGCAAATACGGCGGCACCGGGCTGGGAACCACCATTTCCAAACAACTGGTGGAACTCATGGGCGGCTCCATTGGACTGTACAGCATTCCGGGCACCGGCAGCACTTTCTGGTTCAATTTGACCTTTCAGAAGCAAAAAGACAACACGCTCTTTGCCCAGGAAGAAATTCAATTGCAGAATTATCGCATTCTCCTGGTGGACGACAATCCGACCAATCGCGAAATCATCACCGCCTATCTGAAATCCTGGGGTGCGCTGTCAACGGAAGCAAGCAGCGGCCGAGAGGCCCTTTCCATCCTGGAGCAAAGCGCCTCCGCCGGTATCCCTTTTCAACTGATCCTTACCGATTTTCAGATGCCGGACATGAGCGGCTTTGATTTTGCAAAAGCCGTTCGGCTGAAAGCCAATCACCGCGATCTTCCGCTCATTGTCCTGACTTCCGCAGGAGCTGTGGGCGAAGGGCGCCTGTGCAAGGAAATCGGAATCAACGGCTATCTGGTCAAACCCATCAAGCGGGATGAGCTTAAAAAGGCCATTCTTTCGGTGTTGAAGCTGATACGTTTGGATGACCAGGGCGCCGTGGAGAGACTGATCACCCGCCATACCATTGCCGAAGATTACCGGGCGGAAAAACAAATCCTGCTGGTGGAGGATTATCCCACCAATCAACAAGTGGTCACGCGCCATCTGGTCAGCCTTGGTTATCAAGTGGATCTTGCGGAAAACGGGCAGGAGGCCATCAATGCCTATCGCCGCAAGAACTATGATTTGATCCTGATGGACATGCAAATGCCGGTAATGGATGGGTATGAGGCCACAAAAAAAATCCGGGAACTGGAGTGCCGGCGCCAGGTGGAGGGCATGAAAAACGGCCGCCCGCCCATAGAACGAATCCCCATCATCGCTTTGACTGCCCATGCCATGAAAGGCGATCGCGAAAAATGCCTGGCCGCCGGAACGGATGACTATGCGGCCAAACCCCTGAAACGGAAAACCCTGGCCGAGATCATGGAAAAATGGCTGACCTTCGGCAATGACCGACGAACAATTGCAACCCAGGCCACATCCACACCGGAATCCACCACCGCGCCCATGGATTTGGAGCGTGCCGTTGCCGAATTCGACAACGACCAGGCTTTCCTGTGGGAAGTGGCCGCGGGCTTTATGACAAAATTGGACGAACAAATTTCAATTTTGCGGCAAGCCCTGGCCCAAGGCCGGGCTGAAATCGTGGCCAGGGAGGCCCATGCCATCAAGGGCGGCGCCGCCAATCTGACGGCGGGCAGGCTGGCCGATATTGCCCGCGCCCTTGAAGACCTGGGCAAGTCAGGCAACCTGGAAGACGGTTTGAGCCGGCTGGCGGAGCTGGAAAGCGCCTGCCGGGAATTGAAGCTTTTTATCAGCCTCATGAAACTCTCCCAGGCAGAAGGCGAAGGTAGTGATGGCGCCCAAGACACCCCGTTTATCGGCAACAGATCGGGAGACGTGAAGGCGTTCACCAATCAGAGGGAAGACAACATGATGGCTGAGCTCTGCGACTTCAAAGAAGGCTTGAACCGGCAGAAGGTGATTTTCTGCTTTTTCGGCCCGATCTCCCAAGTATTGATGGTGGAGATCGGAGATATCCTGAAAAAAAGAATGATGCTGGGTGAGGCCGGCAAATCCGTCAGCTCAAGGGTATTTTCCGTTCTCGTGGAGCAGGTCCAGAACATCATCCACTATTCGGATGAAAAGTATCCGGTGGATAATTCCGTTTACGAGGCGGACCAGCTCAGTGTGGGCATCATCGCCGTAGGCCTTGAAAAAGGTTTTTGCTCGGTCATCAGCGGGAACCGGGTGCATAACACCAAAGTGGCCGGGCTGCAGCGGAGACTGGAAATCGTGAAGGATATGAGCAAAGAAGATTTGAAGATTTACTACAAAGAGCAACGGCGGGTGGAACCCCACGAAAGCAGTAAAGGCGCCGGTCTGGGCTTGATTGAAATCGCCAGGCGGGCAAGCAGGCCCTTGACCTATGACATTCGCCGGATGAACGAACAATATTCCTTTTTCACCTTAAAGGCGCTGGTATAATTAGGAGGTCCGCATGGAAACTCTCAAGATAGAACCCACGAAATATACGCCCGAAATTTTCTTTGAGCCTGAAAAACACTTTCTTTTCATCAAGGGGGAATCCTATCCGGAGAACACCGTGGAATTTTACGCACCCATGTTTGAATATGTAAAGAAATATCTGGACGGCCCAGATGCTCTGCCCCTGACCGTGAATGTGGACCTGATCTATTTCAACAGCAGTTCTTCCAAAACCCTGATCAACCTGTTCGATCTGCTGGACAATGCCGCCAAGCAAGGCCGCAAGGTGGCTATCAACTGGATCTATGAAGCCGATGATGCCGACAATCTGGAATTTGGCGAGGAATTCGCTGAAGATCTGGAATATGTCGAGTTCAATCTGGTGATAAAAGAGGCTGAAAAGTGAGCGAAGAAACCCTTTTTGAAGCCGAAGAAACAATCATCCGGCGTGCCGAGGAGATGTTGGCCCAAGGAACAAAAGAAAACCACCGGCTGCGCCATGAATTTGAACACCTGCTGGGCAGCTACAAAAAAGTCTACAAGCAGTTGCGGCGGCTTATCAAGATCAACGATAAGCAAGCCAAAAAGCTGAATGAGGCCAACCTGCTCCTGACCGGCTTGAGCACCATCGACGGTCTGACCGGCGTGCACAACCGCCGGTATTTTGACGAAGGTTTTGAAACCGAGTGGAAAAGAGCCTGGCGGGCACGGGCTCCGCTTTCATTGCTGCTGATTGATATCGATTTTTTTAAAAAGGTGAACGACACCCACGGTCATCAAGCCGGCGACGTATGTTTGAAACTCATCGCCGGCACTCTGAAAAGTTCCTTCCGAAGATGTTCGGATCTGGTGGCCCGTTACGGGGGCGAGGAATTCTGTGTGTTGTTGCCCGGTACGGCCGGGGCCGATGCCTCCAACCTGGCCGAAGTCTTGCGCAGGAAAGTGGAAGATCTGATAATACCCCACGAAGGCCTGGAGATAAAGCTCACCATCAGTATCGGCCTGTCCTCCCAGCTCCCCCAATTTCCCGAAGACCGCGAAAAAATGCTGGCCATGGCCGACGAAGCGCTTTACCGGGCCAAGCAGACCGGCCGCAACCGGGTCTGCCAAGCCAACGCGGAATATGAAAAATGATATTTTTCCTTATTCATTCCGCGTTCCGCCTTCCGCCTTCCGCGTTTGCAACAGGGCCACCGCCTCAATATGGTAGGTATGCGGAAACATATCCACCGGCTGGACTTCCACCACGTGATACCTGTCCTTCATCAGCCCCAGATCCCTGGCCAGGGTGGCGGGATTGCAGGAGACATAGACGATTCGTTCGGGTGCCATGGCCAGGACTTGCTTGACCACATCCTTGTGCATGCCGTCCCGGGGCGGATCAATGATCATGACATCCGGGGTTGTGGTGATTCGGCCCAGGGAATCCCGGATATCCCCAGGTATAAAACGACAATTGTCGATGTTGTTTTTACGGCAGTTGTTTTCCGCATCCGCAATGGCGCCGGGAACGATCTCCAGGCCGATGACTTCCCGGGCCCGGCCGGCCAGCCAGATGGGAATGGTACCGGTGCCGCTGTAAAGATCCAGCACCGTTTCTTGGCCGGTCAGCCCGGCATAATCACGGACCTGGTTGTAGAGGCGTTCCGCACCGCGGGTATTGGTCTGGAAAAAAGAATTGGCGGAAACCTCAAATTCCATGGGGCCGAGTTTTTCTTGAATCACGGAAGTTCCCGCAAGATTAAGCTCATATTCGCCTACGGCAATGCCGGCCTTGCGGGCGGTCACATTATTCACCACGGCTTGCACCTGGGGAAAGGCCTTGATCAATTCAGCGGCCAGCGGTTCAAGCAGCTTGCGGTCCTCCATGGCAGTGATGATGTTCACCATCCAGCGGTCATGGGCCACGGAATGGCGCAGCATCAGGAAGCGCCAGAAACCCTGATGGCTGCGCAAGCCATAGACCGGCACGCCGGATTGTTTGATATAATCCCGCACCCGGGCGAGGAGTTGATTGCCCAGTTCGGGTTGCAGCAGACAGGCCCGGGTGTCCAGCACCTTGTGATAAGTACCGGGCACATGCAATCCCAGGGCAAAATCATTCTCCGCGTCTTCCGCGGCAGGCTCAAAGGGCAATACCCAGCGACGGTCGGAACATGAAAACTCCATTTTATTGCGGTACCCGAAGATCCGTTCCGAAGGAAGCGCGGGGTGTACCACGGCATCCTTGATCAGGCCGAGGTGTTCCAGGGATTCGGCCACATGCCTGGTTTTGTATTCCAACTGTTTTTCATAAGCCAGGAACTGCCATTTGCAGCCGCCGCAATGGCCGCTGTACTGGCAGGGCGGCGGGATGCGGTGGCCGGAGGGCCTCAGCAGCTCCAATATCCGTGCCTCGGCATAGTTTTTTTTCATTTTGATCACCCGGGCGCTTACCTGATCCCCGGGCACAGCTTGATCCACGAATAGCGCAAAACCATCCAACTTGGCCAAACCCTTGCCGCCGAACGCCAAATCAGTGACTTCAAATTCCAGTACTTGCCCTTTTTTAAAACCCATTCAAATTACCGTCCATGTCGATTATTTTCATGACAAACCAAAGCGATTCGTTTATATGATCATTCAGGTTCCACAATCAAGGAGTAAAAATGACCCAAGCGGACAAAGCTTCCACCGTTATTCCTTTATCATTTACAATTGACGGCCTTACGCTGAAAGGCCATCTGCATCTGCCGGTTGCCGTGGAACTTCCGCCCTTCATCATCGGTTCCCACGGCCTGTTCAGCGACGGCGGCTCCCCCAAACAAATCGCCCTGGCTGCTGAATGCAACCGCCTGGGACTGGCCTTTTTCCGGTTTCATCACCGTGGTTGCGGCGAGAGCGACGGGGATTTTGCCGCGGTCACTTCCCTGGAAAATCGCTGCCGGGATCTGCAAGCGGCCTTGGCAATGTTGCGGGCCCGATCGGATCTGGGCCGGCGCTGCGGTATTTTCGGCAGCAGCATCGGCGGTGCCACGGCGCTTGCCTTTTTTGCCCGCAATCCGGTGGAGGCCATGGTGACCCTGGCCGCGCCCTATTGCAGCGCCCCGATCCTGGAAGCCGCAAAAGAAAGCGGAGACTTGCGCGGCATGAGCGTGGCTTTTTATGAGGAGCATCTATCCTTTGACCTGAGCCCATTGCTGCCGCTGGTTTCCAGAATCCTCATCATCCACGGTGAGGCCGACAGTGTTGTGCCGGTGGATAGTGCTTATGAAATCCACCACAAGGCTTCTGCTCCGAAAAATCTGATTATTCAGCCCCAGGGAGATCACCGGGTCACCCGGCCGGAATATCAGGATCAACTTGTGCGCGAAACCGGGGCCTGGTTTGCCCGCCTGCTCCGGTGACAAAGGAATTGGGATAGCGTTAGATGGAGCGCTTTGAATATTTTATCCGCCGTTTTCTCTTGGTCATCCCCACTTTTATCGGGATCACCCTGTTGTGCTTCGGCCTGATCCAGTTCGTTCCCGGCGGCCCGGTGGAACAGGTCATCATGCAGATGCGCGGCCGGGGCGGGGGCGAGATCAGCAGCGGCGCCCGGGCCGATGCCGCAATCTCCCCGGCCCAACGGGAGGCCATTGAAAAGCATTTCGGCTTTGATCAGCCTTTTTATAAGCGCTACTGGAAATGGCTGGTGACGGATCGGCTCGGCCTGACCATGGAATCCTATAAATTCCCCAACAAAACCGCCTGGCAACTGATCCTGGAGCGTATTCAGGTTTCCCTGATTTTCGGGATCACCGGGTTTATCCTGTCCTATCTGATCTGCATCCCCTTGGGGATCATGAAGGCCCTGCGCCATGAGCAGTCGTTTGATCTTGTATCCAGCGTCATGGTCTTTGTGGGCTACGCCGTTCCCCCCCTGGCCTTCGGCATGCTGCTCAAAATGTTCTTCTGCGGAACCTCCGATCAGTTCTGGGACGTCTTTCCGGCCGCCGGTCTCCATTCCGACAATTTCGCAACTTTGTCCTTCTGGCTGCAGGTGAAGGATATCGGCCTGCACATGTGCCTGCCGGTGCTTTGTTACATGATCGGCCATTTCGCCATCCTGACCCTGCTCATGAAAAATTCTCTTTTGGAGCAGATCGGCAAGGATTATGTGCGCACCGTCCTGGCCCGGGGCGGCAGTTTTTCACGGGCCGTCTGGGGACACGCCTTGCGCAATGCCCTGATCCCCGTCGCCACCGGTTTTGGTTCCATCCTGACGGTCATGTTCGCCGGCTCGGTCATCATTGAACAGGTTTTTGAGATCCCCGGCATGGGGCGCTTGAGTCTGGAAGCCATTGTGGGCCGAGACTATCCGGTCTTCATGGGCATTCTTTCCCTGACTTCCATCCTGGGCATGCTGGGCAACATTCTGTCCGATTTTCTGTATGTGCTCATCGACCCGCGCATCAACTTCCAGGAGAACTGAAGCCCTCATGTTTGCGTCCGTGATCAAAAGCCCCATCGCCCGCAAGCGCCTCAAGCGTTTCACGGAAATCAAGCGAGCCTATTACTCCCTGCTGATCATCGGCTTTTTGTATCTGCTCAGTCTCGGGGCTGAACTGTTCTGCAACAACACCCCGCTCTATGTGCACTATAAAGGCCGCTCCTATTTCCCGGTTTTCCGTTTCCACCCGGATGACACCTTCACCGGCAGCGGCAAAAACACCCGGCCGGATTATCATGCCGTCAACGCCTCTGATCAATTCCACGCCGATCCGGACAATTATATGGTCTTCCCCATCATCTCCCACGGCCCGGATGAAAGCATTGCACCGGAAGCCATTACCGGCTCCCAGGATGTCACCCTGACCCTTGCTCCGGTGCCGCGGGTGGGAACCGTAAACATCCGGCGGGATTACTCCATTGCCGCGTCCGTCGCTTTCGACATTTTTCTGAATGGGAAATCGGCTGAGGGCCTTAAGCTGACGGAGTACTTCCCCTTGCCCATGGAATTGCGGCAGGCCCTGGACCAGCGCTTCCATAATCAGCCGGCACCGGCCTTTTCCTGCGAAATCAGTTCCGGCCGGGCCGAAAGACCGGTGGTCATTTCCCTGCCGGCTTACACAAGCCGCAGCGCCGCCCCCCAGACCGTCCGCCTGACCTTTCGTGAAACCATGCAGGCTGCCGGAAAAAAGCGTTTGATCTTCTCCAGTGAATCCCTGGCCCAAGAGCGGCCTAACCTCGACCGGGATGACGTCTGGCGCCGTTTGACAAAGGAGCAGCAGGCGCAGCTGCTGGAGCTTGTCCGGCGTCGCCTGGAAGGCCCGGTGGACGACCTGGAACTGGACTTTGAAAAAACCGCTTACAGTGCGGCTTTTACCAAAAAGGACGCGCGTTTTCCCCACGGCCCCTTCAAAGGCCATTTCCTGGGGATTGACGCCGCCGGTCGCGATGTGGCTGCCAGAATCCTTTACGGGCTGCGGACCTCCATGACTTTCGGCCTGCTGCTGGTCTTTTGCTCCTATGCCATCGGCATCATCGCCGGCGCCCTGCAGGGGTATTTCGGCGGCGTTCTTGACATCACCGCCCAGCGCCTCATTGAGATCTGGAGCGCCCTGCCCTTTCTGTACATCATGATTCTGATGGGCTCGGTTTACGGCCGCAGTTTTGCCCTGCTGTTGTTCTGTTACGGCATTTTCAACTGGATCGGCATTTCCTACTACATCCGCGGCGAATTCCTGCGCTTGCGCAAACTGCCCTTTGTGGAAGCCGCCAAATGCATGGGCATCTCGCCTTTGAAAATCATTTTCAAACACATCCTGCCCAATGCCGTCACGCCGGTGATCACCTTTTTCCCCTTTTCCCTGGTGGGCGCCATCGGTTCCCTGGCGGCCCTGGACTACTTGGGCTTCGGCCTGCCGCCGCCCACCCCCAGTTGGGGCGAACTCCTGTACCAGGCCCAGCAATACCGTTGGGCCTGGTGGTTGATCCTGTACCCGTCCCTAGCCCTGTTCATCGTCATGTTGCTGGGGGTTTTTGTGGGCGAAGGCATTCGCAATGCCTATGATCCCAAACGCTACACACAACTGGAAGGCTGAGCATGTCCCTTCTGGCAGTTCAAAATTTGTCCATCGGGTTTGCCATCGACGAAGGCGCTTTCACGGCCGTGGAGGACATCTCCTTTCACATGGAGCCGGGTGAAATCGTGGGGCTGGTGGGGGAGTCCGGCTGCGGCAAGTCCGTCACGGCCTTAAGTATTCTGCGTCTGATTCCCAGCCCGCCGGGCAAAATCCAAAACGGCCGGATCCTGTTCCATGGCGAGGATCTGCTCACCCTGGACGTGAAAGCCCTGCGCCGCGTTCGCGGCGGGAATATCAGCATGATCTTCCAGGAACCTTCGGCGGCCCTTTCGCCGCTGCAAAAAATCGGCCGGCAAATGGTGGAGACCTTGCAGTTGCATACAGCCATGAACAAAAAGGAAGCTTGGACAACGGCCCGGAACTGGCTGGAGAAGGTGCGCATTTCCGACCCGGACCAGCGCATGGAGGCCTATCCCTACCAGCTTTCCGGCGGCATGCAGCAGCGGGTCATGATCGCCATGGCCTTGATGACCGGACCGGATCTCATCATCGCCGACGAACCCACCACAGCCCTGGACGTCACCATCCAGGCCCAGATCTTTCAACTCATCCGCGAGATCCGCGCGGAAAAAACCGCCATCCTGCTCATCACCCATGACATGGGCGTGGTCTGGGAAATGTGCGACCGGGTACTGGTAATGTATGCCGCCAATATCGTCGAAGAAGGCCCGCTGAAGGAAATCTTTCATACGCCGGCCCACCCTTACACCCGCGGCTTGCTACAATCCATACCCGGTTTGTCCGGCCGGAAGGAGAAGCTCTTTGCCATCCCCGGCCAGGTGCCGTCCCCGCGGAATTTTCCTTCCGGCTGCCATTTCCGGGATCGTTGCGCCTTTGCCGTGGCCCGCTGCGCCCTGGAAAAACCCGTTTTAGCACCGCTCGCCCCAGGACATCACTGCGCCTGCTTCCGGTGTGAAGAACTCAACTCCGCAAACCATGGAAATTCAAGCGCCACATGAACACTCAACCCCATACTTCCATTATCCAGGTCCAGGACCTATTCACCTGGTTTCCCATCCGCCGCGGCGTGTTGGCTAGGACTGTGGGCAATGTCCGGGCCGTGGACGGAGTGAGTTTGTCCATTGAAAAAGGCGAAACCCTAGGGCTGGTGGGCGAATCCGGTTGCGGCAAGACCACCCTGGGCCGGACCATCCTGGGGCTGGAAAAGCCCACGGCCGGCAGGATTCTCTTCGCGGGCCGGGAGGTGGGCGGGTTTTCCCGGCGGGAAATGCGCGCTTTGCGGCGCAAGCTACAGATCATTTTTCAAGATCCGGTCTCTTCCCTGAATCCGCGCATGAACGTGCTCGACATCATCACCGAAGGCCTGGCCGAGTTCGGCCTGATTCAAGGCCCACGGGAGGAAGCCGCCGCAACCCTGCTTGGGGAAGTGGGACTCAGCGCCGACGACATGTTCCGCTATCCCCATGAATTTTCCGGCGGTCAGCGCCAGCGCATCAACATCGCCCGGGCCGTTTCCCTGCGGCCGGAATTCATTGTCTGCGATGAGCCGGTCAGCGCCCTGGACGTATCCATCCAGGCCCAGGTGATCAACCTGCTCATGGACTTGCGGGCGCGGCATGGGCTGTCCTATCTGTTCATTTCCCATGACCTGAGCGTGGTGAACCATATCTCCCAACGTATAGCCGTCATGTATCTGGGCCGCCTGGTGGAGCTGGGCCCCACCGATGAGATCATCAAGCGGCCCCTGCACCCCTATACCCAGGCCCTGATCGCGGCCATTCCCAAGCCGGGGGTTTCAACCAACCAGCGCATCATTCTGCCCGGGACTGCGCCTTCGCCTTCGGCTCCGCCGCCGGGCTGCCGTTTTCATCCGCGCTGCCCGGCGGCCATGCCGGTCTGCCGCAAGGATGTTCCGGCCATGCTTTTACGGGAGAACCGCTCGGTGTGGTGTCATTTGTACGTTTGAAACAGATCGTCGAAAACAACGGCGTCCGGCTTGGCCGGTAAGGCGTTTTTGCTTGCTTCCGCATCCTTAAGATCTGCCACCGAGTCTTCATCCACCCACCAATACCAGTAGGCGCTGCTTTCATCCCCGTATTTGGACAGCACGGTTTTGGGAAGGCCGAATTTGTTCCAGTACAGCAGGCGGGTGTAGTTGAGATTCCATAGCAGTACGTAGGGATATTCCTGGTAAACGAGCTGATCGATCTCCCGGTTGATTTCATTGCGCTTTTGCACTTCAAAAATGCTGCGCTGTTTTTCGATCAACTCATCCACGCGTTTATTTTTTAGGCCGGTTATGTTGTTGCCGTTTTTCCGATCCGCTTCCTTGGAAGACCACATGGGTTCCGGATCCTTGAAAACCCCCGAGCTCCAGGCCTGCCAGGTCATCTGATAGTTAAACTCTTCCATGTCCTTGGCCCGGGCGGCCCAGTCCTTTTTATCCAGCAGCATTTCAATCCCCACGTCCTTTAAATCCTCGGCATAGATGGCCATGAAGGGATCCGTGGAGGATTCGATGGTCAGAAACTTGAAGGAAAATTTGGCGCCGTTCTTTTCCAGAAAGCCGGTCTTGGGATTCACCACCCAGCCCGCCTCTTTCAAGAGCTGGCGGGCTTCGGCCTTGTTCAGCTCCACCATGGGGTTGGGACAAGGATTCTGCTTGGAATACAGGTCTTCCACATAGGAGCGGTGCAGAAAATATTGGTCATACATGATGGTAGTGTTCATTTTCTTGCGATCCAGAAGGAGATTCATGGCCTTGCGGACCTTGACGTCGTCAAAGGGCGGCTTGCGCATATTCATGGCAAAGCCTTGGAAGCCCACGGGCTTGCTGTTGTAGATTTTTTGCTTGACAATCCAGTTCTTCTCGAATTTTTCGCCGCTGGTTTCCTTGATCCACTGGCGCGCCGTATACACCGGATAAAGATCGATCTCCCCCTTTTTAAAGGCTTCAAAGGCGTTTTCCCGCTCGGCGAAAAAACGGAAGGTCATGGTTTCAAAATTGCCCAGATTCTTGTTGCGCTGGGTCTCCCGGTTCCACCAGTCCTTGCGCCGCTTCAGCTTGACGAAAATTCCATCCTTGATTTCCCCAAGGGTGTAAAGGCTCGACACCACGGGAAACTCGAAATTGATTTTATTGAAATCGCCTTTTTCATAAGCCTGTTTGCATAAAATATGGAAACCTCCGGCAGCCCCCAAATTCTTCCAGTGCACATCCTTGGCCGTGAATTGAATGGTCTGCTCATTAACCACCACGGGCGGGGTGAAACGCTCCAGATCGATCTTGTGGGGCCCGGTGAGATTTTTGGGATCCAGCACGGCGTCGTAGGTCCAGCGCACATCCTGGGCCGTGATGGGCTTGCCGTTGCTCCAGCGCGCCTTGGGATTGAGATAGAAGGTGAAGGTCTTTTTATCCGCGGAAATGGTCCAGCGCTCCGCGATCCCCGGCTCATACTCCAGGGTGATGGGATTCATGGTCAGCAAGGTTTCGAACATTGCCCCGAAAATCTCCGCCGACAGGCTATTGACATCCAGGTAATAATTCATGCTCTTGGGATACTGGCCGGCAAAAATGGAAATCTCCCCGCCCACCACTGCTTCCGGCGCCGCCAGGGGATTGGGGGCGTCTTTCCATTCCTTTGGGGGAAACTGGGTGTCTTTTTCGTTTGCAACTACATTCATTGCCATTAACAGGATCAGGGTCATCAACAAACCGCCGACAATTCTTATGGGCTTCCCTTTTAAATTCATTTTCAATATCTCCCCTTCTTTTGATTGAGTCCGATTCAGTTTGATATCGGAATCATACCAGTGTGTCAATATGGTTGGAACCTTCCCCCAGGGGAATCGAATGTAAACTTGGTGCGGAATGTGCAGCCATTAATTGCCAATATTTCACCCAGCGAATACTATTGCTTG
>DYJD01000050.1 GCA_020723325.1 Desulfosudis oleivorans | reverse complement strand
CTTCTGCATGGTAAGGACAAGATCTGTCTGGACGGCCAGATTCCGTTTCTGAAGCATAAATGGACCAGCCTTTCCGAATTTTGCAAGGAACTCAAGCAGACCTTTTCCCGTTTTTACAACAAACGCCATGGCCGCCGGGGCTTTTTCTGGGGCGAGCGCTTCAAAAGCCTGATCGTGGAAAAGGGCGAAACCCTAATCAACTGCCTGGCCTATATCGATCTTAATCCGGTGCGGGCCGGGCTGGTGGCGAAACCCGAGGATTACCGCTGGAATTCCATCGGCTATCATGTCCAGCAGAAAAACAAGGGGGATTTTCTTTCCCTGGATTTCGGCCTGAAAGAATTCGGGGTGCTGGACGCCAAGGAGCGTTTGCGCCTTTACCGAAAATTTTTGTACGAAGCCGGAGCGATAAAGAAGAAGGGGGAAGAAAGAAGTGAGAAGGGAGAGGGGAGAAGTGTGAGGGGGGAAAAAGGAAAAGGCATTGAACAGAAAACCGTGGAAAAGGAGCGGAAAAAAGGCTTCCGGATCACCCGCACCGATCGGTTCCTGTATCGCACACGCTATTTTACAGATTCCGGCATCATCGGCTCCAAGGATTTTGTGCGGCAACAATATTTGCGGGTCAAGGAGCTGTTTCCATCCGCCAAGGAGAAAAAACCCAAGCCCATATCAGGTTTGAAAGGGCTATACTCCTTGAAGCGTCTTACAGAATGATCTATTTCACCAGTGAATGGGGTCAAAAAACGCTGTTTTAAAAATCATAATCACAGTCAAGGATTTCAGCTCAGCCACGCTTACATAATGCAAAAATAGAAGCTTTTCGCCCGTCTTTTATTCCTATCGGTAACTCTTAATAGCAGAATTTTGGTTAGTATCTCACCCTCAATCCAACGGAGATGTGGTTCGATTTTTGTTAATTCGCGAAAAGCGTATAACGAACCTGTCCCCCAATTTTTCAATTTTTGGTTGACTTGCTGGCCGGTGGATTCGATGCAGGCCGTTATATTCCGTTTTTATACTATATCCATGGTCGATTGTATTTATTGATCTCATAACAGAATTCTTGACAGATCAATCTCCTTACAATATTATATTTTTGTAAGAATTTATTAAAATTTTGGAGGAAAAAATGCGCTCCGTCATTACCTCAAAATTTCAGACAACCATTCCCAAGACAATTCGAAAAAGCTTGAAGCTTGCCATCAAAGACACACTTGAGTGGAACATAGTGGAAGGCAAAGTTGTCGTCTCTCCTGTACAAAAAAAGTTTTTAGAATACCAAAACAGCATTAAAATCGGAAAAGGGAATATCACAGACGATATTCAAAAGGCGAGAAACTTTCGATCGGAGCGGTTTCGTTGAAGGAATATATAATTGATACAAATGCGTTGATCTCTTTTGTTACCGACCGAAATGCAGAGCAGCAGCTCAGGATTTCAAGCCTTTTTAGAGATGCAGCATTATTGAAAAAGATGATATATTGCCCTCAAAATGTCCTGACTGAATTTATCTACGTAATGGCAAAAGTATATGCGGTTTCTCGTTCTGATATAAAGACTATGGTTGGAGATTTTTTGGTTCTTCCAGGAGTTAAAATCATTCACGAGATTGATTTTGAAACTGTATTTTCTTATTGGCCTGAAGCAATACCCGATTTCGGTGACGCAGTGGTTGTTTCTGTATGCCGGTCCTTCAAGGAATCCGTAATAGCAACTTTCGATCAAAAATTTATTTCAAGGCTCAAGAGGCTTGGTTTTGAAATATATGCGCAGTCGTAATCAATCTTTCTGAATGGGAGAAAATATTCTAAATTTGACTTAAGTCAAATACCCAAGATCAACAAATTATTATGTTGTACGGTAACGGCGGACACGCTCGGAAAGCGTGGTATGATGTATTAATTATAGAAGGTGTATCATTAGATATCGGTAGATTAAATCAATCAACAAATTGCCGATATATTGCCGCATGGATTCCATGCGATCACTCAACCAAGAAACGTATCAAACAATGACACGTGTATTGACAGCGATTATCATCGGTGTGTTCCTGGGGGTCGGCATATATACTTTTCGCTATGCCGAAGGGCTTTCCTATGCCAGCTCGGACCCGCAAGTGTGTGTCAATTGCCATATCATGCGTCCCCAGTTCGATTCCTGGCAAAAGTCCAGCCATCACAAGGCGGCAAGATGCGTGGACTGTCATCTGCCCCACGACCTGGCCGGCAAATACATAGCCAAGGCCGACAACGGCCGGCGCCATTCGATGGCTTTCACCTTCCAGAACTTCCACGAACCAATCACCATCAACCCCAAAGGCAGTAGAATTTTAACGAACAATTGCGTCAACTGCCATGAGGCCCTGTTGCAGGACCTTGTCATGATGGGACGAAACGAAACCGATAGAAATAATTGTATCCATTGCCACGCGGGAGTGGGGCATGGGGAACCCGCCGGACTCGGCCGAATGGAAAAAGATTAAATCTAGAACATTAGGAGTATTTATGACCAGCCAGCTCAATCAGCCATTAAAGCAATGGCACTACATCGCCATCATTGCGGGTGTGGCCGTCTGCACCGCTCTTGTGACGGGTCTGCTTGTCAACATTTTCGAACGCAAAGGCGAGGCTCTCAATCCCTATGTGCGCCTTGTGGAAGTCACCGAAGATGACACTGATCCCCAAAAATGGGGCATCAATTGGCCGCGGGAATATGATTCCTACAAGAAGACCGCTATTACTACCAGCACGCGTTTCGGCGGCCATGGCGGTTCCGAAGCCATGCCCACCGAAAAGATCGAGCGTGATCCCTGGCTGAAACGGATGTTTCTGGGCTATGCCTTCTCCATCGATTACCGCGACCGCCGCGGCCATGCCTACATGCTGGAAGATCAGGAAAAGACCCAGCGCCTCACCAAGCCCCAAACCGGCTCGTGTTTGCATTGTCACGCCTCGGTCATGCCCCTTTTCCGTAAACTAGGCAACGGCGACGCCATGCTCGGCATGCAGGAGATCTATAAATCTTCGTATCAGGATATGAACAAAATGCTCCATGATATGGGAAATGCCCATCCAGTCTCCTGTGTGGATTGCCATGATCCCAAAACCATGCAACTGCGCATCACCCGGCCGGGACTTTTGGACGGCATTCAAAAGCTGGCCGCCTCCAACGCACCGGCGCCTTATCTGCCATCAATCGAGCAGTGGCGCAAGGGGGATCGCAAGCAGAATTACAATCCCAATACCGACGCCTCGCGCACTGAAATGCGCGCAATGGTGTGCGGCCAATGTCATGTGGAATACTACTGCTCCAATAAGTCGCCACTCACTTTCCCCTGGGGTAATGGCTTGAAGGCCGAAGAGATCGAGACCTTTTGGAACAATACCAAATTTTCCGATGAGACCCAGTTCTTTGATTATGCCCATAAGGAGTCGGGTGCCAAACTATTGAAAGCCCAGCATCCGGAGTTTGAGTTGTGGAGCCAAGGCGTGCATGCCCGCAGCGGAGTGGCTTGCGCCGATTGTCACATGCCCTATATGCGCGATGGCGCCACCAAGGTCTCGGATCACTGGGTGCGCAGCCCGCTGTTGAACATCAGCCGGGCCTGCCAGACCTGCCACAAGTTCTCCGAGCAGGAAATCAAGGAGCGCGTGGATTTGATCCAGGAGCGCAACTACCAACTAATGCAACGTGCGGCCAAAGCCCTCATGGATCAGTTGGACGCCATTCAGGCAGCCACCAACGAAGGGGCCACGGACACTCAGTTGGCCAAAACACGTGAGTTCCAGCGCATGGCCCAGTGGCGGCTTGATTTCATCGCCGCTGAAAATTCCATGGGCTTCCATGCCCCCCAGGAATCGGCCCGCATTTTGGGTGAGGCGGCAGATTTGGCTCGTCAGGGACAAATCGTGGCCATCAATTGGCGCACTGTGGTAGCACCACAATAAGAATGCAGGAAATATTTCGTAGAGTAATTGATTTACCAAAAAAATGATTCAAAACAAAGGGCGCTGAGAAATTACTTGGCGCCCTTTTTTTACAGCGATTCTCTATGAACGGATATATGTTTTCAGTCTTCGCATTATTCACCTAATTTACGTTCGAACGTTATGAATCTCGATTGCCACCAAAGTAGGTCCGGGCAAGGGCTTGCGGCTGAAAAACAGCGGTAGGACTTTACGTTTCGTTGGGAAATGGATGCCGTTGAATTCCTGATAGTCATCGCATAGATGGGCGGCATGGGGTAAGCCGCCGATTACTTCAGCAGTGTAATCCAGGCGGCGCAGGGGGCGCCGGTCATCGAAATAGAATTGCTGTCCACGGCAATGGGTGGGGATATGGTCCGGGAAAACGACTTGCAGCCCTGCCCACGTGTTTGGCATACCCGGCAAAGGGGGCAGTGTCTCAAAGACAAACCCCTTCTGGAGAAAAAGAAAGGGGGTGATGAAATAATTCCAGGTGGCGTAGCCGCTATTAAAATTTTATTCTTGCAGGCTTTTATTGTCCTTATAGATCGGCCCTTGGACAAAGAAATCCTGCACGGTTTGTTGATAGGTCTCCGTATGCCGGCATTTGCGGATGCGTTTTACGAATTTCTCTCCCCCCTCAAAGGAGCGGTGCAGATATTGCCAGACCGCTTTCATGCGGTCCGTCAGGTGGGCCGGACCGGCAAAGAGGCTGGAATAGGATTCATATAAAGCGTCGTGGAATTTCAGGATGATTGCCACTTTTTCTGTTGGGGGGACTGGGGGTTGCGCTTTGATTTCAGCCGGCAGAAAGGGGTCGGCGACAACTCCCCGGCCGATCATCCAGCCGTGGATTTCGGGAAAACGTTTGAACAGTTCTTGAAAGGAATGTGTGTCGACGATGTCGCCGTTGTAAACCAGGGGATTTTGACTGTTTTCACAGCACCAGGCAAACATTTCAAGATCGGGTTGTCCCGTATATATCTGGCTGCCGGTGCGGGGATGGACGATGAGTTCTTTCAGGGGGAAGCGATTGAAGATGGTCATCAGGGTCTGGATTTCCGCGGGTTGAGTCCGCCCCAGGCGGGTTTTGATGGACAGGCGGTTGGGGATGGCCGGTACCACCGATTCCAAGAAGGCCTCAATTTTTTCCGGATAAAGCAACAGGCCCGAGCCCCGGCCTTTGCGGGCCACCATGGGAGCAGGGCAGCCCAGATTCCAGTTAACGCAGTCATAGCCCAGATCATACAAGGCCCGGGCCAGGCGGATGAAGTCCTCGGCGGATTTGCCCAGCAATTGTGGAACCACGGGCATTTTCTGATTGTTTTCCGGCAATAGATCTTTCAGGAGTTTTATGGTAAAACGATTGGCCTGGACAGTGGCGATGAAGGGCGCCACCGATAGATCCAGACCCTGAAAAAATTGAGCAAAGCAGGTTCGGAAGACCCAATCGGTGATGCCGCGGATGGGCGCAAGATATAGTCGCAAAGGTTTCATTGGTAGTTTTCCTTATTTTCGGGGTCGCAATCGAAATCGGAATCGAGAATCCGGAAAATAAAATTCGGCCTTGGTCATCGTTTTGGCCTTATCGCGGCTGGAAGCCGCTCCCACAAAGGAGGATAGCCGAAACGATGATCAAAGCCTAAAATTCGATCCCGACCCCGAAATTGTGGGAGTATAAGCGAGGGGCTTAATGGTGTCAATTATCAGACTCGTCTTGCCGCTTCAGCAGTGCATTTATTCACCAGGATACGAAAGACAAGAAGAAAAAAAGGCCTTGATCATTAATTTCGTCCGAATCGTGGATAGAAGCCGCTCCCACAATGGAGCATTACCGAAACGATGACCAGGGTCCAAAAAAATAACTATAAGAATTTATTATTGAAAAACTTCGAGACTTTCGTGTGCCGCGAAGCGAAGCGGGTAGTGGAAAAAGACAATTTTTTGGAGAAAGCAAATGGGAACAATTCTATTGAAGGATGGCTGGATCATCGACGGAACCGGACAGCCGGGTTTTCCGGGTCATGTCCTCATTGAAGACGATAGCATTTGTGCGGTGATAAAAGCCGGCCAGGGAATTCCGGCCGCGGACGAGGTCCTGGATGCAAACGGTTTCGTGATTTGTCCGGGCTTTATCGATATGCATTCCCATTCCGATTGGTTGCTGCCCTTGGCCGAGAGCCCCCAGCTTCTGCGCTGCCTGCTGGAGCAGGGAATCACCACCGTGGTGGCCGGTAACTGCGGGTTTTCACCCGCCCCTTTCCGGCCGGAAATGCTCAGGGCCTTTCAGCAGGTGGGGACCCTGCTGGAAAGAAAATTCGACTTCACCTGGCGCAGCATGGACGAGTATTTGAGCTGTATGGAAACCATGGATCTACCCCTGAACCTGGCGGAGCTGGTAGGACACACCAGCATTCGGCTGGCAGCGGCGGATACCATCCGGGGGCCCATGTTGCCAAACGAGCTGGAGAGCTGCCTGAGCCTGCTGGGCCGCACCCTTGACGAGGGCGCCTGCGGCCTGAGTTTCGGCCTGGGGTATGAACCGGGTATGTATTCGCCTTTATCGGAAATCGAGGCCTTTTGCCGGGTGGCCCGGGACAAGCACAAGCCGGTGACGGTGCATTTAAAGGCCTTGAGTCTGCTGTCGCCCACGTATCCCCTCACTACCAGCGAACCTCACAATCTCCTGGCCCTGCGGGAAATGCTGGATATTGCCAAAAGAACCGGCATTGCCCTGCAGATCTCCCATTTTATTTTCGTGGGCCGGCGCAGTTTTCCCACTGCGGAAAAGGCCCTGAAAATGGTGGAGCAGGCGGTTCAGGAGGGGGTGGATGTGATGTTTGATGCCTTTCCGTATATGTGCGGCAATACCACCATCACTGTAGTTTTACCACACTGGTTTTTGCGCCGAGGCTCCCAGGCCTTTCGCAACCCCTGGCTCAAAGGGCGCTTGTGGTTTGAACTGGAAACCGGTTTCCGCCTGGTGGGCTTCACGTATAAGGATTTTCAGGTCATGGAGGTAGGGGTTCCGGGCTGGGAGGACCTGAACGGGCTCACGGTCCCGGAGATCGCCGCTAAATGGCGGACCAGCAATTTTGAAGCCCTGCTGCGGCTGTGCGAGCAGAGTCGGGGCAGCGCCCTCATGCTGTTTCATGGCTATAGCGGCGAGCCCGGCCGTGAGGCGGTGCTGGAAAGCGTGCTGTCCAACCGGTTGTGCCTGTTTGAAACCGACGCCATCATCAAAAGCAAGGGCCATCCCAATCCGGCGGCCATGGGGACTTTTCCGCGGATTTTAGGGCCCCTGGTGCGGAACCGTCGCTTGTTTACCCTGGAAGACGCCATCCAGCGCTCCACCCTGGCCAGCGCCCGGCGTTTCAACCTCACCGACCGGGGCCTGATTCAGGCCGGCAAGGCCGCGGACCTGGTAATCTTCAACCCCCAGATCATCAGCGATACCCCGCCCCAAGGCCGCCTGGCCGCAGCCCGGCCCGTGGGCATCCAGCACGTTTTCATCAACGGCAAACAGGTGATAAAAGATGGAACCATGATCAGCATGGCCGGGCCCGGCAAGGTGCTGCGAGTCTGAGGGATGTTGGGATAATCGATATTCAATCAGGTGGCCATCTGCCGGAAATCATATAATTTTTCGATACCGATACCGATACCGACCCCGAGGAAAAACTGGTTTAAAGTGGCTGCGTAGGCAGGAAAAAAGATAGGTCTTGACAGGGTGGCTTTATGGTTTTATATTTCGATATATATCGAAACATAAAAATAGGAGGACCTATGAATTCATCCAACAAAATGAAACAATCGGTAAGGGAATTTTACGGAAAAATTGCAACGGAAAATGGTGCAACCAATGCTTGCGGTTCAGGACTTTGCTGCGGCAGTAGTCACCCCGGCCTTGCCCAACAGGCGGAGGATATGGGTTATTCCCCGCAGGATATCCAGGCAGCGCCGGAGGGCGCCAATCTGGGCCTTGGCTGCGGCAATCCGCATCTGGCCGCCATTCTCAAGCCGGGGGAATGGGTCCTGGATCTGGGCAGCGGCGCCGGGTTTGACGGCTTTATAGCGGCCCGGGCCGTAGGACCCCAAGGCCGGGTCATCGGCGTGGACATGACTCCGGAAATGATTGCAAAAGCGCGCCGCAATGCGGAACAGGCCGGGCTGGCCAACATTGAGTTCAGGCTGGGGGAAATCGAGCATCTGCCGGTACCTGACCAAAGTGTGGATGTGGTGATTTCCAACTGCGTCATCAATCTTTCCCAGGACAAACCGGCGGTATTCAGGGAGGTGTTGCGGGTGCTCAAGCCCGGCGGCCGGCTGGCGATTTCCGATATTCTGGCCCTGGCACCCCTGCCGGAGACTGTGCGCAATAATCCGGAACTGGTCTCCTGTTGTATCGGCGGAGCCGAGACCGGAGAACTGACCCGGTCCTTGCTGGAGCAAGCCGGTTTTGAGGACATCCGCATCCAGTGGGCGGAACCGGGGGATGCAACGGTAAAAGCGGGTGTGACAGATCTGGTTCGGTCCGCCTTGATTCAGGCCCGTAAACCGGGTGTTCCAAGAGCATGAGAAAAGGAGAATAATATGGACGCAAAAGAAATCCGCAAACAAACCTATCGTTATTTCGAGTCCGGCTATGCCTGCGCCGAAGTGGTGTCCAGAACCATCCTGGACCTGTTCTCCGAAACTCCGCGACCAGAGGTGGTCCGGGCCGCTTCCGGTTTTAACGGCGGCATCGGCGGCACCCAGGAGGAACTGTGCGGGGCCTTTACCGGCGGCATTCTGGTGTTGGGAAGTCTGTTGGGACGATCCGCACCGGGCGAATCCCTTAAGGATTTGGGCGCCCTGTCACGGCAATTTAAAACCGCTTTTGTAAAGGAATTCGGGTCCCTCAGTTGCCCGCATCTGTTCAAGGGCTTCATCGAGCAAAATGAACCCTTTGGCTGCGTCAAGCTGACGGCCAAAGCCACGGTATTGGTGGCGGATATCCTTAGGGAATTTGAGACGGTTAAAATAGCCGCATTTGACATTCCGCAGATGCTGCCGTTGCAAAAAGGAGGTTGTCCTTTTGCCGCCTGAATAACCGTGATGCTGGTAATACGTGTAGGGGCGAAAGATTTTTCGCCCCTACAGGCCCTTACCGAGCAGGGAATGATGGTCTTGGCCATCGTTTCGGCCAGTCAACAAAATCTGAAATTCGAATTTCGGATTTCGGCATTCGAATTTTGATAACCGGCTGTAACCATAATCAAGACCGGGAAAACATCCGCCCCCGATACCGATAGCGACCCCGACCCCGATGTTTATATCGTTGAAATAGCATATTAATTACAGATAGTATTGTCCAAACATAAAAACTATCTTGACATTCAATACTGAATGCGATTATAGAATTATCCATCAAATGATGGAAACAAAACATGGTATCTTTTTGATGGAAAATTGGATCGGGAACTATGTTTTTTCTTGCTTGTATTCATAATCTTAATCTCAAAAGGACAAACAATCAGCTCATCTGTCGGGGTCGGGGTCGGTATCGGAATCGGTATCGAGTTTTTGATTTTAACTGTCGATATCGATTTTGATTTCGATACCGATTCCGATACCGACCCCGACCCCGACCCCGAGTCAACCAAAGGATGAAGAGTAACGATTGTTTTTAGCCGGTGGTTATTGGAGAAAATTAAAGAGCAAGTGAGAAATTATCTTGATATATTTTTTTTTATTAACCGTTTAAGCGCAAGGGAGGGATTGCTATGGCCTTGAACATGGATGCATTGGGGAAAAAGATCGGCCCGATTTCCAAGGACTACAGTTGGAAGGATGTAGTTCTTTACGCCCTGGGCGTGGGGGCCGGCTTTTCCAATCTGGAGTATTGTTATGAGAAAAACCTGAAAGTCATTCCCAGCTTTTCGATTGCCTCGGTTTTTGATTTTATCACCCAGTTCGGTATCCAGTCGGGGGTAAATCTGGCCGGGATTTTGCACGGCGAGCAGGAACTAATTTTTCATAATCCCATCCCCACCGAAGGTACTCTCAGCACCGAGGGCAAGCTGACCCATTATTATGATAAGGGGCAGAAAAAAGGCGCCCTGGTGGTGGGTGAGAGCGAAACCCGGCATTCCAACGGCAAGAAGCTATTCACCAGCATCCTGAGCATTTTTGCCCGTCTGGACGGCGGCTTCGGCGGTCCGGACGCCCCTAAAAAGGAAGTTATTTTTCCGGATCGCCAGCCGGATTTTCTGGTGGAGGAAGCCCCGGCCGGCAACCAACCCCTTTTGTATCGTCTTTCCGGCGATCTTTTTGCCCTGCATGCGGACCCGGAATTTGCCAAAATGGCCGGGTTTGAAATGCCCATCATGCACGGCCTGTGCACCCACGGCTACTCTTGCCGCGCCCTGGTGAACAACCTGATCCCCGGCGAGCCGGAAAAGGCCCGGCGCATGTATTGCCGTTTTTCACGGACCCTGTACCCCGGAACACCCATCAAGATTCTGATCTGGAAAACCGCGCCGGGCAAGGCCGTCTGGCGGGTCCTGAACGCCCAAACCGATGATGTGGTCATCGACATGGGTGAATTCGAATACGGCGACATTCCCAAGGAGGAAATCCGTTTTGACGGCCGGGTGGCCATCATCACCGGCGCCGGCGCCGGACTCGGCCGGGTCTATGCATTGGAACTGGCCAAACGCGGGGCCAAGGTGGTGGTGAATGATCTAGGCGGGGCCCGGGACGGCTCTGGCAAAGGTTCCTCTTCCGCCGCGGACATGGTTGTGCAGGAAATTAAACAAGCAGGCGGCTCGGCCGTGGCCAATTATGACAATGTGGCCACCCCCGAAGGCGGCGAGAATATCGTCAAGACCGCCCTGACCGCCTTTGGCAAGGTGGATATCCTGATCAACAACGCGGGCATCCTGCGGGACAAGAGTTTTACCAAAATGGAGCCGGAAAATTGGCAGGCGGTGATGAACGTGCATCTGAACGGTGCCTATAACGTGACCCGGCCGGCCTTTAGCGCCATGAAGGACAACAATTACGGCCGAATCGTCATGACCACTTCAGCCGCCGGTCTCTACGGCAATTTCGGCCAGACCAACTACTCGGCCGCCAAGCTGGCCCTCACCGGCTTCATGAACACCCTGAAACTGGAAGGCCAGAAATACGACATCAAGGTCAATACCATTGCGCCGGTGGCCGCCTCCCGTCTGACCGAGGACATCCTGCCGCCGGATCTGTTTGAAAAGATGAAACCGGAATATGTGGCACCCATGACCATCTATCTCTGTTCGGAAAAATGCAAGGTCACCGGCAATATCTACAATGCCGGCATGGGCTTTTACAACCGCGTGGCGGTCATGACCGGTCCCGGCGCGGTGGTGCGGGGCGGTGGTGAGTATCCTGAGGTGGAGGAAATCCAAAAGAGCCTGGGCAAGATCAGCAGCCTTTCCGGCGCCAAGGCATACTTCCAGTTGAACGACCAGGTGGGCGATGTGTTCACGGCCCTGACCGGGCCACAGGCCGGTGCAGATGCAGGCGGGTCCGCCGCGGTTGCGGGTGGCGCGGCCGCCGGCTTTTCTTCCGTGGCCGCGATTTTCGAGGCCATGCCCGGCGCCTTCCAGGCCGACAAGGCCGGCAGTGCGGATGTGGTGTTCCAGTATATCATTGCCGGTGCCGGCGGCGGGGATTGGAGCTGCGCCATCAAGCAGGGCACCTGCGAGGTCAAGGCCGGCAAGCATGAAAAGCCGGGCTGCACCCTGAAGATTAAAGACAGCGATTTCCTGGACATGATGAACGGCAAACTGAAACCCATGCAGGCCTATACGTCCGGCAAACTGCTGATCGAAGGCGATATCATGAAGTCGCAACTTATCGAGAAGGTATTTAAACTGTAGTAGAGGCGGATCGCGATCCGCCCCTACAATATAATCGGATCGCAATGATTCGGGCGGATCATGATCCGCCCCTACGATATGACAAATTATCAAAACAATGGAGGAGACCTGCAATGATCGGTATCACTTCTTATGGCGCATATATTCCGCGTTTACGCTTGAGCCGCATGTCCATTTTTCAAAGCATGGGCTGGTTCGCGCCCGCCATCATGATGGTGGCCCAGGGGGAACGGTCCATGTGCAACTGGGACGAGGATTCCATCACCATGGCGGTGGCCGCCGGCCGCGACTGCCTCAAAGGCACGGATAAAACCAGACTGGACGGCCTGTACATGGCCTCCACCACCATGCCGTTCGCCGACCGCCAGAACGCCGGGGTGGTGGCCACGGCCTTGAACCTGCGGGAGAACATCGTTACTTCCGATTTTACTTCTTCCCAAAAGGCCGGCAGTACGGCCCTGCTCACGGCCCTGGAATCCGTGAAAAGCGGGGAGCGCAACCATATCCTGGTGGCGGCCGCCGACCGGCGTGAGACCAAGTCCGCCTATTTCTACGAAATGTGGTACGGCGACGGCGCCGCTGCCGTCACCGTGGGCAACCAGGACGTGATCGCGGAATTCCTGGGGTCCTATTCGGTATCCTGTGATTTTGTGGAGCACTACCGGGGGGCTGACAAAAAATTCGACTATGTCTGGGAAGAACGCTGGGCCCGGGATGAAGGTTATTCCAAGATCATTCCAGAGGCGGTCAACGGCTTGTTGAAAAAGCTCAATCTCACTATGAAAGATGTGGACAAGCTGGCTTTCCCCTGTTTTTTCAAGGCCGAGCATAAAAACATCGCCAAGACGCTGGGCGCCACGCCGGAAAAAGTCATGGACAACCTGCACGAAGTCTGCGGCGAAACCGGCACGGCCCATGCCCTCTTGATGCTCACCGCGGCCTTGCAGGAAGCCAAACCCGGCCAGCGCATTCTGGTGGCCGGTTTCGGCCAGGGCAGCAACGCCATGCTCTTTAAGGTCACCGAGGCCATCACCAAACTGGGAGCCCGGGACGGACTCAAAGGCACCCTGGCCAACAAGGAAGTCGTGGACAAC
Source organism: Desulfosudis oleivorans (assembly GCA_020723325.1). GTDB lineage: Bacteria > Desulfobacterota > Desulfobacteria > Desulfobacterales > SURF-7 > DYJD01. The sequence continues at coordinate 20,687 of DYJD01000050.1, read as the reverse complement.
TACAGCAAATTCCTGAAGTTCCGTGATCTTCTGCCCACGGAGATGGGCATCCGCGCCGAGGCCCCCACCCAGACGGCCATGACCGTGCTGTGGCGCAAACGCAAGATGATCCTGGGTCTGGTGGGCGGCAAATGCCGTAAATGCGGCACGGCCCAGTTCCCCAAAATGGACATCTGCGTCAAGCCGGACTGCGGCGCCATCCGCAGCCAGGATGATTATGAATTCGCCGACATGCCCGCCGCGGTCAAGACCTTTACCGGCGATCTTTTGGCGGTATCCGTGGACCCGCCCCATATCTACGGCATGGTCCAGTTCCAGGGCGGCGGCCGCTTCATGGCCGACTTCACGGATTGCAAGATGGATGAAGTCAAGGTGGGGCTGCCGGTGCAGATGGTTTTCCGTAAGCGCGTGCAGGACAAGGAGCGCGGGTTCATCAATTATTTCTGGAAAGCGGCCCCGGTGCCCGGCGCGGCGGCCCAGATGAACAAGATCAACTACAACGGCCGGGTGGCGGTGATCACCGGCGCCGGCGGCGGTCTGGGACGGGTATACGCCCTGGAGCTGGCCAAACGCGGTGCCATGGTGGTGGTCAATGACCTGGGCGGTTCCCGGGACGGCTCCGGCACGGGTTCGGCCACCCCGGCCCAAAAGGTGGTGGCGGAAATCGAAGCCCTGGGTGGCAAGGCCGTGGCCAATTACGACAACGTGGCCACCCCCGAAGGCGGGGAGAACATCATCAAGGCGGCCCTGGCAGCCTTCGGCCGGGTGGACATCCTCATCAACAATGCCGGCATTTTGCGGGACAAGAGCTTCCTGAAACAGGATCCGGAAAACTGGCAGGTTGTGCTGGATGTGCATTTGAACGGCGCCTTCCATGTGACCAAACCGGCTTTCATCGCCATGAAGGAGCAGGGCTACGGCCGTATCATCATGACCACCTCGGCGGCCGGTTTATACGGTAATTTCGGCCAGACCAATTATTCGGCGGCCAAAATGGGCCTTATCGGCCTCATGAACACCCTGAAGCTGGAAGGGGCCAAATACGACATCAAGGTCAACACCGTGGCACCATTGGCGGCTTCGCGCCTCACCGAGGACATCATGCCGCCGGAAGTCTTTGCCAAAATGAAACCCGAATACGTGGCGCCCATGGTGATGTATCTGTGCAGCGAAGCCTGCCAGGAAAGCGGCCGGATTTTCAACGCCGGCATGGGTTATTACAACCGGGCCGCGGTCATGACCGGCCCCACGGTCCAACTGGGTGATGCCACACATCTGCCCAGCCCGGAGATGATCCATGAAAATATCGACAAGATCAACAGCCTGGAAGGGGCCAAGGAAATGGCGGACCTGAACGCGGCCTTGTTCGATATGATGACGCCGGCGGCTCCAAAAGCAGCCAGCGCGGCCCCGACTGCCGCCTCCGGTGAGCCGGCTCCCCGGCAGATTTTTGAGCAGATGCCCGGCGCTTTTCAAAAAGACGCTGCCGCCGGCGTGGATGTGGTCTTTCAATACACCATTTCCGGCCCCCAGGGCGGGGACTGGATCATCACGGTAAAGGACGGGGCCTGCAAGGTGGAAACCGGCAAGGCCGCCAAAGCCACCTGCACCATCAAGATGGCTGACAACGACTTTGTGCAGATGGTGACCGGCAAACTGGATCCCATGAAAGCCTTTACCAGCGGCAAACTGCTCATTGACGGCGATGTCATGAAATCCCAGCTTATTCAAAAGCTGTTCAAACTGAATCGATAGGAGGAACAAACCATGGCAACAGGAATCAGAGACAAGGTTGCAATTATCGGTATGGGCTGCACCAAATTCGGCGAACGCTGGGACATGGGCGCCGAGGAATTGATGGTGGAAGCTTTTGAAGAAGCGCTTGGGGATGCGGGCATTGAAAAGAAAGATATCGGCGCGGCCTGGTTCGGCACCTGCATGGATGAAGTCAATGTGGGCAAGACCGGCATGCCCCTGGCCGTGACCCTGCGCCTGCCCATGATCCCGGTTACCCGGGTGGAAAACTACTGCGCCACCGGCACCGAAGCCTTCCGGGGGGCCTGCTATGCCGTGGCTTCCGGGGCCTATGACATCTGTCTGGCCCAGGGCGTGGAAAAATTGAAGGACACGGGCTACGGCGGCTTGCCGAACCCCGGTTCGGGCGCCGGCAGCCTGTCCTGGCAATGGTGGCCCAATCTATCGGCGCCGGGTTCCTTTGCCCAACTGGCCAGCGCCTATGCCGCCAAATACAAGGTATCGGACAAGGACCTGAAACGGGCCATTGCCCATGTGTCCGTCAAGAGTCATGCCAACGGCTCCTTGAACCCCAAGGCCCATCTGCGCAAGCCGGTGACCATGGAACAAGTGCTGGCAGCCCCCATCATCGCCCACCCCCTGGGATTGTTCGACTGCTGCGGCGTGAGCGACGGTTCGGCCTGCGCCATTGTCACCACCCCCGAAATCGCCAAGCAACTCGGCAAAAAGGATTTTGTTACGGTCAAGGCCTTGCAGCTCGCCCTGAGCAGCGGCGAGGAAGCGGCCTATAATGAATGGGACGGCGATCATTTCATGACCACCTCCAAATGCAGCCTGGCGGCATATAAAGAAGCCGGCATCACCGATCCGCGCAAGGAGATCAGCATGATGGAAGTTCACGACTGCTTCTCCATCACCGAGCTGGTGACCTATGAGGACCTGCATATTTCTGAGCGCGGCCAGGCCTGGAAAGACGCCCTGAACGGCATGTACGATCTGAACGGCCAGGTGCCCTGCCAGGTAGACGGCGGCCTGAAATGTTTCGGCCACCCCATCGGCGCTTCAGGCTTGCGCATGATCTATGAAATGTACCTGCAGCTCCACGGCCGGGCCGACAAACGCCAGTTGAAGAATCCCAAATTCGGCCTGACCCATAATTTGGGAGGGTTTCCGTTCCAGAATATTTGCGCCATCTCGATCATTGGGAAGTACGGAGCCTAGGAATTTGAGATTTCAGATTTGAAATTTGAGATGAAAGAAGGAGTTGTATGCAACTCTTGTCGTATACGGAAGATCATCATCGTTTCCGGGCACGCTTGCGCAAGTTTCTGGCCGAAGAAGTGACGCCCCATGTGGATCAGTGGGAAAAGGAGCACATTATTCCCAGGGCGGTGTGGCAAAAAATGGGCCGGGCCGGGTTTATCTGCCCGGCCCTGCCCAAGGAATATGGTGGTGGCGGCGGAGATTTTTTGCATGCGGTGATCGTCATCGAGGAAATCGCCCGCACCAACCACAGCGGTCTGGCCACACCCTTGCACAGCGACATTGTGGTGCCCTATCTTGAGTCCTATGCCACCGAGGAATTGAAACGTAAATATCTGCCCGGCTGCGCCTGCGGCGACATCATCACGGCCGTGGCCATGACCGAGCCCAATGCCGGTAGTGATCTTGCCTCCATGCAGACCACGGCCGAGGAAGACGGCGGGGAAATCGTGCTGAACGGCTCCAAGACCTTTATCACCAACGGCATCAACTGCGATCTGGTGGTGGTGGCGGCCAAGGACCCCCGGGCGGCCGAGGCCCACCAGGCCCTGTCCTTGTACCTGGTGGAAGCCGGCACCCCCGGTTTTTCCAGAGGCCGGCGCCTGGAAAAGATGGGCTATCACAGCCAGGACACGGCCGAGCTTTTTTTCAACAATTGCCGCATCCCCAAAAGCAACCGCCTGGGGGCAGCCGGCACCGGCTTTTACATGCTCATGGAAAAGCTCCAGCAGGAACGGCTGGTGGTGGCGGTCATGGCTGTTGCGGCAGCGGAAGGCATTCTGGAACAGGCCATGCGCTACTGCCGGGAAACCATGGGGCCCAAAGGTCCGTTGAACCGTTCCCAGGCCCTGGCCTTTGCCCTGGTGGAGATGAGCACCGAAGTCAAGATCGGCCGCACTTTTCTTGACAAACTGATTGTGGAGCACATGGCCGGCAGCCGGATCATCGTGGAAACATCCATGGCCAAATACTGGACCAGCGAAATGGCCAAGCGTATTGCCGATCGGGCCTTGGATTTGTTCTCCCAGGCCGGCGCCCTGGAAAAGACCCCCATTGTCCGTACTTTCCGGGATGTGCGGGTCATGTCCATTTTTGCCGGGACCAATGAAATCATGAAAGGCATTATTGCCAAAATGAAAATCAATTAGGAATTACGAATTAGGAATTAGGAATGGTGGTATGCTATCAATTTTAAAATTGAAATAGCGGCCCCATGGTTTACTCGAGATGGGATCGGAACCTGGAACAACCGGGAAGGAAAAAATGAATTCAATCCTTGATTCCTAATTCGTAATTCCTAATTCATAATTGAAAAAAAGGGGGGTATTGTGGAACTGACAAGATCACAAAAAGAAATCCAAAAGGCGGCCCAGGAATTTGCCAAGGGGGAATTCGACAAGGAAGTCACGGTGGAATTGGAGCAGAGCCGATCCTATCCCGCCGAGTTGCTGCAAAAGGCGGCGGAACTGGGCTTTGTCGGCTTGCAGTTTGCCGAAGAATACGGTGGCGGCGGCTTGGGACTGGTGGATGCCTGCCTAGTGGCCGAGGCCCTGTGCCGCAAAGATTCCACCATGGGCAGTGCCGTGGTGCTTGCCGCCTTTGGCGCGGAATGCCTGCACCGCTTCGGCGATAAAAAAATGAAAGAGCAGTATTTGGAGCAGGTCACGGCCGGCAAGATGCTGGCCGGGATAGCCTTGGGGGAATCGGATCGGGGCGATGACTTCACCGTTCTAGACACCACGGCCACCCGTTCGGACAATGAATGGATCATCAACGGCAAAAAACGCTACGTGACCAACGGCGGGGCTGCCGGGTTTTATCTCGTTCTCTGCCGCACCGAGGCAAAGCATGCTGAAAACAGCGGTGTCGCTCTGATCCTGGTGGAGCCGGACCGGCCCGGGATCACCGTCGCCGATTTGGGGGACAAACTGGCCCTCAATTCCGTGGCCCTGGCGGATATTACTTTTGCCGATGTGCGCGTACCCCTTACCAATCTGGTGGGCAAGGAGGGCCAAGGCCTGGCCCAGGCCCGGGCCTTTTTGGATGAAGTCAAGATCCTGGCCGCGGCCCGGGCCGTGGGCATTGCGGCCGGCGCCTTTGACCGGGCCCTTGCCTATGTCAAGCAGCGGGAGCAGTTCGAGCGCAAACTGGCCCAGTTCCAGATCACCCGGCACAAGATCGCGGACATGGCCACCAAAATTGAACTGGCGCGCCTGATTACCTACCGGGCCGCGGCGGATTTCGACAAAGGCAAGGCAGACCCCACCTTGAGCGCCATGGCTAAAATGACGGCGGCGCGCATGGCCGTGGAAGTGGCGGACGAAGCCATTCAATTGTTCGGCGGCTACGGCTATATGACCGAGCAGGAGGTGGAACGCTATTACCGGGACGCCAAGACTATTGAACTCTGTCTGGGAACAAGGGAAAGCCAGAAGGACCGGATCGCCGACCTGGTCATTGGAAAACTCAAATAAATGCAATGGGGGAAGCATGAATATCATTACCTATAGCGCCGAGCAGCAGGAATTTCGCAAACGCCTGCGGGATTTTTTGGAAAGGGAAGTCAGCCCTTATGTGGACCAGTGGGAAAGAGAGCATCTTGTGCCCAAAAGCGTGTGGCAGAAAATGGGCCGGGGCGGGTTCCTGTGCCCGAGTATTTCCACTGAATACGGCGGCATCGGCGGCGACTTTCGCTATGCCGTGATCGTGGCCGAGGAAATGTCCCGCACCTGTTGCACCGGCCTGGCCGCCTCTTTGCACAGCGATGTGGTGGTGCCCTATCTGGATTCCTTCGGCACTCCCGAGCAGAAGCGCAAATACCTGCCCGGCTGCGTTAACGGCGACATCATCAGCGCCGTGGCCATGACCGAGCCGGATGCCGGCAGCGACGTGGCCGGCATGAAGACCACAGCCGTGGAACAGGGGGATGAAATCGTCATCAACGGCTCCAAGACCTTTATTTCCAACGGCGTCAACTGTGATCTCTTGATCATCGCGGCCCGGGACCCGGGTATTGCCAGCAAACATCATGCGGTCTCCCTTTATCTGGTGGAGGCCGGCACGCCCGGCTTCAACAAAGGCCGGCAACTGGAAAAAATGGGCTGGCACAGCCAGGACACGGCCGAGCTGTTTTTCAGCGACTGCCGTATCCCCAAGCAGAACCGCCTGGGCGAAAACGGCAGCGGCTTCATGATGCTCATGCAGAAACTCCAGCAGGAACGCCTGACCTGCGTGCTGGGGGCCGTGCCGGCCGCGGAATTGGTGGTGGAATGGACCGTGGAACGCTGCCGCACGGCCGTGCAAAACGGCAAACCCCTGATCAAATCCCAGGCGGTCCAGTTCGCCCTGGTGGAAATGCTGACGGAAGTGAAACTGGGCCGCACCTATATGGAAAAACTGGTGATGGATCATATCGAGGGCCAGACCATCGTGGTGGAGACCTCCATGGCCAAATACTGGACCACGGAAATGGTGAACCGTGTCGCCGACCGGGCCCTGGAGCTCGTGGGCGAATACGGCACCCTGGAAGACTGCCCGATTGTGCGGGCCAAACGGGATGTGCGGGTCATGTCCATTTTTGCCGGCACCAATGAGATCATGAAGGGGATTGCGGCCAAGTTCATGGGGATGTGAAAAAAGCAATTAGGAATTATGAATTAGGAATTAGGAATGGTGGTATTCTATCAATATTTATAAGGGCAGAGGGAGGGGGAGATGGAGCAGGGGAGCAAGCCTTGGTTAAGGCATTATGACAGGGGCACGTCGGCCACGGTGGAGATTCCGGATATCACTTTCACGGACATGCTGGTGGAAGGAATTACCGCCAAGCCCGAGCGGGCGGCCTTGCATTTTTTGGGCCGGACCATCTCCTTTGGGGAACTCTGGAAATTATCCGGGAGTTTCCTTGCCTTTTTAAAAAACCATGGATATGGGCCGGGCACGGTGGTGGGCATCAACCTGCCCAACATCCCCGAATATCCCATTGCCTTGACCGGCGCCTTGCGGGCCGGGTGCACGGTCACCGGGATTTCACCGCTCCTGACCCCCAAGGAATTGGCCTACCAGTTGCAGGATGCCGGTGTGAGCGTGCTGGTGATTCTGGACAAGCTTTTTGAAGAACGGCTCACCAAGGCAGCGGATAAGGTTCCGGGCTTGAAACATGTGGTGGTGCCCAATGTGGCCGACTTTCTGCCCTGGCCCAAACGGGTCCTGGGCAAGTTATTGAAAAAGATTCCGGTGGGCTTGGTCAGGCCCTTGCCAGGCAAGGAGGTGCTGCGTTTCCAGGAGATTTTGTCATCCTACACACCAACGGATGCATGCGCCGCTTCTGTCTCGCCGGAAGACACCTGCCTGATCCAGTATACCGGCGGCACCACCGGGCTGCCCAAGGGCGCGGAGCTGACCCATCGCAATCTGGTGGCCAACACCACCCACGCCCGGGAATGGGTGGGCTGGGAAATCGGCCAGGATGTGCTGCTGTCGGCTTTTCCCTTTTTCCACCTGGCCGGATTGGCCTTTGGCATGCTGGCCATGAGCACCGCCAACACCCAGTGTCTGATTCCGGACCCCCGCAACACCACTCATTTTTGCAAGGAGATCAAAGCCCATCGCCCCACGGTGATGGCCAATGTGCCCACCCTGTACCAGATGTTGCTGGACAATCCTTTGTTCAAGACCCTCGATTTTTCCAGCCTGAAAGTTTGCGCCTCGGGGGCCGCGCCTTTTTCCGTGGAAGGGATCCAGGTTTTTGAAAAAATGGTGGGCAAGGGCAAGATCATGGAAGTCTACGGCATGACCGAAAGCAGCCCGCTCCTGACCATGAACCCATACGCGGGCCTGAAAAAGATCGGCTCCGTGGGCGTGCCGGTGCAAAACACGGACATTAAAATCATTGATCTGGAAACCCGCAGCCGGGAAGTGGCCAAGGGCGAACCCGGCGAACTCATCGCCCGGGGGCCCCAGGTGATGAAAGGCTACCATAACAAGCCCGAGGAAAGTGCCCATGCCTTGCGCACCTTTGAAGGTGCGACCTGGCTGCATACCGGCGACGTGGCCCGCATGGACCAGGACGGTTTCGTGTATATCGTGGACCGGGCCAAGGACATGCTCATCGTGGGCGGCTACAAGGTCTTTTCCCGGGAAGTGGAGGAAACCCTTTATCAGCAGCCAGACGTGGATTTCTGCGCCATTGTGGGCCTGCCGGATAAAAACCGGCCGGGCAGTGAAATCGTGAAAGCCGTGGTTCAACTGAAAAACAGCGCCAAGGCCAAAGACCCAAAAGCCGTGGAGGCTGAGATCATCTCCTTTTGCCGCGAAAACATGGCGCCCTACAAAGTGCCCAAGCAAGTCGAGATTGTGGAGCAAATCCCCTTGACTGCCGTGGGCAAAGTGGACAAAAAGGCCTTACGATGAGCCGAACGCGGAACTCGGAACGCGGAACGCGGAATGAAAACAGCAGTGGTCCATGCCGTCCACCAAGTCCATTCCGTCCACTATGTCCACAAGCGCAGCCCTTGGTGGACTATGCCCACCAGCCCCTGAACCAGGAAATCCGCTCCATCGGCGGCCGCTATGTGGTTTTAAAGGAAGAACTTCTAAAACTAGAAGGCCGCGAAATACTGTATCATGTGGGCTGCGCCGTCACCGACAGCTCCTGCTGCGGCCCGGCCGGCTGCGCCTATGCCCTGGTGCAGGGCTTTGTGCATCAATGGCGCCATCGCAACAATGACCACGGCCAGCCGGTTTCCGTGGTGGAACCCATTGCAGAGAAAGGCCTGCAGGCCCAAATCCGCGACCTGTTGCGCCAAAAGGAAAACCTGACCCAGGTCAATTTTGTTTAGAAAGATAATAAAAGAGGAAACCATGCTGGAAAACCAATCACAAAACCAAGGTGCCCTGGCCGGCATCACCGTAATTGATCTGTCCCGCCTGCTGCCCGGACCCTATTGTTCCATGATTCTGGCCGATCACGGGGCCCGGGTGATCGCCATTGAAGACAAACGCTACCAGGCCGAAGGACTCTTCCTGGGAACCGTGAACCGCAACAAGGAGCACATTTCCCTGGATTTAAAAACCCAGGAGGGCAAGGAAATTTTTTTCCGGCTGGTGAAAAACGCTGATGTGGTGCTGGAGGGCTTCCGGCCGGGGGTGGTGGAGCGCCTGGGGGTGGATTATAAAGCCGTGCGACGCATCAATCCCGGCATAATATACTGCTCCATCACCGGCTATGGCCAGACCGGCCCCTACCGGGACCGGGCCGGCCATGACGCCAACTACCTCAGCGTGGCCGGCGTGCTGGACCTGATGGGTGAGGCCGACCGGCCGCCGGCGATCCCCGGGGTCCAGCTTGCCGATATTGCCGGCGGCGGCATGAATGCCGCCATCGGCATTTTGCTGGCCTTGTATGCCCGGCAGCGCACGGGTAGGGGCCAGTACATCGACATCTCCATGACCGACGGCATGGCGGCCCTGCTGTCCGTGCCGCTGTTCTTTCAGCAGCTCACCGGCCAGGTCCCCCAACGCGCCGATACCATGCTTTCCCACCGTTATGCCTGTTACAACACCTATGAAACCGCCGATGGCCGCGCCATCTCCATCGGCGCCGTGGAGCTGCGCTTCTGGCAGGTGCTCTGCAACCAGTTGGGCGTGCCGGAATATATTCCGCTGCAGTACGACGACAAGCGCCGCCAGGAGATCATCGCCTGCATGCGCAAGACCTTTAAAAGCAAGACCCTGGCGGAATGGGAGCAAACCTTCGGCGAACTGGATATCTGCTACGGCCCGGTGAAGCACCTGGATGAGGCCATGCAGGACCCCCATTTGCGCAGCCGGGAGATGTTCCTTGAAATCGACGCCGGTAACGGCGCTAAAACCACCGCCATCGGCGTGCCGGTCAAACTGAGCGAAACCCCTGGCAGTCTGCGCACCCCGCCGATCCAATTCGGCCGGAGCACGCGCAAAATTTTAACCGAATTCGGCTATACCCCGGTGGAAATTGAAACACTTACTCAAAAGAAAGTAATTTAATTTAAAATATCTTATTACCGGGAGGTATCTGATGGACTTGTCTTTTGATGACATGCGGCAATGGATTGAAAGACCCTTCGCATTTATCGAGCGCATCGGTTTGAAGGCAATGGTTCTTGAGCCCCGCCATGTCCGACTGATGGTTCCGCTTACTCCCAACATGAATCACATCGGCGGCATGTATGCCGGAGCGCTGTTTACATTAGCTGAAGTTCCGGGAGGAGCGCTGTTTTTAACTACGTTTGACGTAACTCGCTTTTATCCCATTGTTAAGGAAATGAGCATCCGCTTTCGTCGACCTGTCAAGACCGATGCCTTTATCGAACTCAGCATGGGGGCGGATGATGTCCGGCGTATTACCGTTGAGGCGGAGCAGAACGGCAAAGCCGATTTTGTTCTGGATGGTGAGATCATGGATGCCCATGGGGAAGTAGTGGCCATCAGCCATGGGGTTTATCAGCTCCGCAAGAACGGATTATAAAGACTTTATAAGTTGCGGAGAAACTCGTTTTGTGAAATACAAAAAGCAGGTGAATAGGCTGAAGACTGAAGCGCAAAGGACCTGCTTTTTATAATTATTAGGAAAAAATATCAAAGAGAGAGGAGAACACCATGGCACAACAAATCGCTGATCGACGGGATGTAGACTTTGTGATGTACGAGCAGTTGGAAGGGGAAAACCTGACCAAATTCGCCCGTTATAAGGACATGAACCGCAAGATGTTCGACATGATCGTCACCGAGGCGCGCAATTTCGCCATCAAGGAAATTCTGCCGGTGAATGAGGAGGGCGACCGGGTCGGGCTTATTTTTGAAAACAACAAGGTGACCGTGCCGGAATGTTTTCACCGGCCCTATGATCTGCTCCGGGAAGGGGAATGGATCGCCATGACGGAAGATCCGGAGATCGGGGGCCAGGGCCTGCCCCATCTGGTGGCCCAGGCTTCGGCGGAATATATCGTGGGCGCGGATTTTTCTTTTTCGGCCTTCGGCTTTGCCACCCATGGGGCTGCCAAGATGATCGAGGTTTTCGGCACGGAAAAGCAGAAAGATCTTTACATGCGCAGAATGTACTCCGGCGAATGGGGCGGCACCATGGTGCTCACCGAACCCGAGGCCGGCTCGGACGTGGGCAACCTGACCACTGCGGCCGTGAAAAACGCCGACGGCACCTATTCCATTTCCGGCAACAAGATTTTCATCACCTGCGGGGAGCACAACCTGACGGAAAACATCATTCATCCGGTGCTGGCGCGCATTGAAGGCGCCCCCAAAGGCACCAAGGGCATTTCCCTTTTCATCGTACCCAAAATCTGGGTGAACGACGACGGCAGCCTGGCTGAGCCCAATGATGTGGTTTGCACGAGTATTGAGGAAAAACTGGGTCTGCATGCCAGCCCCACCTGCCAGCTCACCTTCGGCGGCAAGGGCAAATGCCGGGGCGTACTCCTGGGCGAAGAGAACAAAGGCATGCATGTCATGTTCCACATGATGAACGAAGCCAGGCTGGGGGTGGGCGCCCTGGGTCTGTTCAATGCCTCCTGCGCTTATCTGTATGCCGTCAATTATGCCCGGGAGCGGATCCAGGGCCGGGACCTGGGGGACATGTTCAACAAGGACGCCGCATCCGTGAACATCATCCGCCATCCGGATGTGCGCCGGATGCTGCTCTGGATGAAATCCCATATGGAAGGCATGCGCAGCCTGGTTTATTATACCGCCTATCTGTTCGACAAAGTGGCCTGCACCACGGATGAGGCCGAAAAAACCGCTTGCAATGATCTGATCGAGCTGCTCACGCCCATCATCAAGTCCTATTGCACGGACCGCGGGTTTGAAGCCACGGTGCTGGCCATGCAGGTTTACGGCGGCTACGGCTATACCGCCGACTATCCGGTGGAACGCCTCATGCGCGATTCCAAAATCAATTCCATCTATGAGGGCACCAACGGCATCCAGGCCATGGATCTTTTGGGCCGCAAGATGGGTATGAAAAAAGGCATGGTTTTCATGCAGTTCATGGGGGAAGTGCAGAAGATCATCGCCAAGGCCAAAGTCACGCCGGGCCTGGCTGAAGTGGCCGGCGAGCTGGAAAAGAGTCTCAATCGTCTGGGCGAAGTGGCCATGTACATGGGCAAGACCGCCATGAGCGCCGACTTCAAGGTGGCTTTTTCCTTTGCTTCGCCCTTCCTGGAAGTCATGGGGGATGTGGTCATGGCCTGGATGCTTTTGTGGCGGGCGACGGTGGCCAGACCGGCCCTGGACAAGCTGGTGGGCGACGCCCAGGGTGCGGAACGCCTGGACAAGATCCAGAAAAACAAAAACGCGGCCTTTTATGAAGGCCAGATCAAATCCGCGGAATATTTCATCCAGGCCATTCTGCCGGTTACCAACGGCAGGATGGATGCCATCCAGGCCGGCAGCAAGGCGGTTGTGGATATTCCGGAAGTTGCCTTTGGCGGATGAGGGGGATTTGAGATTTGAGATTTGAGATTTGAAATTTCAGATTTGAGATTTGAGATAAGAATAAATGGGATGGTTTCAGGAAAATAAGTCGGCGGGGGCCGGTGCGGCGGTGGGGATCATGGCCGACAGCCATGGCCAGGTGGAAACCATGCTGGCGGCCCTGGCCTGCTTTCGACAGGCAGGGTGCCGGCGGGTATATCATCTGGGGGATATCTGCGACTCTCTGCGGCCGGAAGCCTCGGATGCCTGCGTGCAACTGCTTCAGGACGAGCAGGTGACGGCCTTGAAAGGCAACAATGATCACACCCTGGTGGTCAACCGCCCGGATGCCACCGGCGCCGGCGTTGCTCCTGAAACCATCGATTTTCTGAACCGCCTGCCCATGCAGACCAAGGAGGATGAGGCGGTTTTTACCCATTCCCTCCCGTTTGAGAAGGAACTCGGTCTTTCCTGCATGGTGCGCACTCCGGGTGAGCAGGAAACCCAATGGTTTTTCCAGGCTTGCCCGGATAAAATCCTCTTCCGGGGTCATAGCCATGATCCGGAGATCAAATGGCAAAGGAACGGCCGGATTGTGTCGGAACCGATCGCCAAAGGCGGTCGTGTGATTCTCCATGAGCGCCGTCCCTGCATCGTTACCTGCGGAGCCTTGACCAAGGGACTGTGCATGATCTGGCGGCCTGCTGCAGAGGAAATCGAGTGTTGCGAAATCAGTTGTTTCAAAGGAGTACACCATGGCCACGCCGCTTGAAAAAGCCAGGCAGAATCCCAAATCCATGAAAGGTAAAATTCTTTCGGCTGCCCGGAAATTGTTCGGCGAATACGGCTTTCACGGCACCACCACGCGCATGATCGCCAAATACGTGGGCATTGATATTTCCACTTTGTACTACCACTGGGGTGAAAAAACCGATTTATATGAAGCGGTGGTGCTGGATATCAACGAAGGCCTGCGCCAGAAACTGATGGATGTGGAAAAGAACATCAAGGGGCGGCCCTTGACCGAACGGTTGGAGATCGCCCTGGATGAGATGATGGACTATTTGTTCGAACACCCGCAGATTTCCAATATGACCATTTTCCGCTATTTCACCAAGACCAGGAGCAAAACCAGCCTGGATATGCGTGTGCCGGAATTCATCTCGGAGATCGCCTATTCCATGGGACTGGCCAAGGACAAGCGCAATGTCACGTCCGAAGCCAAGATGAAAGTGCTCACCATCATGAATACCATGCACAATTTCGTCTCCGGCCAGAGTTTTTTCATGCCCATGCTCAACCTGAACCGGGAGGAATATGTCCGCATGGTCAAGGAAACCCTTAAATTCTCCTACGTGGCAGCCTACGCCGATCTGGAAAACCACAGAAAAAAATAAGGAATTTTGGAAAATCCGATTTCCCTTTTTTGCTCTTGCTTGCAACATTGCCGGGGTCTTGCCGATTCCTTGTTCGAATTGTCTTGCCGGTGTGGTTTCAATAGGTTATATAAATATTTAAGATAGATTCCCCGTACTGGTTAGGTCTACCTGAAACATCATTAACAGTGGGGAAACAGTCTTTAGGTGCGGCTCCTGCATGGTCCCAAGGCCAACTCAACCATTACCAAAATCTCTTTTTTTGTGTTTTTTACAACGGTTAACAATCAATTGGCATATGCTACATAAATTTGGTGATGAATCAACACCTCAAGAAAGGAGATCGTCATGCGAACGGTATTGAGCGGCATGTGGAAGGTTTTGTCGTTGCTTTTGATCGGCTGTTTCAATGTGTCCGCCGAGGATGGGGTTACCGACAGTGAAATCGTCCTTGGGCAGACTTGCGCCTTGTCAGGACCGGCCCAGGCCTTGGGCCAGGGGATGCGTGACGGGATTTCCGCGTATTTTTCAAAATTGAATGCGGAAGGGGGCGTCAATGGGCGCAAGATCAGGCTGATCAGCAAGGACGACGGCTATGAGCCCGACCAGGCTATCAAAAATGCCCGCGGCTTGATCAATGAAGACAAGGTATTTCTGCTGATCGGCGGAGTCGGCACCCCCACCGCCCAGGCGGTTGTGCCCATTGCGGAGGAGAATAAGGTGCCGTTTTTCGGTCCGTTCACCGGCGCGGAGTTTTTGCGGAATCCTTTCAAGAAATATGTGGTCAATGTCCGGGCCGGTTACAACCAGGAAATGGAGAAGCACGCCCAATACTTAATCGACCAGAAGAAACTGACCAAGATCGCCTGTTTTTATCAAAACGACGGCTATGGCAAAGCCGGCCTGGATGCAATCACCATGGCCCTGGAGAAACGGGGGATGAAGCTCATTGCCACGGCCAATTACGAACGTAACACCCTGGCGGTGAAGAGCGGGCTGATGACCATTCGCAGCGCCAAACCGGAAGCCATCGTTATGGTGGGCGCCTACAAGCCTTGCGCTGAATTCATCAAGTCGGCCAAGAAAGTCGGCATGGGGGATGTTATTTTCTGCAACATCTCATTCGTCGGCACCGAGGCCCTGCGCCAGGAGATGGGCCCAGAGGGCGACGGCTGCATCATTTCCCAGGTGGTCACCTATCCTTGGGACATGAATCTGCCGCTTGTCAAGGAGTTCACCGCGGCCATGCAGCAATATCGTCCGGAGGGGACCATCGGTTTTGTTTCCCTGGAGGGCTATATGGTCGCAAAGCTTTTTGCCATGGTGGCCGGAAAAGTTGCGGGCCAACCGACGCGCGAAGGTTTTTTAAACGCAGTCTCGTCCACCGGTGTTTTTGATTTGGGGGGCGTCCGCTTGGAATTCGGTCCCAATGATCATCAGGGCATGAACGATGTGTTTATGACGGTCATCAAGGGTGATAAAATCATGCCGTTTTAGGGGGGGGAATGCGCTTCATTTCCAGGATCACGATTAAATGGCGCCTCATCGGCGGATTTTTTGTATGTGTCTTGTTCACGGGTCTTTCGGGCGGGCTCGGCATTTTTTTCATGCAGGCCTTGCAGAACAAGATCAATGCCAGTTCCGGCGAAATCAGCGGCAATATCGAAGCGCAAAACCGGGACATCAAACGTCTGACCGGCATCCGCACCTGCATCAGCGCTATTCTCGGAGCGGATGCGGTTGAGACCCTGAATAAGATAAGCCTGCCCATGGAAGACCAGCCAGGCCAATCCCATGGGGAAAGCCGCGGGGGTCGTAGTGGTTTGCCGGCGGCGGTGAAAAATCTGCATGCAATCAAGAGCGGGCAGTTGACCACTGCCGCCAAGTTGGTGGAGTTGCGCAAGGCGGGCGGCGCGCTGCTGGACGAGGTGGTCAAGCTGGCCCTGACCATTGTCGACAACGCCGATTTTGAAGCCGCTGTTTCCATTGATGAGGCCGGTTCTGAAATCAAAAAAAACCTGGAAAAGATTATTGCGTCAAAAACACTTTCGGAGACCTCTGACCAGACCGCATTGAATCAGCGTCTGGACACCATGGCCGCGGTGTCGGGCAAGGCCCTCGGCACCATTAAAACCGCGCTCTCTGTCCGGGCCGACATGCATAAACTGGAAGCGCTGGTCAAGGATGTGCTGATCAACGACGATATGGCGGCAGTGGACTATAGCAAGATAGAAATCACGACCCTCACCGAACGGATAAAAAGCGCAACCGCCGTTTTGCCGGCGGATGAGATGACCGCGCAAATGGGCAAGTTGATGAGCGATCTGTCCGGCTTGATCGATCAAATGGTGCGGGTGAAAAAAGATGCCATCCTCGCCGGGCGGCAGTTGCGTGAAACCAACGAATTGATCGAACAATCCATAATCGCGGTGAACGCCGACATGCTGGAAGCCTCCCAGCGCCTGAAAACGAACTCCGGCGAGACCATGAAAGCTTGTACGGATCTGGTTACGCGGGGGCGTTCGATCCAGCTTGTTCTGGTGGTGATCGCATTTCTGCTGGCCGCCTTGGTGGGATGGGCCGTCACTGTTTCCATCACCAGACCCATATTCGCGATCGTGGAGTTTGCCGGACGGTTGCGGTTGGGGGACTTGTCCGTGAGGATCGACAGCGGCCATGATGAAATCGGGTTGATGAGCGCTTCCCTCAACAGCCTGGTGGAAAGTCTGACCACCAAGGCCGATGTGGCCGTATCCATTTCAAAAGGCGATCTGACCCAGGCGGTGCAGGTGGTCTCGGACAAGGATGCGCTGGGACTGGCGCTGCAAGTCATGTTGAAAAACCTGAACGGCATCATCGGCGAATTGAGTTTGGCCGCGCGCCAGGTGGATGCCGGTTCCGGGCAGGTGGCCGATTCCAGCCAGGCTCTGTCCCAGGGTGCCACCGAGCAGGCTTCCTCGCTGGAAGAGATTTCAAGCAGCCTGAACGAGGTGGGCGCCCAAACCCACAGTAGCGCTGAAAACGCGGTACAGGCCAATCAGCTTTCGACTGCAGCGCGTGATGCCGCGCATGACGGGGTTCAGCGTATGGAAGAGATGATGTCGGCCATGGGCGCCATCCAGACTTCCAGTCAGGAAATCGCCAAAATCATTAAAACCATTGACGGCATTGCTTTTCAGACCAATCTGCTGGCGCTGAATGCGGCTGTTGAAGCCGCCCGGGCCGGCAAGCACGGCAAGGGCTTCGCGGTGGTGGCCCAGGAGGTGCGTTCGCTGGCGGCGCGTAGCGCCAAGGCGGCCCAGGAAACCACCGCATTGATAGAAAGCGCGGGCCGACGGGTGGGTGAAGGCAGCCTGATCGCGCAAAAAACATCCGCGGCGCTGGGCAATATTTACGATGGCATCACCCGGGTGGCCGATATTGTCGGGGAGATCGCCGCGGCCAGCAACGAACAGGCCCAAAGCATCACCCAGATAAACGCCGGACTCGGTCAGATCGACAATGTCACCCAAAGAAATACGGCGATCGCTGAAGAAACCTCCGCGGCGGCGACGCAACTCACCTCCCAGGCGAATTATGTTCAAAAAGTGCTCGCACGTTTCCGGATACGAACCGAGGCAGCGGCACCGGCAACGCTCAAGCGGATAGAATATCACCGGGGAAACTTATCACAAAACGGCCTTTCATGAAGACAAGATTATCGCATGATAATGATATGATGCGGGTGGAGGCACAATTGTGTTGTTTTTTTCCAGTTTGGCATGGTTGATAACAGTTTTAATTGCCTTGCTGATTATATTATAATGGTTTATATTAGCATGAAATAAAGCCACGCAGAATCTCAAGTCTCGAATTTCAAATCTCAAATCTCACATTGGCAAAACAGGAGTAGATTATGAACATTCTGATTGCCGAGGATGACCCTATCTCAAGAAAGCTTCTCCAAAAGAATATCGAAAGCTGGGACCATGCGGTCATAACGGCGCAGAACGGCGAGGAGGCCTGGGAAATAATCATCCGGGAGAATATCAAGTTTGTCATTGCCGACTGGGTAATGCCGGTTCTCGATGGTCTGGAACTATGCAAAAAAATTCGCGCTTCAGTCGATTCAGGCTATACATATATCATGCTGCTCACCGCCAAGGACAAAAAAGAGGATATTATTAATGGACTCAACGCCGGTGCGGATGATTATGTCACCAAACCCTTTGATTGGGAAGAGATCAGTGTGCGGATTCGCACAGGTGAGCGCATTTTAAATCTCGAAAAAAAATTGGTCGAGATGAACGAGGAATTGTTATTTGCAAATCTGAAACTCGAGGAATTGGTCTGTGTTGATCCGCTAATGGGCATCGGCAACCGCAGGAACATGCATTCCGTCATGGACAAGGCCCACCATCGCGCCTGTCGCTACGACCAGCGTTACGGCGTGATTATGTGCGATATCGATCTATTTAAAGCCTACAATGATCACTATGGTCATCTGCAGGGCGACCGGATTCTGGAACGGGTGGCAGCCGCCATCAGACGTTCTTTACGCACCTCTGACGATATCTTTCGCTATGGCGGTGAGGAAATCCTGGTGTTTTTGCCGGATCAGAACGAACAATCCACTTTATTGGCAGCCGAAAGAGTCCGCAAGGCGGTTGAATCTTTAGCCATCGAACATCAAGGCTCGGAAAATGGCATTATCACCATTAGTTGCGGCGTTGCGGTTTTTAACAACGAATGTGAAGACATCAAGTGGGCCGCCACTGTGGAAAGGGCGGATCAAGCCATGTACCGGGCCAAATCAGCCGGGCGGAACAAGGTCAGTGTTTGAAATTCAACAAATGAACAGAAGACAGTAGCCAGAATTCAGAAGACAGAATTTGGCAGATTTATTGCAAGCCGAATTCATTAGAAAATGTCTTTTTCAGAAATCCTTCCTGTGGGAGCGGCTCCCAGCCGCGATAGGGCCGCGGATGTTTCGGTCGGTCGGTGGAATTAACCATTTATTCTTTTCAATTTAGGAGGGCTTATGCGTACACGTATCTTCGTATGGTTTCCCAAGAAGTGTTTCAGTGTCGTCGTAATGATTGCCCTGTTCGGCTTATTGTCAGCCCAGGCCGTCCAAGGGGAAACAGTGAAAATCGGTTTGAACTATCCAAAGACCGGCCCTTACTCTGTTCAAGGGTTGGACCAGTTGCGCGGTGCTGAACTTGCCATGGAGGAGATCAATGCCGAAGGCGGCATTCTGGGTAAAAGCATTGAAATCGTAACGAGAGACACCGTCTCCAAGCCGGACATTGCTGTTAAGAATGCAAATGAATTGATCGACACCGAAGGTGTTAAAATGATTTTCGGCGGTGTATCCAGCGGTGTGGCGGTTGCCGTAGGGGAGGTCTGTCAACAAAAAGGCATGCTTTTCATGGGAACAGTGACTGCTTCCAATGAAACCACCGGTGAAAAAGGGCACCGGCACACTTTTCGGGCTTGTTACAATGCCTGGATGGGCGCCAAGGCCATGTCCGCCTATTTGAAGAAAAATTTTGAAGGCAAGAAATATTTTTATGTGGTTTCCGATTATACCTGGGGCTGGTCTTCAGAGGCTTCTATACGAAAATTCACGGGCACGGAGGATCAGGAAAAGCATAAACGGGTATTGACGGCCCTGGGTGCGGATGAGGAGACCTTCAAGAAGGCGATCACCCTGGCCAACATGGTAAAACCGGATGTGCTTGTCCTGGTTTTATTTGGAAAAGATATGTCCACGGCCATTCGGCTGGCCACCATGGCCGGCGTGAAAAAGACCATGCAGATCGTGGTCCCCATTCTTGAGCTGGGTTTGGCTGAAGGCGGCGGCCCCAAAGTCATGGAAGGCGTCATCGGCACGGCGGACTTTAACTGGCAGGTCCCTTATAAATACAATTATTCAGGGGGGAAGGCTTTTGTGGAGAAATTTACAACCAAATACAATCGGTATCCTTGTTGGGGCGCGGCCACGGCTTACACCAATTTGATTCAGTACCGTGATGCGGTAAAACGGGCCGGCGGTTTTGAGGTTCCCAAGGTAATCAAAGCCTTGGAAGGGCATAAATTCACTCTGCTGAAAGATCAGCAGACCTGGCAGGACTTCGATCATCAGTGCGTTCAATCCGTATACATCGTGAAATGCAAACCTGAGGATGAAGTGATGAAGGATAAATTCAAGCTGGATTATTTTGAGATTTTGGACAAGCAAAGCGGTGAGGAACTTGTGGAAACCAGGGCCGAATGGAACCAGCGCCGTCAGGCAGCAAATGTTCCCACTGAATTGGAGAAGCTGCCGGGAGAATGATGCCGAACGCGGAACTCGGAACTCGGAACGCGGAATTTTGGGGCGAGAGGTCGTCTCGGCATCGGGGTCCGCAGAGTAATTTGTGGGATATGGGTATCCTTATGACGTATCTTGAGCCTCATATCCCACATCTCAAATCTTACATCCCGTGTCCAAAACCTCGAAAGGAGCACCTCTTTGAGCTGGTTGATCCGAATTTTTCAATCCGTCAGGCATCCCACGCTGATTCTAGATCTGCAGTATCTTATTCTGGACGCCAATCGTGCTGCGGTGGAGGCCACGGCCACTCGGACTGAAGATCTGCGCGGGAAAAGATGTTATCAAGTTTTTCACGATAAAAACAGGCCGCCGATGGGATGTTCCGATATTTTACGGCTTACCGAAAGTCAATACGGTTTCATGGGTGAGGCAGGGGAATCGCATGTAAACTTGGCGCGGAATGTGCAAACATTAATTGCCAATATTTCACCCAGCGAATACTATTGCTCGCCAAGATAAAGCGA